>NZ_JADOEQ010000013.1 GCF_016745255.1 Enterococcus sp. BWR-S5 | reverse complement strand
AGAAAAAAATAGAGAGATAGCGGTTGGCGGTCTCTTAAAAAGCTCCCTTGAAGGGAGCAGCAAGTAATGAGCCCTTCTAGGGCTATTAAAAAGCCACCCGCTATGCGGGTGGATAATTACTTGGAAAAAGGATATACCCTCTATACTAGCAAGGATTAATGGGAAGGCGGGTAATGTCTAGCTTATCGGCTAGATGATTCATTCAGTTGTTTTAGGATTAGCAGACTAAAAAAGATAGAAGTTATTATTCACAAATTAAGTGAAATTATGCGTATCTTATTTTTGAGGTGATGGATATGTTGGTGGCGAAAAACGATGAAGGAAAGCTAATTTCCTTAGTATGGGTGTCCGAAAAGGCAATTGGTAAATGGAAAAATCGACAATTTTTTTGCCCGATATGTGAGCAACGGGTTCAGCTCAAAAAAGGGCAGATTCGATTACCTTATTTTGCTCATTTATCAAGTCAAAGCTGCAATATTACTAGCGGTGGAGAATCGCCGGAACACCTTGAGCTCAAAAAAATTTTTGCTGAACAGTGTCGGCAACAAAAGATTGAGCATCAGCTTGAAGCCTATTTGCCGGAAATAAAACAACGGGCAGATTTACTGATAGGACGTTATGCCATAGAATTTCAATGCAGTATGCTTTCAGCAGAGGAAATGGTAAAAAGAACGCGCTCGTATATTGAGAATGGGTACCAACCGATTTGGATTTGTGGTAGGAAAATTTGGAATTATGGAAAGAGTAATGGAACAATCAGAAAATTTTGCAGCTATTCGCAGAAGCTGGGCTTTTATCTTTGGACAGCAGATTTAAAAAGGAAAAAGCTCTATTTACGTTATCATGTAGAACTAAAAGCGACTGGAAGGCTGTGCTATGGGACAAAGTATTGGAATTTCAACGATATAAGATTCGCTGATTTATTTGAAATGGCTGCTGAAAAGCGACTGTTTCACTATAGAGAATACTTACTGGAAGGGGAGCTGTCTGCTGTTTATCAGGAGCTTTATAAAAAACTGCGGGGGAAGAAGCGGGAGCTATTACCGATACAATCGTTTTACTATCAGAAGGGCCTGAATTTACTCAGCTTACATCCATGGTTTTATTATTCAATCAACCAGTCTTTTGTACTGGGAAAATCGATTTTTTTATTTAAATATTACTTTTGGGAATGGCTAGCTGTAAAAGGTACAGTCAGCAAAACAGAGATACTTCATTTCTGCAGCACCTATATCTTTAAGGAACAGCTGCATCAACTAGTTCCAGCTGTAGCGCCTGCAGCTTTGATAAACTGGCTAAGCCATTATTTGATTGAAGGCTTGCTTATCTGTCAGGTGCTGAAAAGACGAGTGAAAGCCGGAGAATTTGAAGTCATCATTGATTACAAAAATAGAGTAAGACCACATCCGACACTTATACTTGATGAAAAACAGTTGCCTCAAGTGATTATTACTGGTACACCTTTGAAAATATGATACTATAGATTATAGGAATAGAACTAAATAGTAACAGGCTGAACGGTTTTTCAGGTGGAGGACCAATCCAATAATCAGTCATCAATTATTTAGTACGATTCGTCTATGTGAAGCCTATGGAAGTGACTATTGAAAACTTTTTTAGGATTTATGTAGCTAGTATGAATGGAGGGAACACAGTGATGAGTGAAGCAAAACAATTACCAAAACGCGAAGAAATCGAAACAGAACTGACTTGGGATTTGACGCCTATTTTTAAGGATGATCAAGCATTTGAAGAAGCGTATACCCAATTATCAGAGGAGATAAAAACAGTAAATAATCTGAAGGGAACCTTGGGAAATGGTAGTAATGCCTTTCTAAAAGGAATTGAGTATCTACTTGATATTTATCGTAAAATAGAAGTGATTTACGTCTATTCGCATCTCAAAAATGATCAGGATACAACAAATTCAACCTATCAAGCATTGAACTCAAGAGCCGGTTCATTATATTCTCAAGTAGGAGAAGCTGTTGCTTGGTTTGAGCCTGAAGTCCTATCATTGACAGATGATGAAATTTGGGGTTATTTCAAAGAAGAGCCTAAATTGGAAGTATACAGACATTTCATTGAAAATATCTTGGATAGTCGCGCGCACGTTCTTAGTGAAGAACAGGAAGCTCTTTTGGCTGGAGCCGGGGAGATTTTCGGAGCATCCAGCAATACTTTTTCAGTTTTGAATAACGCGGACCTTAAGTTCCCTGTTATTGAAGATGAAAAAGGAGAAAAAATCCAACTGAGCCATGGTGTCTATGGTCAATTAATGGAAAGTACTTCAAGAAATGTTCGAGAAGCGGCTTTCAAAGGTCTATATAGTGTTTATGAGCAGTTCAACAATACCTTTGCATCAACCTTATCCACTCATGTGAAAATGCATAACTATAAGGCTAAGGTTAGAAACTATGGTTCTGCGAGAGAAGCGGCCTTATCAGGGAATCATATTCCGGAAAGTGTCTATGAAACCTTGGTTGATGTGGTTAATCGTAACTTGCCACTGCTGCATCGTTATGTGAGTTTGAGAAAAAGATTATTGAACTTGGATGAACTGCATATGTATGATATGTATACGCCGATTCTAGGAGATGCATCTATCAAATTCAGCTACGATGACGCAAAGAAAAAGGCAACAGCTGCATTAGCGCCTCTAGGTGAGGAGTATTTGGCTGTAGTTGAAGAAGCATTTGGCAATCGTTGGATTGATGTAGTTGAAAATCAAGGGAAGCGAAGTGGTGCGTACTCATCCGGCGCTTATGATACATTCCCATACATTCTGATGAACTGGCATGATAGCCTGGATCAGCTCTATACACTTGTTCATGAGATGGGGCACAGTGTCCACAGCTATTTCACCAGAGGAAATCAGCCATATGTTTATGGTGATTATTCTATCTTTTTAGCTGAGATTGCTTCAACGACTAATGAAAATATTTTAACTGAGTATTTGTTAGAAACAGAGACCGATCCTCATGTTCGAGCTTATGTACTGAACCATTTTCTGGATGGCTTCAAGGGAACGATTTTCCGCCAAACACAGTTTGCAGAATTTGAGCACTTCATCCATACGAAGGATGCAGAAGGAACACCGTTAACTAGCGAGTACCTGAATGAAAATTATGCGGAGCTGAATGTGAAATACTACGGCCCGGAAGTAGTAGAGGATGAAGAAATTGCTTTAGAGTGGTCAAGAATTCCTCATTTCTACTACAATTATTACGTCTATCAATATGCAACAGGATTCTCGGCAGCTTCTGCATTAGCAGATAAAATCTTGAAAAAAGAGCCTGATGCACTGGAAAATTACCTGAACTACCTGAAATCAGGAAGTAGTGATTATCCTATTGAAGTGATGAAAAAGGCCGGTGTAGACATGACACAGCCAGCATACATTGAAGATGCAATGAAGGTTTTCGAGACACGTTTGAAAGAATTAGAAGAGTTAATCGAAACGTTAGAGAAAAAATAGCAGCATAAAAAAACGGAAGTAGCAGAATCGAGCTGTTTCCGTTTTTTTATAATAGATGTAAATGTCCTTTAGGGACAGATTGTTCAAAATCCTCAGCTAACTGGAGTGGATCGTGGAAATGAACATAGTTCTCTTCAGTTGTTTCACAGAGGCGCTTGATGTGTTCGATTGTCAGACACTCTTCAACAAGAACACCAAAATCTCTATCACAGGCATAATTGTAAATAACAGCAGCGGGATGCTTTGAGACACCCATCTCTCTGGCAATCTGTTGATCAATCTGAAAAGAATCCTTCACAAAACTTGAATGACGGTCTGCCTGAAACATCTCCAAATCGCCCCCAGCCTCAACAATTAGCTTTTCAGCCAACTCAGTGGAGTAGGGAGTGCTTTCCTCAGTGACCAATTGCTGAAGGTTTAAAAGGATATGACGTCCCTTTTTCTTACCCTGCAGCTGTGCTGCTTTAAAATCTAGCGCAGCAGAATACGTGTTTTCAAATAATTTATTTCTTTCTGCAATATCAGTAGATGAAATTTTGTGAATTTTTACCAGCTTCTTAATCGTTTTCATATTTACTAGTGGAATCAAACGCAATTGTATCTTTTTGCTTTCTGTCTGTGCAAATTTCAAAATTTCTCTTTCGATGTTCAAACAGATCTTCCCTAGCGGATTAACGAACAAATAGATTTCAATCATTCATACTTCCTCCAATTCGACTCTTTGACATAATGCACGAAACGAACCAATTCATGTAATGTAACAAAAAAACAAAGAAAAAAGAAATAATTTGCTCATTTATCATTACAAGACCACTAAGAAGACGACATCATTCTCTGAATTTTGTTTGGCGCGTTAATTTCTTTGATAGTCAAAGTACTTAACAACTGCTCAAACGCTTTTCTTCCAGATTCAGCGTCGGTAACTTCTAACTCTAGTTCATAATCGTGATCATTGTTATACCAGCTTTCATCAAGAGCTAATAAACCTTGGGGAAGTTTTTTTTGTGCTCGCTTGGTTTTCAATTGACCGATTTTATGTAAGGGAGTAACAATATTCAGTTGTGATAATTTTTGAAATACCTCACTATTTTCCGGAAATACACCGGATTGGCTGATTTCTTCTGCTTGCTTAAGCGAAACTTCGTCATTGATTTCCAATAAACCAACCGTTGCAGGTAGTTTAAGTGTAATCTCTGCGTTGTCAGCAAACGTTCGAATCCGTAAACCAGCGTTCATTTGTTTCAACTGTGAATCAAGTGTATCAAAATACGTGTTTACTTGAATAAAGAAGTCTTCTTCTTTCAGTTGAAAGTAGTCAGTGATTCGGAAAAATGTCTCTTCTGAGAGCATTGTTTTGTATTCGATTTCCAAATTTTTACTCAAGGAGACTCACCTTCTTCTATACTTAATTCTTACATAGATTGAGTGGTTTCGTCAAGGAAAGTGAATGAGCTGTTTGATTTTTTTGATAATTCTTACAATAGAATAAAAAATCCATTTTTTCGTCTGTCTATGGTAAAATAAGCAGTGGATCAAATTCAAGGAAATTGAGGGAGATATATGGAGAAAGACTGGGAGCTTTTTCTTGCGCCATATGAGCAAGCTGTTGGAGAGATGAAAGTCAAGTTACGGGGCATTCGTAAGCAGTTCAATGAGCTTAACAGGCATACCCCTATCGAGTTTGTAACAGGACGAGTAAAGCCGATAGACAGCATTTTGACTAAAGCAGAATTGAGAAAAATTCCGCTGGATCGATTGGAAGAAGAAATGCAGGACATTGCCGGATTACGCATTATGTGCCAATTTGTGGAAGACATTTATCAGGTTGTTGAGATTATTAGGAACCGTAAGGATCTTGAAATCATACAAGAGCGTGATTATATTACGAATAAAAAAGAAAGCGGCTATCGATCGTATCATTTGGTGATTGCCTACCCTGTTCAACTGATAACGGGAGAGAAAAAAATATTAGCAGAAATACAGATTCGAACGCTGGCCATGAATTTTTGGGCAACAATCGAACATTCATTAAATTATAAGTATCATGGGGATTTTCCGGAAGAGTTAAATGACAGGCTTCAGCGTGCTGCGGAAGCTGCTTATCAGCTTGATGAAGAGATGTCGAATATTCGTGAGGAGATTCAAGAGGCACAGCACCTTTTCTCTCACGGAAGAGGAAAGTCAGCAAAAGCGTATCGAAAAAAGAAAAACGAAGGTCAAACGTAGACAGGAGACTGGGCATGAAGGTAACGATCGTCCATAATAATGAGGAGAAATCGAAACGAGTCACAGAACAGCTGTTGATTCTTTTAGAGCAGAAACAGATAGAGGTGTCGGAAACCGACCCTGAGCTGGTTATTTCTGTTGGTGGAGACGGGACTCTGCTTTCTGCCTTTCACCGATTTAATCATCGATTGGATAAAGTAAAATTTTTAGGTGTTCATACAGGACATTTAGGTTTTTATACGGATTGGCGTGATTATGAGCTGGAAGAATTGGTTTCCAGCTTTTTAATGGAACAGGAGAAAAGTATCAGTTATCCGTTGTTGGATGTGACCATCAAATTTTGTGATGAAAACCCCGACAGGCATTTTCTGGCATTAAATGAGTCCACAATCAAGCGCTCCAATCGAACGATGGTTGCTGATGTCTATATCAAAGATGAGCTGTTTGAACGCTTTAGAGGTGATGGGTTATCTGTTTCTACTCCGACCGGCTCTACGGCTTACAATAAGAGTGTAGGCGGTGCTGTGATTCATCCCAGCATTAACGCTTTTCAATTAGCAGAAATTGCTTCACTGAACAATCGAGTGTTTCGAACGCTTGGCTCGCCGATGGTTATTGCTGACTCAGAATGGGTTTCTATTGATTTGCGTGGGGGCAGCGACTATTTAATTACAGTGGATCAGTTGAATATTTATCAAGAAAATATTGATTCGATTCAGTATCGAATTGCCGATGAGCGCATTCATTTTGCGTCATATAAGCACATGCACTTTTGGCACAGAGTCAAGGATGCATTTATTAGTGAGGATTAGAGGGAATATGGAATTTCAATGGACATTCACAAAAGAACAGCCGCAGCAAGTTAAATCCTATTTAAAGGAACAGGGTGTATCAAAAGGGCTGTTGGCAAAGGTAAAATTTCAGGGTGGTCGAATCACTGTCAATGAGCAGGTGGAGAATGTATTATTTAAGTTGACAGCCGGTGATTTGGTGAAGATTGTGATTCCGGATGAAGGCGAGCACGAAACGATGCTGCCCTCAGATAGTTCTGTGGATATCTTATTTGAGGATGAGCATTTTTTAGTTGTCAATAAACCGGCAGGAATCGCGTCTATCCCTTCTCAATATCATACGAGTGAAACGATGGCCAATCAGGTAAAAGGCTATTATCAAAGAATGAACTACAAGGATCAAGTGATTCATATCGTTACTCGGTTGGATAGAGATACTTCAGGTGCGATGCTCTTTGCTAAACATGGCTTTGCTCATGCATTGTTGGATCAGCAGCTTCGCAAAAAGCAAGTAGTGAAAATTTATCATGCTCTTGTAGGTGGTGCAGTGGATACTTTGGCTGAACATGGCGAAATTATTGCACCAATTAGTCGAGATGTTTCGTCTTTATTGAAGCGAAAGGTTTCAGAAGAGGGAAAATACGCTGAGACAGAATATTGGTTAAGAAAAAAACAAGAGGATATTGCGTTTGTAAAGATTCGACTGCATACAGGTCGGACACACCAAATACGGGTGCATTTTGAAAGCATCGGCTGCTCTCTTTTAGGAGATGAACTGTACAGTGGTTCGATGGAAAGAGGCATAATGCGTCAGGCACTGCATTGCAGCCACTTGAGTTTTGACCATCCGTTTACAGGAGAAAAAATCAGTATTGATTCTGCGCTGGCGGAGGATATGCGGACTATTATTGAATAAGAGGGAGGTTAGAGGGATGAATGAAGGACAGGAAATCGAGGAGCAATTCGAAGTATTGCTAAGTTTTTTGAAAACGGAGCAGATGAATGAATTTCGTGACGCCTTTTTAGCCCTTCACATCTATGAACAAGGGCAGTTCTACCAATCTCTTGAAGCTGACAGTCGCAAACGAGTATACAATTATTTGTCTCCTAAGGAATTAGCAGACATGTTTGATGTTATTGAAGAAGACAATGATGACATGAAGGTCTATATTGCTGAAATGCGTCCTAGCTATGCAGCTGAAATGCTTTCAGAGATGTACACGGATAATGCGGTGGATTTGTTGAACATGCTGGATAAAAGTCAAATGGCTAAGTATCTAAGTCTGATGAGTGCTGAGGATGCAAGTGAAATTAAAGAGCTTCTGCATTATGAAGATGATACAGCCGGCTCAATTATGACCACCGAGTATGTTTCAATTGTCGCAAATCAAACGGTACGTTCGGCGATGTATGTACTGAAGAATCAAGCAGATGTTGCTGAGACGATTTATTATGTATATGTTGTGGATCAGGATAATCGACTGGTGGGTGTTATCTCTCTTCGTGATTTGATTATCAATGATGATGATACAATGATTAGTGAGATACTGAGTGAGCGGGTTATTTCAGTTCATGTGGGAGATGACCAAGAGGATGTTGCACAGACAATTCGTGATTATGACTTTCTGGCACTGCCTGTTATTGATTATGATGATCATCTTCTTGGGATTGTAACCGTCGATGATATCATTGATGTTATCGATGATGAGGCTGCCAGTGACTACTCCGGTTTGGCAGGGGTTGACGTAGAGGAAGTCAGTGAGAATCCTTTCAAGGCTGCTTCCAAACGGCTGCCATGGCTAATTACATTGTTGTTTCTAGGAATGTCTACGGCAACACTTATCAGCCATTATGAGATGTTAGTCAGTGAAGCCAGTATCTTAGCAGTCTTTATTTCTTTGATTACAGGAACAGCCGGAAATGCAGGCACACAATCGCTGGCGGTCGCTGTTCGTCGGTTGGCAGTCAGTGATGAAAAGGACAATAATTTCAAGCGTCTAATCATCAGTGAGGTGCTGACAGGAGTCGTAACCGGTGCGATTACCGGCTTAACGATATTCATTGTGGTTGGAATTTGGAAGCAGAACTTTCCATTGGGCTTTGTCATCGGTATGGCGATGCTTTGTGCCATTACTGTAGCAAACTTAGCCGGCAGCTTAATACCGATGCTGATGGACAAGCTGGGCTTTGATCCGGCAGTAGCAAGCGGCCCGTTCATTACCACGTTAAGTGATTTAACAAGTGTACTAATTTATTTCAATATTGCCAGTATCTTTATGGCTTACTTTACTTAAAAAAAACGTTGATTGACATTCTGACAATCAACGGTTTTTTGTGTAGCAGAAAGTGGAACAGAAATAAACGTTCAACGCTCCTTACCTCTAAAAAACGAATGAACTTTGGTTCAGCCTCTGAAAAGCAATAGACGATTACAAATCGAAAGCAACAATTTTTGTTCCGTGAAGCTCTTCCACACCCAAAGCTTCTTTTATCTGTTCTCTATTTTGCGCAGAGATACCGCCTCCGGGAAGGATAATGATTCTATCGCCGGCATAGCTGATGAGTTCCTTCAAATGTGGGATATTTTCATCGATAGATGTTCCGGCAGGACCGCCATGTGTCAAGATTCGATGCACTTCATGTTCAGCCAGCCAGTCGATTGCTTTGAACTGGTCCTCTTTACTCAATGAGTCAAAGGCCATGTGGAAAGTAATCTGCAAGCCCTCAGAGGTCTCAATAAGAAGCTCTAAGGCTTCCTCATCCAACCAGTTCTCCTCTGTCAGACAGCCGAAAACAACACCGTCTGTCCCTATTTTCTTCGCTTCAATTAAATCTGTATGCATAATTTTTAATTCGATATCATTGTAAACAAAGTTACCACCGCGAGGTCGAATCATCGTCATGATAGGAACGGACTGTTCTCCTGCATATTGAAGAGCCTCTTCAATCACACCTGTACTTGGTGTTGTTCCGCCAACGGCAAGATTATCACAGAGTTCAATTCTGCCCGCACCATTGCGAATAGCTGCAGGGATATCTGTAAAATTTTCTGCACAAAATTCTTTGATCATTTCGACCACTCCTTCTATTTCACTAAATTCTATTTACTTGTTACTTGCCTTTTTACATTGTATTGAAAAGAAAAGTAAGAAGTCGATATAATTCTTCACTCCTGTACAATTTCTCCATAGGCATTGTAACATATTTTCCAATGTTGCCAAAGAGGGATTCTCATTGTAAGATAGAGCAGAATGAAATTATTGGGATGAGAAGGAGCAATACATGCTTAAAAAGATTGATAAAGCTAAAAATTTCCTGTCTGAAAATACATTACTGTTTCGATGCCCTATCTGCCATAGCTCCGTTACACAAAAAGATTATGCGTTAATCTGTGGAGAGAAGCATCGCTTCGACTTATCAAAGAAAGGGACACTATACTTTCTTAAAACCCATATACAAACTGATTATGACCATCAAATGTTTGTTCATCGTCAGGCAATGATTCAAAGCGGGATGTACGAAGCTATGCTGAAGAAAATTGTTCCTTATATGGATAACAAGGAGCTTGTTCTCGATGTCGGATGTGGGGAAGGCAGCTTTCTGACTGCATTATCTGAAGCAAGTACAGCCAAGCAGAAAATTGGCTTTGACATTTCTAAAGAAGGAGTCTACCTTGCAACAAATCAACCGATCGAAGCCTTCTGGTGTGCAGCGGATTTGACGAACTTGCCGTTTGCTGACAGCACGGCAGATTGTATTCTAAATATTTTTTCTCCATCACATTACAAGGAGTTTGAACGAGTGCTGAAGCCTGGGGGACAGGTGATAAAGATTGTTCCGGAATCCGGTTATTTGAAAGAACTGCGTGCGGCATTTTTTCCAAACGATGAGAAAAAGCAGAGCTATTCGAACCAAAAGGTTATCGACAAATTTTCTGAATCCATGGATGTAATCGTTGATGAACGGATAACCACTGTGTTTGATATTCCACAAGCTCGTCGGCTTGATTTATTGGAAATGTCTCCGTTAGAGTGGCAGGCAGATGCAAAAATCAAGGAAGAACTTAAAAAGCATCCTTTAGAAAAAATCACAGTTGACTTACGTATGTTAGTAGGAGAGATTAGGTAGCGCTTACAAAAAATTAATTTGTGAAAAACCCTTGCAAAGCTCTGTTATTGGTGTTATATTACATACAAGTTGTTTTTTCATTGGTTTTTATCAGGTTCCTGTTCTGATAAAAGTTAGTGAAAAGATCTTCACTAACGTAGCGACTCGCAGTGATTTAACACCGAGGCGGTACGTTTTTTTATTGCTTTATTTAGTGAATAATATAACCTTTTGTGTATAGAGAGGAATAATAAAATGACAAACCATATCGTTCTGTTTGAACCGCAAATACCGGCAAATACGGGCAACATCGCTCGGACATGTGCCGCAACGAATTCACCTTTACATCTCATCGAGCCGTTAGGTTTCTCAACGGATGATAAGCATTTGAAAAGGGCAGGATTAGACTATTGGCATGACGTAGCGATTACTTATCATAAGGACTTAGCATCATTTCTATCATTTATTAAGGATGAACCGTTACATTTAATCACAAAGTTTGCGAATAAAATTTATAGTGATGAGAATCTTGCTGATGGCAGAAACCACTATTTTATGTTCGGTAAGGAAACGACTGGATTACCTGAAGAATTCATGCGGGAGAACGAAGAGAAGTGCTTAAGAATACCGATGAATGACGAGCACGTTCGTTCATTGAATCTGTCAAATACTGCTGCTTTAGTGGTATACGAAGCCTTACGGCAACAAGCATTTCCCAACTTGGAATTAAGCCATCATTACGAGAATGATAAACTGGATTAACAGAAAAAACAGCCGAAATCACATAAGGATTTCGGCTGTTTTCTATTGTATTATAATTTTGCATAGAGCTCCATCAGCTTTGTATATTTGGTCAGCATATTCGTATAAATCGTCATGCTGTCTGAAGTGGAGAGCTCGTCTCCGGAATTGTCGATGGTTTCTCCTAATGAAGCATATTCAGCCATCAGTTCGGTATAGTCGGTCAAGAAGCTCAACGCGGCGGTGTCATCATAGGTACTGGGACTATCCACATAGCCTTGTGCCTTTTTGATCATTTCATCATATTTTGCGTCTACCTTTTTGATTGCAGCTTCGATATCACTCTTACTAGTAGTTGCGGCTTTTTTCTCCGCGGTAGTATCGTTATTGGCTGATGAATTGGATTTACTAAGACTTCCGCTGGTTCCGTCAATTTCATGATCGGAATAGCCAACGATGATAGTATCGCCTTTATTCGCATAGTACCCTTGTTTTTCCCAGCCTACCTGTGTTGAGTCAAACTTCTCTGCACCACAGTTTTCGTTTAAATAATCGCATTCGCCTTTATAGACGATTCGTTTACCTGAAACTGCCAGATTGTCCATATTAGTCGCAACAAATTTAACGTTCAAGCCCACTGCTTCAAATTCAGCAGTTACCTGCTCCTGTGCCTTTCTTGATGTATCGGGAACCTTGATTTTTCCTTCTAATAGTTTTTGATTTTTTGCTTCTTCTTCAGCTTTCTTTTTTGCCAGCTCCTGTGCCTTTTTCTCTGAGGCATCTACCTCGTCTGCAGCAGCTTCTTCTTTTTCTGCAGCCACATCGACAGCTTCAAGGTCATTGATTTTTTCATTTAGTGATGAGATGTTCTTTTCTAATTTATCTAATTTTTTTTCTAAGCCGGATGTATCAGTGCTCCCGCAGCCTGTGAGCGCAAGTACACATAATAAACCGACTCCTAAACCACTTAACTTTTTCATTTGTTTATTCCTCCTTAGCTTTGTGTCGCTTGCCTATTTGGGTTCTATCTTTGAATTTGCTTTGAATGCTTTAGCAATTTCTTTAGCGGTAAATGTTTCTTCTGCTTCAGCATTTTCTCCGTACATACCGAATCGTTCGTCAGCGCCTACTTGAATTCTTATATCTTTACTATTGTCTATGATGTAATAGCTGGTAGCAGATTCTACTTTTCCTCCAGGCTTGACGTCTGTAGTGCTTTTATTATAGGCTTCTTTAAATTCTTTATAGCGATACAATTCATTGCCCCAGCTAAGTTGGTTTTCTGTATTCTCATCTTCTTCGGTTACGTACAAGTAATCAAGAATCGTTAAGTTTGTCGCTATTTTTTCAGAGCTGATATTTTCTAAGGTGTAGTAAATAATAACTAAGCCTTCTTTATCAAGGTTAGAAGAAAGATTTTCAATAAAGTCAACATCAGTTACTGTTACTTTGACCTTCTCATTCTCCATCGTGTAATCTTTGATTCCTTTTTTCGGCTCAGTTTTCTTCTTTGAACTCTCAGAGCTTTCTTTTGTTTCTTCTGTACTATCCTTTGTTTCTTTTTTGTCATCGGTTTTTGAACTTTCAGTCTTACTATCAGACGAGCTCTTTGTCGCACTGATATCCACACCTGTTTCACTCAGTTCATCTACTCGTTCATGTAAGGCATCGACACTTTTAGAAATTTTATCGATTTGTTTTTCCAGCTTGGTGGTATCCCCATTGCTGCAGCCGGAAAGGACGATTCCACAAACCAATAGCAAGCCTAAACAACCCATTTTTTTCATTTTTTACCCTTCTTTCTATAAAATAGAATAGTATCTTCTATTAAAAGGGTAGCACAGAATGGTAATGAAAGTAAATTCCAGATTTGAGAGATAAATAGAAAAAACATGAGAAAAACCCTAAGTGTCTGATTTCTATAGACGAAGCAATAGGCAGTCCTTTTATTCGTAACTATCTTTTGCCTTCGATATAATAGATAGAAAGAAGCGTAGAGGAGGAATTGGGAAATGAGTGATTCGTTTGATGTGATTATTATAGGTAGTGGGCCTGGAGGGATGGCTGCTGCTTATGACCTTAAATCGGCAGGTAAAAAAGTTGGTGTAATCGAATCAGATAAGTGGGGCGGTACGTGTCCGAATCGAGGCTGTGACCCTAAAAAGATCCTTTACCATGCTGTAGAGGTACGACAAAATATGACTCAGCTGATTGGTCGTGGGTATCAACAGGAACCGACGATTAATTGGGAAGCACTGATGGCTTTTAAAGAAGAGTTTACTTCGGCAGTTCCTCATGAGCAGGAGTCAGGCTTGAAAAATTATGGGATAACGACAATTACAGGGAAGGCTGTTTTTGAGGATGCGCATACAATAGCTGTAGCCGGTGAAAAATATACCGCTGATTCATTTATTCTTGCTACAGGTCAGCGCTCTGCCTTATTAGACATTCCGGGTAAGGAGTATATGAGAACCAGTACAGATTTTCTTTCTCTGCCTCATTTGCCTAAGTCTATGATTTTTATTGGCGGCGGCTATATTACTTTTGAATTAGCGAATATTGCACAAAGCTGCGGCAGTGAGGTTCATATTATTCACCACAATGATCGACCGTTGAAGGGCTTTGACTCTGAATTAGTTGAGGGAGTTATTCAGGAGATGAAACAAAAGGGAGTGGCTATTCATTTTAATGAGTCAGTTTCTGAAATTGAAAAGAGTGAAGACCAGTTTTTAGCAAAGCTTGCATCAGGAGAAGCTTTATTAGTTGATAAGGTTATTTGTGCGACAGGACGAATTCCAAATGTTGAGGGTCTTGGGTTGGAAAAAATCGGTGTTGATTATTCCAAAAAAGGGATTAAGGTGGATGAATACTTGCGAACCAGCGTGGAAAATATATACAGTTTAGGTGACTGTCTTGAAAAGAAACAGCCGAAGCTGACGCCTGTCTCAAGCTTTGAGGGAAGCTATCTTGCAAGATTAATTGGCAAAGCAGTGAATGAAAAAATTGTATACCCGAATATACCAACAATCCTGTTTGCTTCTCCTAAGCTGGCTCAGGTTGGAAAGGTTTCTATAACGAAGCAGGAAGAGTCTGCCTATGAAATAAAAGAACTGGATATGACAAGCTGGTTCACTTATAGGCAAAGAAATGAGTCAATAGCAAAGGCCAAGGTTATCATAGAGAAGCAAACCGGTGTACTTGTCGGCGCTACTGTTTTAAGTAACGAAGCGGATCAATTGATTAACTTATTCACGCTGATGCTTAACGAAAAAATACCGGCAGAACGAATCCAAGAGCAAATCATGCTGTATCCGACAGTTGCCAGTGATATTAGCTACTTATACTAAATAAGCATAAATGAATGAGAAGAAATTTTTTATGATTCAGAAATGTAGAAACCTGACGGAGTGTTTAGTTGCTCCGTCAGGTTTTTAGTTATTCTTTTATATTCGCTTTTCAAGATAGTATTTCGTTGTTCCTTTGAAGGGCGAATCAGCCAGTTGACCAAACACTGTGTAGCCATGTTTTTCGTAGAATTCTTTTGCCTGATAGTCTTGTGTGCTGATTGTAATGATTTCTGCCTGCTGCTCATGAGCAAATTGTTCTGCCAGCAGCAATAGCTTCGAACCAAGTCCATGTTTTCGATAGTTTTTATCAATTGCTAAGAGAGAAACATGTGTCGTGTTCATCCAATTGCTTGCAGTGACACCACCAATATAAGTACCATCATCGTAAGCGGCAAGGGAAAACTCTGTGGGCTTTTGCGGTGGAATGGCAGTAATTTCCAGTTGATGAGTCTCCAAAAATGAAATAAGTTTCTTTTCGTTTGTTGCTATATCCAGTTGCTTCAATTCAATCATAAAAACACCTCCAAAATCAGTATACCGAATTTGATTGAAAATGAATATCTCCTAAAGGAAATAGAGCTGTATTCACGAGGGCAGTAAATGGCTGTAAAAAATCAGTATTCCTATGAACCTGCATGGATATTTTTCAGTGAAAATGATAAACTGGATAGTATTGAATATGGAAACAACGATAGTGGAGGATTAAGGAAAATGGATTTATATTTCACGAGACATGGAAAAACGGAATGGAACAAGGAACTGCGTTTTCAGGGGATGACAGGAGATTCGCCACTGCTTCCATCAAGCTACGAAGAAATCAAAAAATTAGGGAATCATATTAAAGAGGTTCCTTTTAAAAAAATATACTCAAGCACATCACTGCGGGCAAGGAAAACTGCGGAAGGACTCAACAGTCAGTTAAATCAGCCAGTGGATATTATTTATACAGATGACCTGAAAGAGCTCGGCTTAGGTCAATTGGAAGGTCAGTTGATTAAAGAGATGCGTGAAAAGTACTCAGAGGAGCTGGGACACATGCGAAATAACCTGGCACACTACGATCCTCAAGCCTTTGACGGTGAGCGAATTGAGTCTGCTATCGCTCGCGTTTCAGGCGTTGTGAAAGAGGCGATTAGTGACGGTGAGGGGCCGTATCTATTCGTTGGCCACGGAGCATCCTTGACAGCGAGTATTCAACATATGTCTGGCAAAAATCTGAATGAATTAAGAGAAATGGGTGGACTGAATAACAACAGTTTGACAATTTTGAAAACAGAAAATCCACCGTACGATTTTCCCTTTGAAATGCTTTTGTGGAATGATGATTCGTTTCTGCAATAAACAATAGACAGCAATGTTGGGAGGTGACGAATACGATGTTAGACGCGCAGGTAGAAGAACAAAAGTACATTGCAGGTAAATTGGAGGCTATTTTCTTTCAAAATCCCAGCAATTTCTACAAGGTGCTTTTAGTTACTGTGACAGATACAAATACGGATTATTTGGAAAAGGAAATCGTCGTTACGGGAAGCTTCGGAGATATTCAGGAGGAGGAGCCATATCGTTTTTTTGGTGAGTTTGTCGACCATCCTCGTTATGGAAAGCAGTTTCAAGTGGATAGCTATAGACAGGAGCGGCCCACCTCTGCCAATGGCGTAGTTGCCTATTTATCAAGCGATAAGTTTCCGGGGATTGGGAAAAAAACAGCAGAGAAGATAGTCGAGGTTTTAGGTGAAGAAGCAATTGATCGAATCATCGAAGAGCCTCAACTGCTGGAGCAAATTCCTCAGCTGAATGCAAAAAAGCAAGCGTTGATTTTAGATACAATTCGAATGAATCATGGCATGGAGCAGGTCATTGTCGGCTTAAGCCGTTATGGCTTTGGTAGTCAGCTGGCATTCAATATTTATCAGACCTACAAGGAAGAGGCTCTGTCAATCGTTCAGGAAAATCCGTATCAACTGGTTGAGGATATTGAGGGAATTGGGTTTAAGCGCGCGGATGGCTTAGCGGAGCAAATCGGTATTCAAGCTGATTCGGACCAACGTGTACGAGCAGCGATTGCCCATGAAATATTTCAACACTCTGCACGCTCCGGCAATACCTATGTAGAAGCTGAGGTATTGCTGAATGAAGTCATCCAACTGCTTGAAGCAAGCAGACCCGTTGAAATAGGACCAGATCAGGTTGCCAATCAAATCATTCGACTGGTAGAAGAAGGCAAGATTCAGCAAGAGGAAACGAAGCTGTTTGAAAACAGTCTCTATTTTTCAGAATGGGGTATAGGTACATCCATTCAACGGTTGTTAGCGAGAAAGAAAGAAATTTCTTATGATTCTGAAGAGGTCAAAAAGACCATTCGAATCATTGAAAAGCAGCTAGGGATTGTCTATGGTGAATCTCAACAATCAGCTATTGAGGAAGCGATTAAATCACCGTTGTTCATTTTGACTGGCGGACCGGGAACAGGGAAAACCACGGTTATTAACGGAATCGTCAATCTCTTTGCAGAGCTGAACGGATTGTCTCTTGATATAAAGGATTACACACAGGACATGTTCCCTATTCATCTGGCGGCACCAACAGGGAGAGCAGCAAAACGGATGAATGAAACGACTGGTTTAAATGCCAGCACCATTCACCGACTGCTTGGGCTGACCGGAAGAGAAAAGAATCCGAGTATGAGCGCGAAGGAGCTTGAAGGTGGTCTGTTGATTGTTGATGAAATGTCAATGGTTGATACATGGCTGGCTAATACGCTGTTTAAAGCAATCCCCACCAATATGCAGGTCATTTTGGTTGGAGATAGAGATCAGCTGCCGTCGGTTGGACCAGGTCAGGTTTTACACGATTTATTAGGGATTGAAGAGATTCCCAGTGTCGAATTGACTGAGATTTATCGTCAGGGGGACGGTTCGAGTATTATTCCGCTGGCTCATGAAATCAGACAAGGACATCTTCCAGCCAATTTTACTCAAAATCAGAAGGATCGGTCATTCTTTCCTAGTGACGCATACCATATCGAGACCTATGTCCGTCAAATCGTGACCAAGGCGAAGCTGAAAGGCTTTACGGCACAGGATATTCAGTTGTTAGCACCAATGTATCGCGGCGCTGCAGGGATTGACGCGCTAAACAAAATGATGCAGGAAATTTTTAATCCGAATGATGGAACGAAGAAGGAAGTTTCTTGGAACGACACCGTTTATCGTATTGGTGATAAGGTGCTGCAGCTGGTAAATACACCTGAACTAAATGTGTTTAATGGCGATATGGGTGAAATTGTTGGGATTATTCCGGCGAAGGAATCTGATGATAAAGTGGATGAGCTGGTTCTTCAGTTTGATAATACAGAGGTTAGCTATAAGCGAAATGAATGGAATAAAATTACTCTTTCTTACTGCTGTTCGATCCATAAATCACAGGGTAGTGAATTTAAAATGGTTATTTTACCAATGGTTAGACAGTATCATCGCATGCTGCAGCGTAACCTTCTATACACTGCTGTGACGAGAAGCAAGGAGATTTTGATTCTGTTAGGAGAAGTCAATGCTTTCCAGGAGTGTGTAGGAAGAGAATCTGCCAGCAGAAAAACAGTGCTGAAGGAACGAATCGTTGAAGCGGGCAATATGTCACTGAAAATTAAAGCACAGCTGGAGGCTTATGAAGAAGGCTTGGCAAGTGACTCACCGTTTTCTGACGTGGGCGATTCGCCAACTGTTAGTACGATTGAAACGAAGCCAGCAGCTAAAGCTGCTCCAGTGATTGAAGAAGAATCAGCTATATATCAAGCTGTACCGGCACAAAAAAGAGAACGGAAACAGCCGGCAACGCAGGAAATTTCTTTGTTTGATGAAGGAAAAATGTCTGTAGAAGAGAAGATTGAAACAGAGCTGGACTGGCTGCTTACAGAGCAGAAGGTAAATGACCAGTCAATTGATCCGATGATTGGTATGGAGACAGTCACGCCAATGGATTTTTTGGACTGACAATTATATTCGGTCTTTTAGGTTGAGGTGTCACTGAAAATAGCGCAAAAAGAAAAGACCATTGGATGAAAGAAAAACTTCCAATGGTCTTTTCTAAAATAGACGTATTTAGTTGTCTGTGAACCAAAACAGCCCCTCGTGGATTGTAAAGGTGACGTCCAGATTCTGTTTGCCAAGAATTTCTCCATCTGCATGAACATACTCAGGAACAGTAGAGACAATGCGCAGCTTGCTTGTCTGGTAGTGATGGAAGTTTTTGGATTCCATATGCTTTTTTCGAGAAAGTAAGAATATTAACCAGAAAATTTTAAAAATGTTGATGCGCTCAACTAAAACCAAATCCAAAACTGGTTTTCTTGGGTCCGCAACGGGAGCAATAGCAACACCACCACCAAAATAGGGATGGTTAGTCACGGTGCAAAGAAAGGCACGGCTGGAATCGATTGTTTTCCCATTGATATCTATCAAGACAGGAAACCCTTTTTGGGTAAATAAAACTTTCAAAATGGAGAAGAGATAAGATAAAGACCCCATATTGAATTTATTCAGTGCCTGCTTGGCCTTTGATGTATTGGCTGCTTGGACAATGGCCGCGTCCAAACCAATCCCCACATTGTTTACGGCAAAGCCCTTTTCCTGTTGCACAGCATCTTCATAGTGAATTACTTGAATAGCTTGAGGTTCTTCTGCTCTCAGTATTTGTGAGAGTCCTTTTTCAAGCTGACGCTCAATACCGGTTCCGCGAGCAAAGTCGTTTCCTGAGCCGCAAGGAAGGTAACCCACAGGAATCATTGGATTAATTTCATAGAGTGCATTTACAGCACTATGTAAAGTACCATCGCCACCCATGACAACCAGCAATGGAAAAACCCCATGCTCTTCTGTTTTCTGCCAAGGAATCAGCGTTTCGGCAGCAAGCTGTTGAACAATCAATTGTTCATGCCCGGCGTATTCTGTGTAAAAAATGGTATGTTTAACTGACAATAATTGCAGTTGTTTCTTTAATTTATCAGCAACCTTTTTGCCGTTGCCACTTCCGGCTTCTTTGTTGATGATGAGATATAGATGCTTCTCCATAACTACCTCCTGTACAAATGTTTATTATAACAGACTGGCGGGAGATTGTAAGTAAAAGGTGCTTGTTGCAAGGATTTAGACTATAAGGAGGAAAAAATGAAAACAGTTCTATTTCAAAAATTGGTCTCAGAGGATTTTGAAGACTACTATCGGTTAGTTTCGGATGAACGGGTGATGGCTCAAATTACAGAGCGGGCAATTCCGAGAACTGAAGCAATGGAAAACTATCAAAAGCTGTTAGCACGAAACGAGCAAACAAGCTTTGGCTCCTATAAAGTATTGGACAGCGAATCGAAAGCAGTTGTCGGCTCCGCACATCTGACACCTAGAGAAGCAGGAGAAGCCGAGATTGGCTATATGTTTTCGCCTGAATACTGGCATCAAGGCTATGGAAAAGCTGTGATGAAAAAACTGTTAGAGCTGGCAGCTGTATCTGATTTCGGTTTACTCTATGGGATCATTGATCCGGAAAATTATGCTTCGAAGCGTTTGCTTGAAGCCAATGGATTCAAGACAAACTTTTTAGGCGTGATGGACGGGTTACCGACTGAAATATTAAAAAAGAAACTGAACTAAAGGAGAGAACAGGATGCTTAGTATAAAAAAATACCGAGAAACAGACTGGGGACAGTTGCTGGAGCTGATTCAGCGCGAAGGTGACGAATGGAGTGACTATACTTCTGAAGCTACAAGAGATGCTTATTCAGAAGCCGTTAGAGATTCAGAGACCTTTATTGCCTTTGAAGAAAATCAGTTAGTTGGTTTTTGCCGTTGCCGGGTAGATGGTATATTTGGTGTTTACATCTATGACTTACTGGTGGATCAACCATATCGTGGTAGAAAAATTGCACAGCAGCTAATGGAGCATGTATGTAACAGCTTTTCAGAGCAAATTGTGTACGTGATGTCTGATGTTGATGATTTTTATGCAGGAAAGGGGTATCGAAAAGAAGGCAGTATTTTCGAGGTTAAAATTGCAGAATAGCCGGATAACTTTAGTGAGTAAGCGAAAAATCATCGGTATCTGTTTTTTATAGAAAAAAATTATATTAAATTTGATTGTCTTTTCATCAACCATAAGTTTTCATCCCCTTTCCATCACAAGGAGTTAAATAACCTTGCTTACTCCTATCATGGTGGGAGGGCGTTAAATCTTCGATAAATTTCAAAAAAAGAGAAAAATACACACTCTGCCTATAGGGCAAAAATGTGTATTCTTTAAAACGTATTTAATTTATATCGGTTGTAAGTCACCACCCTATTGATGTATGGAAATATGCATTGGCTAGCTTTTCATAAAAATACAAGGATGCATAAGAAATTAATAGAAGGGGAAAACTTATTCTGTTATTAAAAAGTAGGTTAATTCTAATAAATGCTATTGCGGTCGAATTAAACTATATATATGGCAATCAATCATGTTTCTATTCTTTATTATGGAATTGTGACAGTTTTCTTCAATCTTAAAACCACAGTTTTCCAATACTTTACTTGACCCTCTATTGTAGGAATATACAGTAGCATGAATTTCGTTAAGGTTGTATTTTTCAAAGGCAATTTTGCATATTTCTTTTACTGCATTTGTTGTTATCCCTTTGCCCCAATAGTTTCTAGCAAGCCAGTAACCTAATTCAGCATTTTTACTAATAGAGGCATCTTCTTCAAATGTTAGGCTGATACTTCCAATAGCCCTTTCTTGATAAAAAATAGCATAGCTAAGTTGTTTAACATCTGGAGTTGCCAAACAAAAACTAATAAAATCTCTAGCGTTTTGCTCCGTATAAGGGTGAGGAAAGTTGTCACGAAGATTCTTTGCAATTTCTTTATCATTTGCAAACTCAACTAAATCGGTAATATAAGCATAATTCCACTCTATCAGTTCCATTTTTCTTCTCCTTTTATGAAACAGCTACAAGAAATCTTTCTAAGCCAATACCGCTTATCAAACAGCGTTCTTTTTTATTTCCAAGCATTTGATAAGTCCAGTCAACAAATCCACCGTCAACCATTTCAACGGTTTCATTTCCTTGTTTGACCGATAATTTGAAATTGATACCTTTATAGTAATTATTATCAACATCATCATTATGAATTGATAACTCTATATTTGGAAAAATAAGTTTGATAGTTTCAACCATTCTGTCGAAAAATCCGTTATTATCTTTGTATCCGTTTCTTTTGCGTAGAACAATAGAGAAACGAGCATTTTCTATTTCACTTAATATATCTTTATAATAGTTTAAGTGCTTTTCTAACAACATTTTTTCACAAGTGTAAGACCCTGTATCTATACCAGATGAAACCATACAATATAAGCCAAAATGTGAATATAAACCTTTACCTACAAAATTTTGTGCTCTTATTGCCCTAGCAGTAGTAGCCATGTGGATAGGTATGGTATTATTTTCTTCTTTTCTTTTTAATTTATCAGCAATAATTATTGCCAACATATTTGAGGGGTCTGCAAGTGTTTCTGTCCCTCGTAGAGCACTTACTACGTTATATTGATCTACGGAGCCAAAAACGCTACAGCTACCTAATGGAGCAGAGGGAGAAAGCATAATCGTCTTGATATCCATATTGAATGCTTTTCTCAATAATTTTGATTCCAAAATATGAATTTCTTCTGGATCTATACTGCTAGGGATAGTAAATCTATTTAGTTGGTATGACTTTAGAATATCAGTTGCAGTTAAAGTATTTGTTTGTCTATCAAACACTTCTAATAGAAGTGAGTTCAAATCTGATTTTGATAGAGCCGATAACTTATCAACTATATTCTTATCCCCAATTTTATTTGAAATTCTACTTAAAATATCACTCATAGTTATCCTCCATACTGTTACTTTTAAAATAATTATAGAATGGCTAAAACAACTAATCTAGGTCGTTTGACCCAAAATGAAAAAACACTGAATATTTACTATTCAATGTTTTTTTACTTTGGGTTTATTTGAAATTATACTTATGTTGTAGGAAGATTCTTTAATACCTCTCGCTGATTAATTACACTAAATCTTTTGTTTTCATAAGCAATTAGATGTTCTTGTGCACATTCATTTATAGCACGATTAATGCTTCTAATTGGAGCGTTTACTTCGCTGGCAAGCTGTTTTTTAGTAAGCAGATTTAGTTCACTTCTATGATAGTGTAAGGATATACACCTCAGAAGTCGTTCTTTAACACTTAAAGATGATAATTCTTCAATTAATTCAGCATTTACAACTAATTTATTAGATATTTCTCGAATCAGAAATTTTGTAGCTTCAAAATCACCCTTTAACCAGTTTAAAAAATCATCTCTATGAAGTTTATATACATTACAATCTGTGAAAGCGACAATTTCAACGGGTTTTTTCCCATCATTAAATTGCTCCATTTCTCCAAAAAAACTACCACTTCTATAAAGATGAATAGTTGAGATGTTTCCTTTCACATTTAAGATGAATGCTTCTGCAATACCGTCAATCATAAGAATTACATATTCATTTTCTTGCTCAGCAAAAAGAATAGTCTCTTTCTTTTTATACGTTTTTTTAACAAGCTTCTTTTTAATATCTTCATTCATAAAATCAATTAAATGCATATTCATCCCTCCTTACCAACTCTTTGATTAAATTGTATCATCTTTCAATTAGTTAGGTAAGATAGCTCTTTTTCTGTTGCAGTAGGATATAGCTTGAAGAGTGTATCTAGGAAACTATTAATTTCCTCTGTCGTATTTGCGTCCACCGTTCCGTCACTATCAGAAAGTACAGGCTCATAGCTTGACTTTAAAATTCTGGTATTCTTCTCCATAGAGGAACAACCTTTCTGATGATTTGTGGTTTTAGACGATTTCATTTTATCAGTTTGTTGTTCCTTGTTTGTGTTTGAACACTCAAAAAAGTGCTGATGGGCTTTCTTTTAGAAATTTCCACCAACACAAAATATTACAGAGCCAAGAAATGACAGATAGAAACATACGGGTTCTGCTTGTCATTTTTTTGTTGCGCTTTTATATTATTTGTATTATCATTGATAATACAAATAATATAAAAAGAAGGTGTTATCAATGGATGAACTTATTCCTTATTTGCCATATCTGGCTCCGTATCTGCTTGTTTCCTTCAGCCTTTCAATTATTGCATTGGTTCACGTGTTGAAGCATAGAAGCTTTCGCTTTGGGAATGTATTTCTTTGGGTAGTAATAGTATTGCTGCTTCAAATTATTGGACCAATTGGTTATTTCTTAGTTGGAAAAGAGGAAGATGTATGAATATTTTGGAAGTCAAAAATATCAAAAAGAGCTTTGGCAAGGACGAAATACTGAAATCAGTCAGCATTCAAGTGCCGGAACATTCTATCTACGGTTTTGTTGGTGAGAATGGTGCAGGTAAGACAACGACCATGAATATTATTCTGGGCTTGCTGCAAGCAACATCAGGCGAGGTTATCGTTGATGAGAAAAAGGTCGTCTACAATAATCAATCAACAAATAAAAATATTGGCTATTTGCCGGATGTTCCTTCTTTCTATTCTTACTACTCTGCCAGAGAATATCTATTTCTAGTTGGACAGCTTACAGGGATTGATAAGCAGGAGCTGAACAAACGAGTAGATGAATTGCTGGAGCTGGTAAATTTAAAAAGCGGAAAACGACGAATCGGGAAATTTTCACGGGGCATGAAGCAGCGTCTTGGTTTAGCTCAGGCACTGCTGAATCGGCCTAAACTGATTATCTGCGATGAACCCACCTCGGCCTTGGACCCTATTGGAAGAAAAGAGGTATTGGAGCTTATGCAATCCTTGAAGCATGAGACGACCATTCTATTTTCCAGTCATATTTTGGAGGATGTCGAGAAAATCAGCGATCAGGTAGCAATCCTTCATAATGGCGAGATTCAATGTGCGGGAAGTCTGGAGGAGATTAAGCGTTCTTATCCGATGGATGGTTTCAAATTGAGCTTTGAAAGTAACGAGGAAAAAGCTGCGTTTCTCCAAGCCTTTGGTCAGGATTCTAACATTCAAGAAGAGCAGGGCGCGCTTACTCTCTATACATCGGATGGCCAGCAAACAGGCTTGAAAGTAATGGCCTTTTTGAATAATCGTGGGATTGTTCCAAAGACCTTTACGCGATTAGAGCCAACCTTGGAATCGATTTTTATGGAGGTGACAGGTGCATGAACTACTTTGTCTTATTAAAAAAGGAAGCTGTTGAATCGTTTAGAACCTATCGTTTTTTTATCGTACTCAGCATTTTTGTTCTTTTCGGGTTAGCCAGTTCCGTTACAGCAAAGCTGCTTCCTGAAATTATTAAAACCTTGGGAGGTAGTGATGGCATCGAGATATTGCTGCCTGATCCCAGTGTGTATGACAGCTGGCTGCAATTCTTCAGCAATCATAGCCAGATTACGCTGATTATCTTTTTGATTACATTCGGAAATACATTGGGAAGAGAAGTGACAAATGGTACACTGGTTCTTTTAGTGACAAAAGGGGTGAATAGAAATACCGCAATGTTTGCTAAGGTTATCTATCAGATTCTTTTGTGGTTTGGTGGTTTGCTTCTTTCCTTTGGAATCACCTATCTGTATAATTTGTTGCTGTTCCCGGGTGAGGCTCAGAACTTCTCTTCACTAATTTTCCATGTATTCCAAATCGGCTTGTTCGGTGTACTGTTTATCGCGGTTGCGAATTTGGGTCAAGTGTTGTTACCGAAAGCGCAAGGTGGTTTACTGCTTGGCTTTGTTCTGCTGATTCTATTATTTATCATCAACATTGCTCCGGCTTTAGCCAAGGCAAACCCTATGAAGCTAATTGAAGTGAGTGCGGAAGGGCTAAAAAATAGTTCAGCAATGACCGCTAGCCAGCTACCTCTTTTTCTGTCTATTGGATTAAGTGTTGTTTTTCTGGCAGGTGCAGCATGGCAGTTTAAGCGTGTTTCGATTTATTGAGTAAGCTGTTGGAATGATGAAAAAGCATATTTTTTGAGAGACCATTGGTAAATGCCAGTGGTCTTTTTTTCATCAAAACCTTGATGTAAAGGGATGCTTGAGATTCGAGCTTGCATATTTTGAGCGTTGCAAGTAAGCTTAGCTTGATAATCAGCTGTTATTTATTTAAGTTTGAAATGAGAGGAGATCATAACAATGTCACTTGGAAAGCAATTGAAAAATCGAAGGGAACAATTGAGTTTGACACAACAGGAGGTAGCCGATCAGATTCATGTTTCCAGACAAACGATTTCGAATTGGGAGGTAGGACGAAACTACCCTGATATTCCCACCATCATCCAACTGAGTGATTACTATGATATCTCTTTAGATGCATTACTTAAAGGAGATGAACATCTGATGAAAAAAATGAATGAGGATGCCGAGCTGCTGCGACGGATAAAAAAGAGAAAGGTCTTGGATGGATTATTAATCGGAATCATTGCCTTGCTGTTCTTGCTGGGAATTATCGACAAAATCAATTTCACTGCAAATTGGTTGCCTGTTATTTTGATTGCGGTATTATATATCCTGACGGTTGTGCGATACTTCATCATTATTCCAAAGGATTCATTAAACAGTGGTTGGCATTCCCCTATTGTGGTCCCCAAGACACTTGGTGTCGGTTGGGCCTTTAATCCAAGAAACCCAATCGGTCTTGCTCTATATATCGTGCTCTTCGTGGCGGTTCTTTGGTTGATGATAACCAGTTGGGCAGATCGTGGATTGTTTGTAGAAAACTGATTTCCATAGACAAATGAGCAGCAAGAAGAAACAGATGAAGTAACCGGCTTATCTATCTACTTTCTGAGACATTTACAACCAACGAAATTTGATTAAAACCTGCGCTTGTTTTGTGGTATAGTATAGGCGAACAAAGGACAGGTGGTGACTTGAAATGAGGGAAGAGAAGAAAAAGCTGATTGCCAAGGCTGCGTATCTCTACTATATAGAAGAAAAAACACAGAACGAAATTGCTGAAGAGCTGAATATTTATCGAACAACAATTAGTCGAATGCTGAAACAGGCTCTAAAGGAAGGGCTTGTACAGATTCAGATTGAAGGAATCGATTCGAGTATTCTTTCTCTGGAGCAGCATGTAAAGCAGAAATACGGCTTGAAGCAAGTGGAGCTTGTTTCTGTCTGTCAAGATGAAACAGAAGCTGAAAAGGATGAGCAGTTGTCGTTGGCTGCGGCGTATTTTATCAAACGGAATATAGAGCCCAACATGACAATTGGTGTATCTTGGGGTGCGACATTGGGGAAAGCAATCAATAGGATTGAAAATAAACGAGTTAGCAATACAATGATTGTTCCTATCGTTGGCGGTCCAAGTCATGTTAATTCGCAATACCATGTGAACACACTTGTCTATGAGCTAGCTCGAAAATTGAATGGACAAAGTATCTTTGTGAATGCAACAGTTATTCAAGAGACCAAACAGCTGAAAGATGGCATTTTTGACTCTAAGTATTTTGAAGAGTTAAAGGAGCACTGGCAGAGGTTGGATATGGCAATTGTTGGAATTGGTGGGGTACTGAGCTTTAAAACGAGCCAGTGGAGAGACTTGCTGACAGAAGAGGACTATGAAGAGCTTCGGTTGCGAGAAGCTGTGGGAGATTGCTGCTGCCGGTTTATCGATCAAGATGGAAAAATGTTAACAGGGGCACTTGATAGCAGAACGATTGGCTTGGGACTGAAGGAGCTATCTCAAATTCCTCATGCAATAGGTGTTGCAAGAGGGAAAGTGAAGGCAAGGGCCATCTTGGCGATGATAAGAAAGGGATACATTCATTCCTTAGTGACAGATCAGGAAACGATTCTTGAGGTATTGCGCTTAGATAAGGATTTGACGTTTCAAGGCTAAGTTTTTAGGAAAGGCATTAGGATATTTTTAAAACAGTGATTCATGGGTTGATGAAAAATCAGACAACTAGACAAAAAATACAGACACGAGCAAACTGCACATTTGTGCAGTTTGCTTTTTTAGTAGAACAGAGACGCTCAAAAAACTAGTTGGAGCGAGGGTTCTGACGGTACAAAGAAAATAGAATTTTTCTGATATTGAAGGATTACTTAGGGGTGCTTATGATGGAATAGTAAGGGATTGCGCTGTGTGACAAAGAATAAATCGTCCGCTGACCGAAGTGTAGCTATTGTGAAAAAATGCGCAATATCTTTTTTTGCAGAAAGAAGTGTGCAAGAGGATGTGTTATATGACAGAAAAAAGCTGTGCTATATTTTGTTTAGATAAAACGTTTACAAGGAGGGAGTGAAATGGAGCAGCTAATTGAAAGACAAAAGAAAATTGTTACTATCTTAGCTTGGTCATCAGGCTATGTTACGGTGGAGGAATTATCTTCGAAGGTCAATCGATCAATTCGAACAGTCTATGATGACATGAAGGCAATCAGTCAATGGCTGGAAAGGCATGAGCTGCCGATATCCATTGAAAAGAAACGAAGCGAGGGCATACGACTGACCGGAGCTGTCGAAAGCATCAGAAACTTGGTGATTTGTGAAGGAGATCAGGAGCAGCAGCTTTCTATGGAAGGGCGACAACAAGAAATTGCAGAAGCACTGTTGCTAAGGGAGGAAACAATTACCTATCAAGGTCTGATGGATAAGTATTATGTTAGTTCCACGTCTATCAAGAAGGACTTGGAAAAGCTTCAACAGAAGTATCAAATCAAGCTTTCCAGCACAAAACGTGGAACAAGAATATCGGACGATGAAGAAGGGATTCGAAAAAGCTTGTTTCTATTCTCAGAGCAGCTGTTAGAGGGAAATAAACTTGTGGAAATCGAGCGTTTTGAAAAGAGAGGTCCTGAAGTTTATAGTCGTTTGTTTGGAGAAGAGCTGACCTATTATGTCTTTCAAAAAATTGCAGAAATTCAATACAGTGAAGAATTTACGCTGCCGCCTCAATATGTGAAATCAGCCACATTAAACCTATTGATTTATCTATACAGACTATCTAAAGGCCATTTCTTAGAGGGAGAAAGTGATTTTCTTTTTGAACAAATTCAGTCAATAGAAAGTTATTATCTTTCCAGTGCTGTTTTACAGGAGGCATCAGCGCTTGTTCCGTCGTTGCGTTACGGAAAGGCAGAGGTTGAAGCGCTAAATAATCTATTAATATCTCAAGGCTTGAAGGTAAAAGACGCAAGCAATCAAACTGATATAGAGCTGGAGAAAATTATTGATCAGTTAATCAAGAATATGAGTGAGATGTTTGAAATCGATTTTACCAAGGATCAGACATTACGGTCACGATTAACCGTCCATTTTATTCCGATGATTTATCGTCTTCAATCAGGTATTACAATTAATAATCCTCTATTGGAGGAAATTAAGCGCCAATACACCTTGACCTTCAACTCGGTTTGCTATGCGTTGGCGGATATTGAAAATCAGCTTCAGCTAACCTTTAATGAGGATGAGGTTTCCTTTCTGGCTGTATATTTTCAAGTAGTCCTTGAAAAAATGGATTTTGGTAAACGGATACTGATTGTTTGCCCGACAGGAATTGGTACCTCAGAGCTGATTCTTAATAAAGTAAGAAGAATATTGCCGCAAAAAGATTCACTTGAAGTTACGACGATTCGTCAGCTGAAAAAGAATGATTTGTCGAAAGTTGATTTCGTGATTTCCTCCATAGAGCTGGGGCAAATAGAGAAGCCGGTGGTTCATGTTTCTCCATTAATCAGCTCCGAGGATATGAAAAATATTTCAACGCTCTATTCAGAAGTATTTTTAGAAGAGCCGGATTCCGGCAATGAGAGAATAGAGGAGGCTTCAACTTATCTAGCGGATATTTTATATCAAGAGTATGTGTTTATGGATCAATGCTTTTCGGATAAGGGTGAGTGTTTAACATTTTTGATTGATTACTTAGAAAGAAACGGAGATGTGACACCAGATTTTCGCAGAGATGTATTTGAGCGTGAAAAGATGGGCGCCACCTCACTGGAAACAGGCGTAGCAATTCCCCACGCATCGCCGAAAAATGTTCGACAGTCAAGAATTTGTGTGTTGGCTTTGGACAAGGAAATTATCTGGGATAACTATAAAGTAAACACAATCATTTTAATTTGCATTGCTGAAAAGGATCGTAGACATATTCGTGGGATTCTTTCAGAAATCTACCAGATTGTGGCAACAAAGGAAAAAGTGATGTTCTTTTTAGAAAATATGAGAACACATTTGATGGAAGGAAGGAAAGAAAATGGTGCAGGTAATCAATACAGCATTAGTTGATTTGACCGTAGAGGGTCTATCGAGAGATGCAGTCATTCAACAATTGGCAAAGAAAATAGAGCAGGAAAATCGCTTGAAGGATTTTTCCGGGTATATGGATAGCGTGATGGAACGGGAAGAATTGACATCAACAGGAATTGGCTTTGGTATCGCAATTCCTCATGGAAAGAGTGTCCATGTCAAAGAAACAACGGTTGCCTTTGGTCGGCTAAAAACAAGTGTCGAGTGGAATAGCTTAGATGAGCAGCCTGTCTCAATCGTTTTTCTACTAGCTGTACCGGAGGAATGTAAAGGGGATCAGCATTTACGAATCATTGCAGGCTTATCTCGAAAGCTGATTCATGATGAGTTTAGAGAAAAGCTGATAACGGCAGGTGACAAGGAAGAGATTGTGGCATTGATTAATGAAAGTCTGGAAGCAATTGTTAATCCAGTGGAAGCTTAAAAAGTGTTCAATAAAACAGTAAGTATAAAGTAAAGCAAAACAATAGAAAGAAGGAGAGAAAATGATGAAATTAGTCGCAGTAACCGCATGTCCATCCGGAGTAGCACATACTTATTTAGCAGCAGAAAGCTTGGCTGTTGCCGCCAAAAACAATGGGGTAGCTATTCATGTAGAAACACAAGGCTCCATTGGAATTGAAAACGAGATTACCGCAGAGCAGGTGGCAGAAGCAGCTGCTGTAATCTTGACAAATAATATTGGAATTAAGAACGAAGAGCGATTTAAAGGAAAACCAGTTGTGCGTGTCAGCGCCGGAGACTGTATCAATAAGTCGGATGCAATCATCAAAAAACTGCAAGAAAAACTAGGCTAAGAAAGAGGGAGAAAAAAATGAATGAACTTGTTTCGTTACTGAAGGATACTCGAAAACATATGATGACCGGTGTTTCCTATATGATTCCCTTTGTTGTTGCCGGAGGCATCATGCTGGCGGTCAGTGTACTTTTATCAGGAAATGCCTCGGTTCCCAGTGAGGGAGTTCTGGCGGATATTGCGAATATAGGGATTACCGGTCTTGGTTTGATGGTACCGATTCTTTCCGGCTATATTGCCTTTTCTATGGCTGATCGTCCAGGGTTAGCACCGGGGATTATCGGCGGGATGATTGCCAGTAACATTGGCGCAGGCTTTATCGGTGGGATTCTTTCCGGAATCTTGGCGGGAATTGTCGTTACTTATTTGAAGAAAATTAAGCTGTCTTCGTCCCTTCGTTCTCTTATGCCGATATTTGTGATTCCGCTACTTGGGACAATGATTGTCGGAGGCTTGATGTACTGGGTTGTTGGTCAGCCAATCGCTGCAGCAATGGAAGGTATGACCAGCTGGCTTGAGTCAATGGGAACCGGTAATTTGATTATTCTTGGGTTGGTTCTCGGAGCGATGATTGCTTCCGATATGGGTGGACCTATTAATAAAGTGGCCTTCAGTTTTGGTTCGGCAATGGTTGGTACGCTTGATCCGGTCACTGGGGTGCCTAGCGAGACAGCTCTTGCTATTATGGCCGGAATCGGTGTTGCCATTTGTGTTCCACCATTGGCAATGGGAGTTGCGACGATAATTGCTCCTAAAAAGTTTACTGTAGAAGAGAAAAATTCAGGTAAGGCTGCGTTAGTCATGGGAATGGTTGGCATTTCAGAAGGAGCGATTCCTTTCGCAGCAGCTGATCCTGTTCGAGTAATTCCTGCCAATATCATTGGCGGAGCAGTAGGCTCTGCTGCGGCAATGGCACTTGGCGCAGGCAATCCAGCTCCTTGGGGCGGCTGGATTGTTGCTCCGGTGGCATCTAGTCCTTTGATGTATCTGGCAGCTACACTGATTGGAACAATGGTCACTGCAGCGATTGTTGTTCTTCTGAAGAAAGAAATAGTTGTAGGAGATAGTGAAAAACTGGATAGCTTAGAAGAAGACTTTGATTTGGATATCACGATTATGTAAGAGAGCACAAGGTGAAGAAAACAGAGCACAGGCTGCGACGAACCTGTGCTCTGTTATTCAATCATTTAGACCGTGATTAAGGTCGTTTCTGCGGCAATCATTTCTCTATAGTCATCTGGCAGTGTTTGATTGGTGATAACCAAATCAACTGCGTTCCAAGGTGCTACCTGAACAAGAGAGCTTTTTGTAAATTTTGTACTGTCCAGCAATACAATTTTTTTCGTGGACTTTTTCATTAGCCTTCTTTTTATGTCTGCATCAACTAAAGAGGAGGTACAAAAGCCTCCCCGTCCTTGAACCCCGCTGGAACCGAAAAAGCAAATGTCCAGCTGAATATCTGGATAGAGGTCAATAGACGTATCATTTTGAAAAGCCATATCATTTGCTGCGTAACGACCGCCAAAGCAATATATCTGATGGGCACTGTTTGCCAGCTCAAGCACAGCGGCAAGCGAGCCGGTAAATAGCTGTTTTTCAGGAAGGTGTCGAAGCTTCGCTGCTAAAAGAGCAACTGTACTTCCTTGATCCAACCCAATACTGCAAGGTGTGTCGGGAATGTATTCGGCTGCTTTTATGATAATTGGCGTTTTGATATCCAAGTATAATGGCGTTCGATTGCTTACTGGTGCTAATTTTTCTTGCTTGATTAGTATAGCACCGCCGTACTTTTTCTTTAGAATTCCTTCCTGTTCTAAGTGAGTGAGGTCTTTTCGGATTGTTTCGTCGGATACGTTGAATTCCTTTACCAAATCGGTGACTCTAACTGTTTCGTTCTGATAAAGCAGCTCGGTGATTTGCTGCCTGCGGGCATTGATTTCAGATGCTTTCAAGGGGTGGAACTCCTTTCCTTTTTGTATTTTGATTTTTGAACCTGTTGGGTTTGGTTAGCAGTACTGGATTTCAAGGAGCTGAAAGCAGACTTGACTTCTCTATTTTACACTAGTTTTTTCTTGAATCCAAATTAATTAGTTTGAAAACTTGGAATGAGGATGATTTATTTTGTTTTTTTAAGTTTAAATCCATAAAAAACATGGAATTCAAACGAATGTATCTTATACTATAAATGAATAAAAGAAAGGGTGAGTGTAAATGGCAAGTGGTGTAATACAAAAGGAGAAGAATATAATTAATGTTGTTTCTGCAGGAAATGATCGGATTCAACGAATGAAGGACAATTTATTTAAAGAAGAACGACAAATTTCTTTAGAGCGAGCGCTTCTCTATACAGAAAGTCATAAGCAAACAGCCGAACTCCCGGTTATTTTGCGACGTGCCAAAGCTGTTGCGCACATCATGAATCATGTAGAAATAAGTATTCGTGAAGGCGAGCTTCTCATTGGAAATCGAACAGTCAGACCAAGGTCAGGTATCCTTTCCCCTGAAATGGACCCATATTGGATTATGAAGGAAATCGATACGATTGATTCACGTCCGCAGGATCAATTTGTTTTTACAGAAGCGGATAAGACGGTTTATCGTGAGGAGCTGTTCCCATATTGGAAAGGAAATTCAATGAAGGATTTCATCACTGGCCAAATCACGGATGATATTAATGAGGCTTTAAAGGATGAAGTGTTCAAATTGAATCAGACGGACAAGGGGCAAGGACATATTATCATGGATTTTCCTGCCATTTTGAGTCATGGTATTCAATATTATCTTGATATTCTTGATGAAAAAATCAATGAACAACCGGAAAATGACTTTTTTAAAGCCGGACATATTGTTTTCTCTGCAATGAAAAATCATTTTCTAAGGTACAGCGAGCTGGCGAAGCAAATGGCAGAGACGGAAGAGGAGACACGTGCTGCAGAGCTTCGGATTATTTCAGATATGTGTATCAAATTGAGTACAGAGAAACCAGACTCTTTCTATGAAGCGCTGCAATTGCTTTGGATGGTCAGTATTGTCGGTCAATATGAATCAAATGCTTCGTCATTATCTTTAGGTAGAATGGATCAGTATATGTACCCCTTCTATAAAAAATCAATAGATGAGGGTGTTTCGGAAGCCTTTCTCTATGAGGTGCTGGGCGACTTTTATGTGAAAACAAACGATGTTGTGTTGCTGCGTAGTGAAAGCAGTGCCAAGTGTTTTGCTGGTTTTCCTACAGGTTATACAGTTGTCTTAGGCGGGCTCAATGAATACGGGCATGCTTCGGTAAATCCGTTATCTTATCTTATGTTGGAGCTGTACCATGAGATACTACTACCCCAACCGAATTTATCTGTCAGAATGAATGAGTTGATTCCAAGGAAGTTCCTGTTAAAAACCTGTGAAACGATTCGTCTTGGCACAGGTATCCCTCAGCTATTCAATGATGAAGTGTGTATTCCGGGATTTTTAAGCAAGGGTGTGTCATTAGATGATGCAAGGGACTATGCAACAGTTGGTTGTGTGGAAATTAGTATTCCGGGACGGACCTATGGGTTACACGACATCGCTTTGTTTAATTTATTGAGAATCATGGAGCTGAGCATGTACAAGCTGAGGGATAAAGCGGATTTGACCTATGAACAGCTGATGGCGGATATTGAGGAAAGCATCTCTTATTATGTCGAGCTAGTCGCAAAAGGGTCGGATATTGTGGATTTAGGGCATCGTCATTATGCACCGACGCCATTTTTATCTGTTCTCATCAGTGATTGTCTGGATAATGGGCAGGATGTAACTGAGGGAGGCGCAAGATATAATTTTTCCGGTGTACAAGGAATCGGTGAGGCGAACTTGAGTGACTCACTGTATGTTATTAAGAAGCTAGTCTTTGAAACGAAGGAACTGACATTTTCTGAGTTGGTCAATGCAATGGCAGCTAATTACGAAGGGAAGTACGAACCGCTGCAAGAGCATGTGATTCAGGATTTTGATAAATACGGTAACGATAATGATGAGATTGATGAAATAGCAGCAAAATTGTTCCGCCATTATGCGAAGGAGCTGGAAAAGTACACCAATATTCGCGGTGGTCAATTTATTTCAGGGGCATATACAGTATCTGCTCATATTCCATTAGGTGAAGCTGTCGGGGCAACACCAGATGGCAGGAAAGCTCAGGAGCAGCTGGCTGACGGCGGTTTGTCTCCAATGGTTGGGCGTGATCGTCTGGGACCAACTGCCGTATTGAAATCTGTGAGTAAGCTGGATAATTATTTAACGGTCAATGGCAGCTTGCTGAACCTGAAGTTTCAACCGAACACATTGAAAGGAAGTCAAGGATTAAATAAGTTTGCCGATTTCCTGATGGCGTACACTAAGCTGAAAATTCAACATGTGCAATTCAATGTTCAATCTAAGGAAACGCTTCTGGCGGCACAAAAGAACCCTGAAAAATATGCTGGGCTGTTGGTACGTGTAGCTGGCTATAGTGCATTTTTTGTTGACTTGAACAAAAAAATTCAAGATGACATCATTGCTCGGGTAGAACACGAGCTGTGAAAAGAGGCGAAAAATAATGGATAAGGGCTTAGTCTTCAATATTCAACGCTATTCCATTCATGATGGCGGCGGTATTCGAACAATTATTTTCTTAAAGGGTTGTCCTTTGGCCTGTCCTTGGTGCTCGAATCCGGAATCGAGAAAAGGCGTTCAACCGAGCAGTTGGCAAAAGAATGGGCGGACAGAAACAATTGGTGAGTGGTATGATGTTGACACCTTAGTGGATGAAGCGATGAAGGATGAGATATTCTACAGAACCTCCGGCGGCGGAGTGACACTTTCCGGCGGCGAGGTATTGATGCAGGCGGATTTTGCAGCAAAGCTGTTGGAAGAGCTGCATGAGTTAGGCATCCATACAGCCATCGAGACAACAGGCTGTTTTCCAATAGAACGATTGTCAAAGCTGCTGCCTCATTTGGATCAAATTCTTTTTGATTTAAAAATCATGGATGAAGATATGTCTAAAAGAGTGATAGGGGCAGATGTCACGACAGTGAAAGAAAATTTTGAAGCAGCATTGGCAGCTGAGGCTGTTGATGTGATCCCGCGAATTCCTTTGATTCCAAGCTATACGGATAGTCGTGATAATTTACTGTCAATCATAGAATACCTTAAGCAGCTAGGCGTGTTATCTGTTCATCTACTGCCGTTTCACCAATATGGCAGTAATAAATATGATTACTTAGGGTGGGACTATGAGATGGAAGATACGGCAGTTTTGTCTAAGCGAGAAATTAGTGCAATCAAAGAGCTGTTTGAAGCAGAGGGAATAAACGCTTCCGTGGATGGTTTGGAGTAGTGAGGCTGGCTGAGCTAGGCTGGTTTCGAATGATTTTTATAAATAAACGTGCTGCAATCGATGCAGTAAAATGAAGGAGCTGTCAATTATGGAATTTATGCTGGATACAGCAAATTTAACGGATATAAAGAAATATGCAGGTATTTTGCCATTAGCAGGGGTGACCTCTAATCCATCGATTGTTAAAAACGAGGGGAAAATCGATTTCTTTAATCATATGAAAAAGATACGTGAAATTATCGGAAAGGATTGTTCGCTTCATGTTCAAGTCGTTGCACAGGACTTTGACGGCATGATGGCAGATGCCAGAGCAATTGTTGCCTCTATTGATAAAGAAGTATATATTAAAGTGCCCGTGAGTGAAGAGGGGATGAAAGTTATCAAGGTATTGAAGCAGGAGGGCTTTCATGTTACTGCAACTGCAATCTATACGAAGTTCCAAGCGTATCTGGCAATAGCAGCCGGCGCTGACTACATTGCTCCCTATTTTAATCGAATGGAAAACTTGAATATTGACCCTCGAGAAGCCATCAAAGAAATGGCATTGGAAATCGCTCGAACGAACAGCTCAACAAAAATATTGGCGGCCAGCTTTAAAAATGTTGGACAGGTGAATGCCGCACTGGAAAATGGTGCACAAGCTGCAACCATGGGAACGGATATCATCCAACAAGCATTTGGCATGCCATCTATTCAAAAGGCTGTTGATGATTTTACCGCTGACTGGGAACAGATTTTTGAAGCGGGAACGAAAATTTCTGATTTATAATTTCTACTGCTCATTTTCAGCTTTATTTGTCGAGCTTTTCTGAAGACTGCAGAGGTTGATACGCCAGCGCTGTAATGGAACAGATTAGACAAATTGAAGAAGAGCAAACTATAGATATTACACGAAAAACGATTATGAACCGCTGAAGCAGAAAAGGTGCCTTACCTCCTTTTTTTCCTCAGCGGTTCATCTCTATATCTAACAACCCTTTTATTTATCTAAAATAAACTTCTCATCTCTCCTGTTTTTAGATGAACTCCTTTTTTTATCAACCCACTGAAAAAAACAGAAAAAGTTTATTTTATTTGGACGAATGTAAGTGCTCGATTACTATGTGCATTCGATATTGATTCAATCGAATCGTTTCATTATAGCTGCTTCAGCTATGCTGATATGTATGAGAAACACTTACAAGATGAGTATAACGTATAGCTAAAACAAAAAAATAGGTCATTTTTTCCTAAAAATCAGAAAAAAATGACCTGATGTGGAGCATACTTGAATCTGTCTATTCAAATTCATCCTTAGAAAGAATGGTAGTAAGAAAGCGTCTGACATTTTGCCAATCCTCCATCGTAGGAACAGGGGCCAGTTCATATTGTGTAAGCTTTTGTGCCGATGCTGCTATGTATGATGGGTAGTTACTGATGACGACATCAATTTGGTTCCTTTTAAGAAAATCCAGCTCTATTGCTTTGTTTAAAAGGAACTGCATATGTATACCGGAAAAGGTTTTATTGATAACAAGGAGGAGATAATCCAAAAATACATTGTCTCCGTTCAGAGCAAACAGCACTTTTTTCTGCTCTGTTTTTTCTTGGTATAGGTAAATAACCGTGTAGATAGTTAAGTTCGCGCAAATATCATCAATATGCTCAACTTTCAATGGCTGAAAGGCTGAAGAAGAACTTAGCAAGCAAAGCCATTTACTAAAAGTAGCAGGATGCTCTTGGCGAATAAACTGCACGATATGACTGTCATTTTTTTTGAATAATGGCGTAATCCGATTCAAAAAGAAATGGACGGCAAAATAATTCTGTAATGCTTTGAAAAAATCCGGCACCTCGTGGATTTCAGTATTGAAATGCTGAGAAATTTCAATGGAAAGCTTGTAAAGCGTTTTTTGCAATGTAGGGTCTTTGAATGAAAAATCCGGTTCTCCAAATAAATAATCCTTATAGACAATACAGTCTAAGCTGGCAGCGTAAGAAAAAATCATTTCATTTTCGGAGAAGCCGATAATTTCAGGGTAAAAGCGTTTTTGAATATCCAAATAAATCATTTTAAAGAGCTTATATTTTTTTGGGAAAAAAATCTCTTCAGCATGAATGTCGCTGCCTTCGTAATAAAAGCCATTTTTGAAGCGCAGCTTTTGAACCATTTGCCAGAAGGCCAGTCGTTTATGATCCAACAGGATTTTCAACTTCAATTTTTCTTCCAGACAAAGAGAAAGATACGCAACAGATTCCTGATGGGAAGCTTCCGGCTGATAGGTATCTCTGATATTTTCTGAATCATGGAAATACTGAAAATAGAAATAGCGAATGTTTTCTTCCTTGCCTATCAGCTGAACAGGAGATAACGTGAGCGATAGAGAATATTTTTTTAAGATTTTCCGCAGCTTCAGCACATGTCGTTTCAATGTTGCTTCCGATACAAAGCAGATATCTTCTAACACATCTAATGTAAGAGCCTTTTGAACAAACAACAGGTCCAATAGTTTGAAGCTCAATACATCGGAGGATAAATGACAGAACATCTGATCGACAACAGATGAATCAACGGGCTGTAAAAGAATGCCGCTATTTGTTTCTTCAACAAGACGTTGCCCCGTTGGTGCGAAGGTAAGCAGCTGATCGATATCCTGACGAATGGTTTTACTGCTGACCTGAAACTGTTCAGCCAACTCCTCAATGGAAATCGGATAATACGATTTTTTTAAAGTAGCTAAAATATTCAGCTGTCGCTGGATTTTTTTTTCAGTAACTAATTGCAATAGTAAAGAGTGAATGGGAATCATTCCTTTTTCTGACTATAAAATCAGTAGTGGTGTGTGAAATAAAATAACGTTTTTTATTTATCAATATATCTCTGTACTCTTTTTATTTCTTGATTAAAGACTAATTATACAAGTTGACAAGTGAAAATAAGTTTAACACACACTTTTTTTTATAACATTAAAATATCATGGGGGCTTTCTTTTTTTTTGAGTGGATTTTGCTAAATTTGTTTGTAGATTTACAGGGAAGGTTTTTCATTTAAGAAATAGGGAAAGCCCATAAAATAAAATTTTTTTATAAAAGTAATTGACAATCTATAATTATTCCTATAATATGCTAATCAACACTTAATAAAACATTCGTTGAAGAGAAGAGTAAGTTTGGTTTATCTTTTTAGAGAGTCTCCATTTGGTGAAAGGAGATAAGGTAGAAGAGCTGAAGATGGTCTCTGAGAAAAAGCTGTTGATAGGTAAGCAGCTTCGGGCAGCACCCGTTATCAATGCAGCAAGTTAGAAAATGACTTGAGATGAGAGAAGCAGACACTGTTTGCTTAAAAAAGGTGGTACCGCGATAATTTCGCCCTTTTACTGATAATTCAGTAGAAGGGCTTTTTGTTTGCCTGAATCAGATTGAACGAACGAATAGATAAAGCATGGAGATGGAAAGTACATATGGAGAATCATCCAACAGAGAGCCTGTGAATGCTGAGAGCAGGTGATGAACAACGTATGGAAAATGGCCATTGAGCAGCGCTCCGAGTGGGAAATCCATAAGGCAGCGACGGGGGCACCCGTTATAGTGCTAGAGTATAAGCAGAAGACTACTGCCGTACTCGATGAGGGTATTTGCGCGAGTGAATACCAAAATGAGGTGGTAACACGCAGAAGGCGTCCTCAAGTGTACAAATTTTTGTGCATTTGAGGATGCCTTTTTCTTTTTTGTAAAGAGGTGAGAAGCAAGTAACTGTGAGTCCTGTCAAAGACAGACTCTTGAATAAATTGTGAGGTGGAGCGAAGTGATTGAATTAAAAAATGTAAGTGTAACATTTCAGGAAAAACAGAAAAAAATCGATGCAGTCAAAGATGTATCGTTGACTATTGAAAAAGGCGATGTGTTTGGAATTGTTGGATATTCCGGCGCCGGAAAGAGTACTTTGGTTCGAGTAATCAACCTTTTACAGCGACCTAGTGCCGGCGAAGTAATCATTAATAAGGAAAAGCTGTTAACCTTTTCAGCCAAGCAGCTGAGAGAGCAACGGAAGAAAATTGGGATGATTTTCCAGCACTTCAATTTGATGAATGAGCGGACCGTTTATGATAATGTCGATTTTTCCCTGAAATATTCGGGAATAAAAAAAGAAGAACGAAAGGGAAAGATTGAAAAGCTGCTGCAGCTGGTTGGGCTGGAGGAAAAACAGGAAGCCTATCCCAGCCAGCTATCCGGTGGTCAAAAGCAGCGTGTTGCAATCGCCAGAGCCTTGGCAAATGATCCGGAAATTCTGCTATGTGACGAGGCGACCAGTGCATTAGACCCGAAGACGACCAATCAAATATTGGATCTCTTGAAAAGACTTAACCGAGACTTAGGGTTGACGATTGTTCTAATCACACATGAGATGCAGGTAGTGAAAGAGGTCTGCAATCGTGTGGCTGTCATGGAGGACGGAAAAGTGATTGAAGAGAACGATATTGTTGCTGTGTTCAGTAATCCTAAACAGGAATTGACGAAAGACTTTATTCGGACAGCCGCTCATATTGACCAAGCATTGGAAACCATTCTTGAGCATCCGACATTAACCAATCTAACGGAGCACGAGGAGCTGGTGGAGCTGTCTTATGTGGGAGAACAAACAAGTGAACCGCTAATTGCACAGCTGTTTAGTAAGTACCATGTTGTGACAAATATTCTATACGGAAATGTCGAGATTGTTCAGCAAGTGCCGATTGGACGATTGATTGTGGTTCTTTCCGGAGAAGAAAAGCAACGGGAGAAAGCCAGAACGTATTTACTTGAACAGAAGGTGAAGGTCACAATCTTGAAGCAGGTGCTTGATAGTAAAAAAGAACGGGCACTTCATGTGATTTAAAAGGATGAATGTATCTATAGATGAAAAATAGATGGAAGTGGAAGGGAAGAAGCAAGAATGAAAAATTTTTTAGAAACAAATTTTCCAAATGTGATTCAACTAAAACAGGAATTTATTGATAGCACGTTGGAAACTCTTTATATGGTTTTCTGGACGGCACTGGGTGCAGGGATATTGGGTATTCTCTTAGGTGTCATTCTGGTGACAACCGCACCAAGAGGGATTTTCGCGAATCAGGCGGTTTATAGTGTCTTAGAAAAAATCATCAATGTGTGCCGTTCGATTCCTTTTATCATTATGTTAGCGTTGATTCAACCAATTACACGATTTTTGGCGGGAACGACGATTGGGACAACAGCTGCTCTAGTGCCATTGATTGTTGGTGTTACTCCATTTTTTGCCAGACAGATTGAGAATGCACTGCTGGAAGTGGATCAGGGCATTATCGAAGCAGCAGAGGCAATGGGCACAAGTCCTTTAGGAATTATTTTCAGGGTGTATCTCATTGAGGGGTTACCTAGTATTATTCGAGTTTCGGCAGTCACTGTTATCAATTTGATTGGCCTGACGGCAATGGCCGGAGCAATTGGTGCCGGCGGATTGGGAAATTTGGCAATTACAAGAGGCTATAATCGATTCCAAACGGATGTCACAATAGCCGCAACAGCAATTATTTTAGTTCTGGTATTTTTGAGCCAGTTCATTAGTAATCAATTAATCAAGCGTACATCACATTAATTTGAGAAAAGAGGAAATAGGATGAAAAAGACAGTAAAAATTTTAGCAGTAGCAGCATTAGCAGGATTGGTATTGGCAGGTTGTTCTTCAGGGAGTGCCAAAAGTGACAAAACAGAGAAGGTTAAATTAGGTGTTGTCGGTGCGAATAATGAGGTTTGGGAATCCGTGAAGGATCGTCTGAAATCAGAAGATATCGACTTGGAAATCATTGAGTTTTCAGATTACACGCAACCAAACGCTGCATTAGCAGAAAAAGAAATAGATTTGAATTCATTTCAGCATCAAATCTTTTTAGATAATTACAATACGGAGCATAAGACCGAGCTAGTTTCTATCGGGAATACAGTCAGTGCGCCATTAGGTATCTATTCCGAAAAAATTAAGGATGTCAAAGAGCTTAAGGAGGGGGCAGAAATTGCGATTCCAAATGATACAACCAATGGTGGGAGAGCCTTGCTGCTGCTTCAAAGTGCCGGTTTGATTGAAGTTGATCCTGCAAAACAGCAGACACCAACTGTCAACGACATTACAGAAAATAAATTGAATTTGAAAATCACAGAGCTGGATGCTGCTCAAACGGCACGAGCGTTACAGGATGTCGATGCTTCAGTTATCAATAGCGGAATGGCTGTCGATGCAGGCTTTGTACCAACAGAGGATGCCATCTATCTAGAGCCTGTCGATGAAAAATCGAAGCCGTATGTGAACATCATTGTTGCAAGAAAAGAAGATGAAGAGAATGAGCTTTATCAAAAAATTGTCGATGCTTACCAGCAAGAAGATACGAAAAAAGTAATTGAAGAAACATCAAAAGGTTCAAGTGTTCCGGCATGGGAAACATTTGGACGTAAATAATCAAAAATTAGGAGGAATCAGCCATGAGTATAGCCGTTGAAAAATCAATCAGAGATGAAGTATTAGCAGGAAAGGAAGAAGTCATCGCGTTACGCAGACACTTTCATCAATATCCTGAAGCAAGCTTAAAGGAATTTCAAACAATCAAAAGGATTAAAGAGGAACTAACAGCACTAACTATTCCTTTTGTCGAGGTTGGAGAAACGGGTGTGCTTGCAACAATTGAAGGACGTGCACCAGGAAAAACCATTCTATTACGTGCGGATATTGATGCGTTGGAGCTGGAGGATAAAACTGAGAAAGACTATCAGTCAAAAAATCCGGGACTGAATCATGCTTGTGGACATGATGGTCATGCGGCTGCATTATTAGGGGCTGCCAAAATATTGAAAAATCGCGACAAGGATTTTGTCGGAACCATCCTATTGGCTTTTCAGCCGGCAGAAGAAATTGGTGCCGGAGCTTGCCAGTTTGTAGATGGCGGGTTTGTAGAAAATGTTGATCGTGTATTCGGAATTCATTTAGATTCCAGTGTGGAGGTTGGCAAGCTGGTTGCGACAAAAGGACCAACGAATGCTTCCTGTGATATATTCAAAATTGAAGTAGAAGGCTTCAGCAGCCATGTAGCACAACCTGATGTGGGTCGTGATGCAGCATTGGCAGCAGCCAGTATTGTCGTAGAACTGCAAAAGATTGTTGCAAGAGAAGTCTCACCTTTGGATACAGTTGTTGTTGGCATTGGTGTGATTAAAGCAGGGACACGCTATAACATCGTCGCCAATCACGCTGAAATCGAAGGAACGGTTCGGACGTTTAGTCATGAGACGCGTGCGTTTGTTTTAAAAAGGGTTGAAGAAATTGCCAATCAAATTGCTGAAGCACATCGTACCAAGATTTCACATTTCTCAGTTTATGACGCGGCAGGTCCGTTGATTAATGAGGAAGAGGCGACTGTATTGGCACAGGAGGTAGCGGCAGATATTGTTGGTGCAGAAAATGTTATCAAGGATCATCCGAAAAGCTTAGGCGCTGATGATTTTGCTGATTTCCTGAGTAAAGCTCCTGGTGTTTATGGCCGTGTCGGTACCCGTAATTTGGCTAATGAGGAAACTCAGTACGGGCACCATCATGAAAAGTTTGATATCGATGAGGATGGTTTAGCCTATGCAACAGAATACCACGTTCAGTATGCGCTAAGCTATCTGGCGGAATAAGGAAAATCAAAATAGTGAGAACTGTTTTTATGAGATAAAAAATAGAAAATGCTGGAAATGCTGCTAAGCAAGCTTTCCAGCATTTTTTATTTGGCATGTTTCTTATACAGGGAGACATACCTGCTCTCTAATTATTATGCAAGAGGAGAGGACGGAATTTTTTCGGTGCCTTATAATAGAGTATATAAATAGTATCGGAGATGATAAAAATGGATTGGATAGAAAAAATGAATGCAGCCATTCTCTATATCGAACAACATATTACAGAAACGTTGAATACAGAGGATATTGCTAAAGTAGCAGGCTGCTCTGCTTATCATTTTCAGAGAATGTTTGCTTATATGACAGGAACGCCTTTATCAGAATATATTCGGCGCAGAAGAATGACCTTGGCAGTGACCGATTTAAAAAGTGCTGATATGAAAATTATAGATGTGGCATTAAAATACGGCTACCACTCACCTACTGCATTTAATCGTGCATTTCAAAGCGTACATGGAATCGCACCTTCTCTCGTTAAATTAGACGGTGTACCAATTAAATCGTATGCACCTCTTAGCTTTCAAATGGTCGTAAAAGGAGCAGAAAGTCTGGATTTCAGGATTGAGACAAAAGAAGCCTTTCGTGTGGCCGGTATTTCTATTCCACTTTTTGGTGATTTTGAAGAGATGAATGAGCCGATTGAACAAATGTGGAAAATGGCTGAAGAAAACGGTACAATTCAGAATTTAGAGAGAGTAATGGAAAAAGAGCCGTTGGGCTTACTTGAAGTGATGGCACCAGATGATACTACGGAGCATTGGCGGTATTTGATTTCGGTTGCAACCGATGCACCTATAGAAGAGCCTCTGGAGGAGTATATAGTGGCTGCTTATACTTGGGCCATTTTTTCATACGAGGGAAAGACAATTGAAGAAACACAGGAGTTAGGGAAGCGCGTGATTTCAGAGTGGCTGCCAACAAGCGGCTATGAATATGACAATGGTCCTGATATTTCAGTCCATGTTAAAGCTGGTAAAGAGAGAACTCTTCTTGAGTATTGGCTGCCTATCAAAAAAGCGACTGAAAGAGAGGTTGATTTAGGATGATAGATTTCAAAAAAGATAAGAGTGTGGAGCCAACGGATGAAAATTTAAAAATTGTCCTAGGAGATAGCTTTTCTGCCTATAAAGCATTAGTAGAAAAATTATCAGATTTTGAAGCGAGTCTGGAGTGGCGTTTTTACAGGGATGGAGGCTGGCTTGCCAAGGCTACTCGGAAGAAAAAAACAATATTCTGGGGAGAACCGGCGGAGGGGCATTTCACTATCGGTCTTCATTTCAATGAAAGAAATAAACAAGGCGTTTTAGAACTAGATATCGCAGAGGAACTAAAACAATTATTTTCCAATACACCGCCCAATGGTAGTAAGTTAACCACGCTTAAAATCGATATCTCCAGCGAAAGCGTATTACCCGATGTCTATCAATTGATCGAGTATAAAAAGAGAGCCAAATAACAGAAATAAAGGAACACTTGATTAGCAAACAGATATAAAAAGAATGTAAACAAATAGCAGAGCAATGATACTTCTAAAAACGGAAGTATCATTGCTCTGCTATATTATTTTTATTTGTTCACGTTCCGTTTTTTCACTAAAAACATACTAAAGGCTCCAAGGAATGCTAACATACCGCTGGCTTTTAGGGTAGTATCATTTTCCTCGCCAGTCGAAGGCAACGCCTTCCCAGTTGCTGGTTTAGGTTTAGCAGAATTTGTCGTGCTCTCTGATGTTTGAGCTTCTGAACTGCCAGTTGATTCCGTAGTAGATTGTGTTGTATCCGCTAATGGAATTTTGAATTGCGTCGCATCACTGAATTCTAGGCCATCCGGGGAAGAAACTATCGCTGCCATTAAACGGCCACGCTCAAACTTATCTGCCGAGATAGAAAAGTTTCCATATTCATCTGCTACAGTACTAATTTCGTTGAACTCTTCACCACTTGCCAAACCGACTTTGTAGAAATTAATTTTATGATTTGGCAATGTCTTTCCATTCAGTACATGATTTTCCGCATCATAAGAGAGCTCTGGCGCCGGGATAGTATTAACGTTATTTTGTACGGAGTAAGAACAAGTGATTAAATAGGTCGTTTCTCCATCAAGATCCGCTAATATCTTAGTTGTATGAATCCCTACTGTATCAGCAATGAAATCTTCCCCAGTTTCAAAACGATAATTTGTAAGCTTTTTGTTCAATGAATTCTCTATGCCGACTTGAAAACCAATAGCGCTGATTTTATCTCCTTTTTCATGAAAGGCAGTGATTACTGAAGAAAGGTTTATTTCTGTAATAGAGCCGGTGCTGGAAGCATCTAACTTCTCGGTTTTGCTTGAGGTAAAAGGTATTGAAGTATCAGGCACTGGTTCCTCACTTGTGGAACTAGCTGAGCTTTCTTCAAGGGAACTTTCTGAGGTTGACGTTTCAATGGTTTGAGCGGAGCTGCTCTCCATCTCAGTGGAATCTGTTTCTGCAAATGCTTTTGAAGTAACACATAAAGATAACGATAAAATACCAACCAATCCAACAAACTTAATTTTTTTCATTTTTACTTCCTCCCAATTATTTTTTTGAAATATTTGCAACATAACTGTAACATGATTGTATTTAAAATGCAATGTAATTTCTAATTAAGATAAGAAAATTTTCGTAATTGCTCTTGCACAGAAAGTTAAGAATGAATAATTCTCAAATACCGGGGTTTGTAAAATAGAAGTATAAGGATGTGTAGTTGGAATAAAATAGTATAAAAAAGCGAACTATTTCCGAATTTGATTACTTGATTTATATAGTAAATTGAAACTAAGCAAAAAGACGTTTTTGCTTAGCTATATGATGATAATTATACTTAGTTGTCATTTATAGTATATGGCGCTATTTATTTTTATAGAAGGAGAGAATGAAATGGCAAACGAAGGAGCAGTTTTAATTGCGGGAAATCAATGGCTAGGCGGACAAGGGGTTCCCGTATATGCAAATGGAGGTAATTACAATACACGTTATCAATGTGTTGAATTGCCACAGGGAAGGCTATACCCAAAATTTGGTTGGCCAAGAGTATATGCTGCTGGTAATGGGGGAGCAACGTATATTCCGGAAGGATCACCGGGGTTAACCAGATACAACCCAGGTTCTAAATATATCCCAGTTCCGGGAGATTTAGTTATTGAAAATACCACTAGTACAAATGCATATGGACATGTGTCAGTCGTTGATTACACTGATGTAAGCAAAGGGATTATTTATGCTGTAGAACAGAATGCTTCAGCAAATGGGCGAGTAACGTACAGTTATAATGGGAGTAATTATGCAGGGCTTTCATCGAGTAGATCAGTTAGATGCATTCTTCATGCACCAAGTAATACGTTTAAAAATCCGGCAACGTATGATACCATAAAAACGCAATATGGCATTACTAGGAGTGCGAAAATCATTAGCAGTATTTACAATGAATATGGCAATGCACCTTATAAGACACAAGGATATAAGGTACTAGGAAGCCTAAGCTCAATGGTAAATAAAGCTGTAACAATTACACAAGTAGCTGTTACTTCTGCTAATAACAAACTATATCAATTTAAGATTGATGGGAATAGCTATTGGGCGGATTATCGGAATTTCTCAGCAGTAGATAATACTATTTCTAATACTGCTATGAATAGGGCTGCAAAGGTAACTCCATCACAATATGACGAGTATGGAAGTAATTCATATAATGAATTGGATTACAGGACATTAGGTAGCACTAAATCATTTTCAGGTAGAGAAGTAACTGTTTTGAATTTAGTAAAAGCCAAGAATGGTGGAACCTATTACAAATTTAGAATTGATGGAAAAGACTATTGGACAGATTGTCGAAATCTGTCATTAAGAGATACTATAAGTAGTGAAACGACCACAAGCAGAACCTGGCGAATCATCAGTTCTCCATACAATGAATATGGCAATGTTCCATATAATACAGCAGGATATACTTTATTAGGAAGTTTGAGCGGTTTCGTTGGAAGAAATGTACCAATACACAAGGTTGCTAAAACGTCAGGTAATAACACGCTGTATCAATTCACTTTAAATGGAAAGCAGTATTGGGCGGATCATCGCAATTTTGAAAATTTGGATAAAACGGTTGAAGATGTAGTATACAATGTTAAGTTGGTTGTGACACCATCACAATATGACGAGTATGGAAATAACCCATACAACGCATTAACCTATAAAACATTGGGAAGTACTAAAGAATTTGCTGGTCGAACAGTCCAGATTTCAAGAAGAGTAAAGACTCAATCGAATAATACGTACTATCAATTTACTGTTGATAACAAAATGTATTGGTCAGATTATCGAAACTTTAAATGAAATTGATTTTAACCTGGAACAAATGATATGTTAGGAAAACGATAGTTTAGTCGGAAACCCGATTATTCTATCGTTTTTTTGAGAACTCCTATGGCTGTTTATTCAAGTTTTTCGAAAATAGCCAATTTTCCCAATCAAAAGCTGTTCATCTTTTGGGGATAAGAGCAGTCAATGAATCTTATGGATAAACAAAAAAATGTATTATTGAATTCTAATTTTCAGTTTTGTTATATTCGTTTAATTATTTTGATTGATGATGTTTTTATTACAATTTGCAATGATAGGATATATACAATTAAACCTGTTTTTCATCGGGAAACAGCTAAAATGTTTTTTAATAAAAAATCAATAAAAACAACGAATGAAAGCGCTTTTATGGTAAAATGAAGTGTGGGAGTTATTTGCTTTTATTTTTATTTTTTTTCCATTTCCTTTATACTTAAATCGAAAATGAAAATTTGATTAAAAAATGGAAATGCTCCTGAAATTGAGGGGACTCCCCCAAAAAAAAACAGGTTCAGAAGAGGAGGTTGAGAATGAACAAAACAAGTCAGTATGGAAACACACCGGAAGAAGATCAGCTGCAACGATTTCTTTCAGGTGAAAATTTCTATAGTCATCACTATTTTGGGTTTCACAGAGAGACAAAAAATGGGGTGGAGGGCTATGTTTTTCGAGTTTGGGCTCCAAATGCTGAACAGATTTGGCTGGTTGGCGATTTCAATGAATGGACAGATTCTCTAGCTATGGACAGGCTGGAAACCTATGGAGTCTGGGAGCTGTTTACTGAACTGCCGTCGGAAGGGGATTATTATAAATACAAGGTGCGACAGGCAGGGGGACGGGAAATCTACAAGATTGATCCATTTGCAGTACATTTTGAAAAGCGGCCTAATGATGCCGCGGTAATCCATACCATCTCAGAGAGAAAGTGGAAGGACGGACTCTGGCTGGGTAGAAAGAAACGCTCGAATTATTTTAACCGTCCGATGAACATCTATGAAGTTCATGCGAGTTCATGGAAGCAGAACGAAGATGGGACACCTTACAGCTTCGGTCAGCTGACTGAAGAATTGATTCCTTATGTCAAAGAGATGGGCTATACCCATATTGAATTTATGCCATTGATGGAGCATCCGTTAGGCATGTCATGGGGCTACCAGCTGATCGGCTATTTTGCTTTAAGCTCTTATTATGGAACCCCGGAGGAGTTTCAGGAATTTGTGGAGACCTGCCATTTAAATAATATTGGTGTCCTTGTGGATTGGGTACCGGGGCATTTTTGTATCAATGATGACACACTGCCTTATTATGATGGAACTCCGCAATTTGAATATGAGGATCCTGACCGTGCAAAAAATATACGCTGGGGCTCTCTGAATTTTGATTTAGGGAAACCACAGGTACAAAGCTTTTTAATTTCGAGTGCGTTGTTTTGGCTGGAAATGTATCACTTGGACGGTATCAGAGTAGATGCTGTTTCAAACATGCTCTATAGAGACTACGATGAAGGCCCTTGGACATTAAACCATGAAGGGGGAAACCGAAATCTTGAAGGATATTACTTCCTGCAGAAAATGAATGCAGTAGTTAAACTGGCTTATCCTGAAACAATAATGATTGCTGAAGAAAGCTCTTCGGAAACACAAATTACCGGACTGATTGAAACCGGGGCGCTGGGCTTTGACTACAAATGGAACATGGGGTGGATGAACGATACGTTGCGATTCTACGAAATGGACCCGGTATTTAGAAAGGATCACTTCAATTTGCTGACCTTTTCCTTTATGTACATGATGGATGAAAACTTTATTTTACCGCTGTCTCATGATGAGGTTGTCCATGGGAAGAAGAGCTTGATGCATAAGATGTGGGGGGACCGATACAAGCAGTTCGCTCAGCTTAGAAATCTTTATGTGTATCTAATGACTCATCCTGGAAAGAAGCTGTTGTTCATGGGCAGTGAGTGGGGGCAGTTTCTGGAATGGAAGTACGATGAAGGACTCGAGTGGCAGGATCTTACTGATGAAATGAATGCTAAAATGCAGCAGTTTACTAAGTATTTGAACCAATTTTATAAGGAAAATCGAGCGTTGTGGGAGCTGGATCACAGCTACGATACCATCGAGTTTATTGATGCGGATAACAGCCAGGAAACAATTCTGAGCTATATTCGCAAAGGAAAATCGAAAAAGGATTTCTTGATTGTTGTGTTGAATATGACGCCAATCGAACGAAAAGATTTTGCTATAGGGGTTCCTTTTGAAGGGACTTATGAAGAGGTTCTCAATACTGAGATGGAGGAATTCGGTGGGACCTGGACCCAACCCAATATACCCGCTGAAACACGGGCAGAACCTTTCAAACAGTTGGGGTATCAGATTAAAACGATTGTTCCGGCACTTGGAGCCATCATTTTAAAACCAAAAGATATCAATACACGGAAAAAGAGGGAATAATTGATTGGTTCAGGCGAAAGTGAACCTTTTGTCAGTTCTGTAAAATCAAAGGATGCATAGAATTTTGAGGATGAAAGGAGGCAAGGGGGATTTGGGATATGTTTGAAGCATTGACCTCTCAACTGTCGGTTGCAAACACGCCCAATCACCTGAAAAAAAGATGAATAATGAAATGTTAGCAATGATCTTAGCCGGAGGGCAAGGAACAAGGTTAGGGAAATTAACTAAAAACATCGCAAAGCCTGCTGTACCATTTGGAGGCAGATATCGCATTATTGACTTTACCCTAAGTAATTGTGTCAACTCGGGGATTACTGATGTTGCTGTAGTAACACAATACCAGCCATTGGCTTTAAACAGTCATATAGGTAACGGGGCCAGCTGGGGATTGGATGGCATCAACTCAGGATTGACAATTTTACAGCCATACTCAAGCTCAGATGGAGAAAAATGGTTTCAGGGAACAGCTCATGCGATTTATCAAAATATTGCCTACATCAACCAAGTGAATCCTCAATATGTACTGGTACTCTCCGGAGACCACATTTATAAAATGAACTATGAAGCAATGCTGGAAGAACATAAGAAAAATAATGCTTCTTTGACTGTTGCGGTCATTGAGGTACCAATCAAAGAGGCCTCCCGTTTTGGTATTATGAATACCGATGAGAACGACCGAATTATAGAATTTGAGGAGAAACCGGAGGAGCCTAAAAATAACCTGGCTTCAATGGGTATTTACATTTTTAACTGGGCTCGATTAAAAGAATTGTTGACTAACAGCTATTCAAAAGACAGCCAAATGTTGGACTTCGGAAAAAATGTTATTCCTGCTTATCTGGATGCCGGAGACAACGTTTATGCCCATCGCTTCAATGGTTATTGGAAAGATGTGGGAACGATTGATTCACTGTGGGAAGCGAATATGGAATTTATTGATCCGGAAAATGAGTTGGATATTCGGGATCGGTCATGGAAAATATTCTCTAAAAACACCAGTTCACCACCGCACTTTTTAACGGAGACCGCTTCTGTGAAAAATTCCTTGATTGTAGATGGGTGTTATGTTGCCGGAGAGATTAAGGACAGTATTCTTTCAACGGATGTTCAAGTGAAAGCAGGAACGACGATAGAGAAAAGCATTATTATGCCCGGAGCGAAAATAGGCGAGAATGTGACAATTAAAAATGCGATTATCGGTGAGGATGCAGTGATTGGTGATAACGCTGTGGTTTATGATGAAGAAGAGATTGTTGTAGTAGGATATTCTGAAGTAATTGGGGTGAAAAGCGATGAAGACTAATAGAATGTGTGCGATTATCGGTAATGTGGAGCGCTTTGACGATTTAATGCCGTTGATTGAAAAACGTCCATTAGCGATGCTTCCGTTTGACTGTAAGTATCGGCTGATTGATTTCCAGTTGTCCAGCGTGGTGAATGCTAATATTGGCAGTCTATTCATGATTTTTAATGATGGGGAAACTCAATCAGTATTTGATCATATCGGCGGCGGCAAAGAATGGAACTTGGATTCGTTGAAGAACCGCTTTTTCACCTACTTCTATCAGGATTTTATTAAAAGAAAGAATGAAGGAAAACCTTATTTCAGCTCAGTGATTGATTATCTGAATAAATCTGAGTCTGAATACACCGTGATTATGAGCAGCCGGATGCTCTGTAATTTGGATCTTAGAGCGATATTGAAAATCCATCAGGCTAGACAAAACACGATGACGATGGTCTATAAACGTGTGAAAAGGGAAAGTGTTTGTTCGAAAGATACCTTATTGGATGTGGATGAAAACGGACAGGTTAGCGGCTGTCATACTTTGGAGGATTACAGCTCTGAAACGGAGAGTGAAAATCTTAGTATGGATGCATTCATTGTTCAGACCAATTGGTTGATTCAGTCATTGGAGAAGGCTCAGACACAGGATGTATCGCCAAATCTGTTAGATTTCCTGAAAAGTCAGCTTGGGAATGTAAAAAATTCAATCTATGAATATACAGGCTATTTAAAAAATATTTACAGTCTGCAATCTTATTATAAAGCGAATATGGATATGCTTGAGCCCGCTAAATTCAACGCTTTAATGTACACGAATCAAAAAATTTATACTAAACTGAAAAATGAAGTACCAACCTACTATTCTGAAGATTCAAAGGTGAGCAGCAGTCAGTTTGCGACCGGCTGTGTGATTCAAGGAACGGTGGAGCATTCGCTGGTTTCACGTCGAAGTAGAATCGATAAAGGCGCCGTAGTGAAGCATTCGATTATCAACACGAGTGCCAAAATTGCTTCGAATGCTTGGATTGAATATGCTATACTTGATAAAAATGTCATTGTGGATCCTGGTGTGCAGATTAAAGGAACTCCGGAGAAACCAGTGGTCATCCGAAAAGGGGAACATGTCACTACGAATGTGTCTGAAGGAGAGGTCTGAATGAAAGTTTTATTTACTGCAGCTGAATGTGCACCATTTTTTAAAACCGGCGGCTTGGGTGATGTTGCTGGTGCCTTGCCGAAACAACTGAAGGATAAAGGGATAGATATACGCATTGTTCTGCCTTACTATCAGCAAATGCCTTTGAAGTATCAGGAGCTCTGTGAAGATGTTTTGTCCTTTTATGTGGATGTTGGCTGGCGTCACCAGTATTGCGGCATAAAAAAACTGGTGCTTGATGGTGTGACGTATTATTTTGTTGATAATCAGTATTATTTTGATCGGGATGGATTGTATGGTTTTTATGATGATGGGGAACGGTTTGCTTATTTCCAGCTTGCGGTGGTAGAGATGCTGGAGAAAATCGATTTTATTCCGGATATCATTCATGTAAATGATTACCACACAGCAATGATTCCATTTCTAATTAGAGAAAAGTATCATTGGATTCAGGCGTATCAAATGATTGAAACCGTCCTGACAATTCATAATATTGAGTTTCAAGGAATTTTTGGTGAAGATATTCTATCTGATCTTTTTGGAATGGGAAAAGAGCGGTATTATGATGGAACAGTTCGTTTTGACGATAATGTTAATTTCCTAAAAACAGGAATTTTATATGCAGGAAGAGTTAATACAGTCAGTCCCTCTTACGCTGAAGAAATTCAGACGCCGGAATTTGGCTCGGGACTTGATGGCGTACTGCGGATGGAAAAGGATAAGCTAAGCGGTATTTTAAATGGAATTAATTATGAAATTAATGATCCGGAGAAAGACCCGCTAATCCCTGCCAATTTCTCGAAAGACAATTTAACAGGAAAAGCGACAAATAAGGCAGCTCTTCAACAGAAAATGGGGCTTCCGGTTCGAGATGTTCCACTAATGGCAATCGTTAGTCGTCTGACACATCAAAAGGGGTTTCAACTGATGATGGACGAGATGGAATATATGATGCAGGAAAATGTACAGCTGGTTGTTTTAGGAACGGGGGAAGCCGGGTTTGAACAAGGCTTCAGAGATTTTGCCCATCGCTTTCCGGAAAAATGCTCAGTCAGTATTTCTTTCGATATCAAGCTGGCTCAGCTGTTCTATGCTGGAGCAGATTTGTTTTTGATGCCTTCTGCGTTTGAACCTTGTGGACTCTCGCAAATGATTTCTATGCGGTATGGCACATTGCCAATCGTTCATGAAATCGGTGGGTTGAAGGATAGTGTGATTCCCTATAACCCAATAACAAAAGAAGGAACCGGCTTCGGTTTTTCTGAGTTTCGTTCTGTTTATCTGATGGAAACCATTCGACTGGCAGCAACTGTTTATAGTGAGGAACCAGAAATCTGGCAACAGCTGATTCAAACAGCTATGGGAAAAGATTTCAGCTGGGATTCTCCTGCTCGAGAATATATAGGACTCTATCAATTGCTAAAAGGAGAGTAAGAAGAATCAACTGCCCGTACCTGCTTAGGGGAATAGGGTATAATTGGAATGATTTTTGTTATAATCAACTTTGGCGTTCAATGATAACAGAGGTTGAGACAGCAATTCGGTTGTCCCAGCCTCTTGTTTTACAAAAAACTAGGGAGTAAGTGAACAATGGAAATTACAAAAGAGCAGTTTAAAAAAGATTTTAAGCGACATGTGCAAGAAAAATTTGCCAACGTGGTTGAGGAATCCTCAAATGATGAATTGTTCGCCTCATTGGGATCGGTGATTCAGGCATACTATTCGAATGCTTGGAAGAATACACGAACAGAAACGCGTGCTTTGCAATGCAAACAGGCCTATTATTTTTCGATAGAATTTTTACCGGGGAAAATGTTGAAAAGCAATTTACTGAATATGGGGCTGCTGGATACTGTTCGCGACAGCCTAAAGGAAATGAGTATCGATCTGGAAGACCTTTGCAAAGTGGAAAAGGATATGGCGTTGGGAAATGGCGGTTTGGGACGTCTGGCTTCTTGTTTTATGGACTCTATTGCTTCTTGTGGGTTACCGGGAAATGGGAACGGCATCCGCTATGATTATGGCTTGTTTAAACAGAAATTCGTTGATGGCAATCAGGTGGAACTGCCGGATGAATGGCTTCGAGACGGAAATGCTTGGGAAGTTCGTAAAGCCAGCAAGGCTGTTAATGTGAATTATGGTGGGCATGTTTATTTGAAAGAGGATGAAAATGGTAAACTAAAGCCTGTCTATGAGCATCAACAGGTTTTGAGAGCTGTTCCGTACGATACCGGCATGTTAGGCTATCATAATAACATGGTGAATACCTTGAGACTCTGGTCAGCAGAAATCCCTGAGTTTGAAGAAAGTAGATATCAGAGCATTGAGGAGCGACGGGATTTTCGTGATTTAACTGCTGTGCTTTATCCGGATGACTCCAACTATGAAGGACGTCTGATGCGTTTAGTTCAGGAATACTTTTTTGTTTCTGCAGGGATTCAAAGTATCATTCTTTCCCAGAAAAAAACTGGTATTGCTATGACTGATTTAGCGAATTATATAGCCATCCATATCAATGATACTCATCCGGCACTATGCGTGGCGGAAATGATGCGTATCTTGGTGGATGAAGAGGAGTTAAGCTGGGAAAAGGCGTGGAATATCACTGTCAAAACGATGAGTTATACCAATCATACAATTATGGCGGAGGCACTGGAAAAATGGCCGGTATCGATGCTGAAGGAAGTGATTCCGAGACTGTATCAGATTATTGAGGAAATTGATCGCCGATTTGTAGAGGAAATGACGCCACTGGTTGATTTTGAACTGGTTGAACGGACAAGAATCATTAAAGATAATCAGGTACACATGGCACATTTGGCAATTATCGGCAGTCACAGTACCAACGGTGTGGCGAAGCTGCATTCGGATTTGCTGAAAGGAGTTGTATTGCACGATTTCTATCTACTATATCCGGAGCGGTTTAATAATAAGACAAACGGCATTGCGCAAAGACGCTGGTTGCAATTGGCAAATGAGCCTTTGGCAAATGTGTTGGATCAGACAATCGGCACTTCATGGCGTAGAGAAGCCAACGATTTGCATCTACTGATGAACTATAAAGATGATCCGAAGGTCTTACAGCAGCTGGCTGATACCAAGCATATGAATAAGGTGCGACTAGCAGATTATATTTTGGAAACAACAGGAATTGAGGTTTCGGCGGATGCAATTTTTGATGTTCAGATTAAGCGTCTCCATGCCTACAAGCGTCAGTTGTTAAATCTGCTGCATATTTTGAAGCTGTACTTTGAGCTGAAGGACAATCCAGAAGCGGATATTTATCCACGAGTCTTTATTTTTGGTGCCAAAGCAGCACCGAGCTACACGTATGCGAAGCATATCATCAAATGTATTAACGAAGCGGCTAACTTGATTAACAACGATGAAACAATACAAGGAAGATTAAAAGTAGTGTTTTTGGAAAATTACAATGTCTCTTTGGCAGAGCTGATTATTCCGGCAGCCGATGTCAGTGAGCAGATATCGTTGGCATCCAAAGAAGCTTCCGGCACCAGTAACATGAAGCTGATGTTAGACGGTGCAGTAACGATTGCAACCCTCGATGGTGCCAATATTGAGATTCGAGACATCGTCGGAGATGATAATATAGCGATTTTTGGTTTAACTGAAGAGGAAGTCTATCGTTATTACGAGATACAGGACTATTCAGCATTGAAAATTTATGAGAGTGACCCAGTCATCCAGCGTATATTGAACGCTTTTATAGATGGAACGATTCCAAACATAAAAGTGGAAGGGCAGGAAATTTTTGATTCTCTGATTCGATACAATGATGAATACTTTGTTTTGCGTGATTTTCATTCATACGTAGATGCACAAAAATCAATTGAAAATCTTTATCGGGATAAACTGCGTTGGCAGAAAGTTAGTTTGATTAATACAGCACATGCCGGGCATTTTTCTTCGGATTATACTGTGCAGCGTTATGCAGAGGATATCTGGCAAATTGAGCCAATAAGAAAAGCGGGAAATGACTCTGAATAAATAGGGGAGACAGTAATGACGGCAATTTATTTTAATTCCTGGCAGAAAGAATATAAGCAGCCTTTCGGAGCGATTGAAAAAGGAGAAACAGTAACTTTTTCAATTGCTGTTCAGGAATCGATAGTTGAACAGGTTTTGCTGATAATGCGTAAAGAGGATGGGACACGAGGCGTTGAAAAAATCAGTATGTCTCCAAAAGAGAATCATCGTTATACGTGCACATATCCTTTAGCGCAGGGATCAGGGCTTTATTTCTACTATTTTGAAATTATAAAAAGAGAATCGAATCAGGAAACGGAAACCATTTATTGCGGATCAGATCAGGGCAAAGGGGGAGAGGGGATTCTGACTCGTGATTCAGAGAAACTGCATCCTTATCAGCTGACTTGCTATGAGAAGGCAGATCCGGCGCCTGAATGGTATCGAAAAGGAATTGTATATCAGATTTTTCCGGATCGATTTTATAACGGAAATCTCCACAGAGCAATCGCTCAGCCTAAAAAGAATACATTCATTTACGGCAGTTGGGAAGATGAGCCGATGTATATTAAAGATGCGGAGGGAGAGATTGTCCGCTGGGATTTTTATGGCGGTAATTTGCAGGGAATCATAGAAAAAATTCCGTATTTGAAGGAATTAGGGATTACGGCACTATATTTAAATCCTGTCTTTGAGGCCGCAAGTAATCATCGATATGATACCGGCGATTATTTAACAATCGATGGCGTGTTAGGGGATGAAGAAACCTTTCAACGCTTGCTTGACCGTCTTCATGAAAATAACATGCAGCTTATTCTGGATGGGGTTTTCAGCCATGTAGGAAGGAACAGTCGCTATTTCAATTATGATGGTCGTTATGGCGAAGGTGTGGGAGCCTATCGTGATCCGAAAAGCAGGTATCGGCAATGGTTTAAATTTTCTGACTATCCTGAGGATTATAAATCTTGGTGGGGTGTGAAGGATTTGCCGGAAGCGGACAAAGAGAATCCCAATTTTCAACAGTTTATTTATGGAGAAAAAGACAGTGTAATTGAAAAGTGGACAGCTATGGGAGTAGATGGTTGGCGTCTGGATGTAGCCGATGAATTGCCGGATTTCTTTATAGAAGGGATTCGACGGGCGGTGGATCGATACCCTGAAAAAGTATTGATTGGTGAAGTTTGGGAAGATGCCTCCAATAAGATATCTTATGGACAGCGACGTCAGTATATTTTCGGAGACGGCCTTCATGGTGTGATGAATTATCCGTTTCGTGATATTATTCTGGACCTTCTTTCAGGAAAACAGTCTGCACAAGAAGCAGCAGAGAAACTAACGGTTCTTCAGGAAAATTACCCTGCCGATATTTTTGCCAATAATTTAAATAATATTGGTACACACGACAGTGAACGGATTGCGACGTTGCTGGACAATCAATTATCTAAGCTAACACTTGCAGTTGGACTAATGTTTGCTTTACCGGGGGTACCTACAATTTATTATGGAGATGAAGCCGGTCTGACCGGTGGCAAAGATCCGGAGAACCGAAAATTTTTCCCTTGGAGTACCATTGACTCTGACACGTATACTTGCTATCGGAGCTGGGCGGAAAAACGAAAAGCAATAGAGGCACTGGTTCACGGAGAATGCTATTTATTCCATTCAAATGGCCTTTTTGGTATTTTACGTTACAGTGAACATTCTCAACTGGTTCTTTATCTTGTCAACGCACAGAACCAAGCCGTATCGACAGAACAGCTCTTTTTTACTCGGAAACCACCAATTTCAGAAGGCATTCTGGAGGAGCTGCTAGCAGATGTAGTGATTGCTGAGTGGGGCGAGTATTTTGTAACGAAAAAGTTGGATTAAATGAAAATCAAGGAGTTCATTCAAACAAACTATCGCAATCCGGATGAACTTCGAATCTATAATGAATGGGGCTGATGAGAGTAGAAATACTTTTTTCAGTCCTATTTATTTCTTAAAAGTATTGATAGATTTTTTTCGATGTGTGTATCATTTTCCATTTAAAAAGGAATAGATTGATTGATAAGATATATGAGGAAGCGGTAGTAAAAAAAATAGGAAATGTGTATAATAAAAATAAGAATAGATAAGAATTTCTTGAAGAAATTGTATGGAGTTTGGACAATTTTAACCGTTGGAAAGACTACTTTTGGCGTTTTACTTAGTCAAAATAGACTAAAAAGATGGCATTGTTAGTCAGTTAAGAATTGGAGGAGCTAAAATGAAGAAAATTGCATTTGTTTTATACGCAAAACAGTTACTTAGTGTTACTTATCTAGGAGGACTTCCAAACACGTCAGCACTTGAAAAAGAACTTCATGAAGCATTGGATGATACTTATGAAATTACTTTTAAATGGGAAGAGGCTGTAGAAAACAGAGCTGTAGATGCATTAATTATTCCAGATCCTTTCCCGCCGATGGTAAATGATGAAAATATTCCGGAAATTAAAATCCCTGCACAGCTGTTACTTAACAAAAAGGTAGCTGAAGTGAAAGAAATTATAGATGGATACTTTAAATAGAAAACTGGGCAGTACTACTGAGGGTGAGGTAGTGCTGCTCTTTATTTAGCAAATAAATGGCTTAATAACTTAAAAGAATAGTTTTAGAAATAAAAAGAAGTATGGGTGAGAGCTAAAGTTTTCAAAAAGGATCAGTAACCGGAGCTAGTAGCTGGTCAGATATCAAAAAGAAAAATAACTGGAGGTACACTATGAATTTACAAGATCAACAGAAACTAATTTTAAGTGGTCAAATGTATAATGATTTAACACCAGAGTTGATAAAGGCAAGAGAAAAGGCAATTGTTTTAACCAATAGTTATAATTCAAGCTTTGGAAAACCACAAAAAGAGCGGGAACAACTATTATCAGAAGTATTGAAAAAAATTGGAACCACTGTTCATTTTGAGCCAACGTTTAGATGTGAATTTGGGCACAACATAAGTATTGGTAATAATTTCTATGCTAATTTCGATTGTGTAATGTTAGATGGTGGAAAAATAGATATTGGGGATAATGTCCTGTTTGGACCCAAAGTCGGAATTTATACTTCTAATCATGCCATTGACCCTTGGGAACGTATCAATGGAGCATGTTATGCAAAACCTGTCAAAATTGGAAATAATGTTTGGATCGGAGCGAGTGTTCAAATAAATCAAGGGGTTACAATTGGAGATAATTCAATTGTCGGTTCAGGAAGCGTGGTTACGAAAGATATACCTGCCAATGTAGTTGCCGCAGGAGTTCCTTGTAAAATAATTAGAAACATAACGGAAGAGGACAAAACAGGATATCATCAATCAGAATACCCAGATTTCAAAAACAATCAATAGGAGGAGAATGATTTGAGCGAGATTATTAGAAAAGATGTAAATGACGAATGGGCGCATACAGGCATCATAAAAGCCGGAGACTATCTCTTCACTAGCTACTGTGTGGGTAATATTGGTGAATCAATAGAAAAGCAGATAGATGGCGCATTTGATGTGCTGGAAAAACGACTTGCTATGTTTGATTTGACTGTTGATTCGGTGGTGAAAATCGAAGCTCTTTTTAGAGATATTTGGGACATTCCAGTAATGGAAAAAGTTATCAAGAAGAGATTCAAAAATGGAAAGTACCCAGTCAGAAAATCACTTCAAACAGAATTTGCTCACAAAGGTGGAGAAAAGGGTTTACTTTTCCAACTAGATGCAATTGCGTATGATGAGAAAAATAGAGGATAAGTGAAAATTGATTTTATCAAAAAGTATGTAGACAGCACAAACACAGATTGGTTCAAAAATTCTTAAAAACGATGAGTAAAGAAGGTGCCAAGTGAAAAAAATCAGGGGAAATAATCCTGTATTCTTAATAATTTCTCTTATAGTACCGTGGCGATATCTAAACACCTATTACTATTTAGAAAATGGAACACTGTATATTTCTAGATACTATGCTAGCAAGGTGTCCAAAAGATTTAAAAGAGAAGTTGTGAGAATCAACATAAAAGATATTCAAAAAATTGGATTCAATGGTGACTTTGAAAATGAGGCTGTAGAGGCAACTTTGCAGGGAGTCTATGGGAAATATGAAGCTCAAGAAATTGTATTCATTTTAAAAGACGATATGGCAGTAGGATGGAATTGTAGAGGGTATACGAAGCAACAGATAACTCAGCTGTTAAAATTTCAAATGAGTGGAGAAGATATTATATTTGGAACTAAACTACGAAAAGCCCTTGAAATTTCAACATGTCACAAAAAGGATTAGCAGGAGGAAAATACATGAATAAACCAGAGATAAAAGTCCTTCAGATAAAGCAAAAAGATTTCCTTTTTCTTGGAATAGAAAATGAAATAATGGGCCCTATTGAGAATGCCGATTTTGAATCAATTTGGAGTAACTTTTTTGAAGTTGGAGGTTTTGACAAAATCAGACCCTATCAGCAGAAAGAAAGCTTGCCAATGGTCATTTATCATCAAAACCACTCTGATGACCTTATCTACTTTATTGGTTCCATAATTGAAGGTGTCGATGAGATTCCAAATGGATATACAATGTATCATTTTCCAGAGTGTGAATTTCTTGTAGTTACAACGGAATGGTTGCGGACTGGAGAAGAGGCACTTGGAGAGCATGGACTTGGGCAATGTGGAGAATATGAAAAGGTTGTAGAGATACCAGAAGGATATATTCGATATGATAACAGAGACAGTAAATACATATTAATAGAAAGAGAAAACTTCAACACAAAAAAAGGAAGTAGATATGAATTTTGGGTTCCAATAAAAAAAATGAATAGCTAGGGCTGGAAACGAGATTGAACACAAAAAGACTAGAGTGCTAAGTCTATTGCTTGAAGCTTCAGCATATTAAATTAATGAAGAAACAGCTCATTTGTGGGCTGTTTCTTCATTAAAAATTTTTTTAGTAATAAGTTTTGCTCGCCAACCATATTTTTCACAGCTCCCACAAAACAATTTATTCGCAGTTACTTTTAGAGGTCGAATTTCAGTTAAACACTTAAAAATATTTATGGTATCATTTAAAATAAAGGAGTTTTTTTATGAAGACAATTGGTTTGATAGGCGGCATGAGCTGGGAAAGCACAGTGACTTATTATGAAAAGATAAATGAGTTAGTTAACCATTCACTGGGAGGGTTGCATTCTGCAAAAATTGTTTTGACAAGTGTTGATTTTAGCATAATCGAAGAGTGCCAAAAGAACAATGAATGGGAAAGAAGTGCAGATATTTTAACTGAAGAAGCGTTAAAACTGGAAAAAATTGGCGTAGATTTTATTCTGATTTGTACGAATACAATGCATAAAAATTTTGACCAAATTCAAGCAAGAATCTCCATTCCAATACTCCATATTGCAGAGGCGACGATAGAAAAGCTGCAAGAAGAAAAGATTTCACACGTTGGATTGTTAGGAACTAAATATACAATGGAACAAGATTTTTATAAGAAAAGAATCATTGATGCTAACATTCAAGTTCTAATTCCGCAATCGAAAGAGATAGAAGTCGTAAATGATGTCATATTTGATGAGTTGGTATTTGGAGAAATTAAACCAAAATCCAAAGATATGTATTTGAAGATAATTAATCATCTAATTGATCGAGGAGCGGAAGGTATCATATTGGGATGCACCGAAATAGGCTTGTTGATTAAACAAGAAGATGTTACTATTCCAATTTTTGATACTACATTAATCCATTCTGAGAAAGCTGTTGAAAGAGCTTTAAACTAGTTGTTTCAACTAAAATAGATGAATAGTCAATTAGAAACCACTGCAATACTTGACAGTAAAAGGAGAAAAAACGTGAACCATAGGCATAAATTAGGAGATTATCTGTATAAGAATGGAAATATTTATAAAATCATTCCGCATTGGGACAACAATTCAACGTTAGAGTTGTACTCCATTTTTCTAAAAGAATCTACAGGAAAAATATATGGCAGCCCATACCTAATAAAAAGCGATGATTCGAGCTATTTGGATGCAACGGTTGAGCAAATAAGAGCGTTTGATTTAGCTGAGAAGTTGTGTCATTGATTAACAAAAGGAGTAGAAAGGAAAAAAATGAAGATTGTTTTTGTTGTAAGCCAAGTTTTATTTGTTATCAATTTAGTCATATTATTTATTCTGCCGTCGATTTTTCGAATGCTTATGTATTTAAATCCAGCTGAAAATGGGGTAGGCTTTTATCTGATGATTTCTGTTTCGACTGGATTGATGGGTATAGTAATAACAGGTCCTTTGGCTATCACTACGAGTGTAGTCTACGCGTGGTATAAGAATAGGAAATAAGAATAGATGATTCTGAGGACAATTTCGCCGCAAGTGTGAGGTTATCAATAAAGTTAGCATCATAATTTTAGCAAAAGTGACTGATTTTTGTGCTTTCAAAAAGGGAAAAAAAGGAAGGAATTGATTTGTTGGATGAGAATGAATGGGAGCAAGAGCGGTCAGTACAAGGTTGTGGGTTTCTATTTTTATTGATGCTTGCCATCGCTGTTCTACTAGGATTTGGTGTAGTAAAATTGAGTGATAATTTTCTGAACAATCCAGGGGAACAGATACTAGCGCAGCTACCGGATTTTGTAGAGGTTCCTGATTATGACCGCAAGGATGAATTTCCTCAAATAACTGAGGTGAAGCAACCTTCGAAAAATGAAAAATGGTACGAGATTAAAATAAAGACCGCCAATCAAAAAAGATATTTGTATTTAGTAAAAGCAGTCGTAAAAAAGAAATTGTTTCTGCAGCCGGAAGTTAAAATAACGGAAGTTGTAGAGTATGGAGAGTAACCCTTTTGGGACTGGTATAGTTGATAGGCTTCTAAATAATCGCTTGGCTTTCTAAAAGACCGAGTTTAGCAGCTGCGTGCGTTTGGAAGAGGAGGGGCTTCTAATCGACGTAGTGATTTTCTAAAAAAAGATTGTCAGCTGAAAGGAGAGTTATAATGAGTGAAAAGGATGAAGTGCTGTCTGGATTATGGGCACCGCCTGCGGATGACAGCGGGTTACGAGCAGCAAGCAACAATTGGGATGAAGCGATTGAACGAGTTGCAATTGAAGGCTTCAAAGTGGCTTATGGCGGAGGAATTGTTGCTATAGACAAAGACTCTACCTATTATGAAGATGCAAAAGGGAGAGTATTAATAGGTTGGCATGGGACGTATAATCCACCTCGTGATATGGCAGGGTATTCAGCTATCGAAAAGGATTAGTAGTCAGTGATGAAACATAATTTTGAAGAATAAACGACTAAAAAGGAGAGAACGATGAAAAAAGGAAACAGTGATTCTATAGCCATAGGCATATGTTTTGGCGTAGCGTTTGGTTTAATATTTGATAATCTAACGTTGGGGCTGGCAATTGGCGTTGTCTTTGGTGCAACAGGTGTATTTTCTAGTAAGAAAAAAAAATAAGGAAAATGGCCATTAAAAAAGGTAAGTGAGCAGGGATAAACGGCTCGCTTGCCTTTTTTAACGTTGTAATAAAGACTGGTAGCATTCATGCCACCAGACAACTAGTTCAACTTTATTCTTTGATTACTAACACGTTGCAGGGCGCGTTTTGTACCACATAGCTTGTTGTTGAACCAAGGGAGTTTTCAGTTAGGCGTCCTTTTCCGGTGGCACCGATAACGATTAACTCAACATTTTCTTCAGTAGGAACGGAAGAGGAGATATATTCTTTTGGGTTGCCGATTTCAACAATCGGTTTAACGGCTGTTAGCCCTTGGTTGATGGCATAATCGATGTGCTCTTCCATTTCCTGTCTAACCAGTTCTTTTTCTTCCGCCAAGACTTTTGAAAAGGCAAAAGAGCTGTGGCTGATTGCATGTTCATCAATGATGGATAGAATGTACAGCTCAGCATCATTTTTTACAGCAAGAGCCACCGCATGCTTCAAAGCTAATTCGGCATTTTTCGATCCGTCAACAGCGACTAATATTTTTTCATAGATATTCATCATGGTTCATCTCCTTAAAAACTTTTTAGACAAGATAATTTTCCAGAGACAGAGTGGTTGAAAAAGGAACGGACAGTTAGCTGTTATCCAGCTGATTGATAAAGGAATGAGCAGCCTTGTATAGCTTAAGTATAGCACGAAGATTTTATAAAAAGAAAACGAAATCAATCCGTTAGAATCAGAAAAGAAATTCTTCCATATTCTATAGACTTCTTCTTTTACGGGAGACCATCGCCTTTTAACACAAATCCTTCTAAACGATTAAGAGAAGATAGATTTATTATCCGGATAGGCAGTTTGTTGACATTCCACGGGTACGGTGATAGTATTAATGCCGTTGTAAAAGACTGTTATTAGCTAAACAGTTCTTTGGCAATCTGGGTTCATCAACCATCCCCAGTAAAAAAACTCGGAGAAAGAAGGAGAAGGAATGCAAACATCTGCTACACCAAACAAAAATTTGAGAGCACTGACACTTAATGCAATTATTATGGCACTTTATTTAGCGCTGACACTCTTTGTTGCACCTGTTGCTTCAGGACCAATTCAGTTCAGGATTTCAGAAAGCTTGAATCATCTAGTCGTCTTTAATCGCAAGCTGATGTGGGGCGTTCTCGGCGGCGTTATCTTTTACAATCTTGTATTTGGCTATGGTGTAATCGACGCGCTATACGGAGGAACACAGACTTTTGTCTCGTTAGGACTGACCGCTTTGATTTATAACAAAGTAAAGAATGAAAAGCTTCGTCTGGCACTGAACACACTGTTTTTTACTGTATCTATGGTCTTTATCGCAATTATGCTGGTAAGCACAGGCGGAACGACAGAGGGTTTCTTACCAACTTATTTCTTTTTGGCATTCAGTGAATTTATCATTATGGCTTTATCTGCGCCGTTAATGTATTTCCTGAATAAAGCTGTAGACTTTAAAGCACGTGCGTAATCCAAAAATTGTTTATTGATACTCAAGCACCAATAATGCCTGCTGTTGTATGGGGATTGTTGGTGTTTTTTTATGTATAATAGCTTTTCTTGTCAATAGATTAAGAAAGATAACTGGTTGTTTTTTCTTTTTATGTGTTGTAATGTTTACAAATCACCTAGGAAAGATTAAAATTAATGTTTGTGGAGAATACTACTACATTAATGAAGAAAACTGCTAGTAGAAAAATTTGATACTAGCAGAAGAAGATAGAGGAAAGTTGAAAGGGAGGATATGGGAATGTACGAATTTAAAATTGGCGTTGCGCCCGCAGAGCATGATCGTTTTGTAGAAACACATCCGCTATGTAATCTGCTGCAGTCATCCTCATGGGCTGAGGTCAAAAATAACTGGGGATCGGAAATTGTAGGGGTCTATCAAGATGGGCAGTTAATTGCCTCAGGTCTGGTTCTTATTCGGCCGCTTCCAGCTGGTTTTACCTTTCTTTATACACCTCGTGGTCCAATTATGGATTATACGAATAAGGAGCTGGTTCAATTTTTTATGGAGCAGCTGAAAAAGTTTGGAAAGAAAAAACGAGCAGTATTTATAAAAATGGATCCGACAGTCATTTATAAAGATATTCTGATGGATCGTGAAGAAAAAATGAATCCTGAGGCACAGATGATTGTGGAAAATATTACTTCTGCCGGAGCTAAATACCAAGGCTTGACGATGGAAATGTCTGCGACAATCCAGCCTCGTTTTCAAGCAAATATTTATAAAGAAGATTTCAGTGAAGAGCAGCTATCGAAAAGTACACGAAAAATGCTGAAGCAGGCTCAGAAAAAGGGCGTTGTTGTACGTCAAGGACACAAGGAATTAGTTCCTGCGTTTGCTGAAATGATTAAGCTGACAACTGAACGGCAGCAGATTTCACTGAGAAATGCTGAGTATTTTGAAAAGCTGATGGACATTTATCCGGAGCAGTCATTTATCATGCTGGCTGAAGTTGACTTAAAAGCCCGCTATGAAGAAACGAAAGCCAGACATGAAAAGAACCAACAAGACTTGGCAAACTTAAAAGAAAATCAAGTGAAGAAACGACACAACTTGGAAGAGCTGGAATTTTCTCTGACAAGAGAGCTGGCTGAGCTGGAGGAAAGTATCGCACATTCCGGAGATACAGCAGTTGTAGCAGGCGCGTTGGCAATTACTTTTGGAACGACAAGTGAAATTCTTTATGCAGGGATGGATGATCGTTACAAACGCTACATGCCGGCTTACCTTACTTGGTATGAAGCAATTAACGAATGCTTTGAGCGCGGCTGTGAGACAAGCAACATGGGCGGCTTAGAGGGTAGCTTGAATGATGGGCTGATTAAGTTCAAGTCCAACTTTAATCCAACAATCAATGAGTTTATCGGTGAATTTGATTTGCCTGTGAACAAGCTGATGTTTAAGCTTAGTGAATATGCTTATAAGCTGAGAAAAGGGAAAAAATAGAAAATTAGTATAGACGCTTGACCGGAAGCTGTATGGTCAAGCTTTTTTTGTAGTTCAGGCTTGAAAGAAGAACCACTTCATTCTTTCAGATGCTAAAAATAAGTAGTTAGGTATCACAGGTATTTGAGTCATCGATGACAAAAAAAGGTCCTAGGAGATTTTGAAATTTTTCAAAACCTCCTAGGGCCTTTTGGCTTAAAGCTTTTGTGTAGCATTTGTTTTTGTTAGTCGAAGGAGTACCGCTGTGACAGCTGCTGTAGCAAAGCCGGCAACAATTGCTTCTACCAATCCGCTGGTGAAAACAACACCAAGAATCACAGAGAAGACCGTTTCAATACCGATGCCTACTGCCTGAGCGTAAGAATCCTTGAATAACAGGAAAATACCACCCATGACTAAAATTGTATTTGTAGCGGCCCCGCTAAATCCGGCGATGAAAAGTCCGATTGATTTAGCACCGGCATTTTTTTCCGCTTTTTTTCGGAACAGCTTGTAAACAAAATAGGGGATGATACCAATAAGAATTCTAGGAACAACAGCAATAATAATTGCTTTCCAGCTTCCTTGGTCAGTTCCGATTACCGGAATAAAAGGAGAGAACAGAAAAGAGGTTGGCGAGATAATTACCGTTGCTCGAACCATACTGATAATCCCAAAGACTCCGCCTAGAAATCCGCCAATTTTTGGGCCAAGAATAATTGATGCGATGATAACGGGAATATGCATCGTTGTTGCATTAATTGGACCAATTGGGATAAAGCCCAGAAACGGCACAGAGGCTAATAAAATAAGAATGGCTAAAAACATAGCTGTTAATGTAAATTTCTTTGTGTTAGTCATTAATGAACTCCTTATGAATGTGATAGAATACGGTTTGCCTCGTTGACAATGACATCAACCTCAGCCAAAGCACCTCTGCCGAAATCCCCACAAGCAAGTAATGCTTCACGTGGTTCAATTTCCTGATAACCAACATCCTTCAATGTAGTCAAGTTCTTTTGCATGATAGGGTTCTGGTACATATATGTGTTCATTGCCGGTGCAATCAGCTTAGGAACCTCTTCCTTTAAGGCCATTGCAACCGTAGATAGCATATCATCGGCAATCCCGTTGGCCAGCTTTCCGATAATATTTGCCGAAGCTGGAGCAACTAGGAATAAATCGGCTCTTTTAGCAAGCTCAATGTGATTGATTTGTTCCGGATAAAGCTCTTCCATCACTTCGGTGTGTACCGGCTTTTTAGATAAAGCCTGTAGTGTCAGCGGTGTGATGAATTTGGTACTGTTGACAGTCATAATAACCTCTACCTGATACCCTAGTTTGGTTAAACGACTTGTGATATCGGCCGCTTTATAAGCAGATATACTACCTGAAACACCAAGTAAAATTGTTTTCATGAGTTGTTGGCTCCTTTCGCTTCTACATTTTTAACGATAAGTTCGGCAATCGCTGCTTTGGTCTCCGCAGTTTCCGTTTGACCATCTGCATGGATTAAAATACCGCGATGCTTTTCATCACGAATGGATTCTAAATCGTTTGCCAAAACGAAATCACACTGATTCTTTTTTAGGGTGGCACTGCCGACTTGAATCAGTTCGTCCTCAGAAACGCCTACAAGTAATTTAAACCCAACAAGAACCGTGTTTGGTTGATTTTCTCGAATCATTGAGATTATTTTAGGGTTTTTCTTCAGGAAAAGCAAGAGACGCTCTGTATTGGAAGAGATTTTCTTTTCCTCTTGTTGCTGTGTACCTAACTGCTCTATTACATCTTTCACTGTTGTTTCGATACTATTTTGACTGAAGTCCTGCTGTTTTGTTAAGGCAGTGGTCATTGCCTGAATCAACGCTTCTTCCGGCAAACTGGTTTCACTGGAAAAGTCGCTGACAGCCATGCTATGGATAATGCCATCAAATGTTTGAGTAGATAGAAGCTCAAGCATTTTTTTCTGCAGGTCGGCTGTTGTTTCGATTTCTTCTATGATTAACTGATCCATAGCTGTCGGTTTGACCGCATAAGGAGTAGTCAAGTAAGTAACTTGATGATTATGTGCCAGAAATTCTTCGGCTATCGCTTTACCCAGACGACCGGTAGAATGATTGGTAATCGAGCGGACATTATCGATTCGCTCAGAGGTGCCGCCGGCGGTAACTAATATTTTCATGTTTCCAACTCCTTTAGCTTAAAACTTGATGATTGTACGACCGATATGCTGCCCTTGCTGTAGTGAAGCGAAGGTTTCCGGTGCTTGTGACAAGGTGATTTCATTGACTAGTGCTTGTTCAGTTCCATTTAAATCAGTTGCCAGGCGATTCCAGATGAGCTGACGTTTTTCCATTGGCACATTGACAGAATCAATCCCTAATAGAGCAACATTTCGTAAAATAAACGGCAGAACCGTTGTTTGAAGACCCAATCCTCCCGCATTCCCGCAAGCAGCAACACCGCCACCGTAATTAATCAGCGGTAACACTGCTGCTAATGTATCGCCGCCGACAGTATCCAAGGCATAATCATACAGTTGTTTTCCTAAAGGTCGGATTTTTTCAGGCATGAATTCATCATGAAGCAGTACCTCTGAAGCACCCAACTCCTTTAATTCACGAACAGTTTCTTTTTTTCTGGTCAATGCTGTAATATTTTTGTACCCAAGCCCCTTCAGCATTGCAATACTCAGTGAAGCAACACCGCCGGATGCTCCGGTTACAAGGAGACGAGCTTCTTTATTGGCTGAAAGACCATGCTGCTCAAGTGCATCGATACATAAAGCTGCTGTAAAGCCGGCAGTACCAAGAATCATGGCTGATTTCTCGGAAAGCTGTTTTGGAAGAGGGACAACCCATTCAGCGGGAACACGGACATATTCTGAAAAACCGCCTGTGTGACTCACGCCAAGGCCGTAGCCGGTAACCAATACTTTTTCACCAACAGTCAAGTGCTCTTCCTTAGATGAAACAACTGTTCCACTGACATCAATGCCCGGAATCATAGGGTAGCTGCGTATTACGCCTCCGTTTTTCATTACTGCCAATGAGTCCTTAAAATTAATTGAAGAATACTCTGTTTTAATTAGAACGTCTCCTTCAGATAGATCATCCAGCGTAATCTTCTGAATATCATATGCGATTTCTCCATTCGTTTCTTGAATAAGAAGTGCAGAAAATTTTTCCATAATAAACCTCCACGTTATCATTAAATATACTGGTACTATCATATCACATTCTCACTTTTTTCTTACGGATTTCTTCTTTGATATACCTCAAAAAAACAATTGAAGAAAAAATACTGATTTCTATAAAAAAATAGTTGCTATTTTTGGAAAAGTCCGTATACTGAAAAAGGTGAAATTAAACTCTTAGTTTAGTATAAGTAAACTTATAGGTCTTTAAATGAAAAAGAGTAGGATGAGGTGAGGTTATGGAGATTGGTGAGAAGTTAAAAAACCTTCGTATCCAAAAGAATCTGACCCAGGAAGAGCTGGGAGAGCGAACAGATTTAACCAAGGGGTATATTTCTCAATTGGAGCGGGACTTAAGCTCGCCGTCAATGGAAACCTTTTTTAATATATTGGAGGTCCTTGGAGTAACACCCGAGGAATTTTTCAGTGAAGATAATACGGAACAAAAAATTGTTTATGGTGAGCAGGACTGTACTTATTATCAGGATGAAGAAAACGGGTATCAATTGAAATGGTTGATTCCGGAATCGAATGAGAAGGAAATGGAGCCTGTCTTGCTGACGTTTGATAAAGATGGGGAGTACAAAAATTTTGAGCCTTCTCTCTCAGAGACCTTTATCTTTGTGCTGGAGGGAACTGTTTCTTTGGTTCTTGGAGAGGTCAGTCATGCAGCAAGAAAAGGAGAAGCCATCTATTACGAGGCGACAGAGCCTCATCAATTAAAAAATAAGTCAAAAGGAAAAAGCCGTGTGCTGATCGTGGCGACTGAATCTTATCTTTAATCTGGAGGAATGAAAAAGTGGGAAAAACAATTATTTCATTTGAAGATGTTTTGAAGCAGTATGACGATGATGAAACAGTGTTGAAGAATGTTAGTTTTGAGATAGAAGAAGGAAAATTTTATACGCTTTTGGGTCCTTCCGGCTGTGGTAAAACGACGATTTTGAGAATTCTGGCAGGCTTTACGGATGTCAGTAAAGGGGATGTCTATTTTGAGGGCAACCGAATCAATGATGTGCCGGCGAATAAACGTCCAGTTAACACAGTGTTTCAGGACTATGCCTTGTTTCCTCATATGAATGTTTTTGATAATGTAGCCTTTGGGCTAAAGATTAAGAAGATGCCAAAGCAGGAGATTGAGAAAAAGGTGATTGATGCGTTGCGTATGGTGCAGCTTCCAGGCTATGAAAAGCGAGAAATCAGCGAGATGTCCGGAGGTCAGAGACAAAGGGTTGCCATTGCTCGGGCAATCGTGAATGAGCCGAAGGTATTACTGCTGGATGAGCCATTATCAGCGCTGGATTTGAAGCTGAGAACAGCTATGCAATATGAGCTGAGGGAGCTGCAGCAGCGACTAGGAATTACCTTTATCTTTGTTACCCATGATCAGGAAGAGGCCTTGGCAATGAGCGACGAGATATTTGTCATGAACAAGGGTGAAATTGTTCAAAGCGGAACGCCTGTAGATATCTATGATGAGCCGATCAATCACTTCGTTGCCGATTTTGTCGGTGAAAGCAACATTGTTGATGGTCGAATGATTGAAGATAATTTGGTTGAATTTGTCGGCAAACGGTTTGAATGTGTGGATGGCGGGATGCGTCCAAATGAAGCAGTTGAGGTTGTTTTGCGTCCGGAGGATTTGACAATTACTACAAAGGACAAGGGCAAGTTGATTGTCACTGTTGATACACAGCTTTTCCGTGGGGTGCATTATGAGATTGTCTGTCATGATGAACAGGAGAATGAGTGGGTTGTCCATTCAACTCGAAAAGCAGTAGAAGGCTCACAGGTTGGTTTGTTCTTTGAGCCGGAGGATATTCATGTGATGCGTTTCAATGAGTCTGAAGAAGACTTTGATGCACGTTTGGAAAGTTACGAAGAGTAGGAGGCAGGACATGAAAACAGTACGTCGAATTTATTCGATTCCATACGCATTATGGCTGATGCTTTTTGTTATCGCCCCTGTGCTGATGATTGTGTATCAATCATTTTTTGATACGAACGGACAGTTCACGTTGACGAACTACCAGACGTATTTTACGTCCGGCACTTACTTGGCGATGACCTTTAACTCTGTTTGGTATGCGTTTTTGATTACTCTGGTGACATTGCTGATTAGCTATCCGACTGCGTACTTTTTAACAAAGCTGCAGCATAAGCAGCTGTGGCTGATGTTGGTTATTTTACCGACTTGGGTGAATCTCTTGTTGAAAGCCTATGCCTTTATCGGAATTTTTAGTATGCATGGCACTGTGAATCAGTTTTTGAATTTTATGGGTATTGGGTCGCAGCAAATCCTATTTACGGATTTTAGTTTCTTGTTTGTTGCAGCCTATATTGAGCTGCCGTTTATGATTATGCCGATTTTCAATGCGCTGGAGGAGATGAACCCTTCATTAATCAGTGCTAGTCGGGATTTAGGCGCAAACAGTGCTGAAACCTTCCGTCGAGTGATTTTTCCTTTATCCTTGAATGGCGTGAAGAGTGGTGTCCAAGCAGTATTTATCCCTTCGCTTTCTTTGTTTATGCTGACTCGTTTGATTGGTGGAAATCGTGTCATTACACTGGGAACTGCGATTGAGCAGCATTTTCTAGTCACGCAAAACTGGGGAATGGGTTCAACCATTGGTGTGGTGCTGATTGTGGCGATGGTGGCAGTTATGATTTTAACAGGTGAAAAAAGAAAAGGGGGCAAAGTGAAATGATCAGAAAGAAATTCAAGTGGTCGAATGTCTACCTTATTCTTGTGTTCTTATTGCTTTATGCGCCAATATTTTATCTGATTCTTTTTTCCTTTAACGACGGAGAGACAATGAATGAGTTTACGGGCTTTACATTGGCCAATTATTCGGCTGTTTTTGAAGATACCCGTCTATTGATTATTGTGCTGAATACATTTCTTTTGGCATTTCTATCTGCGCTACTGGCGACAGTCATTGGAACATTTGGTGCCATGGCGATTTACTATACCAAAGGTCGCCGCAGCCGTACCGCATTGCTGAGCTTCAATAATATTTTGCTGGTGTCACCAGATGTTATCATCGGTGCCAGCTTTCTGATTTTCTTTACAGCAGTAGGCTTTATCAGTCTGGGCTTTACAAGTGTGCTTTTATCTCATATTGCTTTCAGTATTCCTATCGTGGTATTAATGGTTCTGCCGAAGCTGCAGGAGATGAACGATTCGATGGTGGATGCTGCCAGAGACCTTGGTGCCAGCAACTTTCAAGTGCTAAAAAGCATTGTTCTACCTTATTTGTCACCGGGAATTATTGCGGGTTATTTCATGGCGTTTACCTATTCCCTGGATGATTTTGCGGTCACCTTTTTCGTCACCGGTAATGGCTTTACGACGCTTTCTGTGGAGATATATTCTCGTGCAAGGCAGGGAATCAGCTTGGAAATCAATGCGTTGAGTGCACTGGTCTTCTTGTTTTCCATGATTCTTGTGATTGGCTACTACTTTATCAGTCAGGATAATACCTCTAAGCGAGTGAAGAAGCTGCGCCGTGAACAAAGAGAGGTGGCGAAGTTGTCATGAAAAAATTGAACTCTTTGTTTCTTGGCATTTTGTTGATTATCTTGGTTTTATTCTTAGGTGTCGGTCAACTGGAACGCGCCAGTGGCATGGCAGGCGCCGATACTCTGACAATCTATAATTGGGGCGATTATATCGATCCTCAGCTGATTAAGGAGTTTGAAAAGGAGACCGGCTACAAGGTCAATTATGAAACCTTTGATTCGAATGAAGCGATGTTTACCAAGATTCAGCAAGGGGGAACGGCTTACGATATTACGATTCCTTCTGAATATATGATTCAAAAAATGATTAGCGAGGATATGCTTCTAGCGATTGATCATACAAAGCTAACAGGATTGGAAAACATTGATGAACGGTTTTTGAATCTGGATTTTGATCCAAATAATCACTATTCAATCCCTTACTTCTGGGGAACACTGGGGATTATTTACAATGACAAATTTGTTGATGGAGAGCAGATTCAGGAATGGGATGACCTGTGGCGTCCGGAGCTGAAGGACAATTTGATGCTGATTGATGGTGCACGCGAGGTCATGGGGCTGTCTCTAAACAGCTTAGGCTATTCTTTAAACAGCAAGAATGATAAAGAGCTGGCAGAGGCTTCAGATAAGCTGAACAAGCTGACTGCCAACGTCAAAGCGATTGTTGCAGATGAAATTAAGATGTACATGATTAATGAAGAGAGCGCCGTAGCTGTGTCCTTTTCAGGTGAAGCAGCCGAAATGCTGGATGGCAATGAGCATCTTCACTATGTCATCCCTTCAAAGGGGTCAAATCTGTGGTTCGATAATATCGTCATTCCGAAAACAGCGAAGAATATTGATGGTGCATATGCATTTATCAACTTTATGCTGCGTCCCGAGATTGCTGCGAAAAATGCAGAATATATCGGCTATTCCACACCGAATAAAAAGGCAGAAGCTTTGCTGCCAAAAGAAATTTCGGAGGATGAACAATTCTATCCTAATGATGAAACCATCTCTCGTCTTGAGGTATACGAAGACTTAGGCTCCAAGTATCTGGAAATATACAATGATCTATTCTTGGAGTTTAAGATGTATCGGAAATAGGGTGGAAACTTAAATATAGACTTTTACAATTCTGCTTTAACTAATAGAATGCTGATAGGACAAAAACTGAATAAAATTGTAGAGCTTGGAGCAAAAAACAGGAAATTTCTGTTTTACTCCAAGTTTTTTTGCTGTCTTTTTATATTCTAAAAAGTTGAAATCAGCATACCCAATAAAAAGTGTAGGAATAACTGTTTCTTAAAAAAGTTAATGAAAACAGAATGATTGAGAGTATTTATTGAAATATGATTGACAAAAAAAGACTGACGTTATACGGTTAGTTATATAAGCAACTAACCATATGGCGAGGTGAGACGTTTGGATTTTGATTATTCAGGAGAAAAACCTTTATTTCAGCAAGTCGCTGATCAATTATCAGAAGGGATTTTCAATGGTTCCTTCAAAGAAGGGACTCAGATACCATCAACTACAGAAATTTCTAAAAATTATCAAATTAATCCTGCTACTGTTTTAAAAGGGATGGGTATCTTAGTTGAGCGTGGCTTACTTGAAAAGAAACGAGGGATAGGAATGTTTGTAACGGCTGGAGCCAAAGAAAAAATCGGGACAATTAGAAAGGATGAGTTTTTAACAATAGAGGTTTTTCAATTTGTATCTGATGCAAAAAAATTGGATATTTCAGCTGAAGAACTTAAAAAACTAATTGATAGGGGGTATAAACTTTGAGCTTGGTAATTAAAGATGTATCAAAAAAATACAAGGAAAAAGCAGCCATAAGTGATATCACACTTACCTTTGAACCCCAGAAAATTTATGGTTTGTTGGGCAGAAATGGTGCGGGCAAAAGTACACTGTTAAATATTATTGCCAATCGAAATTTTTCTACTAGTGGAACTATTTGTTTAGATAATCAACCAATAACGGATCAAGAGCCGCAGCTGAATAGAATATATTTGATGAGTGAAGATAATCTTTTCCCTGGTAATATGAAAGTTCACACCATATTTAAAGTGACTGAGACATTCTATGGAACTTTTGATTGGCAACTAGCGGAGCAAATGATTATTGATTTTGATGTGAATCAAGCATTAAGTTTTCGAAAGCTTTCAACCGGCTACCGTAGTATTGTTAAGCTAATAACAGCGTTATGTGTGCCTTGTGATTATATTTTTTTGGACGAACCTGTTTTAGGTTTAGATGCTACGCATAGAGATTTATTCTATGAATATTTATTGGATTCGTATGGAGCACGGTCGAGAACATTCATTATTTCAACTCACCTAATAGAAGAAATAGCTAATATAATTGAAGAAGTTGTGTTTATCGATGATGGAAAAGTCATACAAAACGATTCTACCGAAAATATCTTGGCTCAGATTCGTGTAATCAAGGGGCCGCAGGAAATATTCACCTCCTTCTCTGATGATTTAGAAATCTTGGCGAATCAATCTTTTGGTGGCTCCATGACAGCCTATGTGAAATGGCCGTTTGATGTAGCGCTTCCTTCAGAGATTACTGTGGAGAAGGTCAGCCTGCAAGAATACTTTATTCAATTAACTAAAAGAAAGAGGGGTTCGATATGAAATTTAAAGCAGCATTTCACTATCGCTTTCGAACACAGCTTACCTTAATAGCTTGCTACTTAGTTTTCTTTTTCGTATTACTGGGAATACTTCCATTAATTGTTTCTCATCTATCCACTAGTGGTTTTCATGGAAATGGCAGCACCGATTTAGTTGGACCGGCTATGGTTTTCGTCCTCCTAATTTCTTTTAACGGAATACAGAGTGATTTTAGGTTTTTTATTCAAAATGGAATCAGTCGATTAAACTTTTTCTTGGTTAATCTTTTGATAAATTTCCTCGTTTCAATGGGTGTTTCCTTCATATTAGTTTGTATTCAAAAATTTATTTCCTACAATTTTATTAAGAACATTGATTACCATCTGAATATTGTAGATGTCTACGCTAGAGGAGATTTTTCTCAAAGTATAGTTCTTTTTTCACTATTACTTTTTTTGGTAAGTAGTTTTGCACTATTGGCAGCAATTTTTAATGACCGCTTTTCTACTCGTCAAAAGGTGATTACTCTAGCCATTTTGATTGCTCTACCGATTATGTTTAGCATTTTTAGCCAGTCGGATACAGCTAGTTCTATTGCCTTTTCTAAGTTTTTTGTCTGGGCTTTAGGGTTACAGAGTAGTCTTCCCAGTATCAGTCATTTTTCAGTGACGTTGACTATTCTTACCAGTGGTATTTTTTTAATCGCTTATCCGCTTAATAAGCGTCGAATTATCCAACAATAAACTGAAAAGAAAGGAGCATTACAATGAAAATATTGATTTATTTTGAAGGTGCTAAAGTTTTAGCAAAGTCAGGAATCGGTCGTGCTTTGGAACATCAGAAACAGGCACTTGAGGAAATGGGCATCTCGTATACGCTTGATTCTGAGTGTCTCGATTATGACATATTACACATTAATACGTATGGTTTGAATAGTCGGAGGATGATTCGTAAAGCAAGACGTTTGGGAAAGAAAGTAATTTACCATGCCCATTCTACAGAAGAAGATTTTCGCAACTCATTTATTGGATCAAATCTATTAGCTCCTCTGTTTGGTCGGTATTTAATCAGTCTCTATAAAAAGGCAGATTACTTAATTACGCCTACGCCATATTCAAAAGGATTACTGGAAAAGCATGGGCTAAACCTCCCGATATCGGCAATTTCTAATGGAATTGATTTAAAAGAATATCAGCCGGATTCCTATAAAGAAAAGTTATTTAGAGACTATTTCCATTTAGAGCCTAATCAAAAGGTGATTATCTGTGTTGGATTGTTCTTTAAACGTAAAGGTATCATTGATTTTGTCGAATTAGCTAAAAAATTTCCTGATTATACGTTTATCTGGTTTGGTCATGTAGCATTAATGAGTGTTCCACGCAATATAAGGAAAATTGTGAAAAAGGATCATCCGGAGAACGTTATCTTTCCAGGTTATATTAAAGGAGATGTGCTTGAAGGTGCGTATTCTGGAGCTGATTTATTCTTTTTCCCATCCTATGAAGAGACAGAAGGGATTGTCGTTTTAGAAGCATTAGCCAGCCGTCAGCAAGTATTAGTCCGTGATATCCCTGTCTATCAAGATTGGTTAATCTCTGGGAAAAACTGCTATAAGGCAAGTTCAAATGAAGAGTTTGCGAAAGACATAAAAAGGATAATTAATGGAGAGTTTCCTTCCGTTGCTTCAGAAGGTTTTAAAACAGCTGAAAAAAGAAGTATACATGCGATTGGAAAGCAGTTAATGGCTGTTTATCAACAGGTTTTAGCTCAAGAAAAAGAAGTTTTGCCGTTTCAGCTGGAAAACACTGATGGTAAATGAGGTTAGAAGAGGTGAGTAAAAAATGAATTTGAAATCTAAGTGGATATATTGTCCGATATGTCATGGAAAAACAAGAAATAAAATTTTTGAAATGACTAACGTCGAATGCTTCCCATTGTACTGTCCAAAATGTAAAACCGAAACAGTTATTAACATTAAAAATTTTGAAGTTACGATTATCAAAGAGCCAGACATATTAATGCAGAGCCGATAACGAGTAAGTCTTAACAGACTACAGTTATTGGCTCTTTTTCATTAATAAGAAATCCATGTTGGCATTCAAGAGGGGCTGTATTCGCAGCTATTCCTTATTGCATGTGATTTTCTTGAAAAAGTATAAAGCGAGAAAGCTCTGAAAATGAATAATGCGAAAAAGAGAATCGGTTAAAATGATTCTCTTTTTTTTTTGGAGCTATTTCAATACGAACTATTACTTACTAACCAATAGCAGTCTGCAAATTACGTTGTAGATGTAATAAGTCAAAACTCTACTTAGTGAAACAAAGTAGTTGATTTTTCATCTACTTAGCATTATTATATAGTGGTACTAGATAATACTAAGTAGTTAGGAGTGAAATCGAATGAGTAATGCAATTGAAGTGAAGAATTTAAAAAAATCATTTGCTGATTTTGCTGTGATTAAGGATGTTAGTTTCAGTGTCCCTTTTGGAAAGGTCTTTGCGTTGCTGGGAACAAATGGAGCGGGTAAGACGACCATCGTTAGAATGCTGACAACCTTATTGAAAGCAGATGCTGGGCAAATAAAGATTGTCGGCCATGATAGTGCAAAGGAAAGCAGACAAGTTCGTAATAGTATCAGCCTAACAGGCCAGACTGCTTCTGTAGATGAAATCCTGACAGGAAGAGAAAATCTTGAGTTAATCGCAAAGCTACGGCATCAAAAGGAGACACAAATGATTCAGCAGCTATTGGAACGCTTTGATTTGATTGATGCAGCAGATCGTTCTGTTCAAACGTATTCAGGCGGTATGAAACGAAAGCTTGATTTGGCTATGAGCTTGCTGGGGAATCCAAAAGTTCTTTTTCTGGATGAACCGACAACTGGTTTAGACCCTCAGGCAAGAGCAACGATGTGGCAAATTATTCAAGAAATTAAAGCAGCTGGTGTAACAATTTTTCTGACCACTCAATATTTAGAAGAGGCGGATCAGCTGGCGGATCAAGTGGCGATTTTGAATCATGGCAAAATTGCTGTTCAGGGAAGTCTGGCTGAGGTGAAAACACATCTGCCTCAAGGACAGCTGGAATTGACATTTTTGCATAAAGAAGACTTACAAAAGGCACAAACGTTGATTGACGGTACGGTGAATGAAGAACAGCTGACGTTGACTGTTGTCACCAATAGTCAAGTAGCAGAAACCACTAGATTACTAAACGAGCTGCAGCAAGCACAAATTTTTATAAGTAATTTTGAACAGAAGCAGCCAACATTAAATGATGTGTTTTTTGATATTATCGAAAAAGAAAGAGGGGAGTAACATGACAATTTTACAAGATTCATGGTTTTTGACTGGTAGAATGATGAAGCATATGACTCGAAGTATTGATACGATTATCTCTGTTGTTGTCATGCCAATCATGGTCATGCTGGCGTTTGTTTATATTTTTGGCGGAGCGATGTCGACTTCTCAAGAAGCGTATAAAGGCTTTATTCTGCCGGCCATTTTATTGTTTACGATTGCCAGCGGTGTTGGGTATACAGCATTTCGTTTGAACGATGACGTAAAGAATGGCGTTTTTGATCGCTTTAATTCGATGCCTATTTCCAGATTGGCTGTATTGAATGGTCATGTATTCACGAGTGTATTTTTCAATTTTATTTCAACAATCGTTGTTCTGCTTGTCGGCATTTTGATTGGGTTTCGTCCTCAAGCTGATTTACTAGATTGGTTGGCAATCGCTGCTCTGATTCTGCTGACAAATTATGCCTTGTCTTGGATTGCAGTATTTTTCGGTTTGATTGCCAAAAGTAATGAGTCAGCCAGCGTTTTCTCCTATCTGCTTTTGGGGTTACTGTTTATTAGTTCGGGCTTTGTACCTACTGAGACACTTCCTAAGGCTCTAAAGGGGTTTGCAGAATATCAGCCGATGACATCAATTATTAACAGCCTGCGGATGCTTTTGACGGATGGAAAATTTTCCGGAGATTTCCTGACAGCAGTCATTTGGCTGCTTGGAACGATGCTGCTTTTCCAATTTCTGGCAATTCGTTTTTACTACAAAAAAATGCTTAAATGATTGATTTGTAAGGCGTTTATTGAGAGAATTGGTAAAACAAGTGAAGAAAGGTGATTATTTAACGTGGACGGTATTACAGAAATGCTCAAAGGTGTGTTGGAAGGCATGATATTGGAAATCATCGAGCAAAAAGAAACCTACGGCTACGAGATCACAAAAGACTTACAGAGCTATGGGTTTGCTGATATTGCGGAAGGAACAGTTTACACAATCTTACTCAGATTAGAAAAGAAAGGGTTCGTTGAAGTGACCAAGAAAAAATCAAGTCTGGGCCCTTTGAGAAAGTTTTACACATTGAATGATGAAGGAAAAACCGAATTGGCGCTTTTTTGGAAGCGTTGGGCATTCGTTTCACAGCAAATTGAAAAACTGAAGGAGACTAAACGAGATGAATCTTAATTTTATGGACTATTTCAAGCAAGTCAAAATAGATAAAAAGAAATACCGGGAAAAAATGGAAGAGATGAAGCAGCTGCCAAAGGATTACCAAGTCGTTTATGATGAAATTCAAAAATTTGTTTGGCAATTTTCAGCAGGAGATGGCATGGATATGCTGAATGCTCTTTATAATTTAATCGAGTTCTTTGAAGAAGGAGCAGAAAATAATGTTCCTGCTTTGGAGCTGGTTGGCAATGATGTCGGAGAGTTCGCAGAAACTATGTTACGGGAAGTACAGGCAAAAACGCAGATGAATGAATTGAAGAGAAAAGTCAATGAACGAGTGAAAAAACGACTTAGCGAATAAAGTGATTGTAAGTTAAAACAGAGCTGTCTGTCTTTGTTATCTTGGGAAAGTCGGAAAATGGAATACCTGAAACAGCGACTACTTGGATGTATTTTCCAAATAGTCGCTGTTTTAATAGGTCCTCGTTTATACAGCGCTTATCTCTTAATTTTGAGAAAAAAGATAAACAGTAGAAGGCGATTCTAACTCTATTTCGCCGACTTTTTTTAAATCAGCTGCATCAAATATTTGGATTAACTGGTCAGGGGTAAAAGAACTTCCGGTACCAACGAGAGAAAAGAATAAATCAAACATTGACTCTAAACTATCAGCAGGATCGGTGAGTAAAAACTCGTTTATAAGAATCTGTCCATCCGGTTTTAGATACTGACGTGTATTTTTTATTAGTTCAATATTTTCCTGATCGTTATAGCCATGCATGACATTACTTAAGATAATGAGATCCACTTCAGGTATTTCTTCGAATCTATCAAAAATATTGCCAGTGAAGAATTGCAGCCGATTTTGTTCCACGAGCTCTCGGTTATTTTCCTTTGCAATTTCGATAACATCTTCATTATCAATTCCAATTCCTGTCCAAGAAGGGTTTTCTGCGAGTAGACTTGACGTATACATACCAGTTCCGCAACCCAAATCCAGTATTTTCAAATCATCTTTTTGTAATAAATTATTTTTGAAATGAGTCACAATATTTTTAGCACTAATAACGGCTAAGGATTTAAGAAAGGGCATGGCACTTTCCCAGACTTCATGATTCTCATCAGAGAAAACGTTTACACCGCTTTGCCCACTAAGAGTCATTTCGGTAAGATGACCGAATAAGTTGCGATTTAATCGTTGATGAAGCAACCAGATCGTACCACTATATAGCGGACTGTCCTTTAGTACATAAGGGGCGAACTTGCTTTCAACAGTGTATTCACCGTCCTCTTCAGCTAAAAATCCAGTGTTTGTCAGTAATGCTAAAATTCGTTTAATCGTAGGTAAATGATACTTTTTAGAGCTGCTTAATTCCTCCGCAGTATGACAGCCGCCGGCAATATCATCAAATATTTCCAGTTCCAATGCAGTAAAAATTGATTCAATTTCTGCTGGGCGCCATGTTGCTGCTAAAAAATCATGATAAGTTTTATCCATACAGCATACCTCACTTCAATAATTTATTTAGGATTTTATTTTACTTTTTGTTGTAGTGCTAGTCAAAATGTATGCTCACTTGAAAACTAGTTGAAAGTTGAGAATCTCATGTGTATCCGCTTGTTAGGATTATGGCTAGGATAACAGTTGGGTAATTGGCCTTTACAAGATAATCAGAAACGCTTCCTGTTGAGGTATAGGTGTTCTTTTGTTGAGCTCAATTCAAAAAATCATTTTTAACAGAAGGAAGGATTTAGCATAAAACATATAGACTAAAAGAACTGGCTGGGTGAGTATAAGCGGTCTTCCTTAATGGTTTTCGAAAGTTTCCAATATTGTTTTTCATTGCGTTTACTGGGATAATAAAAGCTATCTCATGACGGGGAGGAGGAAATGAATGAGTAAGAAGGTTTTGATTACCGGGGCTACTTCTGGAATTGGGCGGTCACTGACCTATAGATTAGCTGAAGACGGCTACGACTTGTACGTTGTCGGTCGCTCAAATGAAAAATTGGCTGAGTTAAAAACGGACATAGAACAGCGCTTCAAGCAACGTTGTGTTTGTTACTGTGTAGACCTTAATAAAAGTGAAGAGGTGAAATCCTTTCTGGTGAATGAACTTCAAGTGGATATTCTGATTCATTGTGCCGGGATTGGAAAAGTGGGTGATTTTAATATACTCTCTATTGAAGAAGAGGAAGAGATACTGCAGGTAAATGTACAAGCCTCGATGTTGCTGCTGAAGACCTTTGCTCAACGCTTTGTCGCACAGGATTATGGAGTTATTGCAGTGATTTGTTCAACGGCAGCATTCTATCCCCATCCTTTTATGAATACCTATGCTTCATCCAAAGCGTTTCTTTACCATTACAGCTTAGGGCTTGGAGAAGAGGTTAGGAAGTATAGTAAGCAGGTGAAAGTAATTGCTGTGTCCCCAGGCCCAACAAGTACAGCTTTCTTCGAGCCAAAAACAAAGGAGAAGATGGTAAGAAGTCAGACAGAAACCCATTTTGAAATGAGTGCCGAGCAGGTTGGTAAAGGGATTGCCAATGCTCTTTTTTCAAATCGTTCGGCTGTAACAATCGGAAGAAGAAATCAGCTGATGACAGTAGTCCTGCGCTGTTTACCACTTAAGTTACGAATCAAGGTTGTTGGAAAATACATAGCAAAGGGAGTGTGAAAAATGGTTGTTCTATTTCTCAGTGTCATAGTATTTGCCGTCGTTTTGTTTTGTTTGCGGCTGCATCTGGCTTCGTTAAGTATTACAGAAAAAAGAAAAAGGGAGACAACCAAGATAAATGAAGCGAGCTACACGATTGTTCAACCTATTTTATCAGGTGATCCAAGATTAAGGCAGGACCTCGAAAAAAATCTTGCCAACACAAGGACGATGCGTTTTATCTGGTTATTGGATAAACAGGATCAGACGGCTCAGGACATAGCAGCAGCTATATTGGAAAATCCAACCTATAACGAGCGGACGAAATGCCTACTGCTGGATGAGGTGCCGGATAGAATCAATCCTAAAAGCTTTAAGCTGCAGCAAGGGTTGGCAGCTATACAAACAGAGTATACGATTGTCTTAGATGATGATAGTGTAATTGATTTTCAGCGTTTTAGTGAAATGTCTGTTTATGAGCAGCGAAGGGATGAATTTTTAGTTACCGGTATCCCTTATAATGATGGGCAAACGGACTTTTGGTCTCGGTTGGTTGCCGGCTTTGTGAATAGCAATTCTTTAGTCACCTATTTTCCTATGGCATACAGGAATGAAACGAATACTGTCAACGGCATGTTTTATATCATAAAAACCGAGCTGTTAAGGAAATACCACGTATTTGAAAGCATTCAAGAAGAATTGTGCGACGACCTCGCTGTGGCTGAATATCTGATGGAGCAGGGAGTCCAGCTGGTTCAAAGCAGTATTCCTTGTAACGTTCGTACCACGCTGGATAATCCGCAGCAATATGTGCGGCTGATGAAACGCTGGCTTCTGTTTGCGACGATTTATATGAATAGACATCGGTCGCTCAACTTGCTTCTTCTAGTTGTTTTGCCTAGTCTGTTACCGACACTGCTGCTGCTTATAAGTATCGCTGTTGGAGGTATTGCCCCGTTAGTAGTCGTAGGCTTGATGGGTGTTAAGGCATTTGTGATGAAGCAATACCGAGAAAAGGTATTCTCAATTCATGAAGGAGCTTCAGCTGCCTTTTATGAGGTGTTGAATGACTTTTTACTACCATTACTCTATTTGTATACGTTACTTACACCGTCTGTGATTTTGTGGCGAAATAGAAAAATTCGAGTATATGATGGGAAAATTCGTTATGAGTAAATTTCGTAGCTACCTTCACCGATTACAGCAATTGAATGAGGCTGAAACACTGGTAAAAGGTCAGAAGGTGGTTCTCTTCATCAGCGGAAGCAGTCACTTTGAGCATGCAGAGCTATCTGAATATCAGCGCTCATTTTTTTCTTGGAGTCTTAATCAATCATCGGATTGGCTGCCAATGAATTTTCCTTATAATGAAGGGTTTGTTAATTCGAATCCGGTTTTCCCTTCGTTGCTGCAGGCCAGTTGGAGCAACTGCTTGTATTTTTTGCACACACGTTGGAACAAAACGTTTCAAAAGGAGCTAATTCGTCACTTAACGCCTGTTTTTCAGTGTGAGGAGGTCATTATTATTTCGCAAAGCTCAGGCTTGAATATGCTGACTACCATTTTGCCAAGCATTGACAGTCGGTATAAAAAATTGAAGATTATTGCACTGGGACCTGTGTCCTTGAAAAAAATCAATAAAGAGAAGTATCCGTGTATAGTGATTAAAGGTAAAAAGGATATTTATTCTAGGCTGCTGGACAGACATCAGCCAGATTATCTTGTCGAAAGTACACATTTTGATTACTTGATGAGCTCGGAAGTGAGGGAGATTGTTGATGACTGCATCAGAAAAAATTAGAATTGATGTGATTGCGGTTCCGTTTAGCGGGCATCTTTATCCCTTGTTGGAGGTGATGACGCCATTGCTTCAAAACGAGCGATACAGCATTCGTTTTATTACAGGCGTACAAAAAATAGAGACGGTAGAAGCGCTGGGCTTTGGCAGCTATCCATTATTTCCGGAGCATCCAACGATTATGGAAGACATCGCCAATACAGAGACTCAGGCGAAATTGACAGAGATGTATCAGCAATTGAGGCAAAATGTTACACTGATTCCGAAAGCTGTTCAGCAGATAGAGAATGCGTTGATAGAGAATCAAACGGATATTGTTATCGCAGACTTTATTGCGGTTCCGGCGGGAGTCGTTTGCGAGCGACTGGCTATTCCTTGGATTACGACAATACCGACTCCTTTCGCCTTGGAAACAAAAGACGGTACACCTAGCTATATAGGCGGCTGGAGAAGCAAACGCGGAATACCATATCACTTGCGGGACTTTTTGGGTCGAAGGCTGGTTCGTACAGTAAAAAAAGGATTTTTCTTTTTGATTCGAAAGGAAGCCGCTGCATTGGGCATTACGCTATACAATGACAAAGGCGAAGAAGCCATTTATTCGCCGATGTCCATTTTGGGCATGGGGATGGAGGAGCTGGAATTTTCACGGACGTTTCCAAAACAGTTCAAATGGATTGGTCCTTGCTGTCATTCGCCGGAAAAGAAAGAGATTGTAATTCTTGATAAAACCGCTTTTCGTCAAACAATCCTGGTTACTTTAGGCACGCATCTGTTATGGGGGAAGACGGCGATGAAAAAGCAGCTTTTAGAGATAGCGGCTCATTTTCCGGAGTATTTGTTTATCCTCTCTTTAGGCGACAATAAAAGAGCGGATGAACATGAAAAAATTGGAGAAAATGTTTATCAATATGGCTATATCCCTTATTCAAAAAATATGGCACAGTTCGATTATGTGATTCATCATGGAGGAGCCGGCATTTTATATAATTGTATCAAGTATCAAAAGCCGGCGTTAATCTTACCTCATGACTATGATCAGTTTGATTACGCAGTCAGAGCGGAGCATGCTGGCATTGCAATGACAACGAAAAAGAAAAAAACAACACAAGTAATCGGAAAATTGCAGGAACTGCTGCAAAAATCGGAGTGGCCAGAGCTGGAAAGGCTGAGTAAGCAGTTTTCAACTTATAAACCATCACAAGCAATAGATGAAGAAATCCAACGATTAATGAAAATGGTGAGAAAATGAACGTATTGGTAACAGGAGCCACAGGATTTTTAGGGAAATATATATTGGAGGAGCTTGCCGCGCAAGGGTATGAGGTTACAGCCTTTGGGCGGAATGCGTCAATTGGCGAGGGCCTAACCAATGAAAAGGTGCGCTTTATTCAAGGTGATTTTACTGAGCCAAGCGGGATTATGGCAGCAGCAGAGGGGATGGATGCTATTGTTCATGCCGGTGCTTTATCGACCGTTTGGGGTAAGTGGTCTGATTTTTATCAGACAAATGTTGTCGGAACAGAAAATGTGCTTGCGGCATGTGAAGCTAATCAGGTTAAGCGGCTGGTTTTCATCTCCTCTCCCAGTATTTACGCAGCTGCGAAGGATCAGTTGCAGGTTAAAGAAACTGAAGCGCCGGAGAAGAATGAGCTGAATTTTTATATCAAAAGCAAGCTGTTGGCCGAAGAAAAAATTCGTGAAAAAGCTACCGTAGATAGTGTTATCCTTCGACCTAGAGGGTTGTTTGGTATTGGCGATACAAGTATTATTCCGCGCTTGATAAAAGTAAATAAAAAAATTGGTATCCCTCTTTTTGATGGTGGGCAGCAACTGATTGATGTAACCTGTGTGGAGAATGTTGCATTAGCTGTTCGCTTAAGCCTGGAAAGCAGTCAGGCAGTTGGAGAGACCTACAATATTACGAATAATGAGCCGACGCCGTTTAAAGAAATACTGGATCAGCTTCATTGTGAGCTGGGCGTCCCTGTACACTATCTTTCTTTGAACTATTCATTGATGTACGGCGTTGCAAGCAGCTTAGAAAAGCTGTACTCACTATTGCGGATTACCAAGGAACCGATTTTCACAAAATATACACTCTATTTATTGAAATACAGCCAAACCTTGTCCATAGACAAGGCGAAAAATGAGCTGAACTACCAGCCAAAAATGACAGTAGCTGAGGGAATAAAAAAATATGCAGAAGACTATAGAAACAATTAACTATTACGCTTGCGGATATTGTACCAACAATCAAGCAACGCTGTTCAAACAAGAAGAAAAGAAAGAGCTGTTGTTTCCGGCAGGTGTTTTTCTATTGAAACATAAATCTCAGGGCTATATCCTGTATGATACCGGCTATACAACCGAGCTTTATCAAAAGAAATGGCTTTATCGCATCTATAATCGTTTGAATCCGACGGTAATTGATAGGAAGCAAATGATTGATTATCAGCTCAAGCAATCAGGCATTCAACCGGAAGAGATACGCTTGGTGATTCTTTCTCATCTTCATCCGGACCATATCGGTGGCACGAAGTATTTCCCTAACGCGCGCTTTCTACTTTCTGAGGAGTGCTTCCAAGCCTATAAAAAGAACAAATTTAAGTCACTGATATTCCATGAATTTTTACCAACTGATTTTGATGAACGAATCGAACGAATCGCACCCAGAGAAAAACAGAGTGCTTTTCCCTATAAAGAAGCATATGATTTATTTGGAGATGGCAGTATCCTGCTGGCTTCCTTTGATGGTCATGCAAAAGGTCAGCTTTGTATGTATCTTCCAGAACACAACCTCTTTGTAGCTGCTGATATCTGTTGGGGAATTGACCTGTTAGAGAAAACGAAAAAACTACGTCGAATCCCGGCGCTGATTCAAGATGATATCACTGCATACAAAACAAGTATTCAGTATCTAAAGGCAATCATGTCAGACGGCAATCAGGTTGTCGTCAGCCATGATCCTGAAAAAAGAATTCGGGAGGTGTTAGGATGAAAAAGGGATTGTTGTTATCAACCTTTGTGAAGGTACGTTGGCTGCAAAAATGGTCCTCCCGACAACAGCTTGAAGCGTATCAAGAGAAAGCTGTTTCGAAACAGCTGTCTTATATGAAGAAGCACTCGCCATATTACAGTCGGTGTAAAGAAGAGCCATTGCCGTTAATGGACAAGGAAAAAATGATGCGTCACTTTGACGAGTTAAATACAGTTGGCGTAAAGAAGGAGCAGGCTTTTGAGATTGCCTTGCAGGGTGAACGCACAAGAGATTTTCAAGAAGACTATCAAGGGATTTCTGTGGGACTCTCATCAGGGACCTCCGGCAATCGGGGTATTTTTCTAACGAGTGAAACAGAGCAAGCCATTTGGGCTGGAACAATACTGGCCAGAATGCTGCCGAAAGAAAAACTATTGAATCATAGGCTGGCTTTCTTTTTAAGAGCAGATAATCAGCTGTACCAAACGATCCAATCCAAAGCAATTCAGCTTGCTTACTTTGATATGTATCAACCCTTTGAGGAGCATTTAGCTCGATTAAACCATTATCAGCCGACGATTTTAATTGCACCTCCTTCTGTGTTGCTTCGACTGGCGCAGGCGATGAAGGAAAAGCATCTAGCGATTCATCCAACAAGGATTATCTCCGTTGCAGAGATTCTGGAAACATGCGATGAAGAGTATTTGAAGGAAAGTTTCAGTCTGTCTGTCATTCATCAAATTTATCAATGTACAGAAGGATTTTTGGGCTGTACCTGTGAACATGGCACCTTGCATTTGAATGAAGATATTGTCAAATTTGAAAAGGAATATATAGATGAAAAACGGTTTTATCCTATCATTACTGATTTTAAACGTACCTCTCAGCCGATGCTTCGCTATCGTCTGAATGATATCTTGATAGCAGCGGATCAGCCCTGTGCCTGCGGCTCTGTTTTTGAAGCAATTGAAAAGATTGAAGGACGAGAAGATGATATCTTTATCTTCAATGGACTTAAGCAAAAAGAGGTAGCAGTCTATCCGGATTTTATCCGTCGCTGTCTGCTGTTTGTCTCAGAGGTTAGAGACTATCAAGTGATTCAAACTGCAAGCAATCAGTTAATAATTAAAGTAGAAGGCGTGTCGGAAACGACGCAGCAAAAAATAATTCAAGAATTTGCCAAGCTGGCAGCGGATCAGGAATTTGAACAGCCGCTGATTCGCTTTCAGCCTTATGAACAGGAACAAGAGAAAAAAATGAAAAGAATTCAACGAATCGTTGAGTAGGAGCGAGAAAAATGAATGGTGTAGAAATAACTGGTTATGGTACAGCTTTACCAAAAAATACAGTAACATTTGGCGATCAAACAAGATACCGAGTGGTCGCCGGAGAGACACAAATCAGCTTAGCCGTGGAAGCCTGTGAACAAGCCTTGCGTCAGGGGAATTTGGATATAACAGAGATTGATTGTCTTGTTTCAGCGAGTGCCGTAGCTGTTCAACCGATTCCTTGTACCGCAGCACTAATTCATGAGCAGATTGCACAAGGAACAGATATACCTGCTATAGATATTAATACCACCTGTACGAGCTTTGTTACGGCTCTGGATACTTTTTCTACGTTAATTGAAGCGGGGCGATATACGCGTGTGTTGATTGTATCTAGTGAGGTTGGCTCGTTGGGGTTAAACCCAAATCAAAAAGAAAGCTTCGAACTGTTTAGCGATGGCGCTGCAGCGATTGTCTTGGAACGCAGCACGAATCCTGAAAAAGGAGTTATCAGTGCTATGCAGCGGACTTGGTCAGAAGGCGCCCATCAGACTGAAATTCGTGGTGGACTAACCGCGTTTCCCCCAAGTAACTATAGTGAAGAAACAAAGGAAGAATACATGTTTGATATGCAGGGCAAAGCGATATTATCACTTGTAATCAAAAAGCTGCCTAAAATGATGGCGGCTTTCTATGAACAGAGCGGATTATCTGCTGATTTGATTGACAAAGTTGTTCCTCATCAAGCGAGCCGTGCCATGCCGTTGTTAATGAAGAAAATTGGGTTCTCTAAAGAGCAGTATTTTGATACGGTGAAGGAGTATGGAAACATGGTTTCCGCATCGATTCCTTTCACCTTGTGTAACGCCTTGTCTGAACAAGCGATAAAGGATGGAGACACCGTTTTGTTTATTGGAACTGCTGCAGGTCTTACAACGAATATTCTTGCAATGAGATGTTGAGGGGGATAGGCTCGCCAGAATCAAGGTTCTGAAAGAAATGGTTAGATAGTTTTAAAGCAGGAAATGTCTTTCTGAGGGAGAAAAAATGTTCGGGAATTGCTGAAATTCTACTTGACTTTCATGAAAATCTCTAGTAGTTTATATGTAATATTGAAAATCAATGAAGGAACGAGTAAATTTCCTGTTTGTGTTAAAAAGAGAGAGATGCCTAGGCTGAAAGCAGCTCCACAAAAGAAATTGAAAGACATTCCAGAGATGAATGGAAGAAAAGCCATTCCGTTACGAGCGTTAATCGTTGAGATGAAAGAGCAATCTTTCAAATTAGGTGGTACCGCGTATGAATAATTCATTCGCCCTTGTATTGATACAGGGGCGAATTTTTTTTGTTTATCAGAAGAAGAACGAGACCGATGCATCGAATTATTTGCGAATCAATAGAGGTATTGCTTTATCATCAATTTAGGAAAATCAACGAGAATGAAATGGAGGAAAATCAGATGAATTACCAAAAGCCCAAAGGCACCTATGATTTACTGCCAGGAACAACTGAGAAATGGCAGTTTGTTGAAGAAACAGCACGTCTGCTTTTCAGAGACTATCAATATCAAGAAATCCGTACACCGATTTTCGAACACTATGAAGTAATTGCTCGAAGTGTGGGTGATACCACAGATATTGTTTCCAAAGAAATGTATGATTTTTATGATAAATCAAATCGTCATGTGACACTGCGTCCGGAAGGAACAGCACCTGTTGTTCGAGCTTTTGTAGAAAACAAACTGTTTGGCCCGGAATATGCCAAGCCTTATAAAACCTTCTACATGGGACCGATGTTCCGCTATGAAAATCCTCAGGCTGGACGGCAACGCCAGTTCCATCAAATTGGTGTTGAAGCATTTGGGAGTGACAATCCCGCAGTTGATGTGGAAAGCATGGCAATGGCGATGGATTTCTTCAAACAGTTGGGGATTAGTGAAATCAAGCTGGTTGTTAACTCTTTAGGAGATAAAGAGAGTCGAGCTGCTTATCGCCAGGCCTTGATTGACTATCTTGAACCTAGAGCAGAAGAACTAAGTGAAGATTCGAAACGCCGTCTTCACGAAAATCCACTACGTGTATTGGATAGTAAGGATAGACGTGATAAGGCAATTGTTGCGGATGCACCGTCCATTTTAGATTATCTAAATGAAGTATCAAAACAGCATTTTGATACGGTACTGCAAATGCTTGAAGAATTAGAAATTCCCTACGTTATCGACCAAAATATGGTGCGAGGGTTGGATTACTATACTCATACGATTTTCGAAATCATGAGTGAGGCGAAAGCCATGGGCGCACAGTCAACGATTTGTGCGGGTGGTCGTTACGATGGTCTGGTGGAAGAGCTGGGCGGACCGGAAACACCGGGCTTTGGTTTTGCTATGGGAATTGAACGTATTCTTCTAACGATGGAAGCAGAGGAAGTCATCATTCCTGAAATCAACGAGGTTGATGCTTATGTTGTGGGTATCGGTCCTGATACGAATCTCGCTTCATTAAAGTTAGTTCAGGCAATCAGAAATTTTGGTTTTTCTGCGGATCGTGATTTTATGGCACGTAAGCCTAAGGCACAGTTTAAAACAGCAGCCAAGTTGAATGCCAAGCTAGTACTGACTATCGGTGAAAGTGAGCTGGTTGAAGGTATTGTTAACGTAAAGAATATGACCAGCCGTGAAGAAAAGCCGTTTAAGCTGGATGACATCTATGAACGCTTCAGCGAGGTTTATGATGAAATGACAACAATCATGTTTGACTAATAACAACTATTGAATCGAACGATTGTATGAAAAGCTAATGAACAGTAAAAATGGGATTTGTTTCTGACATGAGAAAAGAGACAAAAAGCAGCAACAAAAAAATGAATGGTATTGATAATGAGAGGTTCCACTGTTTTCGCGATTTAGTCGGAAGAGGTGGCACTCCAAAAGAAAGAAACCAAGCAAACACTTGATTGGTTTCATCAGCAAAAGAAAGGGAGTTTAGATTATGGCAGAACGTACACTATATTGTGGCAAAGTAACAAAAGAAGTTGTAGGCAAGGAGGTTGTCCTTAAGGGATGGGTGCAAAAGCGCCGTGACCTTGGAGGGGTAATCTTTATCGACCTAAGAGATAGAGAAGGAATTGTTCAGGTTGTATTTAATCCTGAACGTTCAAAAGAAGCATGGGAAATTGCAGATAAATGTCGTAGCGAGTATGTCATCGAGATTTTTGGTGAAGTTGTTTATCGTGATGCGGAAGCAATTAATCCTAAAATGCCAACCGGTGAATTTGAAGTAATGGCTTCAGATATTACGATTTTGAATAAAGCAAAAACACCGCCGTTTATCATTGAAGATGATAACAATGTGAGTGATGATATTCGTATGAAGTATCGCTATTTGGACTTGCGTCGTCCGGCGATGACAGAAAACTTCAAGCTGCGTCATCAGGTGACGAAATCGATTCGTCATTATCTTGACGATCAAGCATTTATGGATGTTGAAACACCTTATCTTGGGAAATCATCTCCGGAAGGTGCGAGAGACTATTTGGTACCATCACGTGTCCATGCAGGGCATTTCTATGCATTGCCTCAGTCACCACAAATTTTTAAACAATTATTAATGGGTGCCGGCTTTGATCGTTACTATCAGATTGTTCGCTGTTTCCGTGATGAAGATTTACGTGGAGACCGTCAGCCTGAATTTACACAAGTAGATATTGAAACAACGTTCCTGACAGCTGAAGAAATTCAGACAATGACCGAGGAAATGCTGGCTAAAGTGATGAAAGAGGCAAAAGGAATCGATTTGCCGCTGCCATTCCCACGCATCAGTTATGATGAAGCGATGGCTCGTTACGGAAGCGACAAGCCTGACACACGTTTCGATATGGAATTAATTGATATTGCACCAGTAGTAAAAGATGTAGATTTCAAGGTGTTCCAAATGGCATTGCAAAGTGGCGGACAGGTTAAAGCCTTGAACGCCAAAGGAGCAGCTGATAAATATTCACGTAAAGACATGGACAATCTTGGTCAGTATGTCAGCCAGTTTGGAGCGAAAGGCCTTGCTTGGCTGAAGGTTGAAGAAGATGGTCTGAAAGGACCAATTGCCAAATTCTTGACTGATGTAACCGATGATTTGATTAAGGCAACCAATGCTGAGGTTGGTGACTTGTTGATGTTTGGAGCGGATACTGCCGGAGTGGTTGCTGCTTCATTAGGAGCGATCCGTTCTCGTATGGGGAAAGAGTTGGGATTGATTGATGAATCGAAATTCAACTTCCTATGGGTAGTAGACTGGCCATTATTTGAATACGATGAAGAAGCAGACCGTTATGTTTCTGCCCATCATCCGTTCACTTTACCAAGAGAAGAGCACATTGAACTGTTAGCCACGGCACCGGAGAAAGTTTACGCTCAAGCCTATGATGTTGTATTGAACGGCTATGAGCTAGGTGGCGGTTCGCTACGTATTTACCAACGTGAGCTGCAGGAGAAAATGTTTGAAACCTTAGGGCTGGATGCAGAGCTTGTTCAAGAGCAGTTTGGCTACTTGTTGGATGCATTGTCTTACGGATTCCCACCACATGGAGGAATTGCGCTAGGCTTGGATCGCTTGGTTATGCTGCTTGCCGGTGAAGAGAATATTCGTGAAGTCATCGCTTTCCCTAAAAACGGAAAAGCTGCAGACCCGATGAATAACGCACCAAGCACAGTATCACCATTACAGTTGTTTGAGTTGAACCTTGATGTAATAGCAATAGAAGAATAGAAGTAAAATGAGGTCGAGACAAAAGTGCTAAGCTCTGAGAATTAAGAAGGAATATTCGAAAATTGTCAAAAAACACTATTCATGAAATGAATAGATGTTGATTGATACCTAACTGGAGTTCCCTCATATTTTCTGGATAGTTCGGCTTAATTCCGAAGGAGTTGCTTTTGTCTCGCCGTTTATTCGTTTTTAAATACGAAGAGAGTTTGGGACAGAAATTAATAAAGTCCCAAACTCATTTTTTTTCTGAAATAGAGCAGAGAAGATTGAGCAGTAACAGACCTGTTCTTTGAACCTTGTTTTTCAGGTAAACAAATGGTAAGACTTTGATCTGAACTATGGAAAAAGTAAATAAAGTAGTGTAGTATACAGTATCATATAATGAAAAGCACATAGAGAAAGGTTCTATTTCATATGAAAAAAGCGATTGAAGGCATCCCTGTTAATGACTATACAACCAAACTATCTGTATCTATTGTTTATGCAATTTTAGCATCGATTGCGATGAACTTCTTTTATCAGCCGGGGAATATCTACTCCAGCGGTATCACTGGTTTAGCGCAGATTTTAACGACGCTATCCACAAGAGCATTAGGCTTTAATGTTCCAGTGTCCATCACCTTGTTTGCACTGAATATCCCTTTGTTCTTTCTGGCTTGGCGTAAAATTGGCAAGAAATTTACAATTTTTACCTTTATCACGGTTGTATTGACCTCCGTATTCATGCAAATAGTTCCTGAAACGACCCTGTCCGATGATCCGATTATTTGTGCTATTTTCGGGGGTGGAGTGATGGGTGCCGGAATCGGCTTTGCTTTGAAAAACGGACTTTCTTCAGGCGGCTTGGATATCTTCAGTATCACTATTCGTAAGAAGACAGGACGATCTGTTGGTTCAATTTCTATCTATTTTAATGCCTTAATCATATTTGTTGCAGGGTATTTGTTTGGTTGGCAATATATGTTTTATAGTGCATTATCAATTTTTGTCAGTGGTAAGGTAACAGATGCTGTATATACGAAGCAAAAGAAAATGCAGGTAATGATTATCACGAAGAATCCTGAAACAGTCATCGATGCCATTCAAAAGAAAATGCGACGTGGAATCACAATCATCCATGAAGCAGAAGGTGCTTATAACCATGATAAGCAGACAGTATTGATTACAATCGTTACACGTTTTGAGCTGCCCTCCTTGGAGGCAGCGATGAAGAAAGCCGATCCATCTGCATTTGTCAGTATTTCTGATAATGTAAAAATACTCGGACGGTTCTATGAAGAAGAGTTATAACAATTGAAAAGAAGAGAAAGAGCCTTTGGTGCTCTTTTTTTCTGTAAAAAAGCAGATAATTTTCAGATAAACACAGAAAAGTCATTAGATAGAATCGTGTTCAAATGTCCGAGGAGCCAAAAGCGATCTTTTTATCATATTCAATCATAAAAAATGAGTTCTTTTCCTTGAAAAGAACTATGAAAACTGCTAAACTATCTTTGTGAGGTTAAATAGTCTTTTTAACTGAAAACCACAAAAAGAAAGGCTTCATTATTTTTTTACCATTCATAGGTCGTTTTTAGTCATACTTGGACGTTTTATGACCAACGGAGGAGTCAATCATGCTTGAAGAATTGAAAATGATCGAAGCAGTTGCTCCGGATATGCTTGATGTGATGCAGGAAAGATATCATATTTTACGAAATATCTATTGGATGCAGCCAATCGGCAGAAGAAGTCTCTCAGAAAGTATGGGACTGACGGAAAGAGTGTTGCGAACCGAAACGGACATGCTCAAACAACTTCAGCTGATTAAAACATCAAAAAGTGGTATGACATTAACTGATAAAGGTTTGGAAGTCTATCAAGGACTTGAAAAGATGATGAATCTGCTTTTCGGTATTCAGAAGATTGAAATTGAAATTGCCCAGTTGTTCGGTATCCAACGATGTATTGTCGTTTCAGGCAACAGTGACAATCAACGAAAAATTCTGGATGAATTCGGAGAAGTACTGACACACTCGTTAGATATGCTTCTACCGGATGATGATAACATTATTGCTGTAATGGGCGGTACCACAATGGCTCAGGCAGCAGAACATATGGGCATCCTTGAATCAGAAAAACGACATAACCTTTTCGTTCCGGCAAGAGGCGGGATTGGTGAAGCTCTTACTGTTCAAGCAAATTCGGTAAGTGCTGTCATGGCACACAATACCGGCGGACAGCATCGCGCACTATATATTCCGGAACAGCTGAGCAAAGAAACGTATGATTCTTTGCTGCAAGAACCTTCCATACAGGAAGTTCTCGAGCTGATTAGCCATTCCAATGCGGTAGTTCATAGTATTGGGCGAGCGTTGCATATGGCTGCACGAAGGAAAATGTCTGATGAAGAGATGATTATGCTTAAGCAAAAAAATGCTGTAGCAGAGTCATTTGGTTACTTCTTTAATGAACAAGGAGAAGTCGTTTATAAAGTTCCGCGAATCGGATTACAATTGAAGGATTTGCAGAATATTCCCTGCGTCATAGCACTGGCTGGTGGAAAGACAAAGGCTAAAGCGATTCGCGCATATATGAAAAATGCACCGGAACAAACGTGGCTCATCACAGATGAAGCCGCAGCAAATGAGATTTTAAAAGGGGTAACCCTTTAAAATAAAAATTTTTGATTTTCATAAGGAGGAAATCTTTAATGACAGTTAAAGTAGGTATTAATGGATTTGGACGTATCGGACGCTTAGCATTCCGTCGTATCCAAGATGTAGCAGGAATCGAAGTAGTGGCAATCAATGATTTGACAGACTCAAAAATGTTGGCTCATTTGCTGAAATATGATACAACTCAAGGACGTTTCAACGGAACAGTTGAAGTTCACGAAGGATCTTTCAACGTAAACGGTAAAGAAGTTAAAGTTCTTGCTAACCGTAACCCTGAAGAATTACCATGGGGCGACCTAGGTGTAGATATCGTTCTTGAATGTACAGGTTTCTTCACTTCAAAAGAAAAAGCTGAATTACACTTAAAAGCTGGTGCTAAACGCGTTGTTATCTCTGCTCCTGGTGGTAACGATGTACCAACAGTTGTTTACAACACAAACCATGATATCTTAACTGGTAAAGAAACAGTTATCTCTGGTGCTTCTTGTACTACTAACTGTTTAGCTCCTATGGCTAAAGCATTACAAGACAACTTTGGTGTTGTTGAAGGTCTTATGACTACAATCCACGCTTACACAGGTGACCAAATGACTCTTGACGGACCACACCCTGGTGGAGACTTCCGCCGTGCCCGTGCTGCTGCTGAAAACATCGTTCCTAACACAACTGGTGCTGCTAAAGCAATCGGTTTGGTTATTCCAGAATTGAACGGTAAATTAGACGGAGCTGCACAACGTGTTCCTGTAGCAACTGGTTCATTAACAGAATTAGTTTCTATTCTTGACAAAAAAGTAACTGTTGAAGAAGTAAATGCAGTTATGGAAAAAGCAGCAAACGAATCTTATGGTTACAACACTGACCAAATCGTTTCTTCTGATATCGTAGGAATGACTTTCGGTTCATTATTCGATGCTACTCAAACTAAAGTTATGACTGTTGGCGACAAACAATTGGTTAAAACAGTTGCTTGGTACGACAACGAAATGTCTTACACTGCACAATTGGTACGTACTTTAGAGTACTTCGCTAATTTATAATTAGGTTGTGACAAACGCGTTTTGCTCTGAGATGTCAGTTCTACTTAAGTAAGTACTTCTAGTAGAATGATATGCGTAGCACTGAAAGAAATGAATTGAAAAGTTCATTACCTTGAACAGTGCTAGTTAATAAGAAGGAATAGCTAAAAATTGTTCTTCAATTTTTGAGATATTTCAGCTTATTTCCGAGTGAGCAGCTTTTGGAACACCGTTTATGAAAAGTTAAGGTATTCTTGTACGCAGGAAATAATAAGCGGGGAAGCGACGCGCTTCTCCGCTTTTCTTTTTATGAAATAACCATAAAGTGGTAGAATAAACAGCGACAGAGAAATTCTCTACGAGGGTTTTCTGCCGCAATCAACTATTTAGGAGGGAAATTTACGAATGGCTAAAAAAACAATTAAAGATGTAGATTTAAAAGACAAAAAAGTATTAGTTCGTGTGGATTTCAATGTACCATTAAAAGATGGTGTCATCACTAATGACAATCGTATTGTTGCGGCATTACCAACAATCAACTACGTGATCGAAAACGGTGGGAAAGCAATCCTTTTCTCTCACTTAGGTCGTGTGAAAACAGAAGAAGATAAAGCTGGTAAATCACTAAAACCTGTTGCTGAACGCTTAAGCGAATTACTAGGTAAATCAGTTACTTTCGTTCCTGAAACTCGTGGAGCTGAATTAGAAGCAGCGGTTAACAACATGAAAGACGGCGATGTTTTAGTATTTGAAAACACTCGTTTTGAAGATATTGATGGAAAGAAAGAAAGCGGAAATGATGCTGAGCTTGGTAAATACTGGGCTTCATTAGGTGACGTTTTTGTAAATGATGCGTTCGGTACGGCTCACCGTGCTCACGCTTCTAACGTAGGGATTGCTTCTACTGGTATTCCAACTGTAGCCGGCTTCCTTATGGACAAAGAAATCCAATTTATCGGTGAAGCTGTTGAAGCGCCAAAACGTCCATTTGTGGCTATCCTTGGTGGAGCAAAAGTTTCTGATAAAATTGGTGTTATCGAAAACCTGATTGCAAAAGCTGACAAAATCTTGATCGGTGGCGGAATGACTTATACATTCTACAAAGCAAAAGGAATCGAAATCGGAAATTCTCTAGTTGAAGAAGACAAAGTTGCTTTGGCAAAAGAATTGATCGAAAAAGCTGGCGATAAATTAGTATTGCCAATCGACTCTGTATGTGCAAATGAATTCAGCAATGATGTTGAAACTGTTGTCACTGACGGAGAAGCTGTTCCGGAAGGATACATGGGCTTAGATATTGGTCCTAAATCTATTGAACTGTTCACAAAAGAATTAGCAGGCGCTAAAACTGTTGTATGGAACGGACCAATGGGCGTATTCGAAATGAGCAACTTCGCTAAAGGAACAATCGGCGTTTGTGAAGCAATCGCTAACCTTGAAGGCGCAACAACAATCATCGGTGGTGGGGATTCAGCAGCAGCAGCAATCCAATTAGGCTTTGCTGACAAATTCACACACATCTCAACAGGTGGCGGCGCAAGCTTAGAATTGTTAGAAGGTAAAACATTACCAGGACTAGCAGCGATTAACGATAAATAATAAAAGCGGAGCACTTCGGTAATCTCCGAGCAAATTAGGAAATTTATATAAAGACGCTTTTTGTCTTTACTATACATTTATCTATTTGTCGAAGAGATTGAAGTGAGCAGCTAGATAGTAATAAAAGCGAGATGAGCTTGAACAGCTTTCAAGCAATTTAGGAAAGTATTCAAGAATTTCTCGAATTCTTAGAAGACTTTATCTAATTGCCGAAGAAAGCTAGCTCATACAGCTAGATAGTAATAAAAGCGGAGCACTTCGGATTAGCTTTGCGTAATAATTTAGATACAACATAAAAGAAAAGGACGTGTTCTAATGCGTAAACCAATTATCGCCGGTAACTGGAAAATGAATAAAACTGCAAAAGAAGCGAAAGATTTTGCTGAAGCAGTAAAAACAAAAATTCCTGCTAATGATAAAGTGGATTCAGTGATTGGTTCTCCAGCACTGTTCTTACAAGAATTAGTTGAAGCGGCTAAAGGAACTGAATTAAAAATTTCAGCTCAAAACTGCTACTGGGAAAATAGTGGTGCCTTCACTGGAGAAACTTCTCCGGCAGCACTTGCTGACTTAGGTTTGGACTATGTGATTATCGGTCACTCTGAACGTCGTGAGTATTTCCATGAAACAGATGCGGACATCAACAAAAAAGCCAAAGCAATCTTTGCTAACGGTATGATTCCAATCTTCTGTTGTGGTGAATCTTTAGAAACATATGAAGCTGGTAAAACAGCTGAATGGATTGAAGGACAAATCACTGCTGGATTAGAAGGCTTGACTGATGGACAAGTAAGCAATCTTGTTATTGCATACGAACCAATCTGGGCTATCGGAACTGGTAAATCTGCTGACGCAAACATCGCTGACGAAATCTGTGGTGTTGTTCGTAAAACAGTTGAAAAATTATACGGTAAAGAAGTTTCTGAAAGCGTACGTATCCAATACGGCGGTTCAGTAAAACCAGAAAACATTGCTGAATATATGGCTAAAGAAAACGTTGACGGTGCATTAGTCGGCGGAGCAAGTCTTGAAGCAGATTCATTCTTAGCATTGCTGGATGCAGTTAAATAATCTAGCCTAATTCTTCTGTAATAGGCAATAAACTGAATTTATTTCGAAAAATAGAAGAAATTCATTGCTTACTTGCAGAAAATTAACTACAATCGTAATTAAGGGAATCCCCTTAGTATAAAAACAATTCAAAGGAGAGACAAAACATGTCAATTATTACTGATGTATATGCTCGCGAAGTCCTTGACTCACGCGGTAACCCAACAATCGAAGTAGAAGTATACACTGAAAGCGGAGCTTTTGGCCGTGGAATGGTTCCTTCAGGAGCTTCAACAGGTGAATACGAAGCGGTTGAATTACGCGACGGCGACAAATCTCGTTACCTAGGTAAAGGGGTTATTAAAGCAGTTGACAACGTAAACAACATCATCGCTGAAGCAATCATTGGTTACGATGTTCGCGACCAAATGGCTATCGACAAAGCTATGATCGAATTAGATGGAACTCCTAACAAAGGTAAATTAGGCGCAAACGCTATTCTTGGTGTTTCTATCGCTGTAGCTCGTGCTGCTGCTGATTACCTAGAAGTACCTTTATACCACTACTTAGGCGGATTCAATACAAAAGTATTGCCAACTCCAATGATGAACATCATCAATGGCGGATCTCATGCTGACAACAGTATCGACTTCCAAGAATTCATGATCATGCCTGTAGGCGCTCCTTCATTCAAAGAAGCTCTACGTATGGGTGCAGAAGTATTCCACGCTTTAGCAGCTATTTTGAAAGCTAAAGGTTTGGCAACTTCAGTAGGTGACGAAGGTGGTTTCGCTCCTAACTTAGGTTCTAACGAAGAAGGTTTCGAAGTAATCATCGAAGCTATTGAAAAAGCTGGCTATGTACCTGGTAAAGACATCGTTCTTGCTATGGATGCTGCTGCTTCAGAATTCTACGACAAAGAAAAAGGTGTTTACGTTTTAGCTGATTCAGGCGAAGGCGAAAAGACTACTGAAGAAATGATCCAATTCTACACTGACTTAGTTGCTAAATACCCAATCATCTCTATCGAAGATGGTTTGGATGAAAACGACTGGGATGGCTTCAAGAAAATGACTGAAGTTATGGGCGACAAAGTTCAATTAGTTGGTGACGACTTGTTCGTAACAAACACAACTAAATTGGCTGAAGGTATCGAAAAAGGTATCGCTAACTCAATCCTAATCAAAGTTAACCAAATCGGTACTTTAACTGAAACATTTGAAGCAATCGAAATGGCTAAAGAAGCTGGCTACACTGCAGTTGTATCTCACCGTTCAGGTGAAACAGAAGATTCTACAATCTCTGATATTGCTGTTGCAACAAACGCTGGTCAAATCAAAACTGGTTCTCTTTCACGTACTGACCGTATTGCAAAATACAACCAATTACTACGTATCGAAGACCAACTTGGTGATGTAGCTCAATACAAAGGTTTGAAATCTTTCTACAACCTTAAAAACAAATAATCATTTATAGAGTGATTTACCCCTCGGATTTTCCGAGGGGTGTTTTTTTGCAGTGAAAGCTAGTATATCTATTGGCAATCGCTAACCAAGGTTTTCCATTTTTCTTTTTAAAGGTTTAGAAAATATTTTTCTAGAAATCTTTATAATAATGAGTGGCTGCTATTAATGGAGAAAAAACTTAAAGCAGCTGCAATCTAAGAAAAATTGGAGGGAACTTTAGTGAAAAAATGGTGCGGATTGTGGAATTCTATGGATTTTAAGCAAATCGACAACTGTTCGGAAGCCGGAAATCCCTTGACTGTCTATGCCTCAGAGCTTTGTCAACAGGCCAACGAGCTGGTTCTTACGATTAAAGGAGAGAACTTCTACGAGGTACTTCCTCAACTGATGACGTTAGATGCTAAGTTGAGGCTAGTAAAATTTTATATTTCCAGTAGACAGCTATTCAGTGAACTATCTGATTATGAAATTGTTAAGCTGATTGACGAGGATTACAAAAATGCTCATTTTGAAAAGATACTGAATTTCAGTAAAGCGTTTGAAGCGGAGGATTCAGTACTTTTTCAAATTGGATAATCAATCTTATAAGTGAAAGAAGCTGTTGTGGGTATGGAGACCGCAACAGCTTTTTAGATAGTTTAAAGGAAGGTAGAGGATAGAATTTTTTGAAGTTCAGTTGTTCCAGGTGGGAAATCGATAAATAGTGAACGAATCGACGGATTATGTTGTTTTGGTAATGCGGTATTTTTATCCACGATAAATAGTGTCTCACTTGGTTGTACGGTATTTTTTTCGGCTTCTGCGAAATCAGAATAGACAGAAAATTGGATGGTATGTGGCAGGAAATCTTTCAACATCATTTGTGTAATATGGCTATCCATGTTGTTTTCTGAGATTAGAGCAATCGTAGAAACTTGCTTTTTAATAATAAACGGGCTTAATCGACAGCAAAGCACGCTCATGTGTTTTTCAGTGATGTTCAATCCATAAATATTCCATTGTTGAATAATTTGTTCAATTTTTCTGTAGAGGTCAGTATTGACTCTGCCAACACGTAAGTATTCTGTTGAAATCAACGGATGAAGCTCTAGTGTAATGTCTTTTAAAAATATGAAGAGAGCAGATAAGAACCAGTCTTTGGATGTCAGGCTCATTGAAAAGCTCTGTTCAAAACCATCGGTCAATCGCTTGACGCTGGGGTCGTTGAGAAAATTTTCTCGGTAGGCAGCCAGCGTTTCGGAAGGCATAGTTTGGTCAAAAACATGTGTATTAATTATCATCAAGGAGAGGATGGAAAAAAGATATTCTTCTTCAAAATTATCTTGCCATACATCCGAAAAGTTGACTCTGATTGCCTCTTCAAAGTTTTTAGGTCGCAGATAGCTGTTAATAGAATCCAATGTTTCGTCTGGAAAATGAAGGCAGCTTTTTGGCAGTTTATCGGCAATTGTTGTTTGAAGCAGAGAGTCAAAAAATTTCTTTTCGCTGTTGGAAAACTGAATGTTCAAGTCTTGTTCTACAGCACGCAGAACTCTTAGGCTTTTCTCGGTTATTTCCTGATTGAAGGTAAATAGTTCCAGTCCGAATTGTCTAGTTAAAACTGAAGCTAAGAAACGAACCTTAATCTGGTTTCCTATAATCTGATTTTCCGAAATGGTTAAATCGAGCTCCTTTAAAAATTTCTCCACGGTTGCTCGAAGGAGATATCCCTTAGAAACAGAGATAAATTGTTCGTCGATAAATTCAATGTATCTTTTTTTTGAAGGAATCAAAAAATAAGACAAGGTTTTAAGAAATAGGGAATGAGAATAGATTTTTCTGCCAATCGCATCACGATTTCCTTCTGTAAATGGATCGATTCGATACGCGCCGGCTTCACTTTCCAGAACGGTTATATGTAATGTGTTACGTAGATAGTTGATATCATTTGCTGCCGTAATTGGCGTGCAGTTTAAGGTAGAAGAGATACCTGTTTGGCTGATGTATTCTTCGCCTAACAGTAAATCGACCAATTCAACAGCGCGCAGCAGTCCCTTTTCTATGTACGTATAAATCATGGTTGCTTCACTCGATTCATGAATAAATGGTTTAAGCTATGTGTAGAACAATGTGAAACAATGCTGAATAATTTGGGGTAGTCAGCAAAGACAAAAGAGAGCATGTGGCTATTATTCATAAGACATCAATCCTTTCTATCGTTTTTGATTGAATGAATGGCACAAGGGAATTGTAATAGAAATAACAATCATTTGTAAAGGAATTATCTGTGAAGGATGTTTGAACTTAGCCTTTTTTTAATAAATACTCGTATTGAAATAACAAAAAAACAGAAGTATTTGAACTAGCTGCAAATACTTCTGTTTCTTTATAGATAGAAATCTCTGTAGGTATCAACCTTTTCGGCAAAAGTTTTATAAATCGGTTGATATAATTTCGTTCGTTCTTCATCCTTCTTAATAAGCTGGAATGAAGGTGTTGCGTGTTGCTCCAAGCTGTTATCTAGTAAACCAAGCAGACCGAAACCTGGCTCATTCTGTATAGAAAGAAGACAGTCCTTCCCTAGGATATCTGCAGCTAATTGAGCTAGCTTGGTATGACGAAAAACACCACCGTTGATTGATATCTCTTCATCAGAAATTTGGTTTGTCTCCATAATAAACTTCAAATTCAGCAGCATGCCTTCGATTACTGCCCGAATAAAATCGGAACGACCGTGAGTGGTGGTGATTCCTTGAAAAGTACCGGTGATATGCGGCGCCCATAGCGGAGCTCTCTCTCCGTTGATATACGGTAGAAACTGTAAGCCGTTTGAACCGATGGGCGCAGTATCAAGTACAGTATCCAAGTGCTCAAACAAGGCAGAGGGAGTGTCGAAGAATAGACGACTGACCCATTCCAAAACTGTACCGCCGTTATTGGAGGGGCCTCCGCACACCCAAAGATCCTTTTTTAGATAATAACAAAAGGTGGTTCCTTTTGAATCTAATTGACGAGTTGATGAGAGCTTCCGAACAGCTCCGCTTGTACCTAATGTGATGCTGGTTTGAAGTCCGGTATTCAGATAGCCTGCGAATGCAGCAAGACAACCATCGCTGGCACCGATCAAAAGCTTTGTCTCATTACGTAGTCCTAAATCGTTTTTTCGATAGTCTTTGATATCAAGAATAGTATTCGTATCGACGAGCTGAGGAAGTTGTTCTCTTTTTATCTTTAAAAAATCGAGAATCTCATCGTCCCAGTCCATGATTATACTATTGAATAATCCGGTTGCAGAAGCAGTAGAGTAATCCAGCAAGTATTCTCCGGTAAAGAAGTCAGTAATCAGTTCTTTTAGCCCAATCCACTTTTTGACAGGCAGAGAGAAAGGCACTTCTTCTTTTATCCACAAAAGCTTGGAAAATGGCGACATATAATGAATAGGTGTACCTGTTTTTTCGTAGACCTGTTGACTGAAGCTTGTTTTTTTGAACGCTGCAACACTATCAGCTGCCTGTTTATCAGACCATATCAGGATTTCACCGTACCCATGTTCAAAAACGGGAAGTAAACTGTGCATCGCTGTGCTTACAGCAATATAGTCAATGGGGCTTGCCGTCTGTTGAAGTAGTGCCTGCAAACCGGTACGCAAGCTGTTAAGCAGCTCGTCGGGCTTCTGATAAGATTTTCCGTTTGTTTCTGAATAGGTGGTAAGCTGGATTTCCTGCTGATGAATCACTTGTTTCGCTTGATAGAGAAACAGCTTGATTGCTGTTGTTCCAACATCAATGGTTACTGTTGTCCCGGAAGTCATTTGACAGCCTCCTTCACTGCTGCGTGACCGCCAAACTGATTGCGTAATAGAGCAACGACCTTCTCGGCAGTTCGATCCTTACTTTCAGAAGAATAACGGAAAAGAAGTGACTGCGTGATGACGGGCGCTGCTATTTTCAGACTCAAGGCTTCTTCAATGGTCCACTGACCTTCGCCTGAGGAGGGGATGACCCCTTCGATTGTATCTAGCTGCTCGGGCGCGCGGAAAATATTTTCTGTCAGCTCCATCAGCCAGCTGCGAATCACTGATCCATGATTGAATACTTTCGCTGCTGCTTCCAAATCGTAGTCATAAGGAGCGTGAGCAAGAATATCGAAGCCTTCAGCGATTGACTGCATCATACCGTATTCAATGCCATTATGAATCATCTTCAAATAATGACCGCTGCCGGCCGGACCACAGTACAGTACACCGTCTGCTACACAAAGGTCTTTGAATAACGGTTCGATAGCTGCATAATGCTCTGAGGAACCGCCTATCATCATGCAGGCGCCGTTTGTTGCGCCATCTACACCACCTGAGGTACCGACATCAAAAAAGTGAACACCTTGTTCACTGCATAGCTGCTCATTTTTTTTGCTATCTGTGTATTTTGAGTTACCGGCATCGATAAGCGTATCTCCTTTTTTTAGAAAGGCGAGGCAGTCGCTAATTGTCTGATTGGTTAGCTCTCCGGCGGGAAGCATTAGCCAGACGACGCGAGCTTCTGCTTTTCTTGTGTTCAAAAGCTCAGAAAGAGTAGGGAAGAACACAGCGCCTGTTTCCTCAGCAGGAGCTTTTAGTTTTTCGTTAATGTCCATGCAGTGAATCGTATATTTCCTTTTTTTCGATAAATTTTTTAGAATTCCCATCCCCATTTTACCTAAGCCGATCAATTCGATATTCATGTGGTGTACTCTCCTGTCCATGGTAGTCTTCTATCAGTTAAAATACTCTCCTTAATCAGGTTGACTTCATTTGTGGTTGCTAGAAGTCCGTTTGAGTAAGGAGAGTAACGTTATGAAGCGATTGGTTATTGTGGAAGTATCAATTGTCTATCTGTAATCAATTGCTTGTACCAGTACCCTGATTTCTTTAGGCTTCTGGTTCGTTTCTCATCTAGCTCGATTCTGACCAGACCGTAACGGTTTTTGAAAGCATTCATTGGCGAAACGCAGTCGGTAAATGCCCAAAGCATGTATCCTTCACAGTTTGCGCCTTCTTCCACTGCCCGAAGCAGCCAAGCCAAATGCTGTGAAATGAAATCAATGCGATAGTCATCCTGTACCTGACCGCTTTCATCGATATATTGTTCTTCTTGCTCGCGTCCCATCCCATTTTCAGTGACCAGCCATGGGATATTACCATAATTCTCCTTTAGGTAGACAGCCATATCATACATCACCTTAGGATATATCTCCCAGCCGCGCGAGTTGTTCATTTTTCTGCCGGGAAGCTCGAAGTTTTCATAGAACATTTCCGGATGGAAGGGTGTTTCCCCGTTCCATTGATAACGTGGCGCGCGAACTCGTTTTGGATAATACTGATTGATTCCGAGAAAATCGACAGTATTATTTTTAATGATTGCCAATTCCTCTTCTGTTGATGGAAACATGATACCATGTGTACGACATAAATCAAGTAATTCTTTAGGATATTCACCAAGAATCATCGGATCAAAAAAGACTTTATTGAAAAACAGATCATACATATGTGCGGCTTTCTGATCGTGGGCTGCACTTGAACGAGCATAAACCATTTCAGGATTTAGAATACAGCCGATTCGTCCGTTGTATGCTTTTTCATGGAATAGTTTGACTGCTTTGGCAGTAGCCAACGCTTTGTGATAGTTCCAAGTCATCCATTTCTTCGTATCCTGTTCGTGAGGCCAGCGTATAGCATCTAAGTAGCAACGTGTTTGAGAGACAATGGGTTCATTAAAGGTAAACCAGTAATGAACTCGATCAGCATAGCGTGAAAAAACGATTTCAGCATAACTGATATAGAGCGCCACAACTTCTTTTGAGCTCCAGCCATCATATTTTTCCAATAGAACAGCAGGGACTTCGTAATGCTCAAGGCAGAGCATAGGTTCTACGCCGGCTTCCAGCAGGCCGTCAATAACTGCATCAATGTGTGCGGCGTAGTCTTCATCAACAATCAGTTTTTCATGGTCTGTAAAAAAGCGTGCCCAGTTAATTGATGTTCGATAGTGGGTTAGTTTAATTTCCTTCATCAACTCAATGTCTGTTTGATAATTTTCCATAAAATTTGTCGCTGTATCGGGCCCGTAGCCGTCATGCCAGACAAAGGTTTCATTCTTGTACCAAAGATCGAGGAAAGAGTCCTGATTGTCCTTCTTTCCTTTCCAACCTTCAGTCTGCCACGCGGAAGAAGCGGCACCGATAACGAAATTTTCAGGAATCATGATGTTCATAATTTTACCTCCAAAAGAGAATTTTATTTAGCTGTTTCCAATTGTTGACGATTCGATACTTTTACGAATGGCAGATAAATCAACACTGAAACGATAATACAAACGAACTGTGTAATGACTGCTCCAAAATCTCCGGCAGTAGCCAAATAGCCGTTAACCAGCGGTGGCATTGGCCAAGGGACCATTACGACTGCTTTAGCAGCGAAACCGAAATAAGTAGCAACATACCCAATTGTTCCGGTAACTAATGGTGTCAGGATAAATGGAATGGCAAGAATTGGGTTCAACATGATCGGCATGCCGAAAATCACCGGCTCATTAATATTGAAAATACCGGGAGCTGCTGAAAGCTTAGCAATTTCCTTCATGTCATCACGCTTACCTACTAAGAAGATAGCAATTAACAGACCGATTGTCACACCGGAGCCGCCCATACTCATATACATATCCCAGAAAGGCATAGTAATAATGTTTGGGATTTCTTTTCCAGCTTCAAATGCTTCTGTATTAACTGCGATTGCTGCCAGTAACAAGGGTTCTCTGACTGGCTTAACCATCTGATTTCCGTGAATACCAATGACCCAGAAGACCTGTGCGATGAACATTAGCAATAGAATACCTGGTAATCCTTGGACGACATTTTCCAATGGTTTTTGAACGAGATTATAGATAATATCGTACATGTACATCCCTGTCAGCGCTTTGACAGCAAATCCAAGTGTCGCAATCGCTGAGACAGTCAAGACGGTTGGGAATAGAGCGGAAAAGCTTGCGGAAACGTTTGTCGGCACAGTATCCGGCATTTTTAATTTTAGCTTGTCCTGCTTACCAAGCCAACAGTATAGCTCGATAGATAAAATGGCGATAAACATTCCTAAGAATAAACCTTTGGTATCTGTAAACTGTTTAGCCAGCACATTTTCAGCAATCACTGCTTTTTCTTCAAAGAGAAATTCATAGGTAGTTGGGTTGACTGATAGATAAGACATAACAGCAATAATACCGGGAAAAACACCCTTTACCTGATTTAGCTTTGCCAGCTCAATTCCTATTAGGAAGACGGCGTAAATAGTCAAAAAGCTGAGTGTCACATAAGAAATACTGTTTGCAATCGGTTTTAGCGCACCTAAAAATTCAAGTGGTCCAAGCTGTGCCAGACCATTTTCTGTGTCGAAAACCATAGCGGAAAACAAGGTTCCAAAAGCGCCGGTGATGATGACTGGTATCAATGCAGCAAATGCTTCTTTGATGACCTTAATGTAGCGGAGGCTGTTAATCTTTGTTGCAACATTCCCCAAGACGTCAGCAAACTTGTCCATAAAACTTCGATTTTCCATTAGTAAATCCTCCTTAGTATTGTAAAGCTTCCCAAATGCCGTTCAAATAACTTGCGCCAAGTGCTCGATCGTATAATCCGTATCCTGGTCTTCCTTGCTCACCCCAAATCATTCTGCCGTGGTCAGGTCTTAAATACCCCTCATAGTTGTAGCGTTTCAACAGTGATAACACCCTGACCATATCAACCGAACCGTAAGCAGACATGTGTGCGGTTTCTTCAAAGCTGTTGTCCTCATGAAGCAGAATATTTCGAGTATGCATGAAGTGGACGCGTCCCTTCTTTAAGTAATCTTCAAGCATCGTATAGATATCATTGTCGATTCTTGCACCTAATGATCCTGTGCAGAAGGTTACTCCGTTAGCCGGACTGGAATTGAGGGCAAACAGTCGTTGGAAAGCCTCGTCATTTGTGATGATTCTAGGTAAGCCGAAAATAGGGTAGGGAGGGTCATCTGGATGGATGGCCATATTGATTCCCACCTCTTCTGCAACTGGAATAATTTCATTAAGAAAATAGCCTAGATTGTCCCAAAGATCCTCCGCAGTAACCGACTGATAAGCTGCAAACAATTCACTTAGCTCATCCTTTGAGTAAGATTCATCCCAACCGGGAAGTGAAAAATCTCCTGTTAAGGGATCGAGTGAGGCAATTTCCTTTAGGTTTAATGCAAGAGACGAGGAAGAATCCTGATTGATAAAGTTTAAATCTGTTCGAGTCCAGTCGAAAACGGGCATGAAGTTGTAACATATTGTGGTTACTCCGGCTTTGCCCAGTCGTCTGATGTTTTCCTTGTAATTTTCGATATATTTTGCTCGGCTGGGTTTTCCAAGCTTAATATCTTCGTGTATAGGAACACTTTCGACGACTTCAAACAGCATCCCATTTGCTTCAACCTCCATTTTTAGTGACTGAATATCTTTCTCAGGCCATAGCTCGCCTACTGGTACAGAGTATACTGCGCTGACGATTCCAGTCATATTAGGGATTTGTCGAATGTATGACAGTGGAATTGGGTCGGTTGAACCGTACCATCTAAAGCTGAATTTCATTGTATGAACTCCTTTCATAGTCATCTGATGATTTTAATATAAAATACATCTGATGACTTGTCAATAGAAAACGGTTACTTTTTTGTGGTTTAGCATAAAATTAGAGAGGGTGTGTGAAAAAACTATAAAAAACGACCTGAGAAAAGATACGTTTCTCAGGTCGTTTTTTGTAGCAGTTTATTCATTTTCACTTCGCTCAAATTGATTTAGGTTCATTCTGTTATAGGCCATATGCACCGTCATGGCATCGAAAGCCGCGTTGCTATCATGCTTTTTGATGGCTTCGACGATTTCTCGGTGAAGCAAAAGGGTTTCTTCTTTGACCCGCTGGTTTGTATAGCGGTCGTTATAAAGAAACATTGATTCGTTGATAACGGGAATTAAATGATGCATAGCCACGTTATTGCTGGCTTTGGCTATTAGAGAATGGAACTCAACATCCAGATTTAATTGAAGCTGAGTGTCTGTATCCATGGCTTCTTCGATAGCGAGCCGGACCTGATCGATGGCTTGAATCTCCTCATCGGTTGCGTTGGTAGCTGCTAATGCTGCTACACGTGGTTCGAGGATATATCGAATCTCAAACAAATCTTTAGTAAGCTTGAGGGTATCTTTTACAAGTCCAAAACCAAGAGGATCGTCAGCGATTCCTCGTTTCTTACTGATGAAGGTGCCGGCACCTTGTCTGACCTCCAGCACGTTGCGGGAAGCGAGTGAACGAACAGCTTCTCGTATTGTGCTACGCCCGACATTCAGTTCTTTTGCCAAGTCATATTCATTTGGCAAACGGTCACCGACTTGTAAGTCGTGCTCATGTATGTATTCAATAATTGTATCTGCCACCTGCTCCGGCAGTTTTTTTCCAATGTTTCCCATAATAATCCCTCACTTGTCTGATGAATCTATTCTAGCTTACTTTTTCAAGACTTGCAAATTGGGTAGTTAAAAATTAATCATAAGATGAATTGTAGGAGATATCTCTTTGGAAAAGGCAAAACTCTTTGGATTTGTTCTATTGTTTCCTGGCTGTTAAAGTACTGTATCTGAAGGGATTGAAAAAGAAGGATGCACACTATACTATAATAGTATTGTAGAAATAATAAGGCTAAGGGAGTTCTAAAATGAAACGAAGTGTGTTGGGAATCTGTGTTGGATTTGTGTTGATTTTGACTGGTTGCTCATATATTGAACAGAAAAGCGGACATGAAATTAGCGGTACTGAGGAATCTGATGTGTCAGTAGATATGGCTTCGCTGGATCGCTATCTTGGAAAATGGGCATCTGATGGGGAAGAATGGCAACAATATTTAGAGGTTGTAAAGCAAGGGGAGGATAAGCTCATTGTGACAAGCTTTTCTGATGGAGACTCGGAGGGAAGTAGCTATGTGATGGTGATAGATTCGCTTGAAAGAGATAAGATGGATTGCCTTTCGTTAAATGAAAACAATCGCTATTTCTTTTATTTTCTAAATGAAAATCAGCTGACTTATCATTCCGGTGTAAACGTAGTGAAGCATCCTAAGACTGATGGATTATCTAAACCAGTTACTTATATTCGTATGAAGGATAGTGGGGAATAAGGAGATGGAAAGATTGGTTAGAAAGCTTTCCGATATCAGGTCGTGCAAAGCCTCTCCTTGCGACGAGTAATTACTGGAATAGAAATGTTTTATCTTGAGGACCGAGCCCTTCAATTCTTAGCAATTCATTGGTTAGAGATGGAAGAGTTCGTAGTAATATAGCGTCTTAGGACCTGTTCATTTGGTTTGAGAGTAGAGAAAAGAGTGGGAGCCAACGGCCGTCCACTCTTATTCAATATGTTCTAACTAGTTTTTTGTTTTTAAAATGTCCGATAGACATATTCATTTTCCGGTGGTTCAATTTTTTTAACAGTATTAACAGTCATGATTGGCAGCGTTCGTTTAAATGGATGATAGTAATCTGTTGTGATTGTTCCCTCCAACTTAACCCAATCATTATTATCCAATGTTGTACCTTCTGGCAGGTGAGTAAGTAAACCGAAAACACCGGCATCAGCGACACAATGGATGATACCAAAACGAAAAACAAAACTATTTTCGACAGTATCGTCTTTTGAGTGGAAAACAAAGCCTTGGAATGACACCGTTTTTCCTAAAAAATCACTGGGGTAATTATAAATCAGCTCCATCACCTCTAAATAATTGTCATCAGTGATTGAAATGACCTCTTTATTTTCATATTCAGCCATCAATTCTTGCATTTGCCGGTCATAATCAGATTTTTCAAAGAAAATGCTGGTGTCTGGCTTCAAGTATTGTGTCTGGATATCGGGATCGCCTGTGGACTCCTTGCTTAGAGGAAATTGAAATCCCTTTGCCTCGACAATCGTTGTATCCAAGCTGACGGTTGGGAAGGCAAAACCGACAATCAGAGGAAGCGAAAGCAGCAGGTAAGCCCATAATTGCTGCAAAGGCTTCTGTTTGTGATGATGGTCATCATGGTGTTCATGGCTGCTGTGATTCTCTTTATCATTTTTTGTCCAGAGAACCAATTGAAAAACTGCCAGAATCAAGGATAATGCCATCGATAACAGGGCAAGATAACGGTAATGGATATTGATATATTGGTTAAGCTTTCCGGAAATTTGTAAAGACATCATCAATAAGCCATATCCGGCAAAGATAATAAAGCGAATCATACGTTTCCCTCCTTAAATAAGATAGGCGTAGGCGGCCGCTAAAAGTGTAATCAGACCGACGAACTTAAGCATAAATGCCCCTTTGAAATAACGTTTCATCATTAGTAGATTCTTGATATCCACCATTGGTCCAAAGACGAGAAAGCCTACAACCGGACCTGTACCAAACAGGCTTAGTAGAGAGGAGCCAATGAAGGCATCGGCTTCTGAACAAAGGGAGAGAACAAATGCCATCAGAATCATAACGGCAATCGCCAAAAGCTTTGTTTGTCCCAGCTGGAGAATTGCTGCTGTAGGTAAGTAGGTTTGCATAGCAGCTGCCAATAAGGCACCAATAATCAGGTAGCGGCCTGTATCAAAGAATTCATCGATGCCATGTGTTAGGACTTCTTTAGATTTCGAAAGGAAAGAAGCTTTAGGTGCATGTAATGGCTGTGTTGAACAAGCTTCTTTCTCAATCGAGACGTCAGAATCAATAGTTGCTAATAGAATCTCTTCTTTATTGATGAAGGCAAGCCAGAATCCAACAGCAAAGGCAATCAGAAAGCTACCGCCTACGCGCCAAAACACAAATTGCAGAGAATTGCTAAAGGCGATATAGGTCGAAAATAGCACAATAGGGTTGATAATCGGTGCCGTAAGCATGAAAGCAAAGGCGGTGTATGCTGGAACACCTTTCTTTAAAAATTGATGAACAATCGGCACGATTCCGCATTCACAGGACGGAAAGAAAAAACCTAAGATACTACCAAGGAAGATAGACAGCACCTTGTTTTTTGGTAGGAGCCGAATCACTCGCTCTGGCGTTAAAAAAACGTGAATGGCACCGGAAATGAGGCAGCCTAATAAAACAAAAGGAAAAGCCTCGATGACGATAGAAAGGAAAATCGTACTCATTTGCAGGACAGAATTTGGCAATATATGCTCCATTAATTAGGTCTCCTTGCTTGTACAGTATGCGCATGTAAAACTCTTGAATAAATGCTTGAAACTCCTCACTTATTTAACTCCTTTTTTCTTCATAATACAAGCCTCTTCAGCTAAATTTAAAGAAACTTTGTTTCATTCTCATCTATAGAATAGCTGTAAAAAGTGAGAACATGTATTTTTAACTGGAGCTGCCAGAAAACCTAAAGAACTGGCTAAGTAAGACAATTTAAATACTTCTGAAAATAGCTACTGCGTAGTCAGTGGTTATTTGCTATATTATTAGATAACGGATGTAATAAAACGACATTTAGGGGAGTCATGTATGAAAAAGATTTTATTGTTAGAAGATGATGCGAATTTGAACCAAGGGATTACGTTGTGTCTGGTGAAAGAAGGATACGAAGTGTTCTCCTGTAAAACGATTAGAGAAGCGGAAAAGATGTTTGGTTCTGAAGAAATCAATTTGGTTATCAGTGATATATCGCTGCCGGATGGCAATGGTTTGGATTTCTGTAAAGAGATTCGGCAAAAGTCGAGAGTTATCATCATTATGCTGACCTCGTATAATCAAGAATACGATATCGTTTCGGGTTATGAGCATGGAGCGGATGACTATGTAACGAAGCCGTTCAGTCTGATGGTGTTAATTTCTAAAGTAAACGCGTTGATTAAACGCCTTCCGGATGGTAAATCAAAGGTGTTTTCCTCAGACAATATCCGTTTGAATATTTCTGAGATGAAGGTGTTTATTGAAAATGAGTTGGCGCAATTAAGTAAAACAGAAATACAGATGCTTGCATATTTTATGGAAAATCCCAAGCAAATTTTGACGCAGGAACAGCTTCTTGAAAAGATTTGGGATAATAAAGGAGAGTATGTGGACAGTAATACGGTATCTGTAAATATCAGCCGTTTGAGACAAAAAATCGGCAAAGAGAAAATCAAAACAGTGAGAGGAGTTGGCTACATATGGGTCAGCGAGGTTCAAAAGCTCTAACAGTGCTTTTTCTGTTAATCATAGCAGTAATCACAGGAGCATTGTTTCTGAACTATCAGGACTTGGCTAGGCGAACCCTCATAGATAACCGACAGGCTTTAGGCAGTTTTGCGCAAGCTGATATGCTGGATGAAGCGACAGTTGTTGCGGGTTTTGAATCCGCGTTGGATGAAAGCAAAGTAGCTGAAGGTGAACGTCTGGAAGACAAATATGGGTACTCTTTTCAGGACACCCGCCAACAGCAGAATTTGCAACGCTTTCTATTTCGGATGGTACTTATCCTTTCCATCAGTGGTCTGCTGCTTTTAGTCATCTGGTGGATCAGTCGAAAACAACAAAAAACGCTTGAATCAAATTTACTGTTACTATCCGAACGATTTGAAGAGGAAAAGCGACGGAATGCAGTTCTTCTTGAACGGAGAAAGTCTGAAGAAGAGAATGTCAAAGCTGTAATTACAGACATTACGCATCAGCTGAAAACACCAATTGCCTCGTTGAAAATGAGCCTAGAAATTGCTGGTTCCGACAGCTTTTCGATAGAAGAAAGGCAACAGTTTTTTATGCAGGGAAGCAATCAAATTGATAAGCTGGATTTAATGCTGGATTCAATGGCTAAGCTTTCTCAGCTTGAAGCAGAGTTAATCAGTATAGAGCCAACTGCCTTTTCTCTGAAAGAGCTGGTAACTCAGGTTGTCAGTAGTTTAATCATGAAAGCCTTGAACAAAGACATTGAAATAGAGGTAGATATAGAAGCGGATCATTTGATTATTGCTGATAGAAAGTGGACAACTGAAGCTGTCAGTAATATTTTGGAAAATGCGATAAAGTATTCACCGAAAAGAACAGCTGTTACAGTGAGGGGAACAATTCTTCCAAGCTATGCTCTGATCGAAGTGATGGATGAGGGGCCGGGGATTCCCAAAGAAGAGGTGAACTTAATCTATCGCCGCTTCTACCGTGGAAAGAACGCTACTGTTCTTGAAAACGAAGGCTCAGGTGTTGGGCTATATTTAGCGCGTAAAATCATTGAGGAACAAGGCGGAATCATTATGATGAAGGATTGCCAGCCGCAAGGAGCCAACTTTCAGCTGACCATTCCATTAGCATTGAATATAAACACTACCGTAATTAAATCGTAAGCGGCAGGTTTAAAACAGCTGGCGAGGTGAATTTTCGAGAATAGAAAGGCAGATTGTTATTTTCTTACAAACTTGTTATGTTCGTTGACAAGAAAATGAAAGATTCCTTCTGTACACTGAGTTTAGAAAAAGAAAAGAGGGAATAAACAAATGGTATTGAAAATCAATAATCTGGTAAAGCACTATAGCGATGGCGGTACAGTTGTCAAAGCTGTAGACCATACAAGCTTGGAAGTAAAAAAAGGGGAGTTTGTCGCAATCATTGGTAAATCCGGCTCTGGGAAGAGTACCTTACTGAACTTAATTGGCGGTTTGGATCGCCCTGACTCAGGTGAAATATATATTGATGGAAAAAATGTGTTTGAAATGAAGGATGAGGCGTTGGCAAAATTCCGTCGCCAAAAAATCGGCTTTATTTTTCAAAGCTATAATTTGATTCCGTCACTGAATGTTTGGGAAAATGTTGTGCTTCCGCTTGGCTTGGATAATCGAAAGGTAGATGTCGAATTTGTTGACGACCTTTTGAAGAAAATAGATATCTTGGAAAAGAAAAAGGCACTTCCAAGTATGTTATCCGGTGGTCAGCAGCAGCGTGTAGCGATTGCTCGAGCAATTGCTGCTCGTCCGGCTATTATATTGGCAGATGAGCCTACAGGAAATCTTGACACCAAGACAGAGCTGGAGGTTATGTCATTGCTGAAGCATTCTGTTGAGAGCTTTGGGCAGACCTTAATTATGATTACCCATGACGAAGCGATTGCCCAGATGGCGGATCGAGTGATTCGGATTGAAGACGGGCGGGTGAGTTAAATGAAGACAATTAATTCACTTGCCTGGGCAAATGCGAAGTATCATAAAGGGAAAAATCTGCTCTCTGCAATTGCGGTTGTTTTAACAACGGTGTTGATTTTTCTGGTAATAACAATCGGTATTGGTGTAGTAAATGTACAGAATCATGTGGTGAACAAAACCTATCCTACTTGGCATGCGATGTACCGAAATATCTCGGAAGAAAAGAAGAACGAGCTGTTTCAGCATGCGGCAATCGAGAAAGCCGGATTGCGACAGGATATCGGTCAAAGCAGCATCGGTGAGTCTGAGTTCTATATCATGTATATGGATGAAACGGCTCAGGAGCTGAATAAGGCTGAGTTTGTAGAGGGAGCAGCGCCAAAAGCAGGTAATGAAGTTGCGATGACTAAAGAAACATTACGCAGATGGGGCTATTCTCAAGTCGAGGTAGGGGATGAAATCAGTCTCGCTTATCAAAGTAACGAAGCTGACGGGCTGAGCTTGGAAAAAGAGGGCGTATTTAAGCTAGTCGGTATCCTTCCTGATAGTGAAGAAGGCAGTAAAAAGGGTGTTTTCTCAATGCTGGTTTCTACGGAAGTCATGCAGGCAATAATTCCCGAAGCTGAGCGCAACTATCGTGTCATGGTTCGTTTGTCAGAGAATATGTCAACCTCGACAGATGCAATTGAGGAAATGTGCGAAGAGATTGGTCGTTCCTTTGGTGTGCAAGACGATGATGTTGTTGTGAACAGCGAGTACCTGTTTGCCAATTATGTTGATCCAAGCTTTTTGAGCGGAATGGCTGTATTGGTCGTTATCATTGTAATTGCCGGTGCATTAACCATTTATAGTATTTATTATGTCTCTTTGATTAATAAAGTGCAGGAGTTCGGTAAGCTGAAAGCGCTGGGTGCAACGAAAAGACAGATTCGTCAAGCGGTCCTACGAGAGAACTTGATTGTTGCAGGAGCCGCAATTCCAATCGGGTTGCTTATTGGGATAATCAGCACAACACTCTTTTTCAATAGAATTATGTTGTCCTTTATGGATGGGACTGTCTCTTTGAAGGTGATGAAGGAAACCTTGGAAAATGGTGAAGTTCAGTTGATTCTTCCGTGGATTGTTGCTTTGACGATTGCCGTTAGCTTGGTAACAGTTCTTGTTTCTTCGTTGAAGCCAATGCGGCAGGCTGGGAAAATTCTGCCAATCGAAGCGATGCGATACACAGGACAATCTGCAAGCAAGCAGACGCAACGTCAAGGTTTCATTGATATTACCTTGGAAAAACTTGCTGGTGCAACACTTTCCAGAAATAAGAAGCGGACATTGATGACGATTTTCTCGTTAGGAACGATAGGTATTCTATTTGTGGTCGTTTCTACAGTTTTCAATTGTATGCAGCCAAGTCAAATTGCTAGAGATTCGATTGCCGAAGATTTTAGACTTTCCCTTGAACACTGGAGTGGAGATAAGATGAATCCTGAGCGTGAATGGAAGATGATGCAGCAGAACAATCCGCTTGATGAAGCAATGAAGGAACGGATTGCTGCGATTCCGGGAGTGGAAGCGATAGAAGCTCATTTGATGATAAATGGCGAGATACCTGCATTGACAGATTCTTATACCGGAGAGGCATTAGGTGTTTCTATAACTGGTGTTGATGAAGAGCAGTTTAAGAAGTTGCAATCAAACATAAAGGAAGGCAGTATCACTTATGAAGAGCTAACGAGTGGAGAAGCTGTTATCGCCAGTGATATTTTTGCCAACAATTATCCAGAAGCGGAAATTGGTGATGTGTTGGAAACGACGATTTTTGATGGCGAAAGCAGCCATACTAAAAAATTAAAAATCGCAGCCATTGGCGAATTTACTCAGGCGCAGAGTAATTACAGCACCTTTATCAGTTCGAATAACAGTATTCAAGGAATGTCAGATAATAATCTAACCAACTATTATGATATCAAAGTGCAGCCGAAACAGGAATCGAAGGTGAAAACAGCTCTGTCGGAAATCGTTTCCGAGAATGAGGTAATTGAACTGGAGACTTACCAAGAGGCCGTGACTCAATGGGAGTCAATCATGCTGTTGATTAATGGTGCGGGCTATGGAATCATGGCTATTCTGGGCGTTGTTGGAATCATGAATCTGATTAATACAACCATCGATAGTATTCTTACTCGTAAGAAAGAACTTGGCGTCATGCAGGCGATTGGAATGTCCAATAAGCAGATGAAGCGAATGCTTCAGTCAGAAGGTCTATTTTATGCTTTCGGCATTACCGGAACATCGGTTGTGTTTGGCAGTCTGCTTGGCTATATGGTCTATTCATTTGCGGCAGCGAATCGCTTGATGCAAATAAGAGAATATTATTATCCCGTTATACAGGTAATTCTATTGGTAGTAATTGTCGTTGTTATTCAGTTGGTCTTAACCGCAGTCACTACTTCGTTAGTTAATAGAGAACCGGTCATTGAACGTATCAGGGGAGCGGAATAAGTAAGAAAACAACAGCCTTGCCGAATTCGGTAAGGCTGTTGTTTTGCACTTATTTCTGATTAATTTGCTGATTAAGAATGGGCGTAAGTGGCCTGCTAAATATTAATGCATTCGATTGCGTAATGAATGGAATTCTATTTTCTATCTTGAAGATTCTCAAATTGAATAGTAAGGTTATCTTTACTTGTAATATTACTAGATTATATTCTTTGGAATCCTGTTATCGGTAACATCATAAAAACGCTTGCAAAATAACGCAATCGATTGCACAATGAGGATGTCAAAAAAATAACTCTGGGGGAACTAAAATGAATAAAAGAAACTGGAAAAAAATTGGTTTAGGTTTACTGGCATCAGGTGTTGCTCTTGGCTTAGCAGCATGCGGCAATGCATCAGATTCAGCAGGTGGTTCAAATGGCGGATCGTCTGATGGAAAGACAACGGTCGATATTTTTCAATTTAAAGTAGAATTCAAGGATCAGTTCGAGGAGTTGGCAAAAAAATATGAAGAAGAGCATCCGGATGTAAAAATCAATGTAGAAACTGTAGGTGGCGGTTCTGATTACGGTGCGGCTTTGAAATCTAAGTTCTCATCTGGAAATGAACCTGATATTTATAACATTGGCGGTCCGGAAGATGTAGATATGTGGATTGACAGCCTGGCAGATTTAAGTGATACAGGGTCTGCGAAGCAAGCATTGGAAGGAACGTTGGCAGGGGCAACGAAGGACGGTAAGGTTTTGGGCTTGCCATATAACATTGAAGGCTATGGCGTTCTTTACAATAAAGAAATTTTCAAGGAAGCAGGAATTGATGCAGAAAGTATTACAACCTTAGATGATTTGGAAGCAGCTGCAAAAACGTTGGACGGAAAGAAAGACGAGCTTGGGATTGATGCACCATTTGCCTTAGCCGCAAAAGAACAATGGATAACTGGACTGCAAGGCTCGAACGCCTTTTTAAATGCTGAGTTTGATAATGATGTGATGAAGGCTTTTGAATCAGATACAGTAGAGTTCAAATATGGCGATCAATTTAAGAAATATATTGATATTTCCAACAAATACTCTGTTCAACCAACAAACAGCTTGGACTACTCACAACAAGTTGAGCAATTATTCTCTAATGGAAAAGTAGCAATGACACAACAAGGAAACTGGGTTTATACAACAATTGAAGAAATTGATAAAGAATTGGCGACTGAAAATATCGGATTGCTGCCGATTCCAATCGATGGTGTAACAGAAGGGACGATTCCGGTAGGCGTACCAATGTATTGGGGTGTGAATCCGAACGGCTCTGATGAAGAAGTACAAGCTGCGAAAGACTTCTTGGATTATCTATATACGACAGATGAAGGTAAGCAAATTGTTTTAGAAGATTTCAAATTTGTACCGGCATATGAAGGCTATGATACAGACAAAATCTCTGATCCATTGTCTAAGGATGTCTACACGTATTACACTGAAGGCAAAACAACTGGCTGGGTGTTTATGGGCTACCCTTCCGGCTGGGGAGAACAAACATTAGGCGCACAAATTCAGAAATATGTTGCCGGTGAAGCAACTTGGGAAGAAGTGCTGAAGACAGCGCAGGATAAATGGGCTGCTGAAAGAAAATAAGTTTCAAGATGTAGCTTTTAGAAGGGACATCATAGGTTGCGGTAAGGCTTTTCTGTGGAAGACATAATCGCTGAAATGAAGATGCTGTACCTATAAGAAGTATGACGGACAATCCCCAAAATATGTAATGCTATTTTGGGGATTTGTTCCATTTATTTCTAAAAAGAAAGCGGCTATAGCGTGTTTGCTCCGCTTTGTAGAGTGGGTAGGTAAATGTCACAAGCTTAACGTTAAGTATGAAAAGGGTCTGGAACAGAAGTCATCTTTCCGACCTTGTTACATAGGAGGGGACAGAAAATGAAGCATCAAAAGAAAACATGGTTTTATTTATTTGCAGCACCTGTAGTACTGGCATTGACGATTGTAGTGGTCATTCCATTTTTATATGGTGTTTATTACTCATTTACTAACTGGGATGCCGTTGCAAAGGGCGAATTTATCGGTCTTGCAAATTATCAGGCATTACTTTCAGATAGTGGTTTTTGGTCAGCTATTGGATTTACTATAAAGTTTGCAGTTATATCTATTTTATTAATTAATGTGATTGGTTTAGGCTTGGCGATGCTGGTAACCAGCAAGTTCAAAGGAGCAAATATCCTAAGAACAGTATTCTTCATGCCGAATCTAATCGGTGGTTTGATTCTTGGATTTATCTGGCAGTTTATCTTTATTAATGCTTTTGGGGCAATTGGGGATGCTATTGGGAATGAGTCATTGAAGACTTGGCTGTCTACGACTCAGACTGGTTTTTGGGCCTTGGTTATTGTGATGTGCTGGCAGATGTCCGGGTACATCATGGTTATTTATATCTCTTATTTGCAAAATGTGGATGATGCGTTATTAGAAGCTGCGGATTTAGATGGCGCAACAGCTTGGCAAAAGTTTTGGCACGTGAAGTTCCCACTGATTATGCCCGGTTTTACAGTCAGCCTGTTCATGACTCTGTCAAACAGCTTCAAGTTATACGATCAGAATCTATCTTTGACAAATGGCGGTCCATACAATTCAACGCAGATGGTTGCAATGAATATCTATAACAGTGCATTTGTCGAAAACAAGATGGGGTATGCGCAGTCGAAAGCGGTAATTTTCTTTATCATCGTAGCTGTTATATCATTGGCACAGGTTTACTTGACGAAAAGAAAAGAGGTTGAAGTCTAATGCAGAAACAAAAAGCAGGCAGTCAGCTAATGCGTGCCGCCCTCGGCTTTGCTTTGGGGCTAGTTTGGCTGGTTCCATTTTATTTAATGATTAGCAACTCAGTTAAAACGAAACAGGAGATTTTTACCAATCCGCTGGGAATCCCGGAATCCTTTACTTGGGATAACTATCCTGAAGCGTTCACACAATTGGACTTTTTGAAAACCTTATTCAATTCATTGCTCATCACTGTTGTCAGTGTAGTTGTCATCGTGATTTTCTCTTCTCTATGTGCCTACGCGCTAGAACGCATGCAGACAAAGCTAAGTACCTTTATCTTTATGGTCTTTGTCGCTGCGATGCTGGTTCCTTTCCAGTCTGTTATGATTCCTTTGATTTCATTATTTGGTAAAGCGCAAATGCTGAACCAGGCGGGGATTATTTTCATGTATTTGGGCTTCGGTGCAAGTATGTCAATTTTCCTTTATCATGGTGCGTTGAAAAGTATTCCTAAAGCATTGGATGAGGCAGCGATTATTGATGGCGCCAATCGTTTTCAAGTATTTTGGAAGGTGATTTTCCCAATGCTGAAGCCAACTACAGTCACTGTAGTGGTGCTGAATACGATGTGGATTTGGAATGACTATTTACTTCCATCATTGGTAATCAATTCACCGTCAACACAAACAATCCCATTGAAGATGTTCTTCTTCTTTGGTCAATATACAAAACAATGGCACTTAGCATTGGCTGGTTTGGTAATCGCGGTTCTGCCGGTTATCATCTTCTACTTTGTCATGCAGAAACAAATAATTAAAGGAGTTGCCGACGGCGCAGTGAAATAGCGTCCCGCAACAGTTGGAGGATTGACATGCATAAACGATTATTTGACATCGATCCATGGAAAATCACGACCAGTCATTTGGATCGAGAAAACAAACGCTTAATGGAAAGCCTGACCTCTATTGGTAATGGCTATATGGGGATGCGGGGAATGTTCGAAGAAACCTATAGTGGAGATTCCCATCAAGGAGTCTACCTTGCCGGTGTGTGGTACCCGGATAAAACAAGAGTTGGCTGGTGGAAAAATGGTTACCCTGATTATTTCGGCAAGGTCATTAATGCCGTAAATTTCATCGCCATGGATATTTTTGTTAATGGCAAACCACTTGATTTAGCTCAAGTAGAGGTCAAGGAGTTTCACGTAAGCCTGGATATGCGCAACGGGCTGTTGACTAGAAGTTTTATCTATGAAGACGGAGCGACACAAATCAGATTTACCTTTGAACGATTTGTCAGCATTGTTGAGAAGGAGTTGGGCTTTGTTCGAGTTTCAGCTGAAGTTATAGCAGGCACGCCTGCCCTTCAACTGATTTCTAAGCTGAATGGGAATGTTCATAATGAAGACAGCAACTATGAAGAGATGTTCTGGGAAGAAAAGGCTCGTGAGCATAAAGGCGATACCAGCTACCTGACCATGCAGACGGTTCCAAACAATTTTGGTACTCCTCGCTTCACCGTAACGGCGATGATGAGAAATGACAATAATCTGGGGTTGTCCGGTGAATCGTTAAATGAAGCGCTTATGACGGGTGACTCATTCAGTTGGGAGGGGCTTCCAAACCAGAAGCTTGTGTTGGAGAAAACAGTTGCGGTTGTGACAAGCAGAGATGTTTCTGATGAAAAGCAAGTTGATGCAGCTAGCCATCTTTTGCAGCAAAACAGTTCAGAAGGATTTGACGAACATTTTGCAAAACAAACAGCTGCCTGGCAGCTTCGCTGGCAAAAAGCGGATGTAGTGATTCAGGGAGATGATGAAGCACAGCAAGGTATTCGCTATAACCTCTTTCAGCTCTTCTCTACCTATTACGGCGAGGATGAGCGATTAAATGTAGGTCCGAAAGGCTTTACCGGAGAAAAATATGGCGGTGCCACCTATTGGGATACAGAGGCGTATATCGTGCCAATGTATCTATCTGTTGCAGATTCTGAAGTCACTCGAAAGCTGTTGGAATATCGCTATAAGCAACTGGCTGGTGCGAAGATTAATGCCCAGCGACAAGGACTGAAGGGCGCACTTTATCCGATGGTTACCTTTACCGGTGTTGAGTGCCATAACGAATGGGAAATTACCTTCGAGGAAATTCATCGGAATGGTGCAATAATCCATGCGATTGCTGAATATACCGAGTATACTGGTGATAGAACATATCTATTGACCGATGGCATCAAAGTAGTTGTAGAGGTTGCTCGTTTTTGGGCGGATCGTGTCCATTACTCACTCAGAAATCAGCAATATATGATTCATGGCGTGACCGGTCCCAACGAATATGAAAACAATGTCAATAACAACTGGTACACCAATTATCTTGCTGTGTGGTGTCTGAAATATGCGTTGGACAATTATGAACAGGCTGAGAGCGCAGCAAAAGCAGAGTTGAACGTTACCGCAGTTGAAAAAGAAAAATGGCTGGATATCGTCAACAATATGTATTTTCCATATGATGAAGAGCTGGATATCTTTGTTCAGCATGATACATTCCTTGATAAGGAGCTGTTACCTGCGGCTGCCTTGAAAGCGGAGGATCGACCGTTGAATCAAAACTGGTCATGGGATCATATTTTGCGCAGCTGCTACATTAAGCAGGCAGATGTACTACAGGGAATCTATTTCTTTGGTAGTCAATTCTCTTCGGAAGAGAAGAAGCGCAATTTTGACTTCTATGAACCGTTGACTGTTCACGAATCCTCTTTGTCTCCATGTGTCCATGCTATTTTAGCAGCTGAGCTTGGTCAGGAAGAGAAAGCGGTTGAGCTATATAAACGAACAGCACGGTTGGATCTTGATAATTATAATAATGATACAGATGACGGTCTGCATATTACGTCAATGAGCGGCAGCTGGCTGGCAATTGTTCAAGGCTTTGCAGGGATGAGAACGTATCAAGGGCAATTGAGCTTTACACCGTTTTTACCTGATATGTGGGAAGGCTATTCCTTTACAATCAATTATCAAGGCCGGTTAATTTCAGTGAAGACGAACCAAGAGCAAGTCTCAATTGAGCTTCTTGAAGGAGAAGCGTTAGAACTGTTGGTGTATGGAAAGGTCGAAAAATTATCAGAGCTGTTGACCGTTCCTTTGAAGGAATCAGAAAAATAGGAGCTGTATCAAAAGGAGGGACTATGGAAAAGAAATGGTGGAAAGAAGCGGTTGGGTATCAGATTTATCCTAGAAGCTTCAAAGACAGCAATAATGATGGGATTGGCGATTTAAACGGTATTCGAGAGAAGCTGCCTTACCTCAAAGAACTGGGAATCGATTTTATCTGGATTAATCCGGTTTACGAATCTCCTAACGTAGATAATGGCTATGACATCAGTAATTATCAGGAAGTATTGTCGGAGTTTGGAACAATGGCAGATTTTGATTGTTTGTTGGATGAAGCCCATCAAGTCGGACTCAAGGTCATCATGGATTTGGTGATTAACCATACCTCAGACCAGCATGAATGGTTTGTAGAAGCTCGGAAAAGCAAAGAAAATCCATATCGAGATTATTACATTTGGCATGATAGTGTCAATGGAGAGCCGCCGTCTGACTGGGTGGCAATATTTGGTGGCTCGGTATGGGAATTCGATGAAGAAACGAACCAGTATTATTTCCATGCTTTTGCGAAGGAACAACCTGATCTTAATTGGGAAAATGAGTCGCTGAAGCAGGATGTGTTTCGAATGATTAGCTGGTGGCTAGATAAAGGAATTGATGGCTTTCGTATCGATGCTATTTCGCATATTAAAAAGGATGCTTTTCATCTGCCGATAGATGCAAAGAACGTTGCCGCCAGATATCAAAATATCTCAGGTATTGGTGAGTATCTCAAAGAGCTGAAGCAGACTTTTGATCGCTACGATATTATGACCGTAGGGGAAGCGAGTGGTGTCAGCGCGGAGGAGGCCGAGGAGTGGGCCGGAGACGATGGCTATTTCGATATGATTTTTGAGTTTGAGCATATTGGTTTATGGAAGAAAGAGGAAGAACAGGTTCCTATCCGTTCCTTTAAACAGGCGCTGTCTCGTTGGCAGTATGCTTTAGATGGCAAGGGCTGGAATGCTCTTTATATGGAGAATCATGATGTTCCTCGATCTGTTTCGGTTTTTGGCAGCGACAACGAAGAGTATAGAGTTATCTCAGCAAAAGGGTTAGCGATGATGTATCTTTTCCTTCAGGGAACCCCATTTATCTACCAAGGACAGGAAATTGGGATGACCAATATGAAATTCGCATCAATCAATGAAATTGATGCGTTGGATTCAAAGCATATTTACCAAGACATGCTTGCTCAGGGAATTGATGAACAAACAGCATTGGAAACCATCAGTCGGACAACTAGAGACAACGCAAGAACCCCGATGCAGTGGACCGATTCAGAATATGGTGGATTTTCGGAAACACAGCCTTGGCTGACTGTTAACCCAAATACGAAGGAAATTAATGTAGAAAGTCAACTCCAAGACCCTCAGTCCGTTCTCCATTTCTATCGGCAACTGATTCAGCTGCGTAAGGAAAACGAGACGTTGATTTATGGGGGTTTTACGGAGTTGATTTCAGACCACGAACAAATCTATGCGTACCTTCGAACAACGAAAGAAGAGCAATTTTTCATTCTTGTTAATCTTTCTGACCAGTCTGCAGATTACCAGCTGCCTTCGTCAATCAGTGAAAAAGGTAAGGCGTGGGAATTAATAATAAGTAACTATGACCAACCACAGGAACCATTAACGGGTGTGGGCCGATTGGCACCTTTTGAAGCGCGAACCTACAGAGTACAAGTGAAATAAACAGAGGAAGCTTGTTGGAAAACTATAGATAGCAGGTGATATGATAATGAAACAGGAAACACTTCGACAGGAAGAACAACAGGGAAAGTGGTGGCAGCAGGCGGTTGTTTACCAAATTTATCCGCGAAGCTTTCAGGACAGCAATGGTGACGGAGTCGGTGATTTGCGGGGGATTATCTCAAGAATTGATTATTTAAGCAAACTGGGGATTACAGCGATCTGGCTTTCACCAGTCTATAAATCACCAAATGACGATAATGGTTATGACATCAGTGATTATCAGGATATTATGGATGAGTTCGGAACGATGGCTGATATGGAGGAATTGATTGAAAAGGCAGCAGCTGTGAATATTCGAATCATTATGGATTTGGTAGTCAATCATACGTCAGACGAACATCGTTGGTTCATTGAGTCTGCGTCTTCGAAGGAAAATCCGTATCGAGAGTATTATATTTGGCGCGACCCTGTTGCCGGAGAAGAGCCGAATAAGCTGCGCTCCATTTTTAGCGGCAGTGCTTGGCAGCTGGACGAAGCAAGTGGACAATATTATCTTCATCTTTTTAGTAAACGGCAGCCTGATTTAAACTGGGAGAATCCTCAGGTCAGAAAAGAAGTCTATGACATGATGAATTTCTGGCTTGAAAAAGGGATTGGCGGTTTTCGGATGGATGTGATTGATTTAATCGGCAAGCAGCCGGATAAGGAATTGACTGCGAACGGTCCGATGCTCCATGAATACTTGCAAGAAATGAATCAAGCGAGCTTTGGTAATTATGATGTGATGACTGTGGGGGAAACCTGGGGTGCAACACCGGAAATCGCTAAAATGTATTCAGACCCTGCACGCCATGAGCTTTCCATGGTATTCCAGTTTGAACATGTAACGCTGGATCAGCAAGAGGGTAAAGAGAAGTGGGACCTCCAGCCGCTATCCATTCGCCAATTGAAAGAGGTTTTGACGAAATGGCAGACCTCCTTGGGAAATCAGGGTTGGAATAGCTTGTTTTGGAACAACCACGATTTACCGCGAATTATTTCTCGTTGGGGAAATGACCGGATTTATCGTAAACAAAGTGGAAAGATGTTTGCGATTCTTCTGCACATGATGAAGGGAACACCCTATATCTATCAGGGAGAGGAAATAGGCATGACCAATCGTCCGGTAAAATCAATTGATGAGGTCGAAGATATTGAAAGTGTGAATATGTATCGAGAACGACGGGCAGCTGGCTTTTCAGAAGAAGAGATTTTACACTCCATCAATACAAAAGGGAGAGACAATGCTAGAACACCTATGCAATGGGATGATTCTAAGCATGCCGGTTTTACGACGGGAACACCGTGGCTTCCGGTTAATGATAATTACCACGAGGTGAATGTGAAGCAGGCTTTGGCAGATACGGATTCAATTTTTTATACGTATCAAAAGCTAATTCAGTTGCGGAAGGATCATCCGCTGATTGTATGGGGAGAATATGAGCTAATCGAAACGGAAGAAGCGGTTTTTGCCTATTATCGTCAGTATCAAGGAGAAAAATGGCTGATTGCTGTCAATATGTCAGAGCAAGAACAGGAATTCTCGTTGAAGGATCAGGTGAAAGAGTTGATTATCAGTAATAATCCGTCACTGCCATTGACTGTTGGTAATTTGGTTCTTCAACCATACGATGCCTTTGTAGCTCGTGTCTAATCGCTTCCACATGTTATAATGAAGGCAGTATAAAAAGACTCATCAAACCATGAAGAGGTGAATGCAATGGCAACCCTGTCCGATGTAGCTAAGCTGGCGAATGTCTCCAAAATGACCGTTTCTCGAGTCATCAATCATCCTGAAAAGGTAACGGATGAGCTGAAGGAGCTGGTCTATCAAGCGATGAAGGAGCTTGATTATCATCCAAATATTGCAGCAAAGGCGTTGGTTCGCAATCGCTCACAAATCATTAAGCTGTTTATTTTGGAGGAAATTGATACGACAGAACCCTACTATATGAACTTACTGATGGGGATTGCCAGAGCCGTAGGGAAGGAGCACTACTCCTTGCAGCTGGTCACCAAAGATGGTTTTGATACGGGCGCTTGCGATGGGTACATTATCACAGGTTTTCGAGCCCATGATTTCGAGTGGATTAACAGCTTGGAAAAACCAGTCGTTTTATTTGGCGAGAATAATCAGGGCATTGATTTCGTTGACAGTGACAATCAATATGGAACAGAAATGACGACGAACTATGCGATTGCCTGCGGCTATGAAACGATTATTTATATTGGCATCGATGTGGAGGAGTCCTTTGAAAAATCTCGAGAACTTGGCTACTTGAAAATCATGGAAGCCAATGGCAAACAGCCAAGGATTGAACGCTTCAATAATCGTTCGACACTTAGTCAGCTGTTTATCGAAGCCTATTGGGAGGAGTTTTCGGGAAATACCTGTTTTATTTGCAGCTCAGATCGTCTGGCGATTGGTATCGAGCGGGGAATTGCCAATTGCGGTGGTAAAATACCTCAGGAGTATGGCATCATTGGCTTTGATGGTGTTTTTCTGGATCAAGTCAGTTCGCCTAAATTGACAACGGCAAAGCAGTCGATTATCAAAATGGGTGAGGCTTGTGGTGAGATGCTTGTTAGAAAAATTGAAGAAGCTGGGCAAAGCCAAGGGTATCGTCGTTTTCTTCCAGAGCTGATAGTGAGAGACTCAACGAAAAAATAGGAAGAAAATGAACCGCTGGCAGCTTGATAGCTGATTCCCAAGAATGAAATGATAAAAGAACAGAAGCAAGAACCGTGTCAGGTTCTTGCTTCTGTTTTTGCAGCTTTGGACATCACAGTATCTCAGTTACTATAAATATACTGTGAAATCTGTGAGAGCTAAAAAAACTCTTGAAAATCATTTTTAATCGTTTTACGATTTATACAGAGAGTGATTTATCGCAACCTAAAATGGGTATGAAGGCAGTTGTTTGTGACTAGTTTGGGTTGTTGATGAAGAGAAAAGGGGGAGACATTATGAGCAGCTATAAACAAGAATATATTAAACGTATTCACATGCTTCAGGATTACATTGAGGAGCATATTGAAGAGGCGCATACGTCGGAGCAATTGGCAAATATCTCCGGCTTCTCTAAATATCATTTGCATCGAGTATTCAAAAGTATGACAGGAGAATCGATTTTTGAGTATGTCAGCAGAACCCGATTAGAGCAAGCTGCCAGTATGTTGATTGCTCGTTCCGATTTATCGATAACAGATATTGTGTTTCAGTTTGACTTCAGTGATTCTGCTGTCTTTTCAAGAGCTTTTAAGAAGCACTATGGGGTGAAGCCAAGTGAATTTAGACAAAAATACAGCAACAATTGCAAAGATTTTTCCTTTAAACCTTTCTATACTAAGAGAGTAGACAGTCAAATCAATGCAGTGACAGCGGGTGTGGAGATTCTTGATATGGCGGCTTTTCCAGTGCTGTATTCAAGAAAAATTGGTGCTTACAATGAGCTTTATGATTATGCTGAGTCGTTTGAAAAAGCAATTACCGATTTGTTTACTTTTGGAATGAATCGCAATTTAATCGATGAAGATGTAAAAGTATTGTTTGCCTACCACACTTACCCTGACTTTTCAGAGGAGGAGAAGCAGCGAACCAGTTTTTGTGTTTCCATCACTGAACCTGTACGTATTGATGAACAAAGCGAGATTGGATGCATGACTATTCCGACAGGGAGATATGCTGTAGGACATTTTGAAATCCGTCATGAGGAATATACAGACGCATGGAATTATCTTTATGGAGAGTGGCTGCCTCAAAGCGGCTATCTTCCTAGAAACTCATTTCCATATGAAGTGTATCTAAATAAGCCGGATGAACATCCTGAAAAGAAGCATATTGTTGATATCTATGTACCAATCGAACCTTTCTCGTGATGTGTCTGTCGTGAAGACAAGGAGGAAGAACGTATGGATCAAGCAAAAAAAACAGCATTAGAAAAGGCAATACAACAAGAGTATGGTAATACTGCGGGGCTGGTGATACTGAAAGGGAATCAGACGCTTTATGAAGGCTATTTTAATGGTTGTACCGCTGAGAGCCGCATTCATATTTTTTCAGTCACTAAAAGCATCCTTTCTCTTTTAATCGGCATCGCCATTGATAATGGCACGATTGAAAGTGTGGATCAGAAGGTGTTGGATTTTTTCCCGGAGTATGAAGTGTCTGAAGAAAACAAAACCATTCAGCAAATTACGATTCGTCACCTATTAACGATGACTGCTCCGTTCAGTTATGAAGTCGAGCCCTATGTAGAGTATTTTACTAGTGAGAGCTGGTTGACCTTTGCATTGAGTTATCTAGGTGGACAAGACTCAGTAGGAAGTTTTCAGTATCGCCCAATTGTTGGTCCGGATATCTTATCAGGTATTTTGACTAAAGCGACAGGAGAGTCGGTTCGAACCTTTGCAGATAAGCATCTCTTTACGCCGCTTGGAATCAGCGTAGACTCAGATATTGTGTTCCAAAGTCAGGAGGAGCAGTTTGCTTTCTATGAAGCGACAACTATCAGCGGATGGGTGGCTGATCGTACAGGGATAAATGCTGCGGGTTGGGGATTGACCTTAGCTCCGATGGACATGGCGAAAATTGGTTCCCTTTACCTGAACAACGGCAGTTGGCAAGAACAACAGATTGTGTCAGGTGAGTGGATAGATGAAAGTACTAGAGAGCACAGCTGTTGGCAGGAAATGAATTTAGCTTATGGTTACTTATGGTGGCTGATTGATGAAAATTGTTACGCAGCGATGGGGGATGGTGGAAATATCATCTACGTAAATAAAGCGAAACAACTGGTTGTTGCCAGCACAGCTCTCTTTGTTCAGGACGCGAAGGATCGAATTGATTTCATCAAAGCACATATTGAACCGCTTATAGAGTAAATAGAGAATGTGATGTTGATGTAGTGGAGCTGAGGCCGCTGCTAGGTACCTTTAGAATGGAGGTGCTTGGCAGCGGTCAAAGCTTGTTCAGCTTTTCTATTTGTCTAGCTTCACAGAGCAACTTCTTCGACAATAAGATAACTTGTCTTCGATGAACATAATACAAAATTTATAATATGTATCTACGGTTCTCATTTTACTGCGATTCTCGATACAAAACGTTACACTTAGTCCGTTTTCCTATATCGCGCATGAGCTGAACGACTTATTCAACTTTTCTAATATGGCACTTAAGTCGGATTAGAAAATCAGCTTCTCGTTGGATATCGATTTAGAGGATGGGTGCTATACTAATAAAAAAAGCGATCGGAGATGTGTTAAAAATGAAAAAAATCGGTGTTGTTATCTTTAATGTATTAGTTACTTCTTGGGCGTTGTTTACAGTTTATGTATTGATTGCCAGCGCATGGTTCTCACTGGCGATGTTTGCTATCTCACCACTATTGGTTTTAGGAGCAGCCGCTGTTGGCTTGCAACATTTTATGATTGTTAATTTTGGTTTATCTATACTTCTGGCAATGGCGGCTATTATTTTCTTACCGGCACTGCTAAAAGGAACACGTGCTGTTCAACACTTCGTTTCAGGATTTTTCACACAAATGAGCCTGATTTGGCATTCGTAATAAATGCAAATAGATGACCGTCTGCTTCTCATAAGCAGGCGGTCATCTATTTATTTGGCAGCAGGAAGGATCAAGTTAGAAATCTGCCGGTCACAGAATCAGGATGGTTAACTGCTGCTTCAGGAGGTCCTTCAAAGAGGACTGTTCCACCGTTTTTTCCTGATCCCGGACCAAATTCAATCATCCAGTCCGCTTCTTTGATTAACGCTGTGTTGTGTTCAATGACATACAGCGTGTTGTTATTGTTCAATAACTCTTCAAAGACATTTATCAAGGATTGAGTATCTTTGAGACTCAATCCACTGGTTGGTTCGTCTAAAATAATAATTTTTTCTCGACAATCGAGATTACAGGCCAGCTTTAGGCGCTGCAGTTCACCACCGGACAAGGTATCCAAAGTCTGGCCGAGAGTTAAGTAGCCTAAGCCGATTTTGTCCAGCCAATGAAGCTTATCGCTGATTCGCTTTTCTGCTGAGAAGAAAGAGAGACTTTCTGTCACGGACAGCTCAAGAACCTCTGCGATGTTCTTTTCGTGATAAAAGTAGCTCAATGACTCTTGTCTGAATTTTTTTCCGCCACATTGTTCGCAATCGGCTCGAACTGCTTCAAGGAATGCAAGCTCAGTTTCAATATATCCTTTTCCGCGGCAAACTGGACAAGCTCCTTTTCCGTTGAAGCTGAAATAGCCGGCAGCTACCTGGTTGGCGTGTCCAAATAGCTTGCGGATATCATCCAGAACACCGACATAGGATGCAATCGTCGAGCGGCTGCTTGTTCGAATTCGTTTTTGATTGACGTAAAATACTTGATTGTCGTATTTCTGACGTAATCCTTCTGCAAATGAGCTTTTCCCGGAACCGGCAACGCCTGTTATTGCTAGGAGACGGTGAAGAGGGAGTTTAACCGAAATATTTTGGACATTATTTTTAGAAATATTTTCTGCGATGAAATGTTGAGTCGTTGGGCCTCTTTTCTTTCGATTCAATGGAGGAATCAGCTGTTGCTTGGCTTCCCATTCTAAGTAGTCGGTGCTGCCAAGAAGCTGACCGCCATAGCGACCTGCTCCGGGGCCCAGTTCATAAACTGTATCTGCTAACTGAATGACTGCTGGATCATGGTCAATCAGAAGAAGTGTATTTCCATTTTTCTTAATAGCTTGAATCAATCCACCTATTGCTTCCATGTCTTGTGGGTGCAGTCCTGTGCTTGGTTCGTCGAGAATGTAGAGCATGTCTGAAAGACTGCTGCCAATCGAGCGGATTAGCTTAATTCGTTGTGACTCTCCTCCGGAAAGTGTACCGGTTTCACGAGATAAGCTTAAATAATCCAGACCAACCTGACAAAAATAATCCAGCTGCTGAATAATTTTTTCTGTAACCTGCTGAGTTTCTTTCGGTTTCAGTTGTTCCAGAAAGAGCTTGAGCTCATCTAACTGCATAGCCAAACAATCCCCAAGATGCTTTCCATTGATTTTACAGGAAAGTGTTTTTTCATTTAGTCGGAACCCGTTGCAATCAGGGCATGTCTCCTGTTGTGTGACGCGTTGTATCTCCGGCTGATATTTTTTTGCCAGCTTAGAGGAGCTTTGGATAAAGGTTTTCTTAATACGTGGAATGACTCCTTCGTAGACAGAAGAATTGTACCAGCCCTCAAGCGGATGCGGCGGCTTCATTTCCGGTGAATAGAGCAGCAGCTCCAGCTCTTCTTTTGTATAGTTCTTGATTTTCTTATCATTATTGAATAATCCCGAATCGACATACCGTTTCCAGCGATATGTTCCAGGCTCAAAGCTTTCGAAACGAATAGCCCCCTCATTTAATGACTGGTCCATATCCAAAAGTTCATTGATACGAAAGGTTGAGATATTGCCCAATCCCTCGCATGTTGGACACATTCCGGCAGGATTATTAAATGAAAACACATCGGAATACCCAACAAATGGTGTGCCAAAACGGGAAAACAGAAGACGTAAGGTCGGGTTAATATCTGTTGCGGTACCGACTGTCGAACGTCGATTATCCCCCAACGGCTTCTGGTTGACAATGACTGCGGGAGAAAGATTTTCTATTCTATCGACCTCGGGAATCATTAGGTGTGGCATCCGATTCCTCACATAGCTGGGATAGGTTTCGTTCATTTGCCGCTGTGCTTCAGCAGCGATAGTGTTGAAGACAAGTGAAGATTTTCCAGAGCCTGAGACGCCTACAAATACGTTAATCTGATGTTTAGTAATCTCGACATCAATATTCTTTAGATTTCCAGTTCTTGCTCCTTTGATTTTGATTTGACGCATGGTCATTCCTCCTTTACTCTAGTAGTATATAAGTTAATTATGACAGTATTTGTCATATAAAGTGGAAGCGGAGGAAAAGTTGTGAAAAAAGAACAAGTACTCTATGAAATGATGTGGTATATTCAGAACAAAAAAGAGTTTACTGCACAAGAGCTGGCGGATCGTTTCCGTCTATCGGTTAGAAGCGTATACCGTTATATTACAGACTTGGCAGATTTGGGGTTGTATGTAGAGAGCAAGAAAGGTCGGAATGGCGGATTTACTGTTTTGGCGAATCAAGTCTTGCCCCCGGTACTGTTTACGGAGGATGAAATTACGGCGCTGTATTTTGCGATTCAATCTTTGCAAAATTTTGATACGTTTCCTTTTCAAATGGATACAGTAACAGCGGGAGAAAAGCTTTTGGCTGTAGTTCCAGGAAAACTTAAGGATAAGCTGCTGCATTTGGAGGATCACTTTCAATTATCAGCACCTAAGCAGGTGGTTGAAAATCCTTTTTTGAGCGAGTTGATGCGGGCTGCGATGGATAAGGTTAATATAGAAATCGTTTATCAGTCACCGAAGCGGCAGTCAACAAAGCGTCTGGAACCAATTGGAATTTATGCGAATAACGGCTTTTGGTATCTTTTTGCTTTTGATTCTGAAAATGAAGAGACCAGACATTATCGAGTGGATCGCATAAAGCAGGTGCGTATTTTAGAGGTGCCTTCTGAAACAGTATTGACATTAGCCGAGCTAGAAAAAGAATTTATACCTAAAAATCCATTGAAAATGGTTGTAGAGCTTACTGAGAGAGGCGTTAAGCAATGCCTGGAAAATAGGTATTTATACAAAGGACTTCAAATCAAAAAGGGTGGGGGAACATTGGAGTTATTGGTTGCACAAAGAGATATTCCGTATACAGCAACTTATTTGCTTCTTTTAGGAAAAGAGGCGAAGGTAATCGAACCACAGGTATTGATTGACCATTTAAAAGCAAGAATGCAGGAAATAGCGAGTCTGTATCCCTGAGGTCGACGGGGCTAGGGGATTAGCGAGCGTTGATTCTGTACCAGTGAATAACTATTTTTTTCATAGGCTTGGGATGATTTGGTTCTTCAAGAGTGCTTGCTGTTAAGGTAGAATAGAAGATAACTATTGTACATAAATAACAGGTGTTGAAAGGAGAAATCGCTATGGGGTTTTTAAAAAGATTATTTGGAAAAGGCGAATCGATGCCTCAACCGGCTCCAACCGTGGAAGAAGAAATAGCCGAGAAAAATCAGGAAGAGGACAGAGCCGCTTATTTGGCGCTCGTTCGATTACTTAGTCAGGAGAACGAACGCGCCGCGCAGGGAATGCTGTATGCTTTTGATGAGCCAGAACTATTTTTGAAGCAATACCAAGAAATGTTTGCTAATTGGTTCTCCAACGAGATGACTGTTGAAGAGCTTGCAGCCTATCCGATTTGGGAGTTATTCTGTTATGTCTTATATGATGAAGGATATTTAGGCATCACTGACTGGAAATCAGAAGCAGAGGACTTTATCTATTATGCTGAAAAGACAGTGAAAAAGTATGATATGCAGCTGGACTATAGCAAAATCACAGATAAAGAGGAAATGGCACCGGAATTTTTTGAGCAATTGAAACAGGCACTGCCTACGGAACTTGCTTTACTTGATATAGATATCGATTCTGATTCGTACCAGTTGACGGTCATACCAGTGGAGAAAGCGGCTGCGGTAAGAGAGCTTACTGAACGTATAGGAGGAAAAATCAATTGGTATTAGCCGTTTTTTAATGCTAAATTGGGCAGTATGAGAGAAAGCGTGGGAAGCAAATGATTATTGAGTTTGAAGGATATCAATTAATTGAAGCTGACGAAGGAAACAGTGTGAGAAATAATTGCTGTTCTTATGACGTAGGTTTGTTGGTTTATGGCAAGACACGTTCTAAAGAAGAAGTCGCACGAATGATTCATCAAATGGTAGAAAAATTCCCCTTATTAACAAGTAGAGAAGTGGTTGAGCGATTTATGTTAATGTATGGTTATCAGCTTGTTCCTGAAAATTACGTGAATCCGGAGGCTGATTTGCTAGTTGATATGGATACGTATCTAGTGTTTAAACAAAATAAAGATTGGGATGATTCTGATGAATGGGTTAATTAGAAAAGCAGAGATAGCGGATATAGAAGACTTGCTTCAGCTTTACAATGAAGCAACGTTGAAACTAATTAATCAGGGAATCAACCAATGGAGCTACCCCTGGGATGAAGAAACAATGGCTGATCTGCTGCCTCAGCTTGTCGTTTTGGAAAATAATCGACAACTCATTGGCGCGATGGTGATATCAGAAAAGGCGCATTTCAATACCTATTCTTTTGGAAAGCCTGCCTTATTTCTGGAAAAAATTGTTATTCATCCGAGGATGCAAGGGAAAAAGATTAGCGGGCAATTGTTTGATTTTGCTCGTGTACAAGGAGAGTTAGTCAAAAAAGCCGTTTATTTTGACTGCTGGGCAGGAAATGAAAAGCTGATTACATATTATTTAAATTACGCAAAGCAAATAGCAGTAATAGATGAAGAGGATTATGAGGTTGCGCTATTTCAATTGTACTAAAGGAGAAAAGAAATGAAGGAGAAAAAGTTGTCGGTACCTGAACATTTTACGCAGCAGATGAGCCCCAAATCACAAGCAGAAATGATTAAATATTATTTTCATAAACTAAAGGTTTATCCCAAGGCACAACCTCAGGTATTTCGAGCGTTGGAAATTTGTTTGGAGAGCATGACACCTAAAAGGCTGCTGGATACGGTCAGAGACTGCGTGCCTTTTCTTACAGGAAGAACAGTCAATGGTTATGGGAGGAATGGAATCAAAAAGAATTGACCAGCAGAGATTGGCAAAAACCTCCCATCTTCTGGCTATGGCTAACTGCACACCCTAATGGCTATATACGGGAAATTGCATGGGGAAAGTTGAAAAACACAACAATCAAGCACAAGCTGACGTTCCTGCTTTTGACTGTAAATGATAATGTCGCTGAGCTTCGGACACTTGCTGTTCAGCTGCTGATGAGTGAGCGAACGTTTGAGAGGGAGGAATTTGTTTTTAGTTTGCCCTTTATTCAACGTCTGGGAGGCTTGGGACATGTTGAAAGTCGAGCAATACAGAAATATATGATTCAGCTGTTACTTGACCAGCCTGAAAGGTTACTTGAAGCACAGCAGTCAGCGGATTTGTTCATTTACCGTTATGCCTTTGAGCTAAGCTATTCGACTGAAAGCTCCATTATAGGTGAGAGTATTCTGAACGGATTTAAGAAAGCGGATAGGATTACCTTAGCCAGAACCTTCAGAGAGTTTGTGAGAACCGCGGAGGATAAAGAGCTACAGGTAAAGACACTGCTTTCTCATCCGCAAACGATTATAAGGAAGCTTGCAAGTATCTGGTGTTACAATCACTTAGAAGGGGAAACGGCGATGATTCCTTTGCTATTAGATTCAGCGGTCAGTATTCGCTATTTGACGAGAGATTATGTAATGAAGTATTTTCCAAGCTTCGACATGCGTGTATACTATCTTGAGCATCTCTCCTCTTGTGAGGTCAATGCGATTCAAGGGCTGGCAATGCTCAAGGACGACAGAGATAAGGAAATGATGCTTCTTCGGATGAATGATTCCAGGAAGAACGTCCGGTTAGCCGTTTTTAGCTGGCTGAGCTGCTTGCCGATGAAGGAACAGTTGGATAACTATCTTTTAGGACTCGCTGACATTTCCAAAGATGTTCGCAGAAAATCAGAAGAACACTTGGGCGAGCTCTATCCCTATTTTTATTCTGAGCTGAAGCAAGAGCTGTTCACTCAATTCAAGACCAGCAAAGAAACGAAGCAGCAAATCAGTATTCTAAATGTTCTTACCAATGGCATGAGAAAGGAATATCTCTTTGATCTTTTTGAGCTCTACCCTTTTAGTGCAAATCTAACGGTAGAAGAGGAAGTTAAGCAGCGTATCTATGGCTGGGAGTACGCTTGGAACCGTAAATTCTTTGTTGCTTTTACGGAGGAGGAACAAGAGCATTTGAAACAAGCATCCGATAAGCTGCAACTGTTCCTATTTGATGATCGTTAGTAATGACCGTTTGTAGGAAAAATAGATGTATGATAGCTTAAAGAAAGCGATGTATAGCTTGGAGGAAACTTAATGAAAAAAATTTTCAGTGCTGGGTTCAAACTGCTGCTTCTATTCCAGATTATATAGATAATTTGTCTGCATTAAACTGCCCATCCTGTGGGTGTTCTACAGTGGATTATCTGTATGGCGGGGATAGAGAGACCAGAGTCGGCTATGGTCTGTTCTGGTGTAATACCTGTAAGCGGGGCGTCCATATCAGTCGCTTATACATACCGGCTGTTGTTTCTGAGAACAAGGTAATCTATTTTGATGATCCGCGTGGTTCAGAAAAGCAGGCGCAGCTTGTGCCTGAATTTAAAAGAATGACTCCATAGCAATTAAAGCATTCTAGCTGTTCCGTCAGTTGTAGGAAAGCCCACTTTTTTATAATCCGTATAGAGAAAAAATTTATTCTACTCGGATTTTTGAATGGGGGAGGGTAAAATAAAAAAGCGAAGAACGATGGATAAAAAAGTTCAGTAAGATAGGAGAAATGAACGTGGAAGAACTAATCGAGAAAATCAATCATTTTAGAGATGAAAGAGACTGGAGACAGTACCATCAGCCAAAAGATTTAGCTATTTCTGTTTGCCTTGAAGCGTCAGAGCTGCTTGAAAATTTTCAATGGTTAAGTGATGAAGAAGCCATTGAGAAAAACAAAGAAAATATTCGTCAAGAGTTAGCCGATGTTTTGATTTACAGCTTAATGTTGGCTTCGGATTTAAATCTGGATGTGCATGAAATTATTGACAGTAAAATGAAGTTGAATGCTATAAAATATCCGGTGGATAAGAGCAAGGGCAGTAGAGATAAATATACAGAGCTGTAATCAGCAAAAGTGGAAAATGGTTGGCTGTCTATTTGTGAAGTCTTATGTTCAATCTGAATTAAACATTTATTGATAGACTGGAAATTACGTATAAAATTAGGTACAATGGACATACTGGTGCTATAGTACTGGTATTTGGGCAAACCTGTAAAAAAGTTGTGGCTTTTTTACAGGGCCTCACAGGTTGGTTGGCGCTAATCTGTGGGGTGCCTTTTTCATTTACAATGAAGCAGTAGGATAGAAAAAAACGATATCAGGCAGTTACCCGATATCGTCGCAATAGTTTTATATCAAAAAGCCTCCAATTAGTCCTTTGCCGGATTGGCACACAGAAAAAATCCCTAGCGGAAGAAATTGAATATCTGTGTAGGAGTATGCAAAGGAAAGCATTGGAAATTGATACTATTGGCAATAAAGTTGGGCAATTGTGGTTGTCTCAACATTTCTTTCTACTACGGTTGGCGCCGAAGCAGAAGAACCAAATATATTTGAAATTATTTTTTTCTATCCCACTACTATTCTAAGTATATACGAACAAAAATAAAAGGCAAGACAAAAAGTGAGAAAAATTAACGGTTTCTAGAAGAAAATAACATGTTAATAGGGCAGAGGAAAGCTATTTCAGTTGGCTTGCTGGCATTTTTTAACGCTTAAAATAATTATTTATTTCAGTTAAATCTCGAAGGTTTTTTATTAATTTTTAGATATATGTATCAAAAAGAGCGGACTGTAATTCTGTAAGTATCATATAATGCATATTTTTAGACGTGCAAATATATTTTCACTATACTTTTTAATAGTTGATAATCTTGGTTGATTTCTCATTATTCTTCAATAGCGGGCAAAAAAATGATAGTAAGTATATTTATCTTTATGTTAGGATTAATTGATTAAGGTGGATATTTCCTGGTTATTGAAATGGAGAGAGTGAGATAACAAAGTGGCGCGAAGTTGGTAGGTTAAGGAGTACATAGGATTTAACAAAATTATTCATAGCATCAAAAAATACAGGAAAGGGAATTAAAAAATGAAAGATGATGGAAACAGAGTTGACCTGCTGCGGAAAAATCATCAAGACACTTGTGAACAGCTGCAACGAAACCTCTCATTATTACTTCTTGATATGAACAAGCATTCAGAAAACAATCATTCGATAAAAGCATATTATGATAGGGTACTGATGCCGCTCGTTAGAGGTTCGGCATTATTGGCTGAAATGGTTGGAGAGGCAAATGTAAAATTTTCAGAAGAATACTTGTTGGCAGCCGACAGAAAAGAAATCAGTGCGGATGATTTAGAAAAGCAAATTATCCAATGGGACCAGTTGATTCTGGAGATACAAGGGAAGCTGAAGGAACTGGCCGATTCACCAATCGATCCGTTAAATAAGGCATTTCAAATTAGTAAGTGCACAACTCTTCTTGGTCTGTACGGATCAATGAAACGAGAGTTGAAGCATGAGTTAGAACAGATTAGGATGGTTTCGGATTCATCTTCTGTAATTATTGAGGAAATCAATCAACTGACAGTCTTAATCAATCATGGCTATGAGCATGCGGGCAGCTGTTGGGATTGGGAACAGGCAACGTTCATTGAGCCGCAAAAGATGGACTGGGTTACAAAGCTTAAGACTGTTGAGGATGAGTGGTTGAATAAACACCAGTCTAAGCAATATTTACTTGAACCATTTGAGCAATAGTATTAGGTTACCCATGAAGTGTTAGTAAGTACAGCAGGATTTGTTAGTTGTCATATTTCTTCTATTAAGGAGCGGCTTGCTTTGAGGAAATGGTTGACACTGACAACTCCTGTTTTTATGCTGATTTTTCAAAGTAGAAATCTTAAAATTCAGAGTTTTCTATTGTTTAATTTCATGATATTCGATATAGTAAGTTTACATGCTTGAAGTAACAATAGTCTTCAGTATGTTAAGATTCAATATTTTCTAGCTAAAAGATTTTATGGTGTGAATCAATGTTGGATGATTCTGATTTTTTAGTACAGAAAAAAATGGCGGACTATGTTGCTTGCCAGTCTGCTTAAATGACGTAGAAAAAGGAGAAAAGGATGACTAGAAGCGAAATAAAAAAGAAAGCACAGCACTTATTGCATAAAAACTATGGGCATTGGAGCACCTTGGTCATGATTCCCTTCATTATTATGGTTATCTATTCTTTTGTTGTTTTCGTAGGAACTATAGATAATTCCTATAGCAGCTATGACTATGAATATGAAGAGAATAGCGAGCTTTATCGTTCTTGGCAGGATGATACAGATTCAGAAGGTAACTACTATAATGATGATTACATGGATGGCTATGATGCCGGATATGATGATGGTTACTATGATGGGTATGATGATGCTTATTACGATTATGAAGATGATGATGGTTATTTTGGAGATCGGGAGCCCGCTGAAGAAGGGCATAATATCAATTATCCGTTGGACAGAGAGGTAAAAACTCTATCGTTAAGTAATACTGCAAGAATGAACAGCTATGATTATGGCTATTACAATGTTAGAACAAGAACATTTAGCTTCTTATGGTTTCTCTTTGTTTTGATTCTTACAGCAGCATCAATTCTTTATCAAGGGATGCTTCGATGGGCCGGAGTTGATAATGCAGAAGGAATGCCATTTAGCCTGAGACTGACATTTACAAAATTCTTTAAAGAAAATGGCAGACGAGCAGTAACAGCTAATTTATTAGTAGCTCTTTATACATTTTTATGGTCTCTACTGTTATGGGTACCTGGAATTGTTAAACAGATTTCTTATAGTATGACGAACTATTTACTGAGAAAAGATGAGTCCTTAACAGCTAAGGAAGCAATTGATTTGAGTAAAGAATTGATGAAGGGCTATAAGATGGAATATTTCATGTTCACTTGTTCTTTTGTCCTGTGGTACTTTGCATCATTCTTCAGTGGTGGAATTGCTTTATTCTATGTGATTCCTTACTATAGTGTATCAGAAGCACTATTTTTCGATGAAATTGTCAAAGAAAAAAGTCACCTGTTCAGTCATGAACTGGCAGATGGTTACACCGATTTTTAATAAGCATAAAACCCCTGCCGTGAAATATTACGGTAGGGGTTTTTGACTATAAACGACTCGTTCAGCTTTTCTTACTCTATTTTATTTGTTTTTCCATCTTTATAAAATCGTAGGTTCCTCCGTTAGTTTTTTTGAGGAAATGATGGCTTTCGGTGAAACCAACAGCCAGATAGGTTTTGATGGCACGCTGATTGAATGCAGCAACCGAAAGCTCTATTTTTGATATTTCAGGAAATTTTGCGGCTGTAAAATCCATTATTTCACTGATAAATGACTGTCCGAAGCCTTTTCCTGTTAGCTCTGGTTTAAGGCCTAAGCCTAGTTCAACAGTGGTTGGATTGTTAAGTAGAATAACGAAATAGCCAAACAGTTCATCATTTTTCCACATTTCATAGTATTGATTATCTCTTTGTAGAGGATCGATAAGCTCTTGATAGTCTTCTTCATCGGCTGATGCATCATAGAAAGAATACGGCTCTTCATAGGTCCACTGATCCGCAATTATCATAGCAGTTTCCTGTGTCATTAGCTGAATATGTGTTTTCATAGAATACTCCTTTTGTGATTAATGTGATAATTATGTTCTCGTCTTACTGAATAATCGTTTACTGCAAGTGATTATTTCTTAGTTATACAATAGTATATCCTAGAGGTGGATAGAATTGGAAAATATTTTTTTCAAAGAATGGTCACCTTTTTTTATTTAGTTAAGTGATATAATAGCTTCATGTGCCAGATGAATGATGGGAAAGCTTGTTTGCAAGACTCTTTCGAATGTAACGAATTGAGTAGTAAAATGTTTATCCTGGAGAAGCTCTAAATATCCTTAAGGATTTATCAAGCTGGCAGTGACAAACGGAATTGAAGGAGAGAATAGAATGAAAATGAATACAAAAATATTGAAGAATAAATTTAAACAACCGCGTGTGATTCTTTATCTAGTTACAGAAATCTTAATCAATGTGATGCTCTATTATCCGCTATCTTTTGCGTATGCATTGGCAAAAGAAACAACTAGCGGCTTTCAATTTGTTTACTTGGTCACCTATGCGACCGTCATAGGAGTGCTCTCCGGTTTGTTTGCTCTTCTATCAACAAAAGAAGGCTGGAGACAACTATTTTCAGGACTCTTTTTTATTGCTGCACTACTTGTCATTGTTTATGTCTTTCAAAATCTTTTCCAAAGCTGGTTTGGCTGGGTTCTATTATTGCTTATTGGCGGCAGCGGGGTACTTATTTTTTTCAATTTAAAAAAAGGACCGGCACGTGTAGATACTGAACAGAAAAGTGAATAAAAATTGGTTTCTCTCATGAAGCTCCGATAAAAAAACAAAAGAAAGTTCGTAAATTTTATAGAGGTGAGTCTTTAGTTGTCACTGATAAAATCTTTTCGTTGTTATTTGGATTCTTTCTGAAATGATATTTTATCTTTCTGCTTTCTATTTTAAAATAGTCTGAATAGTGAATAATAATCTATAAAAAATCTTAACATATCTTTAGTTGACTTCATTTTTTGATATAGGTATAGTAAATATGAATTAAATGTTGTTGGTAAAATGGTCAAGAGGCTCAATTACTTTAGAGAGAAACAAAGATTCCTCAAGTAAAGTATAATGATGCATCAGGCTGAAGTTGAAAAAGAACATAGCTGAATCAAAAACTGTCGTGAGTAGTAACAAGGCGATGGGTAGATGGAATAAACCAGCTGTGTTGATGAAAGGACTTAACCAAACCAATGAAAAAGACAGCAAAAACGGGAATTATTGTCCTACTTTCGATTATTTTTGTACTTGATGCGCTGGGATGCTACGCCGCACTTACTTTTTTCAGTGCGAAAGAGAATGTTGAAGCGAAAGCAATAGTTACTAAGAATAAGGATTTCAGTGGAGACGATCAAACAAGTGATCAGGAAGTAAATGTCCTGCTGATTGGAACAGATACCAGAGATGATGATGGCGATGGTGGTCGTTCAGATACATTGATGGTTGCGCATTATGACAGTAAGACTAAGCAGCCTAAGCTGATATCAATTATGAGAGACAGCTTTGTTGACATTCCCGGTTATGGTTTAGGAAAAATCAATTCTGCCTATGCTTATGGTGGAGCCAAGCTGACAAAAAAAGTTTTGAATGAGAGCTTTGATCTGCCAATCAATTATTATGCAATCATTGATTTCAGTCAATTTAGTGAATTAGTGGATGAACTTTATCCGGATGGAGTAAAAATTGATGTTGAGAAGGATATCAATTTAGATGGGGTCGATATCTATCAAGGAGAGCAAACGCTTGATGGAGACAGTCTACTACAATATGCACGTTTTAGAATGGATGAAGAAGGCGATTTTGGGCGTGTTCGCAGACAACAACAGGTAATGAACGCTTTAGCCTCTCAATCAGCTAATTTAATCCCTATTTTGAAGCTGCCTAAGGTTGCGGGAGAAGCAGTAGGTAAGCTGGATACCAATATGCCAACAGATTTGATTATTGACTTGGCAAAAGATTTCCTAACAGGAAGCGTGAAAGACCTGGAAACACTTTCTGTGCCAGTCGAAGGAAGCTGGGACTTTAACGATAACACATCTGCGGGAAGTGTCATTGAAATCGATGAAGCAGCCAATGCACAAGCGATTAAAGAGTTTTTAGAAAAAGAGTAATCAACTATAATGTAAAAGCTGCCATCCTTCAATTTGAAGAATGGCAGCTTTTTTATGATAAGAAAAAACTGGACGGTGTGGCAAAAAGCGCCTCACGGTCCAGTTTCCTATATCACTTATAAGTTGAACGACTCGTTCAGCTTTTCTATTTGTCCAGCTTCACGAGTCAACTCAATCGGTGATAAGAAAAACTGAACGGTGTGGCAGAGAGCGCCTCACAGTCCAGTTTTCTATATCACTCATGAGCTGAACGACCCGTTCAGCTTTTCTATTTGTCCAGCTTCACAGACTAACTTCTTCGGCAATAAGATAACTTTTCAACATTGGTAAAAAGCACCAATGTGCTAAGTTCCTATATTGCTCAGAAGTTAATCAAGTCTGTTCAGCTTTTCTATTTTCCGGTTGCGATGAATGGGGCAACCATTCCTGCCAATGCTTCAACATTTCTTGTTTGAATTAAGACAGTTCCTCTTCCGTGGAACTCATTTACCAGACCTTCACCTGTTGTGAAACCAAAAATGCCTGAAGCCACTTTGATATTATAGTCTAGCGATTCTGTCCAAGCAACAACATGCTGATTATCAATGATAAATGGTTGGTTGCCATCAAGCTGAAGCTCAACGATATCACCGTAAGCATTAACCAGTAATGTTCCTTTGCCGGCAGTCTCCATAACGAAGAATCCACCTGTACCACCAAATAAAGAAGTGCTTACCTTTTGACGTTTCATTTCATAAGAAACTGTCGCATCACAAGCTAAGAAGGCACCATCATTTAAACGCCAATGCTCCATGCCAACTTCCAACTCTTTGATTGCGCCCGGCGTACCGGGAGCAAGTGCAATCACAGCATTGTCGCTCAAGCCTGTTGCTTGAGTAATAAAGAAACTTTCTCCACTAGTCATAGAACGTCCTAATGCACGAATCGCGCCACCAAGACCGGATTGTCCGTTACTATTCATTTTTCCTTCAAGGTTGATTTGCCCATTATGGTAAACCATTGCTCCACGTTCCAATTGAATCATTTCTCTGTTTTGAAGTGAAACCTCAACTAATGGAAACAGTGTATTTTCAGTCATTTTAAAATTCATTTTTATCCCCCTTATATTGTTATAGGTAATATTGTTTGATTCAATTATAACTTTGTTCTCAGATAATTCAAAGAAAATTCGAAATTTAAGATTCAAAGTTCACATTTATTCAATAGATTAAAGATAGACTGAAGAAGGAAAGTTGACAAATGATGAAAAGATATTGGGAGTGGGTAAAAATGAAGGAAATCTTACAGATAAAAAATATATGTAAAAGCTTCGGTCATCAGCAGGTCTTAGCTGATATCGATTTGGTCATTGATCAACCTGAAATTATTGCATTGGTTGCGCCAAATGGGTCAGGCAAAACTACATTACTTAATTTGATTGCAGATATAGAAGTTCCTGATGAAGGTGAAATTACAGTTTTGGGCAGACCAAATGTGGATTATCAGATATTCTACGATATGTCCTATTTGCAGGATCCCTCGATTTTGTACCAGCACCTGACAGGTTGGGATCACATGGAATTTATTCGTCGTGAGCATAAGAAAACAAAGGAAGAAATGCTAATGCTGGTAGAAGAACTGGGCATGACGCATTACATGGATAAGAAGGTAAAAAACTATTCTCTGGGCATGAAACAGCACCTGTTATTAGGGATTGCATTGATGAATAATCCAAAGCTGCTGTTAATGGATGAGCCGTTGAATGGACTGGACCCTTGTAGCGTTGAACAAGTAAGGACGATTTTAGAAAGATTGCATCAGCAAGGAGTAACGATTATCCTTTCTTCACATAATCTCGAAGAAATTGAAAAAGTCACAGACTCAATCTTATTTTTGCATGAAGGACAGCTAGTATCCAAAGAGAATATTAAAGTAGAAGAAATTGAATATGAATTCATTCTTGCTGAGCAGGAGCTGGCAGTGAATTTTCTGGAAAAAATCGATGTCTCCTATCAAATCTGTTCACCCTATAAAATCAAAGGAACATTTTTCTCAGAGCAGCTGTTAGCTTTCAAGGCTTTTTGCACAGAGCAAGAGTTAACTGTTTTTGATCAACGGATGGCCAAAGGGACATTGGAAACAATGTATTTCAATTTATTTGCCAGGACTCAGCGTGTGAGCTAGATGAAATTTGAGTGGGTGAAATGGAAAAGGAATCCAAAAAATATTTTGTTGTTAGGTATTTTACTTCTGGCTCTGGGGGTTCAGGTGGCTGAACAATGGGACAGCAGTAAACAGGTAAATAAAAGTGATCATCAGTATTTAAAAGCAGTTGCTGATGAAATACAGCCTCCTCAAGGATATGTTGGAACGCCTGAGCCATACAAGATGCTTCATCATCTTGATGAGCAGGGCGTTTTTTTATCTAAGAAAGATCAGATGCAATACGAAAAAGTAGTAAACATTCTCTATCTGTTGGAAGATGAGAACACTGCCAGACTTACAGGTGACTGGAAAGAGCGACGTAATGTGCAAACAGAACGCCTGCTTCTGCAAAGTGAATATATGAAGGCCGGCGGAACAGAATGGTCGATGCTTTCACTAGACGAAGTAACACAACAACTGGGGCGTAATGAATGGCTAAAGGAACATGATTTACCAATTGAGGATATATCTTCTAGCCCTAAGGGGATGTACTTCCTTTATTCGTTGTTGCGTCATGCGATGTCCTCAGGTCTCTTACTGGTAGTTGTCGCATTGTTTTTCTTTGATTTTATGACAAGTGAATATGAACGCAGAACCTATTTGTTCATGTCTGTTCAACCTATCAGTAAACAAAAAAGATACTTCCGTAAAACAGGGATGGCGGTTTTGATTATAGGAGCTGTCTATTTGCTTTATCTAGGACTTGGATTTTTATCTGCTTCTTTATTGTTTGGAACAGGTAGTGTGTCATATCCAATTATAATAGAAGGAACAAGCGCATTTTACTATATTTCTATTGGCAGCTATATCTTGGCAGTAATTGTCCTGCAACTATTGTTTATCGCTTTCATTGTTCAGCTACTGATGCTGCTTTCTAAAGCAGTCAAACACTCTCTTGAAGTTTTGGCAGTGTTTTTAGCCCTATTTCTTGTACCGAATCTCCTAAAAAGTGTACTTTTTAATGAGAACAGTTTGGTTCAGTGGCTGCCATTCTTTTATATGGATGTCGATGCCTATTTGAGAGAATCGATTGGCTTTACGCAAGCCTTCTTTTTTGGTGCAGCTGTTTTAGTCATTGGGAACATCATTTTGTTGAGGTTAGGCAGTAAGGCGGTGAATAGAATATGATGAACATCATTCGCTTTGAAGAGCTGAAGCTATGGCGTCAACGTAAAACGTATCTGCTGATTGCTGGCGGACTACTCTTTATCGGTCTGTTCTTTCTGTTCAATAGGTACATGGGAATACAAGAAAATCGTGTCATTAATCAGGAAAATGGTTTTTCAAAACCTATATTTGGGCGTAATGCATTAGATGCGGAGCTGGAGGAATACCTGTTATCTGTCAATCAAATGATTGAGACACAGGAAGAGGCGTTTCTTACAGCCGCCGGAAAAGGTGAATCTCTTGAAGAGGTACTGACATTACCTACATACCCATTTTATAGAACTGCACTTAATAACGAGCTGATTGATAGAAAGCTGCCCGCTTATTCTATGCGTTATGGGACACAGAGTAGTGTGTTCTCAGCCATTGCTTTGACGAGCTTGACTAGTCTTTTGGGAATTATCTATTTCTTGTTTTTATTTGGTGACAGCTTAACGAAGGAATTTGAGGAACAGACGATGAGTCTCTGTCTGACACAGCCAATCTCACGCACCCGTCTATATCTCTGGAAGTATTTACTGGCTGTAGGTCATTCTTCTTTACTAAGCGTTGTTCTTGTTTTATGTGCGGGAATGATTGGTTTGATTTTTTCAGGAAGCAGCTCGTGGAAGTATCCGATAATTGTGTTCACGGAGAAGTCCATGACATTTGTTCCTCTTTATCAATATATGATACGCGTTTTTGTTCTATTCTTTTTTGTTTTACTCTTTTGTTTTGCCCTACACTTTCTATTTAGTGTGTTATTCAGAAAAACTGCCTTTTCCCTTATAGCAACGGTCTTTTTGTTGGCTGAAGGCTATTTTATCAGTGTTTCTTCCATTCCTGTACTGAGGAAGCTAGCTCATTGGAATCCTTTTACGTATTTGAATGTTGGCAAGCTGTTTGTAGGCTACGATTTTCGTGCATATGGGCAATATGGTATCGAAAACCAAGAATACTACGCCAACTGGTGCTTGCCTCGGGTGCTGCATAATACACAAATTAATTTTTCTCATGGCCTTTTTACATTGGGGATAGCAACAGTTGTTGTTCTTTGGCTCGGCTGTCAATGCTTCAAAAAAAATATTCGATTTGAAGCGTAAGAAAAGCATGTATTTTTATGGAAAATCACTGAGTGAAGAAAGAGTTTACTTTTTTTGAGTCAACACATAAAATAGTAAGGTATTCATTTATTGGAAGAGGGAGCTTGCACGTGAAAGATTACTTCAAACGACTACATGCTTTTTTTAAGGAAAAAAAGGCAGTTAAAATTTTAATTGCACTACTTTTTTTAGGCTTACTGGTAATTTTCAGTAATTTATATTTACAATGGTGTCAAAACGACCTTTCTGTCGATCTTGCACGTAACTTTGCCTTTTCCTGGCACACAGAAAAATTCTTTCTGGGCTGCTTGGTCTTAGCAGTTGTACTGCTATTCTTAATTGCCTTATCCGGTTCGATTGCTGTGGGGAGTCTTCTATACACAATAATCATTGGTGTACTTGGATTTGCAGACTATCAAAAGATGTTTTACCGAACTGAGCCGATTTATCCTGATGATCTGAAAATGATTACAGAGTTTGGTTTACTCCGAGAGATGGTAGGAACCGGTCCGTTCGTGCTTGTTCTCATTATTGCGATTGGAGGGCTTGCTGCATTTGGCTATGCGCTGTATAAGAGCTTATTCAAAGAGAAGAGACAGCAGCTTGTTCGCGGTGTTCTTCTTGTCTGCTCTGCAGGGATGCTTTTATACATCAGTGACTTTAATAACCCAAACAATCTTTTGAGAAAGGCGTACAATAAAACGGCACTTTGGATTCCTTACAGTCAGAAAATGAATTATTATAATACAGGTTTTATTGGCGGGTTTCTTTATAATTTGAAGGTCGTTGCAATGGAAGAGCCGGCAGATTATTCGAAAGAACGAATTGAAGAAATCGTTGATGAGTATAATGAGTTGGCAGACAAGAAAAATGAAACGAGTAATGAAGAGAAGCCGAATATAGTTTTTGTTATGAGTGAGAGCTTTTCAAACCCGTTAGCCTTGGAAGGTGTGACAGCTGATAAGAATCCGTTAACTGACTATCAAGCCATTGCAGAGCAAACGTATAGCGGGCAGATGCTTTCACAAAATTATGGGGGCGGTACAGCGAATATTGAATTTGAAGCGTTGACTAGCTTTTCAATGGAATTGTTTAACGCTCAGATGACAACGCCCTATACGATGCTTTTGCCTAAGTTGGATGAAGTTCCTTCTATAGTATCTTTATTAAAGAAGGAGAATTATCAAACAACAGCGATTCATCCGTATAATACGTCAATGTATAAGCGGAAAGATGTTTATGAGCTGCTGGGCTTTGATTCATTTTTATATGAAGATACAATGACACATACTGAAAAAATAGAAAGTAATCCGTATATTTCTGATGAAGCGGCCTATCAAGAGGTGATGGATCTATTAGCTGATAATGAAACACCACAATTTGTTCATCTGGTGACTATGCAGACCCACATGCCTTATGGCGACAAGTATTCGACCTTGAACTACGCTTCTCAAAGTAAGGGCAACAAAAAGGCGATTGACAGCTACATGCAGGATATTGCATACAGTAGCGAAGCTTTAAAGGGGTTTATTGCTGAACTAGATAAATTGGATCGTCGAACCTTAGTTGTATTCTGGGGCGATCATCTGCCAAGTATCTATTCTGATGAAATCAAAGCTGAAAATGATGAGGTCGCCATGCATAAGACGGAATTCATGATGTATGATACTGCGGGAAAACTGGCGAACAGTGAAGAGCATGAAGCAACAACCAGTCCGTTTTACTTTGCCCCATCTTTATTTGAGCAAAGCAGCTTGCAAACAAGCGGATTCTATCAACTTTTATTGAATGTACAAGAAGAGCTTCCGGCGTTTGAAAAAGGCTTTTATTATGAAGATGGGCAATGGGAGAAGGAGCTTTCTCTTTCGAAGGCGCAAGAGGACTACTATAAGGCATACCAGCTGATTCAGTATGATATTGTTTCCGGCGAGCAATATAGCTTACAAAGCGATTTCTTTGCGTCCGATTCAGAGTAGAAGACGGCTGCAAAATAATTCAATAGATAAATAGATAAAATTTTTGAAGGGGTTTAGTAATGGGGTTTAAGAAAAAGGATAATCAGTTATACTACAATCCAATTCGTAGAGCGGTTCTCTCGCATCAGATGATTGAGCCTGGTGATCGAGTGGCAATAGGGATGAGCGGCGGCAAGGACAGTACCAGTCTCCTTTATTTTTTGGATATGATAAACAAGCAAGAACGATTGGGCTTCTCTTTTGAGATTGTACCGATTTCCCTTGATATGGGATTTGAGATGGACATTCAACCAATGAAGGAATTTGTAGAAGAGTTAGGTTATGAGTTGGAGATTGTTCCTACCAATATTGCAAAGGTCGTATTCGATATTCGAGAAGAACGATCACCATGCTCTCTTTGTGCAAAGCTGCGACGCGGAATTTTATATACTCGCGCGAAAGAGCTGGGCTGTAATAAAGTAGCATTGGGGCACCATCTGGATGATGCTATAGAAACGTATTTCATGAATTTTCTATTTCATGGGAAAATGGCAAGCTTTGAACCAATTAGCTATTTGACGAAAACGGGCGTTTCTATTATACGTCCCTTGCTCTATCTTCAGGAGAAAGACATCATCCGGCTGGTAAAACGAGAAGAGCTGCCGGTAATATTTAATCCCTGTCCCGTTGATAAGAAGACAAAAAGAGAAGAAATAAAAACTCTTGTGTCCGGTCTTTCAGAAACGTACCCTGATATTCGAGAGAAGTTTGTCATGGGGATGGAACAAGGAAATGCTGAAGATTTTTGGAAAAAAAGTATCAAGGAATAAGAAAATGAAAAAGCATCAAAGCTTACAGAGTATCTCGTAAGCTTTGATGCTTTTTCGTATGTTTATGAGGAAGAATAGGTAAAGTAAAAATTTAAAATTAGTTTCCTATATTAATATACTTTGAGAAAAAATTTGTTTTTCTTAATAAAGTAATTCTAAATCAAACAAACAAAGAAGTCTATAGCTTTTTTTATCATTTATTTCTCCGAAAACCGATTTTTTTGAGAAAAAAGAAAGATATTATTTATTTATTGATATTAATAGAAATGTTGAAAAACCAACGAAAACCTATGAGAACAAAGGGGTTCCATCGGTTTTCAACCGTCAAAACAGCCGTCAGCTTCAAACAGGAAATATATCTTTTTTAATATATTTTTTAGTTATATCAACATTTTTATTGCCTGTTTTATAATCCTTCCCTATTTTTTCAACAAAAAAAGCCGTCAAAATAGCCGTCTTCATGGTTCGAAAGCTATGGTTTTCCCTAGCTAAACTGAATTTTTTCTCAAAGTATATTAATTTGAGAAATTAAAATCTCATAAAAAATGTATAAAAACAAAGAGAATAAAATAATCAAAGGGGGAGAGTCATTAAATGAATGCAGGTGTTATTAACTTATCAGTAGAACTTGATGAATCCTATTCAGAAGAACTTCAAAAAAATGATATCAATGTAATTCCTTTGACAATGGATGATTTTGAACAAAGAATATCTGAGCTAGATGCAGTAATCATTAGAGAGAATGCTCTTGAGGATACAGCACAGACTTGCAGTATTTTGTTAAAGCTAAAAGAAAATTCGGATGTTCATGTTTGGGTGTTTTCTTCCAGTTCTCAAAAAGTTATGAGAACTGTTTATCTTCAATTGGGTGCCTTGGGTATTATTTCTGAAGACTGTGAGGAAGACGAACTACAATTAATCATTTCGAATAGTCTGGGAAAGAAAAAATGCATATCAGGAAATGGAAAGACTGGGAGCAGTGAAACAGAAACAAGTCAAGAAGAAGTTGCCAAGTTGAAGCTTATTCCAAGAAATCATAGTGTCAAGATTCATGGAAAAAAAGAGATTCCATTAACTAAGCTTGAATATAAGACGCTTGATCTTCTCTATAAGAATAAGAATAATACAGTGACTTATGGAGAATTGTTCGAAGAGGTATGGGAAGAGAAATTCACAAATCAGAACTACCGAGTAGCAAATCTGGTTTTTCATTTGAGGGAAAAGATAGAAGATAATTCTGTGAGCCCTATATTTATACGTACAGTCCGCTCGAAAGGGTACATGTTGGATTTGTGGGATTCTTCAGTAGAAGAATCATAGTTTTAACCTTAGTCAGTATTTCTTTTCCAAAGAAAACAGTGAGGTCAAAACACAATATGAAATCTAACGATCTCCTTTTTTAATGGAAATTGAAATAAAGTGCTTCTATATATATTAGAAACACATAATTTTTGAGGAAAGGAGGAAGAAAATGAGAATAGAAAAGAAGAATTATGTCTTTGGTGCAATTGCTGTTCTTTTTAGTATTCTATGTGTGTACTTTGCAATGAATACTAGCTTATTGAAAGCAGATGAAGCCGTTCAAGGCTCTTATAGCTTTACTGGGGAGAATCTTACGGAAGAAGCTGCTTTTTCTGGAACGATTCAAGTCGATTCAGCAAAAGAAGAAACGTTAAAACTGGAAGTGAGTGGAGAAAATGATGGCATTCTATATGCTGAAAATCTTCAAGAAGCTCTTCCAGCAGAGTATCAGGAAAAAGTCCAATTTGAAGACATTGAAGCTGGTAAATCAGTAGCTATGACTGTTAAAGAATCAGGAGAAGCTTTGGATATTCCAGTAACAATTGAAACAGAGCTTTTTGCTGAGGCATCTACGAGAACTCTTTCGTTGAAAAAATCAGATACAGTTTTAGAGACTCTTGAGTTGGAAACAACTAAGGATCCTGAAGCGGATGTTCCTGCTGAACGAACAATGACTAGCTTAACTTCTCAAATAGCACCATTCGCACTTGCAGGAGCAACAGAGGTCACTACTTGGGATCAATTTGTAACTGCATTACAGGATCCATCAGTTTCTGGGATTCAATTAATGAATGATATTTCTAAAGGTTCTTCATCTGCAGTTCCTGGAACAATTACTCGAAGTGTAGCAATTGATGGAAGCAGTGCTGACGGCTCAACGCAATATGAGTTGGATATGGGTAGTTTGGCAACAACGAACTTCCGTATTACTTTAGGAGCCGCTGCTGCAGGAACTGAAATACGTTTTCAGAATTTGAATTTAAAAGGATCTGGTACAGCATTCACTTTAGATTCAGCAATTGTTTATGCAACGGCTGCCAATAGTGCAAACTGGACGGCTTCCTTTAACAATGTTTCTCTTGCGGCAGGTCATACGAAACGTATCGCTTATCTGCCTAATGGGAGTGTTGTTATGGATGGTGGAGAATTCAATTTTTCTCATTCAGCTGTTGGCTCAGGTAGTGCTGGGGGAACTTCTATCACAGCAGGTTGGCATAAGCTGTTTGAAGCAAAGAATATTCATATTACGAATGGAAGTAAAATTTCAGGAGAATTTTCAGATATGTTCTTAGCTTCAAGCGTTGCAGATTCAACGATTCGAGTGGATCAAGGATCTACCTTGAACCTGAAAAATTCTCGTGTTGCGATGATTGCCATTGATGGTGCACGTGCAACTATGCAGTTTGATGGTGCAGGAACTAGTGTGGAGCTTTATGGTTCTCAAAGCGGAACTGATCGAATGGGTGGCTTACTTTGTGTTGAAGGAGCAAACTCACTGATTGAAGTGACAAACTATGCACATTTTGATCTGCACTCAGCTACACACCCATGTACAATTTTGATGGGGAATTACAGTGTTTTCAATATCAAAAACAATGCTGATTTTAATGTGAAAATCGATAACGATGCCAGCGGAAATGCATATGGTGCCGTAATGCGATTTAGAACATCAAACTTTATGGAATTTAACATTGATGAAAACTCAATCTTTTCTCTAGTAAAGGAACAAAGTACACGTTCTGAGACGTTACGCTTATCTGGAAGTGACAATACTGTCAATGTCACGGGAGGTTCTAAATTCTTTGTCCATAATAAAGGAAACCAAGAAGGAATTAACTATGATGGAGGAAGCCGAAACAGCTTCTATCTGAAAGATAAGAATTCTAAAGTGGAAGTTATCTCCGAACAAGGTCGAGGCGTTAACGCTGGTACGTACTTTAAAGTTGCCGGAGAGTCTGGAACTGAGTTTACAGTAGATGGTTATGGAAGTTCGAATGCTGCTTTTAGTTATGGTGGCAATTCACAATTTGAATTCAATAATATGTTGTATTATGATTTCCGAAACAACAGTGGGCATTCTGTTTTTGATGGTACTGCCACTTTGAACAGTGTTTACTCTGATGTCAGTATTTGGAAACAAGGAAATGCTACTCAGCTAGAAGGAAATCCTTTTAAAGCATGGACTTTAGTCGATATGGGGCTTTACGGAGCCGGTGAACGTTATACCGTTCATAGTTCTCGTGCAGCAGCATATCGAACATTCACAATGCCATTATTAGGATTAGCTGGCACGTATACAACAGATGATGATGTTCACTCTGTATTAGGAACAACAGCCAATGATATGCGAACTATGGCTCGTATCAGTGGAAACAACGCTGATCCAGTTGTAGATGAACTGAGAATTCCAACGAATGCAGATAAATATGCTTTTGGACATGTAACGATTCCAGAAGGTGTTGAAGGGCAACGTGATGCGTGGACGGATGAAGTAACCGTGGTTCTGAAGGTAACGAAAGCAGATGGCACGGAGTATGAAATCAACGGAAAAACAGTTGGTGATGACGAAGTCGGTGATGGTTTATCGATTTATGGTGAACCCGATAGAGCAGGAATGTTCCAAGCTGAAAATAAAGATGGTGCATTCTTTGAAACAGGGGATAAAGTCGAAGTACTACGCGCATGGCGTGGAGGAAACGAAGGTGATTTGAACCCTGATCCGACAACTGTGCATATCGGTTATCCGACAGATGATGTTCCCGGTGACCTTGATCCTTGGGTGGATACACCAGTTGTAACAATTGATGTAACACCACCGACTCAAGCAGTCGTTGATCCAAGCATTTCATTATCAAATGCAACAAAACAACTAAACGGCACGAGTGATGAAAATGGCTCGAAGGTATTTGTTAAAGTCAATGGTAATTGGTTGATGGACAGTTCCGGTAATTTACTGACTACTACAGTCACAGACGGAAAATGGGCATTGGACCTTCCTGGTTACTTAACTGCTTCAGATAAATTAGATATTTATTTGAAGGACACAACAGTCATCAATGGTGATCCAGGATTTACTTTGCCAGTGACGTATACACAAACACCAGATGGTGTTTATGGAAACATCAATGAAGAAGTAGACGGTTATGACAGCTATGTCGGCTATCATGATGCAGTCAACAATTCTTCATCAGGCGGCACAGATGATCGTTTTGATTCAGCGTTACGATTAACTGCTAAAGATGTGATTCCAGATGCACCGAAGCTGTCTAAGTATTCGGCATCCAGCGGTGGGGCTACTACTTCTATCGGGGATGAAGTGACATACACACTGACAGCCAAGAATGACAAAGCAGATTCTGCTGATTGGACAGGCGTCGTATTGGAAGATGTGCTTGCTGATGGGTTGGATTTTGATTCAACGGATCATGGCATCACCATTAAACAAATCGATGCTTCCGGTACGGAAACAACTGTGCCGTTGGCAGCCGATACATTCACCTACAATGAAACAACACGTTTGTTAAGTATCAAGCTGGGCGATATTCCGGCAAAATACAGCTATGTTGTAACCTTTAAAATAACTGTAGGTAGTAGTGCAACAGTCGATGAGGATATCTTGAATCAGGCTACAGCTAAAGGCTATTCGCCTCAAGAATCCGCAGATCCATTTGTACCTGGACCGATTACCGGACCATTCAAAGTCATTGATGTGCTTTCTAATGAAGTAGGATTACCGGGTGGTACCTTATATGGTATCTTACAGCTGACTTCAGCGCCGGATGTCATTGACTTCAAGAAACATGCATTGACAGTGAATGATACGCGGATGAATGACCCTGAATTGAGTGCACCGCTGACTGTTTCTGATAGTCGCGGCAATCGTACGAGCTGGACACTGACAGCGAAGCTGACCGGTGTGATGGCGAATACTGATGACGGCACAAAGATTCTGGCAGATGCCATCAAGTTTAACAATGGAACGACGGAAGAAGCGTTGACCGCTTCAGAAATCACCATTAAGACTCATACACATGCTGCTGCGGGAGATTATGTTGTCAGTGATGACTGGAGCGCCAATGGCGCAGGTCTGAAGCTGGAAGTTCCTGCAGGTGGTGTACCGAAGCTTGGGAAATATCAGGCAGAAATCACCTGGATTCTAGGCGACACGCCGACACCTTAACGAAAGAGAGGACACACACATGAAGCAATTTGTTACAACCGTTCTTCGCCTCTCTTTGGTGGCAGGACTTCTGCTGGGCTTTGCCATGCCTGCTCACGGTGCTGAAAATGGGAAAGGTGTTCAGACCAACGGTA
>NZ_JADOEQ010000012.1 GCF_016745255.1 Enterococcus sp. BWR-S5 | reverse complement strand
TTGGTAGCCTTTATCTAGTATATCGAAAGGAGTTTTATCGCTAAAGCTACTTCTTCCACGCGCAGTACGCGTGGTTTTTTTGTTTCAATCACTTTAGTGATTGAAACCGACTAAAGTCATTAATAAGAAGAAAGAGGACCGCTAAACAGCTAGTCCTCTTTGCTATATCTAATACACGTTAGTTGTCACTCCTGGTAGCAAGCTTGAAATTTCTTTTTCTAAATTATAAACATCCTCTCTCTCAACTGCTCCTGGGCAAATAATCTCCACATAATTTAAGTTAGGGAGTTTTTGAAGAGGAAGATACCTTTCTACACTAAGAGAATAGCCAAAAGAATCGCTGGGTAAAAACACACCAAAACCTTTAAACTGTTTGAGAGTTTCTATTTTTGATAGAAACTCTAAACTATTAAAATCTGAGTAATTTATATTAATATAGCTCAATTCTTTAAATCGATATAGATTTGAAAGAAATTGATCAAGTAAATCCTCTCCTTCCGGCGAAAGAATTTTGTTTCCATAACAATCTATTGAAGATAAATGACAACGATCAAATTCTATACTTTGTACTTTGGGAAAATATTTCAATAACTGTTTACTATACGACATGAGATTATTTCTTTCGGAATAAGCACCCCAAAATTCAAGGCAATATATATTTCTAAGATTTTTAAATGGACTTAAGTCCCTATCCTTAGACAGCCCCTCTTCATAAGTAAACTCAAAACAAATTCTATTCAAATTACCAAGTAAATAGAAATTCTCCATATTTCCATCGAAAACATCTAACTCAAAACTCATAAAATCTATTTTTTTAATACTTTCATAGGTAATCTTCTGGTTAATATTTTCTTCGGACATACTTAGCCCTTGACCTGCCAAACCATATGAAGCAAAGTAAACATCTTTTGCCAACTCATCATTTTGAAACCATTCTTTATATGACTTTGTTTCTGAATCTTTAATAGCAAAAGCTACGTCCTCTGCCCTAATCTTTTCGAGAGTTTTAGCCCCAATTCCTTTTACTCTGATTAAATCATCCACCGACTCAAATGGCCGTTCTTGAACAATTCTTTCAGCTATCACCGGTCCAACACCTGTTATCAATTCTAAATCTTTTTGCTCCGCATAATTCAAATCAACTTTGATTGGTACCTCTGCACTTGCTCTTACTGGTAATATGAACAACATTCCAAAAAATACAAACAGAATCGGTAAGCGCAGCATTTTCTTCGGTTTGATTTCTCTAACATTTACTTTTCCTTTGCTAAACATACTATCTCTCCTTCCATTTAATTAATTTTAGCAACCTTTAAGTTAAAAATAAAATACTTTTAAACATAAAGAAAGAATTGTATTAATCAATCCTTTTTGCGTATCTATAAGTCATATGTCCACCATGAGTTACTTCACCTACTGTAATGTCAGAAACAACGGAGGAATTTCTTGTAAGACGTTTGGTATCGATTCGTATTAATAAAAAGTCTCATTTTATCTCCTTAAAAATACTATCTATAAAAGAAGGATAACCTATCTTATCTATTTATCAATTTCTCTCAACATCAAATCCGCATCAATCAAAACTTTTAAATCAGCGATGCTATTGAACTTAATCTCTCCGGCTTGTAAATTTTTGAGTTATTGTGTAAAAAAAGACCCCAGCTAGGGGTCTTAACAAATATTAGAAATCAAATTTCAAGGTGGTGAACGGAACATCGATACCTGTGTTCACTCAAACTTAACTTCCCTTATATTTTACAACTCAAAATTTCCAGCATCTGTTCCTGCTTCTATCGGAGTGGCTCCATAACCAACCTTTACTCCAATTTTATATTCTACTGATCCAGCTGAATAATTGGTGATAGTAAAAGATTGCTTAGCAACCTCTCCATATTTTGGATTAGTTACGCCATCCTGAATAATATATTCGCTCGCATTCGCAACCCACGTATACTCAGAGTCATTCACCTTCAGAGCAAATACTTCACGATCTCCACTTACTGTTTTCACTCTTAATCGTGTGTTACAGTAGCCTCCTAATCCGATGACTGTTGTTTCAATTCTGTACGACTCCCCATTTTTCAGTGTGATGGTCTCTATCCTAGGAGATGCGAACGGCATAATGGAGGTCATAGAGTTTTCAGCAACAACATCTGTAGTTGCTTCTGCCTCACTACCAATTGTAAAGAATCCTAAGACACCTAAGAAAACTACTAATAAGCTTAACTTTTTCATATATAACATCCTTTCACTATTAATGCCCTTATATTAACACCGATATATAGATAAATCAAAATTATATATAATATAGATTAAAAATCTTTTAGTAATTTAATTCAAACACATAAAAAAGTGGAAATAAGTGATTTTTTTCAGATTATCAGTGAGGAGTCAAAACTTATCATTTGGACACCACAAACAAGTAATTAGAAATGTGTCGTTAGCATAGGTGATACAATCTTTCCAATTAAAAAAGGCGGAAAACGCAAAAAAAAAAGCAGTATTTCTTCCTTGGTTTTAACACGCTAAGTAAGAAACAACTTCTTTCAGTACTCTTCAAAATGATTTTCTTCAACCGACTGTTACAAGAAAATACAGTACTAAAATATTTGAAAAACATGATTTTAAATTCATCACTACACATGGTTTACGCCACACTCATTGCAGTATACTTTTTGAAGCTGGCGCTAGTGATGAACAGGTACAAACAAGGCTCGGACACTCCGACATAAGGATAACAAAAAATATTTACACTCATGTCACCTCTAGGCGTAAAGCAGAAACTGCTTCTCTCTTTGCCAACTATATGAGCGTTTAAAATAACAGTAAATTTCTTTTGTATCTGACAAAAATGAAACTCAAAAAAGAAAAAAATCAGTCAAAATGAATTCAATACTATCAAACTAAAAATAACGGCGAACAATCGGAAACAGCTTCTATTAATAAGAGGCTGTTTTTCTATGTAAAAGACTGCCCGACAATGGGCAACCTAAAATATCTATTTTTTCTAATTAGTCAGTTAGTTCTTTTATTACTCAGTTAAACTTCTTAAAAACTCTTTAAAATCAGAAAATCCTTTAAAAAATACAGGTTCTAACTCATACGATTCATCGTGTTTCCAAACTCCAACGCTTGGATTGTCTTCATTATCCTTAAAATCTAAGCAAAGAAAATCTCCGCCAAGCAAACTTGCAATAGGCAATAACTCGACTCCAACTAAATCCTCATTATCGGTCAATCTTTCTTCTATCTGTGATAGGACAACATCTATGTCATACATAGCCAAGTCATTTTGCTTGCAATCCTCTAAAATACATAGAAATCTTTCAATAACATATTCGTGCGAATTGATGGTGACGACATTTGTTATCGGTACTGCGCCAGCATTTATAGAGATAAACTCCTTATACTCAGATGGTAAGGAAACTCTCCAGTAGCCTTCTTCCTTTTTAATAACTTCTTTGGTTGGTAATGGTAAGATTACCGATGTTTCATCTATTTTCATATTTCTTGCTCCAAACTATTATTATCGTTGACAATCTGCGTTTTTATTCTGAACCGGTCTAAAAGTCGCTTGGCTTTCTCTTGAATCGTATTATCGATATCAATAATCAAGTCATTATAAGTGAACAGATAGCCCGCATCCTGAAATATATCGAGAGCTCTCGATATAACCACATTTTTGACAAGATGTTTCTCTCCCGGTAAGAATTCTATATACAAGGTATTTACACCTGCTTCCATGTTTGGTTTAATAGACTATAAGAACAATTAAAAGAGATTTTTTTCTACACTTTATCTAAAACTTTCTTCTAAAACATTAAAACAACGGTGGGATAAATTTTTTTTCACTTCTGCCTCTCGTTTATTGGTTCTTTTCATTTTGAACATACTCATTTTTGTTTTTCTCCACTCTTTAACGGCAATTTATGCAGATAAACACTTTTTGAGGTTTATAGGAATCATATTTCTAGTATCACTATTGATAAACGTACCTGTTTTCTATCTTCTTATGAGAACAGCTGACCTAAACTTTATTAAGGAATTTGGTTTTATCATAAATTTAACAACTATGATATTTTCGTTATAATTTTTTAAGGCAATTCTCAAATTGATACAATGATGATTAATACTATCCTTTTCTTCGTTTATCCAATAAACAACGGTTTTAAATTTATGGAATATTTCTTCCTAAAAAAAGCGCCGTAAAATCTTTTATAAATGATAACATAAATGACGAAAATGATATAACTGTTCCACCTTATAAACCATACCGAAAATATAAGTAATTAATTCTTAGTACTTCTACATTTGACTTAGTATTTACAATAGCTTTCAAGTTTTGTTTAAATGGTTATGAGAAAAAACACAAGGGGGGCAATTCATGATAAAAAAAGTTATTTCCCAACTAATAACTTTTATTATGTCGGCATATTATTGGTTTTATGGTTTTTTCTTTCCATTTATGGTTGTTTTATTCAATATTATTTTAATAATGTTTTTAGAATACTATGCGATACCTAAACTCTTATATCCTGAATTTGTTCGTGAGCACTATCTCAGATTCTTTTCTATAGTTATTGTAGTAACTGCATTTTTCGATTTGTTTATGATTGTCATTACGATTCAAAAATACTTTAATTTTCATATTGATTTTTCAGCAAAAGTTTTTGACTTATTTTCATATTTAGTATCTGCTTTGATTTTAGGAGTCGCATTATCAAAAGTAAAAGATTCAATAAACATAATGCTTCTACAGTCTTTCGCTCTTGCCGTTTATCCCGCAAATGGTGCCATACGTTTCTATAAACTGTGGCACACTCCTAAAAAATATAAAGAAAAAGGCAAGAATGAAATTTCAAAATTTAAGAAAACAAATGCACATACTGAGAAAAGTAATTACCACCCCCACCGAAAATATAAATAACCATTCTCACCACTCTAACGTCTTATTGATAAGTGTGTAATAATAATTTACACCTGCTTTCATGTTTGACTTAATAGACTATAAGGAAAATAAAAGGAGGTTGTACAAAAATGAAAAAGAGTGATAAGTTTTCTGCTTTACTATTTCACTTTATATATTTAGTTGGTTTTCCGTACATTATTTCGACAATATTATTCTTAGCCATAGGGAAAAACATCACTTTTTTCCACAATAATGAAAATATGTCACTACTAATGTTTTTATGTTTTTTCATTATCAATTCTAGTGTTGTTGCCTTTTTGCTAAATAATTGGGAAAAGGGAACGGGCTACTTTTTTAAACATCAAGAGTTTATGCCTGATTTGTTCAAGGCTATTGTAGATTTTTCTACATTGTTAATTACTTATCTAATGTTCACTTTTAGATTATTTGATGATCCAATTATTTTGGAAAATATCAATTTTAGTACAAACACTTTCTTACTTATGATTTATCCCCTTAATTTAGGTTTTAGGCTTTGGGAACATATATTCAAAAAGAAGAAAGTAGAGAAAAGCAAAACCAACTCGGAATATACCCCACATCGAAAATACAAATAACTATTCCCATCGCTCTAACCTCTTAATCAGTATTTAAAATAACAATAAATTTCTTTTGTATCTGACAAAAAAGAAACTCAAAAAAGAAAAAAAGTCAGTCAAAAGTCGGTCAAAAATAAAAAAATAAGAGCTAAAACGCCTGTGATTCCTTACAAATCAACGTTTTAACTCTTCAAGGTATGGAGACGGCGGGAGTCGAACCCGCGTCCAAACATATTGTCACTTAAATTTCTACGCTCATAGTTTAATGCTTAGGTTTCGCTAAGAGTTCTGGCACTAAACAAACATCCTTCTTCGCTAGTCTGATAATCTCTTCTGAATTTTACAGACGGAAAAATTCAGCGTATCCCACTAATTTTGAGACCCTTACTCGAGCACATGGGCGATGCCGAGAGGATCTTCACCCGCTGGTTTTACGCAGCTAGAGCGAAAGTATTGTTTTCGTTTTTAGCAGTTATATTTAACTGTAACGTTTTTACGTAGACGTAACCTACGAAACGCAATTCAAGCTCAACTATGCCTGTCGAATCCGTAACGCCCCCAGATACTTTGGTGCTTTAATAGTATAACATAATTGTTAAAATAATCAAAATAGTTCAGAGTAAATTTCCTATAAGAAAATCGAGAATGGACACTCTTATTTTCCCATTCTCCTTCCCTTCACGCTCTGGAAAAAAGAACATCAGACAGCCTCCGATAAATAGACTGTCTGATATATCTGAATTCCTAATAGTTATCGACTAGGACTCCTCTTTATAATAAGAAAACATCCAATTGATGCCAAATTTGTCTGTCAGCATTCCATACTTTTTAGTCCAGAATGTCGGCCCTAACGGCATGGTTACTGTTCCTTCTTCTGCAAGCAAACCAAATTGGCGATCAATTTTCTCTTCATCATCCGTGCTGACCACCAATGACACATTATTTCCTTTCACCAAAGGCATTCCCATTCCATCTGGTACATCGGAAAACATCACATACGTTCCTTCGATAATCATGCTCGCATTCAAAATCAAATCCTTCATTTCCTCTGTTACTGGATGCTCAGGGTCTTCAGGCATCTCTCCAAATGTCATGATATTCGTTGTCGAAGTATCAAAGACTTTTTCATAAAGCTTGATTGCTTCAGCTGCTTCATTTTTGAAATTTAAATATACTTCCATTGTTGCTCCGTCCTCTCAATTTTTTCTTTATTATCTCATGAAGAGAGGATCGTTACGAAGCATCTGCTCCTGGAAGAATTAGAAATTTGATTGGTCAATCAAAACGGCAGCAAATTTTTCCAAATACTCTTGATCGATTGCGTCATAGCTGAAGGTTACACCACTATCAATATCCAATACACCCAGAAGAACGCCGTCCTTAACCATCGGCACAACAATTTCAGACATTGCTGCTGAATCACAGGAAATGTAGTTTTCATGGGTTTTGACATTATCAACAATCAATGTTTTCTGCTTTTCTGCTGATTCCCCGCAAACACCTTTCCCCAACTTAATTCTAGTACAAGAAACCTTTCCCTGAAAAGGTCCTAAAACCAGTTCATCTCCATTATATAAATAATAACCGGCGAAAACCGTATCTGGTAATGCATCTGCCAATAACGCAGATGAGTTGGCCAAATTCGCAATGACATCGTGCTCGATTTCTGTCAGGCCAGTTAATTGTTGAATCATCAATTCATAGGTATCTTTTTTCTGCTTCTCACTCTTCCACATTTTCCCTATCCTCCACTGTTCCTACATTTTTTTACTATATTAGCCTATTTTTCCCAAAAATAAAAGGTGTACAGAAAATTATTCACAATTCTCCGTACACCTAAGCCCCAAGCTATGCATGTCAATGCTCCCCTAATTTTAACTGGTCATCATAGACAATTTTATCAGTCAATGACTTCTCCTTCAGTGCTTCAATAAAGCCTTCCTTCTGTTTTTTTGGCATAATGAAAATGCGTGAACCAGAAGAAAATGCCTCTGAAACAATCTCAATACTCTTTGTTCCTATTTTAATTGTTTGTATACTCTCTAGTCGAAGCTCTTTTTTACGGAAAGGAAGCAAATAATGAATCACTACACCTCGATCCGTCAATTTGAAATAACGATTGAGCCCCAATAAAGCAAAAACGAAAAAAACAGCCAACACAATATTACTTACCAGGTAAGGTCTTGTATATTCTAAAGACAAAATCAAACTCAGAAATAATATAGCGAATGTGCATGACCAAGAAATGATGGCCATTGACAATTCCGGCTGCCAATGATATTTTTTTTGTTTCATATAGCGACCCCTTAACTGAAAATTCATATGATATAATAGTAGCACACTTGTGCTTCAAACAGAAAATATAAAGGAGAAAATTATGTTACGAGTTTATGTCGATGCTGCAACAAAAGGAAATCCAGGTCCCAGCGGCGGCGGCGTTGTTGTTACCGGTACGTTCAATGACGAAGCCATCCACGAACAGCTCCATTTTCCTTTGGGTACTTGTTCGAACCATGAAGCAGAGTTCCGAATTCTGCTCGCTGCCCTGGAGTGGCTAGTTGAGCAACACTACACACAAACGACGATTCTCCTTCATTCTGATAGCAAGGTTACTGTTCAAACTATTGATAAAAATTATACAGGAAATCCGATTTTCCAGCCTTATCTGGCCAAATTTAAAGAATTGGAGCCGCACTTCTCCATGCTGCTCGTTCAATGGATTCCGGAAAATAAAAACAAAGGCGCGGACACTCTGGCTCGACAAGCGTTAAGAAAGTTTTTCAAAACCTAGACAACATCACCTGTCCGCCAAAGCATCCATTATACTGCCGTAATGTCAGCAACCTTTCCCTTTGTCAGCTGAACAATATCCTGCGGTCTCAGCTCCATTTGTAAGCCTCTTTGCCCTGCAGAAACAATAATCTCCTCATACCTTTCAGACTCATCAGAAAGATATGTAGGAAACAGCTTTTTCATCCCAATAGGTGAGCAGCCGCCGCGAATGTAGCCGGTTGTGTCCTCCAAGTCTCTCAAATGAAGCATCTCGACCTTCTTATTGCCACTGACTTTCGCCAGCTTTTTCAAATCAAGTGCCTTTGTCCCTGGAATCACCGCAACAATTGGACCAGTCTTATTGCCAATTGCAACTAACGTTTTAAATATTCGGTTTTCGTCAACCCCCAGTAACTGCGAGACACTGTCTGTTCCAAGGTGCTCCTCCGTCCAAGGAAATTCATACTCTTTATATTTCACACTTCTTTGCTCTACAATACGCATCGCATTTGTTTTATGTTTCTTCTTTTTAGCCATACTCTCACCTTCCAGCTAAATCATTCCATTTAAAAGCAATCACAAGAGAAAAACACACTCAATCGTTTAACGGCTCTTTCTCATGTCTTTCATGCTTCCAAACGCAAAATATTTTCAGTTACTTCTCAATTTTCAAGAATAGAACTTTTAGATAACTGCCCTCAGGAAAATGCGGATTTACTTTAAAATCAGCGGGCAGCTGATAAATCTTCTCAATTTTATAAGAAACATTTTTTTCCTTCAATGCAAGTTCAACCATTTTACGGAAACGCTCCAACGAGATATTCGCTGCATTCGTTGATGCAATAATTGAGCCTTTATCAGATAAAATATCAACAGATTGTTCAATCAACTCGCCATAATTTTTGGCTACAGTAAATACCTTTTTCTTGTTCCTAGCAAAGCTAGGCGGATCAAGAACGATACACTCATAGGTCAGTTCTTTTCGCTTTGCATATTTAAAGTATTCGAACACATCCATTACAACAATTTTCTGCTGAGCAGTCGGCAGCTGATTCACTTCAAATTGCTCAGTTGTTTTGCTGAAGCTGCGTTTCGCTAAATCCACACTTGTAGTCTCAGAAGCTCCGCCCATTGCAGCCGCCACTGAAAAGGCACCTGTATAGCTAAACATATTTAACATACTTTTCCCGCAAGCATAGCCATTAATCAGTTCATTGCGAACCTCTTTCTGATCCAGAAAAATACCTGTCATCAGCCCTTCATTCAAATAAGTCGCATACGTTACACCATTTTCAATGATTAATAGCGGCTCATCTGCTTCTTTTCCATATATAAACTGAGACTCTGAAAAACCCTTGGCTTGAAAACGGATTTTCTCATACGCACCAACAATTTCTCCAAACACCTTCTTAAAGCTATTCACAATTAGTTCACGATGTGTATAAATCGTCTCATTGTACCATGAAAAAACAGCATACTCATTATACCGATCAATCGTCAACCCACCGATACCGTCTCCTTCACCATTAAACAGGCGATAAGCCGATGTTTGCTCATCCAGCTCATAAGCCTGACGGACAGCTTTTGCCTCTTGAAAAAGCTCTTCAAAGAACGCTGCTGTTATTTTTTCTTCCCAGCTTAACAGCCAGCCAATTCCTTTATTTTGCTTGGCTAAATAGCCATGAGCAATAAACTGTCCGGACCCATCGGTAAATTCCACCCAGTCTTCTGGAAAATTCTGAGGTACATTTCTTATATCTTCTTCTTGAATCAGCGGATAACCACTGCGGAATTTTGCCGCTGCTTGTTTCGTTACTTGAATTTTCACACACTTTTCTCCTGCTTCTTTGTCATCGGCTTAATCAATCAACCGCAGTAAAAAGTATATCAAAAAAAACAAGCAGTGACAAAAGAACCTCATTTTTTGACCTCCACAATCACCAAGTATACCTACCGCAACTACTCACCCCATTTTCACTAGCCAACAGTTCCGGTTGCTCCTCAGCAATCATCGTTCTCTCCGTTTAAACATCTAAATACTAAAATTATTCTGGTCTTTTTGAAAATAACAGTCATTTACCTTCCAAACTATCGCATCTCAGCATAAACTTCTAAGCCAAATAGCCCCATACCACGCCCTATTTCCAATGATTCTTAAGGTTTCTAAAATTTCTTAACAAAAGGCATGAATAATTCGGTGAATAATTGACAGTACCCAACGGACAAGGTAAAATTACATGTATGCAATTTACTATTTTCATGAAAACTTGTTCTGTTTTTTCGAACGTAGTGTTGGAAAGGAATTATTATGTTAAAAAAAATCAAAATACCGAACTTTTTAAATACCAGATTAGGACTATTCACTACTGTAGGAGTACTTTTATGGCTGAAGAACCTTTTAGCCTATATGACAGACTTTCACTTAAGGCTTGAAAATATCAACGAATATATAATCCTTGTGATTAACCCAATAGCGACGACCTTCTTTTTACTGGCGATTGCACTTTATGTGCGTAAAACAAAACGGGCATATATCACCATGATGGTCATCTATTTCTTAATGTCCCTGCTTTTATTCTCGAATATCGTTTACTATCGAGAGTTTACAGATTTCATTACAGTGAATACCATGCTTGGTGCCAGCAAGGTAGCTAGCGGGCTTGGAGAAAGCGCACTTCGTCTATTCAGACCTTATGATTTCATCTACTGGATTGACTTCATTATTGTTGGTGGTCTACTGCTTTCAAAGAAAATAAAAATGGAAGATCGAGCAATCCGCGCAAGAGTTGCCGTTTCCATCAGTTTGGTCTCAGCGTTATTCTTCTTGTTTAACCTATTCCTTGCTGAAACGGAACGACCACAACTGCTTGGTAGAGAATTTTCTCGTGACTACATTGTAAAATTTCTTGGCTTGAATGCCTTCACTGTTTATGATGGCGTGAAGACCTATCAGACGAACCAAGTACGGGCGGAAGCCAGTGACAGCGATATGGTTGCCGTGGAAGAGTATGTAAAAGAACACTACGCAGCACCGAACGACGAAACCTTTGGTATTGCCAAAGGAAAGAACGTTATCTATATTCACTTGGAAAGTCTTCAACAATTTATCATTGACTACAAACTGAAGGACGAAAATGGTGTTGAGCATGAAGTCACACCATTCCTAAACAGCCTGTTCCATGATAACAGCACATTCAGTTTTGAAAACTTTTTCCACCAAGTGGGACAAGGAAAAACAAGTGATGCTGAAACCTTATTCGAAAATTCATTATTCGGTTTGAGTCAAGGTTCGCTCTTCACTCAAATCGGCGGTAAAAATACGTTTGAAGCTGCACCGACAATTCTTAACCAGACACAAGGCTACACAAGCGCTGTGTTCCACGGAAATGCCGGTAACTTCTGGAATCGTAACGAGACCTACAAGAATCTAGGCTATGATTATTTCTTCGATGCAGGCTATTATGATGTCAACGATGATAATTCATTCCAATACGGACTTCATGATAAACCGTTCTTCGAACAGTCCGTGCAATATTTGGAGCATTTACAACAACCGTTTTATTCTAAATTCTTGGCAGTATCTAATCATTACCCTTATTCACAATTTACAAACGAAGAGGGCGGCTTCCCAATTGCTGACACTTCAGACGAAACAATCAACGGATACTTTGCAACAGCAAATTACCTTGATAAATCTGTTGAAGAATTCTTTAACTATTTGAAGGCTTCCGGTTTGTATGAGAACTCTGTTATCGTCCTTTATGGTGACCATTACGGTATCTCTTCTTCAAGAACACAGAATCTTGCAGAGCTGCTTGGCAAATCCAAGGCAACTTGGAATGACTTTGATAACGCGGCATTACAGCGTGTCCCTTACATGATTCACATTCCGGGACAGGAAAATGGTGGTGTCAACTCTACGTATGGTGGTCAAGTTGATGCTTTACCGACATTGCTTCACTTATTAGGTGTAGATACTGAAAACTATATCCTACTCGGTCAAGATTTATTCTCTAAAGAACACGACCAAGTAGTAGCCTTCCGAAACGGTAATTATGTTTCTAAGAAATATACTATGCTTGGTTCTAATATTTATGAAACAGCAACTGGTCGATTAATCGATTCGCCTTCTGAAGAAATACAACAAGAGGCAGAGGCTTTGAAAGAAGCCGCTAATACTCAACTAAGCATGTCAGATGAGATTAATACTGGCGACTTGCTTCGTTTCTACTCCGGCAGCGGACTTAAAGCTGTTGATGCATCCATCTATAACTATAAAAATCAATTACAACAGTTGATTGATATCGAAAAAGAAAAGGGTGCTGAGTCTACAAGTGTTTACAGTAAAAACAACAATCAAAGCACGGTAAATGAATACCAGACAAATACCTATCAAGGCTACGAAAATAACAGCAGCCAATAATATTAGTTAAAAGAAAGAGCAAGCCGAATCATTTCCGGCTTGCTCTTTCTTTTTGTTTCTTCAACAGTCTCCTCCCCCGCATCATTGTCCTGAAATTACTTAAAAATACCATACGCTTTTTTGTCACTTCTTCATAATTAATTCATATTCTTTTTTTATAATTTTACTACAGGTAATTAAAGAGGTGAGAAATGTTGAAAAGCCTTCATTATGCTTTTGCTGATCTATATTACTACAAAAAATCGACACTTGTGACAACAATCATTTTTTCCATCTTTTTATTCGCATTAAATGCCCTTCGAAATCTGATTGATCTTAACAACTATTGGATTAGACAGCTGGCAGATAATGGTTCAACAAAAGATGTTCTCCACTCCTACCAGAGCTGGAATTCGGTTTATTCTTCTTTTTACATAGGTAGTATTATTTTATTTTCTGTAGTGATTAGTATTGTCTTCTACTTTGCAGCTACTGAACGAAAGATGCTCATTCAAAACTGGCGGCTTCTTGGCTTCTCAAAAATGTATATCTTGAAACAGATACTACTGGAGGTTCTGATTGTTACGATTGCTGCGACAATTATTGTCAGTTCACTCCTACTGATTTTTCAAAACGTATATGAATCTGTGCTCTTTCATATTCATTCTTTAGCAGAGGCTGATTATCCACTTGCAACAGGATCAATCGTTATTACAGAAAATATCCCAACCTCTGATGCGAGCGCTGGTTACCAGACTGCCGGATTCTTTTCATTTAATCTTCAACGATTCTCTCTAGTTGATATTTTCGCTAAGTTTAATCGAAATACAGCGGTTCTTATTGGCATTACGCTCTTTGCAGCAGGCCTTTTCACAAGCTATATTATTCGACAATCAAAAGTTATTTTTAGGAAGTGATTACGTGAAAACTATTGAAAATTTCCATACTGCTATCGATCAGATTATTGCATGGAATGAACATAAAGTTATCGCCGTACTTAAGAACAAAGAACAACTTACAGATGAGTTGCCGGATTTTGTTGAAATGATTCTTCAACAAAATCATACAAAAGAAATTGGTCTTCTATTGGATGATGCTGCATTCTTTCCATCCTTCTCAATTACAGATAATCTCTTTATATGCAGCTCTGTTAAGGATAAGGAGCGAAAACAGCTGTTGAAGGAATGGGCGGTACTTTTGGACCTGCCAATGTTCACTTTTTCTGATTCCTTTGACAATCTCTCAATCTTTCAACAAGTAAAGCTTCAGCTCATGCAGCTAATCTTATCAAATAGAAAGAAGATTATTTTGGCAAATGACTTTTCAAAGCTAAGCGTTTATGAAAAGCAGCAGCTGTTCCCACTCTTGAAAGAATTAACAACGAAATTCTCTGTTTCTCTATGGCTGGTTACTGACGATCAAAAGATTGCCGACAGCCCTTATATTGATAAAACAGTGATTGCTTAACAAAAGCGAAGCCCGTCAAAGGCTTCGCTTTTTGTTAGACTAATTTCTCTTCTTCAACAGCATAGCTCAGTGCCCCCACTCCTTTCAACAATAGAAAATGACCTTGGCTGATGGTTTTTCCCATCGGCCAAGGTCATTTTATTATTCAGGAACTGCTCTTATCCGTTCCATTTACTTTACTCTATTTCCACATCAGGCAAGGTAATTGTGAAGGTTGTTCCTTTCCCTAGCTCACTTTCTACGGAAATAGTTCCTTTGTGCAGTCGAACCAGCTGCTGAACGATTGGTAGTCCTAATCCGGACTCCCCATACTTGGTGTTCTTTCTGGATGGGTCCGCCTTGTAGTAGCGATCCCAGATATTTACCAGTTGCTCTTCACTCATTCCGATACCCGTATCAGAAATCTTGATAATCGTCTCAAGATATCCTTTCTCCACTTGAACACGAATGTCGCCATCCTTTGTAAACTGAATCGCGTTTTGAAGAATATTTACGACGATTTGGACAAACCGATCATAATCTGCAAAAACCTCTACAGAATCTGCAGCGTCTAAATGAAGGGTGTCTCCTGCTGCTTCTGCCTTTTTATTCAACTGAGTAAAAATGTTCTTAATTGTTTCAACAGCATCGAACTTCTTCACGACAATACTAATCTGATTTGTACGTATTTTTTCATAATCCAGATTCTCATTGACTAGACGAATCAATCGAGCTGTTTCATTCTGCATCAATTTCAACGCATTTGCTTTCTGATTTTCAGGTATTGCATCGTACTCCAAACCTTCCAGCAAACCATTAATCGTTGTCAACGGTGTTCGCATCTCATGAGAAGCATCTGCCATGAACTGTCTGCGTCGTTCTTCTTGTCTCTCAATCTCTTTTTGTGACTCTGCCAGTGATTCCGCCATCTTATTAAAATCCTCGGCTAAATCATCAAACTCATCTTTATCATGGACATCCAGCTTGATATCAAAATTACCACTAGTAATTTCTCTTGTTGCCTTACGCATCCGATTGATACGTTTTACTTGGAAAGCAGCCAAACCATAGCTGACAAATAGTGCTACAACACTGGAAATCAAAAATCCTTTGAATAGATTCGAGGTTACCTGTGCAACACTGTCTGTTACATTTTTGGCAGGCTGAGTGGCTACTAAATAGCCAACTAAATTCTGACTCTCCGTTCCATTATAAGAAATCGAGACCATCACCGGAGAAAGCACATAAGAGGTTGCTTGCTTCTTTCCATAAATATCTTTGTCGATTGTTTTATAGACTCTTTCTCCTTTTGACAAGACATCAAATTCTTCTTTTGAAATAGAAAAGTCTAACGGCTCCTCAGTAACCTGAGGAAACTGCCGTTCCATATTCACGTCAAAATAGACAAACTGGACATTCTGTTTCTTTAAGATTCCCTCTGTTAATTGAAACGCTGCATTCACTCGCAGCTGTTCAGTAGGCAAGGTCTCATTAAAATAAGCTTTTGCCTGTAAGGCTTCCTCAGCATAGCCGTATAATCGTTCATAATTATCTTCCTGCATCGAAGTCTTTGTCATTTGCGTAAACGATGTTCCAACGATAACAATGATTAAAATGATTACTCCCCAAAAAGCTAAAAGCTGCTGATACAGGTATTTCATGAAGAAACACCAGAATCATCAAATTTATACCCTACGCCCCAAACGGTCTGAATCACTTGAGGACCTACTTTTTCAATTTTTTGTCTTAGCTTTTTGATATGGGCATCAACTGTTCGTTCATCACCAAAATATTGATAATCCCAAACCATTTCTAAAAGCTGTTCTCTGGAAAAAACTTGGCGCGGCTTTTTGGCCAGAGTATAGAGAAGATCAAACTCTTTGGGTGTCAAGCCTTCAATCAGCTGATCATCCAAGTATGCTTCTCTGGTTTTTGTATTCATTTTAAAATGTTGTGTCACAACATCGAAAGCGTCATCTGACTGCTCGTCATCACCAACATGTTCAGCCATTTCCGAACGTCTGTGCAGAGCTTTGATTCTGGCAATCAACGTCAATGGGCTAAAAGGCTTCGTCACATAATCATCGGCGCCCATTTCGAGACCGATTACCTGATCACTCTCAGAATCTCTGGCCGTCAACATAATAATTGGAACAGTGTGAGAAACTTTACGAATCTCACGACAAACAGTCATCCCATCCATCGATGGCAGATTTAAGTCAAGTGTAATCATATCCCATTTTTCCGGGTTCTCTAAAAAAGTGTCCAGTCCCTTTTTCCCATCATAGGCAAAAACAGCTTCCCATCCTTCATTCAGAAAAAACATCTGCATCATTTCTGAAACAGATTCATTATCTTCTATCATTAATACGTTCATAATTGCTCCTCATTCCTTTACCAACAGTAATTATTTTCACGATACGAATATACTAAAATCATCAGCTGCCTCCACAATGAAAACAAGGAAGCCCATTCTGCCTGTTTATTTAGTCTCATTCATCTAGTATAAGTATACTCTAAAAAGCGCCAGTCTCCAATAAAATCTATCTTTCTTCAAGAAAGGTTTGCCTTTTATTCATGATTCCACGTATTTTCGACCATAAAAAAACCAACTTCTATTTAGAAGTCGGAATTTTTTTCTTTTTTCGGTTTTGATAGAAGCAAATTGCCCCGCCTGTCATCTGTAACAACAATACAGTACCAAGCAAGATACTTAAAAAGAAGTGCTCCTGAAGCAATGCTCTTCTTAATAAAATCAGTACTACCAAACTGCTTGCTGAATACAATGACCATTGTTTGTCCATGTCCAAAAGACCCCTTTGATTTATTACGTCAAGCATAGGACTTTTCTGTATAAAAATCAAGTAGCTGCATGGAAATCACCGGTTTCATTAAAAAAGTCTCATTGTTATTTTTACACCTTCTTTAGTTCCACTCATCACTAAAAAATGGTAAACTGATTCTGATATAAATTACATGAGGTAGAGGTCACTATGAAAAAAACAATTGATAATGACATACAGCTCTTATTCGACATCTGTCTGACAGCCGGAAGAATCATGATGGAGAATGGCTCAGAAGTCTATCGGACAGAAGATACAATGAACCGGATTGCTGCAAATGCAGGCTATTCCGACAGCGTGACACACGTCACTGTTACGGGGATTTTTATGGGGTTCCGTTCTGTTCCCTATACCCAGCTTGAAAACATCCGTGAGCGCAGTATGAACCTGGAAAAAGTGGCTGCGGTAAATCAGCTTTCCAGACAATATGAAAAAGAAGAGATTTCTCTGACTGAACTGCATCAGAAGCTGAAAAAAGTGGATACAGAAACACCCAGTTTCCCTATCACGCTCCAAATCTTTGCAGCAGGTATTGTCAGCTGTACCTTGATGTATATTTTCAGTAATTCAACAACAGATTTTGTTGCTGCCTTTTTTGTTGGAATGCTGGGTTTTTCAATTTCTTATTTAATCAGGAAATACTTAAAAATGAAATTTATGGATGATTTTGTTGCTTCTGTGATTATTGGTCTCTCAGCCTATCTATTAGTCATCGTCAACCTTGCCTCAAGCATGGACAACATCATTATCGGCTCTGTCATGCCCTTAGTTCCCGGTGTCGCAATTACTAATTCGTTTCGAGATATTTTATCCGGTCATTTAATTAGTGGGATGGCACGAGCAACAGAGGCTCTATTCGTTGCAGGATCTATCGGCATTGGCATTGCCATGGTCTTTATCTTATTTTTGTAGGGAGAACAATACATGAATATTATTTTTCAGTTTATCTATAGTTATCTGGGTACTGTAGCATTCGGAGTCATTACAAATATTCCAAGAAAAGCCTTAAATGTTTGTGGTATTACAGGAGCAATTGGATGGATGATTTTCATTCTAACGCGAGAACTGGAGACTGGCGATGCATTTGCCAATTTTTTCAGTGCCCTCTGCATTGGACTGCTTAGTATCTATTTTTCTCGAAAAAAGAAGATGCCTACAATTATCTTCAATATTCCCAGCTTAGTGCCTTTGGTTCCAGGCGGACCAGCCTACCAGGCAGTCAGAAGCTTTGTTTTAGACAACTATATTTCAGGATTGCACAGCGCCATGACTGTGATTATGACTGCCGGCTCAATCGCTGCCGGCTTTATGGTTACCAATATGGTGGAAAAATTGCTGAAACGTATGGCTGTCAAACGACAGCAGCAGCTATGATAAACAAATATTTTTCATTAACAAAAAACGTGACGCGCTTTTTCTTTCCGAGCGCGTCACGTCTTCTTTTCCAGCCTATCACTTTTCTCTCATCATTCTTTCCAGCTCTTGCGCTTTCTGCTTGATACATTCTGGAGTAAATATCTCTTCCTTCCCTTCCGCGGCGGCCTTCAGTCGCTTCAGCACATAATGCCAACCGGCAATATCCTGATAAAGATTGGGAAAGTCCATTGGTAAAACCTCCAAAAATTCCAGACGGGTTTCCTGCGGCAGAAGCTCTTTCAGACGAAAGCTGACCTCACCGGAATCCCACATAATCTTAAAATGTACAGGTTCCTCATAAGCCAAAACTTCCATGTCAGCTTTGAAGCCATCTGCCTCAAAAGTCAGAATTTTCTTTTCAGCCAGCTGCTCCGCTTTTAACTCCGGAAACCATTTTTCAAGCCCCGCAGTTGTTGTCAATAACTGCCAAACCTCTGAAATAGAAGTATCTATCGCTAACTCCTGTTGGAAATATATCTTTGCTTCACGTTGATAGAGCTTCATAGCTATCGCCCTCCTTTTTCTATCTTTATCATAACATAGTCGTTTGCCTCTCTACTTCAAAGAGACTTATTACAACATGATAAAAGCAAACAGATGATGGCTTAACAAGATTGAATACTCTCAATGGCAGAGCCAAAACTAGCTGTTTTCCTTTTCTAAGCAATGCACGCTGTGCGCTTTTTATATAAATTTTTATACGGCATTTGCATAATCACTTATCCTCTAAACTGAAACCATGTAGTCAACTCAATTTTATTATCCGGCTTTGACCCATCATAGTAGTTCACATCCATCGTTTCTGCGGTAATCTTAATCAATAGAGTATCACCCGTTCTTTCCAATACTTCCATTCGATTATTTTTTGTGGGTTGATGGTCACAATAATACAATAAGGCTTCACTGTCCTCTTCTTCATTCTCAAACAGCAGAACGAAGCCAGGTTGCAGCTCTTCTTCCTTGAGATTTAACGCATGAAAAGAGATATCTAATTTTGGTTTAGCCTCTAAGATTATGGTATCTTCATTTAAGTTTTCACCCGCATCACATTCTATTTCTAGCCATAAAGAGTAGGGATCATCCCATGTCCCATCTCCATCAAGAATATACCAGACTGCCTTTTTTATTGGATAGGCTTCTTCACCACAAAATCTTTTTAGCATAAGTTTATCCATCCATCATTCATTCCTTTTTCCTTTAATCAGCCGCAGCTTATATCTTCTATAAAAGAAACAGCACACGTCTTCTACCTTTTTAACTATTCGTTACTATAGTGCTATACAACAACTATTAAGTCAATAGCTTGTAATAGGTGCCGAGTGACAGTTGTTTCCCTCAACAACATCCCCCACAGTATTAATGTGAACTATCTCTTTTTAATGTAATAAAAAAACAGTACAGCGGGCGATTAGCCCAAACTGTACTGCTTCTGGTTATTCTTATCTGATTAATCAGCTTTTTTCTTTTTCTTACTTGCTTTTTCACGTTCGTTTTTGTTCAGAATCTGTTTACGTAGACGAATACTTTCAGGTGTTACTTCACAATACTCATCTTCATTTAGAAACTCTAATGATTCTTCCAACGTCAATAGCTTAGGACGTTTGATAACAGAAGTCTGATCCTTATTCGCTGAACGGACATTCGTCATTTGTTTCGCTTTTGTAATGTTAACAGTTAAATCATTGTCACGGTTATTTTCACCGATAATCATACCTTCATACACTTCTGTACCAGGCTCAACGAATACTGTTCCACGTTCTTCAATACTCATGATACTGTATGTTGTTGCTTTACCGGTATCAATTGAAACCAATGCACCTTGATGACGTCCACCAATCGTTCCTTGAATCATCGGTAGATATTGGTCGAAGGTGTGGTGCATGATGCCGTATCCTCTTGTCATAGAAAGGAACTCTGTTGTGTAACCAATCAATCCACGTGCAGGTGCCAAGAAAATCAGACGGATTTGTCCGTTTCCAGTATGAATCATGTCTTGCATTTCACCTTTACGTTGGCTCAATGACTCAATAATGCTGCCCATATATTCTTCCGGTGTATCGATTTGCACACGTTCGAACGGCTCACATTTTACGCCTTCAATTTCACGTTCGATAACTTCCGGACGAGATACTTGCAGCTCGTAGCCTTCACGACGCATATTCTCAATAAGAATAGACAAGTGAAGCTCACCACGACCTGATACAGTCCAAGCATCCGGAGAGTCTGTTGGATCAACGCGTAAAGAAACATCTGTTTGCAGTTGAGACATCAAACGTTCTTCAATTTTTCTAGAAGTAACAAATTTACCTTCTCTTCCGGCAAACGGAGAGTTATTTACTAAGAAAGTCATTTGTAGTGTTGGTTCGTCGATATGCAAAATTGGCAAACCATCCTGATGGTCAATCGGTGTTACCGTTTCACCAACAAAGATATCTTCCATTCCTGAAACGGCAATTAAGTCACCGGCTTTTGCTTCTTGAATTTCAAGACGCTGCAAGCCAAAGAAACCAAATAATTTCGTTACACGGAATTTCTTCACGCTGCCGTCAAGTTTCATCAACGCAACCTGATCGCCAACCTTCACTGTTCCACGGAATACACGACCAATACCGATACGTCCAACATAATCGTTATAGTCCAGTAGTGATACTTGGAATTGCAGAGGCTCATCACTATTATCAATAGGAGCAGGAATATGTTCAATGATTGTATCAAAGAGCGGGCTCATCGTTTTTTCTTGATTCGCTGGATCATCTGAAATACTTGATGTTCCATTGATTGCAGAAGCGTAGATAACCGGGAATTCCAGCTGATCTTCATCTGCACCTAGCTCGATAAATAATTCCAATACATCATCAACTACATGCTCAGGGCGTGCAGAAGGCTTATCGATTTTGTTTACAACAACGATTGGTGTTAAGTGTTGCTCCAACGCTTTTTTCAATACAAAACGTGTTTGCGGCATTGTACCTTCATAGGCATCGACAACCAAAACAACACCATCAACCATTTTCATGATACGCTCAACTTCACCACCGAAGTCCGCGTGTCCTGGTGTATCCATGATATTGATTCGTGTTCCTTGATAATCAACAGCTGTGTTTTTCGCCAAAATTGTGATTCCGCGCTCTTTTTCAATTGCATTGGAATCCATCGCACGCTCTTGTAATTGCGTGTGTCCATCTAAAGTATCTGATTGCTTCAGTAATTCGTCTACTAGGGTTGTTTTTCCGTGGTCAACGTGGGCAATAATTGCGACGTTACGGATATCATTTCTATAATTTACCATTGTTTGCTCCTTATCCATTGCTTACTGTGCCTGTTCATCTAAATCCGACTGTTTATTATAACAAATTTTTTTCATGAAATATAGTCTAAAGTTTTCATAAACAATGAAAACCTTAGACTATGTACTGTTTTTTTTGTAAATACACGTCTTTTTCTCTAAAAGTTGCCTGTTTTTTTGAACATTTCTACGATTTCTTTATGTGTTTCCGGCTGAGCTGCGACAAAATATTCTCGTTCATCAAAGGACAATGCTCCTCCAGTCAGTGTTGTTGCATGGAAGCCGAACACTTCAATTAAGGCCATCCCGGGCGCATAATCCCAAGGGGCAAGATTAGAAATATACCCAATATGATTGCCCTTCAATAAGGCAATCATTTCCAAACCGGCACAGCCGCTGACACGAATGCCCATGCTGGCATTTGCCACTTCTTTAGAGCCATGAATATTTTCACCGAACATATATGCATTAAAGCCTAACAGACCTTCATTCAGCTTGGAAGACTCAGGCTGTTGTAGCTTCTCATCATTTCTGAATACACCAAGCTCTTTACCGCCCCAATAAAGTTCTCCCGCCATGACGTCATAGATAAAACCCAGCTTACCAATACCATCTTCAAAGATGCCCAGCATGATACAAAAATTTTCTTGCTCCATCACAAAATTCATCGTCCCATCAATTGGATCGATAATCCAGACACGTCCGGACATGGAGTCGATTGTGTTATACCCAGTTTCTTCTCCTAATATCTTATCGTTTGGATAGACCTCTTGAATTTTATTAATCAAAAGCTGTTGCGTTTCTTCATCGATATTCGTCACTAAATCTGTACGATTGGACTTTTCTTTGATTTCCAATGTATTGTTTAAACTGGTTTTAATAAATTCTCCGGCATCATTCAACCAATTTTTTACTTCCTCAACATTTACAAGCTGCATCTCCATTAGCCTCCTATCTTTAATCTGCCCGTTTCCTTTTTCTTTGCTTCCTGTACTGTTCGATACAAAGAATAACCGGATGCTTTCTCAAATTCATTTCCTAAGCGTTTTTCCTCACCAATGCTTTTTACCACCTGTTTGAACTTTTTGTACGCATCAAGGAAATCTGTTGTTTGGATACCTGACTCATTTGCCTGCTCCAAAGCAGACCAAAGATTTGTCACAATGACCATCTCGTCTGTCGTCCAATCTAAATCTAGTGGATATTGATATTCTTTCATCCTCTCACCTCATCCCTCCTAGTGTAGCACAAGTAGAAACGAGCTGAAAGTATTCCCCTATGTTTAATGCTTTGATTGTTTGCTTTTCCAGCTTTCATACAAAGGTAAAAGGACTCTCCCCTTTTCCAGCTCATTTTCCTGTGCAGAATAGATTCCGCTGTTTCCGGAACACATATAGCTGATAATACAAATCATTAAAAGATAAACGGCCGACTGGCTACCAAACAGCTCAATTCCCATAATAAAGCAGGCAATCGGTGTATTAGTTGCTCCGGAGAAAACACCAATAAAGCCTAATCCGGCTAAAAAAGGTACAGATAGTTGAAGGAATGGCGCCAGTGTACTCCCTAAGGTGGCACCGATTTCAAACAAAGGTGTTACTTCCCCGCCTTGATACCCCGCCCCAAGTGATAGAACTGTGAAGAACAATTTCCCAATAAAATCAAAAGGGCTAGCCTGTCCTGAAAATGCATCACTTAATAGCGGCAAACTCAAACCTAGATACCGCTGTGTTCCCAGAAGCAATGCTGCGACTACCACCACTGCACCGCCTAAAAAGTTACGTAAAACAGGATTTGATACCCAGTTGCTATAAGTTTTCTTTAGAAAAACAATGGATCGGCTAAATACCCAGCCAATCAAGCCGAAGCAGATTCCGGCAATCGCCAGCTTCAAGAAAACCTGAACCGTCCATTCAGGAACGGCCCCCATTTTGTAGTGTGTATGAGTAATGCCATACATTTCTGTTACCATATTTGCAAAAAAGGCTGCGAAAAAACTAGGAAAAATGGCTTCTGAACGGAGCTTCCCTAAAGCCAGCACTTCTAATCCAAAAATGGTACCAGCCAAAGGAGTACCGAATACAGAACTGAAGCCGGCACTAATCCCGGCGATAAGAATAATTTCCCGTTCATAACCAGATAAGCGAAAGACTCTCCCTACCGCATCAGCTGCTGCGCCGCCCATTTGAACAGCTGTCCCTTCACGACCAACTGAACCGCCAAATAAATGAGTCGTAATTGTGCCGAATAGAGTCAGTGGAATCAAGCGCAGCGGAATGTTTTCTTCTCCGCCATTCGCCTGACTGATGACCAAATTGTTTCCGCCGGCAGCATTTTTTCCATAGCGGCTATAAAGATAGGCAAAGACAGCCCCACTGACTGGCAGCAGAAGCAGCAGCCAAGGATGTGTGCCGCGATAGGCTGATACCCAGGTCAGACTATTTAAGAAGAAAGCAGATAGCGTGCCCATGATACTGCCGATAATTAGGGCAATAAGCAGCCACTTTCCCATGTAAATTGTTGTTAATACTACTTTGTTATTTTTCATTGCCTTTCTCTCCCTCATTGAACAAAATGAAAACGCCTACCAAACGAGAGAAATCTCCCTTGTTTGGTAGGCGTCATCAATTTATCAAAAAATAAATAATTATCGGCGAACACCATCGCCATCATAGTCTATTTGATTGATTCTAATTTAGCATAAAGCTGATGGTTAGACAATTGATAACCCTTGGAGCTACCACGCATTTTTTTCTAAATTATCCATGCGCAAATAAAAAACCAGAACAGAAGAGGGGGTCTCTGCTCTGGTTCGATTCACATTATTGGACAGGTTCTTTACGGCTAAAGCGTTGCAGCCATTTGCCTCTTACTGTTGAGACAATCGGCAGCGATGCTTCTTTAATTGCACAATATTTATCAACCATTGTCACAATGTAGCTTTCTTTATATTTCGGCGGGGCAATCGTTGCTCCCCACATGTGTTTGATGATAATATCGCGCTCCAAATCAGAAAGCTCAGTAAGCTTTTCCGCATTTTTCACTGCGATTCTCGGATGCATGTAAGCATGAGATCCCTCATCAAATTTTGTTGTACGCCAGTCATAGTAAAACAGGTCATGTAACAACCCTGCTCTGGCAGTCGCACGAGCATCACCATTCCATTTTTTTGCCAGCTTGTAACTGTAATAAGAAACACTGATGGAATGTTCTAAACGTGTCGAATTCATATGTTGAATATAATTTCCTAACCTTTGCACTTCCTCAGTTGCCAATAAATCTTCTACATAAGACATATATTCTTTATCTTCAGTCCATTTTTCTGTCATAGATATGGGTGCCACCTTTATAAGTAGTTAAGCTTCAAGCTTGTGAAAAGTATAGCACCCTTTTTTTAAAAATTCTAGATTTATTGCAGGACGTAAACAAAGCTTAATATTTGTAATCAAAGACCTTGACAGATACAAAGATACTATTTTTCAAACAATTGTTATTTATTTTGCCAAAGCCATTTCAACGCTTCTTTTTCTATATTTTTCACAAACTCATCTTTATAGTCACAGTAACCGTCAATATCTGTTGGATGAGCAGCGGCTGCATGAACTTTTATACGTGCGTATTCCTCAGCAATCTCCGGATGTACACGCAAGTAATCTCGGAAAGCAACATGTCGGCCCAGCTCAGACAGATTATCATATTGATAGGCGTGAATTTGATGTGTGCGTGTATCTCCACCCTTGGGAAAATACCTGCGTCCCGGCAGACCATATTCTCCCCAGCTTTCATAGCCTAACGACGACAAAGCATCTTGATAATTATCCAGCTCACTAATCTCACTAACAACTAGAGAAATATCTATAATCGGCTTGGCCGCCAATCCAGGAACTGAGGTACTGCCAATATGCAGCACTTGAACGACCAGCTGTTCAGGAAGAACTGCCATCAATCGATCCTTCTCCTCCTCAAACTTTTTTGGCCATAGTGAATCATAGGAAACTACTTCAATTTTACGAACCATCTTATCCCTCCTAAAAAAATCGATTATTAGAATGTATCATAATTTGACACGCAGAGCAATGAAGTAGTTGCTTGCTGGTATTATTTAATAAATCTGATTCTATCTGTTTCAGACGGCATCTGGTTGTATACCATCTGCCAGCCATCGTTTTGATACACCTCGTATTGCTCAAATAAACAAGGAATACCTTGGGAGTGGGCAATATCCTGACTATCCATAAGCTGAAAATGGAGATGGGGAGCTGTCGAATTACCCGAATGGCCAACTTTTCCTAGATAATCGCCCTTTTTAATTTCCTGATTAAGAGTTACGGCAATCGAATCCTTTTGTAAATGAGCAAATGCCATATAACCATCTTTTCCATAGTTGATTACGACATAATTTCCAGCGATTTTACTATGAGCATCTTTCTCTTCATTAAAAAATAAAGCATTTTTTATTGCAATCATCGAGTCGACAAACCAGTGGACAATTTTTCTTTCGCGAATTCCATCTTCCAACATGACCACTTTTCCATCACAGGGAGCGTAAATCGGCTCACCCCAACAATAGCAGTCCTTCAAAGGAACGCCAAACAAAAAATAGCGTATGGCACTGAGACGATGAAAAGGAGTTGAACGTTTCTTATAATTAACCTGTAAAAAATCAAAGGCATATCTTAATCCCAATCGATTGGTACCATGACTTGGAATCTGCTTCTTTGGGGTTGTAGGCGCCTGCCATTCCCCTCGTAACGGAAACTCAATAACTACCGGTGCTCGTTCCATACTTCTCCCTCCATTCATCCTATGCTTTATAAAAAATTGTTTTCAGGTCAGTAAAATACTGGTCAATTTCCTGAATGATTCCATCATAGTCAATAGTTCCTCGCTCAGTTCCCTTAATCTTTAGCAGCTGCTGCTCGGTAAAACCAATATTGCTCCAGAATATTAACTCTTTGCATCTCTCAACTGACAGCTCCTGACAGAATTTCGTTTCATCAATAGATTCAAACAGCTCTTCAAAGCAACCATTTCCTTGCGCCGTTTTCTCCCTCAGCTTCTCATTGATGGGTTCAGATTTCGTTACTGCAGCCAACTCGTTAAATTCGAAAATCCAAGGATAAGTCTTTCTTAACTCTATTTGCAGAAGATACGATTGCTTTAATCGCTCAAAAATATCTTTTTCGTTATTGTTCATTTTTTGTGTATAGTCTTTGTTGATACGCTCTGTACAATAATCAACCAGATACAGAAACAGTGCTTCCTTATTTTTCACATAATGAAACATTAATGCTTTGGATAAGCCGGCTTCTTTCGCAATACTATTTGTTGAAGCCTTGTCATACCCCTTTACTGAAAACTCTTCGAGCGCAGCATTTATCAAAAGTAATCGCCTTTCTTTTTCTAGCTTCTCAATCATCATAGACTACTCAACTCCTCTTTAAAACAACTATACTGAATGGTTAACCAACGATTGACCTAACAGGTAAATTTAATTATAACCTCATTTACCTGTTAGGTCAATGAAGTGTTTTATACAAAAAAGAACAGGCTGCGGAAAATAGTCCCACTGCCTGTCCTTTTTGTCTCAGTTGAATCAACACTAGACTGATTCAATGCTAGTTATACAATTTTATTTATTACACACTATTTTTGCGATTGAAAATGAGCCATCGCTTGTTTTACCTCTTCAACAGCTTCCGGCTTCAAATAAGTGAAAACCTTCTCGTTGAACACAGCAAAAAATTCCGGTGTTTGCTCTCCAGCGGCTGCTTTATTAAAGGCATCTGCCAACAATTCTTTCATTTCTTCTACGTGCTCCGCTTTTGATCGTTCCAGCATAAATTCATAAAACTTTGCTTGTCCTGCATTCATCTAGCTTCCTCCATCTACTTATTAATTTCAGAGCTGTCTGTTACATTTCATCCGGTGCATGTAAACCAAGAAGACGCAGGTCTTCTTTCAAAAGAACAGCCATCGCATACACTAATGCCAAACGTGATTCCTTTTGTTCATCATCCGCAAGAATTTTCACATGAGCATAGTATTTGTTGAAGGCTTGCGCCAATTGAATCGCATGCTTCGCAATGACAGACGGTTCATATTTCTCCGCAGCCTGCATCACTGTTTCAGGGAATTTTTGCAGCATTTTAACAATTTCCCAGCTTTCTTTATCATTCAAGCTGTAGTTCATCGCTTCATTTGGCGTGAAGCTGCCCTTTCTTAAAATACTCATAGCACGTGCATGGGTATATTGAACGTAAGGTCCTGTCTCACCTTCAAAACGAACCACTTCATCTAAAACAAAGTCAAAATTGTTCAGTCGATCATTTTTCAAGTCATGGAAAATAACAGCTCCGATTCCCACCTGTTTGGCTACTTCTTCACGGTTTTCAAGGTTTGGATTTTTCTCAGAGATTTGTCTTTCAGCAGACTGAACTGCTTCATTTAGCACCTCTTCTAACAGAACAATCTTACCTTTACGTGTGGAAAGCTTTTTGCCTCCCTGTGTAATTAACCCGAATGGAATATGATGCATATCATCTGACCATTCAAAGCCCAACTCCTTCAATACAGCCTTCAGCTGCTTAAAGTGATTGGATTGTTCATTTCCTACAACATAGAGAGATTGCGCGAAATTATAAGTTTTCTTACGGTACAAGGCAGCTGCCAGGTCTCTTGTAATGTACAAGGTCGCACCATCTGATTTACGGATCAACGCCGGATTTAAATCATAGGCAGTCAAATCAACAATTTCCGCTCCGTTGTTCTCTTCCAACAAATGTTTTTCCTCAAGAAGTGTAATCACTTCATCCATCTTATCGTTAAAGAATGCTTCACCGTTAAATGAATCAAAGGAAACCTCAAGCATGTCATAGATTTTATTGAATTCTTGCAAAGATTCATCTCTGAACCATTGCCAAAGCTGCATAGATTCCTCGTCGCCTTCTTCCAGCTTTTTGAACCATGCTCTTGCTTCATCTTCAAGCTCTGGTGTCTCCTCAGCTTCCTCATGAAACTGAACGTACAGACGTAATAATTCGGTAATTGGCTCCTTTTTAACCGCTTCTTCAGAGCCCCATTTTTTATAAGCCACAATCAATTTACCAAATTGCGTACCCCAATCGCCCAAGTGGTTGATTTTTACTGGCTGATAACCAATTTTTTCAAGAATGAAGGCAATCGAATTTCCGATAACGGTTGAACGCAGATGTCCCATTGAGATTGGCTTGGCGATATTTGGAGAAGACATATCAATCGTTACATTACTGTTATTTCCGATAGATGCATCACCATAATGATTTTTCTGCGCAACAATTTCTTTGATGACTGCGCCGCTAACTGCTTCTTTGTTCATGAAAAAGTTCAGATACGGTCCGACAACTTCGATTTTTTCAAAGGCCGACTGATCAATTTTTTCTGCCAATTCAGCAGCAATCTGCTGTGGCGCTTTTCGAAAGACCTTCGCTAAAGAAAATGCTGGAAATGCAACATCTCCGTGATCTGATGACTTAGGGTTCTCCAAAAGCTGCAAAATTTGTTCAAGTGCCAAATCGTCCTTTACAACAGCAAAAATAGCTTCAGCAACGATGTGTTTGTTATTCATGATTGTCCTCCTAAAAAATAGTAATAAAAAAACGCCTCTAACCATCGCCTGGACGATGATTAGAGACGAGAAATTCCCGCGGTACCACTCTACTTATCTGTTGATTATTCAACAGACCTGCTCAAATCTGATAACGGTAGATTGACCGGCCTTCTATTCAGGCTTCAGCAAAGTGCGCTTCCCACTACTTCATCATTTTCGGCTTCCACCCTCCCGAAATCGCTGTGTTGACTTAAAGTAAGGTACTCTCTTTGTCAGTATCTATCTTTTGTGAAGTATACCAAATTTTTTTTGGTTTGACCAGTGGTTCTGTCGGAATTTATTTTTCACAGTCGCTTCTCTCAGAAATGAACGTTTCAACTAAGGCTAAGCAAAAATTATTCTACAGCCTTCAACGCAATCATTTTACTCGCATAATCGCCCCACATCTCTGTATCGATATACATACCGATATTCATGAGCTCATCGCCGCCAATGACTTGACCTTCAACCTCGTACTCTTTGGTAGAATCAAGTCCGGTCAGCTTCAACACATGGAACGCAGACGATGCTTCAGCCATCATGCGGCTGTAAAAAACAAGCGCATGGCTTTTCTCACTGTCAACAAACATCCAAGAAGCATGATTTCCATCAAAGGGGCTCTTCAAGCGATAATAGTCCCCAAACTGAATCAACTGCCGATGCTCTTTATAAAAATGCACCTGTTCTTTCATTACTTCTTTTTCTTCGGCAGAAAGATGCGTCAAATCCAGTTCATAACCAAAGACACCAGACATCGCAACATTCCCTCGGGTTTCAAGACTTGTTATCCGCCCTGTTTGGTGGTTTGGAACAGCAGCTACATGGGCGCCAATCGTTGAAATCGGGTAAACCAGACTTGTGCTGTATTGAATTTGCATTCTTGATACCGCATCTGTGTTATCACTGGCCCAGACCTGCGGCATGTAATACAACATCCCAGGATCAAAACGACCACCACCGCCGGAACAGCTTTCAAATAAAATATCAGGAAACTCTGTCGTTAACTGTTCCAAAAATTCGTACAACCCAAGGATATATCGATGAGCGACCTCACCTTGCTGTTCTGCTGATAGTAAGACGGAATAGACCTCTGTCATATTTCGATTCATGTCCCACTTAACATACTCTAACGGCACCTTATTAAAAATTTGTTTCAACTGCTGATAGATATTGTCTCGCACGTCCTTTCGAGAGAAATCCAAAACGAATTGACCTCGTCCAATCGTTTTTCCTCTTCCCGGAATATGCAGTGCCCAGTCAGGATGCTGACGAAACAGCTCGCTATCCTCGGAAATCATTTCCGGTTCTACCCACAAGCCAAATTGCATCCCCATATCATGGATTTTATTTGATAATCCCAATAAGCCCTCCGGCAGCTTTTTCTTATACTCGACCCAATCACCTAAAGAAGAATCATCATTGTCTCGATGACCATACCACCCATCATCTAAAACAAAAAGCTCAGCTCCAAGATTGCGTGCTTCCTCTGCAATGGCTAAAACCTTCTCTTCGTTAAAATCAAAAAAGGTTGCCTCCCAATTATTTGCAAGAATCGGACGTTCTTCGTATTGATAACGACCTCGTACCAAATGATTCTGGAACAAATGATGAAAGCTCTTAGACATGCCATTTAGCCCTTGGTCGGAGTAAACCATTATCGCTTCCGGTGATTGAAATACCTCGCCCCTATTCAGCTTCCATGAAAAATGATGAGGGTTCATCCCCATTATCAAGCGCGTTTGCTCGTAAGGATCACGTTCAACAGTTATCTGATGATTCCCGCTGTATACCAGAGAAAAACCATACACCTCACCGCTCTTCTCCGTTGTTTCTGGGGCAGCTAAAGCTGCAAACGGATTTTGATGATGACTGCTTGAGCCTCGCTTACTGTCTAAAAGCTTGATTCCTGCTGTAATTCTTTCACGTTCAAGCATTCGCTCCTTTGACCAAGTTCCATGCAAATGAATTAAATCCAAAGCCTGACTGCTAAAATCAAGTGTCAAGCTGGCAAGCTTGCTGATATACACCAGCTCATTCGATTCGTTTCGTAGTTGATTCGACCGTGCGACAACCGATTGATCCGCGAAAATCGTATAAGAAAGATCAAGGTACAAGTCGTACAATTGATCCTTCAGCGTAATAGTCAAGGTTTGTGCATCAGCTGGCTCCTTCACATAGGTTGCCGGCAGACCGGAAAGCAGTGGCTTCCCTTCTTCTATCTTATAGCCGTAATAACGAAAATCACTCACTTTGCTTCCTGACTCATGCAGCAGCTCGTAAGAGAGTGTACGATAATCTCCCGGATTGCCCGGAAACTCCTGCATCACTGTATCAAATGAAAACTGCCGATCCGTTGAAAGTGGTGGATTTGGAGAAAATGAGCGGTCGGTTCTTGGATAGCGAAAATGATTATGGTAGTGTCGAATCGCTTTTCCAAAATAGAGATGTGCCGGGATACCCCCAGCTTCTATTTGAATCAGGTAACTAATTTTTTTATTAGACAAATGAAAAATTTGTTCTTTTTCATCATAAGTAATCATTGGCATTCTTACAAATCCTTCCTTCATAACCAGCTAGTATTCAGCCATATCTTCAGTCGACTGCTCTACATTGCCAATTATTTTTTAAAATTCAGGACCGGAGCATCTTGTGAACGACACAATGCTCCAGTCCTATGAGTGAGTGTTTCATTTATTTTATTTCACAGAACCATTGGTCATCCCTGAAATAATATTTTTTTGGAAAATCAGATAAACAATTAGGATAACGACAATCCCTACAACATACGAAGCAAAGGATGGCCCGAAATCATTGAAATATTGACCGGAATAATTGTATTGGAACAAGGGTAACGACCAATTATCTGAATCCTTATTAAGAATCAGCAATGGTAACAGGAAGTCGTTCCAAATCCACAATGCATTGATAATTAGGGTCGTTGCATGCATAGGCTTCATCAATGGGAAGATAATCTGGAAATATGTTCGTAGTTTTCCCGCACCATCAATTTCAGCCGCCTCGTCGATTTCTTCTGGTATCGTATTTTTAATAAAGCCTACATACAAGAACAAGGTCTGAGGAATCGCATAGGCTAGATAAAGAATAATCAAGCCGGGAATATTGGATAGACCAAATTTACTCATCAGACTAGTGATTGGAATCATGATTACTTGAAACGGAACGAAAATTCCTAAAATCAATAAGCTATACATGATGCCAAAGGCTTTCTTTCTTGAAATATTTCGAGCAATTGAATAGGCCGCCATTGGAACAAACAGGGTAATTAATACTACCGAAGCGACTGTAATAATGACTGAATTTTGAAAGTATTGACCAATACCATCATCCAACAGTCGAGTAAAGTTTTCGCCAATAAATGGCGCCGGCATGCCCAGAAAATCTCTTGTGATCTGCTTGGTTTCTTTAAACGCACTGATGACCGTGTAAAACAACGGGATAAAAATCAGAACCAAACCAATCAGCAAGCCGATATAGTTCAAAACAGTGGACTGCTTTTTCATGATGTTTACTCCCTCCTACACTTCAAATTTGCGTGAGGTCCGTATTTGCAGAACAGATATCAGACCAATCACAAGAAACAGCACAACCGCAATTGCATTGGCATAGCCAAACTTATTACTCTTGAACGCATAATTGTAAACCAGTAACCCTACAGAAGTTGTTTTTCCACTCGGACCGCCACCGGTCAGTGAATAAACCAAATCAAATGCAGTCAAGCCATTTTTCAGCGCCAGAATAAACACCATACTGATGGATGGCAATAAAAATGGAATTTCTACATTCCAAAACCGTTGTCTGGAGGATGCGCCATCGATTTCGGCAGCTTCCATCACATCCTTTGGTATACTTTGCAATCCTGATAAGAAAATAACAACCGGAATGGCAATCCCTTGCCAAAGTGCTACAAACAGCACACCGATGACAGCTGTCTTTTCATTGGCAATCAAGTTTTCCTGTAGAAAAGCAATTTTCAATGTTTCGCCGATTTGTGTCAGTCCATAGTTGAAAATTTGTTTAAAGATTAAGCCTAAGGTCACCGTACTCAGAACTGCCGGAAAGAAATACACAGTCCGAAAGAAACCAGATGCTTTTAGTTTGCCATTTAGTAGTCTGGCGATAAAAATTCCTATTACCACTTCGCCAACGATCAGTCCCACTGTAAAAATAACGGTGAACCAGATAGAAGAGCGCAGTTTTTCATCTGTAAGGATTTCCTTAAAATTATCAAAGCCGATAAAATTATAGTTTGACGTCAATCCAGTCCAATCAGTAAAGCTGTAAAAGAACCCTTGAAGCATTGGAAAGTAGAAAAATATCAACTGCAGCAGGATAGGGATGATCAAGAATGAATACGCCCAGCCAAGACCAAGGACACCTTTCTTTTTCATTTGATCGTTACCCTCTTTCTATTAAAAATTATTTTTTCATTGCATCAAAAAATGTGTTCAGATTTTTCGCCAGCTGTTCACGATCCCCATTGTTGATATAGTCAACTGTTGCGTACCAAAAATCAGCTTCGGAATCCCATTCGTTATGAAGCCAGATGATTTGTTTGTCTGTCCCCACCAGTTTGGAAACCTCTTCGATTTCAGGGAATTTACCTTCTGTATCAACGGTGGTTACAAAGGTTGGTGAACCATCCACATCATAATATTTCTGCATGGCTTCTTTGCTTGCCAAATAGCTGACAAATTTTTCTGCTGCTTCTTTATTTTTTGTTGTTTTGCTGATGGAAACAGCCAAGTCAGCTGCGCCAGCTGTCAGCTCTTCTCCTTCTTTGACGCCTGGATGAGCAAACATCCCAACTTCAAACTCAGGGTCTTGGCTTTGAATTGCCGGCAGTGCCCATATCCCATTGGCAAAAATCATGGCATCGCCGGAAGCAAAGGCTGCTACGGCATCATCATAAGTGGCACCGTTCGCATTTTTCTGCGTATTGTCTCTCATGATATCCAGCTCATCCGCAACCTTTTCAAAGGTTGGATCATCTGCCTTGATTGAGTCTTGGGGACTACGTAGCAAGTAATCATTTGCCTGTTCATGTCCGCCTGTAATCGTTGCCCAAGCTAATTGATGGAAGCCATTCAAGAAGCCAGCAGCATCTGTCGTCAAAGCGGCTGAGAATGGTGTCTTTCCATCTTTTTTAATAGTTTTTACGATTTCTTCAAATTCTGCCCAAGTTTTCGGCTCTTCCAGTCCCAGCTTTTCAAATTCAGTTTTGTTGTAGAAGAAGCCATATGCATTATTCGTCAGTGGAACAGAATATATTTTGTCGTCAACAGCATAAGATTCAGCTGCTCCTGCTTTTATATCTTTCATGATGTCGGAGCCTGTCAAGTCTTCAAACATATCATTTTTTGACCATTCGACAAAGTCTGGTAATGCTGGATAAGCATGAACAATATCAGGAACATCATTACTGGCCATTCTCGTCTTCAAAACAGTAAGTCCATCCGGCACGTTAGTCAGCTTCACTTTGATATCAGGGTTTTCCTCTTCAAAATCCTTGATAATCTCTTTCATCGTCGGAACCATTTCTTGTTTCTGAAAGAAAAACTCAATTTCTTTTTGCTCCCCATCCGCAGAATCATTCTTTTTAGCACCACATGCAGTCAAAATACCTCCCAGAGTTAAAGCTGCTGTCAGTAACACTAATTTTTTCATTCTTTTCATCACAGTGTACCCCTCTCGTATTAGTAGAAAAGCGTTTCCAATAACTTATGTGCACACATTACTGTTTACTAAAATATTTGTCAACCATTATTATTCACTTTCTCGAATTATTATTTTTCCGGGAATAATGCAACGTACCGGATAGTCTCTCATACCATCAATTTTCTCCCGTGCAAAGCGAATTGCCGTCCGACCAAGCTCTGTTGTCCTAAGCTCAACAGTCGATAACGGCGGTGTCAAATACTCTGACACTTCGATATTATCAAAAGAAACTAAGGCAATATCCGATGGAATATTCAGACCAGCTTTTTGAACCGCACGATACACACCGACAGCCATAGGATCACTGGCAACCATGATTGCCGTCGGAAGTACTTGCTTATGCTGATTGATAAAAGCTTCAGTGAGCTCCATTCCAGATAGGGTACTCCATTCACCAAGAGCCAGCTGAATATGCTCTTCCAAGCCTTTTTCCTTCATCCACTGCTTGTAAGTAACCGTTCGAACATCGTCCTCATCCAACGTGACTGTTCCGTCCGGCAGATGAGCCGTTCGAACCCCTCCGATAAAAGCAATCTTACGATGCCCCTTCTCATATAGCCGATCTAAATGCTGGCGTGCTGCGCCTTCAATATCAGAGTAAACAGTCTCATATTTCTCCGAGGTATAGGGATCATCCACGACAATCAGCTCGCTATTGTGGGCATAGAGCTCTTCCAAAAATGATTCCTCTAAATGGCCTAAAATAATAACACACCCAAACGAATCCAGTTCTTCACTGCGAAATTCACTATCTAGTCTAAAGATTCTGTTTGCAGCAATCTTTTGTTTCTTTGCTTCTTCGAATATCCCTAAGCGAATAGAACGGAAATACGGATCATCGATTTCTTCTGCTTCAGAAACCGTCGTCACAATCGCTACCGATGCCGCTCGGGATCTTTTGGCAGGTCCTTTCACATAGTTCAGGTCTGCCACGGCAGTTTCAATTCTTTTTTTGGTCTCATCAGTAATCGACAATGCCGAATCCTCATTCAAAAAACGTGAAACTGTTGTCGGTGACACCCCTGCTCTTCTTGCAACATCTCTTATTCCAGCCATAATGACTCCTCCTATTAGTGTACAAAATTATATTTTACTATATATCGTTTACTTTATTCGACTTAACTATAAGACGAATAACAAGAATTATCAAGTAAAAACAAAAAAAGTAAACAAGATTTTCACCTTGTTTACTTAAAGAGCTATCTATCATTTATTCTGTAAAGCTGCAGTTCTTATCCAGCGGGCAGCCAGCTCCGGCCAGCCTTGAATATCGTGATTTAACATGCTTTTGTCTGGTGCATTGGTTTCCTCTGTTCCTAATGATAGCCCATGTTGTCCTTTGGGGTAAAGGTGGCATTCGCAGAAAATCTGCTTTTCCACTAACTGTTCAACCAGTAACAAGGTATTCTGGACAGGTACAACCTGGTCCTCCATTGTATGCCAGATAAAAGTTGACGGAAAATCGGCCGTTACCAGCTTCTCTATCGAAACCGCTGCTCTCTCTTCATCAAGATGACTTCCCAGAAGCTTTTGAAAGCTTGATTCATGGCGATAGCTCCCACCAGAAATAACAGGATAGCACAGAAGAAGCCCGGCAGGACGTAGCTCCTCTGCATTTGTTGATAAATCAGCTAAAAGCGGCTGATTCCAGTATGCTCCTAGGCTGGCGGCTAAGTGTCCGCCAGCGGAAAAACCCATGACAAAAATTTGATCTGAATCAATTGGATAGCGGACAGCTTCAGCTCTAATTAACAGCATCGCCTTCGCCAGCTGGCGCAAAGCAGTTGGAAACTTAGCCGGAAAAACACTATATTTCAAAACAGCTGCATGAAAACCTAATGAAAGCAATTTAATTGCCACAGGCTCAGCCTCACGATTCGACAGATTCTCATAGCCACCTCCCGGACAGATTAGGATCAACGGTCGTTTACGAGTCGGTGCAATTTCTTCAAAATTCTCCTGTAAGTAGAACGTCAATTCTGCCTGACAATTCTCTTCCATGATTGTCTGACGGTAAAAAAACATAGCTATCGCTCTTTTCTATAAGGTATTTCCCAGTCATTCCCTAGAGATACAACCGCCTTCTGTCCATAAACTGAGACAGGCACAGCCGCTCCCTCGATTACTGAAAGCTGAATCTTTTCTTTATCTACGCTGATGTGCAGTAAACTCCCTTGATATTTTATAGAAAATCGACAATCTGTCCATTTCTTTGGCAATCGCGGTGTTAGCTCCAAAAGGTCTTCTCTAATTCGTAATCCGGCAAAGCCAAAGACCAAGCCTAAATAAGTCCCACCCATATTCGCTGCATGAATGCCGTCCTGTGTATTGTGATGAGAATTCGTAATATCTATTTTTGAAGACTCTTCAAAATAGCGGTATGCCTTTTCTACATCCCCAATTTGGTTTGCAACAATACTGAAAATACAGGAGGACAGCGATGAATCATGGGTTGTCAGTTTTTCATAATAAGTATAGCCTCGCTCGATTTCTTCCGTTTTAAAGGATTCATCATGCAGGAAATAGGCCAACACCATATCCGCTTGTTTACATACCTGATGTCTATATAGGTACAGAGGATGATAATGCAGCAATAATGGAAAGTTTTCTTTTGGCAGCTCTTCAATTGGCAATATCGGCTTTCCTAAAAAGCTGTCGTCCTGTGCGTGAATTTGAAGCTCTTCAGAATAGGGCAAATACATCGCCTTCGCTGCTGCTTCAAAAGCCGCTATTTCTTCCTCAGTCACCGCTAATTTTTCTAAAAACGGTGCATTCTTTTCCTTTAAAAGCGGATAATGCTTTACTAACCAGCGTAATTGGTATTGAACAGACTGATTCGTGTAATAATTGTTATTGACCACACAGGTATATTCATCAGGACCGGTCATACAATTTAGGACAAACCTCGAGCCCTCATAATGTCCTGCATCCAGCCACAGACGACTTGTCTCAATTAGAATTTCTCCACCGTAGTCAATCAAACATTCCAGGTCCCCGGTTGCCTGATAATATTGGATAATTGAATACGCAATATCGCTGTTGATATGGTATTGCGCTGTTCCTGACGGGTAGTAGCCGGAGGATTCTGTTCCGGAAATTGTTCGCCATGGAAAAAGCGCCCCTTGCTTATGACCTAGGATTCGGGCGTTTTCACGTGCTTTATCTAAAATAGTGTAGCGAAACTCAATTAGCTTGCCTGTAATCTCGGGATTAGTCAATGTAAAGAACGGCATCATGTATATCTCAGTATCCCAGAAATAATGCCCTTCATATCCCTCGCCGCTAAGTCCTTTGGCAGCGATATTGGAAATGCCATCTTTTCCCGTCGACTGAATCAAGCTGTACAAGCTGTAATCCAACGATTCATTCAATAGCGGATCTCCCCCCACAGACAGCTCTGCTTGTTTCCAGAAATGCTGCAGGTACTCCTCCTGGGCTTGGTACCATTCCTCCAATGTTTTTTCTTGAACCGCTTGCTTCAGAAGTATACCATCTTCCATCAGATTGTATCTTCTGGAATCTAAAAACAAGCTGTACTTAACCAAACGGGCCGTCTCTCCAGCTGTTAACCGGCCGTCAAAGACAACAGGGACGCTGTCGCTCTCCTCTACAAGTCCCAAGTCAAGCTGTGGAGATACATCATGAAAAACAAGTGTTTGAACCGCAAGCTCTGATGTCTTTGTCTCTGCCGTAATTTTTGAATACGCTTCACGTTCATCGTAAAGTGTTTCTGTAACCGTCAAATAGTCCTCTGCCTCAGCAGCCATCCTTGGGTCATTCGGGTTAACAAAGTTTGTGGCACTGCCATGGTGCTCTGACAGGATAGATATCTCACCAGTAAAATCGTGGGAGGTCACCGTTACTTCAATTGTAAATAAAGGCAGTAAAACAAAGGAAGTCATTCTCCGATAACTAACAGTTACAGCTTGCCCCTCTTTACTCTTCCAATCAAATGTTCGTAAAGCTGTCCCCTTCTCCATATCCAGTATTCGCGTCAACTCTCGAACCCCTTGGCTAAATGCCGTAACCTCTTCTCCATTCAAATACAAGTGGAGCGTTTGAGTATCCGCAACATTCAGAATGACCTCTTTTTTATTTGGAAATCCATATAACTGCTCCGCCTGCTTCATTTCTGCAATATCATACACGCCATTGATATATTGTCCTCGGCTGGTTACAAAATCGGTTGGATATCCCTCTTCAAAATTTCCTCGAACACCGATATATCCGTTCGCTGTATGAAAAAGAGTTTCCTGAAGTCTCAGCTCTTCATTCGTCAAAGGAAACCCACGCTTTATCATCTGTTTACTCATCTGCGCACACCTCTCTCTTCTTTTGCCTTAGTGTACCACTACTTTGTAATCGATTTCTTTTTAATTCTTCTTTTATTTATGTCGATTTCTTATCTTCATTTGGTATTCCTTTGGTGTCATCTGATAAGCCTTTTTAAACCCATGAATATACGAATGAATACTGGAAAAGCCATTATCAATAGCAATGTCAGTAATTGTTTTGTTCGCCAGTTGCAATTCTCTAAGTGATTTATTCAAACGAAAGTCAATTAAATATTGATAAAAACTTCTCTTCATCGTAGCCGTGAAAATTTTGGAAAAATAAGAAACAGAATAGCCGGCAACAGCCGCCGCCTGCTCCAAGGTCAGTGTATTTTGGTACCCTTGTTCGATTATATCCAATACCTTTGATAATCGTTCCTTGATTTCAAAGACTCGTTCTTCTTCCTCAGATGGTACACGTGTTTTTCGATAAAGCTGCAGTAATAGCTTCAACAGTAATGAGACGATCTCCGCTTCATAATAAGGAGCTGCCTGCTCATAGAGAGAACCGATTGCTTCAATATACTCTGTCAAAACTGATTTGTTTTCGTAAACCAAGCTTGAGTCAAATATTCCTTGATCGTACTCGGGAAACCAAGCTTGAATAAATTCGGAAGGGATTAACAATGTAATGCCGCTCATTTCATCCCCTGCCTCAACAGCAGAAATCTGATGAATTTCACCACTATTAATTATTTTTAAGTCTCCAGCCATCATTATCTGCTGATTCCCTTCAATCATTAAACCTACTCTTCCGGAAGCAACGAACAAAATTTCTAAGCTTCTATGCCAATGAACCGGAGAGGACAGCTCTGGGCCCCCAAGCTGTTGATTCCATATTTTTATCGGCAGCAACGGATTATCACTCCGTACAAATTCGTGGATAGCCACATGCCTCACCTCTTGATTTAAGATTCTATTCATCCACATCAGTATAACTCATTTACTTAAAAAAGGGAGTATTCATTCTCTATGCCTCAATACAGAAAACGGCTCAGAAGCTCTTTTGTTCACACTTACAGTTTCAGCAACTAACACAGATAAATAACTGCCATATGAATAATGTACCCATCTCTCCCAACAGCAAAACCACGACGGACTATTCAAATCGCACACACAAACAACCCTCAGCGCGCTTCACAATTCTTTTATTTTGTGAAACGCTTTCTTTTTCTCTTGAAATTATTTAGTAAATGTTTTACAATAAATTTACTAAATAATTTACTGGAGGTTTTTTTATGGAAGCAAAGCTGAAACAAAATTATTCATCAATCTTCGAGTCAGACAATGGGGAAGCCTATTTTGCCCCCGGACGTATCAATTTGATTGGTGAACATACAGACTACAATGGCGGACACGTTTTCCCTGCAGCGATTACAATCGGCACCTATGGGATTGCTGAGAAAAGGACAGATAAAAAAATTCGCTTATACTCTGAAAACTTTGCTGAACTTGGAATAATCGAATTCGATTTGGATGATTTGTCATATCAAAAAGAACACGATTGGACCAATTATCCCAAAGGAATGATTCGTTACTTAATAGAGCAAGGCGCTTCGATTGATTCTGGAATGAACATTTTGTTTTACGGTACAATTCCTAACGGTGCCGGACTCTCTTCTTCTGCCTCCATTGAATTATTGACTGGCGTCATCTTAAATGACCTCTTTCAATTAGAGCTTGATATGCTGACTCTCGTGAAAACCGGAAAGCGCGTAGAAAATGAATTTATCGGGGTCAACTCCGGTATTATGGATCAGTTTGCTATCGGTATGGGGAAAAAGGATCAGGCAATATTGTTAGATACCAACACATTAAAATACGAGCTTGTGCCTGCCGTCTTCGGCGATTATGTCGTAGTCATCATGAACACAAACAAACGCAGAGAGCTGGCTGATTCCAAATATAATGAGCGGCGCGCAGAATGTGAAGAGGCATTGCGCCGTCTACAAGCACAGCTAAGCATCGAAGCATTAGGCGAATTGGACGAAGAAACCTTCGAAGCAAATCTGCCATTGATTGCTGACGAGACGTTAATCAAACGAGCAAGACATGCAGTTACTGAAAACCAACGGACATTGAAAGCAAAAAAAGCGCTGCAAAATGGTGATTTAAAGGCCTTTGGCGAATTACTAAATGCTTCTCATCATTCGCTTCAGATGGATTATGAAGTAACTGGAATCGAATTGGATACGCTGGTTGAAGCGGCACAAAAACAAGATGGTGTACTTGGCGCACGTATGACAGGCGCAGGCTTTGGCGGTTGTGCAATCGCGTTAGTCAAAGAAACTTCCTTAACGCCTTTTATTGATACAGTTGGACAAGAGTACCTGAGTAAAATTGGCTACAAAGCAGATTTCTATAAAGCACATGTTGATGATGGTGCCAGAAAGCTGTAAGCCACGAAATGCAACTGAAGAAATAACATTGACAACAGTTTCTATCATTTGAAAGCAGCTTGATGATAGAAAAAGATAGTTATTTTTCAACCAAACCAATAAGCCACAATCGTTGTGGTGAGAATACTTTTAGGAGGAACGTATATGACAGTTTTAGTATTAGGCGGTGCGGGCTATATCGGGTCTCATGCAGTCCGTCAATTAATCGAAAAGAAATACAGAGTTGTTGTAATTGATAATTTGTTGACCGGTCACAAGGAAGCTATTCATCCTGATGCGGTTTTTTACGAAGGAGATATTCGTGATAAGCCTTTCGTGGAAAGTGTCTTTAAAAAAGAAGCTATTGATAGTGTTATCCATTTTGCAGCTAGTTCCTTAGTTGGCGAATCCGTTGAAAAGCCATTAAAATATTTTAACAACAATGTTTACGGAATGGAGATTTTGCTGGAGGTCATGGAAGCTTACAATGTGAAAAAAATTGTGTTTTCCAGCACAGCGGCAACCTATGGCGAACCGGAAAAATCACCTATTGACGAAACCTTTCCTACGAATCCTAAAAATCCATACGGCGAAAGCAAGCTAATGATGGAAAAAATGATGAAATGGTGCGACCAAGCCTACGGAATGCGCTATGTGGCGCTTCGCTATTTCAACGTAGCCGGAGCTGCAGCGGATGCGTCAATTGGAGAGGATCACACACCGGAAACACACCTTGTACCTATCATTCTGCAAGTGGCATTAGGTCAACGGCAACAGCTTTCTATCTTTGGTGATGATTATCCAACACCTGATGGCACTTGCATTCGTGATTATGTACATGTCGAAGATTTAATTGCTGCGCATATTCTAGCTTTAGAATATTTAACCGCAAGAAATGAGAGCAATACCTTTAACCTTGGTAGCAGCCAAGGCTATTCTGTCAAAGAAATGCTAGATGCTGCTCGTGAAGTGACCGGAAAAGAAATCCCCGCTGTCATTGCCCCACGCCGTGCCGGCGACCCAGGCACCTTAGTCGCTTCCAGCACCAAAGCGATGGAACTACTAAAATGGCAGCCGCAGCATACAAGTATCAAAGAAATTATTGAAACCGCCTGGAATTGGCATACCAGCCACCCAAACGGCTATCTTGAACAGGAGTGAATACGATGTCGATTAGTCAAACAATCCATGCTTTTGCTGATTTAGCCATTCAAACCGGCAGTTGGAAAGAAATGGATCGCTTGTACTTGCAAAATAGAATACTTGGGATGATTGGTGAGGATGCACTTGAGCCCATTGAACAAACAGAAAGTGTTGATCCCCTTGAATTGCTTGATACATTGATGGAACAAGCCAAAAGCAACAACGTAATCGGCGCTTTACAAGCCGATTATGATATTTTGGAGGCCCAGCTGACGGATTTGCTCACCCCTTCTCCAGCTGCAGTCAATGAACAGTTTGCTCAGCTTTACGAAGATCGACCTGAAGCTGCTACTGACTATTTCTATCAGTTATGCAAAAAAAATAACTATATCAAAACAAAGGCTATCGCTCAAAATATCGTTTTTCCGACAAAAAGCGAGTATGGTATACTGGAAATAACGATTAATCTTTCTAAACCTGAAAAAGATCCAAAGCAAATTGCTGCAGAAAGAACCAGTGTTTCTGTTAACTATCCAAAATGTCTTCTTTGTATGGAAAATGAGGGCTACAAAGGACGAATCAATCATCCGGCTAGAACCAATCACCGGATTATCCGAATGAGCTTAGATGATGAAGCATGGGGATTGCAATATTCTCCCTACGCCTACTATAATGAGCATGCGATTGTCTTATCAGAAGAACATCGCCCAATGAAAATTTCAAAAGAAACATTTAAGAGACTTTTGAGTATTACTGAGTTTTTGCCACACTACTTTGTCGGCTCCAATGCAGACTTGCCGATTGTCGGCGGCTCAATCCTATCTCATGACCATTACCAAGGAGGACGCCATACCTTTGCAATGGCAGAAGCTGATATAGAGAAGTCCTTCGAGCTAAGTCGCTTTAAGTCTGTACAGGCAGGTATTGTTAAATGGCCAATGTCGGTGATTCGTCTACAGGGACAAACTATTTCTGAGTTAACGGAAGCTGCTGACTGGATTTTGTCTCAATGGCGTGCCTACTCTGATGAAACAGTTCAAGTTCGCGCCTATTCTGAGGATGGAACACCGCATCACACCATCACACCGATTGCACGTCGCAGAGGAGAGCTGTTTGAGCTTGATTTAGTTTTACGGGATAACAACGTCTCAGAGGAATATCCAGATGGCATTTTCCATCCTCATAAAGAAGTTCATCACATCAAAAAAGAAAATATTGGTCTGATTGAGGTCATGGGCTTAGCCGTCCTTCCCCCACGATTAGCAGAAGAGCTAAAAGAAGTGGAAAGTTATCTGTTAGGTCAGAAAAATGAAATGGCTGACTATCACAAGGACTGGGCAGCACAATTAAAGGCAAGCAAGACAATCACTTCTCAGAATGTCACAGCGATTATTCAAGAAGCGGTTGGAAAGGTGTTTGAGCAGGTATTGCTAGACGCCGGTGTATTCAAACGAGATGCTCAAGGGCAGGAAGCATTCCAAAGATTTATCGATTATTTGCAATAAGAGAAGGTGAAGCGTATCGCTACAATTAAAGACATTGCTCAACTCGCAGGTGTATCTCCTGCTACTGTTTCCCGTGTTCTAAATTACGATCAGGGATTATCTGTAGGTGATGACACAAAGAAAAAAATCTTTGAAGCAGCCGAAGAGTTGAATTATACAAAATTCAAGAAAAACGTACCTCAGGATAAACAAACGATTCGCTTGGTCCAATGGTTCAACGCTCAGGAAGAGCTGGCGGATATTTACTATCTATCTATTCGTCTTGGCATTGAACACAAGGCAGAGGAACTTGGCTATACCTTATTTAAAGAGCCGCTCGATCAACTGACGGATAAACCGGCTGATGGAACCATCGCTTTAGGCAAATTCGATCAAGAGCAAATCGATGCACTCAGCCAGCTAAGTGGGAAACTGTTATTTACAGATTTCGATGCTTCTGCCTCCGGCTTTGATTCATTGGTTGTAGACTTTTCTCAAAGTATCGATCTTGTTCTTGAAAAGCTTCTGAATGAAGGTCACAGAAAAATTGGCATACTCACTGGAATAGAGTATACAAAAGGCTCGGAAGAACCGTTGCCTGACCCTCGTTACAAACTGTTTGAGCAGAAAATGACTGAGAGAAATCTTTTTAATGAAGATTTTGTTATCAAGGCACCTTTCACTGTCGAAAGCGGCTACCAGCAGATGATGACTTTTCTCAATCAAGGTTCTGCCCTCCCTGATGCTTTGTTTGCGTCCAGTGATGCCTTGGCAATCGGAGCGATGCGCGCACTTCAGGAAAAAGGGATTCGAATCCCCGAGGATATTTCAGTTATTGGATTTAATGATGTCAGTGTAGCAAAATATGTTTCTCCCCCCTTATCTACAATCAAAGTTTACACAGAATGGATGGGGGAGCTGGCAGTCAATACCATTGCAGAGCTGCTAAAGGAAGAAGCACCCGTGCCCAGAAAAATCATGCTTGGCACAGAGCTGGTCAGCCGATTATCCACAAAGAATAGTTAGTCTATAGTTTTCATAAGTAGCAGCGCAGGATTCCCCTGCGCTGTTTAACATTTAATTATTAAAATTAATAACAAAGCAAAAAGGAGACACGCTGATTTTAAACCAGCATGTCTCCTTTTCTATTCTCAATTAAAGCTCAGCCCAGGCACAGCATTTAAATAATAATCTGCTACATGCCCCTTCTTCAGCTCAATATGTGCAGCAGCACCAATCATTGCTGCATTATCTCCACACAGCTTTAAAGGTGGAACAATTAGCTGAACATCAGGCAAGTACTCAGAAACCATCTTGTCCAAAGCTTCCCGCAACCCCTTGTTGGCTGCTACTCCACCTGCCACAATCAATTGCTTCACAGGGTATTCTTGACAAGCTCTCAGAGTTTTAGCAGTCAGCACCTCAATCACACTTGCTTGAAAGCTTGCTGCTAAATCCTCTTTTTTCAGCTGTTCATCACGTTGTTCTGCGTTGTGAACCGTATTGATGAATGCACTTTTCAGTCCACTGAAGCTGAAATCACAGTTGTCTTCCTTCATCATTGCCCGAGGAAAATGGAAGGTATCCTGTCCTTGATGCGCCAGTTCATCAATTTCTTTGCCGCTTGGGTACGAAAGTCCCAATACTCTCCCGACCTTATCGTAAGCTTCACCGGCAGCGTCATCTCGAGTTTCCCCAATAATGTGATAGGCCCCATCCTCTTCCATATAAACTAATTCTGTATGACCACCGCTGACTAAAAGAGCCATTAGCGGAAATTCCAACGGTGCAACGAGGCGAGCTGCGTAAATATGGCCTGCCATATGGTTTACAGGAATCAACGGCAATTCATGCGCCCATGCAAATGCTTTTGCTGCCGATACACCAATCAGCAGTGCACCGACCAGCCCCGGTCCATAAGTTACCGCCACAGTCGAAAGCTCATCAGCTGTAACATTTGCTTCCTGCAAAGCTTCTTCGATACATAAGGTAATCTGTTCCACATGATGGCGACTCGCCACCTCAGGAACCACACCGCCAAAACGTCGATGACTTTTTATTTGAGAAGCAATGATATTTGAAAGGATTTCACTGCCGTTTCTTATTACTGCAACACTCGTTTCATCACAGCTGCTCTCAATGGCTAACAACAGTTCATTTTCTTTTTCCATGTTCGTCGATTCATCCTTTCATTCTTAGTAAGTCCATTCGTTTTATCTCTTTATTATATCTAAGCTTCTAAAAGCGTTACTATAGCTATAATGTTAATTCGAATATCAGTCCATCTTCCTTGGGATGGTGGTAGTAGTTCTTACGTGTATGAATACATTGAAAACCAAACTCTTTGTAAAGAGCTTGCGCTCCATGATTGGATTCACGCACTTCCAAAAGGACTCGAACAAAGCCTTGTTCACGCCAATGGCTGATTGCTTCCTTCAACATTAGCCTTCCATAGCCTTGACGCTGATACTCCCTGCCAATAACAACATGTGAAATATCCAGTTCATCCAACACCTGATAATAGCTGATAAAACCAAGCCAGTTATTTTCCTCTGTAAAAATCAGGTAACGGCTATTTTCCTGAGCAACATCTTGTTTAAATTGATCCAGTGACCAAGACGAGCCATGGAGATAGCTCTGCTCACTAAGCTGCCATAGCCTCTCTTCGCTCTTTTCCTTCTGTTTATTCAACTCTATAATCATTTGTCTTCTTCTAAAAGCTTAATCATTTCCAACGCATCTTCTCCATCATCATAATAAGAAGGAGTAATTTTACTGGAAATGAAGCCAGCCTTTCGATAAACACTTTGTGCATGCTTATTACTCAAGCGAACCTCCAATGACATTCTCTTACATGCCTGCTCTTCTGAAAAGCGAAATGCCTCCTTCAGGAGATAGGTTCCCAAGCCTTTGCCCTGCCCCTTTGCAGCTACTGCAACATTCGTGATATGACCATCAAAATCGATTATCCGACAACCAATAAAGCCAATTGTCTGTCCGTCTTTTTCTGCAAGGATATATAAATGTGGATTTTTGGAACTGAGCTCTGATAAAAAAGCCGACCTGGTCCACGGTAATTCACCTGCGTAAACTTCACGTTCAATGGAAAGCAAATCCTTGATATCATCCGGTGTAATCTCCCGCAACATGTAGGTATCTTTTCCAATAGTGACCGATCGATTATCATAACTGCTCCAGCTTTTCTTTTTTCCAAATAGCTTCCGGATAGAATCAAATTTTTTCAACGTAGTTTTCATCTCCCAAAGAATGTTCTTTTAGCCAGTTCTCTTCTGCCTCCACTCTTTTCAGATAGAGAGGAAGAAACTGATGGATATCCTTTTCAGGTGTTGCATCGGCCCCTAGCTGTGCCAAAACGACAGCAGACGGGATTTGCCATTGCGGATACGTATTGATGACCGCAGCCGGCAGCTTTTCTTCAATTAATAAGCGAAATTTTTCTACATCCTCGCCAACAAAATAAACAGATGGATATTCACTCAGACGAGTGAGCCATGCTTCCAAAGAAGTGTGGTGGTCTGAAACGACGGTCTCCCACTCCTGCTGATCTTTATTATAAGAATATGCCCCTGTATAGACATTGTTTCGTCTAGCATCAAATAGTGGAACGATTAGGCTCTCTACATTCACGCAGCCAGCGGCCAATGTCAGCAGACTGGAAATACCCACAAGCTCCTTGTTCAACGTATAAGCGATTGTTTTCGCAGTGGTTACACCGATTCTAAGCCCCGTATAAGAACCAGGTCCCTGAGCCACTACGACTCGATCTATATCAACCGGCTTCAGCTGACTTGTCTTCATCAGCTCAGTAATTGCCGGCATCAAGGTCATACTATGATTTTTCTTTGTTGTACTTGTATATTCTCCTAGAATTCTATTTCCTTCCATAACAGATACTGATAGTGTCTGATTGGAGGTATCGATAGCTAAAATGCGCACAAAAAAACCAGCCTTTCCCTTTCTTTTGTCGATTCATTGTAGCACATTTTCGTGCCAAGGTAAAAACCGGAAAAAGCATTTTTCCTTCTTGTGCATAAATTGGTCGTTTTTTCATCCCAAAGTATTATTCTTACACTAAAAACCTATGGTATAATACGATTACATTCATTTAAGGAGGAAATAAAATGGGTATTATCAAGACAGCTTTAGGTGCTGTAACCGGCGGCATTGGTCGCGCAGCAATAGACTCTGTTTCAGGAGGTTTGGCGGATCAGTGGATTGAGGTTATTGAACCAGATGAAATGTCTGCTACAACAGTAATGACAAAAGGTGTTTTTGTCAAAAGAGATGACAAACGCGGCTCAAATAAAAAATCAACAACAGATGTGATTACAGACGGTTCTGTCATTCATGTCTATCCAAATATGATGATGATTCTTGTGGATGGTGGAAAAATTATCGATTACTCCGCAGAAGAGGGCTACTATACAGTCAAGAACGACTCTGCCCCATCATTGTTCAACGGAGATTTAAGAGAAGCAGTGACAGAAACATTCAATCGAGTAAAATTTAGTGGAACAACGCCACAAAAACAACAGGTTTTCTACATTAATCTACAGGAAATCAAAGGATTAAAATTCGGTACTGCTACACCTATCAACTATTTTGATAATTTTTATAATGCGGAGCTTTTCCTAAGAGCACATGGAACGTATTCAGTAAAAATTACTGATCCGCTACTTTTCTTTACCAATTCAGTTCCTAGAGATAAAACAAAGGTTGATATGAACGATATCAATGAGCAGTATTTAGCAGAGTTTCTGACAGCTCTTCAAGCGTCAATCAACAAAATGTCTGCAGATGGGGAACGAATTTCTTATGTCCCTTCAAAAAGCATGGAGCTGAGCAGCTATCTTTCCAACGTTTTAGATGAAAGCTGGCGCTCACTAAGAGGAATTGAAATCGTATCAGCTGCCGTTGCAAGCATTTCTTATACAGATGATTCAACAAAACTAATCAATATGAGAAACCAAGGTGCGATGCTTGGCGATCCAAGTGTTCGTGAAGGCTACGTTCAAGGTGCAATGGCAAGAGGAATGGAAGAAGCCGGAAAAAATCCGGGTGGAGCAACAGCTGGATTTATGGGTGTCAACATGGGCATGAATGCCAGCGGCAACTATTTTGGGCAGGCATCACAGGCTAACCAGCAACAAATGCAGCAGCAGGCACAATCGCAGCAACAGCAGCAAAACCAACAAGCAGCTAATGGGGGCGCTGAAGGTGGATGGACGTGTCCGGATTGCGGCACAGAAAACCATGGCAAGTTCTGCTCCAACTGTGGGACATCCAAACCGGAAGACAATAAGCCTAAGCTAGAGATGAAATGTGCGGATTGCGGCGAGGTTGTTGATTTATCCAGTGGTATTCCTAAGTTCTGTCCGAACTGTGGGAAACCTTTCCAAGCTGTTCCACTATAAAACAAACAGTCAAACAAAACAGAGAAAGATTAGTTAGGGTTAGAAATGATGGTATCAGTTTATTGGAATATACAGCCGACATCATTGATATCAGCTCAATGAAAGATAGAAACCAAGCGGCTGTTTGCTGTCCCTCTATTGGCTATCAGCGAACAGCACAAGCTTGTTTCTATTTTTTATTCTAACTGTTCTTTTCTTATTAATTAAAGGAGAAAAATAAGAAGATGGATAGTACATTTACTCACAAATGTCCAAACTGCAGCGGTCCGCTGTTTTTTGATGCAAAAGACCAAAAATTCCATTGTGAATACTGTCTGAGTATCTTTTCAGAAGCGGATCTTACCGCATTTGAACAAGCACAAAAAGAAGCACATCTGCAAGAGACGCCTCAAGAATCTTCTACAACAGAAGAAGCTGCTCAATCGCAGGAACGTACTGCGACTCAAACTGATGCAGGTGATATGGAATTGTTCCTCTGCTCCAGCTGTGGGGCAGAAATTGTGACCGATGCAACAACAGCAGCTACTTACTGCTATTTCTGTCACAATCCTGTTGTCTTATCAGGTCGAATCAGCGGAAAATTTTTACCGGATAAGGTTCTTCCTTTTGCCATCGAAAAAGAAGAGGCTGTAAAACAGTTTCTGGCATGGACCAAGAAGAAATGGTTCATTCCAAAGGACTTTTTCAACAAACAGCAAATTGAAAAACTGACTGGCGTCTACTTCCCCTATTGGTGTGTCGATTCAGATGTCACAGGAGAAATGAATGCCGAGGGAGCGACGCTTCGTGTTTGGCGTACTGGTGATACAGAGTACACCGAAACAAAGCAGTTTGCTGTGCGGAGAAAAGGGAAAATCTCTTTTAAAGAGCTTATCAAAAATGCTTTTTCAAAAAATGTTCAACAAAAAATGGTCGAAGGCGTTCAACCGTTTGCTATGGAAAAAGCCGTTTCCTTCAAATCTCAATATCTAGCTGGTTTCCAAGCGGAAAAACGCGACATTGAATTTGAGACCTTGAAAAATGAAGTAGAAAAAGAGATTAAAGACTATTCTCAGTCTATCTTGGAAGATACGGCAGCTACCTACACGCGCCTTTCTAAAGTTCAAACACATATTACAATCGACGGACAGCAACCGGACTATGTATTGCTGCCAATTTGGCTGGTTACGTACAATAATCATTCCGGAGATGACAAGGTCTATTACTATGCAATGAACGGACAAAGCGGCAAGGTCAGCGGAGAACTCCCAATCAGTTACAAACGTCTTGGTATGATGGGCGGAATCATCTTTGCCGTTCTACTGGTTCTCTTTTTGATTGGAGGATATATGATATGAGAAAACGATATTTAGTATTGGCTATCGCAGTATTCAGCTTCCTTCTGTCCTTCCCGCTATCAGTCCATGCTTCTGATAATACAGTAGACGACCAAGCCGGATTATTTACTTCAGATGAGATTCAGCAGTTAAACGACAAGGCGGCATCAATCGAGAAAAAATCAAAAGCTGAAGTTTTTATTGTCACAACAGATGACAGTAACAAAGACCCTTATAAATTTGCTGATTATTATTTGTTAGATACTATCGGCAAGGATAAAAATGGGATTATCTTCTATATTGATATGAACAATCGTGAATTTGTTATTTCAAGATCAGGAAATATGATTGACTATCTCAATGACGCTCGAACGGAAAGTGCCTTGGATGACATTGAATACTTCATGAGTGCCCAAGATTATTTTGGTGCAGCAGACAGTTATCTCGTTAGTGTTAATACATTCTTTGACAAGGGTGTACCAAAAGGACACTATCGAGTAGACTCAGAAACCGGGGAAATTACCTACTACAAGTCACTGACTCCTGTTGAAATTATTCTTGCAATTGTCGGTGCCGGCGTAATCGCAGGCGGGTTTGTCCTACTATCTATTTCAAAATACAAATTGAAATTCGGTGGTGGATACAATTACCCTGTGAAGGAAAAATCTTCTCTACAGCTAACAGAGAAAGAAGACCGGTTTATCAATTCCTTTGTAACGACTCGACATATCCCCAGAAATAATTCTGGTGGTGGAGGCGGTTCCGGCTCTGGTGGCGGCGGAAGTACAACACATACAACCGGCGGAGGCACCTTCAGCAGCAGCGGCCGCAGCTTTTAAGCAAGAAAAGAAAAGCGAAGCGAGCTCGATTAGCCCCCGAACAATAAACCAGAATTGACACATGGTGCTTTTTACCATGAGACATGTACTGGTTTATTGTTCGGGGGCTTGCTCGTGTAGTTAAACAATAAGAAAAGCGGAACGAGCTAGGTCAACCCATGAACAATAAGAGCAGAGTTGACACATGATGCTTTTTGAAAGTCAAAAACTGTAAATAAGAATTATAACAAACATACCTCTATCTTTTCATATGTTTCACTTATTACTCTAATATTTCGTATTTGATATCTGTCAATTCTTTTAGATTAATCTTAATTATCCCGTTTTCATGCTCGTTTTTTCCGATTAGCCAATCATCTACTATATTTAGATTTTTTATGGGGTTTGTTACTGTTAAAAATATTGCCCACAATAGGCTATTATTAGAATCCGTCTTGGCAATAAATCCCTCATTTCCCATTGTTCCATCCCCACTAATGTAATATCCACCTTCATTATAAAGTGTACTCCATTCGTCAACTTCGACCCAAATATCTTTCTCATATTTAAGCAAACTCCAAATTGTAGTATCACATAAAGGCGTTATTGATATCTTTAACTCTCTAGTATCAGGATTTTTAGACCTACAGATATTGAGTACTGTGATTTCCCCATCTGGATAAACTATACAGTCCATCCCTGGCAGTCTTTTTTGTTTATCAGTCCAATTAGCTAGTATTGTATTCACTTCTCTTACTCCTATTCATTCGGGATATAATGTACTCAGCTATCGATTATTTTGGGTTCTGAATTATGCTATCGGCCTAGCCCGCCAACTCCGGTCACTAATCCTTTTCGAGAATTACTATCTCGTACTCAACGTAATATATAGCCCATTTAATCACCACTACTACCTATAATAATAGGGTTAAAAATCAACATAACCATACCTATAATCATTTTACCAACTGGCACTTTTTTCTTATTATCTTTCACTCTTTACCTCTTTCAATCCTTTTTGTTAAGGCGAATAATTTTCGGTTTCAAGATTTTTGACTGTTCATTTTCAGAAAAATTATCTTGGTAGCTCCACAGCTGTTGCCAGTCCAACTGCTCAGCTCCGGTTAATAATCCCTTTTGACAATAAAAGGATCAGCTTACCTTAAATATCCTCCATTATTCAAATCAAAGGTAGCACCTGTATAATGATTACTTTCATCTGATAATAAGAAATTTACTGTGTCGGCAACATCTTTAGCAGTTACCGGAGTTTTAATTAGATTTTGAGAATTGTACTCTGTTTGTCGCCACTTAGGAATTTTTTCCATCATAAATGTGTCTACCATTGTTGGAGCAACTGTATTTACTAAAACTGTTGAAGTAAAACTCATAGCCAAACTTTTAGTCAATCCTATAATCGCTGCTTTAGATAGCCCATATAGAGCATCTGAGCTCCCTTCTTGTCCTGAAACTGAGGAAATGTTAATAATTTTGCCTTTTTTTCCATTAAACTTCAAATTTTCAATAAAGAATTTTGAACATATAGTAGGTCCTTTAACATTTATATCTAAAATAGTGTTTATCTTTTCTTCATTATATTCAATCAAATTTAAAGCATTATAAATCCCTGCATTATTTATTAATCCATACACTGATCTATCGTTCTTAAAATATGAAAATAACTCTTTTACCTCATTATAATTACTGATATCAAGAACTTTGGTTTCAATGTTAGGTAATTGTTCGAGCGGTTCCAAAGAATCTGAATTTATATCTATTGCGACTACAGAAAACCCCTCTTTTATGCTTCTTTCACAGATAGCTTTTCCTATACCTCCACCTGCTCCAGTGATTAATATCTTTTTCATCTACTATTCCTCGTCCTTTCAGTGAATAAATTATACTTAATAATTTTAATCAACATTGATTGTTTTTAAAAACTGCCAGCTAGTATATAGTCCATGCAATCACCCCTATTACTCCTATGAGAATAGGGCTAAAAATCAGCATAACCATACCTATAATCATTTTACCAACTGGCAAATCCTTTTTTCTTATTATCTCTCATTTTTTAACTTTTTCTAATACTAATCGTTTGACTTTATACAACGTCTTATCGTCATCGTAAATATAATCTGAATAACAATTGAATCTCTCTTTAAGTCCTTTTTTAACAAATACAGAATTTTCAAATGCTATATCTTCATGTATAATATGACCAGAATTGTTTGGTATTACTTCATTGATCATTGTTGCTGGTTCAGTTGCATAGACCATTGCCAAACCAGTATGGACGGAGATACTTCCAATTTTTTCTTCATAATTTAAAGGAGACAAACAATATCTAGATAAATCTTTTTCGAATCCTTTAATCAAAAATATCTTATCGCTAAACTCATAAATATATGTAGTTCCTCCACCTTCTGGATCCCAACAAATAGCCTGCATTTTATCTATAGTAATCAGCTTGTCATTAATATCCATTTCGCTAATCAAGTCATCGTAATCATTTGTATCAATTCCGTGCCAATTCGAGAATGTACCAATGTCCCCGACTAAAATTGGTCCACCTTCTGTGGCTACATAGCTCAAATACTTCATATATTTCCCCTTTATTCTTTTTATTAATTCTTGCTCAAGTTGTCAGAGGTATCATTTATTCTTCCTCCTCAAACTCCAAGAAATCTTCGTATAGTCCTTGAATGATTTGTTCTGTATGTTCACCATTCTCATCTGTTTTCAATAGCACCCATTTTACTTTATCTTCATTTGCATTTTCGTTTCCTTCATCAAAAAGTTCGATAAAACTCGACACTGTTCCTTTTGAGAAAGACATAAGAAAATCTGTCAGTTTCTCTTTTCCAATCGTTTTAGGAAATGGAACTACTTTCAACTGATCCCAATTATTAACTTTCTTTTTAGAGCATTCATTGCATTCTCGACACGTTTTTTACTTGCGAAAGGTTTATCTTCAGTTCGTCTATTCCAATCTATGAAAACTCCGTACACTTCACCTTGAACTTGGTAAGTTTATCCAGTATAGTAGCTCAAATTCACACCGCCACCAATGCCATAGATTTTGTCTGTTCGTTCTATCATCCACATTCGTATCCCCTTACTAATTGCTAATCAATGAAGCTTCAAGTTCACATTTATTTCTGAAGCTTTCTATTATTGTTTGTTTAGTCTGTTTTCTTGGTTCATGAAGAAAGACACTCGTTCGCTTTATAAAAAAATACACTTATTGGTACCACGCAAGATACCCACCAACATGCCCATTAGAAGATGGGTTGCCGTATTGATTTTGGAAAACATTCGACGTTTGTTTGACCTGCTCTTTCGTACCATATTTCACGTGGATTGGGTACATTCTTTTATCATCAGTTTTGTCAGGAGTACGAATCGTTTTATTAAAGGTATTGCGATAAAAATTTAACTCTGTATACGGCTTATTTTCATCCCCTGTATGCGAGCCGATTGCAGTAGCAGAATAATTTCGGACAACCGTTTCCTTGGTTCCGTCAATATACCCCTGGGCTGAACGACCATCATAAGTGGTAAACAACGAATCCTTTAATATCACTTTTGTTGTCGAGTCTTGAGTAGGCTGTATATTTTTGAAAAAAGATTTATCCTTCAAAGAGCCACCGAAAGCACTATCAATTGATAGATCCAACTGAATCGCTTCTGCATAAAGATTATGCGGATTTTGCTCATATAAGTTTCTTAACTGTGTAGTACTGTATTCACTATGCCCGTAGCCATAAGCTTTAATAGTGTCAAAATTGATGTTAGTACAACCCGCAAGATCAAACAGATGGTGCCCTTGCAGATGAGCATTTTTAAACACTAAATTTTTAAAATACCAATGTTGACCGTTTAGCATTTGACCAATAAATCCGCCTTTATTGTTGGTATTGCTACTACCCAAAAAAGTACCATTTCTAATTGACTTCATATTTTCTTCTGTTCCACCACCATTAATTTTCAAATAAAAATTACTTTGGTTACTGATCGCAAAAACAGCTTCATTCAAATCGACGTCTGCACCATTTGAAATACTTTCAAACCACCACTCTGTTGTTTTATCTTTCACAAAATACCATTTATTTGGAAATGTCAATGTTGATGTATTTCTAAAGGTCACTATATCGCCACTCAAATCAGTCCCTGTTGCATTTAAATACGTGTCCAAATCTTCCTGATTTACAATTGTTGCTCTAATGTTTTGACCGTTTGTTCCGCTATTGGTTATAGCTGCTTCACCCGTTTCTCCATAAATAAACACTAGCAATAACAAAACAACCCCAAACCATTTTTTCATGATATACACTCTCCTTCTATATGATAATTAGAACATTCCAAAATAAATTATACTAACTTATTTGATTCTTTCATTTTTCAGTCTTCTTTCTGATCGTTTGTGATACATTCAGTAAATACATGTCTATTTACCGTGTCTAAATTATCAGCAACAAATCTTTTTAAGAATGATTTTGTTACTTTATCTTCATTTTACCCACTATCTCTTATTAACTCATTAATATAGCCTATTTCATTTTCTCTATCATATTTATATGACTTTAAAGCATCTTTAAAATTATAGTTTTCGCTTCTATAGGTGTATATTTTTCTTCTAATATCTATATCCCGCCGTTATGCTTTTACTTTAGCGTTGTTTTGGGCAGGTGGTTTTGGTACAATGTCAGTAATTTATTGGTTCGACTATTGCCGATAAGGTGAAACGATTACATAGGATTATTTCGGAGGATAAAACATGAATTCAACAGTTACTTTCTATATTACTCGACATGGGGAAACATTACTTAACCAATTACATAAAGCACAAGGTTGGGCAGATTCCCCATTAACTGAAAGAGGAATCCAAGCAGCCTCACAACTAGGACAGCAACTGAAAAATGTCCAATTTTCGGCTGCATTTTCCAGTGATACATCCAGAGCTTTACAGACTGGAAAAACCATATTAACAGCACAGGGGCAAAATGAACTGCAAGTTATTACTGATGAAAGGCTCCGTGAGTGGTGTTTGGGCTGCTGGGAAGCAGAAAATAATAATAAGTTTATTTCCAGTATGATGAATGAATTACAGATACAAAATGATTTTGCAGAACTTAATTTCCGTCTGTCGGAAGTTCATGAGATTATTTATAAATCCGACATAACAGGTATGGTTGAACCGTTTCATATGATTACGGATAGATTGGAAAGTTTTCTCAAAGATACAGGTGATAATTTTATTCACTTGAATAATCCAAACGTCCTGATTGTTACTCATGCTTTTACTATTAAAACATTGCTGTATTTGTTTTCAAAAGAAATGCTGCGAAAAAAACCTAGAATCAAAAACGTCGATATTATTACTATTAAATGGGATGGTAAAAATTTTTCTCTCCTTACATGATAAGCATAATACGCCTTTGCGGCTCAGGGCGATAATGCGAATTAAGTAAGGAACTGAAAATATGGCACAAGATGGTTACAACAGCCAATATGGAAATGTGAAATATATCGAAAAGGATAATATCGCACTACTTACATAGAAACAGAAATGCAGTTATGATCGTTTTTGTTTCCAGATCAGTAACCGTTCCAGCTGCCTGGTCCAGTTACTGATCCTTTTTGAGATAATCTTTCATTTTCTGAAAAGAGACTATCAAATGCCGTCCAGTAGCTTTTTATTACCATCTCAGCCTCATCAGCAGAAGGAACATTTGCAAGACTCACATATTTTCTCCCTTTATGCTCAAACAGCACATGGTCTACATAATGCTCTATTTCCTTGTCTGATTGAAGTTCTCTGAACACAATCACATTATTTTATTGATTACTTTAATTTAATAATTTTGTGCTTCTTCATTATAACCTGGATACTTCATTTCTGTAATCTCATTATCCATTGCTTTCCTCCTACTGATCCTTTTTGAGAACTACCATATGGTACTAAACATAGCATATATAGCCCATGCAATCACTACTACTAATCCAATAATAATTGGGCTAAAAATTAACATAACCATACCTATAATCATTTTACCAACTGGCAAATTTTCTTTCTTCTTATTATCTTTCACTCTTTACCTCTTTCAATCCTTTTTTGAGAATATGATTATTTATGAAAAATACATTTAAAACGTTCAACATTTGGATATTTTTCACCTAGACTATTAATTTCAAAACCACATTTTTCATAAAAAACTACTGCTTCACTATCTGTCTCAGCAATTATTTTAGTTGGCTTGTATATTTTCTCAACAAAGCTTATCATTTCACTAGCAACTCCCTGTCCTTGATAAGCTCGCAAAACAGCTATATGAGTAATTGTAAGAAATTTTTCATCGGATATATCTATACCTATGCATCCCTTTATAACATTATCGCAGCACTTCACATATAATTCTCTGTTGGGAAACCTCAAATATTCATCCATTGCTGCTTCAGCCTTGTTCTCTGCTGTCGCAAGTGAAAGTATTTTTATAATTTCTGTATCTTTACAATTAATCTTCTTGATCATTTGTTCACATCCTTTTTTAGAAATCGAACTATTTTCAGCTTCAGGAATTTTTAACATTCGCTTTTATAAAAATTATCTTGGAAAATCTACAGCTGCTACCGCGAGAATTTTCTCTAAGATTCCGAACGATCCTTTTTGAAAATGCAGCATAGACATTTATGCTGCATTCATTGTACTATATTATAGATATAGCGATTACCTATTTGATCCGTAATTTACAGCTATTGTATACCAATAATTACCATTACAGTAGACATGAATGAAAATCTTTTGCAATGTATCACATGGTTCTGGTCTTGCAGTTATCATTAGAATACTCCTTTCTCAAAACATAAAGTGTCAAGCTACGGCCATTTTTAGCCCTTCATACTTAATATAGTACACATCACAAGAAAATTTCTTTTTTTGAGAAATAAGTTTCAACTTGCCCCTGTTTCATATGGATCAGGTACAAAACTATTCATTTTTGGATACAAATTACGCTGCTGGTCCAGTTGACAAACTCTGGTTACTGATTCTTTTTGATAAGATAGTGAATGGCCTTTTCTTTTTCAAATCAGAATATTTTCTTCTATATCCAAATTTTAGTTTGTATTCATTTATTGCTTTTATTAGTTCATCCTTTCTAATCCTTTTAGAAATACACTCATTAAAAAGCCCAACAATATGCTGGGCTTCTTAATATTTTCTTTGCCGTATATTTTGACTATCGTATATCTTTTACAGAGTGATCAATTTATCAAATGTGATATTTGCTGAAGCATTCGGCCCTCCAATACGTTTAGATAGAACGCGAACTTTCTTACCTTTAAGATTTGTGGGTATAATCATTGCCTTCATAAAGCCAGATTTATTTGCACCATACGCTTGATTTCCCAAAGAACTTTGCACATCATCTCGAATAACGAAGTCCGCCGTTACATCTTGTCGAAATACTTCTGAACTCCCTTCCATCAAAATCAACAGATGACCAGTTTTCGAAGTGATATCATTACACGCATGCCAGCCACCTAGTGTCAATTTATTTCCGGAAATTATCGCTTTATCCAATGATCCGGTGTTAAAAGCTGCAATCAAACTATGTTTTTTATCAAATAATTTTTCATATCCTTCACTGCTTGCACCAGCGCGAACTAAGATTCTGAATGTCTTACCCAGTAAAGCTCCAGGAGTTGGTGCCGTGAAAGCAAAGCCTACTTTGTCATAGGAAAGCTTAAGCGAATTCTTTACATCTGTTCTTTGTTTCCACTCCACATTTGTCTGACGAGCAAGTTCACGACCTGTTGTAGCATCCATATAATAAATATTCAATGCTTTCTTCGAGAGATCACCATCACTAGAGACCATCCAACCAGATAAACTATAGGAACTACAATTAAGATTTAAGCTATCAATTGTAGCAGTTAGTGTCTTTCCACCCTTTAATCGATAGTAATAGACCGGTAATCCTTGTCCATCACCCATATATCCTGTAGCAGGTGTTTCTCCAATCCCATTTGGGTAGTAACAATGAATAATTCGACTGTTTGAGACAAAAACGCCAGTATGTCCACCAGCACCACTACTACCACCTTTCTTTCCAGCTACAAAAATGTCCCCACGTTGAACCTGACTTCTTGAAATCGGTGTTAATAGAGAACCTTCCAAGTGATACAGGCTCTCCGTATTTCCGATTGCTGTTCCTTTAGGGAGAAATCCTGCCTCTATCAGTGAATAAAATACGGCAGAGCTACAATCGTAACTATTTGGTCCAAGTCTTTCCGGATAATTCGTGTTATAGCTTTTTCCTATTCTTGTTTGAAACCAGTTTATCATTACTTCAATATTTGCCATTTTTTTACCTCCTTCTTTTGAACTAGTAGCGCTACTACTTCGTATCTCTATAGTATCAATTAAAAGGAAGCGATACCTCCCAAATAAGTGTCAAACCTCTCCCAGTTTTCTTTTATAAAATAGTTTACTTTAGAATTAAGCATTCCAGTTTCTATCTAGTTTGAGATATTAACTTTAAAATGGTATATCCGATTCAAGCTGTAATTTACACCATTAAGAAAAAAATGAATTTTACTTATTATAAATATACAAAAAAACATACTGAGATTATCTTAAATAATACCTAACGAAAATATATAACTCAGCATACAAAATACACAGTTTTACATAAAACTATGTATTTAAAAACAGCTACAAGTCTTCTGACGACCTGGCAGCTGTATCCTTCACTTTTGTTAACTTCTTTTAGAATCTGAACTATTTACAGCTTCAGAAATTTTTAACGTTCGCTTTTTGAAAAAATATCCTAGTTAATCCACAGCTGCTGCCGGAAAATTTTCTCTAAGATTCCGAACAATCCTTTTTTAGAACTACCATCTTGTACTAAACATAGCATATATAGCCCATGCAATCACTACCACTAACCCAATAATAATCGGGCTAAAAATTAAAATGACCATACCTATAATCATTTTACCAACTGGCAAATCTTCTTTCTTCTTATTATCTTTCACTCTTTACCTCTTTCAATCCTTTTTGATCATGACATATGTGATCGGTCTGCCCTAATAATACTTTTTAGGAAAAACCTCTTGAAATCCTACATTATAGCTAATTTCTAACCAGCTAAAGGCTGAGTTAAATAATCCAGCGACCCCTGGAAACATTGCAACAGGCAAGTCAAGCTGCTGGCTACCATTTAGATAATTAAACACTACAATTGAAATGGAAAGCAAACCTATAATTACGGAACCAATTCGCCTTACATTCCCATCATATCGATAGATTTTCTTACACTTCTCTGCTTCAATTCTAACCAATTTGGATATTTGTAACTCATCAGCTTGACTTGGTTCAATAATAATTTGGTTGTTTTTTTAAAATTTGTTTCAATCCATTCGTTCAACTGCTTATCCTCTTCGTAAAAAAGCATGGAATGTTGCTTTTCAGCTCTTCTATAAAAAATTGTTAGAATACAACGTATAGCTACATAACCTGTAAAAAAGATATACAATCCCAATGTCAGCATTCATTTCCCCTCCTAACCACTTTGTTTGCTGGATTACCTGTTGGTTTTGTCTATTCATCCTTTTTGAGAATTCTGACTATAACACTTACCGTTATTATTTTAGATACCCACATCAATTTCCAATATGCTATAATATTAGGATAAAACAGAGTTTATAAAGGAAATTTATAATGGTAAATAAGAAAAATCATGAACACAATTTGGATTTGTTAGCATCTCGAATAATTCTATTTTTTTCAATTATAATACTGACCTTAAATGCAGTATATTTTTTTATGTTCAATCAAAATTTGATTAATCAACAGTTTTTTCTTGGAATCAGTTTGTTAGTTTATGGTCTCTATCTAAGCGAAACAGCCCAAAAGAAACTATAGATTTATTCAACTTACTAACATAGGAGCTTCAAAAAGTAGATTTAAAACTCTAACTTTTGGAGCTCTTTTGAATACCAATCCTGTTTCTTTCGCCATTCCTTTTATCTCCAGTTGCTACTCCACTTGGTAACTATTCATCCTTTTTGAGAAGCTGCTGTTTAAGTTGGACAACTTCATCATCTATGTTTAATTCCGTTAAAACATGATATCTATACTCCAATTCAGATACCTAGCTTTCTTCAATGCCAATTTTACGTGCTACTCCTATTTGTCCTTTTAATAAAATCAATTCCTGTTGTCGTTTACTGATAGTATCTAAGATCCCTTCTTGTAAAGCTTTATCCTCAGCAACATGCAAAAGAATTGCACTCAATAAATAATGGCCAATGTAGCTAGTAAAATATATTCCTAAAGGCTTCCTTCCAATGCTGGCTCCACTTTCAAAGAAATCCATCGTACTATTTATCATATTAAGAATACCCATTTTTTTCTTAGAAGTTTTTATGTTTTGATAAACAACGCCTTTCATTCTATTTTCTTGAGTTTTGATAGCTTTTCCTTATAACAAATAAAGTGGCAATGTTCTGATTCTCCTATCCATTGAGAAACTTTATCAAAAGTGTTACAATCATGTCATAAATTAGGATTGGAGCATGAAGATATGAAAATACTTAAATTTTTAGTCGTAATGATTCTAGTTACTCTCATCCCTGCGTATGCTACCTTTGGTCCAATTAATCAGGAAAAAAAGCTAAAAAGTAAAACTCTTTAGCAATATGTGAATATCCGCTTCATAACCGTTATACATTAAGTACCTTACAGCATACTTTTGTCTAAAAACTTGAACTGGAAGACTAATTTCTTCCAGTTTTTTGTGATTTATTTCTAAACTTAACAGGATAAATTATTTTTACACTTTCCGTATCAAAAACACTCATTTTTGAGAATCATTTATACAAAAAAAGCACACAGTCGGAATTGCTGTATGCTTTCTCTTTTTATAATTTATATGAGTACCATTATCTCTAAAAAAATTTTAAATATCCGCAGAATAAAAATACGTAATTGTTCTGCTAAGGTCCTCCATACTCAACTCAAAAGGATCCTCAGACAACAAATCAGTATACGGGGTTCCAGAAGTTTCAGTGAACACGCTAAAATCAATATAGTACTTAGCTGGAGAAAAAGTATCGTGGTTATTGAAAAAGAATGTCTCTTCCTTGTATACAGCATTAATATTAGTTACAAAGTGTTTCAATGTTAATTTGACTGGCCCCGGACCAGCGTCTGCATCATAAAAATAATTAATTACACGCCCACTGTCTGAAGCTTTAAGTTCAAATGTTGTATCATCTTCTAAATCTGTATATGGCTCTCCTTCGACTTCAGTAAAAGATCTGAAATCTATATAATGAACGCTTGGATCAAATGATTGGTGTGGCTCAAAATATATTTTTTCTTCTTTGTAGAGTTCTCCTGTATTTTCTAGATAATGCTTTAAAACAACATGGTTTTTATACCTTTCATTACTTTCAGCAAATACTTTCACATCCTTAAATAACGCTATCCCCACCAATAACATAGCTACTGCACATACCTTAAACATCTTTTTCATATTATTTCCCTCCTATTAATAAATATCAATTTATTATAACAATATTTCCGTTTTTATGTACTATTTTTTTAATCAAAAATGATACTTGAAAATGAAATGTATGAATAAAAACCTCTCAAACATAGACTCATTCTCAAAAACGGTCAATTGCCATCGGATTAATATCTGTTCCAAAATACTTAAGACATTGACTACATAAATCATCAGTAAGTCAATAACAACCACTTGCACAAGCATTCATCTGCGTGCAGCCACAAATCCGGCACGCTTTTTCGTTAGGCTCAAAAATATCTCCTTGTTCTTCTAAATCTTTCAATACTGCTCGAATCGTTCGATAGGATTATCCACCATTGTTCCTCTTCTCAAAATCAATCATTTTTAAGATATTCAATATACTCCTCTAAAACTACACCTTTGCTACGACATACATCTGCAAGTTGCGACACTATATATTCATTATGAATCATGAAATTATCGGGTAAATAGACTTCACTTATATACTCATATGATCAATTCTTTACTGCTTCCATCTTTAATTATTTCTAAAAACATTTGCAATTGTTGCTGCTCGCTCTCTTATCTTTACTTGATCTATTAATATTCTCCTAATGAGTATTTTTCATCCCGTCGGTTCAACCGACCAGCACCGTTTTCTGCATTTGCTTAAGGGTCTGAATAGAGTGCTGCATCTTTATCATCTCGTCTTCATCAAGAGGTATCTCAATAATTTCTCGAACACCCTCTCTATTCAAGACCGCATTAGATCCAATACAAACATCACTGTTCTCGTATTGTCCTTCCAAATGAACAGAAACTGGCAACACCGCATTTTCATCCTGCAAAATCGCTTGAGTGATTCGTGCTAAAGCAATGGCAATGCCATAGTGGGTAGAGCCTTTGTAGTTGATGATTTCATACGCTGCATTTTTTACATTTTCCGACAAGGTAAGAAGATCCTCCTGTGAAAATTCCGGATGCTGAGCCAGCCATTCTGTGATCTTCAATCCTCCGATATTTCCGTGGGACCACACAGGAAACTGCGTATCGCCATGCTCGCCCAGAATATAAATATTTACATCTCTTGGGTCTATCTGGAACTTCTCGCCTACTGCACTTCTAAGCCTTGCGCTATCTAATGATGTGCCTGAACCAATCACTTTCCTTGAAGGAAACCCCGTCAGCTCTTTTACATAATGGGTAAGGACATCCACCGGATTACTGGCAATCAAGAATATACCGTCAAAGCCATTGTCCATGACTGATGTAACGATAGACTTGATGATACGGGCATTCCGCTTAACCAAATCGAGCCTTGTCTCATTTTCTTTTTGAGCTGCACCAGCTGTAATCACTACTAAATCAGCTTGAAAGCAATCAGAATACTCCGCAGAGTAGATATTTTTCGGACCAACATAGGCTAAACCATGGGTCAGATCCTGAACATCCCCGGCAACTTTATCCGAATCCAGATCAATAATCCCTACATCGCTGCCTAACCCCTGTGCCATTAAAGCAAAGCTGTAGCTTGATCCGACATCGCCATTGCCAATTACTATAATTTTGTTCATAATAAGTCTCCCTTCCGTTTAATACATCGTCTACGTTTGACGGTCATAACATCCATTAATTCATTAATCACTTTACAGAATTGGGACAAACAGAGCACTGATTTTTTCCTTGAACTTCTCTAAAAGGGTCCGCTTGTTCTGTATTACTTCATCAATCCTATGGGCATTTTCTAAATCAGCAGCGAACTGTTGTGTTAAAGCCTCGACAGCTGGAGAAGGGCCATAGATAAATAGTGACAGCTCATGATTCAGGTAAAAGCTGCGGATATCAAAATTGGTCGACCCAACTGTTGCTATGTGCTCATCAACGATTATACATTTACAGTGAATAAAAGAGGATCGATCATAGGCATAGACTTCGATTCCGGCAGAAAGCAACTCATCAATAAAGGAATTCGTCCCATAATAGGAAATACCTCTATCTCCTTTTCCGGGAATGATCAACTGCACCTTGATCCCGCAACGAGATGCTCGTCTTAATGCACCTAAGGTTTCCTCATCTGGGATAAAGTACGGCATAGCAATCTTGATTGACTGGGTTGCTTTACCAATTAGATCAACAAAGGAATCCTTGATGGTTCGTTCCTCATCGTAGGGACCTCCATACAAAACCTGAACAACCTCTGAATCCAGCGATTCCTTGATGGTCGTCAATGGGAAGTAGCGTTCCTTATCCCCGATGAACTGGGTCAGCGTATCATGATTTTTGTCAAGGAACAGCCAGTCATAGATAAAGCATTCCTGCACCTCGATCACTGTCGGTCCCATAAGCCGTATATTAGTATCCCGCCAATACTTGAATTTTTTTCCTCGCCCTCTGTATTCGTTTCCTATATTCATTCCGCCAACATGAGCAACTTGACCATCGATGATCACCATCTTCCTGTGATTGCGCCAATTTGCTTTATTACTTAACAATGGCGAATTCAAGAGATCGTATGTCCTTACTTCCACCCCTTTGTCCCGCATGTCATTCAGCAGTTGATTAGGAAAAGCAATAGAACCCAGACTATCATACATAAAACGTACCTTGACTCCTTGACTCGCCTTTTTCATTAAGGCGTGTGTCAATTCGGTCCCCGTTTCATCTCCCTTGATGATAAAGAAGAAAACATGTACATGATCCTTGGCGTTCTCTATGTCCTCAAGCAATAGCTCAAAAGCTTCTTTCCCTTTATTCAAAACCTTCACATGATTGGCAGTGGTTGGATGCTTCGATGAGAGATGATAGATTTCCCGTGAAAGATCGTGTTTCTTATGAATCGCCTCAGGATGCTCCAACAGCAAGTTGGAAACAAAACCCTGCAGTTTTTTTTCACTTTCCACTTGGTGCTTCGGCAACTTACGTTGATGAGGCTCTTTTCCTATCAGAAAATACAATAGGATTCCGAACAGAGGTAAAAAGAGCAGCGCCAGCATCCATGCAAATTTTGAAGAAGCTTCTCTTTGATCGAAAAATACTAAGTATCCGCAAAGAACAATCGCCAAAAGCTCAAGTGCACCAAAAATATAGCTGAATCTACTGACGGATACTGCTAGTAAAATCACACTAAAAATCAGTAGAATAAGCAGTACTTTATAACGCTGCAATTTGTTTTTCACACGAACTCCTCCAATCATAAGCGGCCTTGTCTTTCACTTCTTGATAAATCACTTTCTATATTGTCGTTTCTAAGTAACGAATGATGTCCTGTATATTATTTACGGGAATGATCTCCATATCTGACTGTAAAAAGTCTCTAGTCCTAACAGCTTCAGCATAGTTTGACGTAGTTGTTAGATCCAACTCTGTCAGATTAGGTACGAAAAATAGTTCTGCACCGGCAGAATGTGCAGCGGCAACCTTTTGTGAAATACCACCAACCTGTCCTACTCCACCAGCGGACTCGATTGTTCCTGTTCCTGCGATTGTTCGTCCATTCAGCAAATCCTGCCCGGTTATTTGCTGATAGATACTCAACGTCAGCATAGCTCCGCCAGATGGGCCTCCAAATCCTTTCGAGTCAATCGTTACTGTCGGTGTTTTTTCTTCAATTGCCAGCACACCATTTAATAAATAGCCATCAAACGAGATTTTATCTATAGATAAGTCCTGAGTTTCTCCATTTCTGATAACGGTTAGGCTTGTTGTATTTGCTTTAAGTGTATCTGTCAATGTCGACAGCATCTCTTGTGTTACCGGCTCTTCATTCACTGCTGTCAAAATATCGTTGACTCGAAGTTCATCCAAATTCGACACGTCACGATTAACAGCCATGATCCGCACTCCTTTGATCGTTAACTCATTTTCTATTTTAGCGGCTCGATAAGCTTCTACGATTGCTGCTTGCCGGGAGTTGGCCATGAAGGCCTGTTGGATATCTCGATTATCTTTCCCCATAATTCCTTGATTCGTGTAATCTGTCTTCACGTCGGAATAGTAGGAAGCCAATGCGGCTAGATAGCTCGCTAAGGTCGCCGGTCTTCTACTGACAGTCGTGACATAGATTTTACCATTGATTTCTTCTGATTCATGTTTCACGGATACCATTTGAACTGCATCACCTAATGGTCCCGGCTTCAAGATATACCTGCTAGGTATCTTGAAAAAAAACACAAAATATATTGCTGTCAGACCTATGATCAGCATCACTAAAATTTTTTTATGTACTCGCATGTCTCCACCCCTCAACCAGATAAAGATGAATGATTGAACTGCATGATTTTCTCTCTCAAAAGCAGCATCTCCTTATCAAGCAAATGGGCTTTCTCAGAGCATTGCTTCAATTCATTTATCAGTTTACGATCCTTATATTCATTTTTATATTTCAACTCATGTTCAAGATTTGCCCAAAAATCCATTGCTGCTGTACGTATTTGGACTTCTACATTGACATTTTCTTTCATATTGGATAAAAATACTGGGATTTGTACGACTAAATGAAGACTTCTATACCCGTTTTCTTTCGGCGCTTCGATATAATTTTTTTCTTTGAGGAGTACCACATCATCCTGCCCTAAAAACATCTCTCTCACTCGATAAACATCATCGATATAGGAACAAATGATCCTAACTCCGGCACCATCGAAAATCTCTTTTAAAATAGTGTCAGCAACTACAGGAATATTTTTTTTGCGGCATTTTTCATATATTGAATGACTGCTTTTCACTCTGGAGCTGATTCGTTGTATCGCTGTCCGTTCATTTCTTAAGGATAGCTCTGAGAGCAGCACACTAAACTTTGTCTCACATTCCTTCATGACACATTCAAAGAAGAATTGAGCATTCTGAATTTCCATTTGATATTGGGGTAGTAGATGCTTCATTCGTTTCATCCTTTCCATCAACCAACAATCCAAGTCGTTCGTTGTAGATGCTTTTCCATATAAGATAGTGAGGGCAGAGGTTCTGCCTCTCACTATCTTTGTTTTCTTGCTGCCTATTTTAACCAATCATCAACCCAACAATTAATCCACCGGTAAGTACAGAGGTTATTGTTATCGTTGAAAATCCGGCTGTTACCATGATTGGCAGGAGGTTCTGTTCAATTACAGCAATCTCCTCTTCTGATTCTCCTACAGCGGCAGCGGCCTCCTTTGTCAACACCATTGTTCCTGGGAAGCCAAATAGTGTTGTCATCCCAACTGCAATGGACAATGGTCCAGAATAACCCACTGCTTTTCCAAGAAAGTAAGAAGCGATAAAGATGACTAGCACTCCTGCAACGAGATAGAACGCAATCGGTCCTATCAGCTTCAATAAATCAGCTGGCACAATATCTGCTAAAGGTCCAAAGGCAATGACCATGATTGAAATCATCAGTAGTCCGAAAGAGTCTGTAGATGACAAGGCATTTGGTTTTAAAATCTTGAAATGTCTCAAGATGATCCCTAGAAGTAAAGCAATTACAAATGTATTGACATAGCCATTACTCAAATCACTTAAGAGACGAGAGACATAGACTGTTGCTCCTAAAAGGAACAAGGTTCCATAAGCTGTCTGTAAAAACGCTGGAAGAATGCTTTCTTTTGCCTCTTCAACATTTTCCTTTACTTCATTTTCATAGAAGGTCAAATTGCCTTTTCTATATTCTCCCCGTACTCGAGTAGCTTCTTTCTTCAAGATATTCGCTGTTACTAAAAATCCGACAAGATTCTTCAGGTTGAGTATCAATAAAGGGAAAACCGCTAGTAAGTAGCCAGTCAACAAGCCCAAATCTCCGCCTGCTCCCATGATTTCAGCAACCTTATCTTGTACCATCAATATCGATAATGTACCTCCGGTAATTGCTGCAGTTCCTGCAACAGCAATGTTTCGATCGAAGATGATCCCTCCGATAAAAATCAACACCAGTGTCAATACAACAACAGTAATCGAGCCGATGACGAACGTCCGCCATTGCGCCTTCAGGTCTTCAAAGCTCATCATCGTTCCTAAATGTACGATAATGATTCCCACTACTGCATTTCCGATTCCCAATAATCCTGAGCTTTGAATAAGATCATGCGGCAGCCAGTCTGCAGCGAAGCCGATAAGAAAAATCATGGATGCAACAAGCATCATTGAAATCAGTGCTTTTGTTTTTGATGATACCAACTCTCCGACAGTCCAAATCAACATAACAATTGTAAAAGCTAATATTGGTTCCATTTTTTTTCCCTCATTCCCATCATTGTATTGGATGATACGTAAAGCCTAAGCCATGAACTTCTGCAACATTATAGGTGATCACGAAGCTTTCAGGATCGATCTGATCAATAACTTTCTTCACTCGAGGATACTCCTGATCAGCAACAACGATCAAAATCATTTCCCGTCCCTGCTCATCTTTTCCACCACGAATATCAAAGAGCGTCATGCCTCGATTCATCTCATCTTGCAAGTGTGTTCTCATCTCAGTTGTATGTGTCTGACTGATGATCATGACGGCCTTTCTTCGTTTCAGCCCAGTCTCAATATACGTCATAACTGCTGAGGTTATTCCGATAGATAGTATGGCAAACAGAAACTCTTCAAAGCCAAAAACATACAGACTCATAAAGACGATCACAACATCGGTTAAAAAGAGCCCCATAGAAGTATTCAGTCCAAAGTATTTTTCAAAAATCAGCGGTGGGATCGTTGTTCCGCCGCTTGAAGCTTGTATTTTATATAAAAGTGCTACGCCGACTGCAAAAATGACACTTCCAAAGACTACTGATAGTAAGCGATCTGTTGTCAATGTGACTTCCGGAACCAGATGTAAGCAGATAGGGAAAAGGATACTGCCGAACAACGTATTCAAAAATATCTTTTTCCCTAAGAAAATCGCCGCTAGAACCAATAGAACAACATTGAATCCCATAACAACCCATGCTCTGTCAATTCCCAGCATGTACTCTAGTAAAATCCCAATTCCGCTTACCCCGCCTGCCGCAATATGATGTGGCCCTAAAAACATATTGATACTGATCGCTAGCAGTAAAACTGCGGCAGTTATTTTTAAAATTTGCATCCCTTGCTTCTTCATTACTGCACCTCTGTTCTCCTCGGAGAATTCTTAGCTAGCTCAATAACCAGCAGAACTGCCTTTTCCATCTCTTCAACGGGAATATATTCTTCTGTGGTGTGGATTTTTTCATAGCCTACGGATAGATTGACTACTCGCTTGCCTTTTTCATTAAAGACATTGGCATCACTTCCTCCTCCGCTTGTTTCTCGGATGATCTCATACCCTAGCTGTTCCCCTGCTGATAAAAGTAATGTCATCACCTGCTCATCATCACTGACATCAAAGCCTGTAGCCATTTTTCTGATATCGATCGTTACCTCTCCTCCATGAAGCGAAGCTGATTCTTCAAATGCTGCAACCATTTCTGCAATCAAGGTATCCGCCTTAGCCGGATCGATCGCCCGAACTTCCCCCTTCACTAAAAGTGAGTCCATTACGATATTCGTCGCCTCTCCTCCCTTGATAACACCTATATTTGCTGTTGTCTGTTCATCGATCCTGCCCATTTTTATTTTCTTTAACGCATCAGATAAAATCGCAACAGCTGATACTCCTTTCTCCGGCTCAAGTCCGGCATGTGCCGCCTTCCCGGTTATCGAAACGTCATACATGAACAGCGTTGGGCTTGCAATAGTCACTCTCCCTACTGAACCGCCGCTATCGAGAACATAACCCATTGATGCTTCTATCATGCTCATATCCAATGCAGAGGAACCAATCAAACCAATTTCTTCACCTGGAGATAAAACGAATTCTAAATTGCCTGTATCAATCGAGTCTTCCTTTATCCTTTGAATTGCTTCAATCATGATCGCAATTCCAGCCTTATCGTCAGCACCCAAAATTGTTTCACCTTTAGAATAGAGAATTCCATCATTCTCTATCACTTGAATACCATTCCCCGGAGTCACAGTATCTGTATGTGATGAAAACATCAACGGTTCTTTCTCGCTGTCTCCCTTGAGCATCGCAATCAAGTTATTCGCTCCTAATCCTGTGGTCTCCATACTCTGATCTTCTTTGATGTTCATTCCAAAAGAGAGAAATTTTTCCTTTAGCAGCTCATGAATTTTTTCCTCATTACCTGAAACCGAATCAATGGTTACCAATTCTTCAAACGTTTTGACCAATCTAGCTTTACTCATTCCAATCACTCCTATTAATTTATATTGTTTTTGAGATTTTTTTTAATCAAATCCTTCTTCGCTTTAAACTATAGCAAAATTATTATTTAATTTATAATCAACTTTTTCACAAAGCACTGAAAAAACTACTTATTTTCTCTTTTCAGTTCAAATCGAATTGAAGAGAAATTCCTACTATATATTTTATTGGTTTGAGTATAATCCTTAGAGAAAAAGTGGTCAAAAATTAGGATTTTTCACATTTCAAAAAGAAATTTCAATATAAGTCTGGCTTCTTATCTAAAATTGGATAAAATCCTAATGTCAAAATAAAATCTACTCAACACTACTAGGATGCAGATTAATCATTTTTTAAATAACAGTCACAATTTATCCTCATTCATTTCCAATAAAAAACAAATTAAATTAAAAAAATCCTCACTTTTCCCTAACATAATTTAAGTATCACTAAAATCATCTGCAATCCACATCACAACTTTTTGCAACGCACATAGAAAAATTTTTGGGGAAGAACATACATTTTAGTGATAATTTTTTTGAAAGGGTGTGGTTATACGATTTATCTTAGAATAAGCGTACTTTGTATATTTTGTAAGAAAACGGTAAAAAGAGAGTTCAAATCACCATCCTTATTATTAACGAATTAGAAAAGAATTTCTCACAAAACTCTTTTCAAAACAAACATACTAAGATTAGTGGATAAGATATTCAGCGAAATATCTTACCCACTATTTTCCATTTATAGCGTATAGTAGGGGGGGAAAGGAAGCTCGAACAAAGTCCCATGGATTACGAGTTCGAAACATAAACCGAACTCCTCCACTGTCCTTTTAGAATCTAGTTTAAGTATGTTGGGACTGCGAGTCCGTGTAAAGGAAAGTGGAATCGGTGAAGGTCTTTCAATTAAAAAGAAAAGAGAAAAGATAATCGTGTTTATTTTATGATGTCTCACAAGGAGAGAGCTACAAAGTACTTTATCAAGACAAATGTTGCCTTTTAGAAGGGAAAATTACGTATAATCAACAAGGCTTTCATCTGTTATTGGAAGAAATTCGTTCGTTAGAAAAAATTTGTCAGGACAATTGCTTATTCTATAGTCTGTTAAACCCTTTAGAAGCAAAAAAACAGGTAGAAGAAGAGTCTTTGCTTAGTTGGAAAACCGATCAAGCCGATGCATATCAATTGGCTCGGACTCATCAGAAATTATTGATCGTTCTTCTGACTCCGCGTACAGTCGAATAACTGCTGATCCTCTGTTTCCACTTCTATCCAAATCGAAAACTCTGTATTTTTCTCCATCTATTATAATTTCAATTCCTATAGTTTTTAAATATTCTTCACTAGCCCCATCAAATTCGGACCAAATATCATGTACTGTTACTTTCATTTTACTTCCCCCTTAATCTAATCAATCCTTTTTGGAGAATCAATTTTTTTCACTTAAAATTGATTTATTTCACCAAACAATTGTCCTAACAAAACTTCTCTACAAGCTGAGAGTAGACACCTGTAGCTGCAAAGACAATTTCAGGTATTTCTGTAGCGTATTGATTTCTTGGAGTAATTCTGGAAATCCTGCTTGATTATACTGGATTTTTTCTTCTTTCAAACAATATGTACCATAATAGAGCACCTTGTAACTTTCTCCCTTTGATACATCAGGAGTTAAAATAACTGTCATTCTTATCTTCTTTTTTTAGAAAGACCCCAGAGTTCCATTCAGATTCAAGGTCTACGAGGCTATGGTTGAACTTCCTTTCACCTCACTATACTCTATAAATAAAAATTAGTGGGGAAGGTATTCGACAGAATATCTTCCCCACTAATTTTAGTTTGTTTGCTATATTTCTTCAAAATTGCTTAATACATACTCTTCTGCTTCTTTCGACCAAATACCGTCATTTCCTTTAACAATTTCTGCTAATTTTACATCCAAATTGTTCAGCTCAGTCAGGTCCACTCTATCAAAATTCTTATGTGTGTATACCAACTTCTTACCTCCGCCAATCTCAGGCTGCGTCAAGGTTGTTTCGCCTACTGCGTTCAAGCCCAAAATATGCGTCACTACATTTGCCACATGAACTTTTTTGCTTTCGATTAGCGCAACTGCTTTTCTCATATCCTCTGTATTTCCACCGGAAGTCCCTACATAATGCGTAAATGAATAATGAAGATCATAGAAATTGATTGGCGCAGAGAAAGCTTTATCCTGTGGACCGGCGAAAAAGTTGAGACAACCGTCTGGATTTAATAAAGCTGCTGCATCAGTCAATACTTGAGAAACTGGAATCATCACAAAGATATCATCAAACTTTCCTTCAATTGTTTGCTCCAGCTTCGCTACTTGGTCCTTCTCATCCTTTACGTTTACATAGAAAACGTCAATCCCATTTTGACTTGGATAGAGAGCTTCTGCTCGACGTAATTTTTCCTCATTCACATCTGTCACAACAATTTTCTTAGGCTTTCGACCGCCATGAAGTGCATAGTCAATTGCTAATAAGCCCATCGGTCCTGTTCCACCCATAATCAGTAATGTACCATCTTCTTTAATACCCATTTCATGCTCATAGCTATTGTCAACCAGATGATAATTGGCTTCAAAGGCGCCAATTACACAGGACAGAGGTTCAATCAACGAGCCTTCAAAATAGGTTTCTCCATTATATGGAATCAAGCAATCCTGTTCCATCACATCTTTAGATAAAACAATGTAAGTAGCGTCTCCGCCAGTGTAGGCATAAGAATATCCCGGACAATCCGGACGATCACTTAATTGAAGATTCGCCTGAACCACATATTTTTCTCCTGCCTTGAACTTGTCCTGCCACTTCGCTCCGACTTCAAGAATTTTCCCACAGAATTCGTGTCCGACGATAATCGGATTTTCAGCAAGATTATCCGGTGCCTTTTTATGGTCTGCTCCCTGATTTGCCAATTTCCAAGTAGACATACAAATGCTATCTGTAACAACTGAGGCCAGAATCTCATCCTCTTTGATTGCAGGAAGTTCAAATTCTTCCAAACGTAAGTCCTTTTTTCCGTATAATCGAACAGCTTTTGTTTTCATGATTTTCAGTATCCCCTTTTCCATTTTGTCAAAACCGACTCTTTATTATTACCTTGCTATCAGTAAAGCCCTTAGATAAACGATGCTATTTTTATCTTGAATTTTTCCTGACTTCTTTTATTGTAGAATCCCCAGGCCATAGCCGATAATTCCTACCGCAAATAAAATGAAAATCAGTAAAATCGGACTAACCTTCTTTTTCAACAGCTTCATCATCAGTAAAGTCAAACCAAGTGCCAGTAAGCCCGGCACTAAATCATCAAGAATATTTTGAACCGTTGTCACTACAGTTTCTCCGTCTGCTCCCGGCGTTTCCGAAACAACTAACGGCACATTGATTGTTGTCCATTTTGTTACCAACACGCCCATGATAAACAACCCAAGAATGGTTGCTCCTTCCGTCAGCTTTTGCAACAGATTTCCAGATAGATCCTGAACAATATCAAGCCCTTTTCTGAAGCCATAGGTTAAGCCAAACCATTTCATAGATAGCCGAACCAAATTGAAAGCGACAAAGAAGAAAAGTGGCCCAAGTACACTGCCGTTCAACGCCAATGAAGCACCTACTGCTGCAGTGATTGGTCGCAATGTTCCCCAAACCAAGGGATCGCCAACACCTGCTAATGGTCCCATTAAGCCGACCTTCAAGCTGTTGATGGTCCCATCATCGATTTCTGCACCACTCGCTTTGGCCTCTTCCATTGCAATGGTTACACCAATAACCGGTCCACAAACAGCGGGAGTTGTATTGAAAAATGTTAAATGGCGTTTCAAAGCTTCTGCTTGTTCCTCTTTTGTCTTATAAACTCGTTTGATGGTTGGAATCATATCGACACAAAAAGCCAGTGCATGGATTCGCTCATAGTTAAAAGAAGCCTGTTGAAAATTTGAAAAAACAAAGGTTGTCATTAAGTCCTTTTTAGTAATTAAAGATTGTGTTTGCTTTTCAGTATCACTTACTGTATTTACTGTCTCCATTTTGCTCCTCCTTAATCTTCCAATTCATCATCCGCTGCTGAAACACCGGCAGCAACAACAGCTCCTGCTTGCGGTTCTGCTGGCTGCTTCTTGAAGTTTGGGTTTAGCTGTACATAAATCAATGCTGTAATCAATCCAACCGCACCAAAGGAAAGCAGACTGAAATCCAAATACCCGCCTAAGACGAATCCAAGATAGAAAAACGGCATTAGGTATTTGACACTCATCATGTTTAACACCATCGCATACCCGACAACTACGATAAACCCGCCGGCAACTGCCAAGCCTCCGGTTACAACATCAGGAATCATGGATAGCATGGTATTAACCATTTCTGCGCTGACAAACATTGCTACAATTGTTGCCGGAATTGCTACCCGCAACGCCTGAACAAACAAAGCGCTAAAGTGAAGGAAAATAATCTTATTAAATGCTGCCTTTTCTGCCTCACGGTCTGCTGCATGCTGAAAAGCTACTGTAATTGTTCGAGCAATGACGGTCAATACCTGACCTGCTGCCGCAACAGGTAACGCAATAGCAATCCCTGCTTGAATATCCTGTTGACCAACGATAACCAAAATTGTTGAAATAATACTTGCTAAGGCAGAATCAGGTGATTGCGCAGCGCCAATGTTCATCCAACCTAAGGCAATCAGCTCTAAGGTACCGCCAAGAATTATTCCCGTTGTTATGTCCCCCAGTATCAGTCCAATTACTGTACAGGCAATTAAGGGGCGATGGGTTTGAAATTCATCAAGCACACTTCCCATACCTGAAATAGCTGAAAAAATAAAAATAAGTATAATTTGAATTACTGAAAGCTCCATTTGTGCTCCTCCTTCTAATTAACTGCTTCGTTGAGCTTCGCTTCAAAATCAATCCTTGAGTCTGTTGCCACTACCCGACAATCCAACACAACACCCTGTTCCTTTAACTGCTTAAACGCTTGAATGTCCTGATCGTTTACAGATATTGCTTTGGTAATTTGTGTTTTTCCTGTTCTAAACTGCATCCCACCGATATTGATTGACTCTAGCGGTACGCCTGCTTGAACCAGCTCAAGTACCTCTGTTGGATTTGTAAACAAGTAGAAAACAGTATCTGATGCATATTTAGGATTGTTAAACACCTTTACAGCCTTCTCTACGTCCACAATATTCACTTTGATTCCCGGTGGTGCCGCTTGCTTAACTAAGGTTTTACGAATGGTATCCTCATTGACCTCTTTGCTGACTACAATGATTCGTTCTGCTCCGGCTTCCTTCGCCCAAACTGTGGCTACTTGACCATGGATCAAACGGTCATCGATTCTAGCTAACTTGATTTCCATTACAACTCCTCCTCTTCCTCTATCAGCTCTCCGGTGAAGCATTGCACGGTTTGCCCGGCCAGCTCTTTCATTTTGCATGCGATTTCATTTATTGATTCAGTCTCAATGAGACTGGCTGCTTCTAATACTAGGGGTAGTGACATTCCCGATATCACTTGAATTTCCTGCTCTTCTTTTAAAGCAATACTGCAGCTTGCGTTATACGGCGTCCCGCAAAACAGATCGGCCATAATCAATGTCGGTTCGTTGTTTCTATCTAATGTCGCTTTCAGCTTTTCTTCAAGACTTTCCAAACCATCCTGCTTCTCAAAGGCAATTGGATGAAAGCGGTCATTTTCTCCAAATATCATTTCTAAAGAATTCTTCATTTCCACTGCTAAAAAGCCATGGGCAACTAAAATGATTTGAGCCATTCTTCTCTCCCCTATCCTCTGGTTTTTCCACCGGCAACATTGATTGTCACACCGCTGATGTAGCTGGCCTTGTCTGAGATTAAATAGGCTACGGCATCAGCAATTTCTGTTAATCTGCCGCTTCTTCCTAAAGGAATGGTCGCTGTTTGACTATAGCCTTGTCGGATATCTTCCACTGTTTTTCCTCGAGTGTACGCTAACGCCGTTTCATATTGCAGTGTTCTCAAACCCGTTTCTTCCATAATTCCAGGTGCAATTCCAACCACTCGAATCCCTTCTTTACCAAGCTCTTTTGCCCAAGAACGAGTGAAACTGTTCACTGCTGCTTTTGTCGCTGCGTAACAGCTTTGCCCCTCTGAACCTTCCAACCCTGCCTCAGAAGACATATTGATAATAACGCCGGACTTTTGTTTCAGCATAACCTTACCGACTAATTGGCTGGCTAAGTACACGCCCTTTTGATTGATTGTTGTCATTCGCTCAAACAGCTCATCTGTCAGCTCATAATGACTATCAGAGTTCTTATCTGCTAACAGCGCCGGAGTATTTACTCCTGCATTATTTACCAAGGCATCAATCTTTCCATATTTGTTCATTGTAAAATTGACTAGCTCTTCAACCGATTCTCTTGAAGTAACATTCGTCTGAACAAAATCCAGATTGTCATGCTGCAGATTTCCCTCGTTGATATCGCCATTTACAACAAAAACGCCAAGTCTGCATAACCCCTCTGCCACTGCTGCACCAATCCCTGATGAAGCACCTGTAACGATTACTACTTTTTCTTTAATATTCAACCAGTCCATCTTTCATCCAGCCTCTTTTCACATTTGATATCTTAAATTAACATTTGTGATATCACAAATTTATTATATGTATATGCTTTCACAATGTCAATAGGTTTCTGCACATTTGATAAAACGAAATCACAAAAACGCAAAAAACTTGTTTGCTTTACACACATCGTATAAAGCAAACAAGGTTAAATTATGCAGAAATGCTAATGAGTTTTTAGTCAACAGAGAAAAGGCGGTAACCGGATTTGAACCGATGATAAAGGTTTTGCAGACCTCTGCCTTACCACTTGGCTATACCGCCGTTGTTACGATTAATAATTGAATCAATTTGAACTATATCATGCCATCGATCGCTAACTACTCCTACATCATACATGATTTTTTACATCGGAAAATTCGTAAAAGATTCGGATAGTTTTAATCACACACAAAAGATAATTTAAGCGAAAAAGCTGAGGATTGGAACACCCTCAGCTCATTTTTCAATGTTATTCATTAACGCATTTACATCAAATATATTTTGTGTTATTTGTAAGCGCCCATCAGATGTCAGGAGCAGATAATTCATAGACTTCTAGCGGGGAAATAGTTGTAGATACGGTAGAAGCTTGGAATTCCGGGAAGTTTGTGACTGTGTTTATTCTTGACTGACCACTGATTAGGCCCTGATATCCTTGTGCGTTACAAGCATAACTCAACCATCTATAGACCGTTTCTCCAGGCCATTCCACAAAAGGAAAACTTCTAAGCGAGGCCAGATTATATGCCAAAGCACTAGACATTCCATGTATCATTCCAGATGCTTGTACAGACAATGGGTCTACTCTGCCAGATAGGATTACATTTGCATTAATTAAGACATTAAAATCAGCAACAGCATATTCCATTTCTTCTTTAGCAGCCGCCCAAGTATTTGACACTTCATTTAAATACTCCGCATAGTCATTCGCAGAAGTGATGGCCTCGTTTCCCGCACTTTCATAGACAGCAACAAACTCTTCCCATTCACCCAGAGTTGTCATAGATTGAAGCTGACTATCACTGTATCCAATGATGTCAAAATTTCCACCAAATAGAAAATTTTGAAGTACATTAATAGTTGGCTGCCAAGTATTCTGATAATCATCATTGGGATCTCCTGCATTTCCTGCTTTCCAACCTATTGTGTATTCATCAAATGCCAGTAAAAATTGATCGTGTGCTTCGTAAAAGTTTTTATAAGCATTTGCCTTCTCTATTAACTCCATTGCATCAGCTTCAACAGCCTGAATGTATGCTTCAAGGTCTTCGCTAAAGGACTCTGGACTATACGTCTGCACGATGTTATCAATTGGGGCTGTTCCACTATCATTGTAAAGCTCATTTTTTTCCTGATAGGCTAAAATAACTGGAAGTTCGTCATGATATACTGTATCCAATGCTACCTTGGCACTTTCGTATGCCGCTGTCCAATCTGCTATTGCAAGATCGATAGCAGGTAAGTTCTCTTGAGTGATTTCACCACTTGGAAAATCAGCTATTACGGTATTCATATCAGCGATTGCCAAATTAATTTGATTTTTTGCCATTTCAGCCAGCTCGTAGGCAGTTCTTGCTTCCTCATAAACTGCTGAACTATAGTCAGCTTGCGTTGATTCCACATTAGCAGACTCCACTTTAGCATTTCCTTCTATCTCGGTGGCAGAGACAACAGATGGTGCAAGTATACCTATCCCCAACACACTACTAAACAACATTACCTTTGAAAGATACCTTCTGTAATAAGTATTCATTTTAACACCTTTTTCCTTCTTTTTATTTTTAATCACCTATAATAGTAACACACTTTAAGAAATAATTATTTTATAAAATGATTTTATAAACATTCAAAAATCACAAAAAAGACCATTCGGCAACCTGCACCGAATAGTCCTTTATTCTTTATTTAGTCTAACAAAAGAATTTCCTTCGCCGTTTCTTCTGTTGTGACAAGTGTCGTCAATATTCCCCCTAAAAGAGCCGCATGAATACTGCCAACTTTCTCCTTTGATTCTGCAATCCCAATCCGTTGTGGTACTTTTTTCAGCTGCTCCATCGTTAAACCGATAATCCGATCATCCAATGAGCTCTTTACAGATTTACCCGCTGTATCAAAAAAACGAGACAACACATCGCCTGCGATACCCTTGGTTTCCAAATCTTTAATCACTTCTTTACCATAAAATCCTTGCCATACATCATTTGCACTCAAGCTGGGACTGCCGATACCGAATACAGCCACCTCCAGCTCTTGCCAAAGCTTAGACAGCTCTTGATTGAAGGAATTCATCATCAATGCCGTTCTCAATTCAGTCGTCTCAGTGATAGCCGGTGAATCAATTAGTAAAGCCGAACAGCCAAGTTTTTTTGATGCTGCATAGGCAATCGTATTCACGTGATATTCACTGGCCAGCTTCCCGGAAGGCCCGCCAATCATCGGCAGACAAAGAACATTTTTCAATTCTCTAGAACCCATTTCTTCAACCATAGCTGCCAACGCATGCCCCCATGAAAAACCTACTTTCATTCCATCTTTAATATATTCAAGAAAATAGTCACTGGCTGCTTTTCCCAAGAAGTGTTCTTTTTGCTGTCGGCTAAGCTCAGGTGCAACCGGAATGACCACTGCCTTAGTCAACCCAAATCGCTGTTCTAATGTCTGCTCCAGAGAATAGCTCGTTGATTTATCATAATTGATTGTAATCTGAACGACCCCTTCTTCTCTGGAACGCTTCAACAGTCGACTGATTGTCGTCCGATGAATATTCAGCTCTTTCGCAATCTGGCTTTGGTTTTTGTCCTCCTGATAATACATTTCAGCTATTCTAATTAGTAATTTTTCTTCATCCATAATTACGCTCCTTTATCATCTGAACAAACTATAGCATACTATTCACATTCGTGAAAGAATAATATCATTTGTACTTGAAGTTGATTACTAACAAAAATTACAGATTATTCTTTTTTACCTATTTACTTTGAAGCTGCTTCATAGTTTAGTATATAGATATCAATTGATTGTTAAAGGAGTTTCTTATGAATATTGCGCAATTTTCAAAAATCAGCGGTGTGTCAGTCAGTACCCTACACTATTATGATAAGCTTGGACTTTTTTCACCGGTTGAAAAACATAAGCTGAACGGCTATCGCGACTATCAACTCGAGCAGCTTGATGAACTAAATAAAATTATGATTCTTAAGGATTCCGGAATCAAACTGGAAATGATTAAGGATTTACTTTCAAAAAAGACAAATACAGCTGATTTGTCTCTGCTGCTTGAAGAAAATATTTTGTTACTTGAAAAGGAAATAATCGACAGAAAAAAACGTATTCAACGAATACACACAAATTTATTTTTATTAAGGAATGGAGGAATTCCCGCAATGAACGAAATTATCATAAAGCAGGTTGAAGCAATCAACACTGTCAGCCTGAGAAGAAGTTATCGGAAAAATGACCTCAATCAAAGCTTTGATGAATTTTGCGAACAAGCTTGGCAGGAGTTAGAACAGACGATTCGATCGTACAATATTTCACTGACTACTCCTTGCATGACTCGCTATTTCGAAGGCCTTTTTATCAACCAGGACAGCCCAACTATTGACCTTGAAATCATTGAACCTATTCTAAAACCGCTCCAACCAGCAGCTTCTGCTTCCGTTCAATTACAGACCTTACCGGCACAAAAAGTGGTCAGTGCCATTCACCGTGGTTCTTTGTCAGAAATCGAGCCTGTTTTCAATAAAATGATGCTTTGGCTCAATAAAAACAAGTATACAATCAATGGACCTGTCAGAGAAATTTATCATCGCGTAGAAGCCGCTTCTTCAAATGAGCCAGATGTGCCTGTTACAGAACTACAAATCCCAATTGCTGATTAGCTTGCTTTCAAAAAGGCTATCGTCTGAAGAAGTAAGTTTTCTATCCATGAGAAGCTATGAATTATCACTATTCTTTTCCTATTGTTATGTATTTTATAGTACGGTATATTTATAACTAGGAGAAAAAAAGGGGGAAGCGTTTATTCAATGGCTTAAGTGTATATAATTATTGTTGGTATAGTAATGGTACTATTGTTTTTTCTTTTAAAAAGAAACGAGAAGAAAATGTCTGAAGGCCTTTACTCAGTTTTAATCGTTCTTTTCTTTGTAATTTCAGGTATATTTTTTTCTCTAAGCACAGTTTACTTATTCTTTTTCGAGGCACTGCCTGAGCTTTTTGATTCATTTTTAAAATCTATTCGATCGATGGGCTAAATGGAGACCTCCGTTTTCTATGCATTATCATCAGTTCGGCTGCTTTACTGAACTTTTCTATGTCGTACATTCGTTTAAAAGGAGGAACTATTATGAAATTGACTCCAATGTCCGAGACAGAGTTTCTTGACTATCTCGACAGTGCAATCGATAGTTATTCAAAAGAACTGCTGCACAGTAAACGTTTTACACTGGAACAAGAGGCGTTTAAGTTTGCCTCATGGGAATTTAAAGAAGACATCTTCCATGATGGGTATCATACTGAAAATACACTTGTTTACAATTTGGTCCACGAGACACAAACAGTCGGTATCATTTGGCTGTTATTGGAAGACGGTGTCGCATTTATTGGCGATTTTCTTGTTTATCCAAAAAACCAAAGACAAGGGTTTGGTACCAGTGCATTGAATCAAATAGAAACTATAGCTCAAATAAATGGAATGACAGCTATTCGCTTGGGTGTCTTCAAACACAACCAGGTTGCAGAGAGACTATACCGGAAACATGGTTATTCCATCTATAAGGAACGGGAAACAGATTATATCTTAGAAAAATTATTGAACTAACTTTCAGGAAGCACAGCTAAAACATTGCTGGGCTTCCTTTTTTTACGGTATTTTTACGCTCAGTAACAATTTATAGAATTTTCAGACAGTTTGTGCATTTTCTTTCAAGCAAAATAGGTTTTTATTTTTTTAGAACGTGGTAGTATAGTCAAAACTATTATCTTATGGAAAGCGAGGAACGAATCATGAATGATCGAACGACACTTTTAGTTGCTAAAAATGAACATTTATATTTTTTTGATACACTGTCTGATATTGATGTTATTGCAGGTCACCAACTACTTCGCGCTCCTTGGGATAAAACAAACTGGGAGGAAAAGCTCTCTCAATACTCTCTGATTGTTTTTCTTGATTATGGCTTTGAGCCTAAAATGGCTGAGGTCATCCGCCCCTACACTCAAGCAAAATTCGTCCTCTTCTTCTGGAACCATATGACCAAAGAAAAAATCCAGCTGCTTTACCGCACACAGGCTGAACCATATATTGACGCTTACTACACCTTCGACCCATTAGAGGCACAGGAATTTCATCTCAACCATAATTCCACCTTTTACTCAAGACGTATGCTGCTTCCAAATAAGGAGCTCAAACGTGACCTTTTCTTCGGCGCTTCTGATAATGGTCGAAGAGAGGTGGCACAATCACTTCTAATGATTTTTAATTATCTCAAGCTAGATACTCATTACTTTATCTTAAATGGGCGAGGCAATGAGCAAAAGGGCTACCTTTCCTATGAAGACTACCTAAACTTCGTTGCTGAAAGTAAAGGAATTTTGGAAATTATGCGACCCGGACAAACCGGCATCACACTCCGCTCACTTGAAGCCCTTTTCTTTAAGAAAAAGCTCGTCACTACAAATAGAAAAATTCGCCACTATCATTTCTATAATCCTGAGAACATCTTTATTATTGGTGAAGAGGATTTTGCTCGGCTCCCTGAATTCCTTGACTCTCCTTATCAGGATACGATGGATGAGCTATTGGAATTTTATAGTGAAGAACAATGGATGAGTCGTTTCCATGCGGACGATACAGCTTCTTTCGAAACAAAAGAATACCGTTCTCAGATTTTTAATCACGACTATACAAGCGACAGACTTTTTTCTGCATAGATGAGAAACATTGACTAGCAAAAAAGAAACACTGCCAAGAAAATGGCAGTGTTTCTTTGCTAGTCATTTTTAGTAACCTGCACTAATCTTCCACGGCAGCTGCCGCAGACATAGCGACTAACATTAACTCTTCGCTGTCTCCTTATCATTCCACCACAGTCTTGACACTGATAATAGTGGTAAGAGACTTTGCGTTCCGTCAACGGCTGTACATAGCGGCTGCCGCCAGTTTGCTTAAGAAGCTCTTTGAAATCTCGGTCCTTATGCTGATAGCCTCTTTTCTCAAGATGAAGGTGGTAGTGGCAAAGCTCATGCTTCACGACACCAATCAGTTCCTCCATTCCATGCTTTTCCAGAACCTTAGGATTAAAATCGATATCATGGCTTTGAAGATGGTATCTTCCGCCAGTCGTTCTCAATCGGCGATTAAAAAATGCACGGTGTCGAAATGGTTTATCAAAGAAACGCAATGATATTTCCTCTACCAATTGCTGCAGCTGCTTTTCAGAGTATAAATCAACAGAGACGGATGAAACAGACACGTTATTTCTTCTCCTTCACAGCTGGAAGCATAGTTAGACTGATTCGGCCCTTCTTCAAATCAACATCCTCTACCCAGACAGTTACTACATCTCCTACCGCAACAACATCTGTTGGATGCTTTACAAAGCGATTGCTTAGCTTGGAAATATGCACAAGACCATCCTGCTTCACGCCAATATCTACAAATGCGCCAAAGTCAATTACATTTCGAATTGTTCCTTGAAGCTCCATTCCCGCTTTCAGGTCTTCCATAGACAAGACGTCTTTTCTTAGAAGCGGTGCAGACATTTCATCCCGCATATCTCTTCCCGGCTGCGCCAGAGAGGACAGAATATCCTTCAACGTTTCTGTACCAACAGCTAGCTCATCCTTAATCTGAGTTAGCTTCAATGCTTTGATTTTCTCCGTTGTTTCAGCTGTACCCAGTTCCTTCAGTGATACCTCAGCTTTTTCTAAAACTGCTTTTGCCGTATCATAGCTCTCCGGATGGATTCCTGTATTATCCAATACATTTTTTCCATCAGGGATACGTAAGAAGCCAATTGCTTGTTCGTAGGCTTTAGGCCCCAAACGCGGAACTTTTTTGATTTGATTTCGAGCAGTAAACTCCCCATTTTCATCTCGATAGGTAACAAGATTATGCGCTGTTGTCTTGTTCAATCCGGAAACATATTGCAGAAGCTGCGGACTGGCGGTATTCACATCAACACCTACTTGGTTTACCGCGGTTTCCACAACAAAGCTCAGCTGTTCAGCTAAACGCTTCTGCGATACATCGTGTTGATATTGACCAACACCAACTGCTTTCGGATCAATCTTCACCAGCTCAGCCAAAGGATCCTGTAAGCGACGTGCAATACTAACAGCACTTCGTTCTTCAACTTGAAGATTTGGAAATTCTGTACGAGCTACTTCACTGGCTGAATAGACGGAAGCCCCCGCCTCATTAACAATCACATAATAAACTTCTCTGGAAACCTGCTTCAGCTGCTCAGAAACAAATTGCTCAGATTCACGACTGGCAGTCCCATTCCCAATCGCAACCATGTCTACATTATACTGTTCAATCAGCTTGCGAAGTGCCGGACCCGCGGCAGCTCTTTTTTCACCGGAAGCTGGTTTATGCGGGTAGATGACATTGATTGCCAACACCTTTCCTGTTGGATCAACAACAGCCAGCTTACAGCCTGTTCGATACGCCGGGTCAAACCCTAAAACAACTTTTCCTTTCAATGGCGGTTGTAGTAGTAAATTACGCAGATTTTCTCCAAATATTTTTATGGCCTGCTCATCCGCCTGTTCTGTCAGCTCATTGCGAATTTCCCGTTCAATTGCCGGACCAATAAAGCGTTTATAGCTATCTTGGTAAGCCGTTTCGATATAGGAAGCACTGATTGACTGCTGTTTTTTCCCAATTAGCTGTCTATTGAAATACTCATTAATTTTCTGTTCATCGACTAAAAGAGAAACCTTCAGGATATCTTCTTTTTCTCCGCGATTGGTTGCCAATACACGGTGAGAGACCATCTTGTTTATCGGTTCTGAGAAATCGTAGTACATGCCGTATACTTCTTTCTCGTCCTTCTCCGCATTCTTCACACTACTGACATATTGAGCTTTGTTAAAGGTAAAATCTCTAATCCACTTACGGAATTTAGCCTCATCACTGATTCGTTCAGCTAAGATTTCATGTGCGCCTAGCAACGCTTCTTCCGCAGAGGCGACTTCTTTTTCAGCATCGACATAGTTTTGCGCCTGTGCCAGAACGTCGCCTGTTTCTGGAAGAGCTGCAAGCCAATCTGCTAATGGTTCTAAGCCCTTTTCCTTGGCAATCGTCGCTTTTGTCCGTCGTTTTTGCTTATATGGACGATATAAGTCTTCCACCTGCTGCATTTTTACTGCAGCAAGAATATCTCTTTTCAATTCATCAGTCAGCTTTCCTTGCTCCGCAATCAGACGCTGAACTTCCTCTTTGCGTTTTTCAAGGTTTTCCAGATACGTATATCGTTCTTCGATTTCTCTAATCTGAACTTCATCCAGACTGCCGGTCATCTCTTTTCTATACCGTGCAATAAACGGAACAGTATTACCTTCACCTAAAAGGGTCAGCACTGTTGTTAGTTGATTTAGGCGGTACCCTGCCAATTCTTTTTGAAGCAAGTCCACTATTTCCTGATTATAAGCCTCTGCCATTTTTTCTACCTCTTTCTTTAGCATACTCGTCTATTTTAGCATACCCTGCCCTTTTTTTATAGAAAGGTGTAGAACTAGATGAAGCTATTTATCGTATGAAAAAACCTGATAGCTTTATGCTTCAGGTTCTTAAAAAGTAAACTAGTTTTTTAAATCATAACGAATGAAAGGATGTTTCGAATCAAACCGTCTGTTATTATCCCTTACTTAATTAGATTTCTAAAAATCCGGCTGCCAAGGTCCCTTCATATTTTGATACTCAATATCCTGCACAATTCCCGTCTTGTCAAAAATAACGCCATGGACGGACCCGCCAAAAACTGCACCGCCATCAATACCGATTTTATTATCCGATAGCCATAAATCTGTCGTCTGCATGTCGCCATGAAGCATGGGTGTGATCGTGTGACCAAAAACAATTTTCTTACCAGTACTGTTTTTTCCATGGTGAAAGGCATCCCGAATCCAGATAAAATCATGCGGACTTGTATTATGCCAATCCGACTTTGTCAGGTCTACTCCGGCATGAACAAAAATATAGTCGTACCACTCATAGTATAGCGGTCGTTGAACCAGAAACTCTACCAGCTCCCCATAACGGCTGCGAATCATCATCGCAATCTCTGTTGGCGAGTATTCTTCTGTCGCGCCTTTATGAAGCAGACTCTCCATTGTCTCTTTTCCGCCATTTCTGACATAGCCGGGATACCAATCTTCAGGGTTTTGTAAAAATTGGAGAAAATATTCTTCGTGGTTTCCTCTGAGATAAATCGCTCCATACTCCTCCACCAACCTTTTCCCCAACAAAAAACATTCTTTTGTTCTTTTTCCACGATCATTCAAATCGCCAATCAAGACCAGCTGATGCTTTTCCTTGTCATAATAGTCAATTAAATGTTGGAACAGCTCATATTCCCCATGGATATCACTGATGGCATAGACATATTCTTTCATAGCAAAACACCTCGCATCTCCCTATTCTCTTTCCCCTAGTATACCTCACATACAAAAGAAAAATAACCATTTTGCCAATAAGAAAAGTTGAACGAGTCGGGAGCTCATGCGCGATATAGGGAACTGACTCAGTGATGTTCCTTATCGCTGATGACAGTTCATCTTATCGTCAAGTGAGCTGACTCGTGAAGCTAGACAAACAGAAAAGCTGAACAGCGCGGGAACTTCTAAGCAATATAGGAACTTGACTTGATGATGCTCTTTATCATCGAAGACAAGTTATCTTATTGCCGAAGATAGCTGCTCGTGAAGCTAGACAGTGTCCTCAGATTTCTCTCGCTAACTCTTGGTATCACTGAAATTATAGTCATAAAAATTTTACAATTCCTTTATAGTAAAAAAAGCACATTGCAACGGATTTCCATTCACGCTGCAATGCGCTTTATCACTTAGCCTTCCACCATACTGAAGGCAATGAGTTCAAATAGTTCCTCCGAGATTTCAAAGTGACCAAACCTCAGCTTTGAACGATAATCCTGCCAAACAGGAAACTTGCTGATTCCTTCCAAGGAAAGTGGCGAGGTAACCTTTTGAAAAGAAACATTCTTTCTATAGGGAATGAAGCCTGGATACATTTCAAAAGGATAGGCTTCACCCTCTAGCACCTGCCCAACAGCCATAAATTTCCGATAAGGCTGATTGGTCTGCATCGACACCTTTGGCGCATAATAAATCAACCAATCCCCTGCTTTCATCCTGTTTAACGGGGCACATTTTCCATGACAAAGTTGGGCAAAGCCACCTGCCACACCAATTTCAACATGTTCCTTTGATGCAACGCCTATCCAAAATTTCATTTTCGAAGCTATACCGTAATGTTTTCTCTAAAGGTCATACCAGAAATCACCGTTGCCTGTTCAAACCCGATTTCATAAACCTGCAGATGTTCTCCACCCGATTCAATAATTTCGGCATAAAAAGGCATTTTTGCAATCCAAGCCTCTGCTAAGTCCTGTAAGGATTTTTCACTTGGCTTAGCAGTTCCTTTCAAGATACGAACATGGTCACTTTCATCTCCCTTAATCACAGTTGTCAATGCAACCAGCGGGTTCGCCTGCAGCTCAGCTACTTTCTCGTTCCCTTTGAAGGTGGAAAAATAGACGACCTTTCTTTCCGGATCATAAAGAAAATTAACAATTCTGACATTTGGCTGTCCCTCTACACTTGTTGCCAATGCGATTTCCTGTTGTGTCTCCATTACTTCTTTAAACATATTTTCTGCGTTCATTTTGATTCCTCCTAAATTATTCGTTGCCTGATACAAGATAATTCTATCAAAAGAACCTTGACAACTATTTGTCAGGGTTCTATGCTTTTATCAAAGAAAGTTTTTTATCTGATTCAGCTATTCCACTTTAACAATCAGAAATAAAAGGAGGTCTACATGAAAAGTGAACGTTTGTTAGCTATCACCATGATGCTTTTAGAACAGGAACAAATCAGCGCACCACAGCTTGCAGAACGCTTTGAGGTCTCTGTCCGAACCATTTACAGAGATATAGATTCACTCAGTCAGGCCGGCATTCCTGTCGTTGCTTTTCCTGGAAGCAAAGGTGGTATCCGTATTATGGAAAACTACAAAATTGATCAGCGCTTCTTTACCACCTCAGATTTGATTTCTCTTTTAACCAGTCTAAACAGCTTAAGTCGACATATGAACAGCAAGCAGACTGCTTACACCATAGAAAAACTGAAGTCTTTGGTCCCTAAAAAATTGGAGCAAGAGGTCGCATTAAAGACAGACCAGTTGATTATTGACCTGTCTCCCTGGATTCAAAATGGACAGGCGGGTGCATCGATAGAGTTGATTCAGCAGTCTCTTGATACACAATACGCCCTTTCCATCGAATATGAGAATCGTGCCGGAGACTATTCAAAACGCTCAATCGAGCCTTATCGATTGATTCTTAAAGAAAGCAGCTGGTATACACAGGCTTTCTGCTTAGAAAAACAGGAGTTTCGAATTTTTAAGCTATCACGAATGAAAAACATCCAATCAACCAACAGACCAATTACGCAAAGAACACCGCCGCCTGTTGTTTTCGGAAGAGATACTTCCGGCAGAACAGCTTTCATGACACTCTCTTTGGAGGTAGATTACTCTGTAAAAGACCAGTTGGCGGAACGCTTCAACGATTTGGAGTTTGTTCCACAAAAAGAAGCCGGTCGTTACTTCGTTGAATTTCCATATTTTATTCCTGATGAATTCGGCTACCATCTTCTATTAGGCTTTGGTACTCGGTGTAAATGCTTAGCACCTGACATAATCCGAGAAGAATTAGTGAAACGGCTGGAGGCAATGCTGGAATTTTATAAATAGACAAGGCAGTTCGACTCACAGGTAATTTTTCGTTAAAAAAGAAGCCAACGATTGTGTTGGTAATTGATTTTAAAGAGGGGTTATTTTGAAAAACAGCTACATTTTTATAGTAAGTATCCGTATAATAGAAAGGTAGAGTAATTTTCTTGTTAAAAAGCAATGAGTTTATTTCAATGAAGGAGGCAATAAGATGGGAGAGCCCTTGCATTTTGACACACGTGAAGCATTTAGAAGCTGGTTAACAGAGAACAGTCAGTCCAGTGAAGGCGTTTGGTTGTTGTTTGGAAAAAACAAAAAGATAGCGACTTTAAAAGCCGGTGAGGCATTAGAAGAGGCACTTTGCTTTGGTTGGATTGATGGTTTGATGAAAAAGATTGATGATGATTCTTATATGAAGTATTTTGCTTCCAGAAGAACTGACAGCAAGTGGTCCGTAAAGAATAAGTCATTAGTCGAAGCGTTGGAAAAGCATGGACTGATGACCGACTATGGAAGAACGAAAGTAGCTGAAGCCAAGAAAAATGGTCAGTGGGAAAAGGCCACGAAGCCATCAGCTATTCCAGAAGAACAGATAGCAGAGGTTGCCAAAATGCTGCAAGTAAATGAGCAGGCATACTCAAACTTTCAAGGAATGTCTCCTTCTGTAAAGAAAACTTATACTAGGGCTTATTTAGATGCTAAAACAGAAGCTGGTCGTGCGAAGCGTCTTGCTTGGATGATTGACCGTTTAGAAAAAAATTTGAAGCCAATGTAAGCTCTCTTTAAAAAAGCAGATAATTGCGTAAGAGTCTGAGACAACCATCCATGGCGGCAGCTGATCCCATAGATGGTTATCTCAGACTCTTCTATAAAATACTCTTGCTGCATCAGTTAACACACTTAAGCATTAAGGCTGTTTCTTCCACACCGTAATCACCCTCGCCATAGAGATATATATACTCAGCCTTTAAAAAATCCTTCATCAGCTTATTTGACAACTGAAACCCGGCCTTCTCATAAGACCTGACTGCTCTTTTATTCTGTACTGCTGGTGCAATAATAAACGTTGTAACATTCATTTCTTTCTTCAAAAGGTCACTGAGAGAAACCAGTGCCTCTGTTCCAAAGCCTTTTCCGCAATTTGCCTCGCTATTCATCCAAATATCAAACTCTGCATGTGACGGTTTCAAATGAAAGGCAGAGTAGCTGACAAAGCCAACAGAGACATCCTCAACGACAATAAGATAGCCTCTTCCCTTTTGCGGATTGGAGCCGGTGAAATAATACTCTTCATAATACTGCGTACAAAATTCTTCATAAGAAGCAATTGACTTTTCAGAAAAATATGGCGGTCCTGAATGGGATTTCGTCGTCTCAGATTGAAAACACCAGTCGTATACATTTTTTCTATCCTCCAGCCCAGCCGGAACCAATTTAATTTTACTCCTTGTCGCCATGAGCACTCTCCTTTCGGGTATTCTTCTCTTAGTAATTAGCGGAATAGCTGTTTTTATAGCTCACTAAACCAAATGTTTCAGCAAATACCGTGGCTTTTGCATCCAATTCGATTCTTTTCTTTTCCAGCTCAAGACGAGACAATGTACTTGTTTCTTTTATAATCTTTTTTGAGTTTTCAATAAGTTCTTTCATAACTGTTCCTCCTATTCATTAACAGACTTCCTCTGTGATTTTCTTGCCCATCCAGAAAAAATTGATATCATGCTTTTTAAACGGAAAAAGCAAGACTCGATAATCTCTTTTCATATAGAAGATACTGGCGTTTTTACGTCCGGTAAGAATAACAACAGAATGCCCGTGATCCACTGCATAGGCTTCGCAATAATCCAGCAATTGATTTCCGATTCGCTTTCCCTGAAACTCAGGTGTTACTGCCACCTGACGAATTCTTGCAAAGCGAAAAGGATAAAGCTGAATAGAGGCTGTACCAATTACTTGGCCATCTTCAACGGCAATATACGTCGTCCAATTCTTTTCTTGCTTCCTATTAATTGTGCTTCCCAGTACCTGTTTCCTAAGCGTCATTGCATCATAATCTTGTTGGCTGAACTTTTCTGCTACTTGAATATCCATCATCAGACCTCCATTATCTATGAATTGTACCTCAACATTCGTATGTCCCAGCTGCTCAAAACCAATAAACGATCCCCTACTGATGTTATGCTGCTTCCCCAATAACTTCTCTCTCACTACTCATTCTAACAAGACTTACCAGTTATCCCATTCGCTGTCTTCTTTCTTATCAAAAGTCTCCGAACGACGCCCACGTTCAGTTTTCCCTTCCCTGTAAAAAGGATCGAACTCTCTTTTTTTGAAGCTTCGATGGTCGAAATTACGACGCATGGCATGCTTCATTTCACGCATTTCTCTCTTAAATTCTTTTCGCTCATGAGGAGACATCGTGCGCATATCTTTTCCGGCAAACTCCTGCATGAACTGCTCACGGAATTCTTTCACTGAGTCAAGCATCTCAAATGGCAGTTTAGGAAAATCGGACAAATCGCAGAAATCCGCTCCCCAGCCATTTTGAACCTTGTTTAGCAGCTGATTCAATTCTCTTTGCTCTTCCTCCGATAAGCCGGCAAAAAATTCTTCTGAACGAAGCTGACTTTCTTTTACCGGGTTCGCCTTTAATCGTCCCGCTTCAGTGAGGAATACTTGCTTAATCCGTTTGTCATTTGGGTCCTCACGTCGTTCGATTTCCCCACGCTGCTCCAGCTTCTTCAGTATTTCGGTTAAAGAGCTGGGCCGAATATCTAATATTTCTGCTAAAACTCCCTGTGTCATGCCGTCTTCTTCCAACAACAAATCAAGTACCAATTGTTGTGTGGGAGCCTTTTTCTTAAGCATCGCTGTGTTGATAAGTCTGCTCCCTGCTGTTCCCACAATGGATAGATTCCTTAATAATTCTTCTGTATAGTCGCTCATTGTCGATCCTTCTTTCCATTATTTTTATGATTAATGTCATTAATTAGTTAGGTACCTATGTTTTATAAAAAGAATTATACTTCGGTACCTAACTATTGTCAATAATTAATTTATAAAATATTGATATGTTTAAATTTTTTTATATTTAGTCCGAACAAAAAAAACTGTGCCGCACGTTCTCCCGCGCGGCACAGCTTCCTATTTTTCCATAAATGAAACAATTTTTTGTTTGATTTGTTTTGCTGTCAATCCATAGGCTTCCTGCAGATACTCCGGTGTGCCTACCTGTCCAAATTGCTCGTTCACACCAATTCTCAGTAGCGGAACAGGTATATTTTCCTCTGCCAACACTTCAGCAACAGCACTCCCCAAGCCACCGGTAATAGAATGGTTTTCTATGGTTATGATGCCCTTTTTGTTCTGTGCCTTTTTTACAACCAAGGCTCTATCAAGGGGTTTAATCGTAAACATATCAATCACTTCACAACTAATTCCCTCTTCCAATAACTCCTCAGAAACGGTTAGCGCTTCTGAAACAAGCTGACCGGCAGCGATAAATAGAATATCCTTTCCATCACGCAGAAGATTTCCCTTGCCGAGCTGAAATTCAGTGTCCTCTTCGTATATATCCGGAACGCTTTTTCGGTTTCCACGAACATAGTGAATACCAGTATGCTTACTAAATTCTTTGATAATCCATTTCATCTGAACAGCATCCGCCGCATCACAAATGACTGCTTCGGGAATCATTCGAATCAAAGCAACATCTTCCCAGGTTGTGTGTGTTCCGCCGTTGTGTCCAACAGCAAAGCCGGGGTCCGATCCATAGATGTTTATTGTATTTTTTGAATAGCCGCCAGATAGAAATAATTGGTCAAAAACACGTCTTGTAGCAAAAGGGCCAAAGGTATGAACAAATGGTATATAGCCAGTCAGACTTAAACCGGCTGCAACACCAATCATATTGGCCTCTGCAATCCCAACGTTTATGAATCGCTTTGAATCAGCTTCGGCAAGCTTGTTCCAGCCGCTTGCTGCGCCAAGATCCGCTTCCAATGCTACAATATGTTCATTTTCGACCATCAGCTCCTCGATTGCTGAAACAACACAGCTGCGAAGCTCAGGACCAAGTACTCTGTTTTCCTTCACATCAACCATTATTCTTCCATCTCCTTGATTTCCCGTTCAAGCTCGACCAGAGCTTGCTCCGCTGCTTGATTTACCTCTTCGCTGTTGAACTTCACTGAATGATTGTCTGCCAGCTCTTCAAAATAGGGTATGCCCTGTCCCTTTACTGAATCCAAAATAATGCAAACTGCTTGGTCTTCAATTTCTTTACTTCGTTGAATGGCTTGATCGATAGCCGATAAATCAGCTCCATTAACTTTGCTCACATAAAAGCCAAAAGCCTTCATCTTTTCAGCTAAGTCAAAGGGCGCCAGTATTTCTTCCGTCGTGCCATCCAACTGCTTTTTATTCTCGTCGATAATGACGATACAATGTGTCAGCTTCGCATGAGCAATATATTGAAAAGCTTCCCAGCACTGCCCTTCGTTCAACTCACCATCTCCAACAATCAAATACACATAGTTTTCTGACTGCGAAAGCCTTAATCCTGTGGCTATTCCTGCTGCCATCGAGGTTCCTTGTCCTAATGAGCCAGTCGTTGCATCAACACCGGGTGTCTTATTTCGATCCGGATGAGAAGGCAAACTAGTTCCCCCTTCATTCAACGTTTCCAATAACCCTCGATCAAAAAATCCTGTATTTGCCAATGCGCTGTAGAGTGCTACTCCAGCATGTCCCTTTGAAAGTACCAAGCGATCACGGTTTTCCCACAAGGGTTGTTTAGGATTAATAAGCATCTGTCTCCCATAAAGAACCGCCAGCAATTCAACAATCGATAACGAACCGCCTAGATGCCCCTGCCCCATTTTCTTTATTGCAAACAAGGTATCACGTCTAATTTTTTTTGCCAATAACTCAACCTGCTGTCGTTCTTCTGTCAGCATACCTGTCGTCATTTTATCTGCTCCTTTTCACATATTACTCTGAAACTGCTTTTGCATTTTTCTTCCCAAAAAGTGTCAAGCCTAGCAAAACAGCTAGAACAGCTAGAATTCCTGCAATGACTAAAATTTGACCCCCGTTATTGGCCAGATTTCCCAAGAATATTCCTGTAACACCATAATCTGTATCAGAGAAGGTCGAGCCTTGGAAGCCTAAATCACCCATGACAGGCATTAGTAAAATTGGCATAAAGCTGATGATAATCCCATGAATGAACGAGCCAACAACAGCTCCCCTTACGCCACCAGTAGCATTTCCATACACACCTGCTGTCGCCCCACAGAAAAAGTGAGGAACCACGCCGGGAATAATTACTGTTGTGCCGGTCAAAACCATAATGACCAGACTGACAATTCCTCCAACAAAGCTTGTCAAAAAGCCGATCAATACCGCATTCGGTGCATAAGGAAATACGATAGGGCAATCCAATGCCGGAATGGAATTCGGTACTAGCTTTTCTGAGATTCCTTTGAAGGCAGGAACGATTTCTGCCAGAATCAAGCGAACACCAGCCAAAATAACAAATACACCCGCGGCAAATGAACCAGCTTGCTGCAGCGAATAAATGATATAATTCATTCCGCCGCTGAGATTCTCACTCACAAATTGGTTTCCTGCAAAAAGTGCAACAATGACATAAACAACTGCCATCGTTAAGGTAATGCTTACAGTCGAATCACGCAAGAAGGACAGTCCTTTTGGAAAATTAATATCCTCTGTTGACCGTTCCTTATTTCCGACATATTTTCCAATCAAACCGCTTAAAGCATACCCAAAGTTTCCTGTATGTCCCAAGGCAACAGAATCATTTTTAGTGATTTGACGTGTAAAGGGTTGTGCAATCGCCGGAAAAATTGTGTTTGCCAAACCTAATGCCAACCCGCCAAACACAACTAAAGCAATAGTGCTCATACCTGTTACACTTAGAATGACGGCAATCATGCACGCCATATACAGTGTGGCATGCCCAGTCAAATAGATGTATTTATAGCGCGTGATACGAGCAATCAGAATGTTGAACACCATGCCCGTCAGCATAATAAGTGCTGTATACGTACCATATTTAGTCAATGCCAAGGCAACGATTGCTTCATTATTTGGCACAACGCCTTGCATGTTGAAGGCTGCCTGAAACATTTCTCCAAAAGGCGCCAGTGACCCTTCAATGACGCCCGCACCTGCTGTCACAACTAGAAATCCAACAAAGGTTTTGATACCGCCTTTTACTGTTGCTGCCAAATCCTTCTTTTGCAGTACATTTCCCAAAACAGCAATTAAAGCAACCAGTAATGCCGGTGTACTCGCAATATCAATTAAAATATCTAAAACATTATCCATTTCCCCAACTCCTTACTTGTTAAAATCCCTCAACATATCTCTGCACCCTACAGAAGCCCTTTTTCCTTGCAAACTGCTGTCACTTTTTCCTTCAGCTCGTCCATGTCAATGATACTGTTCAAAACAACCACTTCACCCAAATGCTGGGCACTGTCTGCTAAATCGCCACCAACAAAAAATACATCCGCCAGCTCGGGAGCCGCACTCCCCATGTCATAGTGAGCAACCTCCACCCCATTTACGCCAATCTCATTCAGTACTGTATTGATATTCATTTCCACCATAAAGCTTGACCCTAATCCTGAGCCGCAAACTGCTGCAAATTTCATCTTAATCTTCTCCTTCTGTTATAATTTCAAGAATTTCCTGTTTTGTTTCTGCTTGAAGTAATCCCGATAATTTTTCTTTATTCGATAAGATTCTTGTCAGGCTTGCTAATGCCTTCAAATGCATCTCGTTGTCGACAGCTGCCAGACAAATGAAAATCTGAATGGGATGCTTCTCATCATCCAGTAGTAAAATCGGTTCCTGTACCTTAAGCAAGGACATGCCTAATCCCTTCACACCCTCTTCCGGTCGAGCATGAGGCAATGCAACGCCTTCACCAATATGGATAAATGGTCCGTGCTTCTTCACCTTGTTAATCATTGCTGTGACATAGCGCGGTTCTATCTTATTCTCTTTTTTTAACGGCTCTGCTGCGTAATCGATGGCTTCCTCCCAATCCATGGAGCTGTCTGATAACTGGATCATCTCTTCTGTCAATAACTCGGATAACATTGGTCGATCATCTTCCCTTCTCTTCATCTCTTTATTCATTTTTTTCTGTACGATTTTGTACAGCTTCTCTTTTGTAATCCCCTTTTTCAACACAATATGGGGGAATAGGATATCAATGATTTCATCTACCGAAGGGATCAATGTTTTTTGAAAAAGAAAATCCTCCTGCACTTCTCTCATCAATGTATTCTTTTCCAGCTGAGACATAATGGGGTTAATCACATATAGCCTTTTTTCCGTCTTGATAGGAACACTGGAGAAAATCATATCTATCTCCTCATAGCCTTCCGTTTCATTGTAGGCCTCAAAAGAACTGGTCTCAGAAAAATCAATTTGCGGAAACAGCTCCTGAAGTTCAGATTTCATAATCATTGACGAACTGATTCCACTTGGGCAAAGTATCAACCCCTGCAGCTGTAAATCTTGTTTTTTTACTTTTCGACTTCGGATAGTCCCACCAAATAATACGGTGAAGTATCCGACCTCCTCAATTGGAATACTTCGCTGAACCAGTCTTTCAAGCGGATACAGACTTCGTTTCGTAATTTCAAAGATTTCATGGTATTGCACAACAATTTCTTCAATCAGTACATTATTCAAGGGTAGACCAAATCTAATTCGAAAGTATGCCGGTACTAAATGATAAAACAAGTCTAATAGCAGCTTTCTGTATTCTTGGAACTCTACAGCTGCCAGGCGCTCAACTTCATGAATAATTTTTCCCGCACATGCCAACAAAAAATCAAGAGAACTATCTTGTATCTCTCCCTGCACAACAGTCATAAATAGAATCGTGATATACAATACTTCCATTTCTCTATCTTTGATACCTGAAAACGCCTGTAGAAATTGTTCAGAAGCTTTTCCGGCAGCTAAGTTTCTCAATAGCTCTTGATCCGCTTTCGAGAACTGGATAGCGCTTGTCTTTGTTCGACCAATTAAATAAGAAATGAAATAGACCATTTCTTCAAAACGACTGGGGACAAGCATCAGATTGAAAGACTCAATCGTTTTTGAGAAATGCCGACGAACCTCTGCATAAAACTGAGTCGAGACAGTTAACAATCCCTTATACAGCAATCGTTTACCATTGCTGTAGGCAATTAGTTCACCTAATAAATCATAAGCGATCGCTCTGATGGCCGATTCTTCTCCTGATAAAAAGAACCCTTTTCGCCTGGAATACTCCAAAGCAACATGTTGATGGTTTAGGAAGCCTCTAAGTTTTTTTACATCTGTCAGAATCGTGTTCTTACTGACCATGAAAAATTCCTGAAAATAAAAAACAGATAGCTCTTCAAAATTACTAAAGGTCAAGAAATAAATCATTGCTTGGCGTTCCTGTTCAGAATAAATCACCTCTTCTTCCCGCCGACCGAACATGAGTGTCAGCCAATTTTTAGAGACGCTTTGGGAAATCTTGATATGGTTTTCCGTGAGCTCAATCTGTTCATTCAGCAGCTTCTCCGAAAGACCGACTAGTTTTTTCAATTCAAACATGAGCTCTTCTTGATTGATTCCCGTTTTTTCAACAGCCTCTTTAAGCGACAGTGTTTGATTTCCCATTGACATAATATAACTAACTCTGTAATCCATCGTTATCCTTCCTCCTCCTTTACTATATAATGTGCTCCTCGAAATTCCCAGAACAATTGGGTACAACCGTAAATTCCTTTTTTTATTTGACTGGACCGTCAGTTAAAAAATAACACAGAAAGGAGCATATAAAAGTCGATTTCTAAACAACAATTTATTCGTTCGCCTCATAATGAATCCCCTTACATAAAATATTACAATTTCCCTTTATTTCTTCTTGTTATTGTCTGTTTACTCCAAATAAAAAAACAAGAGTTTAGGTCAACATGACAGCCTAAACTCTTGCTATTTACTCAACTAAAGAACTGAATTAACATATATTTTCTTTATTCAGTCACTATTTTCTTTTTTTGCTACCGAAAGCATCCTTCATTTTATCAAAGAAGCCCTCTTCCTGCTGCTCATTGATTTCCTGACCACCAGCCTTCGCAAAAGCACGTAACGCCTCTCTTTGCTCTTCACTCAGGTTTTTCGGTGTAATCAACTTAACCTTCACATGCTGGTCTCCGTTCGCACCGCCTCTTAAGCGTGGTGCTCCTTTTCCTTTTAGACGGAAATTCGTAGCGGTTTGTGTACCAGCCGGTATTTTCAGCTTCACATCACCATGAACAGTCGGTACCTGAACTTCATCACCCAAAGCTGCCTGTACAAAGCTTAACGGCAATTCGTAGTAGATTTCTGCACCATCTCGATCGAAAATGTTGCTTTCTTCTACACTAAAGACAACATATAAGTCGCCGTACGGTCCGCCATTGATACCAGCTTCCCCTTGATTTGCCAAACGCATTTGTTGACCGTCTTCTACCCCTGCAGGTACATTGACTTTCACACGATGCGCTTTCTTTTCATGACCGGAGCCATGACATGTTGGACAAGGGTCCTTGATTTCTTTCCCTGTTCCGCGACAAACATCACAGGTTTGACGACTCATGACACGTCCAAGAGGTGTCTGACGTTCAACATTTATTGATCCTGAGCCATGACATTTATGACACGTTTCAGGCTGTGTTCCCGGCTTCGCGCCGTTTCCGTGGCAGGTACCACAGACATCTTCACGCTTATATTTGATTTCCTTCTCTATTCCGAAGATTGCTTCCTCAAATTTCAGCTGAATTGTATACTGTAAATCTGATCCTTGTCTAGGAGCAGTTGGGTCAACTGTACGTCCACCGCCACCGCCAAAGAACGAATCAAAGATATCTTCAAAACCACCAAAGCCTCCGCTGCTGCTGAAGCCACCACCGCCAAAGCCTCCGAATCCGCCAGCTCCGCCGCCGTAATTTGGATCAGTTCCTGCATGACCATATTGGTCATACGCAGCCTTTTTCTGTGGGTCGCTCAGAACTTCATATGCTTCTGACAGTTCCTTAAATTTATCCTCTGCATCTGCTTCCTTATTAATATCCGGATGGTATTTTTTGGAAAGCTTCCGATATGCCTTTTTTATTTCATCGTCTGAAGCACCTTTAGATAACCCCAGCACTTCATAGTAATCTCTCTTTGTAGCCATTGGCTTCCCTCCAACTTGTAATTCCATTGAGACTGAGCCAAACTGCTGCAGCCTTTTTTTGTGCACTATTTCTACATGCACATTGTCTCAAACACAACGTCTTACAACAAAAGTATCGTTGTAATCATAACACAATTTAGGCAAAACCTAAATACATTTATGTAAAAACAGAGTCAAGAACCTTTAGAAATCGCTTTTTGTTCAAGGAACAAGCTAAAGCCTGCAATTGCTTTTACAATCAATTGCACTGCAAGAAAATAACGGGACAGAAGCAGCAATTTCACTTCTGTCCCGCCCACTTTCCTAACCATATGAAAGCAACGAAATGAAGTGCCATAAATTATTTCGTGCGATTCATATAACCATACTTGTTCTATTTTAGGAATTAGTCTTCGTCTTTTTCGACTTCTTCAAAATCAGCATCGACAACATCGTCAGCTCCGCCTTGCGCTGCTTCCGGATTTTCCTGAGCTTGTTGTTGTGCTGCCTGTTCGTAAAGTTTCACAGAAAGATTTTGAACGATTTCGTTCAATGCATCACGTTTTGTCTTCATCAATTCGATGTCATTTGCTTCAACAGCTGCTTTCAGCTCATCACGAGCTTCTTCTGCTTTAGTCACATCTTCTGCATCAACCTTGCCTTCAAGCTCCTTCAACGTTTTATCAACAGTGAACAGCAAAGCGTCTACGTCGTTACGAAGATCAACTTCTTCTTTACGTTGTTTATCTGCTTCAGCATTTGCCTCAGCATCCTTAACCATACGTTCAATCTCATCATCAGACAGACCTGAAGAAGATTTGATTGTAATTGTTTGCTCTTTTTGAGTACCTAAGTCTTTCGCACGAACGTTTACGATACCGTTTTTATCGATATCAAAGCTTACTTCGATTTGAGGCACGCCACGTGGTGCTGGTGGAATATCCGTTAATTGGAATCTTCCTAATGTTTTGTTGTCTGCTGCCATTGGGCGTTCACCTTGCAGGACATGGATATCTACTGCTGGCTGGTTATCAGCTGCTGTAGAGAATACTTGTGATTTACTTGTTGGGATTGTTGTATTACGGTCAATCAGCTTAGTGAAGACTCCACCCATTGTTTCAATACCTAATGATAATGGTGTTACGTCTAATAAAACGACATCCTTCACATCACCAGTGATAACGCCACCTTGAATCGCTGCACCCATTGCAACAACTTCATCCGGGTTCACTGATTTATTTGGCTCTTTGTTTGTTTCTTTACGTACTGCTTCAACAACTGCAGGAATACGTGTAGAACCACCAACAAGGATTACTTCATCAATATCAGAAGCATTCAAATCAGCATCTTTCAATGCTTGACGTACAGGAATTTTAGTACGTTCAACCAGATCAGCTGTCAACTCATCAAATTTCGCACGAGTCAAGTTCATTTCCAAGTGCAATGGTCCAGCATCGCCGGCAGTGATAAATGGTAAGCTGATTTGTGTACTTGTTACACCAGACAAATCTTTTTTCGCTTTTTCAGCAGCATCTTTCAAACGCTGTAAAGCCATTTTATCTTGACCTAAGTCAATGCCATTTTCTTTTTTGAATTCTGCAACCATGTAGTCGATAATCTTGTTATCAAAGTCATCCCCACCAAGGTTGTTATCACCTGAAGTAGATAATACATCGAATACGCCGTCTCCTAATTCAAGGATTGAAACGTCAAATGTACCACCACCCAAGTCAAATACGAGGATTTTTTCTTCTTTATCTGTTTTGTCTAAACCATAAGCCAAAGCTGCTGCTGTAGGCTCGTTGACAATACGTTCAACTTCCAAACCGGCAATTTTACCAGCATCTTTTGTTGCTTGACGTTGTGCATCGTTAAAGTAAGCCGGAACAGTGATAACTGCCTTTTCTACTTTTTCTCCCAGATATTCTTCCGCAAAGCCTTTAAGGTATTGTAAAACCATTGCAGAGATTTCCTGAGGTGTGTAAGTTTTGCCGTCCGCTTCTACTTTATAGCCGGCTTCACCCATGTAACGTTTGATAGATGAAACAGTATGAGGATTTGTCACTGCCTGACGCTTTGCAACTTCCCCTACTTGGATTTCTCCATTTTTAAATGAAACGACTGAAGGTGTTGTACGGTTTCCTTCCGGATTTGCAATGATTTTTGCTTCTCCACCTTCTAAAACAGCTACTGCTGAGTTGGTTGTACCTAAGTCAATACCGATAATTTTACTCATAGTTATTATCTCCTGTTCTTTTTAATTTATTTTTTTCTATCTAAATTTCTGAATAAGCATTTTCTTTTCTATTGTGCAACGACGACCATACTGGCACGTAATACCCGATCCTGTAATTTGTAGCCTTTTTGCAGAACCTCAACAATCGTATCGGCTGCAACGCCCTCACCTGCAGGAACAGTTTGTACTGCCTGATGCAGATTTGGATCAAATGGCTCGCCTACAGCAGGAATTTCTTCGATGCCTTCTTCTTTCAGCGCATTCAACAGACTTTCATGAACCATTGAGATGCCCTTTTTCAAGCTGGCTCCCTGTTCGTCATCCACTTCAATAGCCATTGCACGTTCCAAATTATCCATCGCCGGCAAAATTTTCTTTCCTAAATCCTGCGATCTGTAGCGAACCAAAAGCTCACGCTCATTTTTGAAACGATTGCTCATATTCGCAATTTCCGCTCGTGCACGTAGAAATTTATCTTCCATGTCATTCAATTCATTTTTCAGCGTATCCGTTTCCGAGCCTTCTGCTTCTTCCACGTTTTCTGTCTGATCCTGAATCTCATCTTTTACTTCTTCCTGGTTTTCTTTATCCAATCTTGCAACTTCCCTTCTCATTTCGTAGAATCATTTTTATCTTTAAGAATATCGCAAAGCGTTATCCATCAAGAAATCTATAGTAAGAACCTAGTTGTGATGCCAGTTCATGCCTGAATACATCAACCAGACTGAACATTTTTGAGTATGGCATACTTGTCGGTCCCAACAAAGCAATTGTTCCTTTGCCGTGTCCTGCTACTTCATAAGTCGCGGTAATCATACTCATATTATCAAGTAAATCATTACCAATCTCTCTACCAATTTTAAAGCTGATAGGTACGGCAGCATCACCCGATATATCCAGCAAATGAGTCAGTTCTTCTGTATTCTTCATAAAAGAGTAGACTGATTTCAACTGTTCATTATCCAGTCCATCATCAAAGTCTAACAGGTTCAAACGACCGCTAACATATACCTTTTCTTCAAAAATATGTCCCAGCATTGAATCAAACAAATTCATCATGCCTTCCGGTGTTTGAAAGTACCGATGCAAAATCATAGGTATCTCTGTTCTTAAGCGATGATACACAGTCAGCAAGGGTTGCCCGACTAGCTTATCATTGATGATTTTTGTCATTTTCTCTAAATCTTCACTTGAAACAGAAGCGGGTATCGCAAAGACTTGATTCTCCACATTCCCCTTATCCGTTACGATGATCGCGATTACTTGGCGGTCATTCAAAGGAACCATCCGAAATCCTGTTAATTTTCGTTCTTTTACCTCAGGTCCCAAAGAAAAAGCGGTGTAGCTGGTCAGCTCAGATAAAATCTTTGCTGATTGTTCGATGATATCATTGATTTCACGAAATTCTGTTCCAAACGATTGACGGATAAGACTGACTTCTCCCGAATCTACTTCCATCGGCTTCAATAGATGATCGACGTAATAACGATATCCCGCCATCGAGGGAACTCTTCCGGAAGAAGAGTGTGTCTTCAGCAACAAACCATATTCCTCCAACGCCTTCATTTCATTCCGAATTGTCGCAGAGCTGGACTTAATGCCATCCTCCATCAATTTTTTCGAACCTACAGGTGTTCCTGTAGTTGTGTAGTGTTGGATGATAAGTCTCAATATTTCATTTTGTCTTTCTGTAAGCATAATTACCACCCTCCATTAGCACTCTTATCTAATGAGTGCTAACACAAGTATAAATATAGCAAGTCCTGCTTGAATTGTCAAGAAAAAAACAGTAATTTTTAGCACTCTTTATAATCGAGTGCTAAAAATTACTGTGATGCTGTTTTTCCATACGTTTTAATCCAATAAGAAGGACTCAAACACTTCATTTCCTATATAAAGTCCCTTTTCAGTCAAGCTGAAATATTTTTCTGATTCAGCAAGTAAACCTTCTGCTCTCAGCTTTTCAAGAACAGGACCATAAACCTGCTGGATTGTTTCTTGAAATTTTTCTGAGAAACGGTCTTTGCTGACGCCATCCAGCTTTCGCAAGCCCAGAAACATCTCTTCTTCCATTTGATTTTTTCGAGTTAGCTGCTCTGTTTCCAATATCGGCAGTTTGCCTTCTCTTAATGGTCGTAAATAATGTTGAATCGGACCATAGTTGCGGTAACGTACATCACCAAGATACCCGCTGGCACCTGCACCAAAACCGTAGTAATGCTCGTTGTTCCAATAAACTAAATTATGCTGACTCTCTTTTCCCTTCAAAGCAAAATTACTTACTTCATATTGATGTCTCCCTGATTTGGCCATCTCTTCAATCGTTGTCTCAAACATACCAGCTTCTGCATCTTCTCCCGGCAATTCCAATCGCCCTTGCTTGACCCAATTCATAAACATCGTTTTGTTCTCAAGAATCAATGAGTACAAAGAGTAATGAGGTAAGTCAAGCTCGATTGCTTTTCGTAAGGTATCTTGAAAGCCTTCAACTGTTTGACCGGGAAGCGCATAGATTAAGTCGATACTGACATTTTCAAAATTTTCTTTTTCCAGAAAACGCATTGTCTCATAGACATCTTCCGCTGTGTGCTTGCGTCCGATTTTTTTTAGCAAACGGTCATCAAAGGTTTGAACCCCCATTGATAAACGATTTACTCCATAATTTTTCATCACTCGAAGCTTTTCCTGAGTCACATCTCCCGGATTCGCTTCAACCGTAAATTCTCTTCGATCATCGAAAGGCAATAGCTCTCGAACACCTGACAGCAAGCGATCCAATTGCTTGGCCGTCAATGACGTCGGTGTTCCTCCGCCTATGTATAAGGTTTCCATCTGCTTCTCAGGGTGTTTGGCAGTTGTCAGTTGAATTTCCTTCAACAGGGCTTCTATATACTCATCTACCGGCTGTCCTTCCAAAAAAACTTTATTGAAGTCGCAATAGAAACAGATATGCTCGCAAAACGGGATGTGGATGTAGGCTGAGACCTTGTTAGTGCTAATTTTCTCATTTTCAATCATTCGTATCATTTCCTTTATATTCAGTACAGAAATACTAGTTGGATATCTTCCAAACGACTAGCTCAACCGCGTATTTTAATCAATTTCCAGATAGTAGCCTACAACTGTGAAAGCTGAAAAATGCGCTATATCCATTAGCCAGTTTAACATACTTTCATTTGATGTTGTATAAAAAGAGAGTTGCCCTCCTTTCTGCATCTGTAAAACTCTCAACGCTTTTTGATATTTTCTCCCTAATTTTTTCATGACTAAAACCATTGAAAAATGCGTGCAAAACAATTGATTGCAAAAATTCATTACAGTGTATTTCTTAGCTGCATATTTGTCAGACTCAAAAGTTAACGACTATTTAGATGTAAAAATAGGAAGTGGATACTATAAATCACAAAGTCATCGTATGCTCCTCATTTGATACAACAGCCTCATGATTTATTACTATTCTTATTGCTTCTTATTTTGTATCCTCCTAATTCTTAAGTAGCCTACGTTCTATCAAAATATTTACTTACAGCCTTACCAGCTAACTGCCCTCTTCAAAAGACTTCTTCATGTGTTCATATAGTGCAGGGATATCAGAAATCGCTAATTCACATATTTCCTTATACAACTCACTGGATACAGCATCTTTGAATAATTTATCCGGATAGCGGTTGTCCATTTCCCACATAATTTTGGGAACAATTTCATAATTCAGCCTTGATGGGTACGCCTTTCCAAAGTGCCATTCTATGTTTCCTTTAAAGGACTCCACGGCTTCCTTTATTCGTTGATAATCGTGTTCCGTATGTTCATCTTCTTTTAAATGAAAATAAAGTGCCGGTACTTTAAAATATGGTTGCTCTTCAATGTACATTTTGGCTTTTGCTTGCTTAACATTAAAAGTATCTGTCAACAAGTAGGCAACTAACGTTGAATTATCGGACATTTTCTATTCTCCTCTACAATTGAATTTCATATGTAAGAACAAAAAAATTGAAGACCATAAAGCAAACAAAGCAGATAGTTGCCTATTCATACAATAGCAACTACCCGCTTCACTCCTATATCTTACTTGCACAACAAAAATAAATCAGCTTTCCTTCTAAATCACTCAACGGATAGTATAAAGTATTGAATGTCTTCCATGCTCAAACTGTAGCGGAAGCTTTTCCAAATAGGACCGCTTATAGTCTGACTCAATACATGCAATAACCTCTTCACTGTTCTTAAACCACAGTTCATCTGTATGCTCCAAAAAGAAAAATAGCAGCTGACATTTTTCATCGATTCCATGAAGCAGTGAAAGACTTTCTGAAAAGTTCTTTCCATTAATCTGTTCTACTAAATCTCTCGCTTGTTTCTGCATTTTTTTGTAATACTGCTCTAGCTGTTGATCAATCTCCCCTGTACAAAACACTTCTAATTCAAGCTCCCATGAAAAAGTCATCCCTCTCACTCCTGATCTGTCACAAAATTCCAATCGTTGTTCCAATATACCCATTTATCTCCTGTACCATCGTTATATTTTACCGATATCTTATTCCGAATGTCATCAATCGGTATATCCAACTGCTTTGAATCCGTAGTTTTCTTTAGTGGAACAGTATATGATTTATATTTTTTCCCATCCATGTATACGGTAAACTCACTAATATTGGAATAGAAAACCTTCACGCGCTGATTTACAACGGAAAGATAGACTGCTTCTCCGTTCTCCTTCTTAATACCCGGAACAACCAACACATCATCTGAAGCTGAAAGCTTTTTATGATTATGAAGGTCATTTGGTGGCCCAACGATAAATGGTTCCTCTAAGGTTGAATCACCAATGACCGATGCCGTCGTCGTAATCGGTTGACTGTCATCCTTCACGATTGCACTGAGACTGAAGGAAGCAATATTTCCAGGCTTCAGCTCTGATTTCAGGTAGATATCAAGCAGATTTTCTGCCGCTTTGTACTCATATGAATCAACAGCTGCATTATTGAGCAGCTTATCAAATGCATCGTATTGAAGTTGAGGTGACAGCGTAACAGTGACCTTCAGATTTTTTACCGGGTCTCTGCCTGAATCTCGGTTATCCCCACTCTTCACGATTATTTCATAAAGCAACTGATTGCCTTCCGTTAAAATAGGGACGCCTTCTTCATTTCGATCAAAGCCTTCCGGCACGTCAATTGTGATTTCAGGGTTTGATGGTGCAGCCGCCTTCACATCAAAATACAGCGATGGCGTAAAACGATTATCTCCAACTGCATCATGGTAGCCGGTATAACTGTCATAGCTTAATGCAGACGGATTGATGTTTCCAGGTGCGCCATTAGGGTTTTCTGTATAGCTCTCAGGTAATGCACCAATATTTCCTTCGATTGTCGCAGCATCCTTAGCAAAAATCTCAATTGTTTCTCCAACAAGAAGATAGCCTGCTAAATCAAAAACCCATTTCTTTTTAGAAGTTGCTCCTTCTGAAGCAGGTTCACTCGCTGCCGTAATTTCCTTATAAAGCAAATTCCCAGAATCATCTGTTAAAAACTCATTATCTTTTTTCGCAAAAATGAACAGCTTATCAACCATTCGTTGGTCGCGTTCATCCCATAAATCGATGGTTCCAGTTAACTGCTTCGTCGTATCTGCTACTTTCTCCATATCCGAGCTCAGTGATAGTGGCGGTGTGACGTCTTGTACAGTGACCGCTTCAACCTTAATGTCTTCATCAATACTATGGATATTTTGGCTAGAGTTTGTGTCATTGGAACCGCCGCGATAAGCAGCAAGAACCTTGATTTGGTCACCGGCGCTTAGGAAATCACTCAATTCCCAATCAAAAATTCCGCCTCTTGCTTCCTCTCCATAAATGGATACACCAGGTAATGTATCATTTTTACCTTTTGTTGGCACGACTGCTCGTTCCTTTTCGGTACCGTCGGCTCTTAAGATTTGAACAGTAACCCATACCTCTTCCTCCCAGGCATCTCGCGTCTCGCTGCCATCATCTGAATAAGGAACAGTTACATGTCCATAAACATGCTTATCCGCATTCGTTGGAACCCTCAACTCATCAATCACTGCTCGATAATTGTTTCCAGTCATTCGGGTATATTTATCTGCACCTTCATAGTTTGTCGAATTGAATTGATTCGGGAATTCAGAGTAAGCAATTGTTCCAAAATTTCTTCCTGTCAGCTCATAGCCGATTTTACTCCAAAAAACATCTGGGTTGGCATCTAAGTCCACATTGTTTTTCTTTTTCCAGACAGAAAGGCTGACCTTCTTCGATGCAAATACCTGATTGGTTCCGGAGCTTCCTGTAGAAAAGACCTGCCCGCCGTTCACACGATTATTTCTGAAATCATAGAAAATCGGTTCATCTACTTGAATATCGATTCTTGAAGCTCCCGCGTGAACAATCCCTCTATTTTCGCCATAGGTGGTTCCTTCCATTCGGAATGTTGCGTCTTTTCCGATAGTAAATTGGAAATTACCGCTCAATGCTTCAATAGCCGGTCCATCATCAGATTTTGCGTAAATTGTACTGCCAGAGTCCTCTACTTCAAAATAAGACACACCGCCGCTGTCAACAGTAAACTGAATAGCCTGCTGTCCACCGGTGTCACCACCGTTTTGTGCTCGGTTGGTTCCTTCTTTTATAATATTTACCTTACCGCCTGATTTAGCAATAAAACTATTATTTTTCCCATAGAGTCGAATAGCCGCTGCTGAACCAGAATGCTTGGTCACGTTCATCTGCGCCTGATTGGTTACTGAAAATGTTTGGGCACCAACTAATCTGAAGCGTAAGGTTGCACAATAGTTATGCGCTTCACCATCCGCCTCCAGATTCAACACTGTTCCTTTGCCATCCAAATTGAAGATCCCGTCCTTGACCTGATTAACAAAAGCGGAGGTTGTCTTCGGGTTGGCTTTTCCGGCCTCAGAACTAGAGGCTTGTGCATGAGCGCTTACTACCGCGCCACCCAATACCTCTGTTTTTGAGTCTCTTCCATCTTTTGCACTTCCCTGTAGAGTGATGACTCCACCATCTGAGCCATAGAAGGTTCCCTTAGATGTTGCAATCAGCTCTGTTCCTTCATCAACAACAGAAAAGATGATAACATTATTGTCTCCCTCAGTATTTGCCCAGACAGCTTGACGGAGCTCACTGGAAAGCTTGACCTTAGAGCCTTGGTCTACAATTAAAGAAGTCTCAACCGATGCTGTCCCCGGAAGTAGGCGAATAATCGCATGTGCTGCCGTAATCACAACATCTGCCCCATTTGTAATGTGAACATTCGCTGTACAAATTACACCTTTCGAACTGCTTAAGCTAGGTACAGTCTTGTTGCTGTACCACCAGAAATAGCCTTGTATTTCAACATTGCCGCGAGGAACATCAAGAAAATAAGACCCAGCTGTTCCTATCTGTTCATAAGAGCCCTCGATGTTCTTCAGCTTGACAGACCAGTAAAGAGAAGTTGCCGCACTGGAAGAAGTGATAAACCCATCTCTTTTGGCAGAGTAATTAACCGAAAGATTAAGCAGCTCAAATGTACAATCCAGCTTTTTCGTATCGCCCAATTTGAATGCAGTGTTGGCAGTCGTCGTCAACGAGTAGCCCTTCCCATCAATAGCCAAATCGCGTGTAATATTCGACAGGCTGGTACTTGTTGCAACAATATTCGCAGCAAACTCAATTCGGGAAATAGCAGCATTATTAACCGCTGCAATTAACCCTTGATAATCACTAACGACTGCTGTTCCCTCTGAACCATCATCCAAAAGCTGAAATTGTTCGCCTAAGTGCCGCACTGTTAAATCAAACATCTTTACTTGGCCTTCTGCAAAGGCAGACAGTTGCTCCTGTTCTTCCTCCGAAACCAACTCTTCCAGTTCTTCGACCTGTTCTTTGTTGTTTTCCGAGATGTCTACTTTATGCTTTTGAACTACCTTTCCATTTCGCACAATCTGAAAGGTCTGTTCACCAGTATCAAGAATTGGTACGGGAATCGCTAAACGCACCTTTTCTTTCGTTGCTTTAATTTTAAGCTGTACCCCTTCTTCTTCATCAGGAGCAGCTTCAAGCTCTACCTCATCTGATTGAAAATCCTCCAACGTTTCCATCGAAACAGACATGGCATCAGAAGATTGAAGAAGAATTGTTTCCTCTCTAGGTTGATCAATGTCAATGTTTACATAATAGTGATTCACCTTGTCATCGTATTCACTTGAGAGTGCATACGTATTTTTCCCAAGATTCCCCAAAAAACTTACAATTAAGAAAATCATCAGAGAAACGGCAAGCAATACACTGCCTATCACTACAAAAATCTTAGGCTGAACAAGTCTCCTACGGCTCTTTTTCATACTTATCAACTCCTTATATCAAAATTGAGGGGACGCCGCTTTGGGCCATCCCCTTTATATACCAATACAATAACTATTTTTTCTATTCCTTGATAAACCCATTTTCTGCCTACAACTACTCAACCGGCTTTCCAGTTTCTGCATAGGAGAGAGTATACATTTGCAGCATGATACTGGCAGAATAAGCGTAGCTGTCCTCTCCCAAAGAATCGGGATTACAACGATAGGTCACCTGTTCTATTTTTGTAAAACGATTCGAGGTTTCCAGCTCCTTCACAAATTTCAGCAGTTCTTGCTCTCCTGAAGCCAATACATCAAAACCAATCGTAGTGTTTTGCAGCTGTTTCAGTGCATTGCTCGGAACTCCATCTATACTTTCCGGAAAAATCGTTGTATTTTCAAACGAGACGTGCTGAAAAGAAATCCCCATAGAGTCATCCAGTTGTTTTAATTGGTTAAAATAGTCCTGCAGTTGAAGACCATTTGGAATCGTCGGTTCATTAGCTACAAAGTCTGACTCTAATAAAGAAGGAAGTCCTTTCACTGTTCGTAATACCTTCTCTTTTTCAGAAGCTTCCTGCTTGACCGTTTTCAGATTTTGACTCAAATCCCCTAATTCTTTTCTGCTTGGTTCGATAATCAACATCCAACTACCCACGCTCAATGCTACACCCAAAATTAGAATTAGCGATGCAATGATAATGTGCTTTCTGGTAAATATGACCTTATTCATCAGCAGCCTCCTCTACCTTGGCTACCACTGGTACTTCAGCCTTTTTTAATCGAATAATAAATTCAGATTCTGTATAGTCGTTGTCACGATTCATCAAAACCGGTTGGCAATCATAGACCCATTCAATCTTTTCGATGCGTTCCTTAAAGCTTGGTGCACTTGCAAATAGGTCTCCTCTAAATTTAACAGTTATTGAAGGAAGAAGCTCTGTACCATCAGCTCCTGCCAATAGCTGATTATCCAGGATATCTCCCTCTGTCAGATAGATATCGTAGTTTGTCAACGTCAAGGACAGCTCCTTTGCCACTTCACTTATGGAAGTCATGATTGGTTCCATCAGCCGTTGCTCTCCCTTCAATACACCAATGAACTCTTGCATGTCCTTTGACTGCTCCTGTTGAAACTCTGTGATACTTCTTTCCAGTCCGACTTTCTCCAACTGAGCCATCTGTACAGCATTTTTATAGGTTTTTACCTGTGTGGAAAAAAATAAATGTGCAATCAAAAATGCAACAATCAGAATAGCAGTTATTATTGAGGTCAATACAATGATGACCTCCATTGCTCGATTTTTTATAAACTTTTTAGGTAGCAAATTAACATTCATCGGTTAAACCTCTTTCATTGCCAAACCGGCAGCCAATAAAAAGCGCTCAGGCAAACGTTTTTGATTTGCAACTCGCAGCGGTGATTGCAGGTCCTTTACCGGCAGTTCATTTGTTTCTTGGATAATCTCCACGACCTCATCACTCAACAATGGATGACCGCCAACGACGTAAATCTGTACCAGCTCTTTACCGGGAGATATCTCTGTTTCAAAATAACGAATAACGTTATCAATTGTTCGTCCAAGCTTGTCAAGCTCTTCAAGCTCAACTGAATGATTGAACTCAGTCTTGGCAACCTTATCATGTTCAATATAGCGCCAATTCACTTGGTTGTATTCCTCATACTGCACGTAAACGGGAACTAACTGTTCAAAAATCGTAATAGTTGCCGTTCCGGAGTCTAGTTCTACTAAAACAAAATTTTGACCCCAATTGATACGCTTTTGCAATACACGAGTATAGGCTAAAGCACTGCAATCAACACCAATCAATTGTCCTCCGCTACGCTGAATAAGGTAGCCAATTTCTTCTAAAATTGGTTCCGAGGTAATCACTACCGGAACTTTTCCATTGACAGCAAAACGATTTCGCTGAATTTTTACTGCTCTTCGCGAGCTTTTTTCCTGAGTCACTTTGCCTTTCTTCTTAGGCAGCTTCTTTTTGCTTTGCTGTTCCAAGATTAATAAATCAAATATAGGATTTTCAAAGGGCAAGGAAATGGAGTCACCTAACTCAAAATACAAGAACTCACGAATCTCTTTCTCACTTTTCATATTTCCTAAAGGAATTTGTCGAATCAGAAGTTTACCGTTCATCACAGAAATAATAAACTCCGGATTTCTCATATGTACTTCCGCTGCGACCTGCTGTAAGGTATGGATAAACTCCTCCGGATTTCTAATTTTTCCATCCTTGAAAATGGAGCCGTTTGTTACCTTTTCGCCAAAAACAAATTGACCGCCTTTTATTGTGCAGTACCTCAAAACGTTTTTCTGAATATCGATACCAATTGCCGTGTGCTTCTTTTTTCCAAACATCTTCCTACCTGCCTTTTTTCAAAATAAAATAATTTCCATGCTCACCCTATCAATCCTCCTGAAAAAAGGTAAACAAGTACCGAGCTAATAGCGATAAATGGTCCAAACGGGATATATTTCTGCTTTTCTTTCTTGTAAACAGATATAATAATGGCAAAAACAAGAGCAATTACTGCGGATAAAAACAATGAAAGAAATACCTGTACAGGTCCTAAAAAGATACCTAATACAGCAAAAAGCTTGATATCACCGCCACCCATACCATTTTTACTGACTTCTCCTAAAAGGTAGAGGGGTACAAAGCCCACTAAAAAACCCGCCAACGGATACCACCAATAATCATTTTGAGGAATAAGGATTCGTTCAAGAATTGCTGCGATAAAAAACGGCAACAATACTTTGTTGGGAATTATTTGATACAAGGCATCAGAAACACTGATGATTAATAGCAATGAAATGAGTGTCCAGCCTACCAGCACCTCAGGAGATAAATCAAAGATGATGGCTGTAACCATGTATAGTATGCCCGCAAGCACTTCAAAAACAGGAGCAGCAGCCCCTATCTTTGAAGTACAGTAGGCACATTTTCCCTTTAAAAAGACATATGAAACGACGGGGATCAGCTGCCACCAGACTAACTCCTGTTGACACTCCTCACAATGAGAACGCCCCATCAATGTTTCCTTTCTTGGGATTCGATAACCAGCAACCATGAAGAACGAGCCCAGACACATTCCTATGATAAATATATAGCAATAAACGATTCTTGCAGATATGGTGTAACTCAATATATTCATAAAAAACTCCTTCTTCATGCTAAACACTTACTAGTCAGCTGTTCAAATTAATGAGTGAATAAATCGCCTCTTTTTAGAGTCGCAACCGCATCGGCATCTCCAGTAAACGCTTCACTTGTAAGGTTACCAGCAGACAATTGTCCTGCAGGTACATCAATGCTTATGCTTCCATCAGGTGCAACAGTAAAGATAACTGATGTTAAGTCATTCCAATTACCAACTTGCTGTAAATACCCAGCAGATTGAACGGCATCTAATTGGAAAGTTGTTCCTGTTACTGTTGGATCTAATTGATAAAGATTCGCTGCATTCATTGCTTGTTGAATTTCTGACACAGCAGCATCCTCACGTGAATTTTGAATAACATTTCCGATTGCAACAATCCCAATACCTGCGATGATTGCTAAAATAACAACTGTAGCCAACAATTCAACTAAAGTCATCCCACGTTCGTCCTTTAATAGACGACTCATTCTGCTTTCTTCCTGTAACACTAAAACTTCTGACATTTGATAAATCTCCTTCTGTGATTCTTATTTTGTATATATTATCTGGAAGTCCAGGTTCCCAGTTAATAACTCTTTTTGTTTTATTCCTTGAAATCGGAACGATAGATATTTTAATTAACGTACACTCAGACAATTCGTTATCCTTGAATAGAGCCATACATAGCAAACATTGGAATCATAATTGCCGCTACAATAAACCCGACAATTCCACTAATAATCAGCATGACCAATGGCTCCATAATCGTCTTGATACGCACGCTCATTTCATCTGCTTCCGCTTCAAAAATTTTGCTGAGTTTTTCCAGCATGTCTTCAAGCGAACCAGTATTCTCTCCAATTTTTACCATCTGAGTTGCCAATATCGGAACAGCCCAATTTTGAGAAAATACATTACTTAACCTTCCGCCCTGCTCCACCTCTATCTCACACTGCATCACCATATTCTGAATAAACTTATTATTCACAACCTCTTTACTCATAGATAAAGCTGTCACCATCGGAACTGAACTAGACAGCAAAGAAGAAAGTGTCGTCATAAACACGGAGAAATAACTTTTTTGGATGAACTCACCAAAAATGGGAATCTTCAGCTTAAAGGTGTCATACTGCAAGCGAAAGGAAGCATTCTTTTTCCCGATAAAAATTCCTAGCCAAATGAGAAAAATCACTAAGAAAAGGACAATTCCTTTTGTTTGAAGAAATTCACTGATTTTCATTGTTATTTTGGTGATTGCCGGCAGTTCTGCATCGAAACTTTCAAATACACTGACAAACATCGGAACAATTGAAATCATTAGGAAAATCCCGACACCAATCGAAGCAATCAACATCAAAATTGGATAAATCATCGCTGTAATAATACTGCTCCGATTCTCGGCACTTTTTTCATAGTATCTAGCCATTTGCTGCAGGTTTTTCTCCAATGATCCGGATATTTCTGCTACAGCAATCACGTTCACCAATAATGGTGGAAATGAGTTTGGGTGTTTGCGATAACTGTCTGAAAGCGTATGTCCTGCCTCCAAATCCTGCTTCACTTCTGACAATACTTTTTTGAACTTTTTATCCTGCTGTTGCTCCTCCAACATATTGGCAGCTTCAAGTACTGTAATCCCGGCATTAATTAAAGTAGAATATTGCTGTAAATAAGCAACGAGTACTTTTAAGCTGGTTTTTGAAAAAAAATCCAACTCCTTATTTGCCATCGTTTCCTTTTGCTCTACAAGAGAGAGCGGTTTAATATGCTTCTTTTTCAAAAGATTGCCGGCTTCTATGGCTGAGTTTGCTCGAATACTTCCGCGGGATTTTTCTCCGTTATAGCTCATTCCCTGATAGGTAAATAAAGGCACTAAAAATCGCTCCCTTCTTCGAGATAGGTTGCTGCGATATCGGCATCTACCCGACCAGTTTGAATAAGTCGTTGAATGGAGTTACTCATTGTATGCATCCCTTCACTTTTCCCCATTTGCAGCATATTGTTGATTTGATGGGTTTTCCCTGAACGAATGATACTCGCAATCCCTTTTGTATTTACCAGCATTTCAGTCGACGCTACTCGTCCTTTCCCATCGCGCGTTGGTAATAATCGTTGCGACAGGATACCAACTAATGCTCCGGCCAGCTGTGTTCGCACTTGCGACTGCTGTTCCGACGGAAAGACATCAACAATCCGTTCAATCGTAGATGGAGCGCTTGAAGTATGAAGTGTTCCTAAGACTAAGTGCCCGGTTTCTGCTGCTGTTAAGGCAATCGAAATCGTCTCAAAATCACGCATTTCACCAACTAAAATGACATCTGGGTCTTGCCGTAAAGCAGCCCTTAAGCCATTAGAAAATGACTCCGTATCCCGACCAACTTCTCTTTGAGAGATAATGCTTTTTTTATGGTTATGAACATACTCAACGGGGTCTTCCAAAGTTAAAACATGTGTCTTTTTTGAATCATTTAGATAATCCAGCATGGCTGCAAGTGTCGTTGATTTCCCAGAACCCGTGGGACCTGTCACTAAGAACAGACCTTGACTTTTATGAATCATACGGCGTAAAACATCCGGCACTCCCAACGAATCAAGAGAAGGGATACCAATTGGGATTTGCCGCAAAGCAATGGCCACTGCACCTAGCTGTTTGAAGATGTTCACCCGAAATCGACTGATATCCTTCAGTTCATAGGCTAAATCGACTTCACCGGCTTGATTGAATTCTTGCCACTGCTTTTCCGTACAGATTGCTTCTGCCATAGCTGCAATTCGCTCTGATGTCAATGTAGGGGCTCCTTCAATCGCCTGTAATCCGCCATGCAAGCGATACATTGGCGGTATATTCTCAATCAAATGGATATCCGATACCTCCAATTTCACCGCACGCTGCAGCCAAGCATTAAGCTGCTGCTTTGGTGAGTTGGGCTTTTTATAGGATTCGTTTGATCTTGATCGCCCTTCTAAAGCATCTGATACGCCTTGACGACGTGGACGATAGGGAGGACGTGAATCCAAAATATCCTCCAATTCTTTCTCGGTTCTTTCACTGTATCTTTTGGACCGTTTTATTTCTTCGTCTCTCATTACCTCTTATCCCCATTCATAAAAAATCTATGACTCTTCTGCCGCTACTTTTAGGACTTCTTCAATTGTCGTATAGCCAGCCAGTACCTTATCCAGACCATCGTTAATCAGAAACTTCATCCCTAAATCCTGCACATATTTCTGAAGCTCATCATTCGAAGCCTGGCGAGTAATCATTCGTCGCATTTCCGGAGTGACTACCAACAGCTCCTGAACAGCCATCCGTCCTTGATATCCTGTGTACCCACATTTGGCGCAGCCTGCTCCTTTAGCCAGTCGTGTTGCATGAAGCTGATACTCCTCTAAAAAAGCAGCTTCTCTATTCGTCACATGCTCCTCCTGCTTGCAGTTAGAGCAAATCGTTCGCACCAGTCGTTGTGCTAGAACGCCTGCCAGAGAATTCGCTACCAGAAAGGAATCTACACCCATATCTACTAAGCGATTGACTGTACTGACGGAATCATTCGTATGCAGCGTTGACAGCACCAAGTGTCCAGTCATTGATGCCCGAATTGCTATCTCGGCTGTTTCTCCATCTCGAATTTCTCCCACCATGACGATATTCGGGTCTTGTCGCAAAATGGAGCGTAGACCACTGGCAAAAGACAAACCTATACTACTGTTCACAGCAACCTGATTGATGCCCTCCAGCTGATACTCCACTGGATCTTCAACAGTAATGATATTGACATTCGGTTGATTCAATTCACCTAAAGCGGCATAAAGAGTAGACGACTTCCCTGAACCAGTCGGACCTGTAACCAAAATGATGCCATGCGGCTGTTTCAGCAGCTTGCGAAAATCGGTTAAGGTTTTCGGATTGAACTTAAAATCTTCCAGTTTACGAATTCCGATTGATCGATCCAAAATTCGAATAACGATTTTTTCACCGTGAATTGTAGGTAATACTGATACCCGCAAATCAATAATCTTGTGTCCATTCTTCAGCATGGCTCGACCATCCTGAGGAACCCGCGTTTCCGTAATATCTAATGATGAGATAATTTTCAAGCGGGAGGTCACCGCAGACTGAACATTTTTAGGAAGAATCTTCAGCTCCTTCATTTCTCCATCTGTACGGATACGTACAGCAAGATATTTTTCCTGCGGATCAAAATGAATATCGCTGGCTCGCCGATCAATAGCATCTTGCAAAAGTGTATTAACCAGCTTGATAATCGGTGAATCATCATTGCCCGTTTCACTAAGCATTGAGGTGGCTTGATCGGGAATATCTGCTTCGAACAACCCATCAATATTAATATCAGATGGATAATCACGAACAATCATCTGCTGAATATCTGCTTCATTGGCTCGAACCGGTTCAATCAGCAGACCAGTTGTTAGGCGCAGCTCGTTCAATGCAGCATAATCGCCTGGATTACCCATAGCAACGACTAAACGATTTCGTTTTCTTCTAATTGGAAAAACACTGTGCTCCTTGGCAAAGCTTCTCGGTATTAACCCCAATAGCCCTTTATCTAACTCCGTATTAAAAAGGTCAATCGATTGACTGACAGTAGGCCGCTTTTCCGGCTCGGATCTATCAGCTCTGTATCTAGTTTTTCCACCTAATCGTTCCTCATAGCTCAACCCACTCGCTCCTTTATCGCTGATATATTCCTCACTTGGAATATACTCTTACTTGTGTCGCTGCATATTACTCTTTTTTGATTCTTACAAACGACCTGATTCTGAACCGCTTAATAATCAATCGTCTTAACATACTCAAAGGTTCTTGAAATCATTTGAATTGAATCCTTATTTGATGTATTTACCGGCTGAACAATCACTACCTGTCCATCATCCGCTGCAACTGCTTCAGCAAAGCTGTTTGTCATGACAACAGGGATACTGCTGCTTCTCAATTCAGCTTCCAAATTTGATGCATCACTTCTGTTAAAAGGCTGTATAATCAGCTTGCCATTTAATTGACTGCGGCTGACACTGTACTCAATAAAACTGGTATCGAATAATGCTAATTCCGGCAAGGTTTTTAAGGATAAATAGGACCCTTTTTGAATATCAAGATTAAAGGGTTCAACCCCTGTATAATCCAGCTCCATGCTGGCACCATTTTTAAGTGTGATACAATTCCAAGATTCTTTATCCTTATAAAAGCCATTAAAGGCTGTACCACCATCTTCTGTGAGCGCTTTTCTACGTTCCGTTTTTGGAGAATCAATAAAACTTTTTCCATAAACCGTCAGCTTAGTGTCCGAGCCATCCAAGGTGATTTTAGATGGTGTATTTGGGTGAGTAAAATCACCGCTTTCTTTGAAATAAGAAAACCCTTCTTCTCCTGATTCACTCGATAGCATCGCATTTGTTAACAGAAAGTTCCCCTTAACAGAGATGTTTCGATGATCGTCCTGCTCTGAATGAAGTGAAGCATCTTCACTCACCGGACCGGCAAATAAATTAGAACTGGCTACTACCATAGAGCCTTTCAGGAATTCATTCCACAAGTTGTCTTTCGGATTATTTTTTCCAGATTCTACTGCATAATTTGCGAAAGAGAAGGCTTCTGAACCCGCAAGCTTATCAATTATCAAATCTCCCTTGGAAAATAGGACGCCTTCTGAGGAACTGTTCTCTTTTTTCACCGTGTTCGTATTGTTTATCAAGAGATTTCCTGTATCAAATCGAGGTGTATCTACAATCAAACGTGATTGTTCTCTCGACAGGTCTATCAATGTACCAATTTGGGCGGATACTTGATTTAATTGCAGATAATTTAACTGAGGAGAGGCATAATCAGCGGAATTACGCATTACGAATAAATTATTTGTTTGAAGTCGACCACTGGCTGCTCCCTTGATTGTTACTCCATGTTCCAAAAAGAAGGAACCGGAAAAAGTAATGTCACGAATTGTCTTATCACCACTTGAGAAATCTAGTGAAGTGCCATCTCGAACATCCACCACCTGTCCATTTACCTGCCCATACTGAAAAGCAGTGGAATTATTATAAGAGGTATAGTCAAATAGAAGACTGTCAGTTTGATACCGATAGATTCGATCAAACTTCCTCATCCATTCATCCGCCGAAATTGCTTGAGCACTATTCGGTAAATAATAGGAGTAGAAGACGTTGCGCCAAACATCCAACGCTAAAATCTCTTCATTGACATCTGCTTCATCCCACTGAATTTCATAAATATAGTCACAGCTTGCAGTTGCTGTTGTGGTTTTTCCATTTTTTTCCTCTGTAATTTCGGCTGTAATCGGAAAGGTCAACTCGATGTTGGTCACTTTATCCAAGGAAACCGCAGATTGTTTCCAACCGTAGCTGCCAATCTCTGTATCTAACACATAAGGAAGAACTTTTTTAGCTGTAAGCTCACTGTTTTTAAATGAAACCTTATAAGAGAATTGCTCCTTGCTACCGATATCCTCATTAGCCAACTCAAAATCAACAATCCAGCTTTTCACAAGATTCCTAAGTGTTACCTCATCCGTTCCGAAATTAATTCCTGCCCCCAAATCAGCCAGCTCTGCCTCTAGCTTCTTCTTGATTTTGCCGCCAGCCTCCTGAAGCGCATACTCTTCAACATCTTTTACCTGTTTGAACGTATCAACCTGTTCGACTTGAAAAAAGACGGTTCTCGCCAAAACAAAGATGGCGCCAATAATCAAATTGACCAATATAATTGCACCTAAGGCATACAACAGCGCATAGCCGCCTTCATCTCTACCATCTTCCATTTCCCGGAACCTCCCCACTTGCCTTTTCATCGTCTCTATAAGTCAAAACAAATCTTCTGCTATAGACAATTTCTGCTTCATTTTGCTTTAAAAGCTCTTCTATTGCCCAGAGCCCTGTACTGCTCTCGTAATAGTCGGCAAAAGAAATATCCCCTTCATAAAAAAGAATGATGCCGCTCGTCTGAATAGTGAATGTATCTCGATAATTTGGTGTTGCATAAATAGTATTCGTGCTCTCATTTTCATTTTTCTGCTGTATCAGTTTGATTTTGATTTGCTTCGCCTTGACCTGGTAGTTCATCGCTCGCTTATTCGTCGTATCCAAAATATCTGAAAGATACAACGGATTTTCTCCTTGAGAAAAAGGCTGAAGCTCTGTCAGCTTATCCTCTGAAAGAGATTTTATAATATGTGTATCTGTCCAGCTGCTACTATTGAATTTTCCGCGATAACCAGCTTCTTCATAAATGTTTTCGATTTTACTGATACTTTCCATTTGAGCAATCATGCCATTGGCAGTTTGTTGGAGATTTACCTGCTGCCCTTGTATTTCCGAGGCTTTGGCGATACTGAACAAGACACCGCCGAACAGCAGAGAAGCCAGTCCAAAAAGGATAATAGCGCCAATTAGTTCCATTAAAGATAAGCCTCGCTCATCCTCTATTAGCTTTCTCAAGTTATCCCTCCTAGGATTCCGCCACCCAATTGATGTAAGTCTCCGTTAGTAAATTGCCATTTTTTTTGTCATAGACCTTGATACTAAGACCCACTCCATCTGTTCGCGGATTGTAGTCAACGAGTCCGGCTTTTCGCTGCACAATCACTTCCACCAAAAAATCAGTCTCTTCACCGGAATGACTAATATACTGCCCTATGTATAATTGATTGACAGTCGAGCGCAGTGACTCAGGTAAAAAATCAGAATCGGTCAGATGATAATTGATTTTTCGAATAAATGTGCCACGGTCAGGATCACTGAGCGGCATCTCAAGCTCACCATAGGTTGCTTTATTTGTTCCAGATTCCTTTTGAATACCGGAATTATCTAAAATCAAGTGGCTTCTTCTCTCCATCTGTTCTCCAGTAAAAGCAGCCGAGGATTCCACAAAGACAAACGCATTCAAATTAGCTATATCCTGTATTTGCGCCTTATAGCCCAACCATTCTTTTACATCCTCGCGCACAAAAATTGCTTCTTCCTTTTTTTTGTTGAGCTGGATTGCCTGCCTGTTTTGATAAATCATTGAAACAATGAAGAGGAAGCAAACGCCTAGAAGAACAATCGCAAAAAGAACTTCCAATAATGAAAAGCCATGTTCATCTTCCCAAACTGCCTCTTTTCTATTCCGTTGTCTCGTTCGATTAAGCGTAAGCTTCTTCATCCTATTTCCTTTCACGTCGCTCAGAACCCCAAATACTCCTCTGATGCCACATACTCTTACTCATGTTTCTTGTCCTTCACAGCAGTTGATGCTTCGTTATCAATAATCGGCGTCGTAATATTTTGACTGCCGGGAATTTCTTTCGCGGGCTGTTTAAAAATGGACAGCTTTTCTTCTACCCAGCTTTTGATGGTATACGTTGTTTTGTTAGCAGTTGTCTCCGTACGCCCGTCATCTTCGCTCTCATCCTGCTCCTTGGATTGATAAGAATTTTTCTTTTTCTTGGTCGTTGTTGCCTTTTTATCGGCTTCTTCTGATTCTTTTGTCTTCTCTGATTGCTTTTTGGTTCCCGGTTTTGCATCATATTGTGTTAAATCATATGCCTCAATTAATGCATTCAACTTACTGCCATATTTTGTATCCGTTGCATATCTACCTGTTAGGAAAGTAGTCACATCTTTATAATTTTCACTATTGGATTTCCATGTCTTATCATAAAAACTCTTATTTCCATCAATTCCATTTTTCAGCAGCTTCGCATAATCCTCTAACGATTCCTTATAACTTGGGTATCGTCTAAAGCTGGCTTTTATGGTATACAAGCTGCCGCTGCCGTTATCCTCTTGCGTGGAAAAACTAACACTTTTGCCTTCGTAGCTTCCCTTCACACCGAATAGATTGTAATTTGGCGGACTTGAAAGACTACTGCTGCCAGAGCCGGTTTCAAGAATTGCTTGGCTAATCATGACAGATGCGTATAAATCATTTTCCCAAGCAATCTCTTGAGCAAACTCACTGATTGAATCAACAAATTCACCTGTACTTTGATTTTTTACTACTGAAAACTGATAGTTTTCTTCTACCTCTACGGTTTCAGCAATCCCCGGCAGATATTCTGATAAATCTATGCTGGGCTCTTCTACTTGCTCTTGCACAGGCTGGTTTTCTACAATATTTATGTGTCCAGCAGAATCAGACGAGCTTTCCGGCGTTTTTTCAACAGTGCTCTCGCTCGTAGTCGAGGGACTTACTGGTTCATCGGTTGATGAATGAGGTTCTTCGAATTCAGAAGATGTCAATGATTCTGTCGTTTCCACGTACTCAATTTCTTCCGAAGAGCTGCTCTCTTCAATTGGCTCAGCTTCAACATAGCTGTCCATTGCCATACTTGTTGCTGTCTCGTCTGTTTTGCTACTTTCAGTTTGCATTTGCTCCATCGCCATCAAATGTCCTGGGGTTAATTTCATGCCAATAGCCAGCACGGCACCACAGGTCAATCCCCCAACCAGATATTTTGCTTTTCTATTCATAGAACCGTCTGTCCCCTCTCAGCTGCTGCATTCGTTCTCTGCTTATTCTTATTTTTGTTGCCTCTGCTTCCTTCCATAAGAAGGTTTGATAATGGCAGGCATTCATTCGAAAAAAAATCGCCAATAGTATTAACAACATCAGTAAAACCAAATGTGCCAGAGTCATTTTTTCTTGAAAGCCGGTAAAATAGCAAAAGAAAAATGCAATACTAAATATAAACAGCAGTACAAGCGAAGTAATAGAATGCAACCAATATAATAGCGTGTAGCGCTTCACCTGAATGCCTCGTCTATCCATGTTCTTAACTCCTTTTCCATACTGAACGTAAACAGAAAACAACTGATTTGTTCCTATTTTTTGGTTCGCTAAATTTCCAGAATTTTCAAACAATTAAAAGTAATCTATTTCTAAATTAATCCTTCTATGAATCGATTGCTCAACAAGCTGAAGCGTGTTCAATTTCGATATCAAGCATATAGCCTCTAGACCAAATTGTTTGAATAAATTCTGAACAGTCCGCATGCTTTTCAATTTTCTTTCTTAAATAGAAAACCAGATTGGCGAGTCGTGCCCGATAGGACTCTACATCCTCTTCTTGCCAAATAAAGTTTCTCAGCTCTTCATATCCGAGAATCTCACCCTTTTTACTACATAAAATGGTCAGTAAACGATACTCAAGCTTCGTCAGTCCAATCTCGATACCTCCGTTTATCTGGATACTTCGATTACGCTCATAAATCGTCAAAAGCTCCGCAGTCTGTGATTCAGACTGTGCCAATTGGTTCACAGAGCTAGATTTATAATGGCTGAGTGTATTATGTAAAATGAGCTCAAGCTCTGTTGGTGTGCTCCAAGCCGGAATATTGCCATGAACGCCCAGCTTTAGATAAACCAGTCTATTAATCTCCACGATTTGATTCGAAAAGGTCCATATAAAGGCATTTGATTTCTCTTTGATTTGAAAGACCAAGTTGCAGATTTCCCAAAGTACTTCTTCATTTTCTTCATGGAAATGCAAAAGTATCGCATCAAATGTCTCCATATTTGTTAACAGCTCGTCTGCCTCCATAAATAGCACGTTATAGTTGTTATCCAACAGCTCATTAATATATCTGTCACTTAGCTTATCATTGATATTGATGACACCAACTGTGTACATGTTATTCCCCCTATCCATTACCATGTTTCAAAGTAATCCCATTTCCTAAACTCCTGCAGCCTCTCTTAAGACATCAATAGCTCTTCAAGCGTTCTATCGCTTCTATCAGACTGCTTCAGATTCCTGTTCATAAATCAATTTCCTTAAAAAATAGTTTTCTCCCTGTAATAAGTCAAAATAGGCTGCTTTACTTAGCAAGCTGCGGTAATCTCCCTGCATCAGTTTGACATAAGGCTGTCGAAACCAAGGCGATTGATTAATGACGGCTCTTGTATCAATGGCGCGGCACTCTTCGATTACCAGATAGATATCACTCTCAAATATCATCTCCCGCAATTGCTCAATTTCCTTCTTCTTGTATCTTGATTCATTTTTTGCTGTTAATTCCTCTGCCTTTTTCAGCAGGTCTTTATTGCACAGCCATAGCTTTTCTAAATCCTTAGCTTTTTGTTTTAGGTAGGCATACTCTCTTAAGCTGATACGTAAATAGTGAGAGGTATTTTCCCCTTCCTCCGGTTGCTTTAAATAACTGATTCCACAGTCAACAATCGTTTGCTCCAGCTTTTCTATTAATAGCTCTAATTTTTCATTGGCAATGCGCATCCGTTCTTTAGAATAGGCGGTACGTTTGATTTCTTCTCGACAAACTAGCAGCTGATTCTCCATACTGGCAGTTTCTTGAGAAATCGGCGGCGCATCGTTTTTAATTTTTTTTGAAGAAAAAAGTTTTGTCTCGCTTATTGAGACCTCTTCTGACATCCATAGCTCTTTCTCTACTAATAGCTGTTCAATTTGGCTGCACAAAGCTTTTACTGCTTCCTCAGTTGAGTAAAACAGTTGCTGCTGGATACTTGCCTTTAGTTGGATATCAAAGGGAAAGCCCTGTGGTTTGTATACAATCGGTACAAACTCTATATAATAACATTGTCGATTATGTTTCCTTTTTTCCACTTTACAGCCTAGCCAGGCAAACTGAGGGAGCAGAACTGCTAATTCCTGCAGAGCCCGCTCCCAATCTAATCTCCCTGATAATATTGAAATCTCCATATGGTGGACAGCTGTCATGACTTCAAACATAGCTCGAAAGCGCTCATTGACCTGTTCATGTACATACTTCCCCTGATACTGCCTTTCCAAATGAAGAGTTTCACAAGTTCGGCAAACTTCTTTTAAGATTTCTGTTTCATAAAGAAGCTCGTCTGTTGACGGGGCTGATATCGGGTAGATGGTCACCTGCAGTTCTTTTTTCTTCACTGGCAAATTTCCCTCCCCGTATTTCCAGATGACTCACTCGTTCTGCACTGGCAATTAGTCGGTCAAATGTATGATCTGATTCCAGCTTCATTTCAACCAGTCTTTCGCGGTATTTTTCTGCTTCCTGCTTAATCATGTGCAGTTCTACAGCAGATTCATTCAGTATTTTGTGGGCATCAGCTTCAGCGGCTTCGCGAATTTGATTTCCTTCCCATTGGGCACGAGCAACGACTTCTTTTTGCTGCTCTTTGGTCTCAATAATGATGTTCGCTAAATCACTCTTCAATGATTCCTGCTGCTGCAATTGAATTTGCAATTCCTTAATCTGCTGTTCCTGACTAATTATTTTCTTTTCATAGGTGTGCTTAACTGTATCTACTTGGTGATCCTGCTTTCTGACTTGTTGTTTACGGTCAGCCAGTTCATCCTCCAGCCCTTCAATGTGATTCTTGTACTCTCTTAATACAGCTTCTGAGTCACTACGGATTTGAGCAATCTCTTCATCCAGTTGCTTACGCAACGCACTTGACACGGCATCTGCCTTGCTCTCTTTTTCGGTTAATAGGTTGGTAAGACGATACAGCTCCTCTTGCTTTTCTTCCAATTGATCTGTCAAACGTTCCACTGTATCCTCCAAATGATCAATCTCCTGTCTAAAGCCTTCTTCTTGGCGAGAAATCATTGCTTCCTCATATTGATGGCGGTCTTCCTGAGGGCGACTTTCCCGACTTTTTCTTTTCTTTGAGCTTAACTGAGGCTGTTCGTCATATTCTTCTTCTTCGTAATCTGCGTAATCTCCGTAATCTTCCTCGTCTTCATAGATGTACACTTCATCATATTCCTGATTATCTTTACGCTTCCCTAGTCCAAACATTCTCTATCACTGCTCCAATCCAAAACTTAATTTTATTCTCTTTGTTTCTGAAAATCAGATATCCAATAACTGCAATTAAATAAATCAAATACTATAATTTCTTCTTTGGTATTTTCTCCCCAGTTCAATTAGTTGACAACTTTCTTAATTCAACTAAAATTGAGAAAAAACTTTTTGTACCGACAGATACCAAGCGTTTCAAGAAAATGTGACCACTTTTCTGACGTGTTATAACGACTCATGAAACATAGTATCTATGGTTGCCATGGCTAATCTCCTAGTCTCCATTAGTGAATCGGTATAAGTATCTAACGTCATTTTTACTGACTGATGCCCAAGTATTTTACTTAAACTGGCTATGTCGATGCCCTTTTCTATGCATCTAGTTGCGAATGTATGTCTCAGAATATGGAATTTTACATTATCCAAACCTGCAGCTTTTAGATTTTTTTTGAAGTGATTGGTTACTGTTCGAGGTTCCACCAAACCACGACCGTTCCCTATCACATAGTCAGAGGTCGCCCCCCTGCTTTTGTCATATAAATAGCTTTTCAGATTGTAGGCTAAGGGAATTTGCCGAACCGAATATCTTGATTTGGGGCTTCCTTCGATTAATTTTGTTTTAGATGCTCCAGATGATTCATCCAAAACTCTGGCTATCGTTCGACGTACGTAAATCAGTTCATTTTCAAAGTCGATATCAGACCATTTCAAGCCGCTGATTTCCCCAATTCTCATTCCTGAATACAGGGAAAGAATGACCGGTGAACAGCCTTCCTCCTGAAACGCGACAATCTCCAAGCGCTTCTGTTGATTCAGTGTTAGCGCACAAACTTCTTTTTTTCGCATTTTTGGCAGCTCTACAAAGTCGCAGGGGTTTTCCGAAATATAGGATTGTCTTTTTGCATCGAACAGCGACTTTTTAACAATGTTGAATACATTTTTGATTGATCCTGCAGTCAGGTCCTTTTGCAGAACATAAATAAAATTTTGAACATCTTTGGCCTGCAGCTTTGTTAGAGAATAGTTTCCTAACAAAGGGAGGATATGTTTCTTTATTAAGCGGTAATAATTAGAATAGGTCGTAGGCTTCACCTTGTTTTTCACCTGTGTTGTTACCCAGTATTGCAGCCAATCCCCAAAAGAACCATAGTACGGATTAAGCGGCCCGCTTTTTTCTAATCGCTTCGCTTTGACTTGGATTAGTTTTTCTTTGACTTCGGTATATCTTTTTCCATAAACTGAACCATAGACGATTTTCCCACTGGTTGATCGAGTCTTAATATAACGACCCTCCCAGCGACCATCTTTTCGTTTATAAATATTTTCACCTTTTTTCGCCAAAATAACCGCGTCCTTTCTTCAATTATTTTTTGACAATCTTTTTGACGGCTTATTTCATATTTTTCACATCATTTCTGCATTTAATTTGAATTTTGTTTCTTTTTTTAGATTAAAACAAATACAAAAAAATATTTCTGAGATTTTCTTGACAGAAAATGAACGGATTGTTAGAATGATATTGTCATAAAATGAGCAAATCATGAAAATCCATAAAATAATCTGTCTATTAGATATTTTTTATTTCTCAATTTTAGTTGAATTAAGAAAGTATAATGACACATTTTTTTATTTTTTTCTGTTAATAATCTAACACAAAATTCCTATACACTATTATTAAAATAACACACTGAATCTAATAATTGTTAGGAAATTCGAAATTTTTCAAATAAAAAAAAGATAAACGATGACTCGTTTTATCCGCCAATACACTGTCAGATATTTCCACTTTTTTGTATAAGCTAATGCTGGACGGAATGTAACTAAATAGATTTTTTCTTGAAGTTTTTTCTGACTTTAGAGAGAAGAAAAACACGATACGACTTCCCATCTTGAGAAGTCGTATCGTGTTATTTTCGTTTTCTTCTGTTAGTCCAGTAAGGTCAACTCTGCCTCCAACCATTTATTCAAGTAATCCAATTGTTCGGCTGTATGAAACCAGTGCTCCCCTTCTTCCATCACTGTAAGCTTACAGTCAAATGCTGAAGAGAATTTCTCAACTATATGACGCTCTGTCAGATTGTCTTTCCCTCCATACAAAATGGACGTTGGACTCTTCCAGCTTTTTACAGGATATTGCCGTGTATAGAGTAAGTACGCCCAAGAAAGCTCTTGACCAAAGTCTGTTTGAATGATGCCTTCTTCCTCCAAATGATCTTCAGACACACCAGCCCAGCTCATCATGGTAAGAATCAACTGCTCCATATCCACCAACGGAGAAACAAACAAGCTTTGTTCAATGGACTTGTCAGACAGAGCGAGCATACTAAACCAAGCACCAATACTGTTAGCTCTTAAGCGTACCTGATGCCATCTCGACTCTATATATTGCCAGACCTCTTGAAGCTCAGGAATAACAAGCCATGGTACAAACCCCTGCTCCTTCTTCCTCTCACCATGCTCCGGCAAATCAATACTCACTACCTGCCACCCTTTAATCGAGACTTTCTGCGCAAAGGCCTCCGCCTCTTCCTTATTGCCATGTTGACCATGAACAAAAAGAAAAACCTTCTCCGACTGTTCACCAAAGACAATCGCAGGTGACTGACTTATCGTAATATATTCCCTTTTCATTCTATCTTTTCCCCATCTCTTTTCAACTATGATAAAATACCTTGCATTTTTATGGCGTGACACCTTAATGCTGTCACATCTATTGATTATGTTTTCTCGATTATTAGCTGTACTATCATCCTAATTTCCCCACTTCTGAATGCTTTTCTTCCCTAATATAAGCAATATCAACAGTTTTTGATAAAGAGACTACCTATGGAGGAAGAAGACCTTTCATATCTTTCAAATCTTCGTAAGCAAGAATACCACACGTCATTTGTGCGTTTCTTCCATATTCTTTGAAATGTCTGCCCTTGTCAATCTGTTTTTGTGCTTGCAATAGGAAATGCGCCTTTTCAAACGCTGGAATTCTTCCTCCCTCTGATTGTTTATCAATACTTCTTTTGATACAATCAAACCATTGATGCCCATTGTCAACATCGCTTGAAAGAACCCTCTTAAATAGCAAGAGATTCCTGATATGTATAGTGTATCAAATGAAAATCGAAAGGCGGCCATTATGTTGGATGAACTAAAGAAGCTCTTTTTAAGAAAACACCATACATACAAAGAAAAATACAATATTCGATTAGAACTGACAACTGATTTCAGCCATGGTGCGGTACAGACAATTCAAGCTATCTCGTGGCTTCCCAAAGCGATTACTGCGGATATCTTTGCCGAAGAAGACTTAGTAGTTATCGGAATTGTCATTCCGGAATATGGTCATGTTACACGTTTTCAAAAATTTTTGAAAAGAAATCGTATTCGCCACATTGATTATTTTACTACCGAAGCATTCAGCGACTATTATGATGGCGTGACAGGTATTTTACTGTTTTCAGTTCAACGTAAGGACCTCTATCTGAATAAGCTGATTACAGCCTGCTTATATTCGGATTTTCACAGCTTAAATCCTCTGGTACCTAAAATCACTGAGCGAACCTTCTTTTATAATTCCTCTAAAAAACTGCTATTTCATATTTATGATGATCGCGGGTGTGATATTTGGTCACCGGATAAAGAAACGGCTGCCTTTTATTACCAAAAATACCAAAAGTATATTTTAGATTATGATAGAAAAGAAATTGACAGTTGGTTTCAAGACTGACCCAAAAAAAAGAACCCCTGATGGGAAAACAGCTGTAAAAATACGCTATTTCCATCAGAGGGTTCAATACTTTAGTCAAAATAAGCCGCTGTATCAGCCTCATCCTGTTTCAATTGCTCAATTAGCTTAGCAGCACCATCAAATTTCACCTGATCTCGCAAATAATGATTCCAGCGAACCACAACCTGTTCACCGTAGATATCCTTTTTAAAATCTAAGATATAGACCTCTACCGTCAGTTCACGACCTTCACCAAAGGTATCATTGTGCCCAATCGAGCCCATTCCTGCATACCAAGTTTCGCCAATCTTGATTTGAACAGCATAGACACCAATCCGCGGCAAACGTACCGTGCTTTTTACTCGAATATTCGCTGTTGGAAAACCCAGTTCACGTCCACGAGCATCTCCGTGAACCACTGTTCCTTCGGTTTCATAAACATAGCCCAGAAGCTCTGTTACCTCTTCCATTTTGCCGCTCTCCATCATCTCTCTAATTCGAGTAGAACTGATTTTTTCACCATCCAGCTCCTCTTTTTGAACGGTCACAATATCAAATCTGTCTTGTGCATACTCCGGCAGGTGCGCAACATCAGCGATATCCCGTGGTCCGTAGGTATAGTCAAAGCCTGAAACTGCAACTTTTCCATGGAGGCCAACAATGTATTGATCCACAAACTCTTGTGGAGGCAGCTTAGCAAAATCAGAAGTAAAGTCAATAACATACAGAATATCTACATCTAATTCAGCCATCCGTTCTTCTTTTTGCTTTAGGCTAGTTAAATATTTCATTGCCTGAGGCTCGATTTTCTGAAAAACAATCGATGGGTGCTGATTAAATGTCATCACCGCCAGCTTCAATCCTTTTTCCTCAGCAATTTTTTTCCCTGCTTGAATCACTCTCTTATGGCCTTGATGAACACCATCAAAAAAACCTAAAACCATTACGACGTCATCGTTTGGTATTTGTGTTGAATCGTACGGATGACGAATGGATATAATTTTCATCACACAAAACTTCTTTCTCTAATTATTTCTCAGCACTTTGCTTGGCTTCAGCATACTGCTCTTTTCCGGATGCTGTTGATAAAGACTGACAACGAGTCCTTGATAATAGAACGCAAGCAGGCTTTCAACCGGTTCAGACAGTCCCAGCTCTTCTCTGCTAAGAAATACACCGTTCCTTACCCTACTATACTGTTCATCCGTTAAATCAATTCTGGGAAATCCGGAAACACCTATTTCAATAGGCAGCAGAACATCTGCAATTGCTTCCTGTTCCATTTTTTCCGCAACCTCAGATAAAGTCACACATTGCTCTTGATTCAAGCCCCCGCTGGCTGTACGAACCAGCTCAGACATATGCGCCGGCACACCTAACGCCTTTCCGGTATCAACTGAGAGGGTACGGACGTAGGTTCCTTTTCCGCAAACAACCTTGAATCCCCAGCTTTGTGTGCCCTCTTCCTCATTGAAAACAGGCTCGCTAGTCCGTTCAAAGGAATAAATCATTGCTTTTCGCTGCGGACGCTCGACCTCTTCACCATTTCTGGCATATTCATATAAGCGTTTGCCATTAACCTTGACCGCCGAAAACATAGGCGGTATTTGTGTAATTTCACCAGTCATTTGTTGCATTGCCTGGTCAATTTCCTCAAAGGTGAAGGGCTTGCTCAAGTGCTCTCGCTCAACAATTTCTCCACTGATATCTTCGGTTGTTGTCGAAAAGCCTAAGGTAATTTCCCCCTCATAGGTCTTTCCTGAATCAACCATATACTCAATTACCTTTGTACCTTTCCCGATGCAAATCGGAAGCACACCGGAAACGTCAGGATCTAACGTACCACCGTGACCAATTTTTTTTGTATGTAAAATTTTTCGTAGTTTAAAGACACAGTCATGACTGGTCATTCCTTTTTCTTTCCATAAAGGCAGGATGCCATCCATTGTATTTCCTCCATTTTCATACTAACTTGGTTATTATAGCATAGAACGAAGCGAGAAACATTCAGGAAATCGCCTGATTTTTCTATAGTATATTCAATCATATGTTTATACAAATAAAGGGTTCTGAGCTGTTCGCCTCTTCGGCAATACTCAGAACCTCTTATTAACAGTTCACATTACTGCAACCTGTTCAAATCAGTAAACTCAATTCTTTACTGATTTGAATTTTTCTTCGATTTTCTCGCAGTACGCGTCTGTTGTCGACGCTCTACCTTACGCTTTTTCTTATTGCTATCAGCGATTGCCCAATTAATTTTTTTCTTATAACCAGGCTTAACTTTTTTCTTTTTCTTTTTGACCAGACCAATCAATGTTGGGTCCAACTCATCCTTAGACTTCACTCGTTTTGTTCGACGATTTCGATCGTAGGTCTCGACAATTTCCCCGTCTTTGATTTCCTTCGGATAGAATTTCACACCTAGTTGTTCTATTTGAGAAATCATTAAATCGTCTGCTGGGTCATAAAGGGTAATCGCTGTACCTTCCAGTCCATTTCTTCCTGTTCGTCCAACACGGTGAATGAAAAAGTCCAGTTCTGCCGGAACTTCTGCATTAATTACATGAGAAACCCCTTCGATATCAATCCCACGAGCAGCCAAGTCTGTTGCTACAACATATTGGAATTCCAGATTTTGGACTTGACGCATCACACGTTTTCTTTCCCGCGGAGTAATATCCCCATGAATCTTCGCAACCCTCAAGCCTTGTTTTTTTAAGTAATCCGTAATTTCATCTACTCGCTGCTTCGTATTAGCAAACACAATCGCCAAATACGGATGACCTAGTGTCAGCAGCTGATAAATCAAACGATTCTTATCTTTTCCTTTTGTTGAAACCAGCCAGTTATCAATTGTTTCTGAAATAACAGCCTTCGGTTTAATATGCTCAACAACAGGATTTTCCATGTACTTCTTAAGGAATGGTTTCAGCTTTTCCGGGATAGTTGCTGAGAATACCAGCATCTGCAAATGTTCAGGCAATCGTCCTGCAATTTGATCCACCTCTTCCAAGAATCCCATGTCTAATGTCATATCTGCTTCATCAACAACAAAATAGTCAGCAGTATGAACCTTTAAGGCTTGCTCATTAATCAGGTCTAAAATACGTCCGGGCGTACCAATCACTACATGAGGCTGTTGATTTTCAAGCTTACCGATTTGACGCTTCTTGTCTGTACCGCCTACAAAATTCGACACCCGTAACTCCGGCTGACTGAATTGTGCAATTTGACTGGCTTCCCGATAAATTTGTCCAGCTAATTCCCGGCTTGGCGCCGTGATTACTAAACGTACCTCATCTATTGTTGGGTCAATTTTATCCATCAACGGTAATAAGAAGGTATGTGTTTTCCCGCTACCTGTCTGCGACTGGCCAACAACACTCTTCCCTTTTTTAATCACAGGGATTAATTTTTCCTGTACCTCTGTTGGCGCCTTAAATCCTTTATCTTCTATCGCCTTCATAATAAAAGGCTGAAATTGAAACTGCTCAAATGAACTCACTTGCCCACCTCTTTTCTCTCTTGTATATAAGTCCTCAAGCATTATAACATAAATTTCAGTCTAGCTCGCTGCTTTTTTCAAACTTTTCCTTTACCTTAATTGTACTGACAGTATAAGTGTGACTGGCTTTCTCATAAAATAGCCGTCTTCTTTTCTTCAAAATAGAGTAGCCAATGTTAACAACAAAAAGTGTGTTCAACAAAAAGCAAAGTATCGTCAAAATGAAGCTGACAATTTGAAGCCAACGATTGCCTGAGTTCAGCCAATTTGAAGCATAGGCTAAAAAAGCCGAACTAAGACTAAAAATATAATAAAAATAGCCATATCTCATCAATAGTGCCCGAAAACGAACGTTAGGCTGTCCTTCTTCCATCACTCTGATTCGTACAATCTTTTTCCCAACCGTCTGCCCATTCCAACAGGCAGGAAGCACCATGAATACTAAAAAAACAGTGAGGAAGAACATCCAACGGCTGTCAAACACATGAACCTGTGCATCCCATGCTTTATATTGAGGAATCAGCTGCAGGAAAATCTCAAGTATAAACGACACGAACCAAATCATTATCCAATCAATCATGAATGCAGCAAACCTTCGAAAAATAGTAACATCCTGTCCTTTTTTATACGCAGCCTCATCAATATCCGTTCGTGTCGGCAACAAGAATGTAAATACCGGGGTCACTGCGTATCCAATCGCAGCACCTAATGTATTATTAATCAGATCATTTACATCTGCCAAACGATAAGGACGTGGGTAGATAAAATACAATCCGCTAAGCTGTGTCAACTCAAAAAAGAGTGAGAGTAGGAATCCTGAAAAAACAACTTTTTTAAACGAGAATTTGAAATAATACCTTAAATAAATACCAAAGGGTACTAGCAATAAAATATTAAAGAGCGGCTCTAAAACAACACCCTGCTTTAATGCGGGAAGATAGGTACTGGGATTCCCCAGAACTAAGGTTGTCTCATCTAAAAAGCGAACAACAGTATAAAACGGACGTAGTTCAATAATCTGGCTCGTATAATGAGCCACTTCCGCTCGAGGGGGCAATGGCAAAATAATTAGAAAATATGCACACAATAAATAGAAGACAAATGAATAAAGAATGAGTGCTCTTCGAAATAGAAAGGTTCCATACTTTCTATACTCATAAATGATGAAAACAAATGAAATAGCAAATGCCAAAAATGGAAAAATAAAAATAGCTGTTTTGATTGGCCCTTCATATGCCTGCATACTGTTTCTCCCCCTTCGTTATCTCCAGTCTATAAAAAAAACACCGATTTGTCATTTCAAGCGACTAGAAAAGGGATTTTTTGAAAATTATGACGATTACGGGTATCATAAGGAGAAGAGTTTTTTAGCGGTCTGCCTATTCATATCCACCCTGAAAAATACTGCATAATTTGATTGCAAGGAGGAAAAATCATGCTCAACGGCTATTTTGCTTTCGGCGTTCCTTTATTTTTGATTCTTCTCTACTTAATCGTTGAATGGATTAGAAAAAAATCACATATTCAATATTATCTTGGATTCATTCTGTTATTGATTGCTTCGTTTCTGACCGTTTTCAGCTTTCAGGTGCTTCAGGAATTCTGGTCAGCAGATACACATTTAGAGCTTCAGCTTGGCTACTCTCCCGAGATTTTATGGCTTCCTTTGATTATGGGTCTCTTGCTAGTCGTGTTGAACTGCTGGCGTGGTATCAGAAGGATTTACCAATTTCAGCAAGAGCGGAAGGAACACCATACAGGCTGATTACTCTATACTCTTATCCATTGGTAGATAACTGAATCCGCAATCGATTTCACTTTGCCGACTACAGGATAACCACACAGATTACAGTACTTTTTATGTGAAAAGGATACGATTATGAAAAATAACGAGCTGTCCATTGCTGAAAGAATTATAGAGGATTTAGAAACCTTTCACTACATCCAGCTACTAACTTACTTATTCGTCTTCGGTTTTTTTGGCTGGCTTTTTGAAACCACAGTGGTACTCATCAACTTCCATGAGTTCACCTTTCGAGGACTCTTTTTTGCCTACAGAGACCTTCACTATTATTTACCTAACCTTCCAGTAGATTCAGTACTGGGAAGCATGCGTGTAATCTGGGGATTGCCGGTAATTGATATGTACGGCTATGGAGCAATTTTAATTATTTACTCGCTTCGACATTTAAAAAATGAACCAATCAAGCTGTTTTTCTGGGGAATGAGCTTCATGACTCTTTTTGAGCTTTTGGGCAGTTATTTCTGTTCCGACATTCTCCATCATTCTTACTGGAATTATTCCCATGAATTCATGAATTTTCAGGGGCGTATTTGCCTGCAGTCAGCAATTGTCTGGGGACTTCTATCTGTTATCACCATTCAATGGCTCAAGCCTCAAGTAGATAAACTTTATTACAAGTGGCGAAAAAGAGCACATTTTAGTACCATCATTATTCTGCTTACAATTTATTTCGTTATTTGTTCCTTAACAAAATATGTAATTGCCCCCGGAATTATCCCAAATTGATGTAATCTCGGTACTATAATTACTTTTCTACGCCAAATCAAATCACTATATCTGGAGGTTGGTAGCAATGCTTTATGGAAAAAGAGATCGTGATGAAACTGACTTTTTAGAACCAATTTTTGGCTCAGAAAGCGAAAAGGTTGATTTACCTAAATACAAATTGAATGAAGAATCAATTGAACCCCGCACCGCATTTCAGCTTGTTCAGGATGAAATGCTAGATGAAGGAAATGCTCGTTTAAATCTGGCAACCTTTTGCCAAACCTATATGGAGCCTGAGGCAGTTGAATTGATGCGCTTGACATTAGATAAAAATGCAGTGGATAAATCTGAATACCCACGAACTGCTGAAATTGAGAATCGCTGCGTAAATATGATTGCCTCATTGTGGCATGCCCAAGAGACCGAACAATTTATAGGTACATCAACGATTGGCTCGTCTGAAGCATGTATGTTGGCCGGCTTAGCCATGAAATTCTCATGGCGAAAGCGTGCGGAAAAATTAGGAGTGGATACCGCTGTAAAAAAACCAAACTTGGTTATTTCATCCGCTTATCAGGTTTGCTGGGAAAAGTTCTGTGTCTATTGGGATATCGAATTGCGTGAAGTACCCATTGATGAAAACCATATGTCACTCAACCTAGGTACCGTCATGGATTATGTTGATGAATACACCATTGGCATCGTTGGTATATTGGGTATTACTTACACCGGCCGCTATGATGATATCAAAGCCTTAAACAATCTCGTTGAAGCCTATAACTCTCAAACTGAGCACAAAGTATATATTCATGTCGATGCAGCATCAGGTGGTCTGTATACACCTTTTGTAGAACCCGATTTGATTTGGGATTTTCAACTGAAAAATGTTCTTTCCATTAATGCCTCTGGTCACAAATATGGACTAGTATACCCTGGTGTCGGTTGGATTGTTTGGCGAGATAAGCTGTATCTACCTAGCGAGCTTGTCTTTGATGTCAGCTATTTGGGAGGAGAGCTACCGACAATGGCTATCAATTTTTCTCATAGCGCTGCACAATTAATCGGTCAATATTATAACTTTGTACGCTATGGCTTCAATGGCTACCAGGCAATACACGAGAGAACCCATGAAATTGCTGTTTTTCTAGCAAAGGAAATTCAAAAAACAAATTGCTTTGACATTATCAATGATGGCTCACAGTTACCATTGATTTGCTACAAATTAAAAGCCGATTCAAAAACAGAATGGACACTTTATGATTTATCTGATCGTTTATTGATGAAGGGGTGGCAAATTCCAGCATATCCGCTTCCTAAAGCGCTGGACACAACCGTTATTCAACGAATCGTTGTTCGTGGTGATTTTGGCATGAATATGGCTGCCGATTTTATTGAGGATTTCAATGAAGCAATTCACGCCTTAAATAACGCACATCTTGTCTACCATAAACCGGAAGAAATCAAAAAATATGGCTTCAGCCATTAAGACACCGTTATTTATTATCACGAGGATAGTAGTAGGTTCACAACATCAGGGGCTTGAGGCACAATTGATTATCGACACTTATAAATGGGTACTCTACTCCTATCTTTTAATTCTCTTAAAAAAAAATAAGGGCAGCAAATTTCAAGCTACCCTTATTTTTTATGCCTTTTTAACAAACTCAGATTTCAGCTTCATTGGTCCAAAGCCATCTACTTTACAATCGATGTTATGACCATCGCTGCTTTCAACTAAACGGATGTTTTTAACCTTTGTTCCTTGCTTAATCGCTCCGCTTGCTCCTTTTACTTTCAAATCTTTGATGACAGTGACTGTATCGCCATCAGCAAGTACATTGCCATTCGAATCCTTAATTGCTGAATCATTTTCCTCCACAGCATCTCCCGGTGTCCATTCGTGAGCGCATTCTGGGCAAATCATCATTCCCCGATCCTCATATGTATACGTTGATCCGCATTCCGGACAGTTTGGTAAAGTTTCCATGTTCGTTCTCCTTTATAAATTAATGATAGAATCTGCTAGGTAACTAGCCGATTCTTTGTTTCCTTTGGTCCGATAGCCAAGCAAGCTAGGCTTTGTGCTTTGCTTCGAGAATCGAAATGACGTGAGACTCGTAGAAGCACTTTTTCAAGTGAGCCATGGCATCAAGCTCAAAGCTTTCGAATTTGTGAAAACGCTAAAGATGCTGGGGTTTTCCTTAGCATTATTGATACTAAATAACATCTTTTTCATTCTATCGTATTTCAGTCAAAAAGAAAAGAGTAGCCAAAAACTCTTTTTCAGAGGAATAAATATGGGCGTAGCTGAACACTTGGAACAGCTACCCAAAGGCATCAGGTAGCTATAAAAACCATTTCTATTCTTAAGCACAAAAAAAGAGGATTGGCAGATTACTCATTCCAATCCTCTTTACTCTGTTATTACTCTCTACTCCTTACGGAACGCCTGACAAGCCTGCTGAATTTCCGCATAGATTTCATTAACCTCGTCCATATCTCTGGCATTGGCTCCGCTTGCCAGCGGATGACCGCCCCCATGATGACGTTTCGCGATTTCATTAATTACAGGCCCTTTCGAGCGAAGGCGAACACGATAATATCCTTCCGGCTGTTGAACAAACAGCCCCCATGCCAGCACTTCATCAATTGTTCCAGGCAATGGAACAACAGCGGCGGTTTCTGAATCAACCACTCCAAACTCTGTAAGTTTCTCTTGAGAAATAAGGACTTTCCCTGCTCCGACGGCATCGACAGCAAGATTTTGATATACGTAACCGGCAAGCTTCGCAACAGACATAGAAATCTGCTCTAACTCTCGGTTCAGCGCTGTGGCATCAAATGCATACCCACGCAATACAGCAGCAACCTCTAAGGTATGAGCGGTTGTTGCAGGATATAGGAAACGCCCCGTGTCACCAACGATTCCCGCATATAGTAATCTGGCCGCATTATCCGTCAAAACCAATTCATCCTGAAATGCCAGATAAAAATCCATAATCATCTCACTACAGCTGCTTGCATTCGTGTTTACCCACACCAAATCTCCATAAGGCTCATCATTTGGATGGTGGTCGATTTTAATTAGCTTTTCTCCTAGTGAATAGCGATTGTCACTAATCCGCGGAGAATTCGCTGTATCTGTTACAATGACTAAAGCATCCTGATAAACGCTATCCTCCACATCCTCCATCACGGCTAAAAATTCCAAGCCTTCTACTGGACCACCAACCTGATAAATCGTTTTTTTAGGAAAGCTGGCACGAAGCATTTCTGCCAAACCGACCTGTGAGCCGATAGCATCAGGATCCGGTCGTTGATGGCGATGGATAATAATTGTTTCATAACTTTTAATCATCGAGAGAATATCATTTCTCACACTCATTCTTTCTTCCTCCTACGAACGCTCCATTACCTGACATACAACGATAGCTTTCGCTACCAACGCATTTTCCAGATAAATTTCTACATCCAGCTTGGCTGAACGTCTTCCTAGTTCTAAAATTCTTGGGCGAATATCTAAATCACTTTCCAGCTGAATCAAACGCAGATAGTGAAGATTGACTTGCTCAATCAGCACATTTCTTTTTTGATTGACAATCATTGTCCGCTGCGTGACATTAGAAACAATTTCGCTTAACACACCAAAAGAAATTGTTCCGACCCCATTAACCATTTGCGGAGTTACATGGAAAGTAAAGGATGGTGTTTCCAGTTTCCCCTTCTCCTGATTCTGGTCTTCTGCAATTACAACCTCACCTGAGATTTGATCGGAAATCGTATCTGCTATCTGAGTTTGCCGTTGCACAAGCTGCATTGCTTTCATGACGTCCTGCCGAGAAACCAAACCGATTAAAGAGAAATCATCCTCTACCACTGGCATGACTTCCAGTCCATCCCAAATCATTTGGTGACTGACACTAGCCACACTCATCGTCTTTTTGACGACAATCGGTTCTTTTGTCATCACCTTATCAATCGTTGTCACATCATTTTTGCCAATGACATCCTTTGCCGTAATGATTCCAACAAGCCGCATGTTTTTATTAACAACAGGAAAACGAGAATGGGTAGTTCCTTCGGACAGCTTTTGATAATCCGCAATTGTGTTCGTAACACTTAAATAATTTGTCTTCTCAAGCGTCGTATAAATATCACTGACTAGCATGATATCCTTTTTGATTAGCTGATCGCTCAAGGCACGGTTAATCATTGTGGCAACCGTAAACGTATCGTACGTTGTCCGCAACACCGGCATTTCCAGTTCATCCGCCAGCTTTTCAATTTCTTCGTCGGTGTCAAATCCTCCGGTGATTAGTACTGCTGCGCCATTCTCCAAGGCAAGCTTTTGAACCTCATGACGATTTCCGACAATCATCAACGAGCCTGGTGTAATATAGCGCACCATTGCCTTTTTGGTCATCGCCCCAATCACAAACTTGTTTAATACCTTATCAAGCCCAGCAGAACCGCCCAAGACATCTCCTTCAATGATTCGGACCACTTCTCCAAAGGTCAACTTTTCTATATGTTTTTTTAGTTTTCGTTCAATTCGAATCGTCCCTACGCGTTGAATCGTAGAAACCAACCCGATATTTTCAGCATCCTTGATTGCCCTGTAGGCCGTTCCTTCACTGACACCCAAGTTTTTTGCGATGCTTCTAACTGAGATTCTATCGCCAATTGGCAGGCCTTCAATATGCTGTAAAATTTGATCATGTTTTGTCGCCATAGTATCCTCCTATAGTTCTATACTGTCTCCAACCATCATGATTTTGCCAACACCCGGTTTTAACCGCTCAACAAATGCCGAAGCATCCTGACGAATCAGCTCAAAGGTATTGTAGTGAATCGGCACAACTGTTTTGGCATTGATGTACTCAGCTGCAATGGCTGCTTCTTCAGGTCCCATCGTGAAATTATCTCCAATAGGAAGAAAAGCAATATCAATATCATAAAACTTATTCAACAAAGCCATATCCGTGAATAACGCCGTATCGCCGGCATGATAAATGGTTTTTCCTTCTGCCTGAAAAATGATGCCTGCCGGTTCTCCCATATATAAGGTCTCCCCTTGATAATCATAACCGGAGCTATGTAATGCCGGTACAAACTGCACTCGTCCAAAGAAAAATTCATGTTTGCCGCCTAAGTTCATACCGTGGCTCGAAATGCCCTGTTTCTCTGCAAAATTAGCAATTTCTACTATACTTACAAGTAACGCATCATTCTTTTTTGCAATGGGAACCATATCGCCAAGATGGTCATCATGACCATGTGTAACAAGAATTACATCTGTGTTTACCTCATCGCTAATCAAATCACTGACTGGGTTTCCAGTTATAAATGGATCAATCAAAAGGTTGCTTCCATCGCTTAATTGTATCTCTACACATGAATGACCATGAAAAATCAGTTTCATTTTCTGCCTCCCTGCTCAAACAAAAGCATCAGCCCTCTACAGTATGCTGTATCTCTTCTCTGTAAATTATAGCAGAAAAAAACAAATTTTAGTACAGTTTTTGATTGGCAGTATAACAGATGCTTATTCTTCTAAAAAAATAAAGAAAGACTCCCGCAAGAATCCTGCAGCAGTCTTTGAATTATTTCTTTATCATTTTTTACTATCCACTGTTATACTTTGCCTATTTTGCCACTTCAATTCGTTCAAATATTTCAATAGGCGATGATGTCATACACTCTGCTAACAATCTGGCCATTTCCTCCGGAGGCTGTATCGCACCTTCACGAATCCATTTTTTTACAATTGCAATTGCACCGGCAAAAACAAATTCTAACTGAAAATCCTCTAAAACAGAGATTTTTTTCTTTATTTTCCCTCTAACTACATCCGTGTAGACCTTTTCGAGTCGCTCTATAAACTGGCTGTCACCGTGCACTCCAAGAAAAATTTGCGCCACCTCTTTTCGGTCATACAAAAACTTCATTAGCTGCAGACAAGCAACTCGAAACAGCTCTTCCAAGGTTGCTGACTCATCTAGTTGCTTTTCTATAAGAGAAACACCAATATATTTCGTCACTATCTCCTCAAAGTTTCGATAAATATCCTCCTGAACTTCCTCTAATACAGCATATTTATCTGTAAAATGTAAGTAGAAGGTGCCTCGATTGATTTTCGCTTCCTTTGCTATACTCGCAACGGTAATTTTTTCAAAGCCGCATTCATTTAGTAATTTCATAAAGACATCAACAATATGCCTTCTGGTTTTTTCTGCTTTCGTTGACATATACTCTCCCATTTTCCTAAAATCAAAATTTCTTTTCAAATGACAAGGTACTTCTCATTTTTTGACCTTAAGAAATATCCCTTCTATTTTCTTCATGATAAGATAGCTGGAATAAAAAATCAACAGTGTGTTGAGAAATCGACTGCTTCAAATTACTGCTTAGCTTTTTACGAATGTAGAGCACAAAAAAAAACCACCACATCGGGTAATGTGGTGGAAATGAAGGTTGTTATTTACTCTTGGTAGGAGTAAGTATGAAAAACCAATTCGGGATAATTGGCATACACCTATTTTATTACAGATTGAAACGGCAAACATGAGGAAGCTCTATGGATTTATTAAATTTTCCATGAGAAAACCGCTATTTGTCCCTATTTTCAGTTAATCATATCATTTTAAACATTCTTGTCCTTGTGCTACACTTTTTATATATAAATCTTGTTAAATACAGCATCTTTCCTTTACTGATCGTACAAGCAAAGAAATACTACTATTTAGCAGGTTGTATAGCGCTAGAAAACGTTTCACTATAGGAGGAATCGATTATGTCAGATAATGGAAAAACTCGTTTTAATGAACTATTCTCAGATGAAATTCAAGGTCCTTTTGTCACGTTTGTTTTGAATACCCATGTCGCTCATCAAGATATCAGTAAAGACATTCTTGCCTTCAAGAATTTGGCGAAAGCTGCAAAAATACGTTTTGAAAAACGTTTTGCCGATTTTGACTGGGCTCCTTTCCAGAAAAAAATCAATGATTTAGAAGCGGATGCCGCATTTTGGAGGAATACAACAAAAAGCATCACGATTATTTTTACAAAAGATGAAACGTTCTTATATAAATTAAATGTCCCGGTGGATGACCAATACTATGTTGGGAAAAAGCCTTATCTATTAGGGATTATTAAGGATCAGCAGTTCACCTATGACTACTACCTCCTTGCTTTGAATAGAGATTCTATGTCACTTTATCTTGTGAATGGACAGCAGGTATCTGCGGTAGAATTACCGGAGGATGCTCCTACTGATTTGGTCGGTACGCTTGGTGATGAGCTGACCGGAGGCAATCTGAATTATTCAACGAAAGCCGGTTCAGGCTACAATGGTTCCGGAAAAGAAGGTGTTGCTTATCACGGGATTAACCCTAAAGATGAAGAGGTTGAAATCGATTGGGTTAATTACTATCAAGCAATTGACACTTATTTCAAGGATACTTTTGAAAATCCTGACAAGCTGCCGATTTTCCTCTACGCATTGCCTGAAAACCAAGCGATGTTCAAAAAACTGGCAAAAAATCCTTATTTAAATACAACTGCAGCTGTCTCAGCTTCACCGGCACAGGTTTCTCTAAAAGAAATCAAAGTCGGTGCTCAAAAGATTACTCAGGAGCTGGAACAACTGGAAACAGCCTCTTATAATGAACTGTTGGATAAGAAGTTTGTCGATCAGCTGGTTGATATTGTTCCGGCAGCCAGTGAAGGACGACTGTCTCACTTCTTTATTGCTACTTCCAATTTTATTAACGAAACGACAGAAATGTCGTCTATTGAATTTGATCGAAGAAAGCTGTTGAATAATACGGCCTATGCTGTTATCAAAACAGGTGGAAAAGTGTTTGTCTTAGACCAACAGGCAGCACCTGATGAAAAATCCTTAGCAGCTATTTTAAGATACTGATACTTTCTGCAACTAAAAAAGACACGAAGCTGAGTAATCAACCAGCTTCGTGTCTTTTCGCTTGTCAAAGTATGCATTTTGCAGGTTCAAAACCTGTTCATTTTATGATAAAGTAAGAGAAAACCGTCTGACAGCGACTTACTGAATGTAAAAAGAAAAAGATTGTTATGGTATAAGATAAGAGATTACCCGTAGTTTTATTGATTTTTCCTGTCGGATGATGAAAGGAGTAGAAACAAAATGAACAACCCCAAAAAATACAGTAGAAAAGAACCTAAACCGCCAAATTTTTTCATTGGAATGGCGTTACTGGCGATTGGCTTATTTCTATTTTTCAATCAGCTCACTGTTAGTTCTTCTTGGTTTAGCTACAGCATGTTTCGAATTGGCGGCTTTGGTATTTCAAATGGCTGGACAGTTATCCCTCTAGTTATTGGTATTGTTATGATATTCAATAATACTAAATCAATTATTGGTCGGATTTTAGCCATCGCCGGTGCACTTCTGATTGTTGTCAGCATCGTTATGACTGTCCATATTCGTTTGTCTAGGACGTCTTTGTTTTCCTATATCGTGATGCTCACTCTAATTATCGGCGGCGCTAATTTGATGTTCAAATCCATTCTGCCAAAGCGACGCTAGAAAAAAAAACATCCCGAAAATTAGACGTACCCGCAAGGCTTATTCAAGCGTTGCGGGTACTTTTTGATATTAAGTTCATTAAATACTTTATTAGCTAGAAACTCAGGTAAAACTATCTATTAGCGCTCAGCTAATCACTCTCATCTAAACAATTTGAACCCTTCCTACTTTCAAATCTATGCAGCTCCAAGACTGCGCCTTCGGAATAGATTTCATCAAGACGATTACTGTTTCGCTTTCATATTCAAATGCTTAACTTGTATATAGTATACCATTAATTTTTTTGATAGGAGGAAAAATATTTTACACTAATGAAAAATTTAATAATTGGTCTATTTACTATGCAAATGGAAAAATGTATGTTATAGTAATAAATGTAGTTTTTGTTCGGTAATATATGTGTAGTTGTTTCATTGATATAGTAAACATCCTCCACATTTTCACCTTTCAAGTAATTGCAAAATAATTTTTTGAAACATAAGGAGGATTTTCTATCATGGAAACAGGTACAGTAAAATGGTTTAACTCAGACAAAGGTTTTGGATTCATCACTGCTGAAAACGGAAACGACGTTTTCGTACATTTCTCAGCTATCCAAGGCGACGGATTTAAAACTTTAGAAGAAGGTCAAGCAGTTACTTTCGACATCGAAGACGGACAACGCGGACCACAAGCTACTAACGTTAACAAAGCTTAATTCAAATTAAACTTTTAGCCTGACTTCGGTCAGGCTTTTTTGTTTTATATTATTCTTTTATTCATCTCCCCATCCTTTTTCCATCTTCCAATGTATTCTTCAAACTAAACACTTTCCAATTTTATGATGGCACCAAAGGCTCTATTTTTTTTACCTCAAATAGACCATGTTATAATGAAATTATGATATATATTGGAGGAAGTGACATGAGAAAATCGTTTAATGGCGGATTGAATCTTCATGAAAATGATGTCTTGCACTTACGTGGAATCAATAACTATAAAGCTATTGAAACAATTCAGCCTAAAAGAGTATATATTCCTGTTCAACAACACATTGGTGATGCTTCAGAAGTAGTAGTGGAAATTGGAGCGACAGTCACACTAGGACAAACAATTGCAACCAGCGGGGATGGATTAGGCGCTCATATTCACGCAAGTGTATCTGGAACAATTGTTGCTGTAAAACCGATTGATCAAGGACAAGGAGACAAATCACTTTGTGTTGTAATCGAAAATGATTTTCAAGAAACAGTATGCAAAGAAAAGCCCTATTCAATGGATAGATTCACTCAAGAAATGATTGTCGATCGTGTAGAAGCTGCTGGTGTCGTTGGTTTAGGTGGAGCAACTTTTCCTAGTCATGTAAAATTGAGCCCTAGGGAAAATATTCATACATGCATTTTTAATGGCGCAGAATGTGAACCCTTACTTATGGCAGATGCAGCCTTAATGGCTACACAAGGTGAAAAATTATCCAAGGGATGCCAATTAGTACTAAAAGCAGTAGCCGCCAAAGAAGGGATTATCGTCATCGAAGACGATAAGCAAGAAGCAATTTCAGTCATGCGTAAATGGTGTGACTGCATACCAAATCTTACCGTACTTGAAGTCCCTTCCATTTATCCACAAGGGAGTACCGAACTTCTTTTTAAAGCAGTGACAGGTTTAGAGGAACCTACTGGCGGATCTACCAGAGATTTAGGCTATTTAGTCATTAATGTATCTACTACCGCAGCAATTTATGATGCAGTGATGGAGGGCACACCTTTAAGTCATCGAATTTGTTCGGTTGTCGGTGATGTCCAAAATCAAAAAAATGTTCGTTTTCCAATGGGGACTACTGTTAGTGATATGATTGAATTTTGTGGTGGATTTGATGGACCGCCTTCTAAAGTGATTATCGGAGGCTTTATGATGGGTCGAACCATCGATACATTGGATGCTTCATTAACAAAAGCAGCAAACGGATTGATTATTATCAATGAGACGCATGATGAAGACAGTACACCAAGCCCTTGCATTGACTGCGCTCGTTGCGTGAATGTCTGTCCAATAGGACTACTCCCTCATCAATTAGAAAAAAATTACCTAAAACAGAATTGGAAACGCATGAAAAAGCTGTATGCTGACCGTTGTATCAATTGTGGGTGCTGCACTTATATATGCCCTGCCCGCCGACATTTAGCAAAACATATTATTGCCGGGCAGAAGATTATTGAAGAAAGGCAGGCATAATCATGGAAAGAAACCAACAGTTTGAGTCATTCCGTAGTAAGCGATACCCTATGATGGAAGCTTCACCTCATCTGCTCGTTCAAGAAAAAACAAGAAATCTTATGGATCTTGTTTTACTCGCTCTTTTACCAAGTATCATAGCTTCTTTCCTTTTTTATGGTCTTCACTCACTTTTACTTTATGCAATTTCTATTATAACTTGTTTAGCATCAGAGTATCTTTGGTTCAAGATAAAAAAAATAGAAGCATTAAATGACCATTCTGCAATAGTCACAGCAACTTTGTTGGCAATGAGTTTACCAGCCAGTGTTCCATTGTGGTTTCCTATTTTAGGAGGAAGCATTGCAATTATTTTATCCAAAGAACTATTTGGCGGTATCGGAAGAAATATATTGAATCCCGCTTTAGCTGGTAGAGCTGTACTCCGTTTACTTTTCGTTCAAGAAATGTCGGAAAATGTTCAACCACAACTATTTTTCTCTACCCATGGATTAGACGTCGTCTCTTCTCCAACACCATTGATGATTGCTGAATCCGGTGATGGCTTCTCACAAAGGCAAATGCTTGATAACCTCATAGGATTAATTCCCGGTAAAAATGCTGAAACAACAGCTCTCTTACTTCTATTAGGCGGCCTTTTCTTACTTTACAAAAAAGTGATTACTTGGCAAATTCCCATCTGCATGATTGGAACAGTTGCTATTTTAGCTTTGATTGCAGGAAATGGTGATTGGACGATTGCTTTTGCTCATATATTTGGTGGAGCAACAATGCTGGGAGCCTTCTTTATGGCCACGGATTATAGCACTTCTCCTACTACTTCAAACGGACAAATACTTTATGGTATTTGTTGTGGAGCTCTTTTGATGATTTGGCGTACATTCACTTCTATGCCGGAGGGAATGACCTTTGTTTTATTAATCATGAATTGCTTTGTTCCTGTAATTGATTACTTCGTTATCCCTAAACCCTATGGGCAATCTATAAAAAACAATTGAACTGTATAACTACCCTGAACATAAAAAGTAGAAAAGCTCCGTTTCTATTCTTCAAATTTGAGAAGAACAAACGAACCTTTTCTACTTTTTTATTTTAGTTAACTATTTCCTTTGAATCAATTCAACCAGCAACTCACCAAACTCAGAGCATTTCAAGCTTTCAGCTGCCTCCATCTGATCGGCAAAATCTTTCGTCACGGTCTTGTTTTCTATCGCTTCAGCAATACTTTCTGTAATAAGGGTTGCCACTTCCGACCAACCCAGATAATCAAACAATAATGCGCCAGATAATAAGAGTGAGGACGGATTCAACTGATCCAAGCCGGCATATTCAGGAGCCGTGCCATGGGTTGCTTCGAATATCGCATGACCTGATTGGAGATTCATGTTGGCTCCCGGAGCAATTCCGATGCCGCCCACCTGAGCCGCTAAAGCATCCGAAATGTAATCGCCATTCAAGTTCAAGGTAGCAATAACATCATACTCTTCCGGTCGAATCAATATCTCCTGCAAAAAGATATCAGCAATACGATCCTTGATAATCAGCTTGCCTGCTTGTTTCGCTTCAGCCAATGCTCGGTCAGCAGCTTCAAGTCCTTCAGCTGTTTTAACAGCTAGATACTGAGGCCAAGTAAAAACTTGAGTGCCAAATTCCTTTTCCGCCAACTCATAGCCCCATTGCTTAAATCCACCTTCTGTAAATTTCATGATATTGCCTTTATGAACAAGTGTAACAGATGTCCTGTTTTGACTGATTGCCTGTTCAATTGCGCCTCGGACAAGTCGTTCTGTGCCTTCCTTTGATACAGGCTTGATGCCAATTGCCGAGGTTTTTGGAAAGCGAATTTTCTCGCTGCCCAACTCATTTTTCAAAAATGAAATGAGCTTAAGGGCCTCTTCACTTTCAGCAGGAAATTCGATACCCGCATAAATATCCTCAGTATTTTCTCGAAAAATCTGCATATCCGTTCGTTCAGGGTGCTTCAATGGAGATGGCACCCCTTTGAAATAGCGGACAGGTCGATAGCAAATATAAAGATCCAGTTCTTGACGAAGCGTTACATTCAGCGAACGAAAGCCTCCGCCAATTGGTGTTGTCAACGGGCCTTTGATGGCAACGAGATGCTTTCGGATTGTTTCCAGTGTTTCTTCCGGCAGCCAGTCACCTGTTTCTCGGTGCGCCTTCTCTCCCGCAAGCACCTCTTTCCAAGCAACCTTACGTGTTCCTTGATACGCTTTCTCTACCGCTGCATCAAATACCTTTCTGCTGGCAGCCCATATTTCAGGACCAATGCCATCTCCTTCAATAAATGGAATGATTGGCTGATTAGGCACTTGTATTTTCCCTTGATTCATTGTCAGTTGTCCTTCATGCTTCAAGCTTCCATTCCCCCTTCTTCTCTCCGATTAACCGGATACTGCTCATGCCTTTCTCCCACATAAAGCGAACGTGGTCGAATCAGACAATCTTCATTTTTTTGTTCGTAAATATGACCTAGCCAGCCGGAAACTCGGCTCATGGCAAAGAGTAAAGTGAAGAGGTCACTATCAATATTAAGACAATGATAAACCGTTGCTGAATAAAAATCGACATTTGGAATCAAGCCTTTTTTCTCCTTCAGATACTGTTCAATTTGACACGATAAGAAGTACCATTGCTGTTTTCCGGTGGAAGTAGTCAGCTCCTGAGCCATCTTCTTCAGGTGCTTCTTACGCGGGTCTTCTATTTTATATACGCGATGACCAAACCCCATAACCTTTTCTTTACGATCCATTTTTTGGTCAAGGTATTCTTCAGCTGTAAGCTCCCCTTCATCAATCTCTCTGAGCATATCAAAAACTTTCTCATTTGCACCGCCATGAAGAGGTCCCTTTAGAGAACCAATCGCAGCAGTGATGCAGGAATAAACATCGGATAGAGTTGAAGCACAAACACGTGCAGTAAATGTGCTGGCATTGAAATCATGATCGGCATGAAGAACCAGCGAACGGTTCATCGCCTTCACATGCTCACTATCCGGCTCTTCCCCTGTCAGCATATACAGAAAATTGGCAGCTAAAGGCGTTCCATCCTGCTTAGGAGGAATAGGGTCAAGCCCTCGCCGCAATCGTGCGTATGCCGCAATAATCGTCGGCATCTTTGCTTGAATTGCGATACTTTGATTATAGATTGCCTCACGGTCTGTCTCTTCTGCATCCGGATCAAAAACACCCAAAAGGGAAATTGTCGAACGAAGGACACTCATTGGATGAAGATGCTCACGAGTCTGAATCTTCAAGCTTGTAATAATTGTATCTGAAACCGGCATTTGAGCATAAAGAACCTGTTGAAAGGCTGCCAGCTCTTCTGACGTAGGTACCTGTAAGTACCATAGCAAGTAGATTACTTCTTCAAAAGGAATCTCATTTTCAATCAACTCATCAATATTATATCCGGCAAACAATAATTGGTTATCTACAATCGCACTGATTCGTGTTTCAGAAACGACTACGCCGTCCAGTCCTTTGTGAACCTTCATTTGTGTTCCTCCCTTACTTTTGATTACTTACAGCTTCTTTGGAAAGCTTTTTGCGAATGACCATCGGCAGAATACCGCCATGCTGATAGTAGCTGACATCAACCGCTGAATCAAAACGGACAATCGTCGTAAACGTAACGACCTCTCCATTTTTTTTATATGCTTTTACAACAATTTCATCACCTACAGAGACATCCTCCGAAATAGCTACATCAAATTGCTCTGTTCCATCTAAACCTAAATACTCAGCATCTTCTCCCGCTTGATACTGTAAAGGCAGAATCCCCATCATCACTAGATTCGAACGATGGATACGCTCATAGCTCTTGGCAATTACAGCCTGAACACCCAATAATTGAACCCCTTTGGCTGCCCAATCCCGAGATGACCCCATTCCGTAGTCCTCACCGGCAAGAATAATTGTTCCTGTCCCTTGTTCTTTATAGTTCATCGCAGCATCGTATATCGACAACGTATCTCCTGTTGGAAAATACTTTGTATAACCACCTTCTATTTCAGGTACCAGCTGATTTCTAATCCGAATATTTGCTAACGTTCCCCGCATCATTACCTCATGATGTCCTCTTCTAGAGCCATAGGAGTTAAAATCTCGAACGGTGACACCATGCTCTGTCAGATAACTGCCTGCCGGACTATTTCGCTGAATGATTCCCGCTGGAGAAATGTGGTCTGTCGTCACTGAATCACCAAATTTAGCAAGTACAGACAGCCCTTTCAACTCCTTAATCGCTCCAATTTCGGTAGCCATTCCTTCAAAATAAGGTGGATTCGCAATATATGTGGAGCTTTCCTGCCAGTTATACAGCGGCGTTGGCTCTGAATGAAAATTATTCCATTCTTCATTTGCATCGAAGACCTGCTGATAATGGGTTTGAAATAATTCAGGCGTTACCCAGTCATTTACATATTGACGAATCTCTTCCTCTTCAGGCCAGATGTCCTTCAGAAAAACCGGTTCGCCTGATGAGTCATGCCCTAAGGGTTCATTAACCAAATCGATATCCGTCGTTCCTGCCAGCGCATAAAGTACCACTAAAGGAGGCGATGCCAAGTAATTCGCTTTGACCAGCGGATGGATACGGCCTTCAAAATTTCGATTACCACTTAACACACCCGCAAGAAGCAGTTCTTCCTTTTCCATAATCGTTTCTATTTCTTCTCTTAAGCTGCCTGAATTTCCAATACATGTGGTACAGCCATAACCGACGACATAAAATCCCAGCTTCTCAAGATAAGGGAGTAAACCAGCATTTTCCAAGTAAGCAGTCACAACCTTTGAGCCTGGTGCTAATGAGGCCTTAACAAACTTAGGAACCTTTAGTCCTTTTTCTACGGCTTTTTTCGCTACTAGTCCGGCGCTGAGCATCACATGCGGATTTGAGGTGTTTGTACAGGACGTAATTGCAGCAATCGCAACCGCCCCGTCCTTCAGCTTATATTCTTCCCCGTCTAGCTTGACGGAGATTGCTTCACTTTGTACGTCGTCCGCTTTAAACGTCTTCTCAAAGGTCTCCTTCATTTTAGATAAAGGAATCAAATCCTGCGGTCTTTTTGGACCAGCCAAATTCGGTTCAATGGTACTTAAATCTATTTCCACCGTTTGGGAATAGCTGATAGCATCATCTGTTGAGTAATAGAGATGATTTTCCTTCAGATAGGTTTGAGCAACAGCAATAGATTCCTCATCTCTTCCCGTTAACTCTAGGTAACGAATCGTCTCATCATCAACTGGGAAAAAGCCGCAGGTTGCGCCATACTCCGGTGCCATATTGGCAACTGTTGCCCGATCTGCAAGAGTTAAAGAAGACAGTCCTTCACCAAAAAACTCAACAAATTTTCCAACGACCTTGGTTTCTCTCAAAACTTGTGTGACTTTCAAAGCCAAATCCGTTGCCGTTGCTCCTGTTGCTAATTGGTTGATAAAACGTACACCAATAACCTCCGGTACCGGAAAATAGGACGGTTCCCCCAACATACAGGCTTCAGCTTCTATACCTCCCACTCCCCAGCCAAGCACGCCAAGACCGTTGACCATCGTAGTATGGGAGTCTGTTCCAACTAACGTATCAGGGTACACTTCTATCGTTTCTTCATCTATTCTCTTTTGAATCACCACATCTGCTAAGTATTCGATATTCACTTGATGAACAATTCCAGTAGCAGGTGGAACCACACGATAGTTATCAAAAGCAGTCTGAGCCCAATTCAAAAACTTATACCGCTCTTGGTTTCTTTGAAATTCCATTTTCATATTACGCTCTAATGCATATTTATTTCCGGCAACATCTACCTGAACAGAGTGATCAATTACTAAATCAACTGGAATTTCAGGATTGATATTCTGTGGGTCTCCGCCGAATGCTGCATAAGTCTCCCGCAAAGAGGCTAAATCGACAATAACCGGAACCCCTGTAAAATCCTGCAGAATGACGCGAGCCGGTTTAAAAGGAACTTCTCCCTCCACTGTCTTTTCAGGGTTCCAAAAAGCCAGTGCACGAATATGCGCATCTGTAATCTCAAAATCATTTTTTTGGCGAATGAGCCCTTCCAATAATACTCGAATACTATAAGGCAGCTTTGAAAGAGTAATCCCATACTGTTCTTCTAATGCTGCTAATGAATCATAATAATATTTTGTTCCCTTTCGCTCAAAGAAGTGTTTATGCAACATCCAACGTCTTCCTCTCTTCGTTTTCTCATTTTTTTCTAATTTTCAGTTATTATACCTACTTAAAAATAAAATGTAAACACTTTAGCCCTTTTGAAGCCGTAAGTCAGGTCACACAACCATCCCACATCAATGTCAGCATACGTTTCTCATGCAATAGTTATTTATCATTCCCTTAGTATTTATATAGAAGTAAAACCACAAAAACTCATTGTTTTTTAATACTTTTTTCACTTTACATCATTAGAAAGTAGTGATCGATGATTGGATAAAATGAAGCCGCTTTATTCCATTTAAATGTTTTTATCAAAATGATTATTAAATAACAGCTATCTAAACTGCTTGCACTAGGAGACAGAAAAAAACTGCGCCGTGCTTGTAAATACAAGCAAAGCGCAGTTTTCTATTTTTCATGAATTAATTTTTACCACCGCAGTTTTATTACCAATATTCAGGAAGCATAAATGCATCGGAACATCGAACCTTCCCGCGGCAATCTACTGCCTTCTGTTTCTTAGATAAATCTAAAACCATCCATGCATCCTCAAGACCTTTTTTTGTCGGATAAGGCGGTTGGAAGCCTTGCGGCAATGCCGGTCTAAACCCGTGTCTCGGATAATATTCAATATGGCCTAAAACGAAAACAAGATCAACACCCATCCGCTCTAATCGAGATAAGCCTTCTTGAACCAACAGTCCGCCAATTCCTTGTTTTTGGTAGTCAGGCAAGACAGCCAGCGGCCCTAAAATCATGACCGATAACTGTTCTTCAGCACCAACTATACTTCCTTTGGTGAATAAAATATGGCCAATCGCTTGTTGTCCTTCATAGGCCAGCAGTGACATATTGGGCTCAGCTGTTGAATCAGCCACTAACTTTTCTACCAAAATCGCCTCATCGGTTTCGCCAAAAGCTAATTCTTCTATGCTATAAACTGTCTCTTTATCACTTTTATTTGCTTCTTTTACATATCTGTTCATCTTCTACACTCTCCTCGTTGATTATCTATGAGAAAAGCAGATTACCGATAATAAACATAAGTTTTTCAAACAAAAGCCTCCTTCTACAAACTGTACAAAGCCCGAATATGTTTGTGCTGGGAAAAATACATCGTGTTCACTTCCTACACTAGTGATTCCTCAACAATAAAACTATTGATCCGCTTCATATATCTACTATTATAAAAGGTATCAAAAAGAGAAACAACCTCAACTGTAAAACATGACCAGTTTTTCTTTCCTCTATATTTCTACAGATTAGACATGCTGATAAATCAAAACCAGCCCTGTACCAATCAAAGCCTCTATCTCCGTCAACAGCTTTGAAGACAGTCTTTTTTCAGCCTTCCCAATACGAAAGGCATATTCTGCAAAACCACAAGGCCAAGAATACTGTAATTGGCTAAGCATGGTTGTCAGTTGACAGCAGGGGACAACCACATACAAATCAGAGAACCCAGAAGAATGGCAGCGCTCCATTTCTGCACTCCACCAATCGGTAATCGTTTTATTGCAATAAGGACAGCAGACCTGTGAAAAATTTTGACCACTATCGATAAAGCGCAGCTGAGGAAACTGCTCATAGGTAATTGCCGTATCTGATAGAACATGTCTCCTCAACAGCTCCAGCATCTGCTCAGCGGTATCCTCTGATAGTCGATGTCTGGGGTCTGCCGATATAATATATGTATAAGACTCAGACACGATCACTTACCTCACTATTCTTCGTATGATTTCTTTCCAAATCAATCAAAAAGACTATCTCAAGACAGCAGTAGCCAACGCACGTTGAACTTCCAAAATATTCTTGTCTTTGCCAAACTGCAAAACCTCAGCAGGCTCAGCACTGCTGCCCACCCAAATATTTAACTCTGAATCCAAATCAAAATGACCCGACGTTTCCACTGAAAAGCGTGAAATCGAACGATATGGAATACATTTATATTCTGTCTTCTTCCCTGTCATCCCTTGCTTATCAATCAAAATTAAACGCATATCTGTAAATACGACCATATCTCTAATCAACTTATAGGCTAGCTCAACACGTTCCCCCGGCGCTAAAAAATCCCTTAATTTATCTTCTACTTTTTCGGTTGAATGTGCAGAAGCATTTCCAATCATCCCGCTGAATAATCCCATGTACTGTTCCTCCTTGAAGTTATTGAATCAATTATAGCAAATCCCACCAGACAGAGCAAAAACTGCTCGAAATCGTCTCATCCGATTTATTCATTTTAGAGAAGCTTGCTTTCCTTTATTGCCTAAGCCAAGTGAAAGAATAAGAGAGATTATGTTATCTTTTCCACGCTATTTTCGCTATACTAAGTATATAGAATCCTGTAAAAAGGCTATACGACAGCGGAACGGAAGCAATGGCTTTCACTATATAAACCTATTTACAGGAATTGTCTAGCTTATAGGTAAAGGAGTTATTTACATGAAGTTTTATTTCGAAATGTCATTATTTATTTTTTTTGTTTTAGGACTTGTTCTTATTCCTATATGGAATAAGACACGAAAAGAAAAAGGCAATTGGCTGTTGTACGAGCTGGGATGGTTCGGCATCTGCTTTCTCATTTATATACTTCAGCTTGAAGTAAAAGCGGGAAGCTATCTTATCGGTATCCCGCTTGCTTTTCTGGGAATCTTTTTCTTTCTCTATAAAAAAGAAAAACGAAAACTGAGCAACGGTTTACTGTTCAATATTTTTCTTGTCAGCTTTGGCGGCTATTTGGGGTTGCTGGCTATTCAGACACAGGATTCGCTTCTCATCCTTTTTCTGGTTAGCGTCCTTTTCGGGCTCTTGCTTTTGGCTCTGGTTGGGCTGTACGCCTTGATTATCTTCCTTTACTGGAACGCTCTGATTGTTTGGCGAAAGGAAGGTCACTCGTTGGCAAACCTGCTTACCCTGTTTCTTGCAGTTGGGCTAACGGCGCTTCTGATACTTAATTATGTTTCCGGTCATTTTTTACCTTCGTGGATGGCTTCACTCTTTTCCATTATTCCTATACTATTAGGGTATTTTGCAATTGTCTTCTACAACTTTTTGACAATCTCAATTCTCTATCAGTTCAACAGACCTAGATACAATCAAGACTATATTATTGTTTTAGGCGCTGGCTTGATTGATGGAAAACGTGTGCCTCCGCTTCTTGGCAACCGTATTGAAAAGGCGATACAGTTCTATAATAAACAAAAGAAAAAGAACAAAAAAGCACTAAAGCTCGTGATGTCGGGAGGCAAAGGAGATGACGAGCATCTGGCTGAGGGATTGGCGATGAAACAGTTTGCTATGGAAAAAGGGATTCCTGAGGAGGATATTCTTGTGGAAGCAAATTCTGTGAACACCTTAGAAAATATGCGCTTCTCCAAGGAAATTATGAACACAGACTTTGGCAGTGATAAGTATCACGCAATTTTTACAACCAACAATTTTCATTTATTTCGTGCCGGATTGTTTGCTCGACAAGCAGGATTAAAAGCAGATGGTATTGGAGCAAAAACTGCGTTTTATTTTCTTCCGAACGCCTTTTTAAGAGAGTTCGCAGCAATCGTCCTGATGAGGAAAAAAAGACATATGCTTATCTGCGGAACAATCGTTGTATTGATCCTTCTTGTGTCCTTGCTTCAGCTGCTTACCACTTTTTTATCTGCCGGTTAATAAAAAAGCACCAAAAAGGAAATGAAGCAATCCTCACCAGCTTCATTTCCTTTTTTTTATACTTTGAATTAACTCTTTCACTATCTCTTTGGATTACCATTTCTATCTAATTTTCGGTTATTAGAAATAATGAACTAAATAACATAGCTATAGCTCTCCATTTAACTATTCTCTTATAAGCTCTGTCACTTTCATACTGAGCAGCTACCAACAAACAATAATTCATGCAGATTACAAAAAAGGGACAGATAACTTATCTTATTAAAGCAGGCAGCTCCTGATAGGGACAAGAGCTACTCGCCTTTCTATAAACAAGGAGTTTGTTACACGGGGATAACAACAGAATAACTTCACAATGAGATTCGATTAAAAGAGATGGTGACATACCTAGACAATAATTGTTCTCCTAGAACCATTATTAGAGTAAGTAATCAACACCTGTTTTCAATCTCTTCGCTCCGTTTTTTCCACCTTTTTACTTTTCAAAACTGAAGTCTAATTAAACCAACCTTTTCATTTCTTCTGTTATTTAGTTCATCTTTCTATTTTTATCATACTGAATAGAAAAGAAAAAATCTTATGCAATATGCATAAGATAAAAGTAAGAAATCGTTTGATAACTAGTGGAAAGTGTCTCCAGCTTTCCGAGAGACTTATTCTCAGGTTCCTCTCAAATAAAGTGTATACACAATAGCCAACACAAACCAGACAATCGTTAGAAATACATACCCGAAAAACTTTTTCACAACAGAGTTTGAGTTCAACAAGGAAATATGCTTATGAAAATCAAGAAAATTGGCATATAAAAGAAGCGGCAAGATAAAGATAAACAGACAATCGATTGCCCAACGGATTCGCTTCTCAAAGGTATCCTCATAGGATGAACTGGATGTCATAATCATGAACAGGAAAGCATAACCTACGATAGCCAGAAACATTTTCCAAATCTGTCTTGTTCGAAATCCCGGAATGTATTGAAAAGCTCGAAGGACGCCACGAATGATACTTACAAGTGAAAACTCCCTTTTCCACTTCCTATCCTTAGCAAAGGCCAGCTCCTCCTCTTCGTAAAGTTCAGCCTTGGCAGTTTGTTCCTGTAACTCCTCTTCCAGTTGACTCGCATTGTACGGCTCCCCATGACCTCCAGCGGCTGCTCCTGAAAGCTGCGCTTCTACTGCTGCTGCCATCTCTGCAACCTGTTGGTAGCGATCTTTGGGATCTATTTTTGTTGCCTGAATAACAATTGACTGTATCAAAGGATCTTCCGTCAACCGATTTTTAGGATAATCTCGTGTAGAACAAATATTCATGACTACGCCCAGTGAGTAGATGTCACTGCGGGCATCCGATTCGGCAAAACCAAATTGCTCCGGCGCAGCAAACCCTACCGTGCCTAACTGAATCGTGTCATTCTCCTTATCCCCACTTATTCTGCGGACTGCATCAAAATCAATTAGTTTGACTGTCTGATCATTGGTCAGCATAATATTAGATGGTTTGATATCTCTGTGAATCAGGCCCTCTTTATGCAAAGCAGCTAGTGCAGCTAAGATATTCTGCGCCAATCTCAAAATTTCTTCTCCCGACATTGAATCAGAAGCATAGATAATCTCACTCAATGTCTTTCCATGAATATACTCTTCATATAAAAAGACTTTATCTCCCGAAACAATAATCTCTTCAATTTTCGGAAGATTCTTATGTTGTATTTTTTTCAATGTTTCCAAGCTATCTGCTAAAAATCCGGGATACTCCTTCTGTACCCAAAATTTCTGTGTTTTATTATTACGTACCATAAGGGGACCATTTTCTTTATCGGTCAATTGCTCAATATATTTATACCCATTTGCAGCACAACTGTTCATTTCATTGTTCTCCATTTGTTTAACAACCTCACTTGTTTTTTTCACCAACCCAGTTAGAGCCTATCAAAAAAATAAACGTAGTCATAGCTAAATTTTTTTAAATATGCTCGAATATTCTACCAACTTTCACTAAGTCATTGTATACTATTTTTATAACTATTTAAAGGAGTTAACGATGAAAGAAAAGGATACAGATAAGCTGCTACATTCTCTAAAGAAAGCAGAAAACTTCCAAGCAGCACTTTCAGATACAAAGCCTTACACGATTGATAACGAAACTAGTAAACATTTAAATGATTGGCTCATAAAGAAAAACTTAACCAAAGGCAAGGTATTGAGAAAATCAGGAATCACAGAAACGACTGGCTATCAATATTTCGATGGAAAAAGAAAGCCTCCTAGAGAAAAAATGATCGCTCTTTCCATTGGATTTGAGCTTACATTGGAAGAGACAAATACACTTCTAAAAAAAAGCGGCTTTGCTCAGCTATACCCGAAACATCATTGGGATGCTATTGTTATTTACGGAATTAGTCGCCAGCTTTCGATTGCTGAAATTGATGAGCTGCTGTACGAAGAAGGATTGAAAACTTTTACTTAAACCCTTTTTCAGACTCTAAAAAAGAAGATGCGATAATTAACCGAAGAACAAGTAATTATCCACCCGCATAGCGGGTGGCTTTTTAATAGCCCTAGAAGGGCTCATTACTTGCTGCTCCCTTCAAGGGAGCTTTTTAAGAGACCGCCAACCGCTATCTCTCTATTTTTTTCTA
>NZ_JADOEQ010000011.1 GCF_016745255.1 Enterococcus sp. BWR-S5 | reverse complement strand
GTTTGACAACAGTCAAATTCCCGATGCTCTTTATTTTTTGACCTTATTGAAATTCGGTTGTTCCGGACTGGCCTTTTCGGTATTCAGTCTGGGCACCTTCAAACTGCCCCGCTGGGGCTATCCGGCGCTGAGTATTTCCTATGCGCTGATGAGCTTTGCCTTAGCGTTTTCTGAAATGATTATGTGGCTGGATGCCTTTGTCTACCTGCCGCTGGTCATCTTGGGGATTCATCGGGTGCTGGAGCAACGGAAACCGCTGGTGCTGTTTGTCAGCTATTTTCTGTTATTTGTCACCAACTTTTACATGGCCTTTATTGTCGGCTTCTTCTCCTTTTTGTATTTCCTGACGCGTCTGGTGATTGATAGCGGTGACTGGAAACGCAAGGCGGGGGATTATCTGGGAACCTCCCTCTTGGCAGGGGGCGCTTCGATGCCGGTGATTCTGCCCACCATTCTGGATTTGAGAAACAACGGGGAAGCCCTGAGTGCGATTACGTCTTTGAAAACAGAAGACACCGGGGTGTTGGATTTGTTTGTGAAAAACTTTGTGGGGGTCTATGATACAACTCAGTTCGGCTCCACGCCGTTTGTCTTTATCGGGCTGTGGTCTTTGATTCTCTGTGTGTATTATTACACAGTCAAAGAGATTCCCTTAAAGGAAAAGCTGGCGTACAGCGCCTTGGGCGCCTTTGTGATTTTCAGCTTTTACTTTGAACCGCTGAACCTGTTCTGGCAGGGGCTTCATGCGCCGAATATGTTTCTGTTCCGCTACAGCTTTGTGCTGTCATTTCTAGTGATTCTGTTGGCAGGCTACGGCTGGGAGCACTTGTCAAAGGCCTCCTTTGGTCGGATGAGCAATCTGGTACTGGGCTTGGTGTTCCTTTTTGTCGGCGTGCGGGTCTATGTCTCCTTTGGCGATACCTACCGCTACATTACCGTCTTCTCTTTTATCATGACCTTGGTCTTTCTCTTCCTGTACCTGTTGTTCCTACGGGTCTTTTTGAAAAAGAAGACACTGGGCAAGCTGTGGGTGGTACTGTTTCTCTGCCTGATTAGTGCCGAGGCCGGCGTGAACACCTATGTGATTTTCCAAGGCATCAAAAAAGAATGGGTGTATCCGGCACGGAATCGTTACCTGTACCACTATGACGATATCAGTGGGCTGGTGGCACAGACCAAAGAGGACAATGAGTCCTTCTATCGCATGGAAACGATGCATATGTTAACGAAGAACGACAGCTTGAATTATGGGTATAGCGGGGTGGGGATGTTCTCCTCGATTCGAAACCGAAATTCCCTGTCTTACCTGCATGAGCTGGGGTATCGTTCCTGGGGAACGAATCTGCAGAATGATTACCGCAACAACACCATCTTGATGGATATGATTTCAGGGATTAAGTACAATCTTTCTCAGGAAGAAATTAATAAATACGGCTTTAAGAAAATCGATGAGTCCGGGGACTATGCCCTGTATGAAAACCAATATGCGATGCCTCTTGGGGTGATGACGGACCGTGATTTGTATGTGGATGGGGCAGGCAAGAATCAGACTTCCTTATTCAATCTTTTGGCGAATCAGAAGAAGAACTACTATACTTTTATTGATCCGGAGCTGGTGGATACAGAGCATGTGACCATCGAAGACGCCGATCAGATGGTCACCTATGTCAAAACGGATAAGAAGGAAAAGGAGCCGATGCGTCTGACGTGGAAAGCCACGATTCCGAAGAACAAGCAGGCGTACTTCAGCCTGTATCCGTTGAACTATGATGACCTGAAGGGGGCCGAGGTGATTTTAACGGTCAATGGCGTAAAACAGCAGACCCGCATTAACATGACCGGTCAATACTACAATTTGGGCTATTATGAGGAAGAGACCGAGGTCGAGTACACGATTGAGCTGTCGGATACTGTTCGGGCCCAGTTCCTGACCCCGGATATCGCGTTGTTGGATTTGACAGAGTTTACCGAATCCGCAGAAGCGATTCTGGACAAAGGCGTGGACTTTGAAGTGAGTGGGCGGAAGGCGAAAGCCACCGTGACTGTTACTAAGGAAGATCCGATTCTGTTTACGACGATTCCTTATGATAGGGGCTGGAAGGTTTATGTGGATGGAAAGAAAGCGGAGATTACGCCATTTAGAGACGCGTTTCTTTCGGTTCAGCTGGAAGAGGGCACTCATGAAATAGAGTTCGTATTCTTGCCTCAAGGACTGCTTTTAGGTAGTGGTATCTCCGGTATCAGTCTACTTGTTTTCGGCGGATATCTCTTTGTCTTGAAGAGACGTAAGAATGATCCGTTCTATCAAACGACAAGGGGAAGCGGCGGCAACGCACCAAAACCTCCACAACCGTCAAAAGCATTTGCGACAGAAGCAGAAACTGCATCTGAAACACCACAAGTAGTTGAGGAAGCAGGAGAAGCGGAATCAACCGCTACCGTGGAAGAGAGCGATCATGCACAAGATGAGAGTCTTTCGGAAGAGCCTTCGTCTACAGCCGATACACAAGAAGACACAGAAGCTTCGACTGATACGGATGAGTCATTAATGAGCAGCTTTACCTTCAGTGACCAACAAGAGGGCTTTGGTTTTGCACTTCATACCGAGACAGAGACTGAGGTAGAAAATATACTGGAGATTTCTGAAGAAGAAACTCACGAATAATTTTGTTTTGGTTATCATTTAAAGCATTCATTCACAGCTTACTATTGTTGTGAATGAATGCTTTTTTTGCAGCTTCAATAGTTACCACATTCAAAGTGGTAAATACTGAATTTAGCTTGTAGTTTCCACATTGGATGTGGAAAAGAAAAATTTTAAGTTGGATTGAAAACGTTTTATAGTAAGTATAGAAGAACAAGGAGGTTATGCTATGCTGGAGGAAAATCAATTTAGTACAGAATTAGATTCCATGGCGATTATTTTGCATGCGGGAAATGCTAAAAGCAGTGCATACGAAGCACTGATTGAAGTAAAGAAAATGAACAATAAATTATTTGATGAAAAATTTGCAGAAGCAAAAGAGGAAATAAAGCTGGCACATAAGGCACATGCAGAGCTGTTACGAAAACTATCATCAGAGGAAAAAATGAAAGAGGTAGACTTGCTGCTGGTCCATGCTGAGGGGCATCTCTCTTCAACAGATATTGCTGTAGATATGATTGGTGAGCTAGGTGAATTGTATAAATGGAAGGAGACCATTGTTAATGGATAAAAATTTCTTGTGGGGCGGCGCAACAGCTTCTTATCAATGTGAAGGAGCTTGGAATGTAGACGATAAGGCAGAGTCAATGTGGGATCATTATCTTCATGAAGCAAACTTGGAAAATGGCGATGTTGCCAGTGACCATTACCATCGTTATGAAGAGGATATCCGGATGATGAAGGAAGGCGGTCAGAATTCCTATCGGTTTTCATTGGCTTGGCCAAGAATTATTAAGAATCAGGCCGGAGACATCAATGAAAAAGGGCTTGAGTTTTATCATAAGGTGTTGGATGCTTGTCATAAATATGGTATTGAGCCCTTTGTTACACTCTATCATTGGGATTTACCGCAATATTGGGAGGAGACTGGCGGCTGGTTAAATCATGAGGTCTGCTCAGCCTTTGAACACTATGCAAAGGTTTGTTATGAAAGCTTTGGCGATAAGATTGTAAACTGGACGACTTTCAATGAACCAAAATGGTTTGTCGTCAATGGCTATAAAATCGGCAATTATCCACCGGGGTATCAAGATACACAGAAAACGATGATTGCTGCGTATAATGTTATGTATGCTAGTGCTTTGGGGGTAAAAGCTTTTAGAGAAGGAAACCACAAAGGAAAAATTGGTATCGTTCACAGCTATACGCCGGTTAATGGAGTAGATGATACGATTGAAACAAAAATTGCAATGCGTTACGCTGACAACTATTGTAATAATTGGATTTTAGATACGGCTGCTTTGGGTGAGTTTCCGATTGATTTGGTTGCTGAATTAGCGAAAAAGCATGATATCAGCTTTATGAAAGCAGATGAATTGAAGGTCATTAAAGAAAATACCGTCGATTTCATTGGTCTGAATTATTACTCAAGAACACTGGTAAAACCATATACAGAAGGAGAAACACAGCTGTCCTTTAATCACAGCGGGAAAAAAGGTGAGAGCAAGGTATTGATTAAAAACTGGTTTGAACAAGTCAAAGACCCAAACAATGAAACAACGGAATGGGACACGGAAATCTATCCAAAAGGATTGGAAGATGGACTGATTGAAGCCTATCAGCGTTACCAAAGACCATTGTATGTAACGGAAAATGGAATCGGTGTTCGTGAAGATGTCACCGTGAATCAAGTAAATGATGATTACCGAATTGCCTTTATGAACGATCATATCAACGCAATCATGAATGCGATGGATGCTGGCTGTGATATACGCGGCTACTATGCGTGGGCACCGTTTGATCTTTATTCTTGGAAAAATGGTGTGGAGAAACGTTATGGTATTGTTGCTGTAGATTTTGACAAAGAGCAAATCAGGAAACCCAAAGCTTCTTACTATTGGTTTAAGGAAATTATCGAAAGTCAGGGAGCACTGATTAAGCGTCGTCCGTTCAACTCATAATTTGCTAAGCGAATTGTACGCAGAAATAGATAAAGCTGTTGGAGGGGCTGCCGCTTCTCCACCATCCTGTAAGTAACCAGTTCTTATTCAATGAGAGAAGGAGTCGGAAGAAAATGAAAAAAATTATGTTAGTGTGTAATGCAGGAATGTCTACAGGGATCCTTGCAAAGAAAATAGAAGCAGCTTCAGAAAATACGGTGAAGGTTAGCGCTTATAGCGAGTCTGAATACAAAGACTATCTTTCAGATGTTGATTTGGTCTTAATTGGTCCGCAAATTCGTTTTCTACTGCCGCAGATTGAAGAGGCAGTCAGTGTACCGGTACAGGCTATTTCGCCTGTTAAATATGGCATGATGGATGGCAAGGGTGTTTATGAAGATATCAAAAGCTTGATAGGAGGGTAAAAAAATGGGGTTTAGTACGTTAAGTGAAAGAATGGATCGTTATATTTCTCCAATCGCCAATAAGCTGAGTCAGCAACGGCACTTAAAAGCAACGAGAGATGCGTTTATGTCAATGCTGCCAATCACATTATTTGGATCAATTCCAATTATTTTAAAGGCAGCACCTGTTACAGAAGACACCACTAACGGATTTATTCTAGCTTGGGCAGATTTTGCGGAAAAAAATAGTATGATTCTGAATTGGATTAGCGGGGTCACATTAAGTGCGATGTCACTGTTCATTTGTGTAGGAATTACTTATTATCTTTGCCGACACTATAAAGAAGATATCTTACGGCCGATGATGTTTGCAATTGCCGGATTTTTGATGCTGGTTTTAGAACCACTGAAAATGGGCTGGGATGGCAAAGAGGTTGAAATCAGTTTTTTGGATGGTCGAGGAATTCTGCTGGCAATCTTTGTAGCAATTGTTACAGTAGAAGGCTATCATTGGATGCGTAAAAAAAATATTGGCCGAATCAAGATGCCGGACAGCGTGCCTGCTTCTTTATCTGAGACTTTCGCGGCGTTGGTACCCGGACTTATTTTACTGACATTTTTCTCAGTGATTTTCATTATCTTCCACTCAATGGAAACAACAGCCGTTCAGTTCTTATATGATATTATGGCTCCAAGCTTTAAAGCTGCTGACAGCCTGCCGTTCACAATTTTGATTATTTTCCTCATTCATCTGTTTTGGTTTTTCGGTATTCACGACGCTGCACTTGCGGGAATTTTAGGACCAATCCGTGATGGTAATCTGTCAATCAATGCGGCAGAGAAAATGGCGGGTTCTGATTTATCACACATCTTTACAACGCCATTCTGGACATATTTCGTTATTATTGGCGGATCTGGTTCTGTTTTGGCCCTGTCACTTTTAATGATGCGTTCTCGTTCGAAACAGTTGAGTACTGTTGGGAAAATCGGTTTTCTACCATCAATTTTCGGTATCTCTGAACCAATCATTTTTGGAACGCCGTTAATGTTGAATCCAATTTTCTTTTTCCCATTCATCTTTACCTCTGTTTTCAATGGTGTAGTGACCTATCTGTGTATGTCATGGGGAATTGTAGGAAAAACCTTTGCTGTCTTTTCTTGGCAGATGCCGGCCCCAATAGGAGCTTTCCTGTCAACAATGGATTGGGAGCAGTTGTATTAGTATTTGTATTGATTGTATTGAATGGCTTAATGTATTACCCATTCCTAAAAGTGTATGAAAAAAATCTGGTTGCTTTAGAGGCTGAATCTGAAGCGAAGGAAGAGACAGCCCCAGCAGGAGAGACCGCTGCAGAAGGGTAAAAATAAAGATAGGAATAAGGTCAGTAAATGAGCTGACCTTGTTCTCTGTTTGTACATAAATCTTATTCACGTGTTATTTTATGGGTAGAAATGATATACTGAAGAAAACAGTACGAGCGTTTCAGGAGGGAAATATGAATATCTCAAAAAGGCAAACTGAATTGATTAAAAGACTAATAAATAATCATGATATGATGACGGCGAGCAGTCTATCTGAAGCCTTGAGTGTCTCCTCGAAAACAGTCCGAAATGACATTCGGCAGATTAACAATATGTTTCAGACTGCTGTTATTGAATCGAAATCTGGCCGAGGATATTTTATTCAGGACCCAGACCATCATTTAGATGAATTTCTGACAGAAGATGAACCGCAGAACCTTCAATTTGAATTGTTAAATCGAATCATTGATGAACAGGATACCGGCTTTTATGAATTGGCTGATGAATTCTTTATCAGTGAATCAACACTGGATCGAATTGTTAAGGAACTGAACAGAGTGATTGCACAAAGGGATGAATCCTTATGTATTATTCGAAAAAACAACCGCTTATTGATTGAGGGGAAAGAGGAGCAAAAACGGCAAATATTCAATATTTTTCTTAATCAGGAGATAGAGAGTCATAAGCTTAGTTTGGATAAGTATGCTGATTATTTCGAATTTTGTGACTTAAAACGGCTATCTGGCTTAATCGTTTCTTACCATAAGAGCAACCAATTCGCGATGAATGATTTTTCAACGATTTCTTTTATCCTCCATGTGGCTGTTCTAATTGAACGCATCAGTAAGGGGAGTTATGTTCAGGTTGATCGAACCAAGCAAATTGATGAGCGTAGTTACGAGTTGGCAAAACAATTTACAAAGGAACTTGAGAGAAAGCTGTCTATTGTCATTCCTTCACAGGAGTTATACTATATTGCCCGTCTATATTCGGGCAAATTTATATTGGCAGACCAGACAAATGAAGAGCAGTTTGTTACGATGGTGGACCATTTGCTGACACATATTGCGCTTGTGTTTCATATTGATTTTTCTGCGGATGAGCGTATGAAGGATTACTTAATTACCCATTTATCAGCATTGTATGAACGAGCAGTACAGAAGCAGTATTTGACGAATCCGCTAACTGAAGAGATGAAGAACAAGTTTCCCTTTATTTATAATGTGAGTGTTTTTGCGGCTGATTTTATTCAAAAGGAGCTGGGAATCACATTTCCTGATGATGAGATTGCCTACATTGCTTTGCACTTTCTTTCGGCTTCAGAAAATATTAATTATGGGAAAAAAAGAAGGCTTTTGTTAATTTGTCCATATGGTGTCGCGAGTCGGCGTCTTGTTCGAAATAAGCTGAAAAAAATGACGAAATACTCAATTGAACTGATTGAATCGACCTCTATTTTTGATGTGGAGGATTTATTAGGTGATGAGCTTGATCTAATTTTATCTACGGAAGAATTAACAACTCCGACAAACACACCTATCTATCATTACAACTCCTTTTTTAGTGATGAGGATGTTAAAAATATTCAAGCGCTGCTTGAAAAACGAGAATCATCTGAGTCTATCCTTAATCAGTTTTTTAAGGAAGAATTATTCTTTCCCGGTCAAACATTCAAAAGTCGTGAAGAGGTTATCACCTTTCTCTGTCGGAATTTGACAGAATACGGGTATTGCAAACCAGACTATACGGAAAAGGTGTTAAGTCGAGAGCAATTATCTAGCACTTCTTATGGTAATTATTACGCAATTCCTCATGCGATTCAGCGGAGTGCGCTTAAGAATGCTGTTGCAGTTTGTTGTCTCGATAAGCCTATTGACTGGGGCGGTAATCGTGTCCGCCTAGTTTTACTGTTGGCGATGAAGGAAGAACGAGACAATTCTTTTGAAGAGCTGTTCAGTCAACTGGTTAAGATACTTAGTGAAGGCAGCTTTGTTAGAAAGCTGTCCAAGCAGACAAACTTTAAAACATTTATTGAAATGTGCGAGTAATCAAAATTGATTGATAAAAAATGAATGCATAAACATGCCACGTATTTTTACTGTTTCCCGGAAAAACAAACAGTAGGAATAAGTGGCTTTTTTTGTTAAAAAAAATACTTTATAACAGGAGGAATATATGGAAAAAAATAAACTGGCTCAGGGAAGGATTCTCCCGCTAATCATCAGTATGTCATTGCCGCCGATTTTTTCGATGGTGGTTCAATCGCTATACAATATTGTTGATTCAGTTTTTGTAGCAAAAATTAGTAGTGAAGCATTGACTGCTCTATCGGTTGCTTTTCCTGTACAAAATCTGATACTAGCTTTATCTGTGGGATTTGGGACAGGAGTCAATGCGTATATTGCAAGAAAAATGGGAAATAAAGAGCTGCAAAGTGCAGAGCAGGCAGCTGCGCAGGGATTGATTCTCTCCATGGTTCATTACTTGATTATTGTAAGTCTTGGTTTGTTTCTATCAGAACCGTTTATGAGATTGTTTTCGAACAACGAAGAGGTAATCAGACTAAGCGGCAGCTATACACGTATTATTATTCTTTTTAGCTTTGGACAGAATATCCAGATTATGATTGAAAAGATTTTACAGGCCTGCGGCAATATGATTGCTCCTATGTTTTTTCAACTGATAGGTGCAATAACCAATATTATTCTGGACCCAATTCTTATCTTTGGCTGGTTTGGTTTTCCCGCGTTAGGCATTCAAGGAGCCGCTATTGCGACAGTAATAGGTCAGCTTCTTGCCATGCTTACGGCTGTTGTCGCATTGGTTTTTCAAAAGCAGCAGCTGACCATTTCTTTTCGACGGATGAGTTGGAATTGGCGAATGATTCAGGAAATCTATCTTATAAGTGCTCCTTCATTTCTGATGCTGTCTATTGGGTCAGTGATGGTGAGTGGCATCAATTTGATTCTAAAAGGTGTGTCAGAAATCGGTGTTGCGGTGTTCGGCGTTTATTATAAGCTGCAATCCTTTGTCTATATGCCAATTAGCGGTCTTGTTCAAGGCACGCTGCCTATACTAAGTTACAGCTATGGGGCGAAAAATAGAGAACGATTACTGAAAACACTCAAGCTCTCACTGCTTTTATCAATGATATTTAGTATAGGCGGGTTATTGTTGTTCTGGCTGTTACCAAAAGAAATTATGCAGCTGTTTACGAATGAGAGTGCCCTGCTTTCCACTGGTGTTGGTATGCTAAGAACCATCAGCTTCAGCTTTGTTTTTGGTTCTCTTGGTTATATTTTTGCTTCTTATTTTCAAGCAACAGGGAGTAATTTCTTTTCTCTAAGTATTACGTTGCTTCGTCAGTTGCTTTTAGTTTTACCTTTCGCTTGGTTGCTTAGCAAAGTAATGGGGATTGAAGGTATCTGGATTTCTTTTGTATTGGCTGAGTTTCTGACAGCAGCCTTGACAGTATACCTATTTCAACGGGATTATTCACGGAAAACAATCTACAGAAAAAAAGGCTTGAAGCAGGTAAAGAATAGTTGCAGCTCTTGAAAATAAAGAGTGCCTGGACAAAATCCGCAGAAGAAATACAGCTGGCATGCAAAAAGCTGGTCATGTATCTGATTGACAGTTCTTATACTAAGCTATATACTTATTTTTGAACGTTGTTCAAAACGTTGTTCAACATTTGAAGGAGGATGAGATGGATGGAAGCTATCAGGTTTATCCGATTACCGAAATGTAAAGCAGTAACTTCCGGATATGCGTATAATGAGGAGCCGTTTCAAAAAAACGGCAAGCTGGAGTTGTTTGATTCTTTTTGGAGTAAACTGGACGAAAGCAGAGTAGATAGATGGTATTCACGTGACTATCTGATGTATGGGCGAGAGCAGGATGCCATGATTTGGTACTACGCTGTTCCGGATGATTTCAATCAGGATGTCTCCCCTTGGGAAATAGTAGAGTTGGAAGGCGGTCTCTATGCCTGTGCGGCAGCAAACGCCGGCAGCTTTGAAGATGAGCAGAGAGTGTATGGAGAAATAAAGAGATATATCGCAGACAGTGAAAATTTTATTTTAGATGAGAGAGAAAATCATTATGACCTTTGCACCGTTATGACACCTTCTGATGTAGAGAAAGCACTTGGCTATTCTCAAATAGAAATTATGGTACCGGTAAGGATTGTAGCATCCGATACCTTGTAAACGTGAATGAGTAAAGAGTGGCATGGTAAACTGTTGTCTATTTATATATAACAGAGTAGACCAAGCAGGAAAGCGGATGTAATTTTAAGGAGGTTCCTATGACGATTCATGAGGATGTAATAGAAAAAATTATTTCTACAACGATGATGCTTATTCAGGAGTCTGACGGGAATATAAAGAAGGTAACAACAAGAATGATTGCAGAGAAAGCCAATGTAGCGGTTGGTGCAATTAACTACTATTTCAGATCCAAGGACCGGCTGGTTGAGCTTGCTCTGGAACGAATTATTGAAGAGCAGAGGGAAGCGGGTGTATTAAATAATAGGACCGGTGACACACAACAAGATTTGATTGCATTTAGTCAACAGTTTGCAGATCGTCTGTTCGGACATTCAGCAGTTTCAGAAATGGCTATTTTGGAAGACATGAGGAGTCCAAAATCAACTGATAATACAGCTAAAAGTATCAAGGAATTCTCAGCGTTTGTGTCAATTGAAGCTGGCATGGAGGGGCAACTCTTTACTCTGGTAAACACGATTCAAGCGGCCTTTTTACGACGGAAGCAAAGTCTTGCTGAAACAGGTGTTGACCTGATGAACAAGGAACAACGGGATTTGTTTGTCGAAAAAATAGTTACGCTATTATTTTTTAATTAAAGAAACGAAGACTTGCAAGCGACAAGTCTTCGTTTCTTTTTTTTTTTGACTATTCATCGTCTTCCTTGATTAGCGTTTTTTTGAAAAGGCTTGAGGTAAGCTTCCAGTATAAGAGTGAAAATGGAATTTCAAGTACTAAGAAGGTCAGCAGGATGCGCCCGCTTGGAATATTTCCACCCCATAGAAGCACGAAGTAGACGACGTATTTCAGAGAAAGCGCGGCAATCGCTGAAACCAGCAAGCCGTTCACAGCTTCCGATTTATGAAGCAAGGCATAAAGAATTGCCTGCATCACCACGATAACCGGCGTTGAAACCACTGAAAAAATGATAGTCATTATAAGTGTTAATGCAATATCTATCCCATCCATGTCATTTAGTATAGCATTGGCTGTACTAAATGAGAAGGCGAATAAAGAGGCAGTTAATGGGCATCAATTGGTGGGAAAGCAAGTCACTGCTTGTTTCTCCTTTAAGAAAATGATAACTACTTGTAGCCGGCCGAAAAAAAGCAAAAGAAAGAAGAAATCAGACTTCTTTTACAAACTATATGTAAGAAAGCCGTGAACTTCGCCAATTTATTGACCAAGTGAAATCAGCGCGGATAGGAAATCGCTAGCTGTTCATCGCTATAATTCGACTTTAGTCTGATGATAAGCCCGCTTATTTTTTTTATGATGAAACTATATGTGAAAGAAGAGGTGGGAGCGATGACAAGTATACTTATTATTGATGATGATTGTGAATTGGGTCGGTTATTGGCGCAGTGTCTGACCAAGGAAGGCTATTATGTTCAAGTGGCAGAGGACGGGGAAAAGGGGCTGGCGCTTGCAGAAAGTGAAGCTTTTCAGTTGATTGTTCTGGATGTAATGCTTCCAAAGCTGAGCGGGTTTGATGTGTTGCAACAAATCCGCCAATCAAGCTTTGTACCGATACTGATGTTGACAGCAAAGGAGCATGAAGCAGATAAGGTTTCCGGCCTGCGTTTAGGTGCGGATGATTATTTGACGAAGCCCTTTAGTATCCAAGAGCTGATTGCACGTATTGAATCACACATTCGACGTTCTACTCGTTTCAATACAGCAGTCTCTTTAGAAGGTGTGCAGACCATTGGTGCGTTTAAATTGGAACCAGCTTTGCACTCAATCAAGGTTAACGATGTACCCTTGGCGTTAACTGATTTTGAATATCGCTTACTCTCTTTTTTCATGGCGCATAAAAATCAGGTTTTTACTAAGCAGCAGCTTTATCAACAGGTTTGGAAGGAACCTTATCTGGATTCCGATAATACTGTGATGGCTTGTATCAGTAGGCTGCGGCTGAAAATCAGACAGGCAGCTCCAAAGCAGGAAGCAATAGAAACGGTATGGGGTGTGGGCTATCGATTCAAGGGGGCTAGATAAATGTGGTTTTACATGAGTATTTTACTGGTTTTTATAGGAGTCATGACAATGCTCTATCACTTTGCTTATCGGAAAAAAGTGACGCAGCAATTAAAGACAATGAATACTGTGCTAGCCGAATTATCTACTGTAAAGGATGCTCGGCAAAAGATTGTTTTGCCTCAGAATGCACCTCTAGCAGAAGTTGCCTTTTCTCTCAATCAGCTTCTGGCAGATAAAAATGAAGAAATCTATAAGCTGCAACAAACGGAACAGTCACAGCGAACGTTTTTGAATCATCTTTCCCATGATATCCGTACCCCGCTAACTTCTCTGATTGGCTATTTAGACGCTTTTGATAAAGGATACTTAGAGAAAAATGAGCTGCAAGAGTATTTGCCATTAGTATTGAAAAAAGCAGAACAGCTGAAGCTATTGACGGATCAACTGTTTTTTTGGTTTAAGCTGGAAGACAGTAAAGAGATGTATACAGACACGCTGGATATCAAACTATATGACTTGAACGAGCTGACCAGAGAGTGTGCTGTTGTTTGGATACCTCTGCTTGAACAGCTGAATTTGACCTATCAATTCGAAATTGCGGAAGAGGCTCTGCCATTTATGATTGACCGAATGGCTTATACCAGAATCATCGAGAATCTACTGAATAATTGCGTGCAGCATAGTCAGGCGAAGAGGCTTTGTCTTTGTTTAAAATCAGATAGAAATGGTGTCAGGTTAATAATCGAAGATGATGGTATTGGCATTTCCGAACAGGATCAGCCTTTCATTTTTCAAAAGCTTTATCGTTGCGATTCTGCCCGCTCTCAGTCAGGTTCCGGTCTGGGATTGGCCATTACGAAGGAGCTGGTTCGGCGTTTGGGAGGAAATATTTCTGTAAAAAGTCAGGAAAATCAAGGCTGTATGTTTGAGGTTTGGTTATCAAAGAACGATTTTTCCACGAAAGGAAGTCAGGATTTTTTATGATTTGAGTAAGATTTCTGTAAGAAATGGCTGGTAAGCTTAAGCTATCAGGAAAGGAGTGACAGGAATGACGAAATGGATGATTCAAACAAAAGCATTAACGAAGGAAATCCAAGGTCACGTGATTCTGGATCATGTAGCAATTCATCTGCCCGCCGGTAAGATATACGGACTTTTAGGACCAAATGGGGCGGGGAAAACCACCTTAATGAAGCTATTGTTAGGTTTACAGAAGCCAACTTCCGGAGCAATGTATTTCATGGGAGAGAGGCTATCCGAAAAAAGCACGGCAATCTATACTCGTTCTGGTTCGATGATTGAAGAAGCCGCTTTTTATGGAAATCTGACCGCCACCGAAAACTTAGAGATATTGGCTGAGATGCGTGGTGTAACAAAATATCGAGCAATAAAAACCGTTTTGGAAAATGTTCGTTTGGATACAGCCGGGAAAAAGAAATTTAAAGAATTCTCTATGGGGATGAAGCAGCGACTCGGTATTGCAGCAGCTTTACTGCATGAGCCGGAGCTATTGATTTTAGATGAACCGATTAATGGCTTGGACCCCATGGGAATCAAAGAGATACGGGAAATGCTGCTTTTTCTGAATAAGAAATATGGAACGACTATTTTGATTTCCAGCCATATTCTATCAGAAATTGAGCAGATGGTGGATGTCATCGGATTTTTAAACAAAGGGTATTTAGTTGAGGAGGTCAGCCTTCAAGAGCTGCAGGACAGAAACAGGGATTTCATAAAAATAAAGGTGACTGATGTGAAGCGTGCCTGTTTTTTACTTGAAGATGAATTAGGCATTTCAGATTATGAGGTATCAGAGGACGATTTTCTGCGTATTTATTCGAAACAAGCAGATACAGGAATTATCACAAGCTGCTTTGTCAAAGCAGGACTAATGGTCTATGAGGTATCTAATCAAAGCTTTCAGCTTGAGGATTATTTTAGCCGGCTTATAGGAGGTGACGAGCATGCTTTCAACAATTAAAATTGAATTTTTGAAGCTTCGGCACAGCTCCCTGATTTTTGTTTGTTTATCGGGAAGTTTCTTGTTTACACTTTTAGCGGTGATGAAGGATGTTCTGCGTAGCGAGTCAACGCGACAAGTGCCGCAAAGTATTTGGTTGACTGAAAATATGATGATTAATAATTTTATGGTAACCTTCTTTTTAAGTACGATGCTTCTTGGTTACTTGATTCATAGAGAGTATGAAGAACGAACGATAAAGAACTTATGGATTACCGGGGTATCGAGAGCAACAATCCTGTTCAGTAAGCTGATTGTCTGGTTTATACTGCACATCATTATGTACACAGTTGCTTGTATAATCGTTTTTCTTGGGTACCGCAATATTTTTCTTGTTTATGAATTAACATTTACAGATATTTTGGGTAAGTTTATGTTGTCTGCTTTTATGGCGGCAATCGTCATTTTACCTTTGGCATGGGTAGGGATAAAGCAGAAGCAGCTGTTTTATCCAACTATTTTAGTAGGAATTCTATTTGCAATTTTGGCTGTTACCGGAATTACTTTCCCAGATAAGTGGCCGGTTATTATTCCATGGTCTGCTGCGTTTGCGTTATCCTCCATGGATTTAGGCGATACGGAGCTATTGATTGCCGTTCTTTCTGTTGCTGCAACAGGTATTATCGGCGTGATTTCAATGTTTATCAGCTTTCAACGTCAGGAAATATAAATACAGATAGCAGCTAAAAAATAGTTTTGAAAGAACCACTCAGTCATGACTTATTTGCATGACTGAGTGGTTCTTTTAATGTGTTCTTATTTTCCCATGAATAAAGCGGCGAAAATCTTCAAAGGTTGAAACATTCTTCAATTCAGAGTAAATATCAGGAGAATCAAATAAGGAAATCAGCGCTTCGTAGATATCCGTAAATAGCTGGCGATCCAAGTCATTGATAGCTGCAAGGAGAACAATATGAACTTTGCGGCCATTCCAATCAATGCCCTCACTAGATAGCAGGACAGCGATGGTTGTTTTCGTGGCATCCATGTAGACTGAATGTGGAATGGCAATGGATTCAAACGCAGTTGAGGAGGCATTTTCACGTTCAAGAACCTGTTTATAAAAAGCAGTCGTTACAATGCCTTGTTTTTCCATCATCACACACATATCTTGAAGTAATTCATCTCGTTGTTTCTTTTTTTCCGGAATAAAGAAAAGCTCTTCGTTGAAGTAAGAATCAAAGTTTTTACTCAAAATTTGTTTTTTCTGATTTAAGCGAATATTGGCTACCTCAGATACGAGTGTGAGTCGTTGTTCTTCGGTATAGAATGGGGCGATATTAATTCGCTTATAGTGCTCACTTTTTGGTACAGGAATAGTAGAGATTAATAGCTCAAAGGAGAGATTTTCGATATTGGAAAATTGTGAAACCACAGCTTTGATATTCAATTCATTCCCAAATTGCTGGGACAACCGAGCATAAAGCTTCTTGTCTAATCCCATGTATTTAGGGCATAAAACAACTGTTTTAATCTTTGAGAAGTTGCGTTTTTGTCCTTCCAGCTCGGCACCAATGTGCAGAGCGATATAGGCACACTCGTCTTCGTTGATGGTAATATCGAATAGTTCGCCTAAACGAAGAGAGATGAAAACGGCAATATCATAGACGATGGGATAGTCCCTTTTCAAAGAGTCCAGCATAGGATTTTTCAAAAAGGATTCCTGCTTCGCCCTTGAAAAGAGACCGCTTAAATGCAAAGCAAAAGGTACCATGAAGCCTTCACTGTCCAAGCTGATACCAAAGGTTCGGCGTACTTGCTCGAGTACAGTAGTCATCGCCGCGAGTATTTCAGGTCCAGCAATATTTTCCAGTTCCTTTATGTCATTGGATGGAATGTAATTAACATTTGCATGGAACAGCATATGAATTTCTTCTTTTTCCAGCTCATTCAGTGTGAGCTGGAATTCTTTTTCTATCTCCTCAATTAGCCGTGTGACAAGCATAGCTTTGTCTTTTCTGAGCCAAGAGCTGAACCAATCCCGGGAAATCAGGGATTGATCGTTTCGAACAGACTCGATAAGAATCAATAGATGCAGCATCAGATTCATAAAGGCAAAGTCATTCATATGATAGTTTGATTCCTTCATAACCAGCTGAATGATTGTGGAAAGCATCAGGACATCTTCTGGTTCAAAGTTCTGTTCAAGTATCTCTTGATCCATGAACTGATACGGCATCTCTTCAAAAATGATATAGGAAATTAAGCGGCGTTTTTCTTTTTCTTCACCAAGAATATAGATGCGGTCATTTTTTATGATGAATTTGACTTTGTATTTCTCAAAGGTTTTATTCATTCGTGAAAGGTCCGCTTTTAACGTTGAATAGCTGATAAATAGCTCTTCGGCAGTATCAAAGGTATCAGGCAAAGCATTTTCAATCAGTATTCGCTTGATAATGTAAAACGCACGGTCTTTATAAGTCTGCGGTACCTCGGGCTGCTTTTCTTCAGTGCTTAAGAGTAAGCGAGCTGCTTGAGGATTTATGGTATAGCCTAAATTGGATGAAAAAATCACAGGCTGACTGCTGGATTTATTTAAATCGGCAACATAGCTTTTGACTGTTCGCATAGAGATATCAAGAGTCTGAGCCAATAGTCGGGAAGACAGCGGTTGTTCCTGCTGAAGCAAAAAATGTAATAGTTGTTCTTGCTTTTCTTTCATCTTGAACGATCCCTTTCTGGAAAATGACTGTGGCGACTTTTTTTGTAGGGGAAAACCACAGAACGATTTCCACTAATGTACTTACTAGTATAAAGGTTGTGAAAACGATTTTAAATAGAAATTTGCACCGGTGCAGTGCAAAAGTTCAGTTGAGAAGAAGCGCTGAAAACGAAATAATCAAGGCAAGACAAACAGCCGCCGAGACGAAAGAATCGACTAGCTGTAAAAACATTTTGGAGGTTATGAAAATGGAAACAATCAATATGCTGTTATGTTGTGGTGCTGGGATGTCCAGTGGATTCTTAGCGCAAAAAACAAGAAAGGCTGCGAAAAAACGCGGAATTTCCGGTTCAATTGATGCACGAAGTGAAAGTGAAGTATCCCAATACTTAGATACTATTGATATTCTGCTGCTAGGACCACACTACGCTTCCTTCAAAGAGGAAATGGCCAAACAGGCAGCACCGCATAATGTAGTGGTCGATGTGATTCCACAGGATATTTACGGCATGCTGGACGGAGAAGGTCTACTGGATTTTGCCATACAAAAATTAAGTAATTAACAACGAAAGGGGTAACAATAATGAAAAAATTCATGGATTGGCTGGCGAACTCCTTTGCGCCAAAAGCCAAGGTTTTAACACAAAAACCTGCAGTAGCAGGTCTATCAAGTGCGATGCAAAAGCTGATTCCGTTTATCATGACGGGGTCAATTGTCTTCTTTTATAATGTCTTCCGCTCTTATTTACCATCATTGCCGGATTTGAGTAATATTTCCAACTATTCCTTTGGGATGATTGGTCTGATTGCAGCCTTTATGGTGGCGAATCAATATATGGAGAAATTCAAACATCCGAATTATTCCATTACAGCAGGGATTGTATCGGTTTGTTCTCTGATGATGTTTCTGCATCCTGTGGGAGCAGAGGAGGGTGTCTACGATATGGGGCGTGTTGGTCCTACAGGAATTCTGATTGGTGTGATTACAGGTGCCGTTGTCAGTGTGATCTTCCATTATTTCAGCAAGCTGAAATTGTTGCAAAACAGCGAATTACCGGATTTTGTAGTGGAATGGATTAATAACATCATTCCAATTTTCCTCAGCCTAGCACTATGGTCTACGTTGATATTTGGTTTGAAGATTGATATTTTCCAAGTCATTATTGGGCTGTTTGAACCCATCCAAAATTTTGGACAGTCATTGCCTGGCTTAATTTTATTGGTATTGATTCCAGCATTTTTCTACTCTATGGGAATTTCTACTTGGCTGTGGTCAGCAATTCAAAACCCAATTTTTATTGCGGGGATCGCAGCAAATACACTGGCTTTACAGCAGGGAGCTAATCCAACAAATATTGTAACGAATGAAACGGTCTATAGTATCGGTTTGATTATGATGGGTGGGACTGGTGCAACACTAGGCTTGAATCTGCTGATGTGTTTCTCAAAATCAAAGAAGCTGAAAACTTTGGGCCGGATTTGTATAGGACCTTCCATCTTCAACATCAATGAGCCGGTTGTATTCAGTACACCTGTTGTCATGAATCCTTTGCTGATGATGCCAATGTGGATTAATTCAATCGTAGGCAGCTGTGTTATCTGGTTTGCCATGCGAGGCGGCTTATTGAATATTCCGGCAGAGCTGATGCAGCTGGCACAGATTCCGGCACCGATTTCCAGCGTGATACTGACGAAGGATTTCCGAGCAATCATTTGGTATGTTGTCCTATTTGCCATCTATCTGGGGATTTGGTATCCATTCTTCAAGGTTTATGAAAAGGAATTGCTGGCAGAAGAGGTTAAGGCAGAGGAACAACAACAGGAAACGATGATGGGTGCAGAGGCAGTTTCTTAAAAAAGACGAGGTGAAAAGCAGAATGAAAAATGAGTTAGTAGAGGAAGAGGAAAATGAGTTGATTCCTGTAGCCATGCAGATTATTTTACATGCTGGGAATGGCAGAACAAAAGCGCAGGAAGCAATCAAGTGTGCGAAGGAGAAGAATTTTGACGCCGCAAGAGTCTGTTTGAAGGAAGCGAAGGACAACATTGTATTGGCGCATAAATCGCAAACGTCGATTATCCAGAATGAAGCAGCCGGAAAGAGCTATGCGCCGTGTTTATTATTCACTCATGCACAGGATCATCTCATGACGATATCAAGTGAGGTCAGTATGACAGGAGATTTGATTGATTTGTTTGAGCTGGCTTTGAAGCACTAAAGAAAAGAGTGAAGGAGTAAAGCAATGAAAAAATTTCAATTGGCTCTATTGATGGGGCTTGCGTTCCTATTGACCGCTTGCGGCTCTTCGTCAGCAGAAAAGGAGACGGCGGCAACCGCGGATGAAAATACGACTGATGCAATGACTGTCTATCTGGTTCGTCACGGCAAGACTTGGTTCAATACAATGAATCAGGTGCAGGGGTATAGTGACAGCCCGTTGACTGAAATTGGTGAGAAACAGGCGAAAGCAGTGGGGGAAGGGATGAAGGACGTGACATTTACCTCTGCGTTTTCCAGTGACTTAGCTCGTCAACGGAATACAGCTAAGCTGATTTTGGCTGAAAATAGCGGAAAGGCGCCTGAACTGACGGAGCTTGTCGGTTTTAGAGAAAAGAATTTCGGCAGCTTTGAAGGACAGTCCAATGATGCGATGAACATTGCTGTGGCAGAGGATTTAGAGCTTGATTACCCAACTGATAGTGACGAGCTGTGGGCATTTCTGAAAGAACAGCTGGGTGAAGAGGAATTGGCAGACCATATCGCGAAGGTTGATCCTGAGCAGGAAGCGGAGACGTATGAAGAAATCAAAGCTCGTGCGGCAACCGTGATGGATGAAATGATTACCCAAGCGGAAAAAAATGGCGGCGGCAACATACTGATTGTTTCATCCGGAGGAATTATCCCAATTATCATGGAGGTCATTGCACCGGGTGAATACAATGGCGAAAAAATCAGCAATTGCAGTGTAACAACACTGACCTACAAAGATGGTAAGTACACGATTGAGGCGATTGGCGACACCACATTTGCCGATCAAGTAGAACAATAGCTAATGACTTGTGAGAAATCTGAAGCAGTCCGTTATTGACTCATCCTTCAGTTTTTAATAAAAAAGATGAGGAGAGAAGAATATGAACAAAGAGTTTCCAAAAGACTTCCTATGGGGAGCGGCAACCAGTGCCTATCAAGTTGAGGGTGGAGCAGAAGCGGATGGCAAAGGCTTGTCCCAACAGGATATTATCAATCAGGAACGGCATGAAAAGTTTGGCTTCGCAGATGCTAGTGTTGCCAGTGACCACTACCACATGTACAAGGAAGACATCGCATTATTTAAAGAGATGGGGTTTACCAGCTACCGCTTTTCGATTGCGTGGTCACGTATTTTTCCAAACGGCGACGATGTAGTCAATGAAGCAGGTGTTCAATTTTATCGTGATTTAATCAAAGAGTTAAAGGACAATGGCATTGAACCGATTCCAACCCTATATCACTATGATTTGCCGTGGGCGCTGGTGGAAAAATATGGCGGCTGGCTGTCAAGAGAGGTCGTAAAGGACTTCGAGATTTTTGCTAAGTATGTTATCAATGAGTTCAAGAATGATATAAAGTATTGGATTACGTTGAATGAACAAAGTATCATCGTTCAGTATTGGACACAAAAATGTTATGTCTTGCCGGAATACCAGAATAATAATCAGCTGCGTTATCAGATTAATCACCATATGAATTTGGCACAAGCGACCGCAGTCAAATATGTTCATGAGGTTGGCGGATTGGCGGGACCTGCTTTGGGCTATGCGCCGGTATATGCAAGAACCTGCAAACCGGAAGACCAATTAGCGGCATTAAATGCCAACGATTTAAGAAATACGTATTATCTGGATGTTTATTTTAAGGGCTATTACAACGTTGCAGCACTGACTTATTTGAAGCAAGCAGATTTGGCACCTATCATGGAAGAGGGAGATGAAGCATTCTTCGCGGAAAACATTTCAGACTTCTTTGCTATCAATTATTATGATAGTCAGTGTGCACATGCTTGTCCGGAGGGGGCAGAAAGAAGCTGGTCCGGCTATAATATTAGCGGGAAAAAAGGGGATATGTCTGGTTTTGAAACACATCCGGGATTTTACCAAATGTGCCCGAATCCTGAGCTGCGTACAACAGATTGGGATTGGGCGATTGATCCAATTGGATTGGAATATGTCTATCGTGACCTATATACTCGCTACAAAATTCCTTTTATGATTACTGAAAATGGTCTGGGTGCCTATGACGAGCTGACGCCTGATGGGAAGATTCACGATGATTATCGTATTGATTATTTAAGAGAGCACATTCAAGCAACAAAACGAGCAATGGATATGGGTGTTGAGGTTGTCGGCTATATGCCTTGGTCAGCAATCGATCTATTGTCTACCAGTAATGGTTATAAGAAACGCTATGGATTAATCTATGTTGATCGAACTGATGATGATCCGAAGGAATGCAAACGAATCAAGAAGGATTCTTTCTACTGGTATAAGAAAGTTATCGCTTCTGACGGCGTGGATTTGGATTAATGAAAATGCTTCTTCGCTATCTGCTTTCGATTATCGGCTCTTCAATTGTCGGCGTTGGTGTTGGCTTGTGTGTAGTGACCGAACTGGGGGCAGATGCGCTAGGTGTTTTATGGGAAGGGCTGGCAGGACGTTTGCCCATCACTGTCGGTCAGGCATCGTTGCTGGTAACCTTCATTTGCTTGACGGCGGTGTTCTTTATTAATAAAAAAGAATTGGGACTCGCTACTTTATTGAATCCCATCGCAACCAGTATTTTTACAGATATCATGATTCGACAAGTTGTCATTGATGCGCCCTATTTGATGAAAATAGGCGTTGTAATTAGCGGAATTGCTTTGATTGGGATTGGCTCAGGGATTGCTGCGGCAACTAATACCGGCAAAGAGGGCTACATCGCTTTAAGCTTTGCTTTGAGCGACACATGGCAGCTCGATTTAGCAAAAGTTCGTATGGGATTGGACACGCTATGCTTTGTGATGGGGATGCTTCTTGGCGGCAAGTTTATGTTGGGACCGATTTTTGGTGTGGTATTGATTGGACCTTTATTGAAGCTATCCAGCCAGTATTGCAGCAGAGCGATTGCGCCATTGATGGAGACTGTGAAAGAATAGAGAAATGAAAAACAGACCTTTCGATAAGAGGTCTGTTTTTCATTTTATAAATAATCTCGTTTATTGCCTGCAACTAATGCTATGATAAAGGAAAGAATCATAGGCAGATAGTGATAAAGGAGTGTTGGGATGAAACTGGCATACAGCAAAGCAGAGTTGGTTGTTATCAGAGTACTATTGAAAACAGAAAATATCAGCAGAGAGCATTATCTACCGTGGTGTTATCAACTGATCGAACAACTTGAGGAACCGCCACAATGGTTGCTGGATATAAGCTATGCTCAGGACGGAAGAGCTGTGGAAGCAATCCTTCATTCATGTATTTATCGTGAAGGTCCGGTTGGTGAGGTTCCCTATGAAACAGATTTGGAGATTGCTGTTCTGTACCTTGATTACCAAGCGGGCGAAATTAACTGGGCGGATTTTTTACTTAAGGCTGGACAGCTATCGGACTGCTGTGAAGGGAGAATCGAATGCAGCTGTTTTTTTGGTCTTCTTAATGCGTATGAAGCAGTTTCCGGTCTGGCACAGAACTTGAGAAGAGATGGCCAAGAACAGGAGATAAAGAAGACCTATCAGAGTGAAATCCAGCAAATAGGGGAGTGCAGAAAGCATTTTGAAAATTTTTACAATCGAAATATTCGATAGTATTCCTTTGCAGAGGTGGAATAGACACACGACTGGATGAAAACCAGGCGTTGTTTGCTGATAAAGAAACCAGTACTCTGTGGGCACTGGTTCAGCATAAAAAACAATATTTAGAATTAGATATATCTCTTTATCTAACGAATAATAATGAAAGTTGGAGGTTCAGCTATGGCTTATGATATCTATGAAATAAGCTTTACATTGAGACAATCAATTTGTGTGTCAGAGGAGGACGAGAACCGTATTATTCCCTATCTAGCCATGCTGTACAAGAATGGATTAATTGCTGTAAACTATCAAGTATATAGAACGGAGAAGGTAGTAAAGGCTGTTGTTACTGCTTCGGGTTCAGAGATACAAGAGGCAAAATATGAAAATATCTACAGTAGAAAAGAGAGAAATGAGCTGGAAAAGGATTTTCAAATAGAGTGGCAGAAAATTGGTGTCAGTACAGACTTCGAGTCGGCTTGTCAGTGCAAAAAATCTAGTTGGTATCTATTAAAAACTGATTTTTCTGTTGAAATCACTCCTGTAGTATGCGGCACTTGTAACGGTAGGGTACCGCTCTATCAACTCCCCTATATCAATGGCGAACAAGAATACTATACGGTATTAGGATGGAAAAGTGCTTATGAAGCGATGGATCGCCTATTTCTACATAGCTTGCATGACCGCTACACTTACCGCCAGTTACATAAGCCGGATTCCCAACTGTCAATAGAAGGCAGAGAAATTGCAGATGCTTTTGAACAGGCTGTAGGTAAGCCCTTCTATTATTATTTATTTAGCTATTACCGCACAACAAAACAATGCCCTGTGTGTGGGAATGATTGGCAAGCTGAAAAAAGTGTTGTCGATTATCAGTGCAGTACATGCAGATTAGCAAGTGATCGAACGACCTATGATTGATGGTGGCATCGTTGAAAGCAAGTGGTGAATTATTTTCAAGATGCGAGCAATTGAGGCTTAGAAAATCTTTGTATAGAAGAACGCTGAAGCAGGTGTATGCACAAAGGAATGGTGTACACCTGCTTCTTCTCAAAATTGATAGCCTACTGCAACTAGCAACTTACGCATTTAACTACCTTCAAAAAGCTTTGCAGCTTTTTCATAGATGTGAAATTCTGATATTCCTTGCACATCAAATCAAAAATTATTTTGTCTTCAATCGCCAACGCAGCGGATAGTGAGGAGATATAATAGCATTCTGCTCTTTCCGGTTCTTCTAAAATACGATAATTCTCAGCGATTTCATACAGCATTTCCGGCAACCGTGCCGTGGAATGATGAGTCAATACCCAATCCTTTCCTGTCATAGCGATATCTAACGCCTGAGTATGCATGTTCAGATACTTATAGTTTTTGCTGGCACTGTAGTAGATGATGGCCAGTTCGGATGGCTGGTCTTGGAAAGCAAGATTATTAATATTGCTGCAGGCGGTATCGAAAAACAGCTCTGCTTCTTTGTACTTTCCATCAAGGTGCAGCACAGCACCAATAGAACCAATCAACAAGGTTTCAGTTTTTTGGAAGATTTTTTTTCTATTGAGAATTTCATGCAAGTCCCTATTCTTTAAAGAAAGTGTTTCTGTTAATCCTAGTTTGAGAAGATTCAGCGCCTTTGTGTTATCTTTCAAATGAAAACAAGTATAAATTCCTTGATAATATAAAAGCTTTTGTTTATCCGTTTTCTCGTATGCTGCACGCCAGATGGTTTCGTCATTCAGTAAAAGGTCCATCTTTTCGTATTCTCTATTCAGCAGGAATAGATTGAGCTGCTGGAAGCTTTCATTTAATACTTCAATATGATCAATTGATTTTTCAGTGATGGATTCCATCGATATATTCAATCTGCTGCAAAGCTTCATCAGCATGTCATACGAGGGTGTCCGCTTCCCTTGTTCTATCAGACTGATTTCTGCTTGAGAACAAATACGTTCAGCCAGCTCCGCTTGGGTTAAGGCTCTTTTTTTTCTATAAAATTGTATATATGCTCCTAGTTTCATAGCTCCTCCGAATATTACAATTGTAATAAGACAATTTGTTTTGTATATATTATAATCTATTTAGAATATATTGAAAGTGTTTTCCCCAATATATTGTGAGGTGATAGTATGTTTGAGCTTCTTTTATTTACCTTTAGAGAGCTTCCAATCTGGTAGTTAGTACGGTGGAATGTATTGATGAATGAGGGATTATCCAATACCTGGTGGAAGAGTGTTGGTAAATGAAACAAAGAGAACAAGAGCTTGTTGTGATGCATCAATGATAAGAATCATTTTTGGATATGTGTGAAAAAAGCTCAAAGCTATTCTTTGGTTTTCGATTTAAGAACTCATGATAAGTGTGTGATTGGACGTAGGCAGTTTACTTTAAACTAAGAGTTTTAAGCTTTATCTTCCTACTTTTAATATATTTGTTTGTTGACGGTGCGTATTCTTTCTTTTTTTGAAATTATACATAAATACAGTCAAAAATAAGTTGCAGACTGCTTTGTGTCAACGCAGCTTTCATTACGTCCATGACTACAGGCTCGTTGCTTTGGCAACGAGCCTGTTTGTCCTAGTGAAATAGTGAGCGAGTGTTTAGACAAGAATATTTTGGGTTGGTTGGAGAAGCTGTCATAGCAAATTAAGATATAAAAAATGTAGATAATACGCAATTCAAGTTAGTAGGCGGTTCAATGTCTGTACCTTATCTTAGATAGTCAAAAAACCGCAGTTAAACTCATAAAAGTAACGAACTTTCCTATAGATAATGGTACTATAGGATTAGCAGTGAAAAAAACGAAGAGACTAAAACTATACTTTGTAAGAAGAATTTACAGTTTTTTTCGTTAATCGAAGGAACTGTGGGGGAGGCTTGTATGAAGAATAAAGAAAAAGTTTTGGCAAAAGCAATTACGTTGATTGACTATCACAAAGCTGGAAAGCTAGGCGGTACAATTATGCCTGAAGACTGTAATCCAAACTACTCGGTTGGAAGTAGAGAAAACTATTTATATTTTACATTACCAATGGCATTGAACTATCAAAGGAATGCTTATAAATTATGGGAAAGTGTTAACGCTTCAGCAAACGATTCGCAGACAGCCGAGTTGTTTCTTCCTGAAAAAGTTATTCTTATGGGGGAGGAAGAACTGAGAGAAAAGCTGACCAAGCACAAGGTTGCTCTGCAAAAAAACAAACAGCCTGTCATTTGGAGACAGTTGTGTCAGACGTTTCATGAACGCTTTGACGGTGATGTTCGGAATTTTTTCGAAGACAACGAGTACACTGTGTCAAAAATTAGGGCATACATGCTCAAGCACAAAAAAGCATTTCCTTATTTATCAGGGAATAAAATCATGAATTATTGGTTATATGTTATGACCCAATACACTGATGTACAATTAAAGGATCGGGAAAATATTTCTGTGGCACCAGATACGAATGTTATACAAGCTAGTGTCAAGCTGGACTTAATAACAGAGGAAGAGGCCGGTCATAGCAAGGTTCAGCAAATTGTAGCAGAACGATGGGCGGAGCTGTTCCAGGGAAGTGAGTATGAACCAATTGATATCCACACACCTTTATGGCTATGGAACAGAGGGGATTTTCCTTACTCAGATGACTTTTTTGACCATTGAGCCTCATTAATTTTAACAGAAATACATAATTTTGGAGGAAGCGATGTTAAACACTATAAAAAAATTATTTCTTAAAAAATCACGTAAGGAAGAATCGAAAAGCCTGGAAGCTGTGGAATGGTCTCCTTATACCGATGAGCGCCTGACGAATGCGCATGGTGTATACATACAGAATTTAGTTGCAATGGCTGGCAAGGTGGATGCTGAACGAAAGGTTTTTGGTTCAAGTAAACACAAGTACCAGCTACGACCGGTCTTATCATTGGAAGAGTTAAAGGCCTTTGAGGTAAAGTATCAAATCAGCTTACCGGAAGAGTATGTGTTCTTCTTGACTCATGTTGGAAATGGCGGAGCAGGACCTTATTATGGCTTGACCACATTGGAAAAGCTGATTGGTACTGAGGAACATGCAGCGGCAATTAGGAACGAGGCGTTGATAGATAAAAAACTGAGTAGGGCGCAGTGGCAGCAGCTGATGGATGAGACGGAAGAGGATGACGATTTATACGACAAAGCGATGGAACGCTTGTATGGCGGAATGCTGAATATCGGAACACAAGGCTGTACCTATGACAATTTATTGATGCTCAGCGGGTCTGAGGCTGGTAAGATTGTTTATATCGATTGGAATTTATTCTCTGACTATCCACCTTATTTAACGAACATGACTTTCTTGGACTGGTATGAAAATTATTTCAAAGAAATTATTCAAGGGAATAGCACTTCTTCCTATGGTTATTTTAGATTAGGAAGTGAAGAGAAGCTGAAGAGGGATTATGCTACAGCGAATAAAGAAGAAAAGCATGACATTTTGAGAAGCCTATATCGATTTTCAGCAGTCGATGATCATACAGTCGCCTTTATTCAACAACGAGAAGATAAAGAGCTAGATACCTTGCGATTGGATTTATTGCTGAAGTTCGATGAGGCTGCTGCTATGGAAATGTTTCATCTGCTGCTTAGTGGAGAAAATAGTGAAGCAGCCGTTGCTTGTGCGCGAAGAATTCCTGAGGCTGAAAAAGACGGCTACTATACTACTATGGCAAAACTACTTTGGGACGAAACACTGCAGGAAAAAAGCAGAGTGATTTTCTTTATGAAGGAATGCAGTGTCTTTACAGGAAAAGACTTGCTTGCATTTGCTATGGATAAAACCTTGGCAGAAAACGATAGGAAAACAGCGGTTTGGGCCATTAGCAATGCAAAGGATTGTATGACGTATCTTAATGAGTTTATTCTTTGGATGGATGAAGAGTCCTATTGGGTTGCTCATGCGGCGCTCCAAGGCATGGCTCGTGAGCAACATCCCAAGCTGGTTGACGCCTATTATAGGATGTGGGAAAAATACAGTACTGATCAAACAATGCGGTCTAATTTAGTCATTGCGTTTGAAAACAATGGTATCCAAATAGAGAAAGAAATGAGTCAAAGGTGATTAAGAAGTAGGGAGTATAGTAAATGGAACTGATAAAGAAGATTGATTTAATAGATAATAAAGCGTTGGTTCGCCGATTGGAGAAGCTCAGTATTCCAGTAACCCTTGTATTTCTTCTCGTATTTTCCGGTATTGGGATGCTTATTGGAGATATACAGACAAAAGGTGTTACAACGTCTGGAGTCATTATTATGGGTGTGGGGCTAATAGGATCGATTCTGATTCATGAGTTGATTCATGGCTTATTTTTCAAGCTTTTTAACCTAAAAGGAAAAGTGATTTTTGGCTTTAAACAAGGAGTAGCTTATGCAGCCAGTCCGGATTCGATTTATTCAAAGGAAGCTTTTATATGGATTAGCCTGGCACCCTTTGTCTTGATTACCTTTGGTTTGATTGTTGCTTTAGGACTGTATATAGTGACACCCTTCGTGTTTGTCGTTTTAAGCAGCTTCCATGGCGCGGCGTGTATCGGTGATTTTTATTGGGTATATCTAGTTCTTACAGCTCCGAAAGATGCAGTGGTTAAGGACACAAAAGAAGGGATTGCTTTTTATAGAAGGTAACAAGTTTTTTGTGAAAAATAGCTCCTTGACATCAGAGAAAACAACCACTAAAATAAATATTACTTGCTCGGAGGGTAGATCATTCAATAAAAATGATACGCTGGATAAGACAACGGATTGAGATATCTGTTGCCTTATCCGGCTTTTTTGTTTGTGGGGTTATAAAAGATTAATAGTTAGAAGCTAAAGGAATAAACGATAGATGGTATAGATATCGTTAGAAGATTGGCTTCATGGAGAATTATCAATAATCGGATTTAGCCGCTTCATGAGCTTGTTCATTTTTTCTAAATTAGGGGAGGATTATTATGAATGAATTTTTAGAGGGAAAAATTAAGGCAGTCTATGTTCGATACTTGTCGGCAGCATTTGGAAGTGCCTTGATTACGTCGATTTATTCAGTGGTAGATATGGCGATGGTTGGGCAATACCAAGGCTCAGATGGAACTGCGGCGCTGGCAGTGGTTGCACCCATTTGGAATATTATTTACAGCTTCGGACTGCTCATGGGAATTGGCGGCTCAGTACTATTCAGTACAATGAAAGGGAGAAAGAAGAGCACTGCTGAAATAGAGGATGACTATTTCACTGTTGCAGTCATTGGCTCAATCATATTGGCAATTTTTTCATGGGTGGGGCTGATATTATTTGAACAGCCGTTGTTGCAAGTGTTTGGTGCCAGTGAGGCTCTGATGCCATTAGCTCAGCAATACCTATTACCAGTCAAATTTGTACTGCCTCTATTTCTATTCAATCAAATGTTGGCAGCGTTCTTGAGAAATGACGGCAGTCCGGGACTTGCAACGACAGCGATTCTTGCTGGCGGAGTATTCAATATGTTTGCTGATTATCTCTTTGTATTCACCCTTGATTTAGGAATATTTGGTGCAGGGCTCGCTACCGCAATTGGCTCCGGGATTTCCTTTCTATTACTTCTCACACATTTTCTGACGAAGAAAAATATGCTGATAATAAGAAAACCAACAAACATTCTAAAAAAGCTGAAAGAAATAACAGTTGTCGGTTTTTCCACTTTTTTGTCGATGTTGCGATGGGTATCATCACGATTTTATTTAATCGACAGATTATGCGTTATCTGGGGACGGATGCTTTATCGATTTATGGAGTAATTGTGAACATCAGCACCTTTGTTCAGTGCTGTGCCTACAGTGTTGGTCAAGCTGCTCAGCCAATCATCTCGGTCAATTTTGGTGCAAGACAAGGGAATCGAATTATAGAGACACTGAAGTATGCCTTGGGAAGTGCAGGATTTTTCAGCCTATTTTGGACGGTACTTAGTTTAGCAATGCCGTTACTTCTCATAAAGGTTTTTATGGAACCAAGTCAGGAAATAATCAGGATGGCACCAACAATTATTCGCAGCTATAGCTTGTCGTTCATTTTTCTTCCCTTTAATATTTTTGCAACCTACTATTTTCAAGCAGTGATGAGGCCAAAAGCAGCATTTGTCATTTCCATTACTCGTGGATTAGTCATTAGCGGCAGCTTGATTTTCCTGCTCCCAACAGTTTTTAGTTCGTCATCTCTTTGGCTAGTTATGCCGATTGCAGAGCTGCTGACGGCAATCGGAGGGGTTCTCTTAATGAAACGCTATACAGATCAGCTTCCAAATCAATCAGGGATCAAAGAAGCAAAAAAGAAAGAAGGACTGTTTTTTAGTTAAGGAGCAATGTTGACCTTGAAAAAAGAAGAGCTGAGAAGTCATCTTTGTATGATTGCAGCGGTTATAATCAGTATGACTATCTATATTTCTACCATTCAAAACTGACCTTATCGTTCACTATGCTGGCTGGTTGCTTGGGAATTTCACCTAATTTGATTTTACTTTCTAAATCTCCTTGGAAAGATTAAACGTAATATCGTGCTGGTTCTGGTAATGACGCGGCGATTCTGATTTCTGGCTTAAGCTGTGGTGTTTTCTTGCTGCTACCCTCCTCTATCCTATACTTGACTGGGGAGGAAAAGAGCAGCTTCTAAAAAAATTATTGACAGCGCTTGATATCCATGATAACCTTTGTCTTGAGTTGTTGATGTTATTACTTCAGGTAAGCATGCAACAGCTAAAAATAGAAAAAATGTTGGATGTTATCACTTCGGTGAGCAGGACCTATTTACAACGCACAGGAGAAGTGCAGGTAAATGGGCTTTTTTTGTAGCTAGTGGGGAATTTTTATGATCATAAAAAGAGTACTAAATAATAATACAATTATGTCATCAAACAGCAAAGGCGTTGATGTACTGTTAATGGGGCGAGGAATTGCCTTTGGGAAAAAGAAGGGTAGCCCTGTTGATATGGAGCTAGTCGAAAAGACATTTCTGCTGCGAGACAAAGCAACCCAAAACCGATTTACAGAATTATTGATTGATGTGCCGATGGAGCATATTTTAGTAGCTGAGAAAATCATTAATTTTGGAAAAATCAAGCTTGGGAAGAATCTGAATGAAATCATTTATGTCAATCTAACCGATCATATACATTCAGCTGTGGAACGGTATGCAGTAGGAACGATATTGAAAAATCCGTTGCGTTGGGATATTGCCCGTTTTTATCCAGATGAATATGCTGTGGGAGAAAAAGCAGTAGAGATTGTTCGCAATGATTTAGGTGTATCCTTTGAAATTGATGAAGCAGCTTTTATTGCAACACACTTTGTCAATGCTGAGATGGATCGCGGAGATGATTTAGCTTATGAAATTGCGGAAATCACGAAGCATATAGAAGAAATCATCAAAACACATTATCGAACAGAGTTTGATGAAGAGTCCTTGGATTACTATCGATTTATCACGCACGTGAAGTTTTTTGCACAGCGGTTACTGGTAAGCGATCACTACGACGATGATGATGCAGAGCTATTGGATACTCTGAAGAAGAAATACGCATCGGAATATGACTGTGCATTGAAAATCGGCACATACGTTAAGGGACAGTTTGAGTATGAACTGAGTTCCACAGAGCTGCTTTATTTGACCGCACACATTCGCAGAATCACAAAAAATTTATAATGGAGCAGGATTGTTATCCAGTTTGGAGCATGACCTGAAGCTGTTACTCTATTTGAGTGCAGTTTCAGGTCTTTTTCTATGAGGAGGAAAAGAGAATGAACTATACAGAATCAGCAAAAAAAATCTTTGAATTAGTAGGCGGAGAGTCAAACATTCGTTCAGTGACCCATTGTATGACGCGCCTGCGTTTTGTTTTGAAAAATGAAGGAACAGTCGATGATGAAGCAGTCAAAGCTGTTTCAGGTGTTATGGGCGTTATGAAGAAAGGCGGCCAATATCAGATTATCATGGGAAATGATGTGGCCAATTATTATAAGGAATTGACTAAGTTGGGGAACTTTAATAATACTGAGATTGAACCGGAAGAAAAGAAAAATCTGTTTGAATCCTTTGTTGATGTTATTTCCAGTTGTATGTCGCCATTGATTCCTGCAATGCTTGGCGGAGGAATGATCAAGGTTTTGCTGATTATTCTACCGTTGATGGGCATTTTAGATGAAGCATCTAAGAGCTACGCTGTATTGTCATTTTTCGGTGATGCGCCGTTTTATTTTATGCCGATGATGCTTGCTTACACAGCAGCACAGAAATTTAAAGTAACACCAATGCTGGCTGTAACAGTCGGCGGGATTATGCTGCATCCCAATTTTGTCAGCTTGGTAGCAGAGGGAGAACCACTGAATATCTTTGGGCTGCCGATTACATTGGCTTCCTACGGTTCATCGGTTATTCCAATATTAATTATGGTTTGGTTGATGAAATATATAGAAGCTTTCTTTGATAAAATTATTCCAACGGTGATGAAAAGCTTTATGAAACCATTGTTCATCATTGTTATTTCAGGAATTATCGCCTTAGTAGTAGTTGGTCCATTAGGTACCTTTGCAGGAGAAGGACTTTCAGCAGGAATTATTTGGATTCAAAGTAAAGCAGGCTGGTTAGCGCTAGGCTTGATGGCTGCATTTATGCCATTAATCGTTATGACAGGAATGCATTGGGCTTTCGCACCAATTTTTCTGATTGCTTCTCCGGCAACACCAGATGTTTTGATTCTTCCGGCGATGCTGGCAGCGAATCTGGCTCAAGGGGCAGCATCACTTGCTGTCTCTTTAAAAGCAAAAGATAAAAATTTGAAACAGGTTGCTTTGGCTTCTGGAATATCAGCTTTGTTGGCTGGCGTAACCGAGCCGGCACTTTATGGGGTTACATTGAAATATAAGAAACCACTATATGCAGCTATGATTTCCGGGGCAATCTGTGGTATTTATATGGGGATTACTGGTCTAGAATCGTATGCCTTTGCAGTCCCTTCATTGGTTGCCTTGCCTCAATTTATTGGGGGAGAAGGGAACGGAAATATTATCAATGCCTGTATCGTTGCAGCAATATCCATTGTGCTGACTTTTGTTTTAACTCTAGTTTTTGGTATTGATGAAGAACCTGTAGAAACAGAAGCGGTGAATTTGGAAATGGTGGAAGCTGGAAGTAGTGATCCTAAAAAGATTCTGACGCCTGTCAAAGGGAAAATTATTCCTTTAAGCAAGGTCAATGATTCAGCTTTTTCAAGTAAGGTTATGGGAGAAGGACTTGCGATTCTGCCGGAGGACGATACAATTGTCGCGCCTTTCGATGGTGTTGTTTCTGCGATTTTCCCAACAAAGCATGCGATTGGTCTGACAAGCACAGCAGGTCTGGAATTGTTGATTCATGTTGGTATCGATACCGTTGAGCTGAACGGGAAATTCTTTGAGGTTTTAGTTGAACCGGATGCGGTGATTAAAGCCGGACAGCCATTATTAAAAGTTGATTTCGCTGGTATCAAAGAAGCGGGTTACGATATAACTACTCCATTGATTGTGACAAATTCAGATCAATATATAGAAGTTGTTCCTAAGGATGACATGACAGAAGCAGTGTACAATGAAGCTGTTTTATATGTTGTCTAAGTAATCGTTGCGATAGAAATGTAGAGATGTCTCTTATTGATTAAGTAGAAGGAGGATAACATGAGTAACTTTCCAAAAGATTTTTTATGGGGCGGAGCAACTGCCGCCAATCAATGTGAGGGAGCCTATCTGGAAGATGGAAAAGGGCTGACTGTTCAAGATGTGACACGTAAGGGCTGGCGAGAAGAACCGACAGAAGAGCCGAAGGAAGATAATCTAAAGCTTGTCGGTATTGATTTTTACCATCGCTATAAAGAGGATATTCGTTTATTTGCAGAAATGGGATTCAAGGTTTTTAGGCTGTCAATTGCTTGGGCTAGAATATTTCCCAAGGGTGATGAGCAAGAGCCGAATGAAGCTGGTTTGAAATTCTACGATGATGTGTTTGATGAGTGCCTCAAGTATGGCATTGAGCCTTTAGTGACATTATCTCATTATGAAACGCCGCTTCATTTGACTAGAACCTATGATGGCTGGCGAAATCGTAAAATGATTGATTTTTTTGAGCACTATGTTCGTACTGTTTTCGAGCGTTACAAAGGAAAAGTAAAGTATTGGCTAACCTTTAACGAAATCAATTCAATTACTCATGTGCCGTTTTTAAGTGGTGGAATCAACACGCCAAAAGCTGAGTTGAGCCAACAAGATATTTACCAGGCGATTCATCATGAGCTAGTTGCAAGTGCAAAAGCAGTCAAGGCTTGTCACGAAATTATCCCTTCTGCAAAAATCGGTTGTATGATTTTAGGCGTGCCGGTTTATCCGTTGACTCCTGAACCAAAGGATGTTTTACAAGCCTTAAAAACAGAACGTGAGAATTTCTATTTTTCTGATATTCAGGTACGAGGCTATTATCCTAGCTACACCAAGCGCTTTTTTAAAGAGAATAATATTCACTTGGACATAACCGAGGCAGATAGAGAGGCGTTAAGGCATACCGTTGATTTTATCTCATTTAGCTACTATATGAGTGTGTGTGAATCGGCAGATCCAACGAAAGAAGCAGGAGAAGGAAATATTATTGGTGGTATACCAAATCCATATTTGAAAGCAAGTGAATGGGGTTGGCAAATTGATCCGGAAGGGCTTCGTTATTATCTAAATATTTTGTATGATCGCTATCAAAAGCCAGTGTTCATTGTTGAAAACGGGTTGGGTGCAGTAGATGAGCTAGTCGAACTTGCGGACGGAACGAAAACAGTGATGGATGATTATCGTATTGATTACATGAATGATCATTTGGTGCAGGTGGAAGAGGCTATTGAGGATGGTGTAGAAATCATGGGCTATACATCCTGGGGCTGTATAGATTTAGTCAGCTTTACAACTGCTGAGCTGCGAAAACGTTATGGTTTCATCTATGTTGATCGCAATGACGATGGTAGCGGGACGCTGGAGAGATATAAGAAAAAGAGCTTTGATTGGTACAAAGAAGTCATTGCAGCCAATGGAGATAATCTTATTAGAAAATAGTAAAAAACAGGCGAAGAGGATGTTATCCTTTTCGCCTGTTTTTTGTTAGAGATGTATGCAAACAGAACTATTTTTTTCATAGCTTTCTGAAAAACGTGACCTTCACAGCAAAGCAAAATCCGTATACTAAGAGTATATCCAAAAGAAATAACAGGAGGAAAAAATTATGAAATGGCATAAATACACAGCAGATGACACATTACAGACATTGAACAGCTCGACAAAGGGCTTAGATAGAGAGACAAGAGAGCAGAAACTGGAGCAGGAAGGAAAAAATATCCTCTCCGAAAAAAATCAATTGAAGACATGGCAGAAAATTGGAAAGCATTTCGTAGACTTACTGATGATTGTGTTAATGGTAGCGGCTGTTTTAAAAGGAATCACAGGAAGCTACGTTGAGATGGGCATCATATTAGCAGTTGTTATTATTAACGGCTTGATTGGCTATCTGCAGGAGCGTAAAGCAGAAGAATCATTAAACGGGCTGAAGCAAATGATGGGGCAAGAGGCAGTCATTCTTTCAGGTAGTATCAGAAAGACCGTTGATTCTGAAGCGTTGGTTGTTGGAGATATCGTCTTACTGAAAAGCGGCGATGTCGTACCGGCGGATATTCGTCTGATTGAAACACATGACTTGGTCATTGAAGAGTCAGCGTTGACGGGAGAGTCTTTGCCGGTAGAAAAGCAGACAAAGATGCTCGAAGAAGATACACCTTTGGGCGATAGAACAAATATGGCTTTCTCAGGAACCTTGGTGCAGGATGGTTCAGGAATCGGCGTTATCGTTGCAGTTGGCGATGAAACAGAAATCGGGCAGATTAACTCAGCGTTACAGTCTGTGGAAAAGCAGACAACACCATTGATTCGCAAAATGAATCAATTGAACAAGCAGATTTTCAAGGGGTTAATCGGGTTTATCGTATTCTTGGTTTTCTTTACAACACTAAGGCATGGGATGGATATTAATATCTTGCTTTCTTCCGTGATTGCCCTGATTGTAGCAGTTATTCCGGAAGGGTTACCGGCAGTCTTAACAATGATTCTGTCGATGGGTGTCAAAGAGATGGCAGAGGAAAAAGCGATTGTCAAAAGTATGCCGGCAGTAGAAACCTTGGGCTCGATGACCGTGATTTGTTCTGATAAAACAGGAACTTTAACGAAAAATGAAATGACAGTCGTCGATATCATCTTACCTGAGCAGGTAAGTAAAGAATCCGTGGCGCTGGAAGATGAACTGGCTGTTACGTCCATTATGAATAACTGTCAGGATTTAAAGCTTGAAGGGTCGCAATCTGCGGAAGAATTGAGTGGAAATCCAACAGAGTTAGCCTTGCTGAAATTTGTTGATGACAAGCCTGTTCCTTTCATGGTGAAAAAAGACAAAATTCCATTCAGCTCTGCGTACAAATACATGGCAACTGTTCATGAGCTAACGACTGGCGAAAAGGTATTATTCGTCAAGGGAGCACCAGAGGTTCTATTGGAGAAGGCACAGTTGAGCAATTCAGAGACAAGCTACTGGAAAGCCCAAGCAGCTGAGCTGGCACAAAAAGGACAGCGGGTACTGGGATTTGCCCTGAAGCATTTGTCGAAGGAGCAGGAGTTGAGTCATGAGACGTTGGAAGGCCTGACGATGGCGGGCTTGGCTGGAATTATTGATCCGCCAAAGGAGTCTGCAATCAAAGCGGTGAAAGAAGCACATCAAGCTGGAGTCGGAGTAAAAATGATTACCGGCGACCATAAGGATACTGCGATTGCGATTGGCAAGCAAATAGGATTGAACCATACAGCGTACGCATTAGAAGGAAAGGATGTAGATCATCTTTCCGATGAAGAGCTGCAGAAGCAAGTAAAAACTGTCGATATTTTTGCCAGAACAACACCTGAGCATAAGCTGCGGATTGTTAGCGCCTTACAGAAAAACGGTGAGGTAGTTGGAATGACAGGTGATGGAGTCAATGATGCTCCGGCTTTGAAGAAAGCAGATATAGGTATTGCGATGGGTATTAAGGGGAGTGAAGTAAGTAAACAAGCCGCAGATATGGTTTTAGCGGACGATAACTTTGCGACAATCACCAGAGCAGTGAAGGAAGGTAGACGAATCTTTGATAACTTGAAAAAGACGATTAACTTTTTCTTACCAACTGCTTTAGCTCAAGGATTAATCGTGATTTTCGCTCTGATGACTAACCTGCCGCTTCCGTTGACACCCGTTCAGATTTTATGGGTAAACATGGTGACAACAATCACGCTGTCTTACGCATTGGGATTTGAACCGGCAAATGAGAAGATTATGGAGCGGGCACCACGTGATCCCAAAGCGCCGATGCTTTCAGGCTACAGTATTTTCAGAATTGTTTATGTCTCCTTATTAATCACTGTTCCGGCATACTTGATTGCGATGCAGGCAGAGAGTCAGCTTGTTCAACAGACCATGTTGCTGCAAAGCATTGTATTGGCACAGGCGTTCTATATGCTGAACTGTCGGGAGCTGCTTGATCCTTCAATCAATAAGGCGATGTTAAAAAACAAAGCAATCTTCATTTCATTGGCATGTTTGGCCGTATTGCAGGGCGTTGTGCTGTTCGTACCGATTGCACAGCAGGCAATTGGAATCACCGTGTTAACGAGCTCGCAACACATTTCTATCCTGTTGAATACCTTTGGAATTTTCCTAATCGTAGAGCTTGAGAAGCTGATTACTAAGAAGATTAGAAAGAAAAAAGCAAAGGAGGTGGTGGCGTAAATCGCAACACACTAGGGGAAGAATACGCTTGTCACAATTGCACACGAATCAATGTTGCTGAGGAAATTACGAGGAATAGGGAAACACAAGAATAAGAATGCACATAATAGGATTGTAGGGAAACCATTTATCAGAAGAGCAGGCCCAATTCTTTCATAGCAAACAATGGCGCATTATCTGATGATAGGTGATTTCGTATGATTCATAGGAACAAGCAATGACTGTGACGTTTTTACATAAAACGGGAAACAGGGGCACAGGATTTGCTACCAACCAATTTAGGAAACACACACACTTCTTTTGTCCCACCACTTTTTTTATGTTTTACGGAGTAGTGACTAGTGCCCACGCTAAGTGAAAAAATAGGACATAGTGAAAATTGAGGTCAACTTCTCCTTGCTGTAGGCAGTCAGCTCTATTACACTATAGAAAAGAGTGAGTTGATTCAATAAAGGAGGAATAGAAGAAATGGCCTATGATAAAGCTAAATGGCATTTTGATGCTAAGGACTTCCCAAAGGAGATTGCGATTGAGCAGGGCGGTGTTCATATTGCATTTTTTTACCGTTGGATGTTGGAGAGCAATTTTGCAGGAGAAGACTTGCTGGATGACATGGCAGAGGAAGTCGCAGCCGTTAAAATCGGCAAGTATAGTGCGCTGGAGCTGCTATTTGAATTCAATGATGGCGTATTGTTAGCAGAAGATTTTAATGATGATGGTGCCACATTTGCAGATTACTATTATGAAGGAAATAGTAAGTTTGCTGATAACTATGGGGATTATCTGTCCGACTATAGCACACTAACGCTGCAGCATATGCAAGGCGTGGAGGCATCAGATTACGGCATCATTTTTTCGGAGGAAAATTATAAGGTAGTAAAAGCAATTATTGATCAACGCTATCAAGAATTTTTAGTATTTCAAGCGGAGTAAATTAGAAACAAGCGAATTGGAAAAAGTGGAGAATAGAGGTGCGCTGGTGGACGTTCAATATTTAACGGAAGAGCAAGTAAAAGCAGCCGCGGATTTGTATATTTCGGTATTCAGTCAAGAGCCATGGAATGAAGAGTATGAATCCTTTGAGCAGGTAGAAACGCTTATCAGAAATTTTATGGCAGAGTCCTGTTACTTGAACTTTGCGGCATTGAAAAACGGAGAACTGGTCGGTCTTTGCTTGGGAATGAAAAAGCCATGGATTAATGGGGTCGAGTATTATATTGATGAGTTTTGTGTCAAAGTCGATTTTCTGGGAAAAGGGATTGGTAGTGCCTTTTTAGCTGGGATTGAGGAGGAAATCAGCAAGCTTGGTTTGGATGGCATGATTCTGAATACGGAAAAAGGCGTTCCTGCAGAAGAATTTTATCTTAAAAACGGTTTTCATCAATTATCTAATTTGATTGTATTGGGAAAATAGGGGAGATAGCTGATAAAAACAGTGCTTGAAGGGCAAATGAAAGTTGCTGCTTCAAGCACTGTTTTTATTTTCTTATAAGTAAAGTGGCACAATCAGTTCACGCAATTCCTGCAGCTCATTTTGAGTGGGGATTGATGAAATATACACGATGGTCTGCTTATATTTCTTCGCCAACGGATAGTTGGAAATAATCAAATCGTTCTCTGTTAACTGAGCATTCTCAAGTCCATCCGTATTAACAGCTTCCACCTGTACTCGATTTCCTGTGAGGTCCTGCAGCTCTCTGAAAAGAAAGTTCTTCCACGCAGGCTCGCCTTGAAAAAGGAAATAAGCGGTAATTTGTTTGGGACTGACAAGATACATGGCTTCTCGCACCAGTAGTGTGATGGTATTCAGTACATAGCCTGAATGAGGCAGATAGGTCAGCTCATAACTGGCTACTTCTTTCTGGATTAGCTGATAAAGCGCCGGAAATCGTTGCTGGCTGAAAGGAAATAGTTCTTGATATTCCAACAAGAATCTATCAGATAATCGCCGTGATTCATAGTACTTCAATAAAAACAGAACTAAATTATCCAATAAAGGTGAATCCTCAAGCTTTGGCTGATGTAATTTTTCAATCAGCTGATTCATAAACTGTCCGCAAGCAGAGTAAAGCAGTTCGTAATTCTTCAGCAGAATATTTTTTAATTCATCTGTTGGCGGAGTACTGTAATTCCAGCTTTCCATAAAAGCAAAGAAGGCAAAAAAGGCTTCTGTTGGATTCAGGTGTATGCCCTCTAAGATATAGAGTTTTTCCAATTCTTCCTGATAAAGGTTGAACAGTATATCGTTCTTCTCAAAGGTCATATCTTCAATTAGACAGCCTGATTTTATTCGAATCGTGTTAATGAAAAACCAGCAGGTCCCGAAAACCTCCTCCGTATCTACTTTCAATAGTGTTCGGTTAATTCGGCGTAAGAAATGTGCATAATTGGCTTGGTGAATCGGGTACTCATCAAAAAAGAAATTATTATGTGTAAAAGGCAACAGAAGGCGATGGTAGAAAATACGGATACTTGATTCATCACCTGCCCATTCAAAGGAAGCACCAGATACACTGATTTTTAATTGAAAAGCCTTCAATTCTTTATTCAGTTTGTTTAGATGGCGTTTCAGGGTTTCAAACGAAATTCCTTGTGCATGCAAAAAGGATTGAACCTGGACACTTTTTGAAGAAAGCAGCTCTCTGATAATTTGAATGCTAATGGAATCCTTCATGAAATATTCCCAGACTTCGTTGGTTGTGGCATGTTCAGTGGAGGTAAGAGAAAGTCCATTGTTGCCGTCTGCCTCTAATGACCAGCCTTCCGGCAGCTCCATTCGTAGTCCTTGTATATCATTGAACACCGTGCGCTGTGTTGTCTGGATACGCTCAGCTAGTTCTCTGGCAGTGAGCTGAGGATGGTTGACTAGGTTTTCCAGCAGCGCGACTTTCCTGCGAATATCTTTTTCAGTAATCAATCGTTTGGCTAGTGAATACATCGGGGTTCGCCCCTCTCCGTTTGGTTACTCAAATTATACGTTGTTTCTTGGCTGGACTCAATCAATAGCTGTTTCCAGCGTGCAGATTACTTACTCTTGAGATTGCCGAATGTATGAAATCAGTATAAATCAAAGTTTCCGGTTTTTCGCATGTAGGTTTCCCCATAGCTCAAAATGATTCTGGTCAACAGCACCAGAAAGAGGTTGATACCGACAAAGCATAAAGCTTCAGTAGTAAAATTTTGTTTCGTAATCAATAAATGACGCAAAAGCATGATTGTATAAGATAAAGGGAAAAGAGAACCAATAAACTGAATCAGTATGGGAGAAACGGATAATGGAACTTTTACTCCGCTGAAGGCTTCTTGAGGTCCTTCTAAAAATACATAAAGAATCGTTCCATCCCTCAAAATTACAAAAAAGCTGACGATAAAAGCACCCCAAATTAATCCGCCAATACTAATCAGAACGGCTGAAAGCAGAGCAGTTAAAAGACTATGGCTGGTTATCCCTGAGTACCATAAATTTCCTAAAACGAATAGTAACAGGAAAAACCAGGCATTACCAAAAAGCATGGCAAAGGTTCGACTGTACAGCCATTTCAGCTTATTGACCGGTGTCATGAAAATCTGGCTGAGTGTTCCTTGCTGTCGCTCATAGCCCAAGCGCCAAGCGCTTTGGACGATATTTTGAAAGAAGGTCAGTGCACAGTAGCCGATAAAAACAAAATACAATAGTTCCTTCTGAGAATGAATACCAGAGATTTTCAGTGAGTCAATAGGGAAAATCTGGTAGTTATAGCTCAGTTGGATAAAAGAAACGATTGGCCACAGAATCATGGAGAAAAGGTAAAAGCTGTTGATACTATCATTCAAAAAGGTTCGCCGCAGCTCAGCCTTAAGCAAGAGTAGGAGGTTCATTATTCAACGCTCCTTTCCTTCGACGCTAGCAGGGCAGATTCTAAGGTGGGGTCGATGATTTCTATCTGCAGCAGGTCGATATTTTTATCAGAAAAGAAATTAATGATTTTACGCAGATCCGGCTGATTAGTAAAAAGGCGGACTTCCAGCATGTCATCCTTTTCAATTATTTCAAAGGGGTCAGACCAATCGGACAGGTATTGGTTGAGCACTTCAGTATCTGAAAGGGGCACAGTGAAAACCACCTGCTTTGTCAAATTCAGTTGAGAGAAAATCTCTTCTTTCGTTCCAGACAACAAAATAGCACCGTTATCGATAATATAAATATAATCGCAAAGCTCTTCCGCCTCAGCCATGTAGTGGGTGGTCAGCAGGATTCCTTTACCGTCCTGTGTTGCCAGCTGTTTGATTGTCTGTCGCAGTTCTTTCGCAATCTGAACATCCAGTCCAAGTGTCGGCTCATCCAAGAAGAGATAATCAGGATTATTAATCAGTCCTTTGGCGATTTGCAGCCGCTGTTTCATCCCTTTAGAAAACTGCTCCACGGGGATATGCCGCTTTTCCCAAAGCTCGAATTGCTTTAACAGCTGTTCAGAACGTTCGTCGATAGTCTTCTTCGGCAACTCATATAGAGAGCCGAAATAGTGTAAATTTTCCAATGCGTTTAGCCGCCAGTAAATATTGCGTTCTCCTCCGGCAATCATGTTGATTCGCTTACGTGTTTTTTTCAGTTGTTGATTGATATCTTCGCCATCTAATTGGATGGTTCCCGAGTCTGGCAGTAATAGTGTCGTCAACATTTTTATCAATGTTGTTTTCCCAGCGCCATTTTCTCCTAGTACCCCAATGATTTTCCCAGGTGGGATAGTCAGCGAAATATCCGTTGTTGCCTGCTTTGTTATTTTTTCGCTTTTAAAAAGTCCTAAGCGGGTCTTGGTGGTGTATTGTTTATAAAGGTGGGCTGCTTCTAACATAGTTTCACTCCTATTCAAAAATGTAGCTGATGATTTTCTGTTCCGTTTTTCTATACCAGTACAGTCCTGCCAACAAGTAGAGAGAAGAGCTAAGCAGTCCGACGATAAAGAGTGAGGCAAGCTGGTTGTATTTTTCCGGCCGAAAGCAAAGGATACGAAAGGCTTCCAGGGCCTGAGTTAAGGGGAGAAGATTCCCAATCCATTGTAAAAATTTTGGCAGTATTTCCTTAGGAAAGGTAATGCCGGAGACGAGATAGATAAGGATAAATAAAGTGTTCTGACTGATATACGTATCTCTTAGCTGAAGCATAATATTGGCAAGAAAGATACTCATACCGAAGGATACCCAAATAGTAAAGGCAATCCCTGCTGTCCAAGCCCCGAGGCTGATTGTTGAAAAGTCGGCATCTAACAGTTTACTGATTCCAAACAATGCAGCGAACTCCAAGAGCGTCCGCCAAAGCTGCTCCAAAAAGACACCGGAAAAATACTGAAAAACCTTGTAGGGTGTAATCAAAAGACTCATCAAAGTGCCTTCACGTACTTCCGTGATTAATGCGCGCCCAACATTCATTAAGGTTGCAACGCCCAAGTTATAAAAAAGAATACCAATCGCTGCATAAGTAAAATAGTGAGCGGTTGTCATATAGCCCGCAGTCAATGAATCCACTCGATTGTTAAAAAGAAAATTGGCAATCAACCAAACACTGACTAGCTGAAAGGCTGAACCTAAAATTCGATTAATAAATAATGTAAATGGAAAATAGCGACGGTACATTTGCCAATTTCTACGTATGATTGCAAACAAAAAAACACCTTCTTTATATAGAATTAGACAAACATCTAATTAGATGTTTGTCTAATTCTATTGTTTGAGCTGTGGAAAGTCAATGGCTTTTTATTTTCATGTGTTCCAAATAGTCCTGTGTCTGACGAAGAATGCGTTTATTGATACCAAAAAACTTGGTATTTCCTTCACGATACTCCATCAGTAAACCAGCTTCACGTAATTGTTGAATATGGTGAGAGATTGAAGCGGGGCGAATAGCAAGCAGCTCTGCCAGCTCTTTGCCCGAGTAGCTTTTTTGCAGCAGCAGCTCAATTAGCGCCAGACGTGTTTCGTCTGCGAGCACCTTCAAGGTCTTGACCGCCCGTTCGCGTGAAATCCTTACTTCCTCCGGTCCGGCAAAAGCAACTGGGAAAGTCAGCAGCTGCTTGGAAAAATCTTCTGAATGAGCGATAACCGGTATGTAATAGAGTTTGGTCGGAATTAAGACGGCTTCTTTCGGTTCCGGAAAGGCAGGAAGCGGCTTTCCTGTGACTGTCCGTAGCATGTCCAAATAGCTTGATTTTTGGGTTAGGGTAGTTAACCATGCTTCAGCTGCTTGAAATTCTTCTTTGGGTATCGTCACCTTTTTCAAAAAGGTATCTTGTGAGAGTTCTGTCAAAAGCTGTTCAGCAACTTGGAACATCTCTCTGGGCTTATTCAAAAATTCTTGGAAAGCAGCCTCTGTTTTGAAGCCGGAGTATGCCTTCTCAAAAGAAAATTGTCTCTCCTCGATTTCTTTCGGAGACAACCCAGGAAGCATTTTTATCAGCAGCTCTGTTTCTGATAAACGACTAATGGCAGTAAAAAGACCTTTTAAATCGTTTTTGTTCGGCATTTCACTGAGAAAATCCCAAAGAAACAGCATCGGAAAATACATCTGATTCTGCTGATTCAGAAAGTTCTCATAGTGCTTGGACCAATTCTCAAGCTCTTTCTCTGAAAAAAAAGGAAGCAGTTCCTTTGTATTTTTTTTTGCCAAATAGGAAGCAGCAATAGCGGCTTCGCAGATATAGGATTGTTCAATTGTTATTTTCAATGGTAAATTCACTCCTGCAGCGGCTTGTAGAGCTGTTTTCCGCGTGTCATTGTCCTGTACCTTATATAGTACCAAGCACAGGCATCTTTCTATATAAAGTATAAAGGATTTCTCTGAATATTACGACAGACAAATGGTAGTATGAAATGGAGACAGAAATGTAGCAGGTAATAAGAGAGTTTCTATGCTTTGACTTCTGAATCGTAAATAATTGATTGAAAGAAAAGAATCAGCGAATCACTGTTCAGGAGCACTCTCTATCATGATATACTCAAATCATAATAATAAGTCAAAAAAGGTATCTGGATGCTGGTGCAACTGGATAACTTGAAAGAGAAAAAATGAAAAAAATAAATTCAACTAACCAAAATAAAAGTTGTTTACAACTTGGCAATAACTGTCCGCTATTCTTAGAGTATCAACAAGTTGGTTGCTGATAAAAAAGCAACGATCGAAATATGCTGTTAAAAGAATGGTACTGTAAGAATGAAGGAGGAAAAGCTTATGAAAAAAATTGGACTTTGGAAAAAATTGATTATTGCAACTGTGGTAATCTGCGGGTTGTTTTTTGGGGGAATCACGCTTGCCCAAAATCTATCAGAGGAATCTATTGTTGCGGCTTCCAATGAAGAAGACATAGAAGAAGCGATAGAGAAAGCACAACAGGAATTTGAACGAATCGAAAAAATGTCGGTACGAGAATATTATGTTGATTTTTTGAACTATGATCCGCGGATTGCAGCAGATTTTGAGGAAAAATATACACTTGATGCCAATCAAACTAAAATGAATGAGGTCAAGGGAGAACAGTTTAATTATCTTGTAGCTTTGGCTTCATTTTATGAGAATGGGAATCAGCCAATCCTTGCCAGAAATGAACAGAAAGAAGATGGAGAGGTTGTTCTCGGAGAAAACGGAGACTTTGCTTATTCCCTAGAAACACTTTCCGGTGATGTAGCTGCGCTATCCGACGAGATTGATTCTGAAACGCCGATTGTTGAAATCTGTGTAAAACATGGTATAGATCCGGATGGAAAAATCCGCGACTTGAGCCCGGAAATCATTATGGAGATTGATCAGAAGCTGTTTGAGTTATCCGATCATCCGGAATAGACAGAAAAAGGAAGAGTAAATGAAAACTATTTTGATCGTTGAAGATGAAGTGAAAATCAACAAGCTGATATTCAGCAGCTTAACGGCTGTCGGCTACAGCTGCCTCCAGGCTTATTATGGCATGGAGGCTCTTGCCGTTTTACAAAAGGAAACAGTTGATTTGATTATTTTGGATATCCAGCTGCCAGATACGGATGGCTTCTCTCTAATCAAAAGCATGAAAGATATTCCGGTTATCTATTTGACCGCCCGCTCGGCTATTGAAGATCGTATTCATGGATTAAACAGTGGGGCGGAGGATTATATCGTAAAACCCTTTGCTTTAGACGAATTGATTGCCCGTGTTCAAGTTGTCCTACGGCGTTTTGATTCTGAGGAGGAAGTTTTCAAGTGGCGTAATCTGACTGTGAACTTTGAAAAATATACGGTCAAATTGAATGGAGGCACGATTGACTTGAAGCCTCAGGAGTTTAGTCTGTTGGAGGTTTTCATTCGTCACAAAAATATGGCATTGACGAGAGAACAACTATTGCAACTGGCATGGGGATTTGATTACAGTGGTGATGTGCGCACTGTGGACGTCCATGTTCAGCGGCTTCGAAAAAAACTGCAGTTGGATGAGCAGTTGAAAACCGTTTTTAAACTGGGCTACAGATTGGAAGTGGAGTAAATGCAGCTATGGAAAAAGAATTTTTTCTTTGTGGTATTGCTGTTTCAAATACTCTTGTTCACAGGGCTGTTTGCCTTTGTCAGCTATAGCTTTCAACAATCACTGACTAAGGATGTCGCACTATTTAAACAATTAAGAGGAGAAAGTGATTTCCTTATTGAGAGGGTAACTGAGGAGTTTGCCTCAAGCCATACTCAGGAACTCGTACAGGTAATAAACGAGCAGCAGCAGTTCTATTTTCAAGTAGCTAATAATCGTGACGGAACACTTTTTTCTTCGATCCCAAAGGATGTTTTTCTGGAGGAAGAGAAGAGTTATACGATGGACAGACTTTCAGTTAAAAAGAGGAACGAAAAAACTTATCTTCTCTATATTGAAACCAAAGAAATAGGTGAAGAAACGTTTGAGGTGTTTTTTATCAAAGACAGTTCTTCCGTCTATTTAGAACAGAACCAGCGCATCCGCTACAGCCTTCTGTTTGGTATTCTTTTCTCCATTTTTTTGAGTGGCGTTATTTATTGGCAAATGAAGAAGATTTATCGACCTGTTCAAAATCTTGCTCATGAGCTGCGAACGCCGTTAACGCTTATTTCAGGCTATTCAGAATATTTGATGCGTTTGAAAACAACAGAGGAAGAAAAGACGACGATGAGTCAGGAGATATTTCAAGAAGCGCAGCAGCTGCAGGAGGTCATCGAACAGCTATTAATCATGGGAGACTTGACGGATGGCACCATCAAAATGGAGCAGTTCTATGTGAGTGAGCTATTCCAAAACCTCAGCCATAAATACCCAAAGCTGCAGTTATCTATTTCCGGAGAAAAAGAGCTTAGGGGGAATCGCGTGCTATTGTTGCGTCTATTCGATAATCTTTTAGATAATGCCTTCAAAGCTGCTGGAAACGAAATAGTACAGCTAACAATTTCTGGAAAAGAGCTTGAGCTTGTCAATGCAGGGAAGCGCATTTCCGATAGTCAGCTGAAAAAAATGAATCGCGGCAAAAAGCTCTCTGTATCTGAATATGAAGGCTCCGGTCAAGGCTTCTTGATTTGTCGGCAAATTGTTTTGCTCCATCATGGCAAGATAACTATTCATTCAGATGATAAGCAAACAAAAGTGAATATAAGCTTTTAATCGTTTTTTTGAGTGAGGATGCTGATTTATAGGGCATGGTCACTCTTTTTTTGATGCAAATAGGAAAGAAAGTGAACACAAAATGGCGGATATTTTTTTAATCTATATCTAATGAAATGGCAATTTTAATAGTCCCCTCACAGAATTTTCTTAGATATGTAATGTATGAAATTTGTCACTATGATAGAATAAGCCTATCTTTTAATTGGAGGCTATCTATGAAAAATAAAAATGGAAAAATGAAAAAAGGGTTAGTTGAACGAATTGGTGCAGCATTACCAGAGTCAAATTTACTATTTCTTATCTTGATAGGTATTATTATTATTATCAGTTTTATCGCTCAAGGAGAGTACGCAGGAGTGCAGGAAGGAACCACATACGAAGTAAAAAATCTGCTGTCTTTTGAAGGAATCAGATGGCTGTTGTACAATATCATTGAAAACTTCCGTTCTTATCCGCCGCTGGGAATCGTTATAGTTGGTGTTATCGGTTTTGGCTTTGCGGAGAAAATCGGGCTGCTGGGAACGATCATCAAGAAAGTTGGACATTCCACACCGGAGAAATACATTCTTCCGGTTATTGTTTTTGTAGGAATCAACTCATCTATTGCATCAGATGCAGGCTATGTTGTGCTGGTGCCTTTAGCAGGTGCGTTGTATGCCGGGTTAGGTAAAAATCCCCTGATTGGTATTTGTGCGGCCTTCGCTTCAGTATCTGCCGGCTTTGGGGCTGCGTTAATCCCTACACCTGGTGATGGACTGTTAGGTGCCATTACTCAAAACGTAGTTGAAGAAACAATGGGACAAAAATTCGAGTTTAATGCAGTGACGATGAACTTGGTATTTATGATTGTATCAACCTTCTTTTTAACCGTTCTATTGACTGTTGTGACAAATCGTTTTATCGAGAAACGTGCACAACATCATGAAATCGTGATTCCGAAAGAAGATGCAATCGAGGTTGGTGAATTGACTGACAAGGAGCGGAGAGGTTTAAGAGCTGCTGGAATTGCTTTATTAGTAGTGATTGCCGTATTTGTTGTTATGTATTTCACAGGTATCCTGCAAAGCTATGAGTCTGTGATTGATGAGGCAGGAACCATTAAAACCTTTAATCCGATTTTGGATAATATCATTGTTATTATGATCTGCCTTTTCTTGTTTCCTTCTATTGCTTATGGCCGTACGGTTGGCGCAATTACTTCAGGGAAAGAGTACATTCAAGTGACAACAAAAGCAATGATGGATATGGCTTATATCATGGTCTTTGCCATTTTTGCCGGTAATTTCCTGGCTATTTTCTCTTATTCAGGATTAGACAAGTTTATTGCCAACCATGGGGCGCAAGGACTAATTAGCTTGAACATTCAAAATGATTTTGTTTTGATTCTGCTGTTTATCCTGTTGTCGGCATTTATCAATCTGTTTATGGGCTCAGCCAGTGCGAAATGGACACTGCTTGCGCCAATCTTTATCGTAATGTTAGACAGTGCATCGAATGGCAGCTTGAAGCCTGATGTGATTCAAGCGGCTTATCGTTTAGCCGATTCTTCTACCAATATTATCACACCGCTGATGACTTATATGGGGGTTGTGCTGATTGCTGCGAAGAAATATTCACCGAAATTTGAGATTGGTGATTTGATGTCGATTATGACACCGTATTCCTTAAGTGTTCTGGTTGGCTGGACAATCTTCTTCTTAGGTTGGATGCTGACAGGGTTACCGTTTGGGATTTAAATGAATAGACAGAAAAACGGAGGCCGCAGCCTCCGTTTTTTTATTTTCAAATGGCGATTCACTTTCAAGTGTTAATGGATTCTCGAAGAATTAATTCGACGGGCAGAAGAATGGACTGGCCCTTTTTATCAGAATGAGGATGGTTAATCAGCTCTAATAAGCTTTCCACTGCATTATTAGCAATACCTTGAGTGTTTTGCTTTACTGAAGAGAGACTAGGCGTTGAATACTTTGTTTGTGGCGTATTATCAAAGCCAATCACTTTGATATCCTTCGGTATGTGTTTTCCTGCTCTTCGCAATTCCAGTAACAGCTCCATTGCGATATTATCATTGATTGCAAAAATGCCGTCCACCTCTGGTACACGATTTAAGAAAGCTGTTAACGTGTCTGAATAGGAGTTGTCGCTATTTAGTAATAGCTGATTTTTTTTTGCATCAAAGACGATGTTATTCTTTTTTAATGCATCCTTGAAGCCTTTGAAGCGCTCCTTTGCAGAAGAGGAGGCTCTTTTGTGCATAGCAATTATCGGTTGCTTACTACCGGAATGAATCAGCGCTTCGGCAGCTTCAAACGCGCCTTGATAGTGATTGGATGAAATAAAAATCGTCTGTTCACTATTTTTTGGTTCTCGATCAATACAAATATAAGGAATGTCTTTTTCCGATTTACTGTAGTCAAAGCCGAATTCATCTGCTCCTGAAATAACAATAAGGCCATCAATCATCTTACTTTCAAGCATCTGTAAGTAAGCAGCTTCTTTGTCAGCATTTCGTGCAGTATTACAGATGATTGTAGAGTAATCCTTTTCAAATAAGATTTCTTCAATTTGTTGAACCACATCTGAGAAAAAATAATTACTGATATCCGGGACAAGAACACCAATTGAAAAGGATTTTTTCATTCGCAGACTTTTAGCGCTGAAGTTCATTTGATAGCCCGTTTCTTTGATGACATCTAACACTTTTTTTCGTGTTTCCTCGGAAAAACGACCATTATTGTTTATTACGCGTGAAACTGTTGCAACAGAGACGCCGCTCAATTGGGCAATATCCTTTATAGAAACCTTTTTCATTGTCAGGAACCTTTCTGAGTAAACGATAACTCATTTTCTTCTATATTTTCTTTATTTTCCCATGTTTCATTTTATTAATCAAGCAGAAAAAAATAAATTTTTATTGACAATAAAAAGATAAGGTGCTATATTTAACTCGAAAAAAGGAAAACGATTACTCAAAATTACTGAGTTATTTTTTTATTCGCTTGAGTAATCGTTTACTCGAAAGGAGATTTTATTATGAACGACGTATTACTATGTCCTTCAATGATGTGTGCGGACTTTTCAAAATTACAAGAAGAAGTAAAGCTGTTAGATAAAGCAGGTGTTGATATTTTTCATATGGATATTATGGATGGCTCGTTTGTACCTAACTTTTCTATGGGGATTCAGGATTTTGAATTCGTTCGATCGGCTACACAGAAGCAAGTCGATGTTCATTTGATGATTAACAATCCGGGAAATTATGTTGAGCTGTTTGCAAATATGGGCGCAGATATCATTTATATACATCCAGAAGCCGATCAACAGCCGACCAGAACATTGGAAAAAATTCGTACATTGGGAAAAATTCCCGGTATTGCCATTAATCCCGGTACATCGGTTGCTTCTATCAAGGAACTGTTATATTTGGTAGATTATGTGATGGTAATGACGGTTAACCCCGGTTTTGCCGGTCAAAAATATCTTGAGTTTGTGAATGGAAAATTAGAGGAGTTAGCTGCTGTAAAATCAAAATATGAGTTTGAGCTGATGGTGGATGGTGCTATTTCTCCAGAGAAGATTGTGGAGCTTTCTAAGCTTGGTGTAACGGGCTTCGTATTAGGAACATCGACGTTATTCGGGAAAGAAAAATCCTATAAAGAAATTATTCAAGAGACGAAGCAGACAAGAATCAATGTATAATAAGAAAATCATTATAGTAATGGAAGACTCGTTTTATGCACTGTGAAAAATATAAAAGAGAATTAGAAATACATAATCAGAGGGGAGAATTGAGATGAATATTGCAATTGGTAGTGATCATGTCGGTTTTGAGCTAAAGCCGGCAATTATAGAGTATTTAAAAGAACTGGGACATGAGGTGACTGATTTTGGCCCAAATTCATCTGATAGAACAGATTATCCGATATACGGGAAAAAAGTAGCGGAGGAAGTTGCTTCTAAGCATTATGACTGTGGTATCTTGATTTGCGGAACAGGTGTCGGCATATCGATTACAGCTAATAAAGTTCACGGAATTCGTGCGGTGGTCTGCAGCGAACCTTATTCAGCAAAGCTATCAAAGGAGCATAATAATACCAATATTTTGGCTTTTGGATCACGTGTGGTTGGTTCTGAATTGGCTAAAATGATTGTCAGGGAGTGGCTATCGGCAACATTTGAAGGTGGTCGTCATGCCAATCGCGTTGAAATGATTGCAAAGGTAGAAAGGGAGGAACAGATATGAGTGAGGTAGTTAGACTGATAAGTGCTTCTAAAAGTGATTTTGAGAAGATGTCCGGTAGAGAGTTGAAGCGGTCGATTTTCAAATCAGAGGGAAGAGTAGTAATGGCTCAGCATTTACTTTTTGCCAGTGAGGGATTGGTTCGAGGTGTTACGAATACAGAATTGATGGCTGCATTTGGAGCAGATATGGTAATGCTGAATACCTTTAATTTGAATGAAGTCAGTAATAATCCGGGGCTCCAGGGACTAACACTTTCGGAGCTGAAAAGCAGAGTCAATATTCCTGTGGGCATCTATCTTGGCTGTCCGGGAAAAAATAAAATTACAGAGAAGAAGTTGTACGATGCAGAGGGAATGTTGGCAACAGATGAACACATCTTAAAAGCGAAAGAATTAGGTGCTGATTTTATTGTCCTTGGCGGCAATCCGGGATCAGGGACATCTATTGATGATATTATTCGTTCGACAAAGCGGGCACGGGAGCTTGTCGGTGAAGACTTGCTGATTTTCTCAGGAAAGTGGGAGGATGGAATCGATGAAAAGGTATTAGGCGACCCGTTGGCAAAACGAGAGGCTAAAGAAATTATCAAGGAGTTGATAGATGCGGGAGCAGATGTGATTGATTTGCCTGCACCGGGTTCAAGACATGGAATCAGTGTGCATATGATTCAGGAATTGGTTCAGTTTGTTCATAGCTATAAGCCGGGTACGTTGGCGATGTCATTTTTAAACAGCTCAGTTGAAGGTGCGGATCAGGATACAATTCGTATGATTGCGTTGATGATGAAGGAAACAGGTGCGGATATCCATGCAATTGGTGATGGTGGTTTTTCCGGTTGTACGACACCTGAAAATGTCATGCAGCTGTCAATTTCTTTGAAAGGGAAGCCGTATACGTATTTTAGAATGGCCAGTCGAAATAGATAAAGGGCGAATCAGGAGGTAAAAATCATGAGTTTTGATTATTTAGCAAAAGAAATTATTGTAGATGTTGGTGGAGAAGAGAATGTGCGCTCTTTAGTTCATTGTGCAACACGGTTGCGTTTCAAGCTTAAGGACGACAAAAAGGCGAATCGTTCAGCACTTGAAAAGCTGGAGGGGGTTGTCAGTGTTGTTGAGAGTGGTGGACAGTTTCAAATTGTTATTGGTAATACAGTTTCAGACGTATTCAAAGCGATTGAAGCAAATAGCAGCATTAATGGAGGCATTCAGTCAGATAAACAGGATAGTCATAATGAGAAGCTGATGGATCGTGCAATTGACATGGTTTCCTCCATCTTTACTCCTATATTACCGGCATTGATTGGCGGCGGGATGATTAAGGGTTTACTGATGATTGCAGCCAATTTAGGGTTAGCTGCAGATAGTGGCGGGTATATGGTATTGAATGCAGCGGCAGATTCAGTGTTCTATTTTATGCCGATACTGCTGGCATATACTTCAGCTAAAAAGTTCAAAGCAAATCCGTTTATTGCAGCAACTGTCGCGGGAGCATTGATTTATCCATCTTTAGTGCAGGCATTTACCGATGGGTCTGCTCTTGATTTCTTTGGAATTCCGTTAGTGCTCGCAAGATATACAAGTTCGGTGCTGCCAATTATTTTTGCTGTGTATTTCTTATCGAAGGTAGAATTTATATGTAATAAATACATTCATCCTGTAGTGAAAAATGTGTTGACACCAATGCTGAGCCTGCTGATTGTTGTTCCTGTGACCTATCTTCTGATTGGACCTGTAACCTCTACTTTAAGCAGCGGAATTGGTGGTGCATACGAGTTTCTTTATGGACTAAATCCAATTATTTGCGGTGTGATTTTAGGTGCTGTATGGCAAGTTCTTGTTGTATTTGGCTTACATTGGGGCATTGTCCCCATTGGCTACAATAATTTAGCATTGTATGGCAGAAATACAATTAACGGAATGACCGGCCCATCGAACTTTGCTCAGGCTGGATCAGCATTCGGTGTATTTTTGAAGGCTAAGGATGTAAAAATTCGCCAAATGGCATTGTCTGCCTCGATAACAGCACTGTTCAGTATCACTGAGCCAGCAATTTATGGTGTCAATTTGAAGTTTAAGAAGCCCTTTTATATTGGCTTGGTTGCTGGAGGGATAGCTGGTGGAATCGCAGGAGCAGGTAATAGTGCTGCATTGGCAGCTGGACCTGTCGGCTTGCTTTCGATTCCTGTATTTATGGGGGAAGGCTTCGTATCATTTTTGATAGCAATTGCTGCGGCATTTATCATTGCAGCAGCAGGGACCTATTTATTTGGCTACAATCCTGAAAAAATTGAGAGCGCTATCCCGGAAGAAAGTCATGCAGAAATGATTTTACCGAACCAAAAAGATTTGGTAGCGAGTCCTTTGACTGGAAAAATTATCAGCTTAAGTGAAGTACCCGATAAGGTCTTTTCAACAGGCGGACTGGGAAGCGGATTTGCCGTTATTCCGGAAGACGGAAGGCTCCTTGCACCGGCGGATGGTGAAATAACCGTTGCTTTTCCAACCGGTCATGCGGTTGGCATGATTACTGATAAGGGAACTGAAGTATTGATGCACATTGGCTTAGATACAGTGGAGTTAGAGGGAGAATATTTTGATGTAAAGGTCAAAGTAGGAGATAAGGTGAAAAAAGAAGATTTATTGGTAAGCTTTGATTTGGAAAAAATAAAGGCTGCTGGCTATAATCCAATCACACCTGTTATTATAACGAACTCCAATCAATACCAGCAAATTGATGTATCTTCAGCCGATTTTGCAGAGGTGGGAAGCAACTTGCTGACATTGACCACTTAATTAGGAAAGAAAGATTATACAACGAGAATGGGCAGAAACCTGCAAGCTATAATGCTTCCAGGTTTCTATTTTTGTATCAACTTACCGAAGTATTCTATCTGTAATGACCCGCTATCGCGGTAGATGGGAAACAATCTGTTTTTCCAACTTAACGTGCTGCTGCTCTTCTTTAAACATTATCTTGAGCCTATCAATTGCATCGTTTTATAAAATTGAGGATAATTTAATGGAGAGGAGAGGATTAAAATGATAGAAGCATATAAAGAATATTGGAGCAATATGACGGTAATGAATGCCAGAGCGACACGGGGGCAGTATTGGTGGCCTCAGCTATTGAACTACTTGGTTCTGTTTATCTATGGGATGATTACGAACATTTCCCAATACTATAATTTTGAAACACAGGAGTTTATCAAGCTGAATATCTACGCGTTTATTTTTATGGGTCTGTCTTTTGCAATTTGGCTGGCAAATTTCACCGTTCGAGCACGCCGTTTGCATGACACCAATCGAAGCAATTGGTGGATTCTGTTGTATCTTATTCCGTTATTTGGTCCAATTATCATGTTTGTCTTTATGATTTTGCCGGGTAAATCTTATTCACGCTGGCGTGTAAATCAATCAGAGCTTTCTTAAGAAAGAAGCCTGCTCGAAAAAATAATGACCTGATTCCTGTTCGCTCAGGGCAGGTCTTTTTTGTTTGCTATAAAGAGCAATGCCAGTTCTACTAGTGTAGGAACTGCTAGTAGAATGGAATGCGAGGCTCATTTGACGATAAGATAAACTGCCTTCAGTGGTAAAGAGCACCACTGAGTCAGTTTTCTATATCGCACATAAGCTGAGCGACTCATTCCGCTTTTCTAAATAAAAATCCCACTTGCTTCCTTTCGGAAAAAGCCCTATTATAAAAGATGACCGTACAAATTTTTTGTGGAGGAAGAAAATGGCAGCCAAATACCAACAAATTGCGGACGAGATTCGCACGAAAATTTTAAATGAAGAGTACCCCGTAGGCACAGTGATACCCCCTGAGCTGAAGCTTCAGGAAAGCTATCAGGTTAGTCGCCACACAATTCGTCAAGCGATTGCCTTATTGGCAAACGAAGGCTTCCTTCGGAAAGAAAAGGGTTCAGGTACTTATGTGGATGATCGTTTCAAAACAAAGGAAGCTTCAGAAAAACGAACAAAAACGATTGGTGTTATCACAACCTATCTTTCAGATTACATTTTTCCATCGATTATTCGAGGGATTGAAGAAACGCTTCGAGAAAACGGCTATTCCTTGTTGCTGGCGAGTACCGGCAATGACCCTCAGCAGGAGCGAAAGTGTCTGGAAAGTATGATTGCTCAGCAGGTAGATGGTCTGATTGTTGAACCGACGAGAAGTAATCAGTACAATCCGAATCTGTCTTACTATCTATCTCTAAAGGAATCAGGTACGCCTGTAGTGATGATTAATTCCCGCTATGAAGAATTGGATATTCCATATATTAGTTTGGATGATGTCAAAGCTGGTTTTGTCGCCACCTCATTTATGCTTGACCAAGGGATTGAACAGCTGGCACTGATTATAAAGATAGATGACTTACAAGGAAAATTGCGGATGAAAGGCTTTATCGAAGCGTTTGAAGAGAAAAAAATGATGTTTGATTCTGCCAATATTTTTACGTATACAACTGAAGAAAAACAACAAGTCATTGGACGAGTTGTTCAGAAGCTTCTGACTGATGGAAACAGCATTGAGGGAATCGTCTGCTATAACGATGAAATTGCCAATTCGCTCACACAGCAATTGATTGCTTCCGGTAAGCGAGTTCCGGAAGATTTTGCAGTTATTGGACAGGATGATTCCTACTTAAGTACAGCCGGTGAAATTCCGTTAACAACAATCAGTCATCCAAAGGAACAGCTTGGAAGGGATGCTGCAGCGTGGATGATTCAAGCCATTAATAAGAAAATCATCAGTGAAACGATCCTATATGAACCACAAGTGATTGAACGACAATCGACAAAGAGAAAAAAATGAAGAAAGTATCGACATTTTCTAATTTTTAGAAACATGGCGACGACAGTCTGAAAGAACAGCGCGTTATAAGACAGAGGTTGGTCTGTCCTGAGGAGCGTGAGTATGTTGAGTAAGATAGAAAATAAAAGGGGGGACTTTTGTGGCACGGTTTGATAGTAAAAATCGCTCATACAAAAAAATGGTTATAGAGAATAGAAGGTTGAGGTACAGTAGTACGCCATTTTTACGAATTGCTGTAGGTACGTTATTTCTAATTGTTGGTGTAACAGGTACTGCTATTTGCTTTGCTATTGTGAATGCATTTTTTCCAATTGAAAATAATTCAACGAATAGTCTGCATATGGTTTTATTCCTTGGAATTTCAGTTCCTATGGTAATATTTCTTGTTGCCAATCCGCTAAAAAAACTGTTCAACAAACTCTTCTGCAAGAAGGTCTCGCTCATTGATTCTGATAAAGAAACGTTTACTTTAAAGATTGAAGAGGATCAGTTTACGTATCGAAAAAATGAAATAGAAAAAGTCCGTATTTTGAGAAAGAGCGGAAAAGCAGCGGTAGTTAATCAATGTACACTTTCCTTAAAGATGCCAGATAGAGTCTTCCGCTTTGCCTCGGATGAAAAACGGAGTGATTTGGATGAGCTATACGAGCAGCTGAATGAGTGGAAGGAAAAATCTGAGAAAACTATAAAAGACGAGATAATAACTGAACAGAATTAAGACTAACGATAAAAGGACAGAAGCATATCGACGCTTCTGTCCTTTTTTGTATTTGGTCAAGTCGGACCAAGTACGTTCTGCTTTTCTAGCCTCATGAGCTCCCGACTCGTTGCACTTTTCTAGTTTTCTAACTATAAAAAACTTTGATTTTGATGTCTTGGTCGTAATTCCCAAAGCCACGGCCAAATAGGGTGCAGCCGCCGACGTTCTTGGCATCCTCTTTAACCTCTACTCGTAAGTGCCATGTATCCTCATTGCTTGGAATATCAGCGATGGTGATGTCTGATAAGGAAACACCGTCCATGTTTGTCAAATGCTTTGTAATTCGAATCGTCTTCAACAAACCATATTGATTAAGGTTGTCTGGGTACCAATCCGGTGTGTACTTTCCTCTAATGTCCGCAAAATCCCCAGGGCTTGTCCATGTGCCTAACTCTACCCCATTCAGTGTGAAGGTGATGTCAGAAGGCCAATTATCGTTGGCAAAAGGGAATTCTGACGAGATTTCCATTGAGATTTCCAGCATCTCCAGTTTTTCGTTTTTAGAAAGAAAATTTGGCGTTTGATATTCCACAAACCCCTTAGTAAACCAGAGAATACGGGCATCCATTCTTCGTGTATCCATAAAGTATTTAGGCTCGTCGACATCCCCGATAAACTCGTTAATTGTTGCCAGTCCACAGGTTGGTTCGATGAGATAATTTGTATAGTGACCGACTGGAATAAATGTTTCCTTGAAATCGAAAGCGTTGAAGATTTTTTCTGGGAAGTTGATATCAATTTTATCTACCCGCAGACTGGAAATTTTCTTTTGCCCGACTTTTTCTGTTTTGATGATGTTGGCTTCTTCCAATTTTTTGATGTGCATGGTAATGATAGCGCTGCTTAAACCTAATGCATTGGCTAATTCCTTCACGCTCATTTTGTTTTTTGAAAGCAGTTGAATAATATTGATCCGCACCTTGCTTGCTAACGCCTCGTAAACAGGTAAGGATTCTTCGTTGACTTCTAATTGCATATTGTCACCTCACGACCTTTAACTTCTATCTTTATATCTTAGCATATATGTTAATTATATAAAATGATATTCTAGTAGTCAAACTATAATTAATAAAAATGTTAACGATTAACTTATATATTTTTATTTATTTAACATTAATATTATTGACAGCGTTTGCAATTTGTTTTATTATTTAGATAAATATTAAAGGAGGGCTGGTTTTGAAAGCGAAATTGTCGATTAATAAGCATTTTTCTATTTCTGAGGTAGATACAAGACTATATGGTTCATTTATTGAGCATATGGGTCGAGCGGTTTATGAAGGAATTTATCAACCGAATCACCCGTCAGCTGATGAAAATGGTTTTAGAAGAGACGTTTTAGAGCTGGTAAAGGAATTGAATGTGCCGATTGTCCGTTATCCCGGGGGAAATTTTTTATCCGGGTATAACTGGGAAGACGGGATAGGACCTGTAGAACAGAGACCAAAAAGACTCGATCTGGCGTGGCGAACAACGGAAACAAATGAGGTTGGGCTGCACGAATTTTACGAATGGGCGAAAAAAGCTGATACAGAAATCAATATGGCTGTCAATCTGGGAACTCGGGGAATCGATGCTGCAAGAAATTTAGTAGAATACTGCAATTATAATGGTGAAAGTTATTGGAGCGACCTGAGGAAACAGAATGGCTTAGAGGAACCACTGAATATTAAGACTTGGTGTCTTGGTAATGAAATGGATGGTCCTTGGCAAATTGGACATAAAACAGCAGAAGAATATGGACGACTGGCAGCTGAAACGGCAAAAGCAATGAAGCTGGTCGATGACTCGATTGAATTGGTGGTTTGCGGCAGCTCGCATAGCCATATGCCAACATTTGGTGACTGGGAGCTGGAGGTTCTAGAGCATACTTATGAGTATGTCGATTATCTTTCTTTACATCAATACTATGGGAATCAGGAAGATAATCTTGAAAATTATCTTGCTCGCTCCTTGGATATGGATGCGTTTATCACCGGAGTAACTGCAATGTGTGATGCAATAAAAGCGAAAAAACACAGCAAGAAACAGATGAATCTTTCTTTTGATGAGTGGAATATCTGGTACCACAGCAATGAACATGATGAAAAGGTCAAACCTTGGCAGGTTGCACCGCCGTTACTTGAGGATCATTACAATTTTGAAGATGCCCTTTTACTGGGCTGTCTGCTGATTACCTTGTTAAAACACAGTGATCGAGTGAAAATTGCCTGTCTGGCACAGCTTGTCAATGTGATTGCACCGATTATGACTAACTCGGAAGGGGAAGCATGGAAGCAGACGATTTTCTATCCATTTATGCAGGTATCCAATTATGGCAGAGGAACTGTGCTGCAGCCGTTAATCGAATCGGAAACATATGCAACGAAGGATTTTGAAAAGGTTCCTTATCTTGAATCGATCGCTGTACTGAATGAAGAACAAAGCGAACTAGTTATTTTCGCAGTAAACCGCAGCCGTGATGTATTGGATTTTGAAATCGGTTTCGGCGATTTGGCTGTCGAAACAGTTAAAGAGTTTTCTCAAATGAGCGGGTTTGATATCAAAGAGGTAAACACTGAGGAAAGCGGGCATGTCAAGCCTGTTGAGTCAGAAGAATACAGATTGAGCGATGCTGGAATCAACTGTCACTTGCAACCGTTGTCTTGGAATATGATCAGATGCACATTAAAGTAAAAAAGAAAATTCAAGGGGGATTTCCAAATGAGATTTAAGAAGTTTTTATTAGGGTCAATGGCACTCGTATCAGCAGGTATACTCGCAGCATGCGGTGGAGGCGGTTCGCCTTCCGGTGGAGATTCAGGAGATGCAGTGACATTGACATTCTGGAATGGGTTTACAGCTTCTGATGGTGAAATATTACAGGACATCGTGGATGATTTTAACAAAACAAATGATAAGAATATCACGATTGAAATGGATGTAATGACTTGGGCAAATTTGAATGAGAAGCTGCCGCCGGCGATTTCTTCCAAAACAGCACCGGACTTTATTGCACTGAACTATGCCGATTTTGCACAATACGTAGAAAATGGAGCAGTTCAAACATTGGATGACTTCTGGGACTATGACGGTGTAGATAAATCAGATTTTACAGAAACAGCGGTTGACCTCGGCGTTGTGAACGAACAGCAATATTTCATCCCGATGCAGGTACAGGGCATGTATATGTATTGGAATAAAGACTTATTTGAAAAGGCCGGCTTGGATACGGAAGAGCCGCCAAGAACATGGGAACAACTGACGGAAATGGCACCTAAGCTGGCAGATAGCAGTACGAATGTATCTGGCTTTGTATTTAACAAGGATGGTACCGCACCACTCTATAACTGGATGCTTGCGAATGGTGGGAAGCTGGTAAGTGATGATTATACAAAATCCGAGTTTGACTCTCCTGAAAATTTGAAAACGCTAAAAGCTATCCAAAAGATGATTCATGTTGATAAAGCAGGTCCGGAATCTATCTCCGGTGCTGAAATGGATAATTTGATGAATGCAGGACAACTGGCAATTGAAATTAATGGTCCTTGGCTGAACAATGGGTTGAAAGCGAATGAAATCAATTATAGTGTGACAACTTTACCTCAAGCAACTGAAGATGGTGAAAAAACAGCTATCCTTGATGGTGTTGGCTATGCCATTCCGGCAAGTACAGACAGTAGCAAGAAAGAAGCAATCTATGAATTCTTGAAATATTGGAATACAACAGAAATCGGTAAAAAATGGAGTGTGGAGAACGGCTTCCCGGCATATCTGAATTCTGTAGCAGAAGACGATGAAGTGAAGAACAATGAAATCGTTTCTGAGCTTTCCAAGCAAATGGATTATGCAGAGCCGTTCTTACCAGGCTTTTCGAAGATTGCGGCAATCAATAATGATATCATCAACCCTCTGATTGAGAAGCTGTTGGCAGGAGACGACCCTGAAAAACTGATGAAGGATGCGGACAAAGCAATCAACGACTTATTGAGTCAATAAGCTGTAAGAGCATCGAAGACTAGGCGAAAAAAGGAATAAAGGGTTTTATTATCTGAATAGAAAAGATGAGAACAGGAGAAGGCTGCTGTATAAACTCAGCATGGATTGCTAAAGTCCTGCAATGCGATGCTTTTTGCAACTCCTCCTGTCTTACTCTATTCAGAATCTTTTAAAGAGAGGTGTATACGTTGAAATCATTAGCCAGATATTGGAACAGACCAAGCCGAGCGGCCTACTTGTTTTTAGCACCATCATTTTTGATTCTGCTGATGTTTACGGTTGTTCCATTGTTGGGAACATTCGCCATCAGTTTTACCGATTTAAACATTTTCTTTACGAACAGAAATATCGTCGGGCTTGATAATTTTATGCGAATTTTTAGTGATGAGCGGGCGATTAATTCACTGATACATACGTTATATTTCACCATATTGGAAACGCCGCTGCAAATTATTGTTGGGTTATTTGCGGCAGTAATTCTTTCGAAAAATACGAAGTTCAACAGATTTTGCCGATCAACATTTTATATACCGGTTATCTGTTCACTAACTTCTATTGCTATTATTTTCTCTATGCTGCTGGACCCGAATGTCGGTGCGATTCCGTACCTATTTTCTCAATTAGGTCTGCCAATTCCACAATTTTTCAGAGATCCTACTTTGGCAATGCCGACAGTAGCAATTATGACTGTTTGGAAAAACTTTGGGGTGACGATGACGATTCTGTTAACAGCAATTCAAGGAATATCGCCTTCTCTTTATGAATCTGCGGAGATGGATGGGGCAACCAGTCGCCAACAGTTCTTTAATATCACGTTGCCGCAAATTGTACCGTCCTTGGGTTTTTGTATTTTGACGAATCTGATTGGTTCGATGCAGGTGTTCGACCAAGTGTATGTAGCTACAGCGGGCGGACCTCAGTTCAAGACAGAGACTGCGGTGCAGTATATCTATAGCCGAGGCTTTACTGCTCCATATGAGTTGGGCTATGCTTCTGCCTTGTCTTCCGTGTTGTTCGTGATTATCGCCGCAATAGCGATATCCACCAATCTGTACATGTCCCGTAAAGAAAAACAAATGAAGTAGGAGGGGAAACGAATGGTAACTGAAAGTACAATCGTAACGGTTGAGAAAAAACGAAAAAAAGTCAGTGTGAAAAAAGTCCTCAGTATCATAGGCATGCTGCTGGTACTGTTTATCATCGCTTTTCCTTTTCTGTGGTTGATTCTTTCTTCGTTTAAGTACGAGAAGGACATCATTTCATTTCCACCGAAAATTTTTGCGGATAACTACACCTTGGATAACTATATCAAGGTATGGTCGACGATTCCATTGTTGGATTACATTAAAAATACGGTGATTTTCGCCGGAGGTACAGTAATTACCTCAATTTTCTTTGATTCGTTGGCAGGCTATGCTTTTGCTCGAATGAATTTTAAAGGGAAATCCGCTTTGTTCTATTTTGTTCTTTTGACCATGATGATTCCATTTCAGGTGTTTATGATTCCATTGTTTATTGAGGTCAATTTATTGGGCTTGCTGGACACTTATGCCGGACTGATTATTCCGAGAATGACGACAGCCTTTGGGATTTTCATGATGCGTTCCTTCTTCATTACACTGCCGGCATCCTTAGAAGAGGCGGCACGTATCGATGGCTTGAATGAATTCGGTATTTTTTGGAAAATCATGCTTCCGCTAAGTAAACCGACCTTGCTCTCTCTGGCAATCTTTACATTAATGAATAGCTGGAACGACCTGCTCTATCCATTGATTTTGACGAGCAGCTCGAAAATGCGGACATTGCCTGCTGGTTTAGCTTTGTTCACGGGGCAAAATATTTCCTTCTATGGCCCGGTTATGGCTGGAACAGTTATATCCATGCTGCCGCTGTTAATTATCTACATTTTTGCACAAAAATACTTTGTTCAGGGAACCGCAATGTCAGGAATGAAAGAATAGGGTGAGTGACATGAAACTGGTAGAAACGAAAATTTATGCACAGCTAATAGTGATTTCAGATTACTTGTTGTTGGGGTTGTTATGGGTGATTGTCTCGTTGCCGATTGTTACCTTGGTACCGGCATCTACTGCGGTGTTGTATGTTTTACGGCAATGGCAGGATGGGACAACAGGGAGTATTTTTGCTCACTTTTTTACCGGAATCAGAAAACATTTCTTCATTAATCTATTGGCGAGTCTGTTGACCGTCGGGATTTTCGCAGCAACAAACTCACTGCTGCAGGAGAGCAGTCAGGTGTTAATAATCAGCGGGTATGTTGTGTCAATTATCTATCTGATGTTTCTGCTTTCTTGGATAGATAATTGCAGCCGTGATGAAAAACTCTCTGTCTTCAAGCTATTTGAGCAGAGTGCACTGGATTTGATGGTTTTCTTTGTGGGAAATCTAGGCTGTACACTATTAATTATCTTTTTTACCTTACTAATCTTTGTGTTTCCACCATTTATTTTCCTCTTTGCAGGAGCGGTGTGGAAGCTGCTTTATCTTATATTATCTAGAAAACGCAGGGTGATTGAATGAATAAATCGATGATAAAAATACGAAAAGACTTTCTGGTAGGTGACATCAGTCCAAGGCTGTTTGGTTCATTTATCGAGCACATGGGCAGTGTTGTTTATACAGGAATTTATGAGCCGGGGCATCCGCAAGCAGACGAACATGGTTTTCGCTTAGATGTTCTGGAATTAATTAAAGAATTGGATCTGGGAGTAATTCGATATCCCGGTGGCAACTTTACCTCCGGCTATGATTGGCTTGATACGATTGGACCGGTAGAACAGCGTCCAAAAAAAATCGATCTTGCATGGCGAGGAATCGAACCCAACACATTTGGAATTCATGAATTTTTTAAATGGCTGAAGCACACCAATGCAGAGCCGATTTTTACAGTGAACTTGGGAACAAAAGGGATTGATGATGCACGAAATATCGTTGAATATTGTAATTTTCCCAAAGATTCCTATTGGAGTGATTTGCGCAGAGAAAATGGTCAGGAAGAACCATTTGATATCAAGCTTTGGTGCTTAGGAAATGAGCTGGATGGCCCATGGCAAATTGGTGCGAAGAGCGCCTATGAATATGGCCGACTAGCGAACGAAGCATCGAAGGTGATGAAGCTGGTGGATGATTCTATCGAAACAATTTTGGTTGGAAGCTCTACGCCAAGGCTGGCAAGCTATCCGGAATGGGATCGGATTGCTTTGGAACAAGCTTATGACAATGTCGATTATCTGGCGTTACACAATTACATTGATAAATATGATGAAGATGATTTGACAAAGCCGCCGAAAAATGAACGAGATGATACGCCAACCTATTTGGCAAAATCCTATCGTTTTGATCGTCAGATTGAAGAGGTGGTTGCTGCTTGTGATTATGTAAAAGGCGCTTTGCGAAGTGAGAAGACCATGTATCTAGCTTTCGATGAATGGAATGTCCACTCTCAACCGGAAAAGACACATGATGACTTTCAAATCGGCAGCCCGATTGACTGGTGCTACTTCACGATGGAGGATGCCTTGCTATTTGGGTCATTAGGACTGTCCATTTTGCGGCATGCGGATCGAGTGAAAATCGCTTGTCAGTCTCTGCTTGTCAATACGATTCCGCTTATTTTAACCGATGCAGGAGGGAATGCATGGTGCAATCCAACGTATCATATTATGGCACATTTATCGAAATATGCTAAAGGTCGAGTACTGAGACAAAACGTTGAAGGGCCAACCTATGATTGTGAGAAGGTCAAAAATGTTCCGATGGTAGACAGCGTGATTGTTGAAAATGAAGAGGAGCTGGTTCTGTTCTGTGTCAATCGAGGAGCACAGGAGCAGACTATCAGTTTGGATCATGACTTCGATTTGACCTCTGAAGGTGAGCATATCGTATTGAAGAGTGAGCAGCTGCTAGACAAAAACTTACGGGAAACACCAAATAAAATCGTTCCTCAGTCAAAGGTAATACAGCTTCCAGATAAAGAGAAGCTAGTCGTTGCACTTGACAGCTATTCTTGGAACGTAATTAAAATAAAAAAGGGTTGAGGAAGGCTTATGACAGAAAAGACAACATATGAAAATCCAATTGTTATTGAGCGGGCAGACCCGTGGATTTATAAGCATACAGATGGTTTTTATTATTTCACTGGTTCAGTGCCCGGCTATCAGGCAATTGAACTGAGGAGAGCTAAAAGTATTGATGCGTTAGAAGAGGGAGAACGGCTGCTGGTTTGGCATGCACCGGAGACAGGGCTGATGAGTGAATTGATTTGGGCACCGGAAATCCATTACATCAATGACCGTTGGTATATCTATTTCGCCGCGAGTGATGATGCGGAAATTCGGAATCAGCATCATCACCATCGGATGTTTGTGATTGAGAATGAACAGGCAGATCCTATGAATACGAATTGGACTGAAAAAGGCCAGCTGAAGACAAAATTTGACAGCTTCAGCTTAGACGGTACGGTATTCCAACACCAAAATCGACTGTATTATGTTTGGGCTCAGCAGGACCCGCGTATTCCCGGTAATTCCAATCTCTACATTTCAGAAATGGAAAATCCATGGACCTTAAAGGGCGAACAGGTACTGTTGTCGATTCCGGAATATGAGTGGGAAAAAATCGGCTTCTCTGTAAATGAAGGGGCAGCGGTGTTGGTTAGAAATGGAAAGGTGTTTATCACCTATTCAGGAAGTGCTACAGATGAGAACTATGCAATGGGGCTGCTGTGGGCAGAGGAGAATGCCGACTTGCTGGACGGCTATTCTTGGCACAAACTGCCTGAACCGGTATTTGTGACCTCGGAGAAAAATCATCAATTTGGACCGGGACATAATTCATTTACCAAGAGTGAAAATGGTCAAGAGGATGTTTTAATTTATCATGCTCGTCCGGAAAAGAACAAGGTAGGCGATCCTTTGGATAATCCAAACCGACATGCCAATGCGCAAGTATTTTCATGGGATGAAGAGGGATTTCCTATTTTTGGAGAACCAGAAGGCTATACGAAAACTATCTAAGCAGGTGAAGCAATGATAACTGTATTGAATAGAAAAGCAGGCCCACGCATCAGTAAATATATCTATGGTCATTTTGCGGAGCATCTGGGGCGCTGTATTTATGAAGGGCTGTACGTGGGTCCTGATTCAACGATTCCGAATAAAAATGGCATGCGTACTGATGTCGTAGAGGCATTAAAGGCAATTAATATTCCGGTTCTGCGTTGGCCCGGCGGCTGCTTTGCGGATGAATACCATTGGCAGGATGGTATTGGTGCGAAAGAGAAGCGTAAAAAAATCGTCAATACCCATTGGGGTGGTGTGACTGAAACGAATCATTTTGGTACGCATGAATTTTTCGAGCTGATTGATCAGCTAGGGTGTGAAGCATATATCAACGGTAATGTTGGCAGTGGAACTGTTCAGGAGATGCAGGAATGGATTGAGTATATGACTATGGCGGGCGCATCGCCGATGTCAGCGTTACGCAGTGAAAATGGCAGAGAAGAGCCATGGGCAGTTAAGTTTTTCGGTGTAGGGAATGAGTCGTGGGGGTGCGGAGGAAATATGCTTCCGCAGTATTACGCAGATTTATACCGCCGTTATCAGACCTATGTTCGTCAATATGGTGATGAAAAAATTTACAAAATTGCCTGTGGTCCGAATGTCGATGACTATGAGTGGATGGAAGAAGTGATGAAAAATGCTTCTGCCTTCATGGATGGGATTAGTCTGCATCATTATGCGCTAACCGGTGCATGGGAGGATAAAGGGCCGGCTTTGGATTTTGCTGAAGAGCATTGGTGGTCGCTGATTCAGAGTGCGGAGAAGATGGATGAGCTGATTACCAAGCATTCAACGATTATGGATGCCTATGATTCGGAAAAGCGAGTGGGCTTGATTATCGATGAGTGGGGCTCGTGGCTGGCTGTTGAGCCTGGTACAAATCCTGGTTTTCTTTATCAGCAGAATACGATTCGTGATGCGATGGTTGCCGCAGTGACCTTGAATATTTTCCATAAGCACGCCGAACGAGTTCAAATGGCGAATATTGCTCAAACGGTTAACGTTCTTCAGGCAATGCTTTTAACAGAAGGGCAAGCAATGGTTAAAACGCCAAGCTATTATGTGTTTGACTTGTATCAGGTGCATCAGGAGGCCCAACGCATAGACAGCTATGGAGATAGTGCTGAGCATCTATCCTATACAATTTCTCAAAAGGAGGGTGTGCTGAATCTATCACTGTGTAATTATGCTCTTGATGGGAATCAAACCATTGACTTCCAGTTTGAATCTGTCATTAATAATGTTCAATCAAGTCGGTTTATTTCTGGAAAAGCGATGGACAGCCACAATGATTTTGACTGTCCGGAAGAAGTTCTTATCAAGCCATTTGAGGATTATTCATATAAAGAAAACAAGCTGACACTTACGATTCCGGCAAAATCAGTACTAACCATTCAATTGGAAGTCAGTGATTGAGGTGGGCTGCATTCATTGTGAGGGGCAGAGAGAAGCTGCAAGGCTGGATGTTGAAGAGCTGATTTTAGAGCAACTGGCATTTGAGCCAACAGTCGTTTCGGTAGACATAAGACAGAAGAGAATCCTTCTCTGTGAACAGTGTCCAAAACGGTCAGCCCATACGTGCACTAGCTGCGGCTGTTACTATGCATTTCGAGCGGCACTTCCTTCTAAGAAGTGCCCCGTGGGACGATGGTGATTCGTATTTTCGGGTAAAAGTACGTACAAATATTTAGTTAAATCATTTACATGTACGTACATAAATGATATAATTCTTCTTGAAAGAAGGGGTAAACTCTTTCAGGAGGAATTTTTTTTACATTAAATTGAAAACGGATACAGGAGGAGCGTTATGGATACGAAAACAGTAAAAGAGTCGATTATTCAGGGAAAAACCTCTCTGGGAATTGAGCTTGGCTCCACTCGAATCAAGGCGGTGCTGATTGACGAAAAACAACAGCCTATCGCTTCAGGCAGCCATGAGTGGGAGAATCAATTGATTGACGGCATCTGGACGTACAGCTTGGAGGAAATCTGGCAAGGGCTGCAGGACAGCTATTTGAAGCTGAAGGATGAGGTTCAAAAGAATTTTGAGACGGATTTGACAACAATCGGTGCCATTGGTTTTAGTGCAATGATGCATGGCTATATGGCCTTTGATCAATCAGATGAATTGCTGGTTCCTTTCCGTACTTGGCGGAATTCTATCACCGCAGAGGCTGAAAAAGAGCTGACGAAATTATTCGATTACAACATTCCGCAGCGTTGGAGTATTGCCCATCTGTATCAGGCAATTTTGAATCAAGAAGCACACGTGAAGGATGTTGCTTTCTTTACGACCTTGGCGGGTTATGTTCATTGGAAGTTGACGGGGAAAAAGGTACTTGGAATTGGTGATGCTTCCGGAATGTTTCCGATTGATCCGAAAATAAAAAATTACGACGAACAAATGATTACCACGTTCAATCAAAAAATAGCAGATAATCATTACTCATGGAAATTGGAAAATATTCTGCCTCAAGTGCTGGTTGCGGGAGAAGCGGCAGGAACATTGACTGCAGAAGGGGCAATGCTTCTTGACCCATCAGGTAGTTTAACAGCAGGCATTCCGCTATGTCCGCCGGAGGGAGATGCAGGTACAGGAATGGCTGCAACCAATAGTGTGGCTGTTAGAACAGGAAATGTCTCAGCCGGAACATCTGTTTTTGCGATGATTGTTCTGGAAAAAGAATTGAAAAAGGTTCATCCGGAGCTGGATATGGTAACAACACCGTCTGGAGAGCTTGTAGCAATGGTTCATGCCAATAATTGTTCCTCGGATATTAATGCGTGGGTCAATATCTTCCGTGAGTTTGCGGAGATAAGCGGCTTCGATATCAGTACAGAAAAATTGTATGAAGTATTGTTCCGTCAGGCATTAACAGGAGATAAGGATTGTGGTGGTTTGCTGTCTTATGGTTATTTTTCAGGAGAAAATATCACACATATGCCTGAAGGAAGACCTTTATTTGTACGGACACCTGACAGCAAATTTGATTTAGCCAATTTTATGCGTGTCCATCTATTCTCTGCTTTTGGTGCGCTGCATATGGGGATGAAAATCCTTGTAGAGGAGGAAAAAGTAGCGATTGATAAAGTATTGGGACATGGCGGCATCTTCAAAACAGAAGGTGTGGCACAAAAGATACTGGCAGCTGCGATGAATACGTCGGTGGCCTTAATGGAAACTGCGGGTGAAGGCGGCGCTTGGGGAATTGCCCTTCTGGCTGACTATTTGCAGCATGCTAAGGATGGACGAACACTGGCCGATTATTTGGATAATCAAGTGTTTGGGCAGAATAAGGGGATTGAAGCCGAGCCTGATCCAGCAGATGTTGAAGGGTTTAATTTATTTATTAAGCGTTATGAGGCCGGCTTGCCAATCGAAAAAGCGGCAGTCGAGTTTTTGAAATAGAAAAAGAAATGTTGTGACTAGACAAAGAAGGAGGAAAACAACGTGCTGGAAGCATTAAAAGAAGAAGTTTACTATGCAAATCTGGAATTGCCCAAACAAGGACTGATTAAATATACTTGGGGAAATGTCAGCGGCATTGATCGGGAAAAAGGATTATTTGTTATCAAGCCGTCCGGTGTTGATTACGAGACGCTGAAACCGTCGGATATGGTGGTTTGCGATTTAGAAGGAAATGTTGTTGAAGGGGAGATGAATCCATCTTCAGACACGCCAACCCATGCCGTTCTTTATAAGAAATATACTGAAATCGGCGGCATTGTCCACACTCATTCTGCGTGGGCAACAATCTGGGCACAGGCCGGGCTGGACGTGCCGGCAATGGGCACCACTCATGCGGATACTTTTTATGGTTCTGTTCCCTGTGCACGATTCCTCACACAGGAAGAAATCGACAAGGGCTATGAGAAAGAGACTGGAAATGTGATTATTGAAACCTTTGAGCAACGTGGAATTGACCCGATGGCCGTTCCGGGAGTTCTTCTACATGGTCATGGCCCATTTACTTGGGGAAAAAATGCCGATAGCGCAGTAATGAATGCTGTGGTATTGGATGAAGTCTGCAAGATGAATCTGTTTGCCCGTCAGCTGAACCATTTCTCAGAAGAGCTGCCGCAACGGATTTTAGACAAGCACTACTTGCGCAAGCATGGCAAGGATGCGTATTACGGACAAAAATAGAGAGAATGAATCCTGAATTTGAGTGATGTTGTTCCTCTTTAAAAGCAGAATAGTAAAGCCCATTATAGAAAGGAAGAAAAAATATGTTAACAATCGATCAGAAAGAATTTTGGTTTGTCGTAGGTTCTCAGCACTTATATGGAGAAGAAGCCCTTCAAGAAGTACGCGCACATGCGGAGGAAATGGTGAAGTCGCTGAATGACAGCAAGGCATTGCCTTATCCAATCAAGCTGCAGGAATTAGCAGTTACTCCCGATACGATCACGAAGATTATGAAAGAGGTCAACTATCGCGATGAGGTTGCCGGTGTTATTACATGGATGCACACCTTCTCCCCTGCAAAAATGTGGATACGCGGTACGAAGTTACTGCAAAAGCCTTTATTGCATCTGGCTACGCAATATAACGAAAGTATCCCATGGCAGACGATTGATATGGACTTTATGAACCTGAATCAGGCAGCCCATGGGGATCGAGAATATGGATTTATCAATGCCCGATTGAAAAAACAAAACAAAGTAGTTGTTGGTTATTGGAAACGCTCAGAGGTTCAAAAGCAAATTGCTGAGTGGATGGATGTCGCTGTGGCCTTCAACGAAAGCTTCAATATTAAGGTTGCCCGTTTTGGAGATAATATGAGGAATGTAGCTGTTACCGAAGGGGACAAAGTAGAAGCACAAATTCAATTTGGCTGGGTCGTTGATTACTTTGGGATTGGTGATTTGGTTCAATATGTCGATGCCGTAAAAGAGGAAGAAATTGACGCACTCTTTGAGGAATACAAGGAGCTGTATGATTTTGTGTACGGAGATTATGCTCAGGATAAATGGGAGGCACATGTCAAAGCTCAGGCTCGTCAGGAAATCGGCTTGCGTCGCTTCCTAGAGGCTGGAAACTACAATGCCTTCACTACAAATTTTGAAGATTTATATGGCATGCAGCAGCTTCCCGGACTGGCTGTACAGCGCTTGATGGCTGAAGGCTACGGCTTTGCCGGAGAAGGTGACTGGAAAACAGCTGCGATTGATCGTTTAATGAAAATTATGGCTAGAAACGAAAATACTGGATTCATGGAGGATTACACCTACGAAATGGCGGCAGGACAGGAAGCAATCCTGCAATCGCATATGATGGAGGTTGATCCGAGCTTGGCGAACAATAAACCGAAAATCGTTGTTTCACCGCTTTCTATGGGGGATCGTGAAGATCCGGCACGTTTGGTGTTTGATGGAAAAGCAGGTGCAGGTGTTGTTGTTTCCATGGCAGATTTTGGGACACATTATAAATTGCTTATTAACGAAGTCGATTTATTTGAACCGACCGAAGCGGCACCGAAGCTTCCGGTAGCCCGAGTAATGTGGAAACCAAAACCAGATTTCCACGAAGGAATTAAATCTTGGATTGAAACAGGTGGTGGCCATCATACTGTTGTGTCTCTTAACCTGACTTCTGACCAAATTGAAACTTGGGCGAAGCTGGTAGCGCTTGAATTTGTAACAATCAAATAGACTTAGTGTGGCGGAGGTATTCGGAAACAGGCGGATAGCTCCGCCTTTCATAGTCGGAAATGAAAGGAGCGGGGACTGTGCAAGTTGCCCGATTTGCTACAGCAGATTGTCCAAGGTCGGCTGTCGATTAAGCCCTTTCATTTCCTTTTGTTGTATAATGGCTTTAGCAAAAAAAGAGAGGACGGAAGAAATGGAAATCATCAAAAAGAGTTTTGGCAAAGAAGCGAACTTGTTTATTTTGAAAAATGATAAAGGAACTGAGCTGGCTGTGTCAGATCAGGGTGCTAGAATCGTTTCTTTAAAGGTACTGGTCGATGGAAAGCTGCGAGAAACCGTTTTGGGCTTTGATTCAGCCGAAGAATATTCGGAAAAAGATCCGTATATCGGCTCATCTGTTGGGCGTTTTGCGGGTCGAATTAAGAACGGCAAGTTTTCTATTGATGGCAAAGAGTATCAAGTGACTGTTGATCCGGAAACCGGACACAATCTTCACGGAGGCTACGGCTTTGACAAGTATATCTGGCAGTCCGCTGAACAGGTTGAGGATGATAGAGTATCTGTCATTTTCACTTTGGAAAGCAAGGCTGGTGATGAAGGATTTCCGGGGAACCTGTCTGTTTCAGTCAAATATAGTTTGACCAACGAGAATGAATGGGTTGTCCACTATTCTGCAAAGACAGATGAGGCAACAATTTACAATCCGACAAATCATGTCTATTTCAATTTGACCGGTGACCCGTCTCAGGCGATTGATGAGCATGTTCTGCAAATGAATGCAAATCGCTACGTGGAAGTTGATGGAGATGTAATCCCAACTGGAAAACTTGTGGATGTAAAAGGAACGATTTTTGATTTTACAACTGGAAAGCAGATGTCTGAGCTTTTTGCCGGAGTTGCTTCTGAAGCCAGCGGAATAGATGGTCTGGATCACCCGTTCCTTTTAACGGAGGATGCGCCGCAGGTTACGTTGACTTCCCCGGATAAGAAGGTAACCGTCGAGATGACAACTGATAGTCCATCCGTTGTTGTATTTACCGCAAACTTTGGCGAAAATGGTCCTGCCATGCGTGGAACTAAGCTGGCAGATCATGGGGGTATTACGATGGAAACACAGGTACCGCCTGGGGTAACTGATTATCCGGAATGGGGCAGTGTTGTTCTCAGACCAGATGAAGCATTTGAGCAAGAAACAGTGTTTAAGGTCGTAGTAGAAGAGTAAAGCAATGAAATCGGCTTGTACTCAAACGGATAAGTATAGGAAAAATGACCAAAATGGGTGTTTGAAACATGAGATTCCTTAGAATCTCATGTTTTTTGCCGTTTTGTTTTCACGGGTGTGTTATGCTAAGGGGGAGGTGAAAAGAATATGGCATATATAGATTCGCTACAGGAGTATTTGGATTTTTATGAGAAAAACGGTTATCTACAGGGAAATCTTTTGGTTTTGGATAAAGGAGAACCGATTATTCGAAAAAGCTATGGGCTTGCATCACTAGAGTATGGTATTGAAAATAGTTCAAAAACAAAGTTTATGATTGGTTCGTTGACAAAGTCGTTTACCTCTATGCTGATTTTTATTCTTCAAGAGCAGGAGTTGCTGCAGATTAATGAGCCAGTACAAAAATATTTAAAAGATTTTCCGAATAGTTCGGAAATGACAATCTACCACTGTTTGACATGCACAACCGGGATTCCTGATTTTACTGCTTCCGATGATTTTTGGAAAAAGGAAATGCGCCTCCCGCAAACTTTGGATGAGATGATTGATGGCTTTAAGGATAAGGAGAGATTATTTGAATCAGGGTCACAGTATAGCTACTCCTCGTCTGATTATCTTATACTAACGAAGATAATTGAACTGGTCACAGGCGTCTCTTATGAAGCGGCCTTGAAGCAATATATTTTGGAACCGCTTGGAATGAAGGATACAGGCTGCTTGAATGAACAGAGAGTTGTTGATGATTTAGCGGATAGCTATAGCTATTGGGAAAAGGAAATCAAAACAGCCAAAACAAATCTGTCCTTTCCTTTAGGTGCTTACGGCATGTACTCAACACTTCACGATTTACAACTTTGGAGCCAGGCGACACAGGAGAATCAGCTAATTACTGAAGATAGCTCTAATGAGTTGTTTGAACCATTCCGAGATACGTATGCCTGTGGTTGGGATATTGGACAATTAATGGGGCAGTATTGTCGTCAGTACATGGGCGTTATTGACGGCTTCTTCAGCTCGATTAGACAGTTTCCTGAAAAGGATTTCACAGTCATCTTTCTTAGTAACCAGGCAGTAATACCGGTGACTACCATCACAAAGCAAATTGCTGAGATACGTTTCGGGAAAAAATATACAGCGCCAATAGAAGAAAAGCTGGATTTACCAGAAGAGCTGCAAGCGGAATTGGTTGGCAAATATGTTTCCGACAATACGGATATTTCCTTTGAGCTTACCTCAACGAATGACCGCCTGTATCTACAGATTCCTAAAAAATATGATGTGCTTTATAAGTTTGAGCTTGTTTTGCTTAAATCCGCCTCTGGGTTTACATTTCTTCGTGCGGCTAAAATTGATGAAACATTGAGGATAACTAAAGATGCATTGATTTATAAAGATGTAAATGGCATTCTTTCTCAATTCAGAAAGACTGAGGACATCCCTAATCTTTAGACAGTGCCATGGGGCTAGCTTCTTTCTAGCTTCCTTGCCTATAAGATTTACAAGATTCTAAATATCAGTCTAAAGTAAACAATGTGGCATTCTCCGAAGAAAAACTTCAAACTACTGGCATTCACTTGTTAGAAACGTTTGATGAATACTGAAATATGAAGAGATAAATGTTCTTATCCGAGTAGAAAGGCTGGAACTCAGAGAGTTAATGCGTTGTTAAAGCCCTTTTCTTTCTCATTTATTCGATGATAACCAAGAGCGTATGAGATGTAATTTATGTCTCATACGCTCTACTTATTTTTAGTAAGCATATTATTTTACTTACTAAAAATAAGTGTGTATAGTAAGGCTATATTAAAAAAACAACAGTAAGGGAGCAATTATCATGAAATTTGGGATTATTTTAGGAAGTACAAGAGAAGGTCGCGTTAGTCCGCAAGTAGGAGAATACATAAAGAGAATTGCTGATGAAGCATCAACACACGAATTTGAAATTATTGATGTGAAAGAGTACGATTTACCATTTTTGGGAACAGGCACACCAAATGAAGCGTGGAACAAGAAAATTGATGAAATGGATGGCTATGTATTTGTCGTACAGGAATACAATCATGGCATGTCAGCTTCTTTGAAAAATGCGCTGGATAGCGCTCGCGAGGAATGGTTCAATAAAGCTGCCGGAATCGTCAGCTATGGTTCAGGCGGTGGTATTCGTGCTGCAGAACAATTACGAATGGTTTTGGGAGAACAAAAAGTAGCGGATGTTCGGACCAACCCGGCCTTCAACCTATTTACTGATTTTGAAAACTTTTCTACCTTCAATCCCGGTGCACACATGGAGGCTGGTGTGAAGGACATGTTAAATGAGCTAGTTGAATGGTCTACAGCCTTTGAAACAATCCGTGAAAAAATTACCGCTTGATTTTAAATGAATCTCTTGCAAAATGATGTCACCTAAGTTAAACTATTTATCAATCAGATATTTCCCTTGGGGGAGTAACCAGCAGCAAACTTTGTTGCGATAATATCAACAGTAAGTTAATCATGGAAATGATTTTCTGGTATTATATGAAATGGTGAGACCTAAGACAAGCAGCTTTTCTCTTGTCTTAGGTCTCTTTTTTACTTAAGATGAGGAAAAGAGGCTGGGGATATCAGATGGATAAGTCCAACGAGAGAACGGTTTGTAGCATGGGTTCTTTTGCCTGTAGGTTAAGCAAAAGGCACTCTTGATACAAGCAGTACTTTAACAGGATTTATACAGATAATAAATTGGAGGGTCATCGATTGGAAGAAAAACAGGTAAATCAAAAAAGCGGTACGTACAAGCAGCAGCTGGCTGAGGTTCTAAAGGAAACGAAAAGTACAGAAAATGGACTTTCAGCAAGCGAAGCAGCGGAAAGATTGAGAGTTAACGGCTACAACCAGCTGGCTGAAAAGAAAAAGAAATCAAGCCTACAGCTATTTCTTGAAACTTTTAAGGATGCAATGGTTATTGTTCTGCTGATTGTGGCAGTTGTACAAATGGTAATGGGGGCTTATGTTGAGTCGTTGGTTATCTTTATTGTATTGTTAATGAACTCGGTAGTCAGCGTGATTCAAACAAAAAAAGCGGAAGGTTCATTGGAAGCATTGAAGAGTTTATCTGCACCGGATGCCAGAGTGTTACGTGATGGCAAGGAACAGACAATTGCAGCCAAGGATTTAGTCGTTGGAGATGTGTTTTTACTGGAAGCTGGGGATTATGTTCCGGCTGACGGGCGTTTGCTGGAGGCAAGCTCTCTGAAGGTTGATGAAGGCATGCTGACAGGAGAGTCCACCTCCGCTGAAAAAGAAGTGACGGAGATTGACGGGACAGCTCCTATCGGGGATCGTGTGAATATGGTTCACAGCGGTACGATTGTTACTTATGGACGTGCGAAGGTTCTGGTTACTGCGGTTGCGGGACAAACAGAAATTGGTCAGGTTGCAGGATTGTTGGAATCAACGGATGAGCACAAAACCCCTCTACAAAAAGGCTTAGACAGCTTCAGTAAAAAACTGAGTCTGGCAATTTTGGCTTTGTCATTGGTTATCTTGGGTATCCAGCTGGCTCGTTTGTTTATGGGCGATCAATCAGGTGATATGACGGAGAGTGTGGTTCAGGCGTTTATGTTTGCCGTAGCGGTAGCTGTTGCAGCGATTCCGGAAGCTTTGCAATCAATCGTGACGATTGTACTATCTATCGGAACGAAGACGATGGCGAAAAAGAATGCCATTATTCGTAAGCTTCCCGCAGTTGAGACACTGGGCTCTACAAGTATTATTTGTACAGACAAGACAGGAACCTTAACACAGAATAAAATGACGGTTGTTGATTACTACTTACCAAACGGTGAAACTGGTGACTTTAATCAGGAGCCATCTAGCTGGTCGATTGGTGAGAGACGTTTGGTTGAAATTAATGTTTTAGTAAACGACGCGATTATTGCGGAGGACGGCAGCAAGCTGGGAGATCCAACGGAGGTTGCGTTGATTGATTTCAGTGAGGCGAACAATCAAAGCTATCGTGAAATCCGGAAAACTTACCCACGTCAAAATGAACTGCCTTTCGATTCTGATCGGAAGCTGATGTCGACTGTTCATGAAATTGATGGTGAAAGATTGTTGATGACAAAGGGTGGACCGGATATTGTTTTTGATCGCTGTGATCGCGTGTTGTTAGACGGTGAAGTTGTACCGATGACAGCAGAGCTTCGTCAGAAATTCCAGGAGCAAAACGAACTGTTTTCTACTCGTGCGTTGCGTGTTCTTGCTTTTGGATATAAACCAATCACACAGCAGGAGCTTAGCTTTGATGACGAGAATGATTTGATTTTTGCCGGACTGGTTGCGATGATTGACCCGCCAAGGGAAGAAGTGTTCCAAGCCGTTGAAGAAGCAAAATCAGCGGGAATTAAGACGATTATGATTACTGGTGACCATAAGACGACAGCAGTTGCGATTGCTAAGGAGATTGGGATATTTGAAGAAGGCGACATGGCTCTAACAGGTACAGAACTTGATGAGTTGAGTGAGCCGCAGTTGGTTGATGTATTGAAAAAGGTTAGTGTGTATGCACGTGTTTCTCCTGAAAATAAAATTAGGATTGTTCGTGCATGGCAGAATATGGGGCATATTTCAGCGATGACCGGAGATGGTGTGAACGATGCACCGGCATTGAAGCAAGCGGACATTGGTATTGCAATGGGAACTGGAACAGACGTTGCCAAGGATGCAGCAGCGATGGTCTTAACAGATGACAACTTTGTGTCGATTGTCAGTGCGGTTGAAGTCGGAAGAAATGTCTTTGACAACATCAAGAAGTCGATTGCTTATCTGTTTGCCGGAAACCTTGGCGCAATCATCTCAATCATCTTTGCTTTGATTGCTGACTGGTCAAATCCATTCACTGCGTTGCAACTGTTGTTCATCAATCTAGTCAATGATTCACTGCCTGCCATTGCTTTAGGAATGGAAAAAGGTGAGCCGACAATCATGAAACGTCAGCCGCGGAATCCAAATTCCGGGATTTTTACCGGGAATACGTTGATTTCTGTTACCTATCGAGGTATTTTGATTGCAGTCGCAGTCATTTTTGCCCAGTGGTTAGGGATGCAGCAATCGGCTGAAATGGGTGTCGCAATGTCCTTCTCAACCTTGATTTGGTGTCGTACACTACAAACGATGCCGGCGCGTTCAAACACACAGACAGCACTACAAGCTGGTTTCTTCTCGAATAAAATGGCTTTACTGGCTATGCTGGTATGTGCGGTGCTTTATAGTGTGACATTGATTCCGGGATTAAGAGAGGTCTTTGCCATTCCGGCGGCGTTTGGACTGGAACAGATAATGGTTTGTATCGGTTTGGCACTTGGTGCGACCGTTCTAATGGAAGTGACAAAATTAATCCTCGTTGCCTTTAAAAAAGAAGGCGCAGAATAATTTTGCGTTAAATAAGAATACAAGAAAGAGACAGCTTTGAAAGAGGCTGTCTCTTTTTTGATTAACAAAATTGGCAGACAAATCCAGCTGATTGCTAGCATGAGTTTTTCTTCAATTCGTCGGTATAAAGATTGTATAAAGAAAATCGGAGAACCTTAATACTGTCTTTAGACAGCAGATGCTATGCTCTTGATAGAAAGAAGGAGCTGGATGTTATGGAAATCTTTTTAGGCATTATCGGTATAGCGACACTTGGCTATTTATTTTGGTTTTTATTTAAGGAGGGAGAGCAATGAATAGTACGATAATCAGCGGAGGTATCTTTTTATTGGTATTGCTGCTTTTAGCCATCCCTCTCGGAAAATATATATCTGAAATTTTACAGGGGAGAACACCACGATATGTTCGATTCTTAGCGCCTGTAGAAAAATTTGTTTATAAAGTAATCGGTAAACCTGCGACAGGAGAAATGTCAGCTAAAAAGTATCTATTATCTATTTTCTCCCTCTCATTTGTTTCGTTAGTCGGCCTATTCATTTTGCTGCTCTCACAGCAGTGGCTGCCATTAAATGACCAACAAGTTTCAGGGATGTCAGTTACCTTGGCATTCAATACTGCGGTCAGCTTCGTAACAAATACAAACTGGCAGGCGTACGCGGGAGAAGATTCGCTATCCCTGTTTTCACAGATTTTTGGCTTGACGGTGCAGAATTTTCTTTCAGCAGCAGTAGGTATTGCTGTTTTAAGTGTGTTGATTAGAGGTTTTGTTCAGAAGAAGAAAAAAGGGCTGGGTAACTTTTGGCAGGATATTACAAGAACTATCCTTTATATTCTGTTGCCATTATCATTTATTGTTTCGCTCCTGTTGGTTTCACAAGGAGCCGTTCAGACTTTCTCAAGTGGTATTGCCTATGAAGGTTTGAATGGTCAGTCGTTATGGCTGCCGTTAGGAACAGCAGCGAGTCAGGTAGCAATCAAGCAATTGGGAACCAACGGTGGCGGCTTCTTCGGTGCAAACTCGGCTCATCCGTTTGAAAACCCAACTGTTTTCAGCAACTTTATTGAGACCATCAGTATTTTATTGATTCCGGCAGCGTTAATTTTCGCCTTGGGCTTTTGGCTCAAGCAGTGGAAGCAAGGACGAACAATCGCTATTGTGTCTTTTCTATTTTTAATAACAGGCTTCGTGATTGTTGCGATGAATGAATTCGCCGGTCCAGAGTTCCTTCATGTACTGACAACAGGCAATATGGAGGGAAAAGAGGTTCGCTTTGGGATTGACTGGTCGGCGTTATGGGCAGTGAGTACAACGGCTGCTTCAAATGGTTCCGTCAATAGTATGCTGGACAGCTTTACACCACTTGGCGGACTGATTCCAATGTTCCTGATGCAGCTTGGAGAAATCATCTTTGGTGGTGCCGGCAGTGGCCTGTATGGTATGCTGACCTTCATTTTATTAACCGTTTTTATTGCCGGACTTTTGGTGGGAAGAACGCCGGAATATCTTGGAAAAAAGGTCGAGCCTTTCGAAATGAAGATGGCAAGTATTGTTGTATTGGCTCCATTACTTCTGACACTATTTGGTGCGGCTGTACTGGTTCTCCACCCAGATATCTTATCGTGGCTGACAAATGGCGGACCGCATGCCTTTTCAGAAATATTATATGGTGCAACCTCATTAGCAAATAATAACGGTAGTTCCTTTGGCGGTTTGTTGGCAAATACAGATTTTCTAAATATTTTAGGTAGTGTGCTGATGCTGCTTTCTCGATTTTTACCAATGGCAGCTGTGGTATATATGGCAGCCAGCTTTAGCAAAAAGCAACAGAGTGCAGTCAGTGAAGGAACGCTATCTACTGTCAATCCGGTATTTGTGACTATGCTGATTATTATTATTTTGGTAGTAGGAGCATTGAGCTTCCTTCCGGCAGTGGCACTTGGGCCAATTGCTGAGTTTTTTCAAAATAGATAGGCAGGGATAATAAATGGAAAAAAATGGTTATGTTTGGGCTCTTATTGAGTCGATAAAGAAATTAGATCCGAGGATTCAGATAAAAAATCCAGTGATGTTCGTGGTCTATTTAGGTGCAGCAGCTTCTACAATTCTTATTTTTTCAGATCAGAATGTCCCACGCTGGTTCACGATTGCTGTTGCTGGCATGCTATGGCTGACACTGCTTTTTGCCAATTTTGCCGAGGCGATTGCTGAAGGGCGGGGAAAGGCACAGGCGGACAGTCTGAAGCAGGCGAAGAAAGATGTATTGACGTATAAAATCAAGTCGTTGGATGATAGAAAGAAAAACCAGCTGATTGAAGTTCGTTCCTCCGATTTGAAAAGAGGCGACTTAGTTTACGTCAAAGCCGGAGAGCAGATTCCAGCCGACGGTGATGTGGTTGAAGGTGCGGCTTCTGTTGACGAAAGTGCGATTACCGGAGAGTCAGCACCAGTTATCCGAGAATCAGGAGGTGACCGCAGTGCAGTAACAGGAGGCACGACAGTGGTTTCAGATTATTTGGTCATTAAAGTGACTTCTGAAAACGGTCAATCGTTTCTGGATAAAATGATTGCGATGGTTGAAGGAACACAGCGAAAGAAAACACCAAATGAGATTGGTTTGCAAATTCTTTTGATTATGCTGACGATTATTTTCCTTGGAGTCGCTCTGACCTTGATTCCTTTCACCTCATTTGCCAGTACTCTGGCTGAATCAGGGGAGGCCATTTCAGCTGTAATCGTTATTGCATTGTTGATTTGTCTTGCACCAACAACAATTGGTGCGCTGGTCTCCTCCATCGGAATTGCCGGTATGAGCCGTTTGACAAAGGAAAACGTCATTGCAATGAGTGGACGGGCGATTGAAGCAGCAGGAGATGTGGATATCCTTTTATTAGATAAAACCGGAACGATTACGTTAGGGAACCGACGTGCCAGTGAATTCTTGCCGGTTGCCGGGGTAACAGAGCTGGAGCTGGCGGATGCAGCACAACTTTCTTCTCTAGCTGATGAAACAGCTGAAGGACGCAGTATTGTCATTCTTGCGAAAGAAAAATTTGATATTCGTTCGAGAGAATTAAGCAACGCCGAGGTTACGTTTATAGAGTTTACGGCTAAAACCAGAATGAGCGGAATTGATTACCAAGGTGATCAGATTCGTAAAGGTGCTGCGGATACAATCAAAAAATATGTACTGTCCATTGGCGGTACTTATCCGGAAGAATGCGACAGCCTCGTTGAGCATGTCGCAAAAGCAGGCGGAACGCCCTTGGTGGTAGTGAAAAACAAGCAAGTCATGGGTGTTGTATACCTAAAGGATATCGTGAAGAATGGTGTGAAGGAACAATTTTCTGATATGCGCAAAATGGGGATTAAGACCATTATGATTACTGGTGATAATCCTCTGACTGCCGCAGCAATTGCTGCTGAAGCCGGTGTAGATGATTTTCTGGCAGAAGCGACACCGGAAAATAAAATGACAATGATTCGGGAATTTCAAGAGCAAGGGCACTTGGTGGCAATGACCGGAGATGGTACAAATGATGCGCCGGCACTGTCACAGGCGGATGTTGCCGTTGCAATGAATACAGGTACACAAGCTGCAAAAGAGGCGGGGAATATGATTGATTTAGATTCCAGTCCTACAAAATTATTGAAGGTAGTACAGATTGGCAAGCAGCTGCTGATGACACGTGGTGCGTTGACGACGTTCAGTATTGCCAATGATATCGCTAAATATTTTGCGGTTATTCCTGTCTTGTTTTATGGTATCTATCCAGAGCTGTCTGCGTTGAATATTATGCAACTGACCAGTCCGGTGACGGCAATTCTTTCAGCAGTTATCTACAATGCACTGATTATTGTTGCACTGATTCCCTTGGCATTAAAGGGTGTACGTTATAAAGAGAAGCCGGCCAGTCAAATTTTGAGAGATAATTTGTTGATTTATGGGTTGGGTGGAATCATCGCGCCATTTATTGCTATCAAAGGGATTGATATGCTGTTGACGTTGCTTATTGGGTAAGAAAGGTGGAAAAAGAAATGAAAAAAGAGATTTTAGGTGGTCTGCGCTTTTTCCTATTGATGACCGTTCTTTGCGGAGGCGTTTATACCTTGGCGGTCACGGGTGTGGCTCAGCTTGTTTTCCCGCATCAGGCGAATGGTAGCTTGATGAAGGAGGATTCTAAGGTAATTGGTTCAAGCTTGATTGGACAAAATTTTACAGACGAGTCATACTTCCATGGTCGTCCATCGGAGGTCAGCCAGCTTTCTCCTTATGCATCGGAATATAAAGAAATGATTACTGAACGAACACAAGCGATTCAAGAGGAAAATGGTTCAACATCAGCAGTTCCAGCTGATTTAGTAATGGGCTCCGCAAGCGGTATTGACCCTCATATTTCAGTAGCAGGGGCGAACTATCAAGCGAAACGAATTGCCGATAGCAGAAATGTCGAAATACAGCGTATCAATGATATAATTGAGGCAAACAAGGAAAAGGATCTGTTGACCGGCAATGAGTATATTAATGTATTAGTAGTGAATGCCGCTCTCAATCGTTTGGAATAGGAGTGGAACGGATGGAAGAGGAAAGACTGGACCCGGAGAAATTACTTTCGGCGTTTGAAAAGGAAAATTCTGAGATTGGCAAGCTCAGGATTTTCTTTGGCTATGCTGCGGGAGTTGGGAAAACCTATAGAATGCTTCAAGAAGCCCACGAGCAGCTAGTGATTGGTAAAGATGTTAAGATAGGCTATCTTGAGCCCCATGATCGTCCTGAAACCATCAAGCTGTCAGAAGGTATTCCGGAAATTCCCACGGTGAAATCAGAGTACAAAGGCCTTATGCTTGAAGAGCTGGCCGTCGATGCCATCCTGGAAGAGCATCCGGATATCGTGCTCGTTGATGAGCTGGCACATACGAACAGTCCGAACTCAAGAAATCGGAAAAGATATCAGGATGTAGAGGAGTTGCTGAATGCGGGGATTGATGTCTATACTACGATGAATGTCCAGCATTTGGAAAGTCTGAATGATATTGTCGAGGAAATCACAGGTATTGCGGTAAAGGAGACGGTACCGGATACACTATTGAAATATGCCTCTTGGAAAGCAATTGATCTTGAGCCGACAGAGCTGATTCAACGCTTGGAAGAGGGAAAAATCTATTCCGATACGAATAGCAAAAGAGCATTGCAAAATTTTTTCACTGATGAAAAGCTGAGCTTTTTGCGTGGACTGGCCATTCAACGTACATCGGATCATATTAATCAATGGTCCTATTCCAAAAATAGAAATGTGAAGATTCAGACGAAGCTTTTGACGATTATTGATGAGGAATACCCTAAAATGAGTGAACGCTGTATTCGTTGGACCTCTCGTCTGGCGCAAGGCTTGAACGCGGAATGGATTGTTTTAAAGCTGAACTCTGATTCAGAGGATAGCGATACAAGCAACGATGATATTCTTGAGTTGGCAGAAAAGCTGGGTGCTGAAACAGTCTCTTTGGAAAGTGAAAGCTTTATTGATACGGTAGTGGAGTATGTGAAGCTGTTAAGTATAACGGATATTGTTATGGGAAAAAGTCTGCAAAAGACGTGGGTAAATAAACTGTTTATCGAGGATACAGAGGATGTGCTGCTTAAAAGACTTCCATTTGTGGAAATCCATTTGATTCCGTATAAAGAAAAACGAAAACAAACACCGTTTAAGAGCCTGCAAGAATATTTTCAAAGCCGAACAAAGGATTTTATTATTTCCATTAGTGCGGTTATCGCAGCAACCATTGTTACAGAGCTGATGCAGTATCTTCATTTTGGCGATCAAAATCTGATGCTGGTGTATATTCTGTTTGTTGTTCTCACTGCTCGTTCGACGACAGGCTACTTATGGAGCTCGCTGACTGCGGTGATTTCGGTTCTTTCCTTCAACTGGTTTTTCGTTGAGCCGCTATACTCGCTGACTGTTTATAAACAAGGGTATCCGATAACCTTAATTATTATGCTGATTGTGTCACTTTTGATAAGTAATCTCGTTGTGCAAATCAGGAGAAAGGCGCGGATATCTATGGAGAAGGAGCAGCAGTTTGAAATTCTTTACGAGTTGAACAAACGTTATGTAGCTGCTGTAAAGGTGGAAGACCTATATCGTTCAACAGCCAACTATCTATCTGTTTTGCTGAATAGAGAAGTGCTGGTTTATGATTCGACTGGAAAAATGAACAGCTTCAGTTCTCCTGAAAAGGACAAAAAAGTGCTCGGAACGAAGGAAGAAAACGGTGTTGCTTATTGGTCCGGACGGAATCAAAAGGAAGCTGGTTTTGGTACAGATACCTTGATTGGTGCAAAAGGTTTTTACCTGCCTGTCGTGTTTGAAAAGCGCACGAAAGCCGTGTTGGGGCTGGAACGAAGTGCGCAAAAAATTATAGATAACAACCAATTGAACTATCTGCGTTTAGTGGTGGCACAGCTGGCGACAGCGGTCGAACAGATGGAGCTGAAGGAAGAACGGCAAAAAATTCTGGTCGATACGGAAAAAGAGCGCGTTCGAGGGAATTTATTGCGGGCGGTCTCTCATGATATCCGTACACCGCTAACAGGCATCTCCGGTTTAATTGAAACAATCATCAATGATGAAACAACCGGTACGATGGACGCAAAGATTCGTGTGAAGCTATTAAAGGATATTCAGGATGAATCGAAATGGCTGATACAAATGGTTGAGAATCTGTTATCTATTACCAGAATCAGCTCAGATACAACAGCCATCAAAAAGACAGAAGAGCCGATTGAAGAAATTATTTCATCAACCATTCGCAGAGTACGTAAGGTCTATCCCAAGGTTCGTCTGACTGCTGAATTGCCGGAGGAGCTGATTTTTCTTTCTGTCGATCCGATTCTGATTGAGCAGGCATTGTTCAATTTGATTGATAATGCTGTTCGGCATGGCAAAGCCGAGGAACCGATTTTTATTACTGTGGAAAATCAGCAAACACAAGTTGTTTTCTCTGTAGAAGATCGTGGTATCGGTATGAGTGAGGAGCAGTTTGATCGGATACTATCTAATTTGACGACAGATAAAGAGAAGCCAATTGACTCAAAAAATGGTTTGGGAATTGGTTTGACGATTGTTAAAACAATTATCAAGGCGCATCAAGGAACCTTCAGTGTAGAGAATAACAAACAAGCGACAACATTTATTTTTACCATACCAAAACAGAGGGGGCATAAAAATGAAATCGAGTATTCTGGTGATTGAGGATGATGGAATCATTGCGGAGTTTATTCAAGTAGTTTTAGAACGAGAACATTATACTGTTTTTCAGGCAGCGTCTGCCATGACGGGTATCACGCTGTTTCAGTCACAGGAAATCGATTTGATTTTACTGGATTTAGGGCTTCCTGATATGGATGGGATGGAATTGTTAAAAATTCTGCGAAAACAATATCAAACACCAATCATCGTTATTTCGGCAAGGGATAATGAAGTTGGGAAGGTCGAGGCCCTTGATATTGGTGCAGATGATTATGTGACAAAGCCTTTCGGCACTCAGGAGCTGTTGGCGAGAATTCGGACAGCCTTAAGGCATTCTCGCAATACGGTTAGAAATAGTCAAACACTGGTCAACAACGAGCTGATGATTGACTATGACAAGCATCTGGTGGAAAAAGCAGGAGAAGAGATTCATCTCACCAAAAATGAATTTTTGTTGCTGAAGACATTGGGTGAGAATGTTGGTAAGGTCGTCACCTATAAACAATTAATGAGCGCGTTGTATGGTCCTTTTGCTGTAGGAGATACGCAGGTATTGCGTGTGAACATGTCCAATATTCGCAAAAAAATAGAAACAGACCCGGTTGAACCACAATACATTCTAACCGAAATCGGTGTCGGCTATCGGATGAAGGATTTAAGAGAAGGACAATAGACTGTTTTCGAAAAATCAAGTTGTTTTCTATTGGTAATTACTGTGTTGCGAATTCACGACACAGTAATTGATAGAGAGGCTTCTTGATTTTTTTCTATTTCTTGAACATATGATTTTTAAATAATGTTCCCATTGATTATACTCTTGTTGAGTACAACATTGATAAAGAATAAAAAAACAAAGTCAAAGGTGGGAATGTTATGACGGAAAAGAAAAATCAAACAGGCTTATGGCTAGTCGCTGTAACCATTTTAATTGGGCTCAGTTATCAGTTTATCCCCGGTATGCTGCCCTTTGGTTCGGCCGTAGGAACCATTTGGAATGCTTTGCTGTGTGGAATTGCAGGCTATTATCTTTTGAAAGACCGATTCACGGAGCAATTCAAGCATTTTAATTGGAAAACTCTCGCATGGGGCTTACCATTGACACTTTTTGTTGGGGTATCGTGCGGCATTTTGTATCAACAGCTGTTTGGTGCGGCAACTAAAAATTCTGTTGGTGACGTGATTTCGCTGCAAATGATTTTTTTTCAAGTACCATTTATGCTCATCGGTGAAGAGTTGTTGAGTACTAATTTGATATTGGGCTTGGAAAAAGCCGGACTGCCTTTTCGTTGGGCAAGTCTAATTTGTGGTGTGTTGTTTGCCCTCTGGCACATTCCGGCTTACGGACTGCATATTGCACAGCTGTTGATTACGCTGCTGCCCCTTCGCCTAGTATTAAACTATGTCTGGAAAAAATCAGACAGTATCTGGGTTAGCTGGATTTGTCATTTCTTATATGATTGCTTGGGCTTTGTTCAATTTTTTACGAAATAAATGTATAAAAACAGACCTGTTTGATTCAGCGTAAATTACTGAGTTAAACAGGTCTGTTTTTAGTGCTATGCTAAATGATATTTTGCGATAGTATTTCCTAAGACTGGTGAAGCCTCTTTTGTTGTTTTAGGCTGCTCTGCTTTTTTCCCTTTGTGAAGGTCTTTGAAAGAGTTACTTGCTGTCCAGTTTTCCTGATCCTGCTGTGATTCCCAACGACTCAGCACTACCAGCTCGGTGACTTCTGAGTTTTCCGGAAGTGTACGATGCATGACCTCAAAATTTAGAAAGCCTGTGACTCCTGTCATCCGCTCGTTAGTATGTGTGGAACGGAAGCGTTCAATCATTTTGTCTGCATGTGCAGTAGTTACTTGGATTGTATTTGTGACGATAAACATAGAATTCCCTCCCATTATAATTATCAACGTTAATCTGTAATAGCCATTAAATAAAGTAATCATTTGTAAGCTGTCCATGCTCGAGTGTCAGTACTCGCTGGCAGGTTTTTTCTAAAAACTCTTTATCATGGGTGATGATTAAGAGCAGTACATGCTGATTGTGGAGAGACCGAATCGTTTGACTGACCTCATCCATATGCTTTAAATCCAGCCCACTGGTTGGCTCGTCGAAAAAAATGATTTTCTTGCCGGATAATAAAGCAGTAGCGATTGCGACGCGTTGTTTTTCACCACCTGATAAGGTTTGTGGATGACGATGAAGCAGGTGTCTCAAATTCAGCAGCTCAACAGTTGTATCAAAAAGGCTCAAATCTGCGGCCTTAGCAGTAATCTCCTTTTCTACTGTTTCGAAGAACAGCTGAAGGTTGACATCCTGCATAACCATAAAGCTTTCTCGAATCAGTTGCCGAGCAGTCATTTTTTGATGATTGAACCAAATTGTGCCGCTTTTCGGCTTGGTAATACCTGATAAAAGATTGAATAAGGTAGACTTTCCAGCTCCATTGCTGCCTGTGATTCCGATAATCTGCTGGCTGTTCAGTGTTAGCTCTGGTATGGCAACCCCTGATTTTTTTCCACGATAATGAAAGTGAAGGTCTTTACAGTGCAGCTGTAATCCCAACTCATTACTTAGATTTGGCTGCTCATTATTTACCTGAATGTCTGTTGGAGTCAGTGCACGGAGCCCTAACGTTGAAAGCTCGTCTGCTGTTTGCTGAAGCATTGTTTCTTTCGAATAATCTCGGATGATTTTTCCGTCAGCCATAATTAAATAGCGATCGGCTAACTCTGTCAGGTAGTGTAAACGATGCTCGGCAATGATAATTGTACAGCCCTGTTGCTTCAAGTGACTGATAGAGTGTTTTAACTGTTCAATCGTTTGATCATCAAGATTGCTGGAAGGTTCATCCAGCAAAAACAGCTTATGCTCCAACATGCAGGCCGAGGCAAATGCAATCAATTGCTTTTGTCCACCCGATAGGGCAAACATACTGCTATTCAATAATTTTTCCAAGCCTAGTGCTTCAACAAGTTCCTGCATTCTTTCTATAATTTGTTGTCGAGGAACACTGTAGTTTTCTAAAGAAAAGGCCAACTCAGAATAAACATCTGTCGTAAAGAACTGTGTTTTAGGATTTTGAAAAACAACGCCAATATCCTTTACATAGGAGACAAAGTCCATACTGAGAAATTCATTTTCTAAAATGGTTCCAGTACCTTCCAATGTTCCTTCATAAAGCTCAGGTATCAGCCCATTCAAAATTTTCAACAGCGTAGATTTTCCACTACCACTGGCACCGCATAATACAACGACCTCTCCGGAAGTAACAGACAAATCAATATTTTCCAGTAATGCTCGTTGGTTAGGGTAACAAAATGACAGGTTTTGCAGCTCAATCATACCAACCAACTCCTTCCAATTACTAAAAGAAGTAATACAGATAACAGCAGATAATCTTGAATTCTTAGGCGCAATGCATAGACGCTTGTATGAGTACCCGTGTTGGACAATCCTCTAACCAAGGCAGCAGAAGAGAGATCAAGTGATGTATTTTCTGCGGACATTAGAACAGGAATGATGATGTACTCCATTGTCTGAAAAGGATGCAAAAACAAAGCCGCAGTCGAAACGGCAATGCCGCGGAATTTCATCGCATTACGAATACTTTTGAAATCCTGAATTAAGGTTGGAAAAAAGCGAAATAATACAGTCAATGGAATCAAAATGTAAAACGGAACTCGCCATTTTTGCAAGGCAGCAATCCATTCACTGATTTTCGTTTTATCCATGGCAAATGCGGCGGCCATAACTGTCGGAAGCATTCTGCGATTTCCAACAAAAAGAAAAGAAAAAAAGGTCAGCAGCGGCTGGTCAGAGTATAAAAACAATAGATGCTCTCCGAGTACCAATAGCCAGAAGATTGAATAAAAGACCACCCCTTTTTTCCAGCTTCCTGAAAGGATAAATAAGAAGCAGAGCAAGCTGACAAACAGAATTTCCAAGGAAAAAGGAAAAGAAACCATCAATGAAAAGCTGGCAAACAAAATGGTACACAGCTTGCTTCTTGGATCAAATTTCACTTGCAGCAGAGTCATAACGATGATCCTCAGTTTTACTGAAATGTTTATTATAGAGGGCATATCCAACCGTTATGCCTAAAATTCCGCCAACAATAACAGAGAAGATGCACAAATAAAGACTAAATGTAGTGATTGGTGCAAAAACACTCTCAATATAAGCAGCGTCCTTACCTCTGGCAACTAAAGAGTCTATATAGGCATTCTTCATAAACCAAAGAGGGAGTACAGGTCCTGTCAAACCATAACTGAATACGATATAGCTGAGGTAGGTCCGCACTTTTTGGTTGATTGCTGTTTTGTATTGAATGACATCAGCTAAAATAGCACATAGGATGTTTGGTACAAAAGATAGTGGAAAATGACCGGAGACCAAAAAGAACAGTCCCATGACACTTCCCATGATTGTGATTGCGCCAAAGCGGGGAATTCGATTCAACATCAACAGGTAAACGACCCCGGAAAAGAGTGCTGTAACACCGGGAATAAGAATGGAATTGAAGGCAGGAATTGTAAAACGCAATGCCATCATGCACAAGAATACGATTAGAAAATAAATGGTTGTATAGATACCCACAGAAATGACATCTTGGATTTTCAGTTTTTTCATTTGTTGTCCTCCTTTGTTAAAGCGAATAAAAGTAATAATTGCCCATGTGTGTTGCTGTTGATTTTCAGTTGATAACGACCGGTTTCTGTAAATTGGCAGCAAGGAATAAAAAGGTTGTTCTTATCAAGCTGACAGTCTAATTGTTCCATCGTTATTATGTTTTTTTGAGGATCAAGCAGCTCAAGGTAAGCCTCTTGCGTTTTCAGTTCTAGGAGAATATCCTCAGCCGTTGATACAGTGAGTGTCTCTTTTAAATGATAGCTTGATTGTGATAATTTTGGTGGTGCTTGGAGCTGCTTTTTCAACGTTGTGGTAAAACGTACATCTTCAAAGCCATCTGCCAACACTTCAATGGTGACTTTTTCCCCAGCCTGCCAATCATTAAAGGCTGCATATCGCGTTAACGGTGAATTCAGCATACCAAACTCCAAGTGGTTTTCAGGCTGATGGTAAAGATAATCCGGCCAAAGAAGTGGAATAGTTTGTTGGTTCCTTGTGATTGTGAAACTATAAATGTATTTTCCGTAAGCTTCATGAAACGCTTCGTAGGAGGTTATTCCATACTCAGGCAGAAATTCAATCATCGCAGCATAGCTGTAGTGAGCAAAAGCATACAATTCATTGACATATCGCAGCTTTTGTTGGATTGGCTGAACATGAGCTGCATGCTCAGAGCTTAGCAGCTCGCGTGGACCATAGCGACCACTTATAAAGAGGCGCTTACGTTTGTAGCTGTTCAAGGCAGGAAGCTCTTCTGCAAATATGGGGATAAGCTGTTGGATAGTTCCTAGTTGCTGATGCATTGCAGGAAATTTTTCCGGAAGCAGCTTACCAATAAGATAATCCTTTGTCTCAATATAAATAGGGACATCTTTCCAATGATAGCCATCCTCTAAGAGAAACTGTACTTGCTTCTGATTGGTATGAGGAAACCGTTTCAGAATTTGTTGAAAGCTTTCACTGAGCTGGTAGTCTTCGCAGCTTAATTCTGAACAATCTGCTTGATAAAACAGCTCGGCAGACATAGTTGCAGTTCCTATGATACAGGCTGGAAGGGTGATGTCCTCAATGTAGAGGGAAGGATACAGCTGTATTGGGCATTGTTCTGTTTTATGAGAATCATAATAGATTGAAAAATGATCAATGGTTAGTGTGTGGACCATAAATGACCTCCTTTGTTTTTTAGCAATTATATCATAACTAATTGAGAATGATAATCATTCTCTTTGTTTTTTGAATAAAAAAATTTGGAAAATAGGAAGATGTTTGTTTAGAAGGGGATGACAGAAGTGTTTTGGCTCGACAACCAGACTTTCCAATACTTAGCTGTTCGACCATGTGTAGGGTGATGAGACTGAAGCGCAGCGAGCTGCTGTTTCTACGAGACCTACAATTCTTGAAGTATACAGGGTTGGAATCCCTTTTGTTCAGTTTTAAGAAAAAAAGGGCCATGACATAAATGCCATAACCCCTGACCTTATTTGTTCAAATAACTGAAATCTGTCAACTCATCATAGGTGTATTCCTTATCAATTTGACCTTTTTCTTTGGTCCATGAAATGATTTTTTCAAATTGATCCTTTGGTACTTCCTGTGCATAAGGATATTTTTCCGTTTGCTTGTCTAAATATTGACTCATGGCATCTGGAAACTGGTACTTAGATAGAATATCAGCATATTCAGAAGCCTTGTGTTTATTCATAAAATCAATTGCTTGATTATACGCTGTGTAAAAGGCTGTGATATCTTGTGGTCGTTCGCTTAGGACGGTATCTGTAAATTGAATGGTCCCGCCTTTGATTCCTTGTGCTTTGGAACTGCCTAGAACAATTGCACCTTCTTGTGCCAACATGCTGGCTTGAGGCTCAGTATAAACAGCGCCATCCACTTGGTCATTCAGCAAGGCTTCAGAACGAGCAGAAAAGGACGGAATATCCACAATTTCATAAGTAAAATCATTTTCCTTCGCAAATTCATCCATGATGTATTCCAAAATGAAGTTAGGCACGAGCGTAATTTTCTTACCGCTGAGCCCCTTCATGTCTGTAATCCCTGACTTGGGAGAAGCCAGAATTTTGAAATCCTCTAAGATGTCCGATGTGATGGTCAAATCAATGCCATTCTTTTTAAAGGTTGCTTCGGTCATGACATCACTGATTGTACCGTCTAATTCTTGTGCTTGAATAGCAACATTTCTGTCATTTGGCGAGGTAAAGGCTTTGATTTCTACCTTCAGACCTTGTTTCTCAAAAAAGCCTTCTTCCTTTGCCAAAATAATCGGGATAGCTGATTCAGCAGGTAAGATACCAACATTCAATGTCTGGTCTGTTACGGCTGCGGTTGTACTATCAACCGTAGAACTGCTTTCTGTTTTTTTTTCATTTTTTCCACAAGCGCCTAAAGCGGTTATACTCAATAAAAGAAGTGCGCCAACAGTGATTATCTTTTTCATTTATTTTCCCTCAGTTTCCATCATAGTTTTGAATACTTCGATCGGCATTGTATATGGAATGACCTCACGATGCAGTTCCAGTGGAGCTGTTTCAGGGGTGTTTATTCCCGATTTTGTCGTAAAGGCCAAACAAAAGTTCATTTCTCTCAACACATCGACTGTCTGCTGGTCGTAGAGTCCAAAAGGATACGCAAAAACATCTGTAAGAGCGACCTGCTCGTTACATAAGAGAAGATCCTTTTTGAAGTGCTCTGCGGTTTCCCACATCGGTCTGGACTGTGTGGTACCTCTACGTTCATGGAAGTGTGTCGTGTGGTTGGCATATTCAAAAACATCTGCTATTTCTTTAAGCTCCTCTTTGCTAAGGACCTTGGAGACTTCTGGCTGATAGCGTGACGGGGTCTGAAACAGCCAGCCGGCAGCGACAAAAACAGTAGCCTGAAATCCGGCTTCTTTCAATACAGGATACGCATATTCCTTCAATGATTGGTAACAGTCGTCAAAGGTCAGTAACACTGATTTTTCCGGAAGCGGCTGTCCTTGTTCATAAAATGCACGAACCTCAGAGATGCTTAAGGAATGGAAGCCTTCTTGCTTTAGATAGTTTATTTGTTCTTGAAAAAGAGGTAAACTATCAAAAAGAGGTAATGGCAGTGCATCTTCGTACCCATCAGCAACAAGGATTGGGCGAGGCTGTTCATACAGTTCCTCCACAGGACGAACCTCGTGGAATACAAGTGTTCTAAACACTATTTTCACCTTACTTTCTTCAATAATACAGCTAAGTATATCATATCTCGCAACGATAAGGAGCTGTGTAGCGGAAGCCTTAAATGAAAGGGATACCTAAGTGATAGCGGCTGAAGATGAAACGCTGTAGACATAAAAATATATGGATTGAATTGTTCAAAACAGTTAAAGGAGAATGGCAATGGGAATCAGGCTGGAAGATGTATCCTTCAGTTATGGGACAGAAAAAATTATTGAACATGTAAACTTTACATTTGAAAACAATAAAACGTATACCTTGTTGGGACGCTCAGGAGTTGGAAAAAGTACCTTGCTTTCTTTACTGAAGGGGTTCCAACAACCAGAAGCTGGGAAAATCAGCTATGAGCAGACCTCAGAGGAGCTGGTTGAAGTTGTTTTTCAGGATCAGCAGCTGTTTCCTTGGCAGACAGTTTCTCAAGCGGTGGAAATGCCGCTAAAAATAAAGAAGCTGCCAAAGACTGCGCGTAAAGAAAAAGTAGCAAATCTATTGCAGGAGTTGGAGCTGACAGATTATGCAAACAAATTTTCCACTAAACTGAGTGGGGGACAAAAGCAGCGAACAGCGATGGCAAGAGGTCTGATTACAGAACCGGATTTTCTTTTGCTGGATGAACCAACCTCTTCACTGGACCCTCAGACCAAGGAGCTGGCACAAGCGTTGATTTTATCAGAACAGGAACGGAGAAAGAATACAGTGATAACAGTTACCCATGATGTTGAGGAAGCTGTTTTTTTAGGTGAAATCATCTTGATTATGACTGCAGGTGGCTTTTCCATTTTTGAAAATCCAACATTTCAGCATTCAGAACGTCGAGATTCCATCGTGTTTTATGAATTCTGTATCAAGCTTAGAAGCTTTTTAAAAGAGGAGAACGGTCAATGAAAAGAAAAATTGGCTCCTTGATTGTTGGTGTAGTGTCTTTACTATTTTTATGGCAGCTCCTGACACTCCTTACGAACAATCGGGCTGTCCCGAATCCATTTATTACCTTGAAACGTGGTTGGGAAATAAAAGAACAATTGCTTTTACACACGGGAGCGAGTACCCTGCGTATTATGATTTCTTTACTGCTGTCTTTGCTTTTCGGTGTGCCGTTAGGAATTATGTTCAGTCGGCGCTCAGTGGCAGATAAACTGTTTGGACCGCTGCTCTATTTTCTCTATCCCTTACCTAAAGTAGCCTTCTTACCGGTTTTTATGCTATTTTTTGGATTAGGTAATACCTCTAAGGTGTTACTGATTTTTTCAATTATTTCCATTCAGGTCATTGTGTCAATTAGAGATAGTGTGAATCGCATACCGGAAAGCTATTATCAGGTAATGAGAAATTATCACAGCAGTAAAGTACAGGAACTGCAATTTTTAATTCTACCGGCACTGTTGCCCGGCTTATTGGCAAGTTTGCGGATTAGTACAGGGATTTCATTAGCCTCGCTTTTCTTTGCCGAAAATTACAATACAACCTATGGACTGGGCTACTTGATTTTAAGTGCGTGGTCAAAAATGGACTATGAAGAAATGTTTGCCGGTATTTTGATGATTGGCTTTCTAGGCTATTTGCTTTTCAGCTTCTTTGATTTTCTTGAAAGAAGAGTATGCCGATATCAGTAGAAGAAAAGAGGGAAAGGTATGAATTGGATTTCATTAACCAGTGAAGAAAATTCTTTTGATGAGATTCCTATGTCAAACGGCTTAACGGCGGTATTTATTACTACTTTTGGCTTAAGTGCTACTATTTTTGCGGAGACGGAGACTCAAAAAGCACTGACGGTGTTTATGCTGGAGAAGGATCAGAGCTGTGTTGGACGGGGCAATGTTGGCTTTGCTTTGTCGGAGCTGCCTTGGAGGAGACAGACCTTTAAACAGGATAAGGCGTTCTTTCTACAGACTTTGTCAGGTATTAAGGAGGAGCTTGGCTGGCAGACGCTGGACTACGAACCAGAGAAAGAACTGCTGTTTCCTGTAGTCAATCGATTGATTCAACTAACTGAACAGCTAACCGAGGAGCTAATCGAAGAGGCGGCAGCAGTTGAATGGCTGATGGCGGCTAAAGAGGATGATCCGATTGTTACTGGATTTCCGCGTTGTGAAGAGCATCAATTATTATTAAGCCTGTACGGTTGTCATGCCTGTAATGATAAGTAGATGGAGTTTCATCTATAAAATCTATCGTTAAAAACAAGCTGAATTTTTATTAATGATGCAGCAAGTATTAGACATTTTTGATAAGGAAAGCGGACAAAATTTTACCGCGTCCTATGCTATAATAGCTATGTAGATAGCGTAGGAATTTCAAGCTGGAAGGAAGAGAAAAGGATGAAGAAGAAGGGTATAATAGTTGTTGGCTTAGCCTTACTACTGACAGGCTGTGCGCCGTTGATAGGCAGTCAGTCCGACTCAAAATCGGAACAAAAAAAAGAAGCATTGTTGGGTGCCTTTGATGAGGCTGTTGAAGAGGCGAAAAAGGATTCAAGTGAAGAGAAGGCAAAGGAAGAAACAAAAACTTCCAGCAGCTCATCGGCTGAAGCGACGACAGAAAGCTCTGTACCGGCAGCGGATGTACCAGCAGAACCGACGATTGATAAAAACAGTTATCCATTTGGCGTATCAATGATGGATATTGTAAAAGCCGGAACATTTACGAAAACGGGAATGAACATCCCACAAACGATTTTAGTATCATTTATTACAGAAGATAGCGGCTCAGTCGGTCTTGTCTACAATGGCGGACGAGCGGAGTACTATACAGCACAGTATCGATTGATACCAACAACAGCTATTCGAGTATTCTCAGCAGGAGGAACGGGTAGTAATGATATTCGTACAGTAAACGTGAATACTGAACTTGTTATTGAGTATCTGGCTGGTTCCAGCGGGGCACTTGACGCCGGTAATTTTTATGTGTTTACGAACGCCAGTGGAACGCTGTCCTTAGCTACACCAAACTATGCAGGGAATGTCATGGAATCTGAAAGTGATGTTATGCTGGAGTATTTACCATAAAAGCCAAAAGAGCAGAAACGGTGCTGTTTCTGCTCTTTTTTGCTGTTGATAAGGATTATCCTAAGCAGACTGACTGCCGAGCTTAATCAATAATCAGCATGTTGTTCTCGTCAAAACGCCAGTTCTTACCATAAGCGACCTCCCAATAATACCCATCTGGGTCGCTGAAATAGCCGCTATAGCCATCCCATGTAGCGGGCTTAGCCGGAGGCTTAACAATTTTCCCGCCTTGTTGCTCAACAAGCGCAAAGAATTGATCGACTTCATCGACTGATTTCATATTGATTGCTAATGTGATACCGCCAAAGCCCCCTGTACTAAGTGCCGGGGGATGTTGTTCATTGATATCTTTTGCCAACGATTCCAGCGGAAAAAGCTCAAGCTTGGTTCCTTGAGTATCAAAAAATACAATTGGTGGTGCATCGGTAGTTTCGTAGGTTTTAAAACCTAGTGCTCGGTAGAATTTTAATGAGCAAGCCATGTCTTTCACACCGAGACAAATAAGATTGATTCGATTCATTCAGTTGCTCCTTTCCCAGTATCAATCAGTAAATTAGAGCTGAAAAAGATATCAGCCGTTTTTCAATGATTGATTCCCTGTTCATTTTTATACTGTTGTTGCATCGTTCAGTTCAAATAGGTTTCCTTCAGGATCTCTGAAATAGACACAGGTCATATACCATTCGTTGACATACTGCGGCTCACCTAAGAATTCTACACCGGCAGCCTTTAGTTTCTCGTAGTCTTCCTGTAGATTTTCTGAAGGAATAACTCCGACAACCGTATCCGATTGTTCTTGGTGTGCCGGCTGTTCGTAGCCGGAAAACATGGTCATGTTGTCACCTAGAAAGATAGCAAAGCAAGGCGCTGCATCCTTAGACACTGCAAAAGAAGTATAAGGCCCTTTACGATCGCCCCAGACGGCTATCAATCCTAGCTTTTCTGTATAAAAATCAAAGCAAGCACCGTAATCCTTTCTTACTAGAATACGTGTGGTCATTTTATCAAATTTCATTCTGTTTCCTCCTGTTTTTTATTAGAGCTGATGAATCAAATGGACGATTATAACCATTTTTGTGACTCTGGATATCGAAAATTCTTTTTATCCGTATCATTTTTTGAAAGCTCTTTCTTTTATGCTAGCACAGAAAAGCGGGGGTTAACAAGCGAACAAAAAGGAAAAATTTAAATGAGCCAGTGGCTAAGCGGACAGAATGACCAATCAGTTATAAGGAGAAGAATGTTTCGTTGAAATCGTAGAAAACGTTAATATAGTCTTAACAGCGGAAACTAGCTATTGCTTTCACTCGAGTTACAAAGTAGAATTTAATGGAAAGGGTCTGTTGTATTCTTTTCGTTGTAGAAAGCAAGGAGGAAATGATTTGTCAAAAGGGAAGAAAATTGCCTTAATCATCACAGGTGTTGTTGTAGTTTTAGTTGTCGGAACAATTGGTTTAGCTGCTAAGCTGTATTCAGATATTTCAAAAACTGCCGCAAAAACCTATGAAACAGTTGAAAGACAGCAGCCGGCAGAAACAAAACGTGAGGAAGCGGCTGACTTGAAGAAAAAGGATTCTTTTTCAATTCTCTTAATGGGAATTGATACAGGAACAGATGGCCGTGTCGATCAAGGACGGTCAGATACGATGATGGTTGCAACCGTTAATGCAGAAGACAATCAAACCACGATTGTCAGTATTCCCAGAGATACCTATACAGAAATTGTCGGATACGGTACAGAGGATAAAATTAATCATGCGTATGCTTTTGGCGGAGCTGCAATGTCAATGGACACAGTAGAAAAAATGCTGGATATTCCGATTGACCACTATGTGTCAATCAATATGGAGGGCTTGAAGGAGCTTGTTGACGCAGTCGGCGGAATCAGTATCAGTAATACATTAGAATTTACACAGGATGATTATACGTTCAAAGTAGGGAAAGTTGATTTGGATGGGGATCAGGCACTGTCCTATTCTCGTATGCGCTATGAAGACCCGAATGGGGACTATGGACGTCAGGAACGGCAACGGAAAATTGTCGACGCAATTGTAAGAAAGATGCTGTCTATGTCTGGTGTTACTCAGTACCAAGGTGTTCTGGATACGCTTAGCGATCACGTGAAAACGGATTTGAGCTTTGATAGTCTAAAGACGATTGCTTTTGACTACCGTTCAGCATTAGGTGCTGTTAAACAGGACCAGCTGAAGGGCGAGGGCTTCATGCAGGACGGCGTTTCTTATCAGAGAGTAAGTACAGAAGAACTGCAAAGAGTTCAAACTGAATTGAAGGACCAGCTTGGTTTAGCTGAATAGAGATTAAAAAAATCAGGCTCTGACTTGTGTTCGCAGGAACATCCAGTCGGGTCTGATTTTACTATAGGCATGCTTATAAATAGAATCAGGGAAAAGGACGTGAGAAGATTGAGAATGCTCTTTGTTATTGAAGATGGACTCCAAACAACGTTTTACTTATATTTGCTGCAAGGCGGAAAGAAGAAACTGCTGCGCTTTTCCCCAAATCTTCAATTACCGGACGGAGAGAGCTTGGCGCAGAAATATATGTAGCTGTCCATTACAGACTTTTTACGTTTGCTACACGGGATGACCCATGTAGAGGTTAAGGACTACATCATTGGAACAAAGGAAAAAATCATCGATTTTCTACTAAAGGACAGAACGTCTATGACTATCGAGAATCCCCAAGCTTTTGTTTATGGTGCAGGAAAAACGACGTTTAGCAAGGGCGAAATCACGGTAGATAAAAAAGGGCTAAGCGAGTTTATGACCTATCCGTCAGATGAAAGCAACCCCCAAGGAATATTTGAAAGACAGGAGCATACGCTGCGGTTAATAAGAAATGAATTGTTGCGAGAAAAACGTTTGACGGCAATTCCCAGAAAGTTCAGCAGATTGAAGAAAAGTATTGAAACGAATGTTGGGCTTTCAGATATGCTTAAGTTTTTTAGCGCCTACAGAGAAAGAGGAAATGAGCAGGCGCAACGCTTGACCATACCGGAATATCAAGAAAATGCTGAGACTGTAGATCCGTCTATCTGGCTTCAGCAGATTAAACAGTTTCTATCAAATTAGCAAACAGTCTTTTGATTAAAGTTGGTTTTTGGAAAACTTTTTTTGAGAAGTGAACGGCTGCGGCTATTTATCAATTAAGGGAGTTGGAAAGATGAAAAGAAATCGCAAAGTGTATGCCTTTGCTACGGTTACCGTGATGTTGCTGGGGCTTCTTTCAAGAAAAGCGTCCACTCTATTGCCTGAATTTATGACCATCTATTTAGGCGATGCGTTGTGGGCACTGATGATTTTTTTTGGAATGGCCTTTCTTTTTTCACGACTGAAAACTAGTCGTGTCTGGTTGGTATCATTACTTTTCTGTTGGTTTATAGAAATTACGCAATTGTATCATGCCCCTTGGATTGATGCCGTCAGAGCGACAACACTGGGCGGGCTCATTCTGGGTTTTGGCTTTCTATGGTCAGATATTCTTGCCTATACCATCGGAACATCAGTCGGCGTCCTACTGGACTATTGTTTGATTCGACGAAAAAAATAATGATAAATAAGCCATAAAGAAAATCACTTCAACTATATCAGTCTTCAAAACACAGGATAGCTCGTCATCTTTTGGAAACAGATTTAGAGAATAGTTATTTCTTTATGGCTTTTCAGCTATTTGATTTTAGTAGAAAGAATCGTTAAAATCATTGCTGCAATTTCCTTTGGTTCGAGATACGAATAATTTTTCAGCCAGTTTTCAATCAAGCCAATCGTGCCATCGACAAAATAGGTAAAATACAGATTTAACTTATCCGGAGAAGAGTCATCAAAAATCAACACGAAGTTTTCAAAGGCTTCAGGCTTTACTCTGTTGAGCATGGAGCTGATTAAACGGCTTTCTGATTTACTACTGAGGATAATCCTGCTGGCATCCTTATTTTCACTGAGAATCACAAGAATATTCACGAGCCAATTGTCCAGCTCTTTTTCGTTTATTTTTATATTTCCTAATATATCCTCAAGAAGATCGCTTTCAATTTTTTGAAACAGGTCGTATGGATCAGTATAATACTTATAGAAGGTACCGCGATTGACATCGGCTGCTTCACAAATCTCCTTTACGGTAATTTTGGCCAGCTCCTTCGTTTGGAGAAGCTGTAGAAATTCTTCTCGGATTACTTTTTTTGTATACAATGTTCGACGATTATTTGGTGTACCGACCATGTCATTGCCACCCTTCGTTTTATTAGTTGAACAGATTATCGATATGTGTTTATTTAATGACAAATCCGTTAAAATTGAGGCTTGCTCGAATGATACGCAATTAGTATACTAACACCATGTTAAAAAATCAACAGCGTGTCTAGTTAATATAAATCGAAAGAGGGATTACAATGAGTTATGTTGAAGTAAAGAATGAATACAGACGCTACAAGATGGGAGAATCCGAGATTGTAGCAAATAACGATATTTCTTTTTCGGTTGAAAAAGGAGAACTGGCTGTTATTCTTGGGCCGAGTGGTGCAGGGAAGTCAACAGTGCTGAATATTTTAGGAGGAATGGATTCTCCTGATGCAGGGCAGGTAATTATTGATGGGACTGATATTGCGCAATTTTCAGATAAACAGCTGACTGGCTACCGCAGGACTGACGTCGGTTTTGTCTTTCAATTCTATAACCTTGTGCCAAATTTAACAGCGAAGGAAAACGTGGAGCTGGCAACTGAAGTGTCACCGAATGCGTTAGACCCTGTTGCGGTACTGACTCAGGTTGGATTAGAGCATCGCTTGAATAATTTTCCTTCTCAATTATCAGGAGGAGAGCAGCAGCGAGTATCAATTGCCAGAGCCTTAGCAAAAAATCCTAAATTATTGCTGTGTGATGAGCCGACGGGAGCCTTGGATTTTGAAACAGGAAAACAAGTATTGAAGCTGCTTCAAAATGCCAGCAGAGAACAAGGAAATACCGTGCTGCTTATTACCCATAACTCAGCAATTGCTCCAATTGCTGATCGAGTAATCCATATCAATGACGCGAAGGTTCGCTCAATCGAGATTAATGACTCACCGATGTCGATTGACGACATCGTGTGGTAGGGAGCCGAGTGGATGAAGAATAAGACCTATCTAAAAGCCAGCTTTCGTGAAATCTGGCAATCAAGAGGTCGCTTTATTGCGATCATTTTAATCATTCTTTTAGGGACACTGCTATTTGTCGGAGTAAAAACAACCGGACCGGTACTGAATACATCCGGCAGTGATTATTTGGAAAAGCAAAATTTATCAGATTTACAGATTATTTCTACAGGTGGTCTGACAGAGAAGGATGAAGCGTTAGCTAAAGAGCTTTCAAATGCGGAGGTCGAGTCCGGCTATCAGTTCTATTATGCAGATGATGAAAAGGGCGAGGTCGTCCACGTTTTTTCTTATGATGAGACACAGAAACAAAATCAGCTGGTCCTTGAAAAAGGACGTTTACCGAAAGCTGCAAATGAGCTGGTTTTGGATAGTGCTGCTGAAAAAGAAGGGTATCAAATTGGTGATACCTACACAATTGATGAGGCGGACCAACTGGATACAAAGGAATATAAGGTTGTTGGCTTTGTCAGCTCCCCCTTGTTCATTAGCAATAAAGACCGAGGGATGACCAACGTCGGTGACGGGAATGTCGATTATTTTGCCTATGCTCCAATAAAAAACTTCACTTCAGATATTTTGGGTGTTCTGTATATAACCTTTGATAATGTAAAGGGCTTGAATACTTATGGCACTGAATACAAGGACTTAATGCAGAAAAATCAAGAGCTGGTCGAAGCGCAGTTTGCAGACCGTTCTAAAGAGCGTCTGGCAGAGCTGAAAGCAATGATAGAAGATGAGATAGCACCGGCGAAAAAAGAAGTAGCTGATGGTCAAACTCAGATAGCTGATGCCAAAGAACAATTGACTGCTGCAAAGCAGGAATTAGACACAAACCGAGACATGCTGGCACAGCTGCCCGAGGCACAGGCAGCCGCAGCTATCGCTCAATTGGATGAAGCCCAGAAGGAACTAGATACGAGCAAGCAGGAGCTTACGGATCAGGAGACAAAGCTGGAAGAGGCTGAGACTGAAATCAGTGATGCAGAGAAGGAAATGGCAGAACTGAAAACACCGACGTATCTGTTCAATCAACGAACGGAGAATATCGGTTTTCAAGATTATGGCGACCTTTCGGATCGGATTGCAGCAATCGCAAATGTGTTTCCTGTATTCTTTTTCTTTATTGCAGCTTTAATCACCTTTACTACAATGACTCGAATGGTAGAGGAGAACCGTAAAGAAATTGGTACATTGAAGGCGCTTGGCTACAGTCGCTATGAAATTTCTCAGAAGTACGTCATCTATGCTGTATTGGCAGCTGTCATCGGAGTAGCACTAGGTGTTGTGATTGGAACGAATACGATTCCGCGAATTGTCTTTGAGCTGTCGAGTGACCAGTATAATTTCAAACAGGTTAGTGTGTTCTATGAGTGGGTGCCGATTATTCAGGCTGGGACAGCCTTTCTGTTTGCAACATTAGGCTCTGTCATCCTCGTGCTTATAAAGGAATTGACTGAAAAGCCATCTGCGCTGCTACAGCCGAAGGCACCAAAACCGGGAAAACGGATATTTTTAGAATATATAACCCCTCTGTGGTCAAGATTAAGCTTCAATCAAAAGGTCAGCTATCGTAATCTGTTCCGTTATAAATCACGGATGATTATGGCAATCATTGGGATTGCGGGCTGTACAGGTTTGATGGTTGCAGGATTCGGTATCAAAAATTCTCTTGAAGCGGTGACCGATAAGCAGTTTGGCCCAATCATTGATTATCAGGCAGTTGTGACAATGGATGATGGTACGTTTGACAAGACGGAGGAAATCCTTGAAAAAGATAGTAAAGTCAAGCAGTCACTATCGGTGATTAACGAGGTATTGGAACTGAAAAAGGCAGGGCAGGCAACACAAAGTGTGACTATGACTGTCCCTGATAATATGCAGGATTTTTCTGATTATCTACATTTAAATTCGTTGAAGGGTAAAACGATTCAGTTATCGAATGATGGTGCGGTGATTTCTGAAAAACTGGCGGCACTGTTTGATATAAAGGTTGGCGATGAGCTGATTTTTTATGATGAGGATCAAAATGAAATCAAGATGAAGGTTCATGCCATCGCAGAAAATTACCTTGGGCATTTTGTGTATATCACAGCGGAATACTATGAGGAAGTAACCGGCAAAGAGTATCAAAACAATGGATTCCTGCTAAAAACCGAGACGATGACAACAAAAGAAGAGAATCGTCTGGCAGAGCAGCTTCTCGCAACAGATGAAGTCAAGAACACTAGCTTCTTATCTTCTCAAATCGAAACACAAAAGGGCATGATTAATAACCTTGATCCGGTTGTCCTAATCTTCGTTGTCCTATCTGGTTTGCTGGCTTTTGTTGTTTTGTATAATCTGACAAATATCAATATCTCCGAACGGGTTCGAGAACTGTCTACAATCAAGGTCCTTGGCTTTTTCGATAAAGAAGTTACAATGTATATTATTCGTGAAAATATCATTTTTACTCTGTTGGGGATTGTTGTGGGGTATGGCATTGGTTATGTTCTGACAGGCTTTATCATCAGACAGGCTTCTATGGAAAGTATCATTTTCCCATTGGTTATTCATTGGCCTGCCTATGTGATTTCTGCCGTGTTAACCATTACCTTCACGATTATCGTGATGCTTGTTACCCACTTTAAGCTGAAGCATATCGATATGATTGATTCATTGAAGGCAAATGAATAAGTAATTGTTTATAGAAGAAATCGCCTAGCTATCACAAAATATGATAGCTAGGCGATTTCTTTGGTTCATGTTATTTCCAAATAATTGGGATTACCGCAGAACCATTATATCTATAAGCGCCGTCTTCTGTTTCTGCGCGCCAAGATAAGTTGAGTTCTTTTGTCCCATAGGGAACGGCATTCCATTTTAACACGCCATCTGTGTTAGAGAAGCCGGTATCTGTTGAGCTATAAGTTAGAGTGGTATCACCAAATTGTGTGGATAAGGTGATGGGTTCAAACACCTCATATTTTCTATAGCCGTTTTTCATACTAATAGGTTCGAATTCACCATTAAGCATTTCGATATAGATATATTCTAAGCTGCTCAAATCAGATAACGGGGACAGGTCCTGTAAAACCACACTTTCCGGTATGCCATATTTATACGTCTCTTCTGCTTCTTCTACTGATTGAGTATAGCCGCTGGTGAAGATGTCACCATCTGTCTCTATGTTTAATGAACGCAGCTGCTGCATATCCTTCACAAAATTTAGTGAAGAGACTCTAGCATGATTTAAATGTAAGCGTTCCAAGTTCACCAATTTACTCAATGGACGAAAATCGGTTACGCCTTGCAACCCATCGATACCGAAGTAGTTGATGTTTGTGAAGTGATCCAGCCCTTCCAGACTTTCGATATACCATACCTCTTCAGAAAATAACCCTTCATATTCTAAAGCAGATTCCGGTGTAATCAAGCCGTAGTTTTTGAATAAATCTGAGTTGGTGACACTGGCATGCCGATTATGTCCTGAAACAACATAACGTAAATCAAGTGACGGTATCTGAATATACTGACCTGCAACTTGTTCATTGACATACTCCCAATACTCGTTTCCAGAATAAGCTGATGCAGTTTCAGCAAATCCCAATCCTCCTAAAATCCCCAGTGCAACTATTCCGGTTCCCAATAAACTTTTCAAACGCATAAAAACACCCCTTCTATTATTAGTTAACTTAATAATAGCACAAAAAGACGGTTATGTATTTCTTTTTTTAAATAATAAATAACTAAAAAATAAATATTATGATTTTGATTTATATAAAATGTTTTTTTGAAACGTGACGAGAGAAAAGTAAGAATTATGTGTCTAAGTAGAGCAGTTAAGGGGAAAATAGTTGAATAATCTTTATTGTCTAGTGGTTGAGAAGAGTTAAATGATGAAAAACGATATGCCTAAAATGAAAAAGTAAGATATACTTGGAGCATAAGCTAAAGGATGAATGATGTCGAACAAATAGGAAGTTGAACGGTTAAAAAGGAGTGTAGTATGTTTGATGATTTGAATTTTAAGTTAGTGGTGGTGGAGGCCCTTTTAGAAAAAAAGCCTAGCTTTCTAGCGGAATTGCATGTAATAAAAAGTAAGTTTGTAGATAATTACGAATGGTATACGGAGGTAAATCCTAAACCAATTCCTGAGGTTTTAGATTTTTTAAAGGGCATCGTGCTTTCTAAAGCTGATTTGGTAAAGGTTGAAGAGCTGGTTTTCGATGGCGGGTCAACAATCTATTCATGGCTTATTCCAGATTGGGATGGTGAAGATGGCAGCTTTGACGTCACATCGGTTCAAGGATTTGAACAGTTAGTCAATCTTAAGAAAGTACATTACCTGTCGCTATGTCCTAAGTCGGTGCTGCGGCCTATGATAAATGCCGGAATTGAAATCTGTTAACTAAAAAAGAGTCTCTACTACTGCTTTACGGTATAGATACTCTTTTTTTAGCTATTTTTTTATTTAAGTCTGACTAAGCTTAAAACAATGCCAACAAAATCAGCAGCAAAGAAGTAACGCAGGTGATGGCAATCATCATTTGTTCATCCTTCAGGGTCCCTTGCTGCAGCTTTTTCTCCACCCGTGCATCTATAATCGAAACGGTAGGATAGCTGCTTGAGAGCAGCTTTCTGTATGCAGTGGCAGCCGGAGTCAAGGCTACAGTGACATTCCTTGTGTTTTTGTCTAATTTCTTTTTCAGCTCCTCGAGCGTTTCAACCTCCCAGTAGATGTTTGGATATTTCTTCATCAGCTGGCGTAAATCCTGATCGGTGTATCGTGGATAGTCTGCTTTTACAGGAACGCCTTTGACATTTACTGAAGGGGCTTCGGCCAATACGTATCCGGTACTCATGTTGAAAACAAAGGCACGGGAAGCCATCGATTTCATGAATTGGTCGGTAGATAGTTCAATCACTTGAAGCTCAGGGTTCCATTGCTTGAATTGTTCTGTGTGTCGCCGAGTTAAGGCTGTGACGACCATAACTTGATAGTTCTGAATATTTTCCTCTGTGATTTCAAAGGCTGCTTTTTGTTCCCAATGGATGTCGCCATATTCCAGCAGCAGGTAGTTTTTTAAACGCGGGAGATAGTGCTGATCCTGTCGCGCATATTGAATTGAATTATTCTCTTGAATAGACATCGTTAAAATGAGCCCGTTTTTCATGATAGATTTTTCCTCCGTTCTATGGTCCATCAGCGACTTCCAATGATTGAGTTCTGAATGATGAATCCCACAATAATCAATACGATAAAGCCGAAGCATAGGTAAACACCGGGATCAAACATATTTTCTCCCTGACTGTAAAGGTTAGATAGCCGATTGGTTTTTTTGAGAGAAGCTGCAGTAATCAGAAAGCCTACGAAAGCATAGACAAGTAAGAAGCTAATATTTTCTTTCCTAAGAATGATTTGCAGAACAACCGATAACAACGACCAGTAAAATAATAGAAATGTGTATCTTCGAGTTGGTGCCGGTTTTAAAGGTGTTTGAGGAGTAATTGGCTGGACATCCATATTAACCGCTTCTCCCTTCAATAATTCATCTAAAGAAATTTTATACAATTCACTCAACATAATCATGTTTTCTAAATCTGGCTGATTTTTCCCATTTTCCCAGCCGGAAATAGTCTGCCGACTGACATAGATTTTTTCTGCCAGCTGCTCTTGTGTTAATTCGTGTTTTAAGCGTTGCTCTTTTAATTGATTCCCAATACTCATTTTCTTTTCCCTCCTTGCACTCAGTATACTAAACCCTTTTTATTTTGTCGTGAAAATAACAGAGAAATCAGCGTAAAAGCTGTTTGACATGCTGGTATATCAAGGGATTTAGCAGATATTTGAAGATGATATATAAACGGTGAAGCAACAAAAAAACCATCTGATAATCGTCAGATGGAAGTAGGGATTAGATGAACAATTGAAATAAATACTCTTGTAGTTCCATTTTTTTCCGACTCAAAAAGGGGACAAATGATAAATAAAAGAGAATAGCCATCATCGTAACTTTGAGTTTTCTGCTGTTTGTGTTACTCTCGTTTCCCATATATCCCGTATAAAAACATTTCCATGATTTCCTCGCTGAAAGGAAGGATATCTTTATAGATGGCTTCATCCTGCATTGAAGTTGTTAAAAGCTGTAAATAGAGCATCAACGCCGGCATGGACAATTCCTGATTAATCATACCTTCTTCCTTTCCTTGCTCAAACAATGCCTGATAAAGGACAATCCCTTTTTGGAGAAATTCAGTCATGGAATCATCTGGATGGCTGTATTTCAACATGAGGGCTTCATAAAATTCGTTATGAATGTCCTTTGATACCTGTCCTTTTATGAAAATTAGGTACTGCATCTTTTCTTCAAAGCTTTTCTTTGAATCAATCATCCGCTTGAAATCGTCATAGGTGCTGTTGAAATAGAGTAGGCAGGTCTGATCCAGAAGGTTCTCTTTGGAGCCGAAGTAGTTGAATATTGTGACAGGAGAAACACTCGCCTGTTTGGCAATAGCCTGAACCGACGTATTTTTGACTCCTTGGTGCATAAATAGCGCCAGCGCGGTCTGAAGGATTGTTTGTTCTTTTGCTTTTCTTCTGCGGTCAAAACCATTCATCTTAGTCAGCTGCTCCTTTTTTTAAATAATTTTTTTGTTTTTTCTACATATATAATATAGGGTATTTCATGAATTTTTTCAATTGACAGAGTACATAAATTGTTGCTAAAAGACAGGAAAGAGCGTATATTATGAATTATAAAAATAGGAATAATTCATATTTTATTGGAGGATAGTTACTCATTATCTAGATATATGGGCAGGAGGAAATGAAAATGAATGTCATTGAGTTGAAAGGGATAGATAAGAATTTTGGGCATGTCGAAGCCTTGAAATCAGTGGATTTGACTGTGAAGCAGGGGGAAGTCTTTGGTTTTATCGGTCCGAATGGTGCCGGGAAGTCAACAACAATTAAGGTGCTTTTGGGAATTCTCAAAGCGACTTCTGGAACAGCGACTGTTTTTGGTATGGATGCATGGAAAGAAATCGTTGAGAGCCATAAAAGAATTGCGTATGTTCCGGGAGATGTGAATCTATGGCCGAACTTGACAGGTGGGGAAGTAATCGATTTATTCATGTCCTTACAAGGAAATCCGAATGCTGAGAAGCGAGAAGAATTGATTCATCGTTTTGACCTTGATCCAACAAAAAAATGTAGCAGCTATTCGAAAGGAAATCGTCAGAAGGTAGCGTTGATTGCTGCTTTTTCCAGTAATGCTGACTTGTTTGTATTAGATGAACCGACATCCGGACTTGACCCATTAATGGAAAGAGTTTTTCAAGAATGCGTAGAGGAAGTAAAATCACAGGGAAAGACGGTCTTGCTTTCCAGTCATATTTTATCCGAGGTAGAACGATTATGTGACCGAATTACGATTATTCGTAAGGGAAAGATTATTGAAACAGGGACACTAAGTGAACTGCGGCATCTTACTCGCACATTGTTGTCGGTTTCAACTAAAATGCCAGTAGAGGGACTATCTGAGCAGCGTGGTATCTATGACTTATCAGGAACAGCAACTGAGTTTAAATTCCAAGTAGACTCTGAAAAAATGGGCGACATTATCAAGTTTCTTGCTCCTTATGAGGTAGTGAAGCTGGAAAGTACTCCGCCAACATTAGAGGATTTGTTCATGCAGCATTATGAGGATCAAGCGGGTAAGCTGGAAGGGGACGAGTAAGATGAGTGTCTATTTTTCAGGATGGCAGAAATTACTGCGCTTGAATCTGCGTAGGGATCGCTGGCAGATTCTATTCTGGCTGATTGGCATAGCTGGGCTATCAATAGCTGTTGCGGGAGCCTTTCCAGAGCTGTTTCAGACAACTGCGGAGCGTCAGGTAATGGCAGAAACAGTCAGAAATCCGGCAATGATTGCGATGATTGGTCCCAGCAGCAGCTTGGATAACTATACAATAGGTGCGATGTTTGGTCATGAAATGACTCTATTCATGGCTATCACAGCAGCAGTCATGACCATTCTTATGACCGCACGTCATACGAGAGGCGATGAAGAGGATGGACGACTGGAAATGATTCGAGCATTGTCGGTCGGTCGTTTGGCGCCGCTTATTGCGGTTATCGTTGAGATGGTGCTAATCAGTCTTTTAATTATGCTTACGAATGGCGTTGGCGTGGGATTGCTGGGGGTTAAGACGATGCCGATGGGTGGTTCTTTATTATATGGAGCTGCTTTGGGGAGTGCCGGCTTGGTTTTCACTGGTGTAACAGCTGTTTTTGCACAGCTGGCAGAATCCAAACGAGGAACAGTTGGCTTTTCTCTTAGCTTTTTAGGACTGGCCTATCTATTTCGGGGCTTTACTGATTTGAGCAATGAGAATTTTTCATGGCTGTCCCCTTTAGCCTGGGTGTATAAGACCGAAGTATTTGTGAATAACTCTTGGTTTCCAATCCTTTTAAGTATTATCTTTTCACTTGTCTTGTTTTGCGTCAGCTTCTACCTGAACAGTATTAGAGACTTGGAAGCAGGCTTTATTCCACAGCGAAGCGGCAGAAGTCACGCAGGTTCTTTTTTACGACAACCGCTGGGGTTTAGTTTCCGCCTCGTGAAAACGACGCTAATCAGCTGGTTTGTCGTGATGATTGTTGCGGGTATCAGCTATGGATCCATTTTTGGTGATTTGGAAAACTTTTTTAAATCCAGCGACCTCTTGGCTATGCTGCTGCCGGAGAAAAGTAACTACTCATTGACGGAGCAGTTTATGACGGTTTTGATGGTGATTTTAGCGATTTTAGGAACGATTCCTGTTTTAACTGTTGCTTTGAAGCCTTACGCAGAAGAAAAGAAAAGTCGACTTGAACAGCTTCTTTCAAAATCACTTACACGAACGAAGCTTCTCGGCACGTATGTCTTCATCGCTTTTTGTGCATCAATCGTTATGCTGGCTGCAGCGGTGTTTAGCCTATATGGCGCTTCAAGCAGTGTGATGGCTGAGCCGATTGCATTGGCGGTCATGATGAAATCCGGTCTGGTTTATTTACCCGCTGTCTGGTTTGTCATGGGTGTGGGTATCTTATTCGTAGGCTGGCTTCCAAAATGGAGTGGCACCGTCTGGTTTTATCTGGTCTTTTCTTTCTTTGTAGATTATCTAGGCAGCCTGCTTAAGGTGCCTAAAGGTATCAAAAATCTATCGGTATTCAGCTACATTCCACGTATTCCTGTCGATTCCTTTGATTGGCAGCCACTGCTTATAATCACATGCCTGGCAATTTTACTTCTGGCTGGCGGCTTTATCGGGTATAGACGGAGAGACATTGCAGGGTAAAGAGAATACGGGAAAAGTTTAAACGCTTTGTTTCATGCTTGATTCAAGCAAGTAGCTATTTTTACGATAACTATTGAATTGAACGAAATAATGAAGAGAGATTGGACTGCTAGTAAGTCCAATCTCTTTTTGTTTTTAAATCGGAGCCTTTGATAGCAAGCTGGGAATATGTAGAAAACTCAGACTTATCATTTGAAAAGAAGTCTTTCAGTTTTCTTGTTTGCTTTACTAATTTTTAACTTTTATGAAAAAGGCTGAAAGTATCAGCTTTCCCCCTTTTTATTAATCGTAAATCAATATAAATTTATCGATTATCGATAAATTTATATTGACTGTCAAAAAGACCTGCCGTATGATGAAGGTACTTGAAGGAGGGAACAAAATGAACTGGACGGATAAACAGTCAACCCGCCTCTCTGCTTGGTGCATTTATATTCTGGCAGCGATGATGCTTGCGGCAATGATTTTTATGTCGAGCTTTATCGAAGTCATTGTACCGCTCCATGCAGTGTCACCGACAAACAAGCATCTATTTGTTTTTACATTGGAGTGCTGTCTTGGTGTGGGGCTGATTATTTTATTTTTGCTGCATCGACTAATTCAACAAATTGATAACGATGAAACATTTACAGAAAGAAACATCAAAAATTTACGGCTGATTAGCTGGCTGTGTTTTCTGGAGGCGGTTATTCTGCTGATATCAGGAAGCTACTACTATCCTTGGCTGTTTGTTGCAGGGGTTGCGGCCTTCGTCGGTGTTATTGTAAGAATAATCAAAAATGTGTTTTGCCAGGCACTTTTGATTAAGGAAGAGAACGACTTTACCATCTAATGGCAATTGTTGTAAATATTGATGTGATGATGGCAAAACGAAAGATGAGTGCAGGAGAACTGGCAGAAAAGATTAATTTAACTCCGGCGAACCTTTCGATTTTGAAGAATAATAAGGCAAAGGCAATCCGCTTCAGTACCTTAGAGGCGCTATGTAAAGCATTGGATTGTCAGCCGGCAGATATTTTGGAGTATCGGGAGGAAGAGTAGATGATGGAAGTAAATCAGGAGGAGGACCTGCAAAAGCACTGGGAAGAAAAGCGGCCCTTATTTGATGGAAAAGACGTAGTATTTAGTTTACTTAGTATTATTATTGCCTATATTGCAGTTCAGGAAATTGCACAGGATCGTGGGGGATTCTGGACAACGATGCTGTCACTGATTTTTGTCAGCTCTATCTATGGCTATGCTAGAGTTCGAGAGGTGAAGCTGAGCTGGATTCATTATGGCTATCTTGGGTATATCTTTGCGCTGAGTCTTTCCTTCAGCCTTTTTGAAAACAAAATCCTGATGGGGACGAATTCGCTGCTGCTCTTTTTCAGCTGTATGTATTGGGTGCTGGTAGTTGCGGGTACCAGAAAGGGAAATCAACTAAGCAGCTATGTCTTTTTTGATTTTATTGATGGGTTTCTAGTTCGACCTTTTAAAAATGTGGCTGCAGGTTTATCCATTTACCGTTTAGTAGGAAAAGAACACAAATCCATGAAATTGGTAATTCTTGGGATCGTTATTTCGTTCCCTGTTGCCGCGATTGTGATTTCTCTTTTGAGTAGTGCTGACAGCATGTTTGAACGTTTTATTCGTTCAGCCGCAAACTTCATTTCTGTTGGTTTAGCGGAACAGTTCATGATATTCTTGATTGCGATTCCGCTAGGGATGTACTTATTCTTGTGTGTCTATAGGAATTTGGAGAAAGCGCCAGTCAGCCAACATGTTATTCCATCAGTCAAAGGTCCTGATGTACTTTTTCTAACTATACTATTCATCTTTATCTCAATCTATCTGTTGTTTTTCGTGGCAGCAATTATGGGGTATATTGAATTTCGCAATGGTGATACAGCCTATACTTTATCTGCTTATGCGCGTGAAGGCTTTTTCCAACTGTTGGCAGTGTCACTAATCAATGTCGGTATCTTCTCTTTAATCAAACTGTTCAGTCATAGTTCAAAGGGAATCAAAGTCAGTCTAAGTATTATCGGCATTGAAACACTGGCGCTAGTCATTCTGGGATTTGCCAAAATGCAGGTCTATATCCAAGCATTTGGCTTAACACCTTTACGCTTCAATACCTCTTGGTTTATGGTTGTTTTGGCACTGTGTATCTGTGTATTTATTGCTTCCCTATGGCAATCCTTCAAGTATTTGAGAGCCATCATTCTCATCGTAAGCATGAGTGTCCTTTTCATGAGCTATCGTAATACAGGAAACGATATTGTTTCTTATAATTATGAAAACTATCAGCGGGGTGAGCTGAGAGACCTGGACATTTCTATTTTCTATATGGTCGGTGTCGAGGGTGTACCAACGGCTGTCAAAGCCTACGAAGAAGCAGAGAGTGGCGATGACAAAGCTTCTTTAAAAGAATATCTTCAAATGATGCAACAGCAAATAACCAGCAGCAAGATTAGTAATCTGCAACGGTCAAGAAATGCCGAACTGATTAAAAAGGCAATTGGCTAAAAAGGAAAAATAAAAAGGGAAAGATAAAAAGGAAAATGAATAAATAAAAAGGTATCAGCGGCTTTCTTGCCGAACTGATACCTTTTTTCTGAGAGCTTTTGTAAATGTTAGCTGCTAAAGCAGCAGATATGAGGTTGCCTGTTATTCCTTTTCAGCAAAGGCAGCGGCTTGGACACCCGCTTGTCTGCCGAAGACAATAATTTCACCTACAGAGTTTCCACCAATACGGTTTTCTCCATGAAGACCGCCTGTTACTTCGCCTGCTGCATAAAGACCTGTAATAGCTTTTCCGTCTTTATTTAACACTTGTGTTTCCTTATTGATTTTCACACCGCCCATTGTGTAGTGGATTCCCGGTGCGATTTTGATTGCATAATAAGGTGCTTTTGAAAGGTCGTTATCCATTCCTGTTGTTCGACCAAACGCAGTATCATCCTGTGCTTTTACATCCGCATTCCAAGTTTTCAGTGTTTCCTCCAGCTTGTCCGCAGGCATATCCAGCTCATTCGCTAATGCTTCGATACTTTCGCCTTCGACCACATAGCCTTGCTGTTCATAGAATTCGATAGCTTTTGCCCGTTCTTTGACACCGGCATCAAAAATCAGGTAGGCTGATTTTTCCGGCAATGCTGTGATTGCTGCTGATACTTTATCTCTTGTGTCCAGCTCGTTAACAAAGCGCGTACCTTCTTGAGAAACTAAAATACCACCTTCACCACGTACCACTTCACCAATCAATACACCTTTGTCCTGTTGTACTGTCGGGTGAATTTGAATTTGATCCATATCAACTGTTGTGCCGCCGACTTCTTCAATCATCTTGATGCCGTCGCCTGTACTTCCAGATTGGTTTGTCGTTACATAGCCCTTTAAGTCTGGACGATATTTTTCAATAATATCACTGTTGGCACCGTAACCGCCAGTTGTCACAATCACTGCTTTCCCTGTGATGTCTTTTGTCGTTTCGTCTTTAAAAGTCACTGAAACGCCTGTTACGGTTCCATCTGTTTCATTGATTTTTGTTACGTCTGCATTAACGAATAATGGGATATCATTTTCTTTCACATTTTGGAACAAGCCATCGACTAAGTATTCTCCAATGGCAGAACCATCCTCCGGTCTGTGCGTACGTTTTTCACTCATTCCGCCTGTAATAGTCAGGTTGTTCAGCTTGATACCAATGGAATCCAGCCAGTCAATTGCTGAAGCGGAGTTATCTACAAAATAACGTAAAAGCTCTTTATCATTTGTCCCATGTCCACCTTCAAGTGTTTCTTCATAGAACTTATCGTTACTATCTTCAATACCTTCTTCTTTTTGGAACGTTGTTTCAGAAGCGTTCATACCACTTGAAGATTTTAACGTATTTCCGCCTGCTACAGGCATTTTCTCAAAAATGACAGGGTTCATGCCCTTTTCTTTGGCTTCGATTGCGGCTGTCATTCCGGCACCGCCCGCACCAACAATGATGATGTCATAGTCATCTTTCAGCTCAGAAATATCTGTGTATACCTTCTCTGATGCACCGGAAGCAACATCTGCTGAACTGCTTTCACCAGTTGAGTTTGAAGAAGCGCTGGAATCAGCTGTTTTACTGTCTGATCCGCAACCGGATGCAATGGCCCCAAATGCCAATACCCAAGTCAATAATACCATCGTTCTCTTTTTCATAAAAAAACCCTTTCCTTGAATAGATTGTGTTTGAATTCACAATCCTAGTATACGGCTTTTTACAGCAGATGAAAAACAATTTATTTATTCAATGAGAAAATATGGTGAAGTGTTCTAATCCTTGGTACAGAGTGCTTTTAAATAGGAGGAAGAAGGCTGAAGAGTCGAAGCAGTGAAGGCAGGGACGTGTCAATAATGTTCTTATATGTACGGATAATAGTTTCCTCAAAGCATGAGGACATGGGTCTTGCCTGATAGATATTTTTTCAGCTTTGTTCCTGAAATTTCTCTTTTTAGGTCGCAGATTGGACAAGAGATATAGCTGACTGCATGGATTGTATACAAAGGCTTTTCGAATAGAACAATCTTTCTTTCGATACGATGGGCTTTAAACGTAACCGGATTTTTGCAATGGGCGCATTTGCGTTGAATAAAGGTGTCTCCCAAGGTTATCTTTATCTTTTTTGATTTTAGCATTATTATTATCTCCTATAAAAAATTTGCAGATTTTAGAATAACAAAAAGAAACAGGTTGTTCAACTCAAATTTTTCTATGTAGAATGGAATAGTTGATAAATAAAGGGTTGTGTCGAGAGTGTTGGATATGTTACGGATAATTATATAACAATTGTTCTTGTCTTTTTGCAAATGAGAAATTGTTTATAGCCTAAATGAGAGGTTGTCGTGAAAATGCGTAATGGACATAATTTTTTTGGAGGAAGAAGAACAAATATTTGCCTATAAAATAACCATACGGATTAAGATTATGATAGATATGAGTATAGGTAAAATCAGAGGAACAGCGATTGTTTTATTAAGAAGAGCTAAAGAAATGATTAAGTAATCGTAAAGGTTTATTGGCAATTATTTCTTCTTTTTTTAAAAGTTAGGCACACCTTAAAGTTGTGGTTGCAATGATCCTTAAAAATAACAATTGTTGTTTTAGGGTGATAGGTTGTATCTATTTATCATTTGCTCTGTTGACTTCTGACGCCAGACATTCTATATTTTGTGATGAATTGAATGACTTGTTAGGTGAGGCTCCTATACAAACACAGGCTGCTGCTCAAATTTGTCGAAAGACAGTAATGGGTAGAACAGGGATTGTCGAATTAAGGCTTTTCAAAAAGCAGCTAAAAGCATCCGCTTTTTACGTTGTATAGTGCTAAAACTCAACGAAGAGAAAATCAAGTGTCGTTGAATGGCAGACAATTGTCTGTTCAGTCATGCGTGTATTTTCCATGAACACTTTCGTTGATCCTTCTCATATGAAAGTGTTTTTTGCTTTTATAAAAGCTTTTTGATATGGAGAAGAGGATGGCGCAGCATGATATTTCTATCGATGGCAGAAGAGTGTGTATCGTTAGTGCAGGTTTTTGATTCAGTGAAAGATGTATCAATAGTTGAAAAGTGAGGGATTGGAAATGAACAAACTGTGGAAATGGCTGGTAACGGGTATACTTTCGTTTGTTTTAGTAGGGATGATGATTTTTTGTTATTCGGTTATCAGTTTTCATAAGGGAAAACGGCAATCACAAACACAAGTAAATACAAAGAAAAATGAATCCTTTTCAGGAGACGAACGTACTGAGACAGGAGAGATTACCATATTGCTTATTGGTGATGATGGGCGGGATGAGGATGAAGACGGTGGAAGAGCCGATACCTTGATGGTCGCAAATTATAATACAGCTACCAAAGAGCCGAAGGTACTCTCCATTATGAGGGATGCATACGTAGATGTTCCGGGAGTTGGTATGGATAAAATCAATGCGGCCTATGCTTATGGAGGAGCTGGGCTAACAAAAGATGTATTGAATGAAACCTTTGGCTTGCCAATCAATTATTATGCAGCGATAGATTTCAATATATTCACTAAGCTGATTGATGACTTTTTCCCTGATGGGGTTCAGGTTAATGCTGAGACAGCACTCGAATTGGACGGTGTGGAAATTGAACCGGGAGAACAAATCATGGACGGCAATACGTTGCTGCAATATGCAAGGTTTAGAATGGATGAAGAAGGCGATTTTGGGAGGGTACGGCGTCAACAGCAGGTTGCCGATTGCCTAATTAAACAGGCAAAAAGCGGATTGCCAATTACTCAGCTGCCGCGTTTACTGGGAGAAGCAATTGGGTATGTTGATACGGATGTTCCTTATGATATTTTATTGGACGTTGGTAAAAACTTTCTATTCGGACAAATTAAGGAACTGCAGACGCTGTCTGTACCGGTTGAGGGCAGTTGGTCATTTAATGACTATACACCTTCAGGGAGTGTGCTGGAAATCGATGCATGGGAAAATCGTTTGGCAATCGAGGCATTTTTAGCTAATGGAGAAGGGCAATGAAATGGCCTGCAAAGCGATTCTATATAGAATGGAGTTTGTTACTGCCCTATCTCATTTTATGTATAGCCGGGATTCTGTTAGTTTATAGTGCCAGCTCGTATCAACTGATGCTTAACGAGTTAAGTATAGGCAGTAAGGGGTGGAAACAATTATCTTCCTTTGCCGTAAGCCTCGTCTGCTTATTTGCCGTCTATCAGATAAAATTATCGATTTTCAGGAGTAAAGGTTTTCTCTTTTTATTGATGAGCCTGACGTTTTTTCTTTTGTTGTTTACGCTGAGTAAAGGTGTCCGAGCCGGTGGTGCAGTGCGGTGGATTAACTTAGGATTTATGATTTTTCAACCCTCTGAGTTGGTTCCGCTGACCTTACTTTTGTACTTTAGCAGGATTACTTCGAATCGTCCTGCTGAGGAATCATTCTCATTTGACTATTACAAAAAGGCGCTCGTTTTGTGCCTGCTATTTATTATTTTGGTGAGCTTGCAGCCGAATCTCGCAGCAGGAGCAATGATTTTCCTGCTTGTGTTAACCATGCTGCTGGCAAGTGGTCTGTCGCCTTACTTCACTCTTGTTCCTATTGTTGGATTTGTTGGTGTTAGAGAGGGCTTAAGTCGTTTACTCTTGAGCGGTTCAGTTGACTGGCTGCCGGATAAATTTTCGTATTTGATTACTCGTTTCAAAGTAATGGAAAATCCGTTTATTGATCCGACGGGGATTGGTCATCAATCGGCCAGCGCTTATTATGCCATTTACAATGGCGGTTTGTTTGGTCGCGGATTAGGCAATAGTATTCAAAAGAAGGGCTTCCTACCTGCTTCAGATACCGATTATATTTTTGCGACAGCAATTGAGGAATTGGGATTATTTGGTGGACTTTTTCTTCTGCTTCTTGTATTTTTTATGGTCATTCGACTTTATCAGCTGTCTATTCGTTCAAAAAATCTCTACCATTCACAATTATTTCTTGGCTGCGGGACAATCCTATTGCTTCAGGTCGCGGTTAATGTTAGTAGTTTGCTGGGGTATATACCGCTGACAGGCGTGACTTTTCCCTTTTTAAGCTATGGTGGTTCTAGCTTATTGATATTGAGTATCGTTTTAGGAATCGCCTTGAATGCACGAGCAACAGAACTGAGAGAGCAGTCGTTAGCTATCGGAGGAGGAATAGGACATGGAAAGAGAAAAAAATGAGTGGATGAATTATGCCTTATTACTGCCGGTATTTTTATTGGTGCTCGTAGGATTTGTTGCACAGTATGGGGCTTTTGAAGCAGATCCAGCTATTATTGATAGTGGACCCTTACTCTGGAAACAGATTTTATGGACAGTCCTTGGCGTAGTAAGTATGTTGGTCATGCTATGTATTCCGCTTCGATTTTTATGGAAAGCTACTCCTTTTATTTACGGAGGCAGTCTGGTATTGATGATGCTTTTGCTTCGATTTTATGATCCTGTCATGGCTTCAGTCACCAACACCCGAAGATGGTTGCGATTAGGACCGCTAACCTTCCAACCTTCGGAATTTATGAAGATAGGCTATATTCTAATGCTTGCCCTAATCATTACTACTGATCGAAGAAAAATTGACGATACTGAAACAGTCATGAAAGCAGATTTAAAACTACTCTCCAAGATGCTGGCTGTTAGTTTGCCGGTTTGGCTGTTAATGTTTTATCAAAAGGACTTTGGCACAAGCTTGGTTTTTCTGTCCATTTTTGCAGGTATGTTGGTGGTTTCAGGGTGCTCGTGGAAAATTTTAGGCACGGGATTTGGTGTGCTCAGTGTACTGGGCGCCAGTGCGATTTTGATGATTCTTACGGAACAAGGGCAAAAGCTGCTCAAGCTGCTTCATTTTCAACCCTATCAATTTCAACGGGTAGAGGTGTGGCTCCATCCCTTTGAATATGCGGATGGCATCGGGTATCAACAGGCAAGGGGTCTGACTGCCATTGGTTCAGGTGGACTGTTCGGAAAGGGGCTGACAGAGCTTGAGGTCTATGTTCCTGTTCGTGAATCAGATATGATATTTACGGTTATCGGAGAGGCATTTGGTTTCTTTGGAGCTACATTGCTTTTGCTATTGTTTTTTTATCTCATTTACCAAATGCTTATTTGTACCATGCAGGCGAATAAAGAATTCTATGCCTACGTTACAACAGGTGTGGTCATGTATTTCTTGTTTCATATCATTGAAAATATAGGTGCAGCAGTAGGACTTCTTCCATTGACGGGCATTCCGCTTCCGTTTCTAAGTCAAGGTGGTACAGCTTATCTGGCTAACTTTATTGCTGTAGGCTTGGTTTTGTCTATGTATGACCAAAGAAAATGGCTTAGTCGATTCTCTGTTTTTGAAAAATCAACAGAGCCAGAAAGGCAAAGAAAATAAATAGATTTTTGTTATGCCAATAAAGAAAATTCTTCTATCTGTTGCACTTATTTCGATAGATAATCAAATTGTTCGTGTTATTCATCGGCGTCTCTTATAATGATTGTAAAGAGAAATAAGGAGTGGGAGAATGATGGGAATCAAACTAAATGTGCAAATCGAAGAAAATAGAACAACAATTCAGCTAGATAATGACAATGGTACAATTGAAATTATAAAAATGGAGCAGAAGGAAAGCTTGCCGAAGCAATCCGCAGTTTCTCTTCTTTTAAATGGACGGACAATTGTTGGTGTTGAACAGATAGATGGACAGCTGCCAACAACAAAGGAAAAGGTGAACGGCATCATTGCTATCACACCTTCTTGGGAAATTGAGCCTCATTATCTGGCGCAGTTTTTGACAGCTGAAGCGGAGAAGAATGGCTTGGTGTTAGAAACAACGAGGGATAAAGCAAAAGTTCCAGCTAATAGAAAAAAAGCTGTGGCTGCTTATGGCGCTGAGCTTATAACAGTACTGCAGACCTTTGGTTATGAACTGCAACCGGCTAAGCAGCTGGAAGTAAAAGAAAGCAAGCCGAAGCCGGCAAAGGCAAGACATCGTTGGAGCAAAGCAGTCAGTGAGGTTGAATTCTTCATTGATACGAGAGAAAGTAAGGCGACAGTGATTTGGCAAAAAAGAAATGAGATGCTGTTAAAAGCCGGTGCTCAGATGATGAAAAACGCTCCTTTGAATAAAGATGGCTCTCTGGGTTTTTCAGCGAAAATGGGGGAGAAAATCAGAGCCGATCATGCGAGTCAGGTAAAGGACTTTAAAACAACAGAGGACATTATATTGAAGAGTGTCAATGAGGTCGGTTTATTCCTTTACTTCGGTGGTACCAATAGCTGGCTGGAAATGTTTGATAAAGATGGAAAGACAATCAACGAGTGGACGGTTGTTGAATAAAGCAATAAAAAACGAGCGTATTTCCTTTTAAGAGGAGGCGCTCGTTTTTTTCTAATTGAATAATAAAAGGCTTAGCAGTGCCAGTATTGCTGGTCCGCCTTGTTTGAAAATAATCGATTTGGAGCTGGTGAAGCCGCCATATAAAGCAACTGCAACAATAATGAGCAGAAAAACGGTGACCATTTCCAAGGGAGCAGAGGCAAAAAATAGGCTGTAGATAAGGCCCAATGCCAGCATGCCATTATAGATTCCCTGATTTTTCAATAGTACAGAAATCGTTGGCGTACGTAGTTCTTGAGTTGACACACCAAATGTTTCTGATGTTTTTTTAGAAGCTGTGGCGAAGGTTTCTAAATACATGATATAAAGATGCTCCAAAGCAACAATGCTAATCAATAGTGTGGGTATCAATGATAGTGGCATGACCTTTTCCTCCTAGCTTATTTCCAAGTTGTAAATTTCTCAGGATTCAGACGGAAGGATTCGTAGCCGGTTTCTGCAGCTTTACCAATCGAAAGAATCAATACAGGGACATAACGTTCCGGATCAAGATCAAAGGCTGCTGCCAGCTGATCGGCTTCAAATCCACCGATAGCGTTGGTATCATAACCATGTGCGCGTGCCACCAGCATCAGCTGCATGGCGAAAAGGCTGCTGTCGATTTTGACTACATCATTCATTTTCTCTTTTGAAAAGCTTTGATAGTAAGGCAGAATCGCTGCTAACTGATGGTCTCTTACTTCAGCTGGCATTTTACCCACTTCAACGGCTGTATTGTAGATTTCTTCTCCATATTCATAGCAGTTCAGATCGCCAAAAATCAGAATCATAGCAGAGGAAGTTTCGTTTTGAGTTGTATTGAAACGGATTAACGGTTTCAGCTTTTCTTTTCCTTCATCTGATTCGACGATGACGAAGCGCCATGGCTGCATATTAACAGAAGAAGGCGCTGTAGCTGCCTCAACTAGCATCTGTTCCATTTCCTCTTTTGAAATTTTTACGGATGGATCGTACGCACGTACAGAGCGGCGATTTGTGAATAAATCTGAAAAATCATTATTTGTGAATGAAGTCATTCAATCATTTCCTTTCTCTTTTCAATTGTGTTCGAAACGGCTTCTGCGCGTTGGTTGAAGTCGCTCAAGAATTGTTGAAGCAGTTGCAGTTGTTCCTTAGAGTAGCCTTTAAACAGTGTTTGTATCAATTCAGCTTTACTGCTGTCACAGGAGTGGAGGATGTGATTTCCCTGATCGCTTAAATGAACGATGACCTCCCGTTTGTTTTCTGTATTTCTTTCACGAATGATGTAGCCCTTATCCTCCAGAATTTTCAGGTGTCTGGTGATAGCTGCCTGATCAATCTTTAGTTTTTCCTGAAGGGTTCGTTGTGTGACATAATCTTGTTTTTTCAGCTGAAGCAATAGCTCATACCTAGTCAGACTAATGTTCATCTGCGCTTCAAAAAGCTGGGTAATATGCAGGTCTGCTTGTTTTAACAAGAAAAAAATATCACTGAAGGTTGCATCAGCAGTCATTGTGTCTCCTCCTCTCGATATATGACTTGTCAACAATTGATAAGTCATAGTATAGCCTTGTTTGATTTTTTGTCAAAGAATTAGTCTTGAAAAAAATGGACACTATTAATAGAGAAAAATCAGCTAGAGCAGTATCGTTTAAGAAAGCCGGTTCCTTTGATAAAATGAAGGAAGTGAATAGAGGGGTGAAAATGAAATAACGAATGTTTTTCAGAAATTTTCCTTGACCTTTTCCAGTTATTTATCGTAGAATAGTTAGGCAACGAACTATTTGTGAGGGGAAGCAGGATGAATAGAAAAGTATCGCTACGTGTCAGAATACTGGCCAATGAATTGAATCGGAAGGTTGGAGAGCTTCTGAAGGAAGAGGGAGATCCTTCTTCTGCCACCCAAATGCGTGTGTTGAATTTTATTCATCGCAAAAATCGTGAAGAGGTGCCTGTGTATCAGAAGGATATTGAGCAGGAATTCGATATTCGCCGCTCGACAGCCACGGGAATTTTACAACGTTTGGAGAAGCGGCAGCTGATTGAACGGCAATGCTGTAAGGATGACAATCGCTTGAAGGCGATTTTTTTAACGGAGCAGGGGCAGCAAAAGGTCAACGAAAATATCAGTAAACTGCAGCGGTTTGATCGTTTATTGATAGAGGGAATTTCGGAAGATGAGCTTGATGTATTTTTCAGACTGCTTGATACACTGTCTGAGAATAGTAAAAGCATAGATATTGATAAGGAAGGCAGGCGAGATGCATGATAAAAAAATTACTTGCTAATGTTGGTGAGTATAAAAAAGAAAGTCTGATTACTCCCCTTTATGTAACAGGAGAAGTAGCATTAGATATTATTATTCCTCTGATTATGGCAATGATGATTGATAAAGGAATAGAAAAGGGCGATACAAATGCCATTTTGATGTATGGGGCGCTCCTGTTTGTTTGTGCCGTTATTGCGTTATTTTTTGGAGCAATGTCCGGTCGTTACGCAGCTGTGGCATCGGCTGGTTTCGCCAAGAATCTTCGGGGAAACCTGTTTGAAAAAATACAAGGCTTTTCATTTTCAAATATTGATCGTTTCTCTACATCCAGTTTAATCACACGGATGACGACGGATGTGACAAATATACAAAATGCCTACCAAATGATTATTCGTTTACTTGTCCGAAGCCCGCTAATTTTCATCTTCTCATTGGCGATGGCATTCAAAATTAATCAAGATTTGTCTATTATCTATTTAGCAGTTGTGCCATTTTTATTGATAGGTTTAGCTTTGGTTATTTATTTTGCTCACCCAATTTTTGAAAAAGTTTTTCGTATTTACGATAAGCTGAATAATGTTGTACAGGAGAATCTGCAGGGAATTCGAGTAGTGAAATCCTATGTGAGAGAAGATTTTGAAGACGATAAATTTAAAGATGTTTCTAAAGACATCTACAAAAATTTCTCTCGTGCCCAAAGTATCGTTGCCTTCAATAATCCGATTTTACAGTTTGCAGTGTATACTTGTATGCTGCTGATTTCTTGGTTAGGTGCCAAGTTCGTTGTTGGCAGTACATTGACAACCGGTGAGCTAATCAGTATGTTCACTTATACGATGCAGATTCTAATGAGCTTGAATATGCTTTCTATGGTATTTGTGATGGTGATTATTGCACGTACTTCAGCAGAACGTGTAACAGAAGTATTGTCAGAAGAAAGTGATTTGAAAAATAATGATCACCCATTGTTTGATGTACCCAATGGCACAGTGACCTTTAAAGATGTTTGCTTCAGCTATGCCAATGATCCGGAGAAGCTGGCGTTAATGCATGCCAATATGACAATTAAGGCTGGTGAAGTAATCGGAATTGTCGGTGGTACAGGAAGCTCTAAATCGACAATGGTTCAGTTGATTCCGCGACTATATGATGTGACGGAAGGGGTCATTGAGGTTGGTGGACACGATGTAAGAGAGTACGACTTGAAAACACTTCGTGACCAGGTAAGTATGGTGCTGCAAAACAACGTTCTGTTTACTGGAACAATCAAAGAAAATCTGCGCTGGGGAAATGAAGATGCAACGGATGAGGACTTGATTCGCGTGTGTAAAATTGCTCAGGCGGATAGTTTCATTCAGGAGTTTCCGGATAAATACGATACGATGATTTCTCAAGGCGGGAATAACGTTTCCGGTGGTCAGAAACAGCGTTTGTGTATTGCCAGAGCACTTTTGAAACAACCGAAGATATTGATTATGGATGATTCAACCAGTGCGGTTGATACGAAAACAGACCGCCTGATTCGTGAAGGAATGCGTAAGGAAATTCCCGGAACAACGACCTTTATCATTGGGCAGCGTGTTTCCTCTGTTCAAGACTCTGATCGAATCATTGTGATGGACAAAGGGATGATTAATGCAATCGGCACACATGATGAATTGCTGGCAACGAATGAAATTTATCAGGAAGTCTATGAATCTCAACAGAAAGGGTTTGGTGAAGATGATGCGTAATGATCCGAAAAAAGGCGCTCGCGGCCCTCAAAATCCTTTAAAAACCTTAAGACGTTTGTTTTCTTATATGGTAAAAAAATATAAGGTTCAACTGGCTCTAGTCATGATTTTCATTTTACTCAGTACCTATGCCAATGTACGTGGCTCACTGTTTCTTCAGGTCGTAATTGATGACCATATCACACCGTTGCTGGGGCAATCGAATCCTAATTTTTCAAGTCTTTTGAAGGCAATTACAACGATGGCCTTTATCTATGCGATGGGGGTTATCTCCAACCTGCTTTATAACTTGATTATGGTGCGTATCAGTGAAGGTACGCAAAAAGAAATTCGAGACCAGATGTTTACTCATATGGAAACTTTGCCAATCGGCTATTTTGATTCAAACTCTGATGGGGATATCATGAGTCATTTTACTAATGATACCGATACCTTGCGTCAGATGATTTCTCAAAGTATCCCGAACCTGCTGGCTGCCATTGTCAGCTTTATCAGTGTCTTTATCGCAATGTTTTCTATCAGTGTGCCGTTGACTTTGATTGTGATTGTTTCTGTTGGAATCATGATTCTGACCATTCGTACAATTGCAGGTCGAAGCGGTAAATACTTTGGAAAACAGCAGAAAGACTTAGGTCGAGTGAATGGGTACATTGAAGAAATGATGCACGGTCAAAAGGTCGTGAAGATTTTCAATCATGAGCCTACAGTTATCAATGAGTTTAATGAAATCAATGAATCGTTACGTGAAAGTGCAACGCAGGCGAATAAGTACGCCAATAGCTTAATGCCGATTATGATGAATCTATTGAATATTCAATATGTTCTATTGGCAATTATCGGCGGATTGTTCTCTGTTTATGGTATTTCCGGACTGACGATTGGGATGATTGCTTCTTTCCTTCAACTGAGTCGTTCATTGAATATGCCAATCAGCCAAGTGTCGCAACAAATTAACTTTGTTATTATGGCACTTGCGGGAGCTGACCGAATCTTCAAGCTTCTTGATGAAAAATCAGAAGTGGATGATGGCTATGTTACACTGGTCAATGTTAAGAGAGAAAACGGCCAACTGGTAGAGAGTGAAGCACGGACCGGGATTTGGGCGTGGAAGCACCCCCATGAGGATGGAACAGTAACCTATACAGAGCTGACCGGAGATGTCCGCTTTGAGGATGTGTCTTTTGGCTATGTTGAAAATAAACGTGTGCTGAAGGATATCCAGCTGTATGCCGAACCGGGACAGAAGGTCGCTTTTGTTGGTGCAACAGGTGCCGGTAAAACGACGATTACCAATCTGATTAATCGTTTTTACGATATTCAGGAAGGAAAAATCCGCTATGATGGCATTAATGTGAAGAAAATCAAGAAGCATTCTTTAAGACGTTCATTAGGAATTGTTTTACAGGATACGCACTTGTTTACCGGAACCATTCGTGAAAATATCCGTTATGGTAAGCTGGATGCAAGTGATGACGATGTCATCCAAGCGGCACAGCTGGCAAATGCAGAGGTGTTCATTAATAATCTGCCTGATAAGTATGATACGGTCATTACCGGAGATGGTGAAGGCTTGTCTCAAGGACAGCGGCAGCTATTGGCAATTGCCAGAGCAGCGATTGCTGATCCGCCCGTGATGATTATGGATGAAGCAACCTCAAGTATTGATACTCGAACAGAGAAGCACGTTCAGGCGGGGATGGATCGTTTGATGAATGGCAGAACAGTATTTGTTATTGCCCATCGGTTATCAACCATCCAAAACTCAGATGTTATCATGGTAATGGATCATGGCCGCATTATTGAACGAGGGACCCATGATGCCCTGTTAGCTGAGAAAGGTGTTTACTATCAGCTGTATACAGGAAAAGTGGAGTTGGATTAGTCAAAAGAACTGTTCTGGAAAATAAATTAATAGAAAAAACAAAAAACCAGTAGAGATGAGGTTGCTTTTCTCTACTGGTTTTTCTTTGCTAATCTGGAAAATCAAATTTGGGATAAGTAATATTCTTGATTTCCTCATGAATACGTATTTGTAAATCCTTCTCTGTGTCGTTGATGAACCCTTCAAACAATACTTTTTCTATGTCCTCAGTATTAAAAAAGAAATTTTCCTGAGATGTTTGACCTTGTGGGTATAAACAACCTGCATAATCAAAATAGCCAATCGCTCCTTGTTTATTATATAAAGGGAAACGAGACGTAATCATTAGCAGTTGTTCTTTTTCTCTACTTAATTGAATAATTGATCCTATTGGTAAAATAGTCATTTTCTTTCCTCCAGTGTTTTAAATACCTTTTTTCGTTGTCGATAATTTATTATGTCCCATATATATGACAGAATAGGGATAAGCAAAAGTAATTGAATAAAATTTCGAGCGTTTTTTTCATAGTAAAAATATATTAGATAAACAATTATTAATATGAAAAGTAATATTAATAAACATATACCAGCTTTAATTGAGCGTCTTCCTTGGACAAGAAATTCATTTAACTCAATAGAAGAAATATCTGTTTGTTTAAACGAATCTGCTTTTTCAGCACGGATTCCTATTTGCTTCATTAAGAAGCTAAATATAGCACATATTGCTATTCCGATACTAATTAGAAAAAAATAATTTTCAGAAAGAAAAATTGTTTCTAATGATTGAAGTAGCTCCCGCATGATAACCGTACCAATAAGGATTGCTCCTCCAAGACTTCCAAATGATTTTCCAGATTTTTCGACATAATTTTTATTTTTGCTATCAAAATATAGAGCTATTGTTCTATCATTGTTATTGCCAACAAAAATATATCTCTTTTTTTGAACATGTTCCTTCTCCTAACTAAACAATTTTCCTTTATTATCGTACAAAGCATCCAATTTTTCATTTATAGCACTTCCTATGATAATTCCAATGCCAACACCAATTAATGTTGGAGTAGTTACAGATAAAAAGAGACTTAACCCAATACCAATTATGATACCAGACATTGCATGAATAGCGGTTTTATTAACTGCATCCACAGCATTTTCTCCGTCTGCAATCTGTCTTACAAAATCAATAGCACAACCAATTACAGGCATTGCTTTCCCCAAGTTCTTATAAACTGTTCCACCTATATGCAGTGCTGAACCGATTTCTGTTCCTACATTTCTTGCACTGGCATTATAGAAACTCATAGCTATTGATTGTCCGTGTTTGTTGAAATACTCCTCAATAGCTGACAAAGAAAAATCTTGAACTAGCCCCATGCCATTTTCTTTTAAAAATTACAGTAGAGATGAGTGTTATCATTCTCTGCTGTTTTTCTACTTGTTAATCTGGAAAATCAAATTTCGGATACGTAATATTTTTAATCTCCTCATGAATGCGTAGCTGTAACGCGTTCTCGGTTTCATTAATGAAACCCTCAAATAATACTTTCTCTATATCCTCAGTGTTGAAAAAGAAATTCTCTTGTGAAGTTTGTCCCTGTGGATATAGGCAGCCTGCATAATCAAAGTAGCCGATTTCTCCTTGTTTATTATATAAGGGGAAACGAGACGTAACCATTAGAAGCTGCTCTTTTTCTTTACTTAGTTGGATAATTGATCCTATTGGTAAAATTTTCATTTTTTCCTCTCTATCTCACTTCTATTTTTCAACATTCTAAAACACTGCTTTCTTCTTTTATGATCCATAAAATCTGACAATACAAAAAATAGTACGATACTTATAGGGATTAACAAGAAAGATTCTGCATTTTTGCTAAAATAAAACACCATGGGACAAACACACATTAATAACAATAAAAATATTTTTATTGCAACATCAGATTTCATCATCTTTTCAGATTCATTCACAATTCTCTCTACTTCATCAATTGAAATACTCACGCTTTTAAATGTTTGTTTTTCAATTGATTTTGTTATAGCTTTACTTCCTAAAACGCTCAATATTGCTCCTATTCCTGCACCGATACTTAACCATAGTATATAATTTTCTGAGATATAGACTTGTTTTAAGGGACGAAATAGAAAGCTTATTATAGCAGTACCCAAGATAGTTACTCCTACAAAATTTATATTCTTTTTATCTTGTCTGATCACAAATTTTTGCTTGATTAAGTCAAAAAATATAACTTCTGTCTTATTGTTTCTATGACCGATAAGCACGTATTGTTTCTCCGTCATGCTTCTTCCTCCTATTTAAATAGACTGCCAAAAAAATTACCAGCTGATTCCAAACCCTTTCCAATTATACTTGGAGCGTTATCATAAATTGTGTCAATTACTGTATTCGCAATAAAACCTACAGCAACTGTTGCAACCACACCTACCCATACAGGAGCTAATGAGATTGAAGTCCCTGCAATTACAGTCCCCACAATAACCCCCGAAACGGCATGGAGAATAGTTTTATTCGTTGCATCAACTAAATTTTCTCCGTCATTTACTTGGCTGCCAAAGTCCAGAGCAGCCCCAATAAACGGCATTGCTTTTCCTAGATTTTTAGAGACAGACCCACCAATATGCAGTGCTGATCCAATTTCTGTACCTACATTTCTTGCGCTAGCACTATAAAACCTTGAGGCAATAGCCTCTCCGTGGTTATTGAAATATTCTTCAATTCCAGATAGTGACACATCTTGAACTATACCCATTCCGTTTTCTGTAAAAAATGATTGAATAACATTCGCTTTTTCTTTCTCACTGGCATTTGCTAATTGAGCCTGCAATTCTGCTTTTTCCTGTTCAGAAAGCTTGTCCATATATTTTTCAAGTTCTTTTTCTTTGTTCTCTGTATGCTCTTTCCACTTCTCATTCAGCGGTTTAGTCCATGATAAATTGACTCTACTCATATCGAATGTCCCAGTGCTGGCATTCCATGCTTGGCTGTTCCCAACAGATGCTAGTCCTTGATTTACCATGTCCTGTAGCGATTCAACGTTTGAAAAGATTGAAGCAGATTTAGCGTTAAATTCTCTTAGATTTTTTAGCTTTTCTTCAAGCTTTGCAATAAGTGCTTGGGTTCTCATAATACTTTTTTCCATATGTGGGTCTGCTTCTTCTGCTTTTGCTAAGGCATCAATAGCTGCATATTGGGCTTTCAATACGTTACCACCATCAGCAATTTGTTGGATGAGTTTTTCTTCTTCAACATCACAGCTATCCACCATAGATTCAAATTTTTCTGGGAAACTACGATGGGCCTCTGCCAATGCTTCACACATCATCTTTAGTCCATTAACTAATGGGGGATAAACCGCATTAAAATAGCTTTTTGCAGATTCATATGTTTTTCCTGATAACGGGGCGTTGAGAAATGAATGGCAACTGTCTGTTATAGAGCCAAGAGCACCATTATAAGCATTTGCCAGTTGAATCGCACTATTTGATTGACTCCTTACTTCCCCTAGATACATGTTAAGTGACATCCGTATTATTCCTTTCACTAGTTGATAATTTTGTTTTTTCTTTTTGTAACACTTCTTCTTTCTCTACTAACTGTTCATATTCTTGTCGCAATTGCTGAGAGTATTCTTCTAATCGCTCATTACTGTATCGCTTAGATTCACGCTGATCTTCGTCCATTTCATTCAACATAGGTGCTAAGTCAGAATGGTGCCATGAATCAAAAATAAGAGATAGGAACTGTTCTTCCTTAAAATAGGCTTCATTTACCGAATCTTCCAGTTCTGTATAGTCTCGTAATTTCTTATCTATATCATCTAATTGTTCTTCTGTTATCCTCAAATCTTTCAGTATCTGAGACTCTTTCTCGAATTCTTCATTCCTCATGGCAACCGTAGGTCCTCTATTGGATTGAAGGTATTAGACTGTTCTTGATCGATTCTTGCAAACTCAGAAGCAACCGAAGTAATATTACCAATGTCTCCATTAAAGGAAGTAACGAGACTTTGAATTGCTTGTTGTGCTTTTTGGATGGTTTGACTGGCATTTGTATTTCCTGTAATCGTTGTTCGGCTTGCTTCAGAATTAGAGTGTTGAACCGAAGCTAATTTGTTTGATGCTTGAGACATTCTGTCCGCTTGCTGAGAAGCAACAGATAATGTACTTTTTAATTGTCCCATAATGTTCCACCTTCCATTTCATTTACTTGATGTTGAAACTCCTATAGCAATAAGTTTATCATAGCCTTATTCTTATGACTATATTTTTTGGACATTAAGAAATGTCTCGCTGATATAATCTTCGTTACTAATAACAAATCAACACTAGTTGGTACAGTCCATACTAATCGGCAAATTTGAAAGTGTGTATACTTTTCCAAAACTTTTTTGTGGTGCTATAATTCGATTGAAAAGAACGGAGGGGTCAGGTCATGACAGAACAACAATCGAATGGCATGTTTGCGGTACTTGCTGCGTTAGGTGCAAATATTTTGGTAGCAATCAGTAAATTTGTTGGGTATGCACTGAGCGGAAGTGCGGCAATGCTCAATGAAAGTATCCATAGTGTGGTGGATTGCAGCAATCAAATTTTACTATTATTTGGCAACAAGCGTGCCGGACGCGGGCAAAGTGAGCTTCATCAATTTGGTGAAGGACGAGCAAAGTATTTCTTTAGTACAATCGTGGCTACTATGCTGTTCTTTGGTGGTGGTGCGCTAGGCGTCATGGAAGCTATTGAAAAGCTGCTTCATCCATCCCATGATGTTGAGAATCCCTGGCTGGTTATTGGTATATTAATCTTTGGTATGATTGTTGAGGGCAGCTCGTTGCGCATTGCAATGAAGGAAATCCGGGTATTGAATACGGAAAAGCTATCTGTGATGAGATTTCTACGTGAAAGTCGCCATAGTGAGATTTTGATTATTTTTACAGAGGATTTCTGTGCCGTGATTGGTTTGCTGATTGCACTTTTAGGAACAGTTGCAACGATGGTTACAGGGATTGCGATGTTTGATGCGATTAGTGGTTTGCTGATTGGTTTATTGTTGATGTTTGCAGCAGTTTTTCTAGCAAAGGAATTCTACAGTTTGATTATTGGAGAAAGTGTAACCGCCGGTGATTTAACCAAAATCAAGCAAGCATTTATTCGTGATGAAGTCGATCGTCTAATAGATGTTAAAACCGTTCACCTTAGCCCCTCTGAAATTCTTGTTGCTGCAAAGATCGATGTGGAGGATGTCTATGAAGATGTCGCCTATGATGTTGTAAACACGATTGAGCGGGAGATTCGGCAGACACTTCCAGATAAAAAGCTTTATATCTATATTGAAACAGATAAGTATGACCCCAATTATCGGCGAGTATAGAGATAATTTTCTGTGATATATTGTCAGTTTTCCTATCGTTGAAACAGTTCTTCCAATGATGGGAGGCTGTTTTTTTATTTTCTTCATAGTAAATAAACAGGCAGAAAAGTGTATCAATGAAAAGCTAAGAGCTTAAACGATTTTCCTCTATTCTATAGTAAAATGAGCAAAGAACGAGAGAGAAACCGATTTCCAAAAGTATCAGTTATTTAATCACTTTTCCCAAAAAATCAGTTGCTTTTATAAAAGAAAACGCTTACTATTGAATTAAGGAAACCGGTACCCAAGGAGTGAATAAACATTGAAAGAAAACATTACGATTTCAGATGTTGCCGCAAAAGCAGGTGTTTCAAAGGCAACGATTTCCAGATATTTGAATGGAAAATACAATCATATGTCTGAGAAGACAAAAAAGAAAATCGAACAGGTGATTGCAGAGCTTGAGTATCGTCCAAGCAAGCAGGCACAACAGCTGAAATCAAAACGAAGCTCATTAATCGGTATCATTGTTGCCGATATAGAAAACTTATATTCCTCTTACCTTATCAAGGCTGTACAGGAGGTTTGCTTAGAAAAGGGTTATCAGATGATTATCATGAGTACCGATAACTCGCCGGAGGAAGAACAGCGCGCCTTGGTTCAGCTGTTGGATCAGAATGTGGAAGGAATTTTGCTGCAGCCGGTGGCAACTCAACTGGAAAGCTTCTCCATTTTATCAGAAGCAGGAATCCCTGTTGTGCTGTTGGATCGATCACTGAATACCTTTAAATGGACGACGGTTCGTTCAAATAACTATGGCATTACGAAGCAACTAGGTGAGCTGATAGCTGAAAAAGGTTATGAAAAAATTGTCCATGTGACTGAACCGCTTGATAATCTGAGTGTCCGCCTTGAAAGGTATGAGGCGATGAAACACAAATCAATGGAGCATAACATGGAAATCGAGCTGATTGAGATACGCAAGAATGAGCAACAGGTAGCGAGCTACTTGGAAAGTCATTCGTTGGATAAAAAGACCGCATTTTTCGCGGCAAACGGGAATGCGCTATACGAGGTGATTGCGACCTTACAGAACGCAGGTATTCAATTTCCGAAAGAGTGCGGTGTCTGCGGATATGATGATTGGTTCTGGGCAGAGTTGATTACACCGGGAATCACAACGATTCATCAAGATCCGTTTAAAATAGGAAAGCGTTCAGCTGAAATTCTCTATGAGATTATTGCCGGGGAACTAATTGAAGAGCAAATTGAGATCCCATCACAACTACATATTAGAGGTTCTTTATAAGAACTTCTTTTTACACTTTTTGGAAACCGGTTTCCAAAAAAACAACCGAAACTAGAAAAGGAGGAGAAGCAATGACGAAGATTTTCATCAACACCATTGTAAAAGAAGAGCATCTTTCTCAAAGAGAATTTATTCAACAATTAAGTGAATTACAGCTTCCGATAGCAGGAGTAGAGATTAGAAGAGAGCTGCTTTCAGATACAGTGGAAGAACGGGAAAAGGAGCTGTTGGCGATCGCCGAGCTGGCAAAGAGAAACAATTGGACAATGATGTATTCAGTACCGGAATCGTTGTTTTTGAAAGAACAGATTAATCCAGCGTTCGCTACTTGGTTGGAGGAATTGCATTTGCTTCATGGTGTATCTATGAAGGTGAACACAGGAGATGTTGCCAGTATCCTATCAAGTGATAGCAGGCAGCTGAGGGAATTGATAGAGAAGACAGGAATTAAAGTGACCATTGAGAACGATCAGACAATTGAAAATGGGACGTTTGCAGCGACAAAACAAGCACTGGAAAATATCAATAAGTCAGGACTGCCAATCGGTTATACCTTTGATGTAGGAAATTGGCTGGTGATGAAGGAGTCGCCGGAAAAAGCATATCAGGAGCTGCAGCAAGCAATTGATGTGATTCATCTAAAGAATATGAATGAAAAGCAACAACCAGTTCTTTTGGATGAAGGAACAGTGGAATGGACACAGTTTATTAAAAATCAGGAAATTATCGTTCTTGAATACCCGATGAAATCATCTGAACTGCCAAAGCAAATTAACCGTGTCATAGAGGAGGGAAATTGAATGGGAAAGATCGTAATGATTGGAGAACCAATGGCAATGTTCGTCGCCAAAACAGCCGGTAAGTTAAAGGATGTTAGGGATTTTCAAATGTTTACAGCTGGGGCAGAGGTAAATGTCTCTGTGGGAGCTGTTCGCTTGGAGCATGAGGTGGAGTATATCACGCAATTGGGGAAAGACCCTTTCGGTGAATACATTCAGGAATACCTTGAGCAGGAAGGGATAGGCACAAAATTTATTCAAACAACGGCAGATTTTCCTACTGGTTTTCAGTTGAAAAATAAGGTGGAAAAAAATGATCCGGAGGTTGTCTATTTTCGAAAAGGCTCTGCTGCTTCGCATTTAGGAAAGGAACTTGTAGAAAAAATTGATTTTTCAGATGTAGATATTTTCCATGTCACGGGTATATTTATGGCATTAAATGAGACCACTTATGAATTGATTAAGGCCTTAGTCATTAAGGCGAAAGAACAGGGTGTGTTGATTACTTTTGATCCGAATTTGCGCCCAACGTTATGGGAAAGTCAAAAGTTGATGGTTGAACGAATAAATGAAATCGCTTCCTTTGCGGATTATGTACTTCCCGGTATTGGTGAAGGATTTATACTGACGGGTTATGCGGAGAAAGAAGAAATTGCTGATTTCTATTTGGAACAGGGAGCAAAAGGGGTAATTGTCAAGGCTGGTTCAAATGGTGCCTATGCGAAATGTCTTTTGGCAGATGGCAGTATTTTTGAAGAGAATAGGTATGGCTTCAAGCTGCAGCAAGTTGTGGACACGGTTGGCGCAGGTGATGGTTTTGCGGTTGGTGTCATTACCGGTTTATTGGAAAAACTGCCGATGGAGGAAATCCTGACACGTGCTAACGCAATCGGGGCAATTCAGGTGAGCCACATCAGTGATAACGAGAATCTTCCGACACAGGAAAAGCTAGCGGCGTTTATTGACAGTTACACGATAAATGGAGGGATCGAATGAATATTCAAGTGGCAATTGACCGAGTAACATTGGAACAGGCAAAGGTGCTGACAGAACAGCTGAACACAGCCGATATCATCGAAATCGGAACATCGCTGACGAAAGATTATGGATTGGCATGTGTTCATGAGCTGCTTCCGTATAAAGGCGAAGCAAAGCTGTTGGCTGATATCAAGACGATTGATGAGGGTGCTTATGAATTTCGGCAGTATTTTGAAGCCGGAGCGGATATCCTGACAGTAATGGGTGCAAGTGCAGTTGCTACGTTAGACAGCTGCTACGAAGTGACGCAGGATTTTGGGAAAGAGATGCTGATTGATTTACTGGAATGTTCAGATGAAAAAATTGCGAAAATCAGTCATTATCCAGATGCGATCTACTCACTGCACTTTTCCAGTGATGCCGGCGGTGAACATGATGTTGTGAAGGCATTGCAAGAATTTACTCAAAAGTTCCCGACTATCCGACGATTGGCCTTGGCAGGCGGGCTGACTGCAAAATCTTTAGAAGAGTTGAAGCATACACCATTGGAAATTGGCATTATTGGCGGAGCAGTGACCAAAGCTGACGAACCAAAAGAAGCATTAAATCGAATCATTGAGGTGATAAAAGGATGAAAGAAATGACACAAATTTTGGCTGAAATACAGGAAGTTATCAGTCTGGTGAAAGAAGAACAGGTAGTAGCTGTCAACAAACGCATTCAAAAGGAAAAACGAATCTTCATTCTAGGAGAAGGACGTAGCGGCTTACAGGGAAAAGGCTTTGCTATGCGGTTAATGCATCTTGGCTATCAAGTATACGTTATCGGTGAGACAATCACCCCGTCCATCCAATCCGGCGATTTACTAATAGCAATCTCCGGTTCAGGAACAACAGGAAATATCGTCCAGCTGGTAGAGGGAGCAAAGAAGAAAGGGATAGAGATTATCGGTATTACCAGCGAACCGGCATCCCCGTTGGCTCAGTCGGCAGAGCAGTTGCTGATTATACCGGGTGCGACTAAGACAGGCAGTGGTATCCATTCGATTCAGTTGTTGAGCAGTCTATTCGATCAAACACTGCACATTACCCTTGATTATGTCTGTTTAATGATTAGTAAAAGAGACAATGTAAGTAACGAGGATGCGAAAAAGCAACATTCAAATATGGAATAAAGGAGCGAAAAAAATGGACTTTATTATTGGCGTTATCTTATTGATTACCTACTTTCTATTGATTCGTTTTGCTGCTAAGGGTGGAAACTTGATGGTTGGATTTTTCGTTATGGCAATTATTTGGGTATTTTTCAGTATTATTGGCGGACAACTGACCTGGGATCAAGCCATGGTCGATGTTTTTCAGGGAGGACCGGAAAGCTGGGGAGCTACCGCAGTTATCGTCATTTTCGGGAGCTGGTTCGGACGGATTTTAATCGAAACAGAAATTGCCTCCAGCTTAATTAAAAAGACTGTTGAGCTTAGTGGTGAGAATCCTCTATTTACGACAATTCTTCTGTGTGTTGTTACTACTTTGATTTTTACTTCCACCTTTGGGGCAGGGGCTGTTGTTGCGATTGGTATCATTGTCCTGCCAATTCTGATGTCTCTGGGTGTACCAAAGCCTTTAGCAGTGACCTCCTATCTGATGAGTGTCGGCAGCGGGATGTATGTAAACATTGTATTGTTTAAACAAATGCAGGGAATCTTTACCGACTATCAATACGACTGGAACTATCTGCGTTTTGGTTTCACAGCGTTAGGTGTTCAGCTGTTAATGGTTATCTTGATGTTGATTTTTGGCTTAAGAAAAAAACGTACCTACAACTGGGCAGCTGTTGCTGCGGATATTGAGGAACCAAAGGATGTGCCGATTTTTGCATTGATTACTCCGGTAATTCCAGTAGTATTGGCGATTTTCTTTGGCTGGCAGCCAATCCCGGCATTTATCGTCGCCTCTCTTTATGCCTTAGCGGTCTGCGGTAAGCTGCCGAATTACAAAGATGGCACACGGTTGATTACTCGTACCTTCTATGAAGGTGTCGTCGATGTTGCTTCTCTGCTGGGCTTTCTGTTTATCTTACCAATGTTCAATAAGGCATCTGGTATCGCTGCACCATTTTTCCAAGCAGTAATTGGTGATTTTATTCCAACTAGTACGCTAGTGCTGGCAATCGCTTTTGCCATTTTGATTCCGTTTGGCTTATTCCGTGGACCGTTGACGATTTTTGGAGCGGGGAGTGCAACAGTAGGAATCCTGCAAGGAATGGGTGTTTTCCCTGTAGCATTACTTTTCCCATTAATGTATATTCCAACTATCTCAATGAATCTGTCTACTTGTCCGACACAATCTTGGAACCTTTGGGCATTGAACTATTCTAAGGTAGGCGCAAAAGAGTTCATGCTGACCGGTGTCCCTTGGGGCTGGCTGGCAGGTGCCATTAATGTAATTATTTGTTATTTCATGTTTGGCTAATGTTGAATGACCGTTCAATTGATTTTCCAGACAGTAAAGATGTTCTTTTGACGGAGTGAATACAGACCAGCAGAACAAGGAGGAAGAAGAATGAACAGAGCAGTTCGAGTAGGAATAGATGTTGGCGGCACCCACACAAAGGCTGTTGCTATTGATAATGATACATTTGAGATTTTAGGAATCGGCTCAGTGAAAACGACCCATGATGATGCACTTGGTGTTTCGGCAGGCGTTGTTCAGGCATTTGAAAAGTGCTTAAATGAAAATCATATCGCACCGGAGGAAGTAATGTTTATTGCCCACAGTACGACACAGGCAACCAATGCCCTGTTAGAAGGTGATGTCGCAGTGACTGGTGTAATTGGTATGGGAAACAGCTTTTTGGCAAAGAGACAAGCAGTGATTAAAGATATTATTTTGGATGAAACCGGTAAAAGAAAAATCGTCACGCATAATAAATATATTCCTTTGAAAAAATTCGATCAGAATACAGCCAAACGGACAATCGAAGAGCTGGTAGGCGAGGGAGCAGAAGTGATTGTTGCCTCCAAAGCTTTTGGTGTGGATAACAAAAGAGAAGAGGAAGCAGTAGCCGACATTGGTAAAAGTATGAATATAGAAGTTTCTCAAGCCAGTGATATTAGTAAAATGTACGGCTTATCCAAGCGAACGAGAACTGCAGTAATTAATGCCTCAATTCTACCGAAAATGTTTGAGACCGCTGATAGTACGGAAAATAGTGTTCGGCAAGCAGGCATCAAGGTACCTTTGATGATTATGCGTGGAGATGGCGGGGTAATGGATATCAATGAAATGCGTAAACGTCCGGTACTGACGATGTTGTCCGGTCCGGCTGCTTCTACAGTGGGCGCGCTGATGTATCTAAAAGCATCCAATGCGATTTTCTTCGAGGTTGGTGGTACCAGCACTGATATCGGAGTCATTAAAAATGGACGTCCGATGATTGACTACTCTGTTGTTGGCGGACATAAAACCTTGATTAGTTCACTGGATGTTCACGTCTCCGGCGTTGCAGGCGGCAGTATGGTGCGAGCAGATGGACATAGCGTCGTTGCCGTTGGACCACGTTCGGCGCATATTGCGAAGCTGCCATATGCAGCATTCTCTAAGCCGGAAGAAATCATTGAACCAAAAGTCATTCGTATTCAGCCGTTGGAAAACGATCCGTCTGATTATATTGCGATTGAAGGCGCTGACGGCAAACGTTTTGCCATTACAGTAACCTGTGCAGCCAATGCGCTGAAATTGGTAAAAGAAGGTGACTATTCATTCGGAAGCTATGAGGCTAGTTACAAAGCAGTGAAAGCATTAGCAGATGCGTTGAACCTTTCCGTGGAAGAAACTGCTACTCAGATTATGGATAAAGCCTCTGATGTTGTAATTAAAGTCATCAATTTTCTAGCAGATAAGCATAAAGTGGAACGAAGCCAAATATCTCTTGTCGGCGGAGGTGGCGGTGCAACCTCTTTACTACCGTATACAGCGAAGCGAATGGGGCTTGGCTACGATATTGCCAAGCATGCAGAGGTTATTTCTTCTATTGGTGTTGCGCTGGCAATGGTTCGAGATGTTGTAGAGCGGGTAATACCAAATCCGAATGCACAGGATTTAGAGGATATCCGTAATGAAGCCATTCAATCAGCAACAAAGTCCGGTGCTTCTCCCGAAACGATTGAGGTACAAATGGAGATTGATGCACAAACCAACAAGGTACGAGCAATTGCAACAGGGTCGACAGAAGTGAAAACAACCGACTTAGTTGCAAAAGTTGATGAAACAGAAGCGAAAGCGCTGGTTGCAAAATCCATGCAGGTTTCAGAAGAACAGGTATATCTAATTGAAGAAAATGAGTTTTTCTATTGCTTTGGTACTATGAAGAATGACCAGCAAGAACTGCGGATTATCGATAAAAAAGGCTTCATCAAGGTTCAGCGCGGCGATGGCGAGGCAGTGAAAGCGACGGTCGGCGGTATCCGTAATGTCGTTGATAAATACTGGGAAGATTTAGCTGTTTATAAAAGTGATATCAAGCTGGCTCCGGATATCTATCTTTGTATCGGTGCAAAAGTCGTCGATTATACCGGGATGCTTGAGCTTTCACAGCTTCATATGGTGATGGATACTGAACTGATGCAGCATGGAGGTAGAGAAGAAGTAATTGTTGTCGGCGCAAAGAACAACCTGTGATGAAAGCCTACAAAGAACAACTCCAACAAACATCTGAGCAGCGATTTATTACTATCGCATTTGATAGAGATAGAATTGGCCGGAAATTATCAGAGGTACAGCAAGAGAATCTTTGTCAATTGGCTCAGGCTGAGGGGAACAGACTTGGTACACAGCTAAAGCAGGATTTTCCTGAGCTGCTGCCTAGTGAGATAGCAGAGCTGTTTGGTGTCGATGTGCTGTACAAAGAATATACCATCCATGAAAGCTTCACTTCTATCGGCTATTTTGAAATACCCAACCAAATTGTTGTAAATCAAAAGCTGAAGGAGAAAGATAGCTATTTCAAGGAGCAGGGCTTGCCGAAAATGCAGTTTGAAAACTGGAAAGAAATTGTCATTGCTCACGAGCTGTTTCACTATATTCAAGAGCAAACACCGGAACTTTTTGTGAATCAATATCGGGTAGAGCTTTGGAAGCTGGGACCTTATCATCATCAAAGCAGCTTTTCTCTTTTAGGAGAGCTGGCTGGAATGGCATTTGCAAAATCATTGCTGTCATTAGATTTTTATCCCGGCGTGATTGAGTGGTATCTGCTATATGCTTATTTTCCTGAGAAAATGGTACAGCAGGCAGAGCTGCTATTGAAGGAGACTCAATAAGAGTTTTTAGTAGAAAATTATGTGAACAGCTCTAAACCAGTTGCCTGCAAGAACAGGATAACAGTATCAGCTTAACAGTATTTTTGGAAGAACATTTCTTTGAGTTTAGGGGAGTTTGGAACAGAAATAACGTTCCAAACTCTTCTTCATATCTAAACTCGGTTGAACGGTGCTATAGAGCTCCACCTTGCTTTGAGGATTCCAGCAAAGGGTGGAGCAGAAATGACATTTCGAAGCTGCTCACTTTTGTTCCTGACTCTTTCTTGTTAGTTGCACATGGCATAGGAAAAAGAGATAATTGATTTATCAAAAGATAGTTGGAAAGGGTGTAGAAATGTTTACAGCAAATGAACAGCGATATGATACGGTGGATTATCGAAGAAGCGGTAAGTCGGGTGTCTTGCTTCCGCCAGTCTCTTTGGGATTATGGCGAGGCCATGCGCTTTCGACGCATGAAAAAACCAGAGAATTGGTGCTGGCCGCCTTTGATAAGGGCGTGATCCATTTTGATTTGGCCAACAACTACGGTCTTACGCCTGGCGATTCAGAAAAGGTATTTGGAAAAATCATGACAGAAGAGTTGGCTGCGTACAGAGATGAGTTGATTATCTCTACGAAAGCCGGATTTCTTATGGGGCCGGGACCTTATGGGGAATGGGGATCGAAAAAATATATCACTTCCAGCTTAGATAACAGCTTGAAACGAATGAACCTAGATTATGTTGATATATTCTATACCCATCGTCCTGACCCAAACACGCCGTTTGAAGAAACTGCTGAAGCTTTGGATTTGATTGTTAGGCAAGGAAAGGCTTATTACATTGGGATTTCCAATTATAACACGGCGGAAACGATGGAGATGATTCGTTTGTTCAAGGAACGCCGTACACCTTTCGTTATCCATCAAATGTCCTATAATATGCTGAACAGAGAGCCTAGAGACAGCGGTTTGCTGGAGCTTTTGGACGAGTCGGGTATTGGAGGCATTGCCTATGGTCCATTAGCAGAAGGCTTGTTGACGGATAAATTCAGTCAACATATTCCGGAGGATTTTCCAATTCATCGTACGAACAAACAGTTGTTGGCAGGATCGGCAAGAGAAGTAACACAAAGGCGCTTAGAACAGCTTCGAAAAGTAGCTGAGCAACGTAGACAGTCACTTTCGCAAATGGCTTTAGCTTGGCTGTTGGCTCAGAAGGAAATTACTTCGGTTGTTGTTGGCGCGACCCAGCTGCATCACTTTGAAGACAATTTGGAAGCCTTGGATAATCTTCATTTTTCTGAAGAAGAAGTATTGGCGATTGATAGCATTTTAAATGACTAAGTACTTTGATTAATTGAAAAAAGAGGTTGCGTGCTGAATCGTTCGGCATGCAACCCCTTTTTTGTCTGTCCTACCACTATATCCTCTTTTCCAAGGTATCGTAGCAGAGATAATCGCCATTGTCAGCAAGGATACAGTTAGAGTTCACTTCCTGATATCCTCGATTCAAATAGATAATTTTCGATGGAAGCGAGGCATCCAGGCGGATTAGTTCGCTGTGTGTGGAAATAGTAGCTTCAGCAAACTCAATCAAGGCTCGTCCATAGCCTAAGCCTTGATGCTCAGGCTGGACAAACAAACGGCAAATTTCATTATTTTTCAGTGTAACAGTTCCAAGTAGACCTTCTTTCTCAAGTACAAATACCTGTTGCTGCCGGATGTCTTCAGCAATCCGTTCACTGCTGTGATGTGTAAGAAAGAACGACACCGCACCTTGAGGGTAATAATGGGGATAAATGCTCCGGATGGTTCGGTGTGTTAATTCCCGTATCGCTTGTGTGTCTGCTGCTAAAGCTTGGCGTATCATCAGTAAAGCACCTCCTGCTATTTCTATTACGAAAGAGTATAGCAGAAGAGACATGCCTTGAACAGACGAAAAAAGCTGCTGCCGATATCCTTTGTCAGGATTTGGCAGCAGCTTTTTTTGGTTGTTGATTCCTAAACCAATAGCATTTATTCGTTAAGCAATGTTTCGATATCTTCTTTCATTTTCAAAGGGCTCGTCTGTGGTGCATACCGATTCGCAACCTCACCCTCTTTGTCGATAAGAAACTTGGTGAAATTCCATTTGATAGAGCTGCCTAGAGCTCCTTTTGTCTGTTCCTTCAAATATTTGAATAGTGGTAAGGTTTCTGAGCCGTTGACATGGCATAACTGGTGCATAGGAAAAGAGACTCCATAGGTCAGTCGACAAGATTCTGCCGCCGCTTCACTGCTGTCCAGCTCCTGCTTAAATTGATTTGATGGAAAACCCAAAACAACCAAGCCTTGTTCCTTGTATTCCTTGTACAGCTCTTCTAAATCCTCAAATTGCGGGGCAAGTCCACATTTTGTCGCTGTATTGACAATCACCATGACCTGTCCTTTGTATTTATCTAAAGAATAGGTTTCACCGTTTTCAAGTGTTGCTTCAAAATCATAAACAGACATGTTGTTCACTCCATTCTTTTACTGTCTTATACTATAAGTATAGTACGAAATGCTGATTTCTGCACTTTTCCAAATTTCAAGCAAAAAAGGCAAGACAATAATGGTGTTTTGACTTAAAATAAATGTATAGACTTTTAGCAATGATAGAATCGGAGGATAATGAAATGAGCAGTAAATTACTAGGTAGTATTGAAGCCGGAGGAACGAAGTTTGTCTGTGCGGTTGGCGATTTGAATTTCAAGGTTCAGGCGCAAACTTCTTTTCCTACAGGAAATCCGGAAGAAACAATGGCGAAGGTTATCGACTTTTTCTCCGCATATGATATTTCAGCAATCGGTATAGGCTCTTTTGGTCCGGTAGATATTGATCCAAACTCTGAAAACTATGGAAAAATCCTTGCTACCCCTAAACTGGAATGGCGAGGCTATGATATTTTATCTGCGCTGAAGCAGCGGTTCAAGCTTCCCATTTTTTTAACGACAGATGTAAATGCCAGTGCATTTGGCGAATATACGATGGGCGCGGCAGCAAACGTTGATTCCTGTGTCTATTTTACAGTTGGAACAGGGATTGGCGGCGGCGTGATTCAAAATGGTGAATTTATCGGAGGTCTGACGCATTTGGAAATGGGCCATACCTTCGTAAAAAGACATCCTGACGATACTGATTTCGAAGGGGTTTGTCCATACCATGGTGCCGACTGCATTGAGGGGGCTGCATCTGGTCCTAGCTTACAGGCACGAACAGGATTACGAGGAGAATCAGTGACTGAAGAGCACGACGTCTGGGCTATTGAAGCTTACTATATCGCACAGCTGGCATTTAATACGAGGCTTAATTTTGCGCCGGAAAAAATTATTTTTGGCGGTGGTGTCATGCAGCAGGAGCATTTGATGAGCCGAGTTCGTTCAATTGTTGAAGAGTTGAATAATAGGTATGTTGACATGCCTTCACTAGAGGAATACATTGTCAATCCGCTGATTCCTGAAAATGGCAGTGCAACGGTTGGTAATTTTGCTTTGGCCTTAAGAGCATTGGAAAATAATGGAGAATAGTATATTTTCCGAACAGCGGAAAGAGGGGATGTCATGTTTCAGAAATGGTTCAAAAGGGAAAAGATAGAACCTGCTCCGAAACACCAGAGCTTTTCTGTACAGCTTGATAGAGAAAGTGTCTGCATGGGCGATGATGCCATGAGTCATAAGGGAATAAGGGACTTTCCTTTAGATATCAAAGCTTCTGATTTCATAGAGAAGCTGACTGATTATGTGCCAAATATGAAAAATTCTGTGTGGCTGGTACGGGGCGAAAAGGAGACAATCGGTTATCTCATTTTTGATTCAGCAGGCAAGGCGGAGATAGAGGTTGAAGGAGCAGATGGTTCTTTGAGGAATCGGCTTTCTACAGCGGAAATACCGGCAGTTACATGTATTTATTATTACAATGGAAAATTTTTGTGGGTTGAGGAAGCGTCGGGAGATACTTTATTGGAAAAGGTCAAAGCCGGACGAAAAGCACGAGCTTAGCGTAGCTGGTCATGAGAAATTTATGATCCTTTTATATATTCTCTAGCGTATCAGTCTGTAATTTGCTACAATGAGTGGAGATTATTTTTTTAGAAAAGAGGAATTTAGACAATGATTGCAATCAGTGATCTTAAATCAGGTATGACATTTGAACAAGACGGCAAGCTAATCAAAGTATTGGAAGCCAGCCACCACAAACCTGGTAAAGGAAATACAGTTATGCGTATGAAGCTGAAGGATGTTCGTTCCGGTTCAACAACTGAAACAACAATGCGTCCGGATGATAAAGTGAAAAAAGCGCATATCGACACAAAACCGGCGCAATACCTATACAGCCAAGATGATGTAGCAATTTTCATGGATATGGAAACATATGAGCAATATGAAATTCCAACAGAAACCATTGAAGAAGAATTGAAATATCTTTTGGAAAACATGGAGATAAAAATTCAATTTTACGGTTCTGAAGTGATTGGTATTACGTTGCCAACAACAGTTATCTTGACTGTCGCTGAAACACAGCCTTCTATCAAGGGTGCAACAGTAACAGGTTCAGGTAAGCCTGCAACAATGGAAACAGGACTAGTGGTAAACGTTCCTGACTTCATCGAAAGCGGCGAAAAATTGGAAATCAACACACAAGAAGGTACGTACTTGAAGCGTGCGAAATAAGGGTATGTATTGAAATACAAATAAACACCAGTGAAATGAATGGTTCGTCGTTCATTTCACTGGTGTTTTTGCTGTTCAGGCTGCTATTGCATATCCTTTTCAAGAATAGCAATTCGCTCTTCAAAGCTCAGATTTTTATGTACTTGCTGGAGCATTGCCTGATTTTTTTACAAACGCGGTTTTATTTTTCTTAAAAGATTATATAAATATAGAAAAACTGGTGGAAAAGTTATTGAAAATTACTTTTCCACCAGTAATAGATAATTGTCTATAATAATGATTATGATTTTATAGTAACAAATTTTACAGCGACATATTCTTCCACTCCGTAAGCCCCATTTTCTCTTCCGAAGCCAGAGTGCTTGACGCCGCCAAATGGTGTTGCAGAGTGAGAGATTTCTACATCATTGACACCCACCATACCATAGGCCAAACGTTTACTTACATTTGAGATAGTGTGTATATTATTAGAAAAGAAATAAGATGCTAACCCAAAAGGAGTATCATTGGCTGCTTCGATTACCTCTTCTTCTTCAGTAAAAGAAATCAGTGGAATAACAGGACCGAATGTTTCTTCGTAATAAATATCCATATTAGTAGTAATGTCATCTATTACAGTTGGTTCAAAGAAGAAGCCATCTGCATACGGCTGTTCAGTCATTTTGTTTCCGCCAAATAGCACTGTTGCACCCTTTTCAGTAGCGTCTTTCAGCTGTTTCACTACTTTTTCAAGGCCATCCTGATTAATTAATGGTCCTGTAGTCGGATCATTTAAACCGTTGTCAACGGTCACTTCCTTCATTTGCTCCACAATCATTTTGGTTACTTCCTTCTTGATTGTTTCATGAATAAAGATGCGGTTAGGCGAAGTACACACTTGGCCATTATTTCTAAATTTAGCAGCAATCAAGCTTTTCACAGCTAAATCTAAATCAGCATCAGGGAAAATAATGAACGGTGCATGACCGCCCAACTCCATAGAAACCTTTTTCAGTGTTGCTGCGGCTTGCTCATTCAGCAGTTTACCAATTTCAGTTGAACCAGTAAAGGTCAGCTTTTGAACATCATCTGAGGTAGAGAGCACTTCACCGATTGGTTTTGATTTGCCCAATACAACATTAACAACACCAGCAGGAAATCCAGCTTTATCAAATAGTTCCATTAACGCTAAAGCGGAAAGTGGGGTTTCAGAAGAAGGCTTAAGGACGACAGTACAGCCGGCTGCGATAGCCGGAGCTATTTTTCTAACAATCATATTTGATGGGAAATTCCATGGTGTGATTGCGCCAACGACACCGATGGGTTGCTTTTCTACAAGCCATTGACTGCCAACTGGTGCCGGAATGATGTCACCATAAATGCGTTGTCCTTCACTGGCATTCCAACGCAGATTTTCAACATTTGTCTGAATTTCAGCTAATGCTTGTTTTAATGGTTTACCTTGCTCCATCGTCATGATGGTTGCCAGTCGTTCTTTATCCTCGTCAATCAACGAAGCGACTTTATTCATAAGTGATGCACGTTCTAGAGGTGCTTTTTTTGCCCAATCAGGAAAAGCTTTATTAGCGGCTTTTACAGCTTTCAAGGCCTCCTCTTTTCCACCTTGTTGCACATCGATTAGTGATTTGCCAGTAGCTGGATTAATCACTGATTTTGTTCCTTCACTGCCATTCAGCCACTGTCCATCGATATAGAGACGAGTTTCAACGTTTGGTAAGTCTGTTCTTGCCATTTCGATTCCTCCTTGTCTTCTTATAAAAACCGTAACATAGATAGAAAATGGAAACAAAACAAACGCATATAGCTCACCAGTATTGTTAGCTCTGGATTGACTCCCTCAGGCAACTAGATCGCCTTTTCCCATCAGATTGTGCTATAGTAATGGGGCATTAAGAAAAGGAGCTGATTCAATGGTCAAATTACATCAAATAGAAGCAATTGGTCATTTTATTGAAGCGCATGAGTTTGCGTTTATCTATGTGTCTCAGCCGGATTGCTCTGTTTGCCATTCTGTCTTACCGAAGCTTAAAGAGCTGCTAAAAAGCTATCCTGATATTGCATTGGGAGAAGTAGATGGAGCAGAGGTTCCGCAGGTTACGGCGGCTTACCAAGTGTTTTCAGCACCGACATTACTGTTGTTTATAAATGGCAAAGAATATATACGAGAAGGTCGTTTTGTACAGTTTCAAAAGCTGACATTTGATTTGGATCGTCTTTACACCTTTGGGAAAGAAAACGTTGAGGGATGAAGACAAAATAGGATACACATTCACGGAAAATTGTTTCTATGAATGTGTATTTTTTTTTAAGGGAGAAAACAGTAATGTACTGAGTTGGCTTCTTGAAAGAAAGCCGACCGATTTTGATACGTATATTCGACGTGAATGTGAAGAACATTCATTGAAATAAATGTCAAAGAAGCCCCGGAAGAAAATCAAAAAAGATTTTCTTCCGAGGCTTCAGCCTTAATAATGCTACTTAGAAGAGACCACCAAAAGACTGGCTGTTCGATCCAGTAATGTGTTCCATTCATGAGTGTTCACTGGTTGATTGCTGTAAATCAGTTGCTCGTACAGCTTTGTAAGTGCGAGAAAACTTCCTTCGAACTGAGGGTTCTCCTGTTCAAACTGCTTGGCGAAATGTTCAAGAGGCTCGTTTGTTTCTCTAAAGCAGCGTTTTTCAGCTTCCTTTAAAAGCAGTAAATAAGCTTTTGAATAATCAGTTGGTTTGAATCGTCGATAGAGATAGAAACGAATTGAAAATTGATAATTCTTCAAAAGATACGTGCCAATCAAAACAAGAAGCAAACTGATGCCGCCGCCAATCCATTTGAGTATGGATAACCAGTCAATAGCCGGTGTTGTCGGTTCATTTTTGGTACTGCTGTCACTTGAAGCAGATGGCTGACTGGATTCTCCAGTTTCATTGGTATCGACAGATGTACTTGCTTCCTGACTTTCAGAAGCTGTTGAACTTTCTTGAGACTGTTCGTCAGGTACAGCCGGGTTATTAAAACTCGGTGTTGGCTCAAAGGGAAGCCAGCCATAGCCGTCAAAATAGACCTCCGGCCAAGAGTGAGCGTGACTGTTTCTAATTGTATATTCTTGAAGTCCGTTTTCAGCATTGGTAACTTCGCCGGGAGCAAACCCCTTCGCCCATCTGCTGGGAATTCCTTGTGTACGAAGTAAAATAACCATCGCTGTGGAAAAGTTATCGCAATACCCAACCTTTGAATCAAACAGAAAATGATCGACATAATCCTGATTGTTTGCAGGATACGAAGTATCTGTTTTAGAGTAACGAAACTCCGGACTGGTTTTTAAATATTGCTCAATAGCCTTTACTTTTCCATAGAGGCTTGTCTCGCTATGAGTCAACTCGTTCGCTAATGCGATGGTACGAGCTGATACGCTATCAGGGTAGGTAAGGTCATGGATGGTTAACCCACGTTCAGCGAGAGCTTGCCAATCATTTAGACTGTAGTCGGGGAAGACAACTTGCTGCAGCTCTGCTTCCTCATAAATGGGCTCCTGCCAGAAAAGCTGCAAGTCTTTTGGTGCTTCCTTTAAGTTGATTCGATCTTTTTCCGCGATTTCCTCAACACCGCCGATTCCGCCAAGAGGCAGCTGTATTCTGCCATAAGGCTGCGGCAGATAGGAAACGGCACCTGTGAAGGATAAATCAATAGTTGTTTCGGGTCCTAATGCACCGACATAACTGCTGTCTTCAAGGAGTAATGTCTCTTGGTTTCCAATAAAGTGAAGTGAGCTTGAAAAATTTTCCCATCCTTTTCCGGTATAAGAATCTTTTGTCTCAATACGCCAATAATGAGGCGCCTGCTGCAAGGCGGTAAAGACAACCGTTGTGTCATCAAGTAAAGGACCGCCCAGCTGTTGATCATTCTCACTAAAGCCGCTTTTAGAAAGACCTGACTGCCCATATTGAGCGATATGCTGGTAAAGCCCTTGACCATTAAAATACTCACGAACAGCCCCTGTTTTTATAAACAAGAAGCTTCTAACCTGTGGGACTAATTGCTGAAAGGAATAGGCGCTTCCTATAAGAAATGCCAACACAACTATACTAAGAAGGAGCAGTTGTCCCTTTTTGAACAATTTTATGCCATCAGGCAGCTTTTTCAATTGATGAAAGAGTAATGCTAAGCAGGTGATTAAGATTAGCGAGCTGCCAAGCTGCAACTGGTTAAAGACAGCTAAAAGTAAATGGTATCCGACAATCAATAGATAGCTCAGCCATAGACGCTCATAGTGAATCATTAGTACTGCTAAGGCAATCAGGAAAAAAAGAATAATAACCAAAGCAATCATTTGAGGCATATAATTCAGTTCTCCTGACACAATCTGGTTGTAAGAAAGTACGATTGTGCTAAAGAACGTACCAACCCATTCAAAATTGAAGGGAAGTCCTAACGGAAAGTAACTATATAGCAACACAGCATAACTAATCAGGTAAAGTGGAAAGGTGATTAGAAAATATTTGGACAGCAAGGTAATCAAACAGATAGCTGCCAGCATGCCGGTGAAAAACAGGTTGTTCTCAAGCTGATAGACCTCAAGGAAGGGAGGACTAGCAATCATCAGAATCAAGAAAGCCAATAAAGCGAACAGCCAGTTTTGTGTTACACGCGTCTTCATTGCTGCACCTCCATTGTTTCAATGTCGATGACCTGCTCGTTATATTGGAGATAAAGTCGCTCCGCTTTAAATGTGATAAGCAATAGTTCATTGGTTTTAGATAGTATCTGCAGCTGATTTTCCAAGTGTTGTGTCAGCTCAGGAGCAAAAATAATCAGCTTTTTATTTGAGTGCAAGGGTATGGTTACTTCTTCTGAAAGCGGTTGAAGCGCAGCCAGTATATATTCTTCCGGTATTTCAGAAGGATACTCTGCCAGCAGCTGGGTTGTATAGGGCATTTTTTCACTTAGCTGTTGACTAACAGAGAAAAAAATAGAAAGCAGCTTTTCAAATTGTGTGTGCTGCTGACCATAAAATACGATACAGGTCTTCTGCTCTTGCTCCTGTTCATATTCTTTAACGATTAATTCATTCCTTTTGCTTGATTGCTTCCAATCAATCATCCGTAAAGGATCACCTGATTGGTGTCCACGGAAATTACGAATCATAAAAGTTCGATTTCCCAGGGGTACATAGAAATTCGGCTCAACAAGCAGGATGCCTTGTAATAGCTTACGTGCCAGTTCATCCTCTTGTTTCGGAAGTACTGGAAATTGACCAGTTAGCTGTTGAACAGACTCTTTTGTAATTAGCTTCAGAAAGTCTGTACTGGAAAAAGTGACAGGTAATACCGAAAAATAGCCTCTTGTTTTAGGTGTCCAGTGAAAGGTTAGTTCCTTTCTTTTTCCTGTATAAGCCAAAAAGAATGGGACTTCTTTTTTGTCAGTACTCGGAAAAGCAAGAGTCAGACAATTCAGCGGCAAAAGAAAAGGGCGCATTGCGTATACTTCAGCCATTAATCTGCTGCTGTCTCCAACACGGTAAGTACTATTCTCGAGCATCTCCAGATGAATTTTCTTATGTGCCGGTATCAAGCTTATCAGGTTGCCAATCAGTAAAAAGGAAAGAAAGAAGAGCAGCATCCAGCCACTTGAATTATTAAAAACGACTGCGTAGAGAAATAAAGCAAGATAAAAAAATAAAACCAATGTCGCTCGCAATATATTTTTCAGAGAATGGCTTTTCATTGTCATCTCCTAACTGGTACAGGGACTCGTTTAACAATCTGTTCCAGTATTCCCAGCACTACCTCAGTAGAAGTACTCCTGCTTTTCAGTAATAGACGATGCCCAAAGGTCGCAGGTAAAACGTGCTGTAAATCATCAGGAGTGACAAATGTCCGTCCATTAACGAAGGCATAGGCTTTAGCAGCTTGCAAAAAGGCAACGGCTCCTCGAGGACTTACACCAAGTGCAACACCATCATGATTGCGAGTCGCATGAACCAGCTGCAATGCATAGCGTGCAATTTGAGGATCAACGTAGACGTCGGCTACAAGCTTCTTCATCTGGGAAAGCTCTGCTGCTGTCACGATTTGGCGAATCTGATTCAGCTTATCCTGTTGATTGTTCAATAATAAATCCAATTCGTCTGAGAATTCAGGATAGCCAATATGCAATCGAAAGAGAAAACGGTCCAGCTGTGCCTCAGGTAAAGGATAGGTACCTTCATATTCAATCGGGTTTTGAGTTGCCAGAACAAAAAAATGTTCATCTAATGGGTAGGTATGGTTATCAATTGTTACGTGATTTTCAGACATTGCTTCCAATAGAGCTGCTTGTGTTCGTGGGGTTGTTCGATTAATTTCGTCTGCAAGCAGTATAGTAGTAAAAATCGGTCCTTGATGAAATTCAAATGTTTGTGCTGCTGCATTATAAACCGAGATACCAAGAATATCGCTTGGTAATAAATCCGGTGTAAACTGTATACGGCTGAATGAACCGTGAATGGCTTTTGCCAAGGTTTTAACCATCATCGTTTTACCGACTCCGGGAATATCCTCGAAAAGTACATGGCCGCCTGCCAAAAAGGCGGTGACGGTTAGCTGAAGTACTTCCCGTTTGCCAAGAATAACCTTTTCCATTTCGTTAATCAGCTGATTGAGCTTTTCATGGGCTGATGAATGCATATACTTTTCTCCTCCTTTTATGCTATGTGACTTATATATTCAAAGTAAACAATTAGGTGATTTATTTTTACATTAATAGATAGCCCCTCAAGAAATTATGATACGAAAGAATAACAGCTCTTTCTTTAAGTGGTTTCTTTTATTCTATAGATATCGTTCATTGACTTCAAGTGTTTTTCAAGTTGTAAAGAGAAGATTAAGTTTTAAATATTTTTGAAAATAAACACAAATTAATTTGATTTTGTTTAAATCGCAACTCGGGTTTAAAGCTATTAGCGTATTAAGGAGAGTATAATTGAAAGGCGGTAATTACAAAGATGAGGGGATGTATGATGAAACTATATATATGTGAAGATATTCATTTGGAAAGAACAAGGATTGAAGAGGCTGCTCGTTCGGCAAAATACGAGCTGAAAGAAAATCATATTAATGATATCAAGGTGTACGATCATCCGGATGATTTACTGAAGGAAATAGAAGGGGAGTTTAATATCTATTTATTGGATATTGATTATGGGTTAGAGGTTACAGGGATTGATTTAGGCAAGAAAATTCGTGAAAAGGATTATTACGCAAAGATTATTTTTTTAACAGCCCATAAAGAATTGGCCATGGACACCTTGACTGCCAATATCGAGCCCTTTTCCTTTATCTACAAAGGAGACGTCTCCGATGCCGGGGCATTGAAACACAAGTTATTGGAGATGTTCCTTAAAATCACTGATAGTTATATTCGGTGGTGTAAAGAATTGGAAGAGGAGGAGGTTATTCGTATTAGCGATCAGAAACAGGTGCGATTGATTCCCAGAAATAAGTTCCTCTATTTGGAAAATTACTCAAGAGAGAGGAAGGTAAAGGTACAGTTAACAGACGAAACTTTTTTTGTAAATAATTATTTAGGAAATATGAAAGAGTTGTTTGATTCTGCTTCATTTTATACGGAGGCACAATCGATGATTATCAATCCGATAAATGTGGAGGAACTGAATCCACAGGATCTGTATATAAAATTTAAATCAGGCCATCTGATTTTTGTAACAAAAAGCTTTATGAAAAGAATGAAGAAGAGAATGGCTGTCCTTGCAGGAGGTGTATAAGGATGGAATTTTGGTATAACTTAGCGCAGAATGCAACATTATTCGCAAGTCCTATTATGATTGAAGTCTTGTACGGCAAACAATTGGCTCGCAAACAACTTATTAAGTGGAACCTTATCTTATTCATCGTCTCCATCATTAGTATACGGGTACAATATTTGGGTATGGAGCTAGAAGACTGGGTTAATTTTCTACCGATTGCGATGCTATCAACTTTAACTTTAAATGTGATTGTGGCAAAAAGATTTTTAGGCATATCATGGAAGCTGTCATTTGTATTGGCCAGCTTATCCACTGCCCTCTATAGAGCTGTATATGCGATTATTGGGAATGTGCTTGACGATTTATTTCCTAGTCAGCTAGATTGGGCTATCTTTTTTAAGGAGCCACAGCTTTTTGCAACGAGATATCTGCTGATTGCGCTATTGATTTATAGTGTCATTCTCCTAATTTCTGTGGATATAAGAAGAAAAAGTGAGAAGGCAAACTTGTTGGACGTCTTAACCAATTACCCATCTTCGATAACAGATGTTATACTATGTGTCTGTTTATTGGTTTTTATCATCACTGTTGGTCGATTGTTTGTTATGGATAATACGTTTTATATTTCTATTGCTGTAACTTCCGGAGTGTCAGGTGCAGTGTACTTTTTTTGCAAGAACGTTATGTTGACTCAAAAGAAAGTTATCGAGCAGCAAGCATATTTTCAAAATTTAGAGCAATACAGACATTCCGTTGAAACGGCTCATGACGAAGTGTTCATGTTTAAGAAAAGGTATTATGATATCTTATCAACGATTGATTCCTATTTGGTTGCTGAAAATCTTTCAGGACTAAAAGATTTTTATAGAGATACCATTTCGGAATCGGATTACGAACTGAATGAATACACGAAGAAACTGGGAACAATCAGTAATATAAAAGAAGACTTTATCAAAGGAATTCTTTTTTCAAAACAACAGGAAGCACAGCAGCGACAGGTTTCATTTAACGTGAAAGTATTAGAAAAATTTCAAGCAGATACTAAGGACCCCGTAAAAATTATTCGGATATTGGGAAACTTATTGGATAATGCAATTGATGCGGCTGAAATGACAATGGAAAAAAAACTTGATATAGTCTTTTTCATAGACGAGCATGGACAAAGAAAAATCATTATTTCTAATAGTCGTCAGCGTGAGGCTATGAATATTAGTGAATTGAAGCAGCGGGGGAAAACAATGAAGGAAGAGCATTCCGGTATCGGTCTTTCTAATATAGCGAAGCTATGCGATTTTCACACTCAGGTGGAATTCAAGCTATTAGATAATCAATTTGTATCAACAATAACCCTTAGCTGAGTCGATGATTGGAGGTAGAAAAATGGAATTTGGAATAAACGTTTATACGTATAGCATGATGTTAGGCAGTTCATTATTGCTGGGGCTTCTATCTGTTGAGCGACTGAATAAAAAGAAAATTTTGCTGTGGACGGTATCTTTGCTGCCTTTTCTATTTATTGGTGTGATGATAGGGCGTAATTTTGGTGAAGCGGAACAGTTCATTAATTTGAAGCTCTACTCCTTTCTATTTATGTTAACTTTTAATACTATGCTGTCAAAACTGCTTCTTTCAATTTCTTGGCTGACGGGTATAACGGTGGCTACAATTTCCTCTTGTTTGTATTACTCTATTTACCAAATAGCAGCTTATCTTTTTCAACATCTGGTATTAGATGGGGCAGCTGAGTTGGAGCAAGCAAGAGAGGCCTTCCCATACATACTTCTGGCTATAGTTCTCCAAGTTCTTCTTTTAGGAATAGGCATGTACGTTAAGAGAAGGTTAAAGAAGGAGGAACTCTACAAATTTTTCATGAAAAATGAGCGTTCTAGTGTGGAGCTTCTTTTTGATCTATTTGTTGTCGTTCTTTCCATTGCTGTTGCACAATTATTTACAGTAGAAGAAAATATTTTTTACGGTGTAAGCGCAGCGGTAGGAGGATTTTTAGGTGTATATCTATTTTGTAGAAATGTTCTGTTATCAAGGAAATATGAAGAAGAGAAGCAGAGATACTATAAGAATATGGAAGAATATAGTCAACGGATTGATGGAATCAATCAGGGGATTTTGGATTTCAAGCATGATTATCATAATATTTTACTTAGCCTTGATTATTATTTGGAGTCGGAAAATATGGATGAGTTAAAACAATATTATCAGAAACATGTTTCTGCAACGATTCATGAATTGGAGACGAAGGATTAATATAATGGATAGACTGGTTTCACTTATACTAAAATAGAAGCTTTCCTTATCGATATAAAGAAAGCTTCTATTATATATAATAGCAAGTTGAATAATTAAAAAAGACCTGAATGTTTATGTAAAAAAACACTCGGGCCTCTTTTTATGTCTGCTAATAATCAAAATTACAAAAAATTGAATCTACATTACAACAATCAATCATTTTAAGAATGAAATGAAATATAATTGATGATGTAAAAGAGATGAAGAGATGAAGAGATGTAATTTTTTTCGTAAATGTATCAGTTTTGAGAAAAAACGATTTTTATACCGTTATTTTCCGCAAGATATCTAACTCAAATAAAATATTAACTCAAAAAATGAAAATAGTCTATATAAAAATCGTGTGTTTATTTTCATTTTTTTACGTAATTATTTCAAAAAATGAGAAAAATGAAAATTTTCGTGAAGTAATATACTAAAAATAAGATATTTTGTACTTATGTTTTATACATTTAGTCAGCCGTCAATCAAGCCGTCAAATTTTAAGTAAGGAAGTGGACACTTTGGCAAAAAAAGGTGAGAACATTTATAAAAGGAAAGATGGTCGTTATGAAGGACGATACATCAAAAATAGAAATGAAAACGGAAAAATCATTTTCGGCTATGTCTATGATCGAAAATATAGTGTGGTAAAAAAGAAATTAAATTTTTTGAAGTCGCAACATAGCTACCTGAACAGAACACAACGAGATTTTCAGGGAAAACTCTCAGATTGGCTGAATTACTGGCTGGAATATGTTGTGAAAAATAATGTCAAGATTACAACATACACCGTTTATTCAGGACGAGTAAAGAATCATATTATTCCATTTCTAGGTGAAAAAAAAATGACGACTCTTGATACACGAGAAATCAATGCGTTTATCCGCTGTCTTCAAATGAAAAAACTTTCAGCGACAACTATCAAAGGAGTCATAACAGTACTAAAATACTCACTAAATCAAGCGTGCAAGGAACAGTATCTGATGGTAAATCCCTGTGAAAATATCCAATTGCCTAAGGCACAGCAAACGCACATAGGCGCATTGACCATTGAGCAGCAGCAAAACCTGGAGCGATTGGCTTTACAGGAGAAAGGATGTTCGCCGGTTATCCTTTCTTTATATACAGGAATGCGAATCGGTGAAATAAGTGGTCTGAAATGGTCGGACATTGATTTTGAAAAAAATGTTATTCATATTCAGAGAACACTACTTCGCATCCATTATGACGACTCGAAAAACAAGACTGAGCTGATTCTTAGTTCACCTAAAACAGAAAGCTCCAGACGTAGCATCCCTTTGGCTGTAAATCTCAAGGAATACCTGTTAGAAAAAAGGGCATATAGTACCTCAGAGTTTGTTATCAGCTGTAAGCACAGCTTTGCAGAGCCTAGGGTTATAAATTATCGCTTCAAGAAAATTCTCGAAAAAGCGGAACTTAATATCCATTTCCATGTATTGAGACACACCTTTGCTACTCGATGTGTCGAAAAAGGAGTTGATATTGCTTCCCTGAGTAAGCTGTTGGGACACGCCTCAATCAAGATGACATTGGACACATATACTGACTCGATGTGGAAAAACAGACAATCTGCAATCTCACTGATAGATACCAGTCTAAAATTTAACAGCTATGAAAAGAAGGTTTCGTAATCTAATTACGAAGCCTTTTTTTTGAGAAAAAATTGTTTTCAACAGTCCTTATCTTTTGCTGCTAGCCGTCACTTGAACCGTCACACTCTTTTTTTATGTATAATTTCTGGTTTCTTTATCGTTTTTTCTCAAAACTGATACATTTACGATAATAATCAGCAGATTATCTACAGAATTAAATTATTTCTTATTTTAAATGAATACATTTCTTTTTACAAACGATTGGATTAGTGAGGAAAAAGAGAGGGAAAAGAAGATATGTTTAGTCTTGATTGTATATCACTTACGAATGATGAGAAGGAAAAAAAGTATATTGAGCAATTGACTTCTTTGAACGTAAAGGTGATGAATAGTAATCCTTTTCATGAATATGAGATTTCTGATGAAGCAGATGGAATCATCATTTTTGAAAAAGATTTGAACAGTGCTGGTGAAGTATGCAAATTCATTATTGAGTTAAAAAGAAGAAGCAATGCTTTACTTTGGGTGTTTGTCACAAAAGAAATGAGCTCATCTAAACTATTTTATCTTCAAATGGGTGCAGATGTCGTTTTCTCTTATGACTCAGATGTAAATGAAACAATTTTAACAATAATGAATGGTTTGAAAAGATATAAAGATGCGGAAAATGTATTAGAACAACCGCATACTGCTTCAAACAAAAAAGATTTTGCATTGAATCCTAGAAATTTGAGTATTAGTAAAGAAGGAAAAGAAATTCCTTTACCCAGGATAGAGTATAAAACTATGGAGCTTTTTCTGGACAATGTGAATAAGGCTCTTTCTTATCAAGAAATCTATAAGGGCGTTTGGGGAACAGAAGAGAAATATAGAAAATACCGAGTAGCGAACGTGATTTTCTATTTAAGGAAAAAAGTAGAAGAAGATGCACTTGAGCCAAAGTATATAAGAACGGTTCGTTCGAAGGGCTACATGCTTACCGTATAGAACCGTTTTTATAAAGCAACAGCATTAAAAAAAGCCATTGAAAACATACGCAAAGTAATTTTGAAGCTATCATTTTTAAATTAACGAGAAATGATGCGTTGGAAATGAAAAAAATTAGAAAGGGGCGTTTGCTAGTGGAAACTTTAGGGATTGTAAACATAACAGGAACGCTGAATGAAAAATACATAGAGACGTTGCGACAGGATGATTACCGCATTGTTCCGATAGAGTCGAAAACCAATTTGAACACCTCGCTTAATCAGGTTGATGGGGTCATTATTTTTGACGAAGAACAGAAGAATGTAGGTGAAACCTGTAATTTGATTCTGCAAATAAAAGGTGCAGCCATTCCATATGTTTGGACGCTTTCAAAGGAAATACCGGAAATTAACCGCTTAGTCTATTTACAACTAGGGGTTACAGGAAATTTTCATGAGGAATGCGAACCGGAGGAGCTGCGCCTGATTATTCGAAACACATTGATGAGTCGGAAGGTACAAGAACCTTCTGATGCCAGAAAGTCTGATGTAATAGAACATCATGCTGATTTTCAACTGATAGAGAAGAACAGAAGTGTAAAAATTGCAGGAAATAGTGAAATATCACTCACTAATCTCGAATATCAATTGGTAGACATGCTGTTTAGAAGTAATGGGAAAGCAGTAACCTATGAAGAGATTCATGACGAAGTATGGGGAGAAAAACAAAAATTTTCCAGAGCCAGAATTGCAAATCTGATGTTCCATCTGAGACAAAAAATGGAAATCGATCCGTTATATCCGAAGTATGTCAGAACAGTTCGGTCAAAAGGCTACATGCTTGACTTATGGGACTCTTCAGAAAAATAGCAGTTTTTTATCAAATGTATGTATTTCATTTCCAGAAACGGTCAGGGTCAAAACACAATATGAAATCTAATGATCTTGTTCCTTTGAAGGAGATTGAAATAAATCGTATCTCTATCTAAGTGATAGAATACACAAATTTTGAGGGAAGGAGGAAAAAAATGAGAATAGCAAAAAAATTCTACTTTGTGTTATGTCTTACAATAGCTGTATTTCTAATTGCAGGGATTTCAAGATTTGTAACTGTTGACAAGATTCAAGCAAATGAGTCAAATTACGGTTTGGAAATTGTTGATTCAAATTACAAAAGTACTGATTATCTGCAACTGAAATTAACTGTGCCAAATGCAAAGAAAGAACAATTAAGATTAGAATTTGATGAAGTAAGTGACTATGATGTTGAATTATTTGCTGATGGTCTTAATGAAGCCAATCAGAAGAAAGTATCTGTAAAAGTAGATGAATCTGATTATTTGAAGGGAGTAGAACTGGATTTTTCAGGTAATGGAGAAGTATTTTCTGTTACTTTTGTTGTACTACCAGATAACGAGTCAGCTTTAGAAACTGGATCTGTTGCTATTAAAAATTCGAATGGTGATATTCTTTCATCTATTACTTTCGACACAAATAGTGATATTGTCAGTAATGACGATATGACAGAAATGGAAGGGCAAGTTGAAGTAGCTGAAGAGAAAATACTTGATTCAGAGCTGCAACTATCCTCTATGAGTGGGATTAGTCCACTAGCAATTGATTTGCCGACACCTACCAATCCTGTGGATGTTAGCACATGGTCAGAGCTTCAAACCGCTTTAACCAGCACAACAATTGACTGGATTAATTTGAAAGCAGACATTAGCTTTGGCGCTGCTGTTACAGTAACAACTTCAAAAGTTATTAATGGGTTGGATGGAGCAACTAAGCGTTCACTGAATTTTTTAGGAAGAGCAGTGACTCTAGGTACCGCTTCAGCAGGAAGCTTTGTTGCGTTACAAGATGTCGATATTAGTGGGACGAATACTGCTGCAATGTTTACCAGTGGTACGACTCCTAGTGCCAATTGGGAACTTAGAATGAATAACGTAAATGTTGTTTCAGGCAATGTTTCAGCACTGTTTAGCGGCGTTCAATCCAGTGTAGTAATAAGTGGTGAATCTAAACTGAATATTACAGGAACTGGAGCCTTGATTACGGCAAAAGATTTGAAAATAACAGATAAAGCAAAAGTTGATGCAGAATTAGGAGGGATTTTCTACCTAAGTGCTAGAGTGGATACTACTCTAACTGTAAATGAGGGCTCAAAGTTAAAAGTCAACAGTTCTGGAAACACTAACATTATTCATGTAACTAACACTGCTAATTTCAAATTTGACGGTGATGGAACAGAAGTTACTTTAAATGGTAATTCAAGTGGTGGTGGTGCCTCGGATGCAATCATGTTATTGAGATCTGGAGCTGTAGTTAGTACGATTGACGTCACTCAAGGGGCTAAGGTTAATGTAAACTCATTATCTGAGCCTAATGGTTCTCCGGCAGTTTTGATGGAGAGTGAAGGTGGTAAATTTACTGTTAGTGATAAGAGTGAGTTTAATGCATACGGAAAAAATACTGACGGTGGATCATTAGCAGCAACGGTTCGTTTCTATGCACAAGGCGGAAATGTTTTTGAAGCAAAGACAGGGTCTAAAATCTCAATCATTAGAGATGCTGGAAATCAATCAGCGTTAAGAATGTACTCTAATAATAATGGTGTAATTGTTTCCGGTGGCTCAGATTTCATATTGAAAAGTGCTGGAGATGGAACACCAAGAGATCCTGGTAGTAATGGAAGGAATCAAGGGATTCAGTTCCGTAATGGGAGTACAAGCGAAACGAGTTACTTTAAGGTAACTGGTGAAAACTCAAATGTTTCTCTTGAAGCTGGATATGGAACAACTATTGATTGCGATGACCAGTTGCTAGATGTTGAAGTTGGTGAAGGAGCTTACTTTGTTGTACGTGGAAGAACAGCCTCATCGAATACTGGGGTATTTAGTTCAAGAAGAAATACAACAAAATTTACCATGACGAAACCTAAATATTTTGACTTCCGTAATGATAGTTCTGGTGGCGGATTGATTTTTGAGAATTTAGAATCCTACCGAGTGAATGCAAGCTTAACAACCTATTCAACATTTGATATGACAGGTTCAGATTTATCCGTTTGGGAAGATGGCGTTGATTTGGACGGTAACCCCAGCAAATCATGGACTATACTAAACAGTACTTGGACTGGTGATAACTACTCTAAAGGAACAAGTGATAACATCGATTTCAATAGTACCTTCAAAGGGGCACCTGCTTATTCAAGAATGACTGCGAATAACCAAACTGCGGTGATTGATGAATTACGTGTACCGACAAATGCAGATAAATATATCTGGGGACATGCAAGTGTACCGGAAGGAAAAGGTGAAGAGCCAAGGGACGCATACACCGATGAAGTTTTTGTCAGAGTCAGAGTTTATCGAAATGGTAATTCTGCTGATTATTATGAAACGGTAGGAGCTTCTATCGGTGACGATGGCGATGATGATGGAATCTCTGTCTATGGCGATGATCCAAGAGCGGGAATTTTCAAAATCGATGTACCGAATGATGAGTTCTTAACTAAAAATGACAAAATTGAAGTAATCGGTGCTTGGCGAGGACTGAAAGAAAATGAAGGAAGCGAGAAAGTGCATACAAGTACTGCTTCTGATTTACAGGCCCCCGACAGAGTCGTTTTAGATGTTACACCACCGAATCCAACATCATTAATTGGAGCAACACTAAACAATGCAACTAAAGTATTGTCAGGTGAAAATGCTGAAGCTGGTGCATTGGTTCATGTTTATTATGATTCTGGTGATAGTGCAACAGGTACCTTATTAGGAACAGCTATTGTAGAGTCAGATGGTCGTTGGACATTCAATCTTCCACATTATGTTGAGAAAACAAAAGAGCTTAGCATCTATTTATCTGATGATGCCGGACAGCACACCGCTGCTCAAGTAGTTTCTGGGACTGGGGCAACGACTGAATTGTACGATCAAGTTGGTTTGATTAAACCTCCTGCTACGAATATCAGTACAGGAAATATTAATCCATACAATGATTATGCTTATCATGATGCTGTTTTCAAAGGCGTAAATAAATACACTGCTAAAGATGTGATTCCAGACAATCCAAGTTTAGAAAAAGTCGCTGCTTCCAGCGGTGGTGCGACAACCTCTGTTGGTGATACGTTAACGTATACATTGACAGGTAAAAATGGCAAAGCAGATTCAGAAGATTGGGCCAATGTTGTATTGGAAGATACATTACCTGAAGGTCTTGATTTTGACACAGCTAACCATGGCATTACGATCAAAACAGTCGATGCTTTAGGAAATGAAACAGATGTTCCGCTTGAAGCAGATTCTTTTGAGTACAACCCAACAACACGTCTATTGAAGATTAAAGTTGGAAATGTACCCGCACTAAATGGCTTTATCGTGACTTTCGAGGCTACAGTGAATCGAGAAAAAATTGGTCAAGATATTCTTAACACAGCTGAGGCAAAAGGATTTTCTCCACAAGAGGATAAAAATCCGTTTGTACCAGGACCAATCGATCCAGATGGACCATTCAAGCCGATCAACGTATCTGTGAGTAAACCTGCTGGTTTACCGGGTGGAGAACTTCTTGGGATTCTGGAACTAAGTTCTGCTCCAGATGTCATCAACTTTGAGAAACATGCGTTGACTGTGAATGATACGCGTGTGGAAGAGCCTGATTTAAGTGCACCTCTGACGGTTTCCGATAATCGCGGCAATCGTACGAGCTGGACACTGACAGCGAAGCTGACCGATGTGATGGCGAACACCGATGACAGCACGAAGATTCTGGCGGATGCCATCAAGTTTAACAATGGAACGACGGAAGAATCGCTATCACTTAATACAGAACTTACAATTAAAACCCATACACATACAGCTCCAGTAGATTATGTCGTTAGTGATGACTGGAGTGTTGGTGGTGCGGGGCTGAAGCTGGAAGTTCCTGCAGGTGGTGTACCAAAGCTTGGGAAATACAAGGCAGAAATCACCTGGATTCTAGGCGATACGCCGACACCTTAACGAAAGAGAGGACACACACACATGAAGCAATTTGTTACAACCGTTCTTCGCCTCTCTTTGGTGGCAGGACTTCTGCTGGGCTTTGCCATGCCTGCTCACGGTGCTGAAAATGGGAAAGGTGTTCAGACCAACGGTATCATTGAGTTTTATGAGGAGACCGTTCCAAGCTCCAGCGAGCCGGAACCCAGCTCTGAACCGGAG
>NZ_JADOEQ010000010.1 GCF_016745255.1 Enterococcus sp. BWR-S5 | reverse complement strand
GCCTTTATCTAGTATATCGAAAGGAGTTTTATCGCTAAAGCTACTTCTTCCACGCGCAGTACGCGTGGTTTTTTTGTTTCAATCACTTTAGTGATTGAAACCGACTAAAGTCATTAACAAAAAGCAATAGGAGAACAGAATCTGCATTCTGTTCTCCTATTGTTTTTTCTGCATCCTACATTATAAGCTCCAACGAAACCATTTAATCAGCTGTTGATTCATCTTGACGATGTCGGCATAAAACATATTGCCGCCATTTTTATAGAGGAATCCACCGTTATGGAATACGGATTGCAATCGGTAGTATGGATATGTTTCTTCGTCCTCATTTCCAAGCATTGGCGATAAAAATTCCTTCGAGTACTCTTCAGAAAGCGCAACAGTATTTTTGCCGCCGTTTTCCTTCACGAAGCGGATATACTCTAAACCATAATTATATGCCTGAACAGCAGTCCAAACGTCATTCCCAGCTTCATCATTTTGTTTGATTGCCTCTGCTAAGAATTTGACTCCATAATCAATACTTTCCTGAGGATTATCAATGACCGCTTGTTGTCCATAAACACTCTCGCTGCTTTGCATCAAATCGGCTGAACGTCCTTTAGACTCTGCGTAGATGATTGCCAAGATTAATTCTTTATATTCAGGAATACCATTTTCCTCTGCTGCTGCCGATACTTGGTCCTCATAGCGAACCACCTGCTGCACATTTCCGCGAATAATGTAGCCTGTATATAGTAAACCGATGATAATGATTATAGTTACTATGATGCTCAATCGTTTTATGATTTTCATAATGGTTTATAAAAGCCTCCAAGCCTAAGAGCAATTCTTACTTATCATACTTTACTCTGAAAAAAATATCTTATTCCAAGATTATTCTTTAAGATTCTTTAATAAACAGTACCAATGGCCCCTACTCTTCATATTATTTCTCAAATTTGCAAAAACTGGCTATACTTAAACCAGTAGGTGATGGAAATGAAAATAGAAGAAAAGTCTATTACAGTAGCGGATGGCAGTGTACTTTTTTATAAAGTAAGTGGTGCCGGCTTCCCACTTTTTCTGCTCCATGGAAATGGCGGCAGCGGAGAATATTTTATTCATCAAGTGCCGGTTTTTAGCCGGTTTTTCAAAGTATACACTGTCGATTTGCGGGGTCATGGTCGTTCCACGAATACACAAGCCATTCTTTCATTTAAGCTGCTATCCGATGACCTTTATCTTATCACAGAAAAAGAGAACATTCACTCTCTTGATATCTTGGGCTTCAGCGATGGTGCAAACATTGCTATGCGCTTTGCAGCCGACCACCCTGAAATGGTCAGACATCTCGTATTAAATGCAGGAAATACAGAAGTTAGTGGAATGACTACGGCTGTTAAAATAGGTACACAGCTTGAATATCTTTGGTTCAAGCTTCTAAGTCCTTTTCCACGTTGGAGAAAACGAGCAGCAATCACCGCCCTAATGTTGCGGGACACTGGGATTACCGAGTCTGACCTCAACAGTATTTCTGCGAAAACAATGGTGATTGTTGGTAAAAGAGACGTCATCAAGCTGAAGCATTCAATGTATATTGCGGAGTCAATTCCTGAAGCTGTATTTGTCCTAATTTCCGGGCAAGGACATCTTTTTGCACTCAAAAATCCCAAACTATTCAATGAACATATTCTATCATTTCTTTTAGAAAAGCAGGTGAAATTATGAAAGCAATTCTACAATGGTTTAAGAATCGAGCTGGTTTTTTCAAAACAGTTTTTGTCATTTCCGTCCTTTTTATTGTAATTAGTGAACTTTTATCAATTGGAAAAACAATCTCTTTCGAACAGCTCAAAATGATTTTCTTAGATTTACCAATCTGGAAAATCGCTTTAATGCTTCTGACAGGTCTGGTAGCAGTAACCCCTATGTTCGGTTATGATATCATCCTTAATCGAACATTAGAACAAAAAATTAAGAAAAGCTATTTATTCGAAACTAGCTGGATGATTAATACCATCAACAACATTGCGGGTTTCGGCGGCTTAGTTAGTATTGGACTTCGTTCTGAATTTTATGGCAAAGAGACAGACGGAAAAAAGGTAGTGAAGGCTCTCTCGAAAATTCTGATATTTCTGTTATCCGGACTTTCAATCTATAGCTTGCTCTCATTTATTATGGTTCTCTTTGGTCACGATAACGGCTTTCTTAGTCAATACTCCATTTGGCTGATTGGTGGAGGATTATATTTCCCGATTGTCCTACTGCTAACAGCCATCAGGAAAGATGAGTACATTGGGGACATCCCGCTCACTTCACGCCTTCAGCTAATGTTGACCTCCTTTTTGGAATGGACAGGTGTCCTGGCTACTTTTTTACTAATCGGCAAGCTGATGGGTATTCCCTTCCATACTGCTCAGGTCATTCCGCTCTTCATTGCAGCATCTGTTATTGGTATTATATCAATGATTCCCGGAGCATTGGGCAGTTTTGATATTATGATGATTTTGGGCCTATCCTCTTTAGGAAACATCCCTAGAGAAACTGTCATCGCATGGCTGTTGCTATACCGACTCTTCTATTATATTATTCCATTTTTAATCGGGGTTGTTTTTTTTCTGAAAAATCTTAGCAGCAATTTGAATGATCGTTATTCCGGCATTCCCAGAGAATTATCAATCGAGATTAGTCATAAGCTGCTAGTTATTTTAATGTATTTTTCCGGTATTATGATTGTTCTTTCTACGACAATCCCTGAGGCATTTAATCAGTTTCATTGGTTAAAACAGTTAAATCCGTGGTCATTTCATTTACTGACGCAGTTTCCTGCAGTTCTGCTTGGTTTTTCTTTACTTATTATGGGTCGCGGAATCGCTGCAAGAGTTGCACGTGCTTATCTGCCAACAATCGGTCTGCTTTTATTGACATTGGCTTACACGGTTTTTAAGGATATGAGCTGGAGTGTTGTTATTCTTTTAACATTACTGCTGATTTTCGTCATTTTTTCAAAAAAGGAACTCTATCGCAAGCAGTTAGTCTATTCTTGGGAAATGAGAACAGTAGATGGAATCATTTTTTCAGTATTGATGGTTCTTTATATAGTTATCGGAGTCTATAATCTCCCGGCATTCCCTCACCATCAGCATCATGTGATTTCATTTTTCTTATTTCCATCTGAGCGAGTCTGGTTATCAGGCTTTTTAGGTATTTTGATTACCGCAATGTTCATGTTTGTTTTTATTCGTTATTTGCAAGGCGAAAAGCGCACTATTGGTGAAGCCTTAGCCCGTGACCGTGCGATGAAGCTTTTAAAGACTTATGGTGGAAATACAGATAGTCAGCTCCTGTTTCTCGATGACAAGGATATGTATGTTTATAAGAACAGTCTCGAAGAGGAAACCGTTCTGCTTCAGTTCAAAACCTTCAACAACAAGTGCATCGTCATGGGCGACCCTTCCGGAGCCAAAGAAGATTTTACTGATGCTGTCGAACAGTTCATTCATGAAGCCGATATCTGGGGTTACTTACCTGTTTTCTATGAAGTATCTGAGTCGCTTGTCCTGCTGCTCCATGAGTTTGGCTACGACTTTATAAAAATGGGAGAAGAGGCCCATGTCGATTTGGCTAATTTCACACTATCTGGGAAAAAGCGCCGAGCAGATCGAGCAACGATGAATCGTTTCGACAAAGAGGACTACCGTTTTGAAGTTCTCTCCCCGCCTTTCCTTCCGGAAACGATGGCGGAACTAAAAGCAGTATCCGATGAATGGTTGGGAAACAGAAAAGAAAAGGGCTTTTCTCTCGGCTTCTTTTCAGAAGAGTATCTACAACTGTCCGATATTGCCGTAGTAAAAAGTAAGGCAGGGGATATCATTGCTTTTGCAACGATTATGCCTACATACAACAAGGCCGAGGGAACCATTGATTTAATGCGCTATAAACAAGATGCCCCTTCCGGTGTGATGGATTTCCTCTTCATTTCCATCTTTAACGTAATGAAAGAGGATGGCATTTCTTACTTTAACATGGGAATGGCACCACTCTCTAATGTAGGAACGTCTCGGAAAAGCTTTATTCAGGAACGAATCGCCTTTCTCGTTTACAAATTCGGTACCAGCTTTTACTCTTTCCAAGGATTGCGTGCATACAAAAATAAGTATGCTTCAAGTTGGGTTCCTCGTTATACGTTATATTCTCGTGACAGTTCAATCATCTATGTCATGATTGCTTTACTGATTATTGACAACGCTCCTATAGATAAAACAACCAAGCAGCTTCATGGAATCAAAAAGATCCTAAAGAATAGATACCAACGCTAAAGAATAAAAAAAGGCTGAATCAGAAGTGTTCAGCTACAAGCAATAAGCCGAAATTCACGAAAATTGTTTTACAAATTTTCGTGAATTTCGGCTTATTATCGTAGTCGTTGCTTCTGTTCCGCCGTTTGTCCTGATATGAATTATCGGTCGAGGGAAAAGTTAATTATTGTCCTACTCTTTTTTATTGTTCTCTTTACAGTAGTTATCTATATAAAAATAGAGAATTCTTTATTTTTGCAGGCTGTTCCTGTGATAGATACCTGATGTGAACCATCTGCTGCTCGTTTAGCCAATACTGTAAGTGTTCCTTCTCGTTCAACATGCTTGCCTTGAACAATTGAAATCCTTTGTTCCGATTCCGTTTGATACCTATACTCCAGTAAATAAGCACCCATAACCCCTGAAGCTGTGCCGGTAACAGAGTCCTCAATAGTTCCTGAAAACGGCGAAGAAAAATGTCTTGCCTCGTACTGATTTCCTTCATCACAAGCCACTGAGAAAGGATGGATAGACGAACGCGGCATTTCTTTTAGTATATCAGGAAAACGCTGTGTATCAGGAGTCATCTTGTCTAATACGGCTGATTCATTTACAGGAACAATCAGCGTCCAAGAGCCTGTGTTACCATATACAATTGGAAATTCTGTACTCAAATCAGCCGTTGAAATTCCGATTGCTTCACAAAGTTCCACTCGGTCTCCTGCAAATGATTCGAATTTTGCCGGAGATTGCTCCATTGTCATCAATTCTGTTTCTTTACAGTAGCTGACAGTAATCAAGCCAGCCTGTGTTTCTATCAGCCAATTTCTATCATGATTTTCCAGCTGCGAAAGCAGATAGACGGCTCCCATTGTTGCATGCCCGCATAATGGTGTTTCGTGACCTGGTGTGAAATAGCGCAGCTTGATATCTCCTATCTTGCTTTCGCAGATAAATACGCACTCATTAAAACCGACTTTTTTAGCAATTTCCTGCATCTGCTCTGTTGAATAATTGTCTCCTGAGAGTATCACTCCCGCAGGGTTTCCCTGGCCCGGTTTCTTTGTAAACGCATCGACTTGTATCACATGACATTCCATATACACATACCTCTTCATTTTTGACTGATTATAGCATAGATAACAAAGAAAATCAGGAGGAATTATCTGATGATTTGATATAATGATTTTGATACATGCAAACATTTCAATGAAAAGCAATAAGATGGAGGACAACATGAAATATGCAGCAACTATCATTACAGGTATCCGAATGCTCCTAACCTGCTTTTTATTATTTACTATACCTTTAACACCGACTTTTTTTCTTCTATACATTAGCTGCGGTATTAGTGATGTGTTAGATGGGTTTATCGCTAGAAAAACGCATACTGCCAGTTCAACAGGTGCCATCCTTGATAGTATTGCTGACACCTTTTTCTTAATTGTCGTCGTCATAAAAATTATACCGGTAGTAACACTCCCAACATGGCTATGGTCGTGGTCCCTGATTGTCTTGTTTTTGCGTCTGCTTGCTTACCTTATCGGCTTTATCAGACATCGACAGTTTATCAGCCTACACACCTATCTCAATAAACTGACTGGACTGCTGCTCTTTCTTTCACCACTGTTCTATCTTTTCTTAACCCTAAAAACACTGGGTCTTCTGCTCATTTCTGTTGCTGTATTATCGGCTTGTGAGGAATGCCTGATAGCCTTCACATCAAAATCCGTAGATAGAGATAAAAAGAGCTTATTTATTCGATAGTATTTTTTAGAAAAATTGAAAAGCCCAGACCGCACGACTTGATACATGCGGTCTGAGCTTTTTCATTATTTTTCTATTTCTGTAACTATCCCTGAGCCGACTGTTCGTCCACCTTCACGAATAGAAAATGTTGTGCCCATTTCTACTGCGATTGGATGGATTAGTTCGACATCGATTGTCACGTTATCACCCGGCATAACCATTTCAACCTCTGTAGGAAGCTCAACTACTCCTGTAACATCCGTTGTACGGAAGTAAAATTGTGGTCGGTAGTTTGTAAAGAATGGTGTATGTCGGCCACCCTCTTCTTTTGTTAACACATAGACCTCAGCTTTAAATTTGGTATGTGGTGTAATGGAGCCTGGTTTTGCAATTACTTGTCCACGTTCGATTTCGTCACGGTTAATTCCTCTAAGAAGAATCCCAACATTGTCACCCGCTTCTCCATAGTCAAGTGTTTTACGGAACATTTCGATTCCGGTAACTATGGCTTTACGAGTTTCCGGCTTGATTCCCACGATTTCTACTTCGTCATTGACTTTGACTTGTCCGCGATCAATTCGACCAGAGGCAACAGTGCCTCGACCAGTAATCGTAAACACATCTTCAATAGGAAGCAGCAACGGTTTGTCTGTATCTCTTTCAGGTGTTGGAATATACGCATCTACCGTATCCATCAGTTCCATGATTGCTGCTTCTGCGTCTGCATCTCCTTCAAGAGCCTTCAATGCTGAACCTTTGATGACAGGAATATCATCTCCCGGGAAGTTGTATTCAGACAACAATTCTCTGATTTCCATTTCCACCAAATCGATTAGTTCATCATCATCAACCAGATCCGTTTTATTCAAGAAGACAATTAAATGTTTTACCCCTACCTGCCGAGACAATAGAATATGTTCTCTGGTTTGAGGCATCGGACCATCTGTAGCGGATACAACTAGAATGGCACCATCCATCTGCGCCGCTCCGGTAATCATATTTTTCACGTAATCCGCGTGTCCGGGCGCATCAATGTGCGCGTAGTGTCGTTTTTCAGTTTCATATTCTACGTGAGCAGTATTAATTGTAATACCACGTTCACGTTCTTCCGGTGCTGCATCAATACTAGCATAGTCCTGCGGGTTTGCGAGGCCTTTTTTCCCTAATACTGTAGTAATTGCAGCGGTTAATGTTGTTTTCCCATGATCGACGTGACCAATTGTGCCGATATTTACATGGGCTTTACTTCTGTCATAATGTTCTTTTGCCATAATATGCAAACCTCCTGTTTTTATTTGTAAGGTCTATCAACAGTCACTTTCAGTTTGACGTTCACTGACCTTTACTTTTCAAATTATATACCTTTTTTAAAATATGACAACTAATATGCTTACTAAAGATAAGTGCTGAGCATTTCAGAAAATTTGCTCCTTAATCATGCAAAAAAAGAGCAGTCTCCTGCTCTTAAGGCTACGCTAGTCAGACAGCCAAAAGTTGCTATAACAAAGATTTTCTATCCCATTCATACTTCGGCTGCTTGTACATTTACTCTCTTTATAAGCTTAGCTACCCGTTTACTTTGTGCACTGGATAATTCTGTACATCGTTTATCCAGTATCTGAATAAACAACGCCCTATTACCTTCATTTACACAAACAACAATTCTTTCAGCATGCTGTGCAACTTCCTTTGGTCGGCAAGTTTCCAAATGCTTCATTAGAAAAGGAAATATTTCTTTTTCATACTGAGGATTGGCTTTGCTTACTTTAGAGAATACAGAAATACTATTATCAACAGTTATCACACTACCGTTTTCATATGCCGTTTTTACTTTATCAATTTGTGTATAGATGGCCTTTGCTTCACAATCAGCAATTGAATTAAGTGCTGTCATCCCACCCCACACGAGACGATTGTTGCGACTCATCAAACAATCCAGAAATACAGCGACATAGTCAGCAATAAGTAACGGTGCACATTCACCAATTTCATATAGGACTTTGATACAGTCATTTGCAATTCCTTTTGATAGCTGCAGCCCCCTAATCAGCTCAGAAATACCTTCACGATCACTGTTTACCACTAATTGCTCTGCTAGCTCTACATTGGGTGACTCATCCTTACGATTCTGACTGATTGCTAATTTTTCTAAAACCATACAGTGTTCATCTCCTAAACAATCGGTTTTGATTTAGTTTATTGTATCACGGAGCATACTGTTCTGGCTTCTCATGGCTGCTCATTTTATTGAGAGACAAGTCATTTTTCAGGCTATCATCCTAAACAGTTCTAGTTATTTTCTTGCTCTTCCTTCAGCAATCCGTACTCATAAGTATCCTGCCAAATCGGTTCTCCCTGAGCATCTTTCCAGAAATAAACGTTCTTCTTCAATATTCCTTCTCTTCTCATACCCACGCGTTCCATCAAATGCCACGAAGCCTTATTCTGCGGATTGCAAAGTGCTGTGATTCGATGTGCTCCTAATGAAGCAAATCCATAATTGATTACAGCCTTTACACTCTCAGAGGCATAGCCTTGTCCCCAATAGGCTTTGTTGAAGACATAACCAATCATCCATGTATCAAAGGCGCCTTTACTAAAATAAACATTTCCAATTAGGCGACCGTCTTTTAGACAAACAGCAAAAAAATCAGGATTTTCTGATCGTCTAATCGCTTCCTGCTCAGCTTCTTCCAATGAAAAAGCCTTATAGGGTTCGTATGCCACAACCTCTTCATCGGATAAGTATTCATGCAATGCTGCACCATCTGTTGCATTAAATCTACGTAAATAAAGTCGTTCTGTCTCTATACTATTCATTTTTCTCCCTCTTCATTCATCAATATCTTTCATTTTAGCAAAATCTCTCAGTACTTTCTATCATCCCTTTGGTAATCGCTACTTAATTTGCAAAAATAACAGAAAAAAACAGGAAAGCCGATTACTCGAGCTTTCCTGTTTCGTTTCTTATTTTACAACTGTTTGACCAACAACTTCATTGGCTTTTACAGCTTGACCTGATTTTGTTAAATCGTAAGAAGAAACAATATCTTGATTTGTAAAGACAACAATTAAATCAGATTTTTTTCCAGCTTTTTCCAAAGCAGATAAATCGATAGTTGCAATCTTATCTCCCGCAGCCACTGTTTGCCCTTCAGTAATATGAAGAGTAAATGGTTCGCCCTTCAATTCTACTGTATCCAAGCCCATGTGCAACAAGACTTCAATACCGGAATCAGTTAAGATACCCATGGCATGTTTTGTTGGAAAGATATTTGTAATCTTACCAGCAACAGGTGTGAATACTTCACCATTCGTTGGAAGTACTGCATACCCATCACCCATCATTTTCGCTGAGAAAACATCATCACTTACTTCACTGATTGGAACAACTTTTCCATCAGCTACAGCATAAAGATCATTTGTACCGCCAGCAGCTGTTGGTGCAGGTGCTTCCGGCTGTAATTCAGGCTTTTTTGCAGCTTCACCTGTTGGTGCACCTGTGATACCACCTGAATTATGCAGCTTCGTCATTTCATCTGCAACAAACTGTACTTCTGTACCTACAATTACTTGAATGTTCTTATCATCAATTACCTTCACGCCAGGAACTCCTGTCGCTTTAATCTTGCTTTGATCTACAGTACCAGTATCCTTCACTGTCAATCGTAAACGTGTTGTACAGTTATCAATTGATGTAACATTTCCTTGTGCGCCCAAACCTTCATAGATTCTGCGAGCCAAAGAAGCAAATTTATTGTCGCTATCAGCAACATCCAATGTTTCTTCTCCGTCACCTTCTTCACGTCCCGGTGTCATCAAGTTAAATTTCTTGATTGCAAAACGGAAGCCGAAATAGTAAACAGCAGCTAAGAAAACACCTTCAACTACTAACATAAGCGGGCTGTTCGCCACTGGGTTTTTCAAGCTTAAGAAGTAATCCACGAAGCCGGCACTAAATGCAAATCCGGCAGTCCATTGGAAGAATGCTGCAACAGCTAATGACAGACCTGTAAACACAGCATGTAATACATACAATGGCCAAGCAACAAACATAAATGAGAATTCCAATGGTTCAGTTACCCCTGTAAAGAATGAAGCGAATGCCGCAGCCATCATCAATGAAGCAGTTGCTTTTTTCTTTTCAGGACGAGCACTTTGATAAATCGCTAAAGCTCCGGCTGGCAAACCGAACATCATTACCGGGAAGAAACCAGCTTGATACATTCCTGTTTTACCAACGATTGCCAAGCCTTCTTCGATGGCTTTTTGACCACCAAGGAAGTTCCCGATATCATTAATTCCGGCAACATCAAACCAGAATACGGAGTTTAATGCATGGTGCAATCCAGTAGGAATCAATAGACGGTTGAAGAAGCCGTAAAGACCCGCACCAATAAATCCTAGACCTGAAATTGCTTCACCAAATGCTACAAGTCCATCAAAGATTACCGGCCAGATAAAGTAAAGACCGGCTGAGATGACAACCATTGAAGCGGCAGCCATAATTGGAACCAAACGTTTCCCACTAAAGAATGACAATGCCATTGGCAGCTTCACATTAGAGAAACGGTTATACATTGCAGCAGCGACTAAACCAGCAATAATCCCAATCAGAACATTATTCTGAATCTTTGAGAATGCTGCAGCCACTTCACTTACATCGTCCAAACCTTGAATCATTTGAACAGAAGCAGGTGCTAATAATTTTTCAGGAATTAGATAAGCAACCAGTCCGGCTAACGCAGCTGAACCGTCTTTATCCTTAGACATCCCTAAAGCCAAACCGACAGCAAACAACAATGCCAGATGCCCAAGAATCGCATCTCCCGCATTAAACATAAAAATAGTAAACACATTGACATTTGGATCTCCATTACCGACCCAGTTAGCAATCCCCATTAGGATCGCTGCAGCAGGAAGCACTGCGACTGGAAGCATTAATGAGCGACCCATTCTTTGCATGTATTCTTTCATGATACATAACTCCTTCTCTACTTGTTTTTAATCATACGTAACCGCTCAATATGAATCGCCAGATAGCCCAGCTCTTCACTCGGCACTTGATAATGAAAATTTTTCATTAGCAGCACCTGAATTTTTTTAGCGATTTCGTAGCTTTCAGCATATTTTTTCCGAACAACATCAAGGATATCATCATCCAATACCGCATAATGATTTTGCTCAAAGCGATGGATGAACAAACGTAAATGGTTGGCTAAGCGAGAATAGCTTAGACTCATTTGTTCAGAGTAAACATCGATATCCAATTCTTTTTCAATCAATCGTATAATTTCAGAAACAATAGTTACTTCGCGAATACTCTTGCTGTTATCTGTTCGACCACCTCTGGCACTATGGATGTGAATCGCAATGTATCCGGCTTCATCATAGCTGAATGGCAGCCCCAATGTTTGAGTCAGATAATCCACTGCCCACTGTGCAATCGCAAATTCTTCACTGTAAAGAATCTCGATTTCATTTAACAGCTTATTACGGACAATGATATTGTTCTGAATATTCTCAGCAGCAAAAGCGATATGATCACTTAAGCCGACATTGATATGGGCATTCAATTTTTCGCCAAGAGAGTTCTCAGCATACTTAATGATTTCCTCTGTTGCATAAAAATATTTTTCATCAATTTGGGATAATAGAACTTGAAGCTTTTTCAATCCTTCCGGCTCCATCACAAAAATCCGCTCTACTTGCTGTGCGTGCAGCAAATCATTCTTCTTTTTGTTGAAACCGACACCCTTACCGACAGCAACTTTTTCCTGTCCTTCGTCAAAGACAAGAACTGCGTTTTGGTTTAGCACTTTTTTAATTTTCATAAACATTCCTCTTCTGCAGAAGTGTTTGCTTCGTTTTCATCTCGATCGAAGACGCAAAAAAAGCATAGAACAATCCCATATCTAGTATGAACGATCCATACTTATACGAAATTCTTCCATGCCTAGTATTATCTAGTCACATGAAAACTTATTTACAATGTGTTAACATCAATTAGTTTACAAATTTCTTAATAATTTGTCAACCATTTTCTATACTAATTCTTAATAAAAATATTATTTTTGCAGAAAAAGCTTGTTGTTACTTACTTTTTCTGCTTTTCACTAATTTGTGATTGAAAGATATTCTCATTTACAAAATGCCAAAAAGAAGGTATCATAAACGTTAGCTAAGGATAAAGGAGTCGAGAAGACAATGAGCGAAGAACAAAAATGGTCTGCTGAAGAAATTGAAGGGATCAAAGAAGAGATTTTAACAGCTCTTGAGACAGTAATTGACCCTGAATTAGGTATTGATATTGTAAATTTAGGCTTGATTTATGAGATAGAATTTGAAGAAACCGGCGATACGGTCATCAAGATGACTTTAACAACCATGGGCTGCCCACTGGCGGATATTCTGACAGAACAAATCCATCAAGCAGTTGCCGATATTCCAGAGGTAAAAAACGTAGACGTAAAACTTGTTTGGTATCCTGCTTGGACAACCGATAAAATGTCTCGTTACGCACGAATTGCTTTAGGCATTCGTTAATATCACTAAAAAAGCAAGAACTGTAGAAACTATCTGCAGTTCTTTTTTTGTCTAAGCGAGTAATCGGAGCTTGTTTCATGCGAATCAGTACCAAGAACAAGTTGGAAATCTCAGGAAGACCCTATATCCCGCTTGTCTGACTGCTAATATTTATTATAAAAACCAGCAGCAACTACCGAAAATCGGACAGTTACTGCTGGTTTTCTTCATTATTATTTACAAAATCACTCTTCTATTTCACTTCGTAAAGCTGAGATTTTACTAGTACAGGATTAAGTTCTGGATTATTCTCTGTATATTGGACAAGCTGAATCGTATGAATCCCTTCTGCTAATCCGCCATTTCCATCGGTTAAATCAATCGTAGCTGATGAATTTCCCCATTGATTCGTCGCAATCTCTTTTCCATCTAAGTAAACAAATGTCAAAAGCGCACCGTTAAAGTCAGTAACATCTAATTTTAATTGAGTAATCGTACTTCCAATTGCATATACAACCGGAACAACACCATTTGCAGTCGTTCCTGATTCATTACTCAAATCAAACGTACCCGCGCCCCTGTCCTCGCCAAAATCTCCCGCTTTAAATGTCGCTTCTACAGGTTTGCCTGAGCTCATTGTATCATCAAGCTTCAATTCCTTATAGCTGTTACTGGTTACGCCTGTTTTTGGCAGCTGTTCCCCTCTGGCAAAGCTCGTCATTACTAAATAAGTTCCGCCGACACCTACAATGACACCTGTAACCCCTGCCAGCACTAAATTTACAATTTTATTCATCCACCCATACTCCTTTGTTGCACTCTAATTATATTGTACTCAGACTTACACCTTGTTATTACAAACAATGAATAACAAACAAAGAACATTGTGTAAGTATAAGCTCGCTTTTATAGTATATCAAAAAACAGCAAATTTTTCTGCTGGATGTATAAAAAATTTTTCTACTATACTATTCAATACAAAACTCAATCCATGCATTTCACTTCATCTATTTTGGCAACATCTAAAAAACAGCAGATTTCCTTCGGAAAAATCTGCTGCTTCCTTTACCTATGGTGTTGTTAAATAATTACGCTCGCTTTTTAAACACAGCTTTCAATAATAAAATCCCGGATACGATTGTTATTACTGCCTTTAAAAGTTGGATCTTATCGATTTTGTTTCGTTTATTCATAACTTATCCCTCCAGTTTCTATCTTATATCCATTTTATAACCTGAAGAAAGAGAATACCAGTGATAGGCAGTGCAATCAATAAGACTTAGGATTTTCTTATATGAACCCAGTGAAAATGAGTTGAAAATTACCCCGCAAGTCCATTCACTTTAATTTGATGATCCGATTCATAGTACACTTCAATTGAATGGTAGGCAAAATAATCCGGACTGCACTGAATGTAGATTGCCATCGAAAAGCCATCAAGCAAGTCTTGCTCAAAAGTTAACCCCAAGCTATTGAGATACACACTATCCTCAAAATCCTTTTGACTAATTGGCAGCTGCACTTGCTGTCCATCCTCAACCTCAAAACAGTTTTCTTTTCCTTCTACCTCTTGAGCGCCGCTGACCCAATCCTCGGCTAACTCTAAGATACCATCATCAACAAGAGCTGCTACCATGCGCTCCTTGTTCTGTTCCAGCCAACCAATTTCTTTTGTAGCAATCTTTACCAATAGATACTTTTCATGGATAGTCAAATCTTTCAATGGCTTTTCTAAAGATACTGAAAACGGCGTTTCCTTTCCCCATATTACTGTCGAGAAAGTATAATAATTTGTTAGTCCTTCTACGTCCATCCATTCATGTATCGGTTGAACGATCACTTGATTCCCCATACTTCCACTCCTCTTTCTATCACTTGAACAAACTATTCCAAAAGATACGTTATCATTTTTTACTTATTCTTAAATCTCGGAGAGACATTTACATACACCAATAAGAAAAGGGTCGGCAAAAGAATCAGTCCACCAAACCAATGATTAACGGCTGGAAACCAAATAGGCAAGATGCAAAGCACCGATGCATAAAGCAGATAAATACCAACAGCCTTACCTAGTGCTTTCCCATTAACTGCCTTTCGTTTCTCTGCACCCATCGTGTTATACCCGGCAATCAGCATCAGCCACTTTCCACGTATCAACTGAATACCAAATACTGTTGTCATTGAAGCAACTGCTATTAAAACAAGTACATCCGAATCCATTCCCCACGCCTCCTTTTTATTTGATTAAATTATAACATACAGCACTTATTTCAAGAACACGCTTACTTCTTTTTCCATTCACCTATTCTCTAACTACTAAATCCATGATAGGATAAACTAAACATGTTTTTAAAAGGAGTCTCCAATGAAACGAATTATGATTAGTTTGTCATTTCTATTGTTATTATCAGGCTGTGCATCGCCTGCGGCTACAGAATCGGACGAACCTTCTGCTTCATCAACAGTAAGCAGTTCCACTACTCAGCAAGACCCTAATGTTACTATTGACTATAACCGACAACAACAGCTCTTTATGATGACCAACGATACAAAAGAGCTGGTCACGATTATTGTTTCTGAAACTGAGTTTTTTAAGCAGGAAGGTGATTCTTGGGTTGCTGATACCGGTGGTAGTAAGGGAATGATTTCCATGACCTTTAACCTTCTTCCCGGTGAAACCACCAAGCATGAAGAAAATGTGCCATTTGATTCTGGTAGAATAAAAGGAGTTTTTCACTTTAGTATCGGAGAAGAACACTATACAAAAGAAGTCATCTTCGAAAAATAGCTGGTTATTACTGTAGCGTAAAAAACTTTGTCATGATCACAGTTGAAATCAATACCTGTTCTATTTTTCTCCGACTGTGCTATAATCCTATAAAAAAAGGGGACTATTCTATGAAAAATTTTGAAGATTATCTTGCTACTATCAGTGATTCAAAGCAGAGAGAAACAATGAGCGAACTTCTATCTTGGGTCATCGGTCAATACCCAGAGTTAGTCCCAATTATCAAATGGAATCAACCGATGTTTACCCATCACGGAACTTACATCATTGGATTCAGTATCTCGAAAAAACATTTCTCCGTTTCTCCGGAAGTAAAAACGATGAAACATTTCGAAAAAGAAATTGAGCAAGCAAACTACGATCATACGGAAAATATTATTAGGGTAAAATGGACGCAAGATATTGACTATGAGCTGCTAAAGAAAATGATTGATTTTAATATCAGCGACAAAGCTGAATTCACTAAATTTTGGCGATAGATTGTAAAAAATCAAGGTCTTCTACAGTCTAATCCCTCTGTTTTTCACTTATCTAAGGCTTGATATATACATGTATGTTAGCTAAAAAAAATGCCATCGCTGTAAAAGCGAAGGCATTTTTTAGTCGTTTGTTTGAAATATTAGTCCATATTCTTTCGCGTAAAAAGAATACAGGTTCCACACTCAAGCTGTATCAGCTTTTAGAAACATCAGTTTGAGTACTTTTATGAAGTCTACTGGCATTCAAATAAATCAGTCCGATAAATACGGATGGTGTAATAATAAAGCCAAATTGCGGCTTCAATAGCATTAATAAAGGAATTAAGAGGAACACCAACACATTCAGCAAGCTGATATACCATTTTCTGAATACGTAATAAATAGAAATTCGAAAGATATCCTTAATTGACGCTTTAGGGTTTTTCATCTGAAAATACCAGCAATTGATACTTAATCCAATCCCGGAAACAGCAATTAGTATGAAAAATGGAATCATCCATTGCCCATTCGTTACTTTAGCGAAAAAGAAAATATCTACTGATGCCACAATACTACCCAACCACCCCGGCAGCCAGAACAACAGATGACGCCAGCCCAAACGACGATATGCTGAAAAAAATTGGCGAACCGGTGCAACATCATACTCTTGCTTGAATCCATCAGCTACTGACAATGCAGCACCTACTGCAGGTCCAAAGAACAGTAAACTAAATGCAAATGGCAGAATATTTTGACTGTCAATCGCTAAAGAAACAACAGCTAGAAAAAAAGGAGTAACTGTCAAGGTGACACAAAGACTGCTCATCAAAAAGATATACGCCCAACGAAACAGCTTCATGTAGATATTTGTCTCAAAGGTTTGTTTTCGAAGCATAGTTCTCCCCTCTTTCTTTTATCCTTTCATTCCTGAGGTTGCAATTCCCTCAACGAAATATTTCTGCATGGTTAAGAATACAAGTGCAACCGGAAGAATCGAAACAACTGAAGCCGCCATAATGAGCGCATATTCTGCATCAAAAAGTCCGACAAACATCTTCAAGCCTAACTGAATGGTTTTATTTTCTGTGGAAGATAGATAAATAAACGGTCCCATGTAGTCATTCCAAGTATTCACAAAGGTAATAATCGTCAGACTGGCCAAGGCAGGCTTTGTTAAAGGCAAAATAATTTTTCGATAAATACCCCACTCAGTCAAGCCATCAATTCGGGCACTTTCGCATAATTCATCAGGAATACTGCTGTAGTATTGCTTTAATAAAAAAACACCAAATGCACTAAATGCTTGAAGCAGAACCAAAGACCACAATGTGTCTGTCAAACCAAACTGCCGCATCATGATAAATTGAGGAATCATATAGGATTGCCAAGGGACAGCAATTGTTGCGATGTAAGCGAGGAAAAGTGTATCGCGTCCCCGAAAATTCATTTTTGAAAATCCATAAGCTGCAAAGCTGGAAGTTAATAGTTGAATTAAGGTAATAATAATACTTAAAAAAGCGGTGTTTTTGAAAAATGTCACTAAGGGGATACGCTCCCAGATGACAGAGTAATTTTCAGGATGCCATTCTTTAGGAACCCATTGAATCGGAATAGTAAATACTTCGTTATTGGTTTTGAAGGAAGCGGACAGCATCCAAATAAATGGAACTAAGGTGATTAGAGCCAGCACAATTAGCAGACCTATCAATAAAAACCTTCCCAAGCTGAGCCGTTCTTTCGTCTTTTTCTTTTCTTTTGTTTTTATAGCCGTTGCCTCCATAGCTCACGCCTCCTTTTAACGTTCTCTTAGTTGATTCCATTTGAATTGGACAACTGTGATTAGTAATACGATGACAAACAGAACCATAGCGATTGCTGAGGCATAACCGAAATTAAACTTCACAAACGCTTCATTATAAATGTTGTAGACCAAAACATTAGTTGCCCTGCCCGGTCCTCCGGCGGTCATTACCTGAACCAAATCGAAAATCTTGAAACAGTTAATAACCAGCATGATTGTCACAAAGAAGGTCGTTGATCTCAGTGATGGTAATGTTACATTCATAAACTGTTTCCATTTATTCGCACCATCCATTGAAGCTGCTTCATATAACTCTTTTGGAATACTCTGTAATCCTGCAAGATATAAAATCATATAGTAGCCCATCCCACGCCAAACACTAACAATTACAATTGCGGTTAGTGCCCAATCCGAACTTGAAGTCCAGCCGGGAGGATTTTCGATGAAATGACGCAAAAACTGATTGATTGGTCCCATCGTTGGGTGGAACAGCATATTCCAGACAACTGCAATGGCCACAAGCGACGTTACGTAAGGAAAGAAAAAAGCAGTTCTAAAGATTTTCATTCCTCGAATCTTTTGATTCAGCAAAATAGCTAAACCAAGAGAAGCGATTAACGTTAATGGTACAACACCGATAGTATATAGAAATGTATTTTTCAGTGAAATCCAAAAGGTGTCATCACCAAGCATTTTTGTGAAATTCTTCAAGCCGACAAATTCTGGTGCTGAAAATGAATCCCAACTCATAAATGCAAGAATAAGAGAAAATATAACAGGTATCAACGTAAATAGGAAAAAGCCAATAAAGTTTGGTGCAATGAATGACCAGGCGATCAACGTGTTCTTTCGCTTTAGCCGACCGGCTGCTTTCGTTTTAGATGTTATTTCCATAGAAATATCTGTCTGACAGCCTATTGTTAAAGCTATCTGACAGCTGTCCCCCTTTCTTGTAGCGACAATGATTTACTTGATAAATGACTGATAATCATTGAGAATATCAGTCATTTATCAGTAGAACCACTGTACTCTTACTCAGTTTCTGCTTTTACTCGTTTCTCCATGTTTTTGATTCCTTCTTTTGGTGTTTCATCATTTACTAAGATCAAATCGTGCTCTTCCTGAAGAATTTTGTCGATGGCAGGACCATTTTTATCTACAGGAAACTCAATTGCTACATTTTCCGGATTAAAAGCAGTTTTTGACACTTCATCAGAAGGCATGCCTTCGCGTGAGAAATACAGCTCATCAATTGCATCAGTTTTATAAGAAGGCACCACACCTACTTCGGCTAACACTTTAGCTCCATCTTCTCCTGAGCAGAAATCCAAAAACTTCTGTGCAGCTTCCTGATGTTTAGAATTCTTGTTTACAGCAAATGCGGTTGGCGAGCCAAAAGTATCGATTGCTTCTCCTGTTTTTTTCTGTGGAATCTGAGCAATGCCCCACTCGACATCAGTCTTTCCTTCATCCTTGTTCGTTAACAATGCTCCCATATACCATGTACCCATATACATCATTGCTGTTTTAGAGTTTTCAAATTGTGATTGATAGGTTACTTTTGTTGATTTTGCGGTACCAAAATCCATCTGTGCTTTTGCATCCTGCATACGCAATGCGCGGTCATAATAATCAGCCATGTAAGCATAATCCGGGTCAAGCAGATTGCCGTCATTTTGAGCAGCTGCAATGGCTTGAATTGTTGAACGCCATGTATGTTGATATGCACCGTAAACCTGTTCATCAGGTTTAGAAAGCTTTTCCGCAATCTCTTCATACTCTTCCCATGTCAAATTATCAGGATAGTCAATCCCTGCATCATCAAACATTTTTTTATTGTAGTATAATACCCAGAAGTCTGTCCGATATGGTTGAGCATAGGTTTTTCCACTTACATCGTACATTTCATAACTTGCAGCAGCGGGGTCAGTATCAATTTCTTTGATATGATCCGTCAAATCCACTAACTGATCGCGTAAAGCATAATTGGAATAAGACAACAGGTTCTTCATCGTTAAAATATCGGTCGTGTCACCGGAAGACAACATCGTCGTAAGCTTCGTGTCATAATCATCTGAAGCAATATCTACCGGCGTTACTTTGATTCCCGGGTTTGCTTCTTCAAATGCTCGGAATAGTTTTTCGAATTCAGGTGTCGTATCATAATTCCAGGTTGTAACAGTCAGCTCAACATCGCCATCAGCTGTGCCTGAATCCTTGCTGTCCTTTGTATCTGAACCGCCTCCGCATGCTGTTAATCCAGCAGCTAAACCTAATAACGCAACCGCAGTAAGACTTTTTTTCCATAATTTCATTTTGAGACCTCCAATATTTTTTTCTAAAGTTAAGATAACCATTGAACAGAAACGCACCTTAACTTTTTTTACCAATAACTGTACCAGCTGATTGCCAGTCTGGTGAGAGCTTCCACATAATAGTAGTCGCCCCAAATCATACATTCATCCACGCCTTTGTCTGAATTCTTATCATAGACACCATGAAGCAGCAAACCGTTAGACTTCAGATTGCTTTTTGTTGTGTAATCCTTTGCCAAAGCTGCCATAATTTCTACTGCAATTTCCTGGTAATAGTCATGCTTTTCATCAGAAAGCGGCAATTGTTTTGACAGCTCCAAAAGTCCGCAAACAGCAATTGAAGCTGCCGAGCTGTCACGTTCTTCCCCGCTACCATCATTAAAGACTAAATCCCAGTAGCAAACCTTATCCTGTGGTAGTTCCTTGATAAAATAATCCGCCAGATGCTTCGCCGTTTCCAGAAAAGAGACATCACCTGTATAGAGATAGCTCAATGTAAATCCGTAAATTCCCCATGCTTGACCACGAGCCCAGCAGGAGTTGTCAGAATACCCTTGGGCTGTTTTTCCACTCAAGGCTTCACCGGTATCTGTATCAAAAAAGTAGGTATGATAGGTGGTGTAATTTGATCGCACAATATATTTCTGTGTTTGCAATGCGTGAGCATAAGCTGCTTCTTTATAACGTTCTTCTCCTGTTACCTCTGAAGCGAAATACAGCAGCGGCAGATTCATCAAACAATCTATAATCATCCGTCCGCGTTCATTCGGATCATTCAGGTTGCCCCATGCTTGAATAATTTTTGCTTTTGGAGAGTAGCGCTCCATTAAAAGATCCGCTGCCTTAACGGCCAGTTCTTTAGACTCTTCATTGTGATTTACACGATAATCTGCAATTGCTGAAAGAATGTAGAGAAAGCCGATGTCATGTGTTTCCAGCTCTATCTCCTGCTCTAACCTATTTTTGAATGATTGCAGTTGGTTTTCGATTGTCGTGTCAAAATCAGCCGAGCCTGTCAGCTCTTTTCCTAAAAAACACATGCCTACCCAAAAGCTGGCTGTCCAATCGGTATTTCCTTCTGGTTTGTAGTATTGATTTTCACTCGCTGCAGGTGGAACCAACACATCAAAGGTTTGTTGGTTCTCTCGAATTTTTCGCAGTACATAATCAATTTCCTTCGGCAACCAATAAAGGCTGTCTTTAAGTGACGCAGTTTCCATAATTTCCTCCTAATTTTCCAACACAGCAATTGTTTGTTTTTCAGCCTGTGTGATGATAATCTTTTTCTCTTCTATACTAATAACCGGCTGCTCCAGCACTTCATCAACTAACCGACCACTGACGACAGAAACCAATAAATGATGGCCTGCTTTCAGATGACTCTTTAGGTGCGGCAGCATGGTGACTGGATAAAATAAGTTCGTGTTTGGCTCTGTTCGTACAACATCCGCTTGCTCGAAACCAATGATACCTAGTACACTAGAGTGTCCTTTTTCAGTCTCATATACAGCTTCCAGACCAGTAATTTTCGGAGAAGCCAACTCCTCAAGCGGCATGCTGAATCCGCCTTCATAAATATCCAGTGTTCGATTGCTGTCTATCTCATGAATTCGAACATGACAGTTTTCTAAAGGAATAATCGTACTTTTAATTGTGACATCTTCCCATGGCTGCCAATGATGAATGATACGATCATCCTGAATGTCATAAGCAACATCCTGATCCTTGCTTCGGAAATAACACTCATTCTCAGCCAATGCCAAACAGTTATCAAATGCGCCTTCATAATAAAGATAGTTACTTTTTGGGACGCTAAACCCAAAATGAGAAGAATACACAAATTTACTGTATTTAGCTGCGGCATGATTTTGAAAATGCAGAAACTGGCCGGCAGGAAAAATCTGTAAATGCGTTCGGTCTTCGTTATACTGATAAAAATTACGGCTTTCCGGAAGACTCAATGGATTCGTTTCAATCTGCAGCGGTAAAGCCTCTGTCTTCCAATAAGGATGCTCTTTAGGGACAGCCAACAAAATAAATGTTTTAAACGACCAGTATGGTGAGCCTGGTGCATTATACCCTTCGGCAAAGGTCAGGTTCTGATAGTGATAGCCTACCGAGAGCAACCCATCTGTTGTAAAGATGTCGTGGTTCATCCATGACTGCATGTGCCGACTGATTAAGCCTTTGATTTCTCCCCAAGGCAATGCCTCTACATCCGCAAATACCAGCGCGCTGAAAAAGGATACTTGAGCAAAGCGATAGGTTAAGCTGCGACCAAAAGGAATCGCTTCTCCGGTACTATCAAACCAATACTTAAAGCTTTGAGCAAAACTCATTGCCCGCTCTTTCATTGTATTCACGCGTTTTGGATCGTCTTCCCCCATAAATTTGCAATAAAGCAGACTATAATAATGAATGGCAAAAGAAATATAGTAATCAATCTGCGTTTCAACTCCGTCATAATACCAGCCTTTGCCGACGTAGAACGAGTCAACGACTGCTAAATCTTGGTCAATTATATTCTGAGCGTATGGCATTCCGCACTTTTTCATCGCGACATTAACTAGTATTCGAAAGAAGTGCCAGTTGTTTCTTGGAATCGTATGGTCGTTTGCCTGTATGAGCCAGTGATAAAGATTTTGCTGCTCACGTTCATTCAACGTATCCCACGTCTGCTCCTTATTCAAAAGAAGAAAGGTACTTAAGGAAGCCATCTCAACAATCAGCTGATCAAAGTTTGTTACTTTCCCCCAATAAGCAGAATTTTCCGGATTGGTTCCAGCCTTAATTCCCTCCAAATAGGTGTCAAGAATCGGTGTTTCTTGCTCAGTAAGATAAGGACCTAATCCCCAAAGCGGTCGGAGAAAGGCTTCTACCTCGCGTCTTTCTTTTGAATAAACAGTTCCATGACTCCCAAGTGCTAAGTGCCCTGGATTGCTTTTCTCGAAAAAAGGAACGACAGGTGCCAACAAATCAAGAAACCCTTGATTTACTTCTTCCTTTGTTTCAAATGCATTTGCTTTGATTCGATTGTTTATCATATGCCGCTACCATCCTTTTCAATCAAAATTCCTTTTAAAAACCCGTAATACTCACCATAAACTGTGATATTTTCACCAATTTCAAAAGTACCATCCTGCTCATTGAATACTTGGTACTGGCTGCCTTCGTTTATTAGAATAAAACGATCACCTTTTTTCACTTGATTTTTTCCGCTATCACTTTTCAAAATTGTTCCACTAATTTGAACAAAGCTATTTAGAGGAACCTCTCCTTCCTGAAACTCTTGATCAGAGAAATGTTCTGCTTTTTCCTTTATATTTTCAATCACCTCTTCACTAAATGTATCTTGCTTGTTTGCTTCCTCCTCTTTATTGGCAGAGCATCCGCAAGTCATCAGCAGGAGGAGTAGCAGCGATAGTGATAACCATTTTTTTCTCTTCATAAATCCCCCTCTCTTCCGGTAAAACGCTTTCTTTAGGAAAATTTTACTATTTTTTAGAAAAATAATCAAGCTTTTTTAGTAAAAACTTTTTTTAAGACTTGATTTTTTTTACTAAAAAGAAATATACTAAGGGTATAGATAAAATGATTTCATAAGGAGGTATGACTATGGCAACAATTACAGATATTGCTCAAGCAGCGAATGTTTCGATTTCTACTGTTTCTCGTGTATTGAATTACGACACTACCCTTTCAGTAACAGAAGAAACAAAACGAAAGATTTTTGAAACGGCAGAAAATCTGAATTATACAAAATACAAAGCAAAAAATAAAAAGCGGAATAGCGAAAATGCGGAGCTGCAAGCTGCCGAGAAAAAGAATGAACGCTCTATTGGTATCATTCAATGGCGGACAGATGACGAAGAGCTTGAGGATATTTATTACATGTCGATTCGCTTTGGAGTGGAAAAACGCGCTGCTGAGTTAGGCTATGATATTCTGAAGCTTTCACAAATTGACGATCAGTCGATTAAAGCAGTCGACGGATTATTGGCGATTGGGAAATTTACACAGGAGACTCTGCAGCAGTTACAGCTGCTTCATCCAAACCTTTGTGTAATCGGAAGCAATTTCCCGCTGGAAGATTACGATTCTGTTAATACTGATTTTGGTCAGGCGACAGAGCTGGCTTTGAACCATTTATTTGATTTGGGTCATGAAAAAATTGCGTTCATCGGTGCAGAAGAAAGCCAGAATTTACATGGCTATCGCCGCTATAAAACACCGACGACAAATATGTATTTAGATATTATGACTAGTCGTCGCTTTTTCAGAGAAGATTATTTTATTTTGAAAGAAAACAGTCGATTAGATGTCAACACAGGTGAAAAAATGACTGAGCAAGCGCTAAAGGACTGGAAGAAGGATTTGCCGACTGCCATTTTAGCAGCCAACGATGCATTTGCAATAGGTGTGATTCATACTCTGACAGCCCACAACATTAAAGTTCCGGAAGAGATCAGCGTCATGGGGATTAACGACTTGTCAATTTCTCGTTATGTCTCTCCCCCGCTTTCAAGCGTTCACGCCTTTACTGAAGAAATGGGTGAAACAGGTGTGATGACACTCCATGAACGATTGGAAAATCCTGGGATATCCCGCAGAATTTTCTTAAGTACCGAATTGATTGTTCGAGAGTCAACAGCTGCTCCGAGAAAATAATCCAAATTATCCCCCTGTCATTGTTCATCCAACGACAAGGGGATTTCTATTTTTATTCATCGATTCAAATGCCTAATTCAGCCTGCTATTCTCCGCGTTACTTCCACCCAAATCCGGAGTATCTGTTAATAGGATTGTTTCTTTTGCTACACCTTCCGATTCGAAAACAATCAACTCATTTTCTCCAACAGTCAAAAATGGCGCTGGGATATACAAACGTTTTTGCGGTCCTCGTTCCCAAAAGCGGCCAATATTGTTCCCATTCACAACCACAAAGCCTTTCCCCCACCCTGTCATGTCAATAAAGGTATCGCCGCATTCTGATACTGAGAAAATAAACTGATAGAAGGATGGCTGCCCCGACTGCCATTCTAAAGTAAAATCCAGCTCGCTTAAATCCTCCATAGGTAGGGAATACATATCCCATTGACTTTGGAAAGCTCCGTTAATAATGACCCCCTCTGAAATTCCTTTTTGCTGGTGTGCCATTTTTACAGAATAATTAACACGTCCCATATTTTCAACCAAGATACCCAACTCATTCTCATCAGCCGATAAATCAAATGTCAACTTTTCACCAATCTCCTGATCGTACTGTGTAGCCAAGTGAGCGCCATTTAGAAACAGCTGAGCTCGATCCATGCACCCAATCAAACGAAAATCATCGATTTTTCGTGCTTTTCCGATAGGACTTCGATAATAGACATAACCAAATGCCTGCTTCAATTTCTCCATTGCTATAGGATAGCTGTTCACTACTCTAGTCGATAGCCGATCAAGATTCACAAACAACGAGGTTTTCGATGTTGCAACTACCTCTCCATATGCCTTCTTTTTTATCCTAGTTGAAAATTCAACAGTTGGAAGCTCTGTATAACGGGCAATAACCTGTTGAAATTTACGGTATTTCTCTGTAATATCTCCCCATTCCGTCAATAAAGCATCATAGTCGTAGCTGGTCACATCCGGGGCAAGTCGTTCATAATAGTTTGCTCCGTTAGTAAACCCAAAATTTGTTCCACCGTGAAACATGTATATATTAACTGAGCCTTGAGAAAGAATAGCATCTAGCTCCTGTGCTGCGGCATCCTCATCGGTCACATGATGGACCTTATCGCCCCACGCATCGAACCAGCCAATCCAAAATTCCATAACCATCAAAGGACGCTTTCTTCCGTGAAACTGCTGTAGTCGTTTCAGGTGCTCATCGACTTTTGAGCCGCAATTGATTGTAGGCAGTGCCAGTTCAGGAATCGATCCGCTTTCCAACATATCTCCCCAAGGTCCATCCGAAGTAACCAATGGTACATCAATCCCTTTATGACTCAGTATCTCCACCAGCTTCTCTAAATAGTCTTTATCATTCCCATACCCGCCATATTCATTCTCAACCTGAACTAAAATGATTGGTCCACCCTGAGTTATTTGCAGATCCAGTATTTCCGGAAGCAAATGCTCATAATACTCCTCAATTTTTTTCATAAACTCAGGGTTGTTAAAGCGAAGCTTAATTGCTGCATCATTCATTAGCCAATATGGCAGTCCACCAAATTCCCACTCTGCACAAATGTAGGGTGCCGGTCTTAAAATTACCTTTAGCTCAAGCTCTGCCGCTAATTGAATGAATTTCCGAAGGTTAATTTGTCCGTCAAAGCAAAACTGTCCTTCTTGGGGTTCATGCAGATTCCATGGGACATAGGTTTCTACTGTATTACAGCCCAAGGCCTTCAGCTTTTCCAAACGATCCCGCCAATATTCCGGAACCACACGAAAATAATGGATGGCCCCCGAAATTATTTTGTACGGCTGACCATCATAAAAGAACTCCTCTTGACTCTCAAATGTATGCATTCTTTTCCTCCCTTTCTTTTAGCAGCAGTCAGAAAAATTCCCCTCCACTACTGTCATGACATAGGTAATGTGATTCAATAATAACTTCAACAATTCCTCTTTATTCCTCTAACTGAATCGTAATGATAATCTCCGCTTCCAGCGCTACTTTGTATCGTGCTTGAATTTGATAAGCCTTTTGACTGCTTCCATGATGGTCTTGATAGCATTTTTCCACTACTGAAACAGCTGTTGTTCCCACATCAATCACACAACCTTGATTTTCGCTCTGCAACAAAATCTGTGAACCACTTATCACAGGTGGAATCATCGTTACAAAATTTTCAACAATCTCATTTGTTGATGTTTGAAAATTGAAGCTGTCCTTCAGCTCGATAGATTTTTTGCACGCATTGACTTTGAACGAGCGCTTAAACAGTGTCAATTCTTTATTTTCAGTATAGGTTTCCTGCAGCTCCATTGTCAGTTCCGAAGAAGCAGTCAAGTGGTCAAAATTTACATGTTGCGCAGCGACAGCACCGGGCTGTTGTGTCTGACCATTAATAATCGGAAGATGGTGACTGGCAGCAGAGGTCGGAAAATAGCGATAACGCTTTGCTTCTACAAAATAGTCGCGGGTATATTCTCCGGCTCCAATATCTGTTAAAAATAACGTTTTCTGATTGCCGAATATGAAATGACCGATATCTAAATGGTTATGGCTCTCTTCATTTGAGCCGCCCTTTGCTGCAAAAAAGAACTGCGGCTGCTCACTTTTAACAATCGCCCATTGTGCATCTTCAAAATAGTGATAAAACTCAGAATTTTCTGTCGAATCAGCTGCCTTTGTCCAAAGAAGATTTCGGAGAAGCGGCGCAAAGCGATAGCAATGATCAAAATCTAACTGGTTTGCTTCTGAGACAGATGGTATAGGAACCCCAAAATAGTCTCCGCAAAAGCTTATTAGCCCACTTGGCAATTCCGGCTGAGAATAATCTGAAAATGGAACATACTTCTGATTGTCAATCAATACACGGTAAGGAAAAGCAGCAACCGCTTTCACTTTAGGAATCTTTAAATAATGTTCATCTCCTAGAACTTTGGCTAGTTGTTCTGCATAATAGATAAAATAACCAAAACCATATCCCCAATAGCCCACCCCTTCAACACAGGCACCATCTTCCCCGAACCCGGATAAATAACTAGCCATCGCAGTTTCCAGACGCTTCACAATTTGCTGTAAACGAGCGCTTTTCGGCGGAAGCAAAGATAACGCTGTCATTCCTATGCAGCCCGCAATTACAGCACTCCAATTATTCTCCTTCTTTTCCCAACCCCAAGAATATTTTTCAAACGGCTGAAATATTCTTCGTTCAATTTCCCCTTGTATTCTTTGCTTCAACAGCGGCGAAAGGCTGGAGCCCATCAGCGTCATAATTTCTGCCAGCGTTTGTCCGGTTTCAGCGGCGAAAAGATCAATACAAAATGGTGAATTCTCACTAAAAAGGTTATTTTCCACCGATAGATGAGCGGGTAAAGCCCAAGTATACTCATTGCATACTTCCCAAATAATTTGCTCCAAAAAGCATTGCAGCTCCTCAGACTGTTCGCCTAAATAAACAGCTAACGCAACAACAGTCAGTTGACGGCGACGGTTGAAATAAGCCTGCTCAAATTTCAGTCGATTGCCTGACTTTAAGTATTCCTCATAGCCTGAAACGGGAAGCGGAGCTATCTCTGATTGCTGAAGATATTTTTTTGCCTCTTGCTTGATTTCCTCTTCTAGTCTTTTTGTTGTACTCATTTTTATTGTCACACCCTTACTTTTAAAGTTATTGTTTTTACTAAAACTTTACTAAAATAATAACAGAGTTTCACAGCTTTTCCAACTATATTTTCTCTCTTTACAAAAATTTCTAATAAGAAAAGCTGAAAGTGAGCTGACTCGTGAAGCTAGACAAGTAGAAAAGCTGAACGAGTGTTTAGCTTCCGAACAACAAAACAACACAACTCCTAATTGCCTTACTCTTTAATCCTTGCTCTTGCTGAATTCACAGTTATAAAAAATTTATATCCCTTTCTGTTGTAGTAAAAAAAAGCAACATGACTATATCGTCTCACCGAGTGAGCCTGATATAACCAAGTTGCTTTATAATTTCTTTATTTTATTATTCAGCTTTTATAAAAATTTCATTCACAATCCAATGAAACTAAGTCTTCATAGGTCTCTCTGCGAATGACCAGTCTATCTTTGCCGTCTTCGACAAAAACAACTGCTGCCTTAGGATTTCGATTATAGTTGCTTGCCATAGAATAGCCGTAAGCACCTGTACTAACCATTGCAAACAAGTCGCCTGAAACCATTTCAGGTAGCTCAATATCCTTAATCAGAATGTCTCCGGACTCACAGTATTTTCCGACAACAGCTACGTGACTCTTGTTCTCTTCACTGATACGGTTAGCCAACATCCCAGTGTATTCAGCACCATACAAGGCCGGACGAATATTATCTCCCATTCCTCCATCCACTGACACATAATGTCGAACGTCAGGAATAATCTTCTGAGCACCAACTGTGTAAAGCGTTGTTCCAGCTTCTGCCACTATACTGCGGCCAGGCTCTATCCATAGCTCAGGCAAAGGATAATCCATCAATGAGCATTGTCCTTTTACAGCTTCCACAATCGCCTGAACAAATTTTTCCGGCTCAAGAGGCGTATCTTCTTCCGTATACTTGATACCGAATCCGCCACCCATATTTAAAACAGGTGCAATATAACCCTTATCTTCTTTCCATTCCTTCAGGATACTCATCATCCGCTCCACGGCAACTAAAAAACCTTCAGGAGCAAAAATCTGAGAACCAATGTGGCAGTGTATTCCTTGCAGTGTCAATCCTTTTGTCGCCATCACGATATCCATTGCTTTTGTTGCCTGACCACTATTTACGTCAAAGCCAAATTTTGAATCAACCTGTCCCGTCAAAATATAGTCGTGCGTTTCCGCATTAACTCCCGGAGTCACACGAAGCATCACAGCTTGTTCAACATTTTTAGCGCTGGTCAGCTCTTTCAAAAGCTCCAGTTCATAAAAGTTATCAACAACAATCGTCCCTACATGACTGTCGACTGCTAACTCAAGCTCTGATTTCAATTTGTTATTCCCATGAAACTCAATATTTTCAGGCGACATGCCGCCTTTCAAAGCTGTGTAAAGCTCCCCACCGGAAACGACATCACAGCCTAAGTTTTCTTCCTCTAGCAGTTTATACATTGCCAGACACCCAAATGCTTTACTGGCATACACCACTTTATTCTTGACCCCCAGCTCATCAAGTGTTCGCTTGAATCCTCTGGCTTTTTCCCGAATATGTGCGACATCATAAATAAACAGTGGTGTTCCATACTTTTCAGCAAGCTTTGTTGTATCACAACCACCAATAACTAAATGGTCTTCTTCATTGAAAGCTGCTGTACCAAATAATAACGACATTTTTTCACCTTCTTCATTTTCGTTATCAATGATAATAACATAAAAATGATAAACTTCCTATCTGTTTTTTCATTTTGCCTTAAGTAAACTGGTGAATGTAACTAGAAATTTTCAAGCAATAAAACTGCTAGATAACTGATTATTTCTCTGCACTTGTTTCCTGAGCAATTGTCAGAAGCGCTGCCGGAATTCTGTAGGGAGAACAAGAAACATAATCAATCGGCAGTTTTCTCAAAAAGCGGATGGACTGCGGATCACCGCCTACTTCCCCACAAACACCAATCTTTGCCTGCTTTGAGGCCTTCTTTATATTCATTACAGCGATATCAATCAGCTTACCAACCCCGGCTTCATCTATGTGCTGGAATGGATCATCCTTCAATAGCTTCTTATCAACATATTCTCCTAAAAATTTACCGGAATCATCTCGAGAAAAACCGAATGTGAGCTGTGTTAAATCATTTGTCCCAAAGCTGAAGAAATCTGAATGCGCAGCAATTTCCTCAGCTAGAAGACAAGCTCTTGGTGTTTCCAGCATTGTACCTATTTTATACTCAAGCGATTCTCCTGCTAAAACAGACTGTATTACATTTTCCAAACGAGCCCTCAACACATCCATTTCCTCCCTAGTACTGATGAGCGGAATCATAATCTCAGGAACCGTCTGGAAATCATTTTCTCGATTCACAAGCAGTGCTGTTTCAACAATCGCTTTTACCTGCATATCGTATATTTCGGGAATCGTAATTGCAAGACGACAGCCACGATGTCCAAGCATCGGATTTTGCTCCTCCAACTCATTCATGCGCTTACGAATCTGAGCAGGCGTTCTTCCTGATGCCGCAGCCAGCTCTTCAATCTCCTTTCCTGTTCTTGGAAGAAATTCATGGAGCGGCGGGTCTAAAAGTCGAACGGTACATGGACGCCCTTCCATCAACTGGAAAATCTCTTTAAAATCTTGTTTCTGATACTCCTTCAATTTATCTAGCGGCTCCTTCAAGCCCCTGGTATCTTTTGCTAAAATCATCTTTCGCATCTCGCTGATTCGTTCCTCACCGAAAAACATATGCTCTGTCCGAGCAAGTCCGATTCCTTCAGCGCCTAAGTTCAAAGCAGTTCGTATATCTTCCGGTGTTTCTGCATTCGCGAAGACCTTCAGCTGATTGATCTCCTTTGCCCAGCTAAGAATTTTTTGCAGCAGCTGCTGTTCATTTCCTTGCTTTTTGGTAATCATCCCTTGATAAATCAGTCCTGTTGTTCCATCGACTGAGAGCGTATCTCCTACCTTAAAGACCTGTTCCTTACAGGTAATTTGCTCCATAAATTCATCAACAACCAGTTCCTCGCAACCGGCAACACAACAGACACCCATTCCACGTGCCACAACAGCAGCATGAGAGGTCATCCCTCCTCTTGAGGTAATGATTGCTTCACTGACTACCATTCCCTCAATGTCTTCCGGAGACGTCTCCTGACGTACGAGAATGACTTTCTCTCCCCTTAATGTTGCAGCTTTGGCGCTTTCTGCTGTAAAGTAGACATTGCCGCTAGCCGCTCCCGGACTGGCGGGCAAGCCTCTGGCAATTGGAGTTGCCAGCTTCAAATCATCCGGATCAAAAACAGGATGCAGCAGCTGCGTCACCATTAATGGGGTAATTCGTTGTAACGCTTCTGCTTTAGATACTATCCCTTCTTCTACCATATCAATACATATTTTGAAGGTAGCCTTCGCTGTTCTTTTGCCATTCCTCGTCTGAAGAATATACAGCTTTTGGTCTTCAATCGTAAATTCAATATCCTGCATATCCTTATAATGGCCTTCCAAACGCTCACTGATTCTTTCAAATTCAGCATATACAGTAGGCATACTTTGCTGCAGCTTATGAATCGGTTGTGGTGTTCGAATACCCGCAACAACATCCTCACCCTGTGCATTGAGAAGGAACTCTCCAAAAATCCCCTTTTCTCCTGTTGCCGGGTTTCTCGTAAATGCCACCCCGGTTCCGCTTTCAAAACCAGAATTACCAAAAACCATCTCCTGAATATTTACAGCTGTTCCTAAATTATCAGGAATTTGATGTAGGCGACGGTATGTTATTGCCCGTTTGTTATTCCAAGAACGAAAAACGGCCTCTATCGCTTGAAAAAGCTGGTCCATAGGATCTTGAGGAAACGCGCGATGAAGGACCTCTTGATAGACCCCTTTATAGATACCAACAAGATATTGCCAATCCTCCATCGTCATTTCCGTATCCTCTTGATAATTCTTTTTCTTTTTGTAAAAGGTCAGTTGATCCTCAAAGCGATTCTTATCTATTCCGCAAACCACATCTCCAAACATTTGCAGCAGCCTGCGGTAACAATCATAGGCAAAACGACCATTTGCTGTTTTACTTGCCAACGCTTCAACAGTTTCATCATTTAATCCTAGATTTAAAATCGTATCCATCATCCCCGGCATCGAAAACTTTGATCCGCTGCGAACGGAAACTAGCAACGGCTTCTCTTTACTGCCGAATCCTTTTCCAGATTTTTTTTCTAAGCTGATGATATGATGCCGGACTTCGTTCTTTAAATCTGGCTGAAGCTGCCCATTACCTGCAAGATAGTCAACACACGCCTCTGTTGTTATTGTAAATCCGTTTGGCACAGGCAAGCCGAGGCTGGTCATTTCAGCTAAATTGGCACCCTTGCCTCCTAATAATGCGGTTTGTTCCTTGGTTCCTTCTGAAAACTCATAAACAAATGTCATAAACATCCTCCTTTATAGTGTAACACATTAGATTTAAAACGAATTATATAGTGTAACACATATTGTGTCAACACAATTGTGATACATTTTATTTTCACTTGATTTTATATATGACCACATATATAATAATTAGTATGTCACATTAAGAGAGTAGGTTATGCGAAATGAATTTAACTTCCAGACAGCTGGAAATCATTAAAATTGTGAAGGAAAATCAACCGATAAGCGGTGAATCCATTGCAAGGACATTGGGTTTGAGCAGAGCAACACTTCGCAGCGATCTGGCGATTTTAACAATGACTGGTCTACTTGATGCACGACCAAAAGTTGGTTATTTTTATACCGGTCAAACGGTTGAGCCTTTGCTGTATGAAAAGCTTTATCGAAAAAAAGTGAAGGATATCATGATTCCTCCACTCTTAATTCCCCAGTCTACAACCATTTACGATGCTGTTACCAATCTGTTTATGTATGATGTCGGCTCGCTTTATGTCAAAGACGAACAGGAGAATTTGATTGGGCTGCTTTCTCGGAAAGATTTGCTACGAGCAGCAATCAGTAATCCTCATACAGAAAAAACACCTGTAGCTGTCATCATGACTAGAATGCCCAATATCACAACAGTTACCGGAGAACATACTATTTTAGAAGCAGGTGATTTATTGCTTCTCCATAGTGTAGATACCTTACCGGTTGTTGATGAGTCTAACCCGACAAAGGTGCTTGGGAAGCTGACAAAAACAAAATTAATGGAATACTTTATCCTTGCCGGTAAAGATATAGAAAATGAAAACTATTAGGAGTGTTTGACGATTATGAAAAAGAATAATGTAAAGATTTATTTAATTTCCGACTCTGTAGGAGAAACTGCACAAAAAATTATCTCAGCGGTCTCTGCACAATATCCAGACATTGACATGAGAGATATCCAGCGTTTTCCATTTATCACAGATGAAGATTTATTACAGCCTATTTTGAAGGATGCTTTACATGATAAGGCTATCGTCGTTACGACACTGGTTAACAAACAATTAGTAGCCTTGGTTCGTGATTTTGCTGCAAGAACCGGCCTTCAGTTTGTCGACTACATGAGCCCGCTTAGCGAAATTATCGAATCAACTTTCGGGATTGCCCCTCTTCAAGAGCCCGGAGCCTTGCATAAATTGAATGAGCAATATTTTAATCGTGTTGCCGCAATTGAATTTGCTGTTCGCTATGATGATGGAAAAGACCCGAAAGGCTTTCTTGAAGCCGACTATGTTCTCTTGGGTGTATCAAGAACCTCAAAAACGCCGCTGAGTATGTATATGGCTAACAGAAATCATAAAGTTGCCAACTTACCGCTAATTCCGGAGGTTCCTCTTCCGAAAGAACTGGATATGATAGATTCGAAGAAAATTATTGGTTTGACGACATCAATGGAAAGCTTAAGAGATATCCGGAAGTCTCGCCTTCACTCATTAGGCCTCAAGGAAGACTCGGCTTATACGAATTGCGACAGAATTAAGGATGAGCTGACTTACGCGAATCAAGTATTTGAAAAGTATAACTCTGTTGTTATTGATGTGGAGAAAAAATCAATTGAAGAAACCTCTTCTATTATTGAAAATCTGACAGAATAATAATCGAAAAACGACTTAATAGCAATATTTCTTGCAAAGGAGGCAGATTGATTGAAACAATTACAAAAAAACGAGTTGATTGCTGAAATTATCAATTTGGAAGCCATTTTAAACTTACCAAAAGGAACAGAACATTTTGTCAGTGATTTGCATGGTGAATTTGAAGCCTTTGATCATATCCTGAGAAATGGCTCAGGAAGTATCAAAGAAAAGGTTCATTCAATCTTTGGTAAAATTCTTTCTGAAGAAGATATCAATTCTCTCTGCTTCCTTATCTACTATCCTAAAGAAAAAATCAACCTCCTAAAGCAGCAGGAAACTTTAACCTCCGGCTTTTGGTACCGAACCATCCATCAGCTGATTACGCTTGTTCGTTTTTGTTCCTGCAAATATACCCGTTCCAAGGTTCGCAAAGCGCTACCTGAGAAATATGCCTATATTTTGGAGGAATTGATTTATCCTTACGATGAAGAAGCGGACAAACAAGAATATTATGAACAGATTATTGAAAAAATCATTGATCTAAATGAAGCGGAGTTCTTTGTTTCTGCTCTATGCCACCTAACACAGCGATTGATTGTCGACCATCTGCATGTCATCGGTGATATTTATGATAGAGGACCGCACCCAGATAAAATCATTGATAAGCTTATTGATTATCACTCTGTAGATATCCAATTCGGCAACCATGATATTATTTGGTTAGGTGCTTTCTGCGGTTCGAAAGCCTGCCTTGCCAATGTGTTAAGGATTTGTGCCCGCTATGGGAATTTAGAGCTTTTAGAGAATGCTTATGGAATTTCACTCTCTTCTTTGAGACGGTTTAGCAGAAAACATTACACACATAATTTAGCATTTGCTCCTAAAAAGAATCCCTATAGTACGCTCTCCAAGCAGGAACAAATTGACAGCATGCTGATTCAACAAGCAGCTGCCATTATTCAACAAAAGCTTGAAGGACAAGTTATTCTCAGACGGCCAGATTTTAATATGACGGATCGGTTATTATTGGACAAGCTTACCAAGCATACAGTCACAGTTAAACAAAAGACCTATCCATTAATCAACGCGTGCTTTCAAACGGTTGATCCAAAACAGCCCTATGCCCTGACCAGCGAGGAAGAAGAGCTTTTTGAAGACTTGCTGCAACAGATGCAACAATCAGAGCGACTTGAAAAACACATGACATTTTTGATGGAAAAAGGGTCTCTTTATCTAAATTACAATCAAAATTTGCTGATTCACGGCTGTATTCCTTTAACAGAAAACGGTGATTTCCAATCCGTTTCCTTCAGAGGTAAGTCCTACTCCGGAAAAAAACTGTTGGATTACTTCGACCGTTGTATCACTTCAGCCTTTACTAACCGTTCCAGTTGTATTGAAGAGCTAACGGATATCATCTGGTATCTCTGGTGTGGAGAAGGTTCCTCCTTATTTGGGAAAACAGCTATGAAGACTTTTGAACGCTATTTCATTGATGTTCCCGAACTCCATGTTGAAAAGAAAAACCCCTATTACCTACTACGGGAACAGGAGCAGGTTTGTCGTAACATGTTAAAAGAATTTGGAGCAAATCCCGATACCGGATGCATCATCAATGGTCATACACCCATCAAAGTACGAAAAGGAGAAACACCGGTCAAGGCCAATAGCAAGATGTTAGTTATCGATGGTGGTTTCTCAAAATCCTACCAGAAGATCACTGGAATCGGCGGCTATACCCTAATCTATAATTCTTACGGTATGCATCTGGCTGCTCATAAGCCCTTCTCAAATAAGGAGACTGCTATTGTGAATGGGGATGATATTGTCTCCAGCAGACAGATAGTCGATCGCAAAATCGATCGAATCAAGGTAAAAGATACAACGATTGGTGAAAAAATCAGTACCGATTCCCGTCTCATGCAGAATATTTTAAAAGAACAAGCAAAAACTCAGACAAGTAGAAGCTAGTGGCTTCCATTGTCTGAGTTTTTTCACTATTTATGCGGTTGCTTCTTCTTGGTTATTTTGCTTTTCTGTAAATTGATGGTTTTTCAATTCATAGACTGTATCACAGGCATTTGCCACATCCTGCTCGTGAGTTACGATAATGATGCATTTGTGCTCATCGTGAGCAACCTTCTGAAACAGTTTTACGATGTCCTCCGATGTTTTTTCATCCAGGTTTCCTGTCGGTTCATCTGCAACAATCAGCTCATGATCACAGCATAGCGCTCGCACAATTGCTACCCGCTGCTGCTGACCACCGGAAAGTTGGGTCACACTTTTTTTTGCCAGTGCTTCATCAATGCCCACTGTTGCCAAGTGTTCCAATGCGTAAGCCTTCTTATCTTCCTTCTTCAGTCCTGAGATAGCCATAGCAGTCAATACATTATCCAATGCTGACATATAAGGAAGCAGATTATACGCTTGGAAAATAATCGATACATCGTTGCGACGATAATTTCGTAAACCAATATTTTTCAATGATTCACCGTTATATTGAATCGTGCCGGTTTTCGGTACATCCAATCCAGATACTAACGATAGAAAGGTTGTCTTTCCAGAGCCGCTGGCGCCTAGAATGGCATACATTTTCCCTTTATGAAACTCTAAATCAATGTCTTTATATAGATAATCCTGTTCATTGGTATACCAGTAACCAACATTCTTTGTTTCAAGCATATACATTTCCTCCTATGTTGTTAGTATTTTTCTTGGCTGCAAACGAATGATTCCTACTGATGATAGTAAGATAGAACCAAAACTGATAAGCACACCTACACCAGCAAGCATAATAATTTGATCCGCAGTCACAGTGATGTCCATATCTTGGATTTCCTGAGCTGCTTCCTGTGAACTGGCTCCGATACTGCCAAAGTTGCCAGGTCCGCCACCTTGATTTCCACCAGGTCCGTTTTCACTCATACCGTTATTTCCGTTCGATGCTGTCTGCGTTGACTCTGTCTGCTGTTCAAGCAATTGTTCGCCGATAACATTTCCGACAATGTTTCCGCTAAATGATGCCACAACTAATGCAAACAACATACACACCAAAATTTCAGTAAAGAACTGCATAATTACTTTCACTCTTGCCTCACCCAATGAAAGCAGCACACCAATTTCATAACGTCTCTCGCGAATCGTCATCATCACAATCAGTGTCAAAATAATCACTCCGGCAACTGCTACCAAGACAACAATATTTGTCGCAAAGCTGGCAACATTATTCAACGGCTGCAACATTTGCTGATACATTTGATCATTCGTTTGTAAACTGAATGTGTCTGTATCGATTAATGCTTCCGCTTCTGTTACAAATTGATCCATTGCTTCAGGATCTGAAAGTGTATAGCTGGCTGAATCAATCGTCCCTTCTGCATCCTCACCTTTTAGCGTATTCGCAAATGTATAAGAGCTGTACAATGTATTCGCAGGGTTCAAGAAGTTGAACATCGTCCCCATACTACTGCTGCTTTCAGATGTTTCATAAATACCTTTGATTGTCACTTCATAGGTTGTTTCTTCATCATCAGGGCTTGTAATGGTAAACGTATCTCCCACACTTAACTCATTTGCTTCTGCAAGGGTTTGTTCAATCACCACATTATTTGTTCCCTCATCCTCAGCTGTGATTGCTTCACCATCAACAATACTGGAAGTTCCTTCAGAAAAACCGGAATACATAGACAGCTCCATGACACCAGTTACTTGAAAATCGCTCTGCATCATTGCAGCGCCGCCACCAGTTTCTCCACCACCCATCATGCCCCCGGGGCCGCCGCCCATCATTCCTTCATCTGTCGTTTCTGTCGATGATGAGGTTGCTGTATCTTCTGAATCGTCTGAACTGGAAATAGGCGTGATGTCATCCGTTGCTCCCGCAGAAGATGAAGAAATGAAGGAATAGCTCTTCACATTAGCTAACGCAGCTATTTTCTCCGCATCCTCCAAATTAACCGGTGTCACAGTAAAACTACTTGGATCCGGTCGTTCACTGCCATCTTCTCCTTCTGAGCGCTCCATTCCATTTTGACGATTTGTCGTTAATGTAACCGTCGCACCGACACTCTTCTTAGCATTTTCAGTTGCAGACAATGCCGCACTGCGAATCGTCAAACCCGCCAAGACAAAAATCAAGATTGCTGAAAACACCGCACTTAATAATAGCGTCCTTCCCTTTTTTGCCTTCATACTTAGTAATGCCCGTCTTAAAAAATCCATATAATATCCTCCTAGCCAAATAATCATGTCGGAACTAGTCTTACTTTAGACTTGCCAACTTAAAAATAGCTTAAAAGAATTGATATCTAAGAAAAAATTGAATGGGAAGGCACAGCCCTGCTCTCAGACAAAAAAATAAAACGAATCCATCTATCAATAATCGTACACTTCAAACTGACTAGATAGGCTTGCTTTATATCGGAAAAAGCACTTCTCTCTTTCCTTTAGATTGGTCTTTTCTATCTTCACCTTGCAAAAAAATTCGAAAAATGATTAAATGGAACTGTCTCAGAATTATTTTAGAGAGGAAAGAAATAGTGGAAAAAAAGAAAATAGGCTTCTATAGCACGATTTTCTTTATTTGTTTCTTTTTGATCATTGTCTTCTTTTTTTCTACCCATACATTAGACTATGCGGTGGAACAGACATCCGTCTCAACAACAGAGAGCCAATCAGCCGCTTCATCAACGAATGAACAAGCTGATGAAAACGTTCAAAGCGCTGCTGCAGATTCAAGTACTGATTTTAGTCATTCATTGCCTTTAACAACTGCTCAGCCAGCGATTACCGTTTCTTCCAGCGACACGTCTTCTTTAGGTACTATTGCTCAACCTGTACCTGAACAAACCGTCGCTTCCAATAGTGAAGAGCCAAATGTTGAGTCAGATACTGAAGCTGCAGAAAAAGAATTTTATGATCAAATTCAAAAAACATTGGACAAGGCGTCTGCTTCCTTCAATGGTACGATGGCTGTGACCTATATTGACTTGACAACAGGTCAGGAAATTTCTGTCAATGGAAAAAAAGAGTTCTATACAGCCAGTACAATTAAAGTTCCTTTAGCGATGATGGTCGCTGACAAGGTAAATGAAGGCGTCCTGAAATGGAACGACACGATTACTTATAAAGAAGAAACGGATTATGAGGAAGGAACCGGTCGGATTATCAATAATATCCAACCAACCTACTCCCTCCAAACACTTCAGGAATACAACATTACTTATTCAGATAATATTGCGAAAAATATGCTTTACGGTTTATTTGGCGGCAACGATCAGGCAAAAAAACAGCTGTATAGATACTTTTTCAAACGAGAAGCAAATGTTGAAGATACGCAGTTTTCGTCCTCTGATGGTGCAGACATTCTTTTGAAGCTTTATAAGGAAAAAGAAACAAACAAGGAATATCAGAAAATTTATGACTATATGAAGAAAACAGTTTTTCATGAACGTTTGGAAACAGCTTTAACAACCGGTAAAGTTGCTCATAAGATTGGCTCTTATGATGACGACATTCATGATATGGGCATTCTTGAGTCTTCTCACCCGTTCATCCTTTCTGTATTTACTAATGGAAAAAATGGTAAAGAAGCTATTTCAGCTCTTACAGATCAGCTGTGGAAGCTTCAAGAAGACAAATATCCCGTGTCATAAACTGAAAATAGTTAAAAAAATCCTTTTTAGAAATGGAGCCTCTCTATTTTTAAAAAGGATTTTCTCTTACTCTCCAATTGATAATGATTATCATTACAGATTAGAATTTCACCAATCAAGAAACCCACTTATAACTAGGTTCCCTCTAAATGATAATCACTATCGTTCTCAATTAGACATATTTATTATCAATTATAAGTGATAGTGTGTTATGCTCTAATTGAGGAGGCGATGAAAATGAAATTATCCAAAGAAAAACAAGCACTGCTTGCTACTGTCCTATGTCTTTTATTCATGCTTACCGGACTAATCATGGAAACAGCCCAATTAGCTCTTTATCCAGCAGCATTTATTCTCGCAATTTTATTCGGTGGGTTTAAGCAAACGAAAGAAGGTTTGATTGACACCTTTGAAAATAAGCACTTGAATGTCGACTTATTGATGGCTCTGGCAGCTATTGGTGCATGTATCATCGGTAACTGGTTCGAAGGCGCAATGTTAACCTTTATCTTCTGTTTAAGCGGTGCGTTAGAAGAATATGCAACCAACAAAAGTAAAAAAGAAATTTCTAATTTGATTAATCTGCAACCTGAAACAGCACTTAAAATGATGCCAGATGGTCAAACGAAGGAGCTGGCTGTCAGCGAGCTGCAAATTGGCGATCAGCTGCTCGTTCCCAAAGGAGCCAGCATTCCAATCGATGGCTTACTGCTGGAAGGAAATAGCTCAATTGATGAAGCTGCAGTCAGTGGCGAATCTATTCCCGTCGAAAAGAAGGATGGCGATGAACTGTTTGGCGGCACAATTAATCTAGGTGAGTCATTTACCATGAAGGTTACAAAAAACACTGAAGATACACTATTTGCCAAGATTATTCGTTTAGTAGATGAAGCGCAAAATACTCCGTCAAAAACAGCCAGTTTTATTGAACGAATTGAAAATGTCTATGTAAAAGTGGTATTGATTATCATCCCTTTGATGATTCTTATCCCCTACCTTTTTCTTGGCTGGAGCTGGGACGAAAGCTTTTATCGTGGCATGGTTCTTCTTGTGGTTGCTTCCCCCTGTGCTTTGGTGGCTTCCGCTACACCGGCAACATTAGCGGCTATCTCAAACGGCGCTCGAAATGGCGTACTTTTCAAAGGCGGCGTATATCTTGAAAATCTAGCTGAATTACGAGCGATTGCCTTTGATAAAACAGGAACCTTGACTGAAGGAAAACCAACCGTGACCAATGCTGTTTTTCTAACTGAAAATAAAGAAGGGCTTGATATTCTGCTTTCGATGGAGCAAAAATCTACCCACCCGTTGGCACAAGCTATCATGTCTTACTTTAAAGACGATTCCGTTCCTTTGCTAGATAATCTTACAGTAAAAAACATCGTTGGATTTGGTATGGAGGCTTCGGTTTCCGGAACAACTTGGCGAATCGGGAAGCAAAGCTTCGCAGAAACAGCACCATTTTCAACCGACTTGATGCAGAATATTGAGACTTTACATGATGAAGGAAAAACAGTGATTTACCTATTTAAAGAGGATCAGCTGGCAGCCTACTTTGGTTTGTTGGATTTGCCAAAACCAGAGGCTGAACAGGTTCTAACCTACTTCACAGAGAATGGGATTCATACAACAATGATTACCGGAGACCATTTGAAAACGGCTCAGGCAGTCGGAAAAGCTTTACCTATCAACGAAATTCATGCAAACTGTTTACCTGAAGATAAAACTCGCTTAATTAAGGAACAAAAAGAGAAATATGGCGTAAACGGAATGGTTGGTGATGGGATAAACGATGCGCCGGCCTTAGCCAATGCAGCGATCGGTGTAGCGATGGGTGAAGGAACAGATGTTGCGATGGATGTTGCAGATGTCGTTTTGATGAAAAATGACCTTGAAAAGCTGCAAATGAGCCATCTGCTATCAAAGAAGCTTAAACGAATTGTCCTTCAAAATATCATTTTCTCCGCCGCAGTAATTTTAGTATTGATTTTTTCTAATCTTTTCCAAGTAATTAATCTTCCGCTTGGTGTAATTGGTCATGAGGGCAGTACAATCCTAGTTATTCTTAACGGACTGAGACTACTCCGAACAATCCCTACCAATACAGATAAGCCGATGAAATCTCAGAAACAAGCGACTATGATTCCTGAAAAACTTTAATCCTTTATAACTCTGTAAGACCAAATAAAAAACAGAAGACCTGCTTTGAGTATTGATTATGACTCAAAGCAGGTCTTCTGTTTTAAATTTTTTCCTCAAGAATATCTGCAATTCGTTTTGAAGCCAAACCATCACCATAAGGATTGCTGGCGTGACTCATTCGTTCGTACTCTTTAGGGTCCTCCAGCAGCTGCTTGAAGCTCTTATAAATTGTTTCTTCATCAGTACCCACCAACTTGAGCGTACCAGCTTCAACACCTTCAGGGCGCTCAGTTGTGTCTCTCATAACAAGAACAGGTTTTCCAAGGGACGGCGCTTCTTCCTGTATGCCCCCGCTGTCGGTCAGTATCAAGTAGCTTCTCTCCATAAAATTATGAAAATCAACAACCTCCAGTGGGTCAATCAGGTGAATACGATCATCACCGGAAAGATATTTATCTGCGGCTTCTCTCACCTTAGGATTTAGATGGATTGGGTAGATAGCCTTCACATCCTCGTGTTCATCAATGATTCTTCTGATTGCTTTAAACATATGCTCCATTGGCTCACCTAAGTTTTCTCTCCGATGAGCTGTAATCAAAATTAAGCGGTCCTCTCCTACCCAGTCAAGCTCCTTGTGATGATAGGAGGAACTGATTGTTGTCTCTAACGCGTCGATTGCAGTGTTTCCTGTGACATAGATATCAGAAGCAGACTTTCCTTCCTTCAACAAGTGTTCCTTTGCTGTCTCTGTAGGAGCAAAATGGAATTTACCGACCAAACCAACCGCTTGACGATTGAACTCTTCCGGAAATGGAGAATAGATATTGTATGTTCGCAGACCAGCTTCTACGTGACCAACCGGAATCTGAAGATAGAAACTAGCTAAGGCAGTCGCAAAGGTTGTCGTTGTGTCGCCATGAACCAAGACAACATCAGGCTTTTCAAGCTCGAGGACTGGCTTAATGCTTAACAGAATGGCACTGGTTACATCGAACAATGTCTGATTTTTTTTCATAATCGCTAAGTCATAGTCAGGCTCTACACCGAATACTTTTAACACCTGATCCAGCATTTCTCTATGCTGACCGGTAACACAGACCTTTACATCTAAGGAAGCTCGCTTTTTCAGCTCATTCACTAACGGGCACATCTTGATAGCTTCCGGCCTCGTACCAAAAACTACAATTACTTTCTTCATTCCATCCACACTCCAATCTTCAGGTTATCATTCGCTGTATCAATCCCGATCGTCCTATTTCAATCCAATAAATGATTCACGGCTAACTAAACATCATATTGCAGTTCTCTAATCCCAGCCGCCAGCAAATCAGTGGAGGTTTTGTTTTCTTCCTTGTCATAGTTGGCAATTGAAATAATCAATTCAATTTTAAGGCTGCCCAAAATTTCAGAAGTAGCTACTTTCTTTTGAAGGTCTTCCTTTAAACGTGCGCGAATCACTTTCAACTCGTTCATCTCGTGAAAAGTCAAGACTCCCCAAGTAGGAACACTGTGATCGATGATATATTTGAAGTTTTGATCGTTGTAACAGGTATTGACCTGCTCCGTAATCATGTGTATCAGTTCCTTCGTTTGATCATTTGTCAGTCTGGATTTCAAACTATCCCAGTAACGAATCCGAATAATCATCATATTGAGCTGTGTTGGATGGTCTTGTGTTCCCATTGCCAAAACAGAAAAATCTTCGTCAAACATATTCAAGGTTCGTAAATTGGTTTCTTGATCCAAAGCTGTTAATCGCGTGTTACTTCTTCTCAATTGAATATTCTCTGCAATTTGTTCCCTGAGTCGTAACGTAATACCATATATCAGCAAACATAACACCGGCGGAACAATCAGCCAAAAAACATAACCGAGAGAAAAACCATCTTTATACATACTAACATAGAAAACATAGACAAGTTGAGCAAAGAAAAACAATAGGTTGAAAATCAAGCCCGTAACAATACTTGTGAAATAAGTGATAATCACAAGTATGAAGGTGACCATGAGACAAATCAAATTGAAAAAGAAACCAAGCGGTCCAATCGCCATAAAAATGGCAGTCAGGAGAACAACTGTCATGAAGCCCAACAGACACAGGTCCATAATTACACCGCGTTTTTTACTATCATTCATCTCGGTCCTCCCCCTTTCCACCTATATTTGGATAATAACGTTTAATAATGTAGTACAGAACCAACGCTACAGTTACGACGGCAAGAATAAAGACGATGCTGTAAATCAAGGCATCCTTCTGACTAATGATTCTTGAAATGACTGAATCCTCTTCCTCTGCAGAAGCTTCCTTCTTAAAGCGATAATCATAGCGGCGGTAATTTCCATCAACGACAACAGCATCCCCTTGATAAATCGATGTATTGGCCTGGGATTTTAGCTGAGTAGAGGCCAGATAAACAGTTTCAGAATTAACCCCCGTTAAAACGAGTGACACAGCTTCCTTGTTGTAAGGAGAAAATAAGAGCTGAGCCGTTCCGATACTTTTGCCATAATCAGATTCAATACTCAGCTTTTCATTAGAAATAAATGTATCAAACGAATCAGAGTATTGGAAATATAGATCCTTGTTCATTTTTTTAATTAATGGGTTATCCTTTGGTGTTCCAAGAATAATCAAGTTATGGGATACCAATTCCTTCTTACTTGGTTCACTTTGATAATAGGTGATATCTCCCGTGTTACTTTGTGTATAATTTCCAAGAAGGTTGAGTACATTTGTCAATGCCTTGAAATAATCAGTATCTAGTTTTTCCGGCAAGACAACGCCTAAATCTGCATAGGTTTGATTCTGAATGAATACATTAGGATAGTTAGAGAAAAGCACTTCATCTGATTCCTCGGTTTGAATAAACACATTAGAATCATTTTCAATCAGTGCCCAAGGAGTATCACTATTTCTCAATACCTCAGGATTATCTACATTCAAATCAAAGGCAACTTTGATGACAAACGCATCGGAAATTTCCAAACCTTTAGGAAAATCAAGCTGTAGCTGATCGCCGTTTGCTTTGTTTCTGCTGAGCTTTTGGCTGCCGATTGGTAAATCATTGACATAAACAGTTACTAAGGAATTATCGAAATTCAGATTATCAGAATACTTCATGTGAATATCCAATGAGCTTCCATCTGCATTGTTTCTATCAACTGGTAAATCTACAAAGTAAACCTGCTCTTGATGGTAACTGCCGGTAAGCTTATCACCACTTGAGGTCAACGGAATATTCCCATCAAACTCTAAAGAGGAGGTAAAGGTTTTCGTGTTTTCATCAATAACCTTCTCTGCCTTTTCTGTCTGAGTCATCAATTCTTGGTTGGCGATATAACGCCCTGCATTCATCAATTGTGTCTCATCGTTGGAAGTCGCAACCAGAACATGTTGTTGTTCTGTATTAAAGAACTTCAGCAGCGCCTTGTCTTTGATTTCTTTTTCATCAATCTGACTCTTATATTTTTCCGGCAGTTCATCATACCTGCTGATAATCAGCACATATGGTTTTGCTAGCGCAGCTTCATCAGATAACGACTGCAGAGGCAAATAGTTTTCGCTGGCTGTAATAATTCTTGAAACACCTGTCAAAGCATATGATGCTGCTGACAACTCCGCCGCAGATGCATCCGTCGGAACAACAATTGTGCTTTGTTGATTGGCAATCGTATCAGCACCTGCAAAATGATTATAAAAAGAGTGAATGGTATTTTCCGGCAACATCAAATCATATTGGAAATTCACATTTGATCCGTCATAAATGGTCAACCAATTCGCCGGAGTCTGCACAAGTTTATAGCTGTCAGTTCCCTCTGCATTAATAATCTGCCCTTCAACCGTAAGTGTGTTGGAGCTGCTGACTAAATCTAAGGGAATATCGATTGTTTCATTTTGGATTTCTGTTGTTTTGTCTGGTCGCCAAGAGTAAAATTTCACGCCATTGACAGCTACCGTTATATCGGAGGCCTCGTCATTTTCCAGTTGAGTAATCTGATATTTCAGGTTGAACGTTGCCTTTTTTACATCCCAATAATCAATTCTGGTGAAATACATCGTTGCTTTGACAGAGGTCCCCGTCAAAGAGCCAGTCACATTTTGAAATGGCTGTGTAAAACTGTGATTGCTCTGCTCCTCCGTTTCAGCTTGTGCTGCAGATGGAATACTCACCACCAAACAGGCAGCTAAAAACACAAGTAATTTTTTCATCGTCATCCCTCACTTAAACCTTTCTGTTTTGTTTTCTCAAAAAAATAATGGCATACAAAGATATATTACCTACAAATCAACATTTTAGCCAATCATATGTATTGTTTAATAACATAAAATATTAAAAAAAGGTATTCAAAGGGGGTTCATTTTGATGCAAAAAAAAAGCCCTGAAACTCAATTATGTAGTGACCCCAAAAAGTTAGACTTTTTGGGGTCACTACAATCTGACTAGGCTTGAATTTTCTTCTTAGTACCAAACGATTGGTATTACACAATCTGTACCTGCATAAAAGTTTTCATCTTGAGAATTGGCCTCAAATCTTAAATGAATTTTATTAGCCTCTTCGCTAATGTTAGTGATTGTTACTTTTGTTCCTTCAAGAGTTACAGTCGCTTCATCTTCCAAATATTCTTCATCATGTTTAAGATTAACACTGACACTTCTTTCTCCATCAAACTGAGTCGAATATGTCACTGGATGTCCCATCATATGTGTCTTCGTATCTCTCGATATATAAACTACAGGAAATTCTACCATCCCATGTCCTAATATTGTAGCACGCTCAAGTGTTTCCACTTTTGATAATGGACTGAAATCAAATACTGAAGCAAAATATCCTAAGTGTAAATAAGTTAGGCTTTTTAATTCTCCGAATGCTGAAATATCTAACGGTGTTGTACGATTTGGTTCGAAATTATAAACAAAAAACTCTTCTAAACTGTCCATACCCGAAAGAGGTCTAAAATCGATAACACTTTCTCCATCATGAGCAGGAGAGTAGTTTAGCCTTTGTACACTCTTGGCATGCTGAATGCCCTCTAGAGATCGTACATTATAGAAATATAAATCTTTCATTTTTTCTACTTGACTAATTGTTGGTAATTCATTTTCAATAACTACTTCCTCACCTGTCTCTGGATCATACTTTGCAGACTCCAGAACAGCCGCCCTTAAATTGTCATCTGATATGTACACTTTCTTCTCATCTGCACCAGAAAATTCAGTTCCTAACAACGATATTGTTGCTAATCCAGCGACGACCAATCCAATTTTTCCCCATGTTTTTTTAGCCATTTGAAAAACTCCTTTAAGATATATTTTTTACATATGTAAGTATAACATAAGCATGTATAAAATCTATTTATTTCATGAATAACTTTTACACTTTTTGACAAAAATAGAAAAATAAAAAACAATTTTCACTTGCAGATTGGGATAGATTAACTACCCGAAAAGGCAGCCCACATCGGAATACGAAAGGCGAACTCTACGCACTAACATGGGATGACATTGATTTAAGCAAGGTACAGTTTCAATTACTAACACTTCTGCCTATACTAATAAGAAGTACACAATTTCAACGCCTAAAACTAAACCTTCACAACGATTACTATCCTTAGATACAATTACTATGAATGAACTTAAGTTATGAAAAAAGCAGCAAAAGGAATGGCTCTTCTCCTTTGGACAAAGACAAAAAAACGACAATAAGCAGCTAATTTTCTGTCGACCTAATGAATGGTTCACGATCATAAGAAAATCAACTACTTATTGAACGAACTTGACATGAAAATTACGCACATTCCTTTCGACACACAAGCCTCATTGTTGTTTGAGTCTGGCGCAACAATAAAAAAGGTCCAAACATTCAAATGTAAAAACTACATTAGATATATACACTCATGTAACAAAAGGAGCTGAGAAAGAATCCATTAACAAGTTAGCAAATTATTTAAATTTCTAAAAAGGGTATTCAGAGAAACAAAAATCGAGTAATACCAATGTTTGAAAATCATTTACTTAAATCTTTCTGTTTTGTACCATTTTGTTGCGTTTTCTTTGTGGAATACCTTTTCTTTGATATACATGAACATTCCATAAGCTGCTACCACCAGCCACATTTGGCTATAGGTCACATACATTAGACTGATAACACCAATATTTTGGAGATTCATCTCCCCTTTTTCCGTACTAATACTAAGAAATGTGCTGAAGATAAACAAAACGACTGCCAAGCCCCATAACGAGTTGCTGAAGCCCTGCAGATTCGTATGCGCGTAACCGGACACCGATAACACTAGGAACACATCAGATAAAACCAGTGATGTCATGAGCAAAAAATAAATGGATAGAAAATAAAGAATGTCAAAGCGGATTTTTCTAGCTCGATGATCGAATAACAGCTTTGCATTTTTGACAATGACATAAATATTTCCTTTTACCCAACGAGTTCTCTGACGAAACCAGACCGAGAGCGTTTGTGGTTCCTGCTCCCAAGTGACAGCTTTGGGCTGAAACTTAATTTTATAGCCCATCATGTAGATTCTAAAGCTGATTTCCGTGTCTTCTGCCAACGCTTTATCATCCCAGCCTCCAATTTCTTCGATGATACTTCTGCGAACAATAAAATTTGTTCCGGGTATCGTACAAAGCTTAAACAACTGGAATCGACCGGCTTGAGCCATCCATTGAAAAGCCAACGTTTCAATATTGATAAATTTTGTTAGCAAATTTGTTTCTTTGTTTCTAGTTCTGAATTTTCCAATGACTGCTCCATACTCATCCCCCTCGACCAGTTCAGCCACAAGATAGCGTAAAGCATTAGGCTCCGGGGTATTGTCTGCATCATAGATTGCAATAACTTCACCTTTTGCTTGCTTGAAACCTATATTTAAAGCATTAGACTTTCCTTTGCCGCCGGTAATACTGTCTGTGTTGATAACATGCAGGTTGCGGCTCGGGTATTCTCTGCCTAAGTTCTCTAACAACTCTGCACTGTTATCACTGGAATTGTCATTAATTACAATAATTTCATATTTATCCTGAGGAAAATTAAAATTCAAAAGTGCCTCTACTGTCTTTACAATCACAATTCCTTCATTGTGAGCCGGAACCATAATCGTAACAAATGGTGCCGTTTCATCATCCAGTTCAGGCGGGCCTTTAGGGTCTGTTCGCAAGTAATAGATGTAACCTGCGATAACCAAAATCATGTTGACAATTAATAGCGACCAAATAATCAGCGTCGCCGCCAACATGATGATATCTGTAATCGTCATTTCTTTTTCCCTCCCTGATTCATGTATTTTGATCGATAATTTCGATTACCACGAACGAACAGCAAAATTAAGATAACTAATACACTAGCGATAAACCAAATTAATCCGACATTCACTCGTTGAAAGAAGTTCGCGAACAGTCCTTTGAACTCTTCCTCCGGCAATACAGTCTGTTCATCTGATACAAACTGACTAACGGTTTTTCCATTCAATGCAAGTCGTCCATCTATATACGCAATATTTTGTGTTTGTGTATCTACTTGAAATACATATTTTTCATCATAATTCTGTCCAAAATTGAACACACTGTTCTCAATTACCTCCAACGCACGTTTTTCTGATGAACGATCCGTTGGAAAATCAATGGCCAGACTAACAGCAGTTGGAAACTCATATTCTGTATATCTGCCGGACTGCAACCATTCGACATCCTCAAGCTCCTGCATCGTTAATGAATAAAATGCTGTCGGATAGGTTTCCGCCCGATTGTCTTGTACGCGATAATGTATATCTTCTTGAGAGGGGTTCTCCTCTAAAATAATCGATTCCGAATAGGCTAACGCATCCGCTCGATACTGTGTATCCTGATTCCAGTAGCCGGGTGCACTAATACCCACTGGGTATAAATCACTTGAAACAAGTAGACTAATCTGCTCCTCCATTATCCCCCTCAGTGCATGATTATCGTTAAGATCCACACTGTTTACCGCAGGCACGGTCAGAAAGATCAACCCTGATTTTTGAGCTTTGGTTAACAGCTCAATAAAAATCTTATAAGTAAGCAACTCATTGTTTCGTTGTGTACCCGTAGAGCTTAATACGTAGTACAATGCCTTTTGGTTGATTTCATCAATAAATGAATTAGCAATCTCCATATCATTTACCGGCGTGAAGCCTTTAAACGTCAGCATTGGTTTGAAACTACTGTTCTTTCCAAGCCATGCCTGAATCAGCTCGGCACTTTGAAGAAAAATTGCGCCCGTTGTATCGTACATAGGTAAAAACCCGCTGCTGCCTTGAATCACTCCAAAGGAATAGGTTTTTTCAGTCAGCTCCTGTGATTTTAACGTACCAAATGAAGTGCCGGAAGCATCATCCAAAATTAAGCTTTGATCCTGATAATCCAGCTGCTGTCGGTATTGTTCCTTTTGATGAGTGAGGGTGTATTGCCGATGACTTAATTGCTTAAAGGTTCCATCGAAGTCTTGCGCTTCATCCTCCATGACTGCCATTCCAATATGCAGTTTTTTTCCATTAAACCCTGCTCGATCCTTGACAAACACCTCTGAGCGTATCCCTTTTTCTGTCCAGTTCACAAAAGAAAGGACGCCTGTGTAAACATCTTCCCTCAAGCTTCCTTTCAGGTAATCGCTATCCTGTACGGTGTCCACCTGAACCCCCATACTTGTTAACAGCCGCTGAAGAGAATCAACCTTTTTTTCACCTTCATCCGCCAAATTCAAGCTATCGTAAACCAATAGAACTCGTTCTGACTCTGCTGCTTCGGCTTTCGTCGTAAACATGAACAGACCCGAGACAATACCTAAGCATATAATGACGAGTTTTTTCATATAAACGACGTCCTTTCATCTGACAAAATCCTATTTCCCAGTAAGTCTGAAATAAACACCAATAGAAGCAAATCAAAGTAAACAGAGGTTAAAAATAGGTGCCTGGTAAAATCAGCATCTCCTACGTATATAGCCGCAACGATAAATGTCAGGAAGAAGTTAAGAAATAATCCCAACACAATAAAAAATCGAAAACAAAGCCAACGCTGACCTTTCTTAAGGCCTTGATAAAAGCCAATACCATAAACAACTAAAATGACTGCTGCAAACAAAAGGAAGAAACCAAAATTCTTTGGAAAGACCGCTGCTTTTATTTGACTGTATAATGCAAAAAACTTCGTTTTCTGACCAGCCTCACTACTATCCTTCTCAAGATAATTTCCTAGTTCGTTTGGCTTTATCAAATACATATCCTTTACCCCTATAGCCAACAGCTTGGACAGCTCTTTAGGATGCAAAAAATAGGAAGCGGCAACCCAGAGATGAGTGGTTTGATTAAGGAACTCTTTCTTTAATGAAGCTGAGTTTAATGGAATAGGTGAAAATTCATCATAATAGCTGGAGCCCCTTAATAATCCATATTGCGGATTCACATCGCCCTCTGCCAAGATTTCTCCTGGTGATTCAGCATCCAAATTCAAGCCGCGATTCACACTATGATAGACGTCCCGATCATAGGTCATGTCAGGAGTCAATGTAAACAGGGTTATAAATAAGCCCGTCAATCCTAAAACTGTAGCAACTAATGTCAGTTGCTGAGTTCGATTCGACAAATAGGTTAGCAAGCCTGCTGCTGTAATTACTACACCGACAATCAAAAAGAGAAACTGCCGATATGCGCCGATAAAAATAAGAACAGAAACCAACATACTGATGGAGAAACCATAGACACTGGTCTTTACTCTAAAAAAATAAAGCAGTACTGCAACAAAATAGAGCAGTCCGATGTACGCAGCCGCTTCCGGGTAAAATGAATTAAAATAAATGATGTACATCCCATCACCAAACATGAAGCCTACAATTGCAGCAGTAATATAGCTGCGCTTTTTTTCCATACCAAACGTCAACGCATTCGTTAATAGATAGATTGCCGGCAGCAAAGCAATAAGATAGACAGCTCCCAGAAACCGCAGATCGAACAAATGACTACTGAAAAAAAGCTTGTTCAGCCAGACTGCTACCGTAATAAACAGCCCACCGGTAGAAAGAAAACCGGTATCCGTTTGATTAAAAAACTGTCTGATACCATAAACGTTTTGAAAATAGCTGTTGTATTGATAGGTTTCCGGATTTTGAATATACAGATTGTTTGTATTCAATATCATAAAATAATCGCCATTATCCGCCAAGCCATTAATTGGCGGAATAAAAAGCAAAATAATTGCGGGTATTCCAACAAGCAGCACCGCCATCCACGCCGGTGATACATACCGGCTCAGCGAACGTAATAAATCCTTAAACTTCATCATCAATCCCTCATTTCCCATTAAAGCCCATACGCGAGGAGTGCCATCAAATTATTAAAAGAATAAACTTCCTTCGTGATCGGATCACCAAAGCCTCCGTAAAGGACATTTGTTGCATCCATCATTTGAAAGTTTTCCAGAATAGATACAGCTTGTTTATAAAGCTCTTCATCATCCGTAAAATAACCAATGAGTGCAGCAATCGCATAACTGGCAGCAGACTGATTTTTATCGACAGGATTGCCGTTGAGATCATAGGCATTGAACAAGGTTCCTTTCGCTACATGCTCTTTAACAAAATCTAAGCTGCTCTGCTGCGCTTCGCCAACTTCTGCCAGATAACGAATGGTCAATAGAGATTCAATAATATTGACACTCTCACCATCCTGATATTCTTCTGCTTGGTAGCTATACTTCTGATGATACAAAGGAAAATCATCAGAGATGTATCCGTCTTTTGCAAGATTTACTTGGTACTGCAAATATTTCACATCAATCCCATGCAGCTGATACAAATAACCTAAAGTTTTAAAATCTAAATAGAAAAGCGAAATCTCCTGTGATTTTTCATCATGCTCCTCATCATAAAAATCAATCAGAAGCCCGTCATTGGTTGAATTTTTAATAAACTTTTCACTAATGCTTTGAATGTCGTCATCATAATCATTTGTCTCAAAGTTAGCCTTCGCGATAATTAATGCCCGTAAAATACGCAAATCATCCAAGCTGGCATTTACTTTATACTTCTCCCCCTTGTCTGAAACACGGTAACTGAACTGTGTACCATCGTAAAAGGTGTCCATTGTTCGTTTATAAAACACATCAAATCGTCCCTTTGTATCTTTAGCCGCAAGATCAAGAAGATACAACCCAGCAGATTCACTTAAAAGATCATGTCCGGTTGCAACATTTTGTTGTTCAGCATCAGGTAAGTAGTTGGTGACGATATTCCCGTCCTTCATCAATTTCTGCTGAATAAACGTTTTTAATATCGAGCGACGATTTTGAATTTCTTCATTTGATTTACCGAACGTCAGCATAAAATCCTCCGGACTACTATCCATCATTTTTTTTACACCCTCATCAACTGACGAGACCTCTACTGTTGTTTTTTGATTGCTTTGCCAAAAAAAGAAGCCTCCTGCTCCTATCAGCATGGCAATAATAATAAGCCCTATACGCTTTTTCATACACCCTCATACTTTCACAATATTTTTCTTCATTCTACAATCTTGTGTTCTTTTTTACCAATGATAGCCCTTGAGTAGACGAACGGAACAGCACCATCATAGCACCTTGAAAAAAATTATTTAGCTGTTAAGGAAAAAATCTTGTCATCTTTTATTGCAATGACTGAATGGATTCGGTATAATGATTACTGTTGAATTACATTTTGGATTGTCCAATTTGTAAGACCCTATTTTATCGGAGGTGAAAGAAATGCCAAATATTGAATCTGCAATCAAACGTGTACGTACTTCTGCAAACGCGAATGCTAAAAATTCATCTCAAACTAACGCTATGCGTACAGCTATCAAGAAATTTGAAGAAGCTGTAGCAGCTGGAGCTGACAATGTAGATGCACTTTATAAAGACGCTGTAAAAGCTGTTGATATGGCTGAAACTAAAGGTTTAATCCATAAAAACAAAGCGAACCGCGATAAATCTCGCTTAAGCAAACAATTAGCTAAATAATTGACCTTTTAGAAGCTGACTTTTGTCAGCTTCTTTTTATACGCAAAAACATACAGTCTTTCTGAACTCTTTCCTTTCATACTGAATCAATATTCAGTATGAAACAAGGTCCGGATCGACTGTATGTCTGTATCCATTTACCGTTTGGTTTGTTCCGATATTTTAAGAATAAACAGCTCAAACAGTAACTCTTTATCCATCTTTCCGGTTTTTACTATAAAATCATTTTCAACCAATTCATCAAAGATTTTTTCCAGTCGAGAGAGCTCAAAGCGCTTGCTCTGCTGTATGCCTAACTTGATACGATAGGGATGAATCTTTAGAGCCTCGGCAATATTTGCCTGCTGATAGCCCAACTGTGCCAAAATTTTGATTTGTAAAAGCAGTCGAATCTGACTTACTAAAATTGCCGACAGCTTGATGGTTTCTTCTCCCTGCAGCAGTAAATCTCCATAGGTCTGCAAGGCTTTTCCGCTATTGCCTGAAAGAATCTCTGAGCTTAAATCAAATACATTATGTTCCAATGATTTAGGAACCAATGCTTCAACCGTGGTCAACAGGATACGCTTCTCCTCTGAAGAAAATAGATACAGCTTTTGCAGCTCGCCCATCACCTTTGTCAATTGAAAATCAGATAGATGGAGCAGCAAATCAAATGCTTTCGGCTCAATCGTATACCCTTCACTTTGAATCGATTGCTGCACATATGTTTTCAATGCTTTTTCATCCATTGGAGAAACATCAACTACTACTGCTTTCTTCTTTAGCAGCTTGCTTATCTTCTTTCGTTCATCAAGCTTTTCTACATTTGCATGAAACACAAGGACAGTAGAATCAGAAGGCTGTTCTAAATAAGCTGTCAGCTCCTTCATATCATGCTCAATGCCTGTTGATTTTTTTTCGCTGGTTAGAAAATATGGATTTTCAATAAAAACTAAGCGATGATCGCCAAAAAACGGCAATGTTTCTGCTTCTGCCAACGCAGCTGAAAGTGAGGTCTCCTCCATATCATAGGCAGTCACATTAAACTCATCATCCCCCAGTTTAAAAAGCTGAGACAGCAACTCTGTCTTAAATAGCTCACTAAGATATATCTCTGTACCTAAAACCAGATAAATCGGTGCTATTTTCTTTTCTCTAATTTCTTTCAAAACTGTCTGCAAACTCATTTAATCCCTCTTTTCTCCTATCCATCCTACCATTACTATCAGACAAAATCTAGTCAGAGACCAAAATAGTTCTGACCTCTGACAGCTCCGTAAAAGGCAACCACTCATAGTATATCATTCCATCCTTTGCTGTTTGAAATACTTCGACATTATTATCTGATAAAGTGGACAATGTCTCCGTATGAGGATGCCCATAGCGATTGTTTCTTCCACTGGAAATAACGGCCTGTTTTGGTTGAAACGCTTCGATGAAAGCTTTACTTGTGGATGTTCGACTGCCATGATGAGCAACCTTCAAAACATCTATCGGCAAACGAGGATATTTCCGGATTAGTGCAGCTTCACCTGCTTCCTCTAAATCACCGGTAAACAGAAAATTTCGCCCTGCTATGTTCGTATGAATTACTAAGGAATCTTCATTACTACCTTGCCCAGGCAAAGCTGGTGATAAGATATTCAGCTGGAAAGAACTATCAATCCATGCTCCCGAAAGTATCGGTGAACATTTGGTTCCCCCTTCGGTCAACTGCTCGAGAATTTTTAGAAAATGTGTATCCTGATCTGCCCCTTCCGGAAAGTATACTTGCTCAATGGATACCCTCTGACTGATAGCGAGAATATCTCCCATATGATCTGCATCAGCATGGGTTACAAAAAGCTTATTCAGCTTCCATATTCCTCTACTCTTTAAAAAAGGAAGTACCGTATACTCCGCACTACTTTTCTTATTTTTCCGCATGCGCCATTCTTCTTTTGAAAACGCCAAGGCTCCACCCGTATCAATCAATAGTGTTTCTCCGTGAAAAGGAGCTTGAATCAGAATACTATCTCCTTGCCCCACATCAATATATGCTACCATCCCTTTTTGGAACATGTATTTCTGGTTGACTAAAAGAAGCAAAATACTCAGATAAACGGCACTATATTTCCAATTTTTTTCTATATATAACAACGCTAAAAATAACAAAGCAAGTTCAACAAGAAATAACCAAACAGGAATTTGACCCACTCCTACTGTAAAATGATTCCACTCACTCAGATAAAGAAACAGCTTATTCAATACATTAAGCGCTGCCTCAAGACCTTCCCAAAGCAAGGACAGTCTCACAAAAAAGGATGAAACAAACACTACAGTCAATACGGGAAGCAACACGCGTTCAAATACAGGAATCAATAAAAACGTCAAAAATATGCCAATTGGCTGCCATTCATGAGAGCTGATGGCAATCAGGGGTAGCGTAAACAGCGACAACAATGCTGAAAAGCAAAACTGCTGCAGAATTCTGTACTCTATTTTCGCAATAGCTGAACGAATGAACAGGAGTGAAAAAGAAAGAAAATAGCTGAATTGGCCAGCTGAGGAAAAGAGGATAAATGGTTGAAAGATGATTCCGAAAAGAAGGGTAAAGCTCCAAATATCCAATGGTGAAAGGTTAAATTGAAAACGCCTATTCCCTTCTGAAATATTCGTTTGAAGCAGCGCGCGAACAACACTTATAGAAAAGCCTGTCAGCCCACCAAATAATAGAGAAATTACTAACTGAAGCCAGAACCAATGCTCAATAGTTATTCCCAGCTTTAATGCACCAAAACGAAAAAACTGAAAGAAAAATACTACATGCATACCAGACAAACTAAAAAGATGCACAATACCTAATTGATTAAAAGCATCTATCAGTTCCGAGTCCCCACTGCGCTCTCCCAATAAAAGAATTTGAATATAAGCCGCAGTAGCCGGTAAAAAATGCTTCTCACAATAAAGCAGCAGCTTTCTCCGCCAAACCTTCATATGTGTCATAACATCATGCCAAGGCACCTTTTGAGGTTTTATATGATGAATTTTTTCAATTGTTAAAACCTGATGAACCTGTCTATTTCTTAGAGTGCTTCGATAATCAAAGCCATTCAAATTCGTTCTAACAGCTGGCTGCTCCAAAACACCAGAGACAACCATGTCCAATGCATAATCACAGGACAGCCAGCTCTTCTGCTCTTCTTCAGATACAAAATAGTAGCTGGCTCGTATACGCTGCCTCTCCCCATCAGAGAGGGACAGTAGTCCTTCCAGCTGCAAATACTCACCATCTACTTTTATCTTATCTGAATCAATCGACAGAATAACCTCAGCAACCTGACCGCTTACTTTCCCCTCCCTTTGTTCCTTCAAAAGAATAAGAAAGGAAAAAACTAAAAGCAGCACGCCAAAAGCAGAGCCGAAAAGAATCAGTCGGTGATCCCCTGTTCTATATAATCGAATCAGGCTGAAAATGAAAAACAAACCTGTAAAGCTATTGATGTCTAAAAGCAGACAGCTTGCTGCCACGGCAAAGAGAACTGGAAAAATCCAGAAATTATTCAGATTCCGGCAAATGCTCTTCAATCGAGCTGCTTTCCTCTTCTCCCAATTGAAGCTCAGCAAAATACTTCTTGGACAAGGTTACTTTCTCAGCAGTTGCACCGGCTTTCCCAATTAACTCCACTGCATAAGGATCATTTCGATAGTCCTTCAAATAATGAATTTTTTTGATTCCAGCCTGCAAAATCATTTTTGTACATTGCAAACACGGAAAATGTGTGACATAAATTTCAGCACCTTCAGTTGGGATACCAAATTTCGCACATTGTAAGACAGCATTCATTTCAGCATGAATTGTTCGCACGCAATGCCCGTCTACTACGTAACAGTCCTCATCAACGCAATGGACATCTCCGCTGACAGAACCATTGTAACCGCCCGCGATAATACGCTTGTCTCTGACAATTGTTGCTCCAACTTCCAAACGTGTGCAGGTACTCCTTAATGCCAGTAATACACTTTGTGCCATAAAATATTGATTCCATGGAATTCTTTCTAAAGTCATCTTATATCTCCTTCATATTTCATGAAGACCCGCCTCTGTCTTCTGATATTTTTATTACCTGTTTTTCTGTTGGACCTATCTTGAAAATGAACCATCGAAGTCCTACGAAAAATAATTTGCTGAAAAAGTAAGCTATACAAATAGTACGTGAATTCAAAATTGCCGTCAATAGCCTTGAGAAAATAATCATGATAAAACCTATCTTCTCGAAAAAATAATTGGCTTGTTAAGCTGCTTTAATAATTACCTAAATCTGTTAGTGATGAATGCTATGTGTCCGTGATTGTCGCGATCACTCTCACTGTTATCCCCCTTGCTGTACTGAACTAAATCAAGCTGTAACACAGAAAGCTGATAACACTGCTGTCGCAGATTCAATGGTGTTGTTGAACAGTTTGTCAGAGTTTGGGACAGAAATAAAATCCTGCCCCCTATCTTCGTCGTGAGTTATATTTCCAGTCAAGAAACATAAACGAATTCTCGAATCTTCTCAAGGGTCTTCGCACCAAAGCCTGAAATGTTTGTCAGCTCATCGACAGAGCTGAAGCCTCCCTGTGCTTCTCTGTAATTGATGATATCCTGCGCTTTCTTTTGGCCAATTCCTGATAGCATTGTTAATTCTTGCTCTGTAGCTGTATTCAAGTCAAGCTTGCCTGTCTCAGAGCTGTCCGCTTCTCCAATGATGTATTCCATTGAAAAATCTGTTTCTTCTCCTATTTCAGGTACATAAATAACCATTTGATCCTTCACCCTTAGCGATAAATTAATCTGTCTTTCGTCTGCCTGCTCCGTTATTCCACCTGCCAACTCCAGCACATCCCATACTCTCATCTGTTCTTCAGCAGGATATATTCCTGGAGATAGCACTGCACCTTTAACATCCACATAAATCATCTCCTGACTTTCACTCAGTGTTGTACTTTCAGTGGATTCAACCGAAGAAGTGAGCCACTCTTCTGAATGATTGATTGTTGCTTTTGAGCTGGAGTATAACTGAAAACCGACAAAAAACAGAATCAGCACAATCACTCCTGCTCCCATCAGCCAATAACGATAATACAGTATTTTTTCTCTCATTTCCTTCCCCCTGAAATATAATACGCATTTTTTACTTGAGTAGACGTAATACTGCTTTTTATTTTCAATCAATCCAATAGAACAGCTCTCCATGTACACTAATTAATCCTACAAAATAAAATTAGCCAGAAGCTTCTCAACTTCCTATGTCTGAATACTACAGATCACAGGGTCGAACACTTCTGACTATTTTTTTAAAAGAATTTTACAGCTTAACTATATTCTGAAACAGCCGTTGGTTCGTTTTCTACTGCAAGCTTGAGGATATCATCCAATGGCATGTAGAGACTGTCAGAAATTTTTGGAACTGATTTATTATTGAGTCTGTCTACAACGACTTCTTTTTGACCATCGACAGCAAAAATGTAGCGCTGAATGTTCCCCAGAATAAATGTTTCCTTCAAAACTGCAGGAAGCTTCAGGCTGTTTTCTGTCCACTCTAGCTGAATCAATTCCGGGCGAAGATAATAGATGTAGTCGTTGGTAAAGTTCCCTAGGCTATCACAATAGCGCTCCAACTCAAACCATTCAAAGCGATTGTAGCTGCCGACAAATTCTGCAACAAACGTTTTTTTCGGTTTTTGATAAAGCTCCTCTGCTGACGAACTCTGCACTACTTTTCCAGAATCCAAGACAAAAACACGGTCACTGATTCTCATTGCCTCCTCTTGATCGTGAGTCACAAAAATCATCGTCATCTGCAGTTCCTGTTGGATTCTTCTCAAATCACGCTGCAGCTGTTTTCTGATTCGTGCGTCCAAAGCACTCAATGGCTCGTCCAATAATAGTACCTTAGGCTCAGTTACCAAGGAGCGGGCCAAGGCAACTCGTTGTTTTTGTCCCCCTGACAGCAGTTGAACATTTTTTCCGGCAAACTCAGTCATATCCACTAAATCCAGAATTTTGAATACTCGTTCATTAATTTCCGCTTTACTCAGCTTCTTTACCTTTAACCCAAATGCGACATTCTCAAAGACGCTCATTGTTGGAAACAAGGCATAGTCTTGAAAAACAAACCCGATATTCCGTTCCTTCGTCGGCTTTTCCTGAATCGCTTCGCCGTCTAACATAATACTTCCTGCTTTTGGCTGTTCTAATCCGGTAATACAGCGAAGCAAGGTAGATTTACCGCAGCCGCTGGGACCCAAAAGCGTCACCAATTCGCCTCTTTCAATCGAGATAGATTCAATGTCTAAAATCTGTTTTTCACCAAAAAATAATACCAGATTTTCAATGCTCAAATACATTTTCTGTCGTTGCTCCTTTCACTACCCTTTTCTCTTCCTTTATTTCTGTCGAACGCTTCACTAATTGCTTCTGCCTGTTGGTAACTAAGAATGTCAGTAGTGCGATACCAATCATAAAGCCTAAATAGAGTACCATGACTGCACTTGCCAAGTGACCATTCTCACTCATCCGTCGAATCATGTAAATTCGTACTGTTTCGAAACGACCACCAATCAAGAGATTCGTCAGCATATATTCTCCGAAAACGGATGAGAAAATCATCAATGAAACTAAGGTCGTTCCTATTCGAATGTTGGGTAGAAGTATCTTAAAGACGATTGTCCACATCGATGCTCCTAATGTTGATGCGGCATCAACTAAGGCTTTCATATTAATTAGCCTCATTTGATTGCTGATGCCTAAAAAGACAACTGGTAAAGCACTGATAAATAACGCACCAATTAGTACAACAAACATGGATATTCCTGTTTTTGAATAGGTTCTTAGCAATGCTGCAACGAGGATAACACCTGGTATAGCATACGGAAGCAAAATAATTTTTTCCATTCCTCGACTGATTTTCGGAAAAAATAAATTAATCCAAATAATCGTAGGTACCATGATGAGTAGAATTGTCAGTAAAACAATCATTGACAGCGTAAACGAACGGCCAATAGCCAAGATAAATTTGGGGTCGGCCAGCAGCTGTTCAAACCATTGAAAGGTAAAATCATCCGGTAAAACAGTTTTCGTCCAAGTGGTTGAGCTTGCATATAAAAGAGTGCCAACTAAAGGCAGCAAATAATAGATACCAAATACCAGTAATACACAAAGAGAAACTATCTTTTTCATCTCTCTATCACTCTTCCTTTTCTTTGAATCAGCACCATGGCTGTAACCAGAATCAAGCCAAACAACACGGCCAACGCACTACCCAGGTTCGGCTTTGCAAACACATCTCCTGAGACTAATGCTGCAATTCGAACCGTCAGCAAATTCACATTACTGCCGGTTAGTGCATAGGCTGTTTCATAGGTACCCATTCCGTTGGCAAATAGAATGACAAAGGTACTGGCAATAGAGGGCCGCAAAAATGGAAGTGCGACTTTTCTCCAAGCATACACTCTTGAACCACCCAATAATTCTACTGAATCCAGCCATTCTTTTTTTACCTCTTTGATACTGGGGTATAGGAAAAGCACGCCTAAAGGAATTTGAAAATAGATATAGGTAATCGCCAAGCCCCACCAAGAATACAAATCAAATCCACTAAGCATTGGCAGCAATAATTTCAACACGCCGACATTTCCCAGCAAAATGATGAATGAGAAGGCTAGTGGGATTCCTGCAAAATTTGCCGCTAAGTTCGAAACAAAGGTAATTTTTTCTTGTACTTTTGAAGGCAAGCTCATCAAGCATAAACATAGAACGATTGTCCCAATAATACCAAATATACTGGAAAGACAGGCAATAATAAGACTATTGCCAAACGCCTGACCGTAGTATGGATTGCTGAATATCGTGGTGTAGTTAGACAAGGTCCATTCATTATTCAAGTCTGAATGGAAGCTGCCGCTAACCATGGTAATCAGCGGAATGACTAAAAATGCTGCGAAAATCAGACTCATGGGCACTAAAATCAGCTTACTTTTCATTCCTATCTTCCTTTCACTATACTCGGCTCAATCATCTCAGTTGATGGAGCAATCCCCAGTAAATAGGCAAATAACGGAGCCAGCTCCAGTTGCGGAACTATTTCCGACTGTTCTTTTTTCAGCTTATCTGAGTAAATATATAAAGGAACCTCTCGATGTGCTGTCAGACTTCCTCCATGCAAGCCGAATTCATCCATCCCATGATCGGCTGTGACAACCACCTGATATCCTTTCTCTAACCAGATAGGGAGATATTCGCCTAACAGTCCGTCTGCTCGATTGACTGCCCACTGGTACTCTTTTGAGGATGCTGTGTATTTATGTCCTATATCATCAATATTCATCGAATGAACCAATTGAAAATCAGGAGAATATTGCTCAATCAAATAGTGAGCGTCCGCAAATAAATGAGAATCCGGATAGGTATCCTCACTATAAAAGATGCCATATTGAATCTTCCCCTCGGTATCCAGTTGGATTCGATCCCTTTTAACATCATATGGTGCTTGATTATACAACTCGCTATACCAATAGTAAGCCGCTGCTCCTGTTGTTCCACCATTAGCTTTGACTAAATCAAAAAGTGACACCTCGTTTGATGACTGGGCATAGGCATTTGTAAAAATACCATTCTTGTACGTTGGCACCCCTGTCATTAAAACTTCATATAATGGCCGGGAATTGCTGGGCATCTCTGCCCTTACCTTGTAACGTACACCTTGACCATGTTCAACATAATGATTTAAAAACCCACATTGAGAAGCTGCCGTATCATAACGACAGCCATCTAAAATAATTACTATTAATTTATCATTTTGCATAGGCCAACACCTCGGATTGCCATAACTCAGGCAATTCTGCAGATAGCTTGTCCCACGCTTCGTTATCCTTCACAGGAACCGCCGCCTTATAGGCTGAATCCGGTAAAAGCTTTTCAGCTACTTCAGCGGGAAGCTCTACCTCACGAATTGGTCGTGCATAGCCTTTCGCCAAATTAATCTGTCCTTCATCGGAAAGAATGTATTCTCTTGCCAATTTCGCTGCATTTGGATGTGGTGCATTTTTGTTGATAATCGTTGTATAACCGCTTGTAATAGAGCCATCAGTAGGAACCGTTACTTCAAATCGATCTTTACCAATCTGATCTCTGTAGTTCAAGCCATTAAAATCCCAAACGATTGCAACATCAATCTCGCCTTTTTCTAAATTCGCTACACTGGCATCAGTGGAAGAAAGTCTGCCTTGCTGGGCAATTTTTTTGAAGTATGCCAAGCCAGGATCAATATCCTCTTCATCTCCATTATTTGCAATTGCTGCTGCTAGAACCGCAAACTGTGCTTGGTTGGCTGTCGTTACATCCCCCACGCTGATTTTATAGTCTCCTTCCGCCAGTTCCTTCCAGCTTTTAGGCGCTGCTTGGACATTCCCTGTATCAGTAATGAAGGAAATCGTACCAGTGTAACTCAATAACCAATCACCATCCTCATCTTTTGCCCAATCAGGAATCTCATCCCAGTAGCTTGTTTTATATGGGAGGGTCAAACCGCGACTTTTTGCCAGCGGCCCGAAACTGATACCTACATCTCCAATATCGGCTGTCCCATTGTTACCTTCGGATTCAAACTTAGCCAGCTCCTCTGCACTGGACATGTCTGTATCCACATGACTAATGCCATACTTCTTCTCTATATCCTGCCATGTTCCAATCCAGTTAGCCCAAGTATCCGGCATCCCAACACTGGCAATCTCTCCTTCTTTTTTTGCCTTCTCAATAATTGTTTCCAACGAATCGTCCGAAGAAACATCAGCGGCAGTACTGCCTTCTGAACTACACCCAGATAATACAAGACCTAAAACTGCCAAACCGGCAAAACCAAAGATTCTTCTTTTCATTTTTTTACTTCTCTCCATTTCTTCATCTACTCGATTACTTAGGACGATTTAGTTATTCTCGTCACTGCTTTCACTTTAGCAAGGTACTGTTAAAAACCAAGCAACTTTGAGAAAATTGTTGGTAAACATTGTAAACATCTGATAAAGTTTGAAAAGATTCGTGTTGAAGCCTAAAAATGGATCGCAGTTTCTCACAGCTTATGCTATGGTAAAAAGAAGGAGGTTTGGATATGAACTATTATGACCAGCATTTACATACGTATTTTTCTTTTGACTCCGACGAACAGTTCGAAAATTATTTAAATGACCAGCCTGATTTTTTTGTTTCAACGGATCATTTAGACTTAAAGAACCCCTATTCAGGATTTAAAGACGATATCCCAGATTATATAGGCTACACAAAAAAGCTTGCTGAGTTGAGCAAGCATTGGGATACAATCTTTCTAAAAGGAATAGAAATAGGTATCGTTCCAGGGCAGGAAGAAACTATAAAGAACTATCTAATCAGTCATCCTCATGATTTAATCCTTGTGAGCATTCATCAAAATGGTCGCTTTGATTATATGGATGAGCTTGTTCTGACAAAAGATAAATTCGCAGTAGCACAAGAATACTTTCAACAAATGTTGACTGTGTTGTTAGAGTTTCATCAAGGTGATGTTCTTACTCATTTCGATTATGGCTTAAGAAAATTTGACTTCTCTAAAAAGGAGTTGGAACAGTTCGAACCACTTCTTACTGATATTTTCAAGAAAGTCATTGATCTGGAAATGGCTGTTGAGCTTAACGCCAAAAGCTTTATAAAGTATGGAAATGCCGAACTCTATGAGTTTGCTGTTCCTCTCTATACAGCATTATTGGGAGGAAAATCATTTACACTAGGATCTGATGCACATGTTGCTTCAGATTATCGGTTAGGCTTTCAAGAAATGGCTTCTCTTTTACAAAAAAATGGCATTGATGAATTAACTGTTTTTCAGGGAAAAGAAAGATTCCTTACACCATTGCCGATATAAAGCGATTCTTTAGTTCCACCTCAGTCTTATCTATGAGAACAACCTCCTGATAATTTGCAGTTTCATCAAACTCAATTTGTCCGACAGTTGTTCTTTTCGTATTTCCTGCAGCAACATAGGAAAATTGCGATAAAAAGAACATCGAGGGTTCTCTTTAACCCTCGATGTTCTTTCATAACACTATTAAACGTAAATTGATGCAATATCTATTTTTCCTCTAACCCATCTAAGTAGTCCAAGGCATCCTGTACAGTTTTCACAGGAACAATTTTCATTTTCGTATTGATTTTCTTTCCTGCCTCAACTGCTTCTTCATAGTTTGTTTTGATATCCGGATTTTCTTTTCTTATTTCTTCAGAAATCTCATCATCCGGGGCAAAAAATATTTCTGCACCATTTTGACTTGCTGTAACAATCTTCTTGTCAATTCCGCCGATTCTCCCAACAATTCCTTCTGAATTAATCGTTCCAGTTCCGGCAATTTCGTGCCCTTTGCGAATGTTATCCCCCGTTAGCAGCTCATAGGTTTCCAAAGTAAACATCAAGCCTGCAGACGGCCCGCCGATATTTCCGGCATCAATCTCTACAGAAACATCTGAAGAAATTTCCGTATGATCCGTTAAGCCTATGCCGATTCCAGGGTTCTTTGTTGAAAGCTCAATCAGCTTTCCGGTGGCTTCTTTTTCTTCGCCATCCTGTTCATAAGAAACAGTTACCTCTTGACCAACCTTTTGCTTTTTAATATAGTCAATCAGCTCTTCACTGCTTTTGAAGGTTTTTCCGTCAACACCGGTTACTGTATCACCAACAGCGATTTTATCCTTAAAATCAGATTTATCATCAATCGTTAAAACATAAACTCCCTTGAAGTCCATCTTATAAGAAACACCAGCCAATTTCATTGCCTGTTCAATCGCTGCATTTTGCGAAGAATCCATATAGTATTTTTGAATTTGGTCATATTCCTTATTTGTACTGCCGCCCATCAGCTCTTCTTTGCTGACAAGCTCATTAAACGCCGAAAAATTGGCAAAAATTGCTGATGCAATCGTTGCTTTCCGTACACCTACAGTCGTTAGATAAAAACCGCCGGATGAGTCGTCCGTTTTCCCATCAACCGTAACAAAATCCTTCAGGTTTTCCGTTGAGCCCGGCCCTTCAATATAATAAGGGATTCTAACAACAAAAACTAAAGCAAAAACAGCAATCAATATATAGGGAATAAATGCCTTAAATGATACCTTCTTTTTATCCTTCATGTGTCAACCCTCGATTTCGCAGTGCCTGATTGACAGAATCAGGCAAATAATCGGATACATCCCCGCCAAAGGACAGTATCTCTTTCAGTATGCTAGAGCTGATGTGCCCATATTTTTCATCTGCTAAGAGAAAAACCGTATCAATCGTCGAAGCTAACTGACGATTCATTAAGGCAATATTTTTTTCATACTCATAGTCTTGTGTATTTCGAATCCCGCGAATCAGAAAATTCGCACCTAGTGAACGAGCTGTATCCACTGTTAATTTCCGCTCTTGCTGAAACACTTCTACATTAGGCAAATGCTTTGTTGCTTCGCGAATCATCTGTTCTTTTTCATCTGCACGAAACAATGATTTTTTTGATGTGTTTGTAAACACACCGATGATTACTTTATCAAACATCAAAGCAGCTCGTTCAACGGTGTTCAGATGTCCCATTGTAAACGGGTCAAAGCTTCCTGGAAAAAGAGCTATTCTAGGCATCTGATTCTTCCCTTCTATATATCGTGATTTGAGTAATGCCATAAACAGTTTCTCTTGCTTTGTATAAAGAGCCGATTTCTTCCGGTAATTCAACAGATTTATCTGTTTCACAGACAACTACGCTGCCTTCTCTCAACAGATTGTTTGCTTCCATCATACTTAGCTGTTTTTCAATTTTTTGCTGAGCATACGGTGGATCAAGCAGAACAATGTCGAAGCTTCTGCCTTCCTCCAAAAACATATCAAGTGCTCGATCAGCATCCTGTTTCTTCACAGTAAATTTCTCCGGTTCTTTCGTTACAGCGATATTCTCCCTGATGACCTTTAGCGCAGAAAAGTTTTTTTCAATGCACCAAGCATGGCCGGCTCCTCTCGATACGGCTTCGATAGCTAGACCGCCACTGCCGGAATAAAGGTCCAAAACATTTCCATTATCAAAATATGGCCCAATCATATTAAAAATCGATTCCTTGACCTTGTCTGTTGTTGGTCTTGTGTTATCACCATCCAGCGCCTTTAAGCGCCTTCCTCCATATTCTCCTGCGACTACTCGCATCCCCATCTCTCCTCTATCTCTTATCTCGGCTGAACCAAGTAAAATACTTCAATACTTCAATAGGATGTTATCTTCATCTTCTGCTAAGTGTTTTTATTCTATCTCTAGTTAATGGAAAAAAGATGAAAAATGTTTGAAGTTCCTCCACATTTTTCATCTTATCGTCTTACCTGTATAAATCCTGCAAAAGAAATGTACTGATAACCACTAGCTCTATACTTAGAGCAGCGATAAAAAACATTTGTCGAGTATCAGAATCTTCCTCAGGGTCTATATAATTAAACGTTTTCTGCCAGTCGTATCTGAGTATTGATTTCTTCCACTTCAAATCCTTCTTCTTCTACATATTGGTAGGCTGCTTTTGTACCAATCTTTTCAGCAAAATTCATCTCTACATCAGGACGATAGGAGCGTTCCACTTTACGAACAAAATGGAGGCTGTTTATCTTCTCTTCCGCTGCCTCAACACTTTCTTCATTCATATAGAGGACAACATATTTCATTCTTCTAGATACATACTGAATGAAGCCGTGACGCTTCAATGTTTTTAACTGCTTTAGCGAATAGACCCAAACAATCAATGATCTTCGCTTTTGAATCAACAACTCTTTTTCTTCCTCAACTTGCATGACAACTGCCTCCACATCCATGGTTATTTCCTTTGGTAAAGAACGGATTTCCAGCATCTACTTTGATGTCTTCAGAAATCGTCTTTGCGATAGCTGAACTGATTGTATCAAGAATATCCTGTACCTCTGTTTCTGATACTCTGAAATCGGCTACTTCTTCACACATATCCAACTGTCTTTTTGCTTGCCTAACCGCTCTTTGCTTCGTTCTAAAATCCGGAGCGTGGGAGCCATAGCTTTCAATTCGTTCAAATTCTGCTTTAGAGATCAAAAACCCCGCCAGTTTTTCTTGTACAAGCTCTGAACAGTTCATTGCTTCTCTATTCCCTCTGTATTGTTCAACTGTCTTACCAGTTAAAACGGTTTGGATCAACAGCTCTGTTTGATCCTCTATATCGAAAAGTGATTCATTCACTATCATTATTATCTACCTACTATCTTCTGTTTCTTCTGTATTATTTTCAGCAGCCTGTAATAAGACTAACACATCTTCTTTAGAAAAAGCAACGCCAATGGTTTCATTTTCACTATGTGACAGACGGGAATAATATGCGCCATCAGAAAACCAGTAAAGCGCTGTAAACGAAAGGTCATACACCGGAGTCATGAATATTCCCTGTGATTTTCGCAAATCAAGCTCACTTTTACTCAACATGGAATCAAATTCAGTATTTGTTAGAATGAAAGAGGTAGCTATCTCACCCAAACTTTCACTTTTTACACGAGAGAGTGCTTCCAATCGCTCAACAGATAAAAATTCAGCAGCATTTTCCTCATAAAACTGATACAGTGATTCTGCGTTTTTTTCAGCTGATGGATGGATAGAATATGCAGGAAGTGCTTCTTTTATTCGAATCATATTAATCATACGCATGATTGTCTTTTGCTTTTGATCGACTATCTCTGCTTCAGTGTCATTGATTGCAATCGGCAGCGCTTCTCCTGCCATCAATTGATAAGGCATCACAGTTAGCAGATAGTCCTTAGATAAATAGACAATACCGGAAAGTACATCTTGACCGTGGGTAAAGAAAAGCACTGCAAACGTATTGTTATCAAATGCAATTAATGGTCTATAGTTCATGTCCTCTTCCATCAATTCGATGGAGTATGACATACTTTCATTCTCTATTTCAAAATTTGAAAAGATTGTTGTGATGTCAGACACCTCTGACAGAGTCATCCCAAGTGTAAAGGGAGAGACATCGTCAGTTGTATTAAAAGCTTTAACTGCACAAATCACATTGTCCTTTACACTTACTTCCATATATTCACTATCTTCTTCGCCAAAGGTCCAAAGCTCATAACCAAACCCTGTATCATAAGACGTAAGCGGTTCGCCAAACTTAGTGGTGAAATCCGTGATTTTTTTTCCTATGTAGAGAGCATACCCAGAAGCAGGCAGCTCTTCATGCGGCAAAGCCGTATGAGAGACATCAGGTCTCTGAATGTCCTCTATGTTAATCTTAGCTTTTTCAGGAGGAAAAAACACAGGTTGTAAATAGCCGATGACCAATACTGAAATGAGTACTGCTAAAAAAGCTAAAAATCGTTTCATTTCTTCCTCCTGAATCACTTATTTTTCTGTTAATTCAATCAATAAATCACCGGAGCTGATTGCTTCACCTTCGGTAACGTAAACATGGTCTACTACACCATCAAAATGAGCTTCAAGACTTGTTTCCATCTTCATTGCTTCAGTAATCATCAATGGATCACCCTTTTTGACCTTGTCGCCCTTTTTAACCAAAATTTGCAGCACTGAACCGGACATCGTAGCACCAACCTGACCCTTGTTTGTTGGTTCTGCCTTACGCTTCGTCTGAACACTGGATATAATGGAACGATCCTTAATAATGATTTCTCGACGTTGACCATTAAGATTGAAGAACAGTGTGCGATTCCCTTCAATGTCAGGCTCACCAACCTCATCAAGACGGATAATCAGCGTTTTTCCTTTTTCAATCTGAACTTCTACTGACTCACCCAAGCGAATACCGTGGAAGAATGTTGGTGTATCCAGTAAAGTAACATCCCCATAATTCTGGTAAGACGTGCGATAATCAAGGAAGACCTGCGGATACATTAAGTAGCTCAAGACTTCTTCATTCTTTGGCTCATAGCCGATTTTTTCAGCTAATTCTTTACGAACCTGTTCAAAGTCAACCGGTTCAGCCAAGCTTCCTGGACGTTCAGTAAATGCTGGACGACCTTTTAGGATAACCTTCTGCAACTCTTTAGGGAATCCTCCTACTGGCTGGCCTAAGTCTCCTTGGAAGAACGTCACTACTGACTCTGGGAAGCTTAACTCCCCGCCTCGGTCATAAATGTCTTGCTCTGTTAAATCATTTTGAACCATGAACAAGGCCATATCTCCTACAACTTTAGAAGAAGGAGTCACTTTGATAATATCACCAAACATCAGATTGACTGTTCGATACATTTTCTTGATATCATCCCATTTATCGCCAAGTCCAATCGCCTTCGCCTGCTGCTGCAGATTAGAGTATTGTCCTCCAGGCATTTCATGCATATAAACCTCAGTTTGTGGTGCATTCAACCCGTTTTCAAATGATGTGTAGTACATCCGTACATCTTCCCAATAATGGTTAATCTTCTGGGCATTATCAACGTCAATATCTGGTGTACGTGCGCCATTCACTAAGGCGTAGTATAGACTTGTCATACTCGGCTGACTTGTTGCACCACTCATCGCACTTGCCGCAACATCGACAATATCCACCCCAGCCTTTGTCGCTGCAGAATAGGTGATGATGCCGTTACCGCTAGTATCATGCGTATGCAGGTGAATCGGAACATTCACTGTATCCTTCAACTCACTAATCAGACGATATGCTGCCTGAGGCTTCAATAGTCCGGCCATATCCTTGATTGCAATGATGTGGCTTCCAAGCTGCTCCAGCTCCTTCGCCATATCTTTATAATATTGAACATTATATTTTGCTCTATCCGGATCGTTAATATCACCGGTATAGCAAATTGCCGCTTCTGCGATTTTACCTGAATCACGAACTGCTTGAATACTTTTTTCCATTTGAGGAAGCCAGTTTAAGCTGTCAAAAATTCTGAACACATCAATTCCCTGAGCCGCAGACTCCTTAATGAATTCTGCAATCACATTATCAGGGTAATTCTGATAACCAACTGCATTTGATCCTCTGAACAACATTTGAAATAGCGTGTTTGGCATCAATTTTCTTAGCTTTCTCAGACGCTGCCAAGGATCTTCATTCAAGAAACGATAAGCAACATCGAAGGTTGCTCCGCCCCACATCTCACTGGAAAACAGCTCCGGCAACCCTTCTGCTGTCAATTCTGCAATTGCTTTAAAGTCTTGTGTCCGTACACGAGTCGCAAGCAGACTTTGATGTGCATCTCTGAATGTCGTATCTGTCAATAAGACATTTTCCTGTTTTTTGACCCATTCAACTACCGCGTCTGCCCCTTTTTCATCAAGAACATTTTTGGCAGTCACAAAATCTTTCTTCACAATTAAATCATTTGGAACTCTAGGCTGTTCATAGAATTTCTTCGTTGCTTTTTCAACACCGGGGAATCCATTGACTGTCACTTCTCCAATAAATTTCATTGTCTTGTTGCCACGATCTCGTACTCTTGGGAATTCAAACAAATCAGGTGTGTTATCAATAAATGTTGTATTGGCTTCTCCTGAAATAAATGTTGGATGACTGACAACATTCTGTAAAAACGGAATATTGGTCTTGACTCCTCTGACACGGAACTCCTTCAAACAGCGCTGCATTTTCTGAACAGCCTTTTCAAAGCTGAAGCCATGAGTACAAACCTTAACAAGTAATGAGTCAAAATATGGTGTAACAGCATACCCGGAATAAGCATTCCCTACATCTAGCCGAACGCCAAAACCACCTGGTGAACGATAGGTATCGATTTTTCCAGTATCCGGCATAAATTGATTCAACGGATCTTCCGTTGTGATTCTGCACTGTATCGCAGCCCCATTCAATGTCAGGTCTTCCTGATGAGGAATTTCCATATCCTTATGCATGTCCATCCCTTGTGCAATTTGCAGTTGGGAAACGACAATATCAATATCTGTAATCATTTCAGTGATAGTATGCTCAACCTGAACACGAGGGTTGACTTCAATAAAATAGAAACGGTCTCCTTCTACTAAAAATTCAACAGTTCCGGCATTTACATAGCCAACGTGACGCATTAATTGAACGGCCGCATCACATATCTCTTTGCGTAATACTTCGTCCATTGATACACAAGGGGCAACTTCAACCACTTTTTGGTGACGTCGTTGAACAGAGCAATCACGTTCAAACAAGTGAATCACGTTCCCATGCTGGTCTCCCAAAATTTGAACTTCAATGTGCTTAGGATTGGAAATGTATTTTTCTACATATACTTCATCCGAGCCAAAAGCTGCTTTCGCTTCACTTTTCGCTCGATCATATCCTTCACGTGCTTCTTTTTCATTATACGCAACACGCATACCCCGTCCGCCGCCGCCCAAGGCCGCTTTAATCATTACAGGGAATCCGTGGCTGTCTGCAAAACTCAGCACTTCATCTACAGTATCAACCGGACCATCAGAGCCGGGGATAGAAGAAATCCCAGCAGCAACAGCTGCCTCTTTGGCTTTTATCTTATCACCAAAAATATCTAAATGATGAGATTTAGGTCCAATAAAGGTGATACCTTCTTCTTCACAGCGCTTAGCAAATTCAAGGTTTTCAGAAAGAAAACCATATCCCGGATGAATTGCATCTGCACCACATTTTTTTGCGATACTTAAAATACCTTCAATATCTAAGTATGCTTCAATCGGTTTTTTTCCTTTGCCTGCCAAATAGGCCTCATCTGCTTTGAAGCGATGGACAGAGTATTCATCTTCTGCTGCATATACAGCTACTGTTCTGATTCCCAGCTCTGTACAGGCACGGAAAATACGTACAGCGATCTCGCCACGATTTGCTACTAAAACTTTCTTCATCTTCCCACTCCTACCTCTTAATTTTTACCTTCAGTAATTATCTATCAGTTTCAAGCATCTGATATTCATCAATAAGTTTTTGTCTCTTTTCATCTGCACTGATGTTCAATACAAACCCGATAGCTACGGATATAATCAGCAAGCTATTCCCCCCGTGACTTAAGAACGGGAAGGTAATCCCTGTCAATGGGATTACGCCTGTAATTCCGCCTAAGTTGATGAACACTTGAATCAACAGCATCGATCCAATCCCTATACAAAGTAAAGAATTGAATGGTTTTCTGGAACGAACGCCGACTAAAACAATACGTACAATCAAAAAGAACAGAATGGCAAGGATAATCAATGAAACCACCAGGCCCAATTCCTCCACTGTAATCGCAAAGATAAAATCTGAATGCGCCTCAGGAAGAAATCCTTTTTTCTGAATACTGTTACCTAAGCCTCGACCAAACCAACCGCCGTTACTCAATGCATAATAGGAATTTACTAATTGATGTCCGGTGTCCCGTTCATCAATAAACGGATTTAGAAAAACTTCAAAACGTTGGTAAACATATTGATATTGTGATGGAATAAAGCTGCCCTTTGTCAACAGCAGTGCCTCAATAAAGCCAATACTTCCTAAAATACCCAAGCCACCAAACAAATACGTATACATATAATTAATTCCACTTGATAACAGCATAATCATCGCAATCAGCGTCAACACTGCGGCATTCCCCAAATCGGGTTGGATAGCTACAAGAAAAATCAAAAAGCCAACCAGCAGCATGGGCCGCAGTACAGCCTTTTTGAATTCTCTGTCAATGTATTTTTGCCTTCTTGCTAAAATGTATGCTAAATACCAAATAACCATGATTTTTAAATACTCAGCCGGCTGCATAGAGAATCCGCCTAATCGAATCCAACCTTTGGAACCATTAATCGTAACCCCCAGATTGGTAAAACGAACGGCCAGCAGCAAAGCAGAAATAACTGCAATCGCCAACATGATAAAGCCCTTATTTTGGTACACGGTTGTCTTCATCTTATAGATAAAAAACATCGCTACCAAACTCAGCACCCAAAATTGGAGCTGATTAATGACCATAGCCGTAGCTGGCAATCCCTTACTCATCTGATTGGCTGAAGTTGAGCTATAAACCATAATCAGTCCAACACAGCTTAAAATCATATAGGGAATCAAAATACTATAGTCAAGCAAATGCCTCTTTTTTACTTTTTTTGGCAAAGCTTAAACCTCCTTGCCACTCTCTTTTTTCTCATGTGTTTCTTCGTATACTTCAGTATATAAACGGTTGAGTTCCTTTTCCAAATCACTCAACAATTGATGACCTTCTTTTGAGCTCAAAATGCCCAGACGAATTGCGTAGGTCATTTGTCTTGAAAAACCATACATTTGCGTATCTACAACTTCTTCAAATGCTTTACATTGAGAGATACAGAGACTGTTTTTTTGATTACGGATCAACATTTTGATTCTGTCCGCATCTTCTTTCAGCAGTTCTAATGCAAATTCTTTAGAAATAGGTTCCATCTGCCTTTAACCTCCTATCTTAATTAAACAATTATAGCATATTTTTGCGTTTTATTAATAAAAATTTTCTGAAAATCAGTGGACTAAACCAATTTTTAACTTTCATTGTTGAAGACATAAATCTTCTACTTCTTCAAGCAAAAGGCTCAATGGCTCCAATCAACTCTTTACCTTCACAAATCAGCTTTTCCGTCCAGTCTTCAGAAGCGTGCCATTTCTGCTCTATCCCGACTGATGCTCCTTGATTGCCGCTAAGAAGGTTTCGCCGTATTTATCCAGCTTGTTCTGCCCTACTCCCTTTACCTGCAGCAGCTCAATCGGATTTTTGGGCAGTCTCTCACAAAATTCTTTCAATGTGCTATCCGAAAAAATCAAATACGGTGGGACATTTTCTTCATGTGCGAGATCCATCCGCAATGCACGCAGCACTTCAAACAGTTGGTCGTCCATCGCCAGCTTCCTGATTTTTTGATCCTCTTTTCGATGTACTGTCTGCTTGCCCAGTAAAACATCAATTCCAGATTCAGATACCGATAATAACGGAAACTGTCCGTCAGATGGAGATAGATAGCGTTCTGCTGTCAAATAATCAATCAGCTGACTAATATCCCTTTGTGTACGGTCCTTCATCAAGCCATAGGTTGGTAGCTGGTCAAATTTCCACTGGTCAATCTTTTGGTCCTTCGATCCGGTCAATACCTTTGAAACTAGTCCTTTTCCGAAGCGTTCACCCATTCGTTTGACACATGAGAGAACTTTCTGAGCATCCACTGTGATATCCACAATTTCTCGATCGTCTAAGCAATTAGTACATTGACCGCATTCTTCTCCCTCTTCACCGAAATAGCGAAGAATAAATTTTTGTAAGCAAGCCTGTGCATTGGCATACTGAGACATCTCACGCAGCTTCATATATTCCTTCTGCTTGTACTCAATCGGCGAGTCCGATTGGTCGATAAAATATTGCTGAACCTGTAAATCTTGAGGTGCATAAAACAAAATTGCATCACTGGGAAGACCATCTCTACCGGCGCGTCCTGCTTCTTGATAATAGGATTCAATGTTCCCTGGTATCTGAGCATGAACAACAAAGCGAACATTACTCTTATTAATGCCCATTCCAAAGGCATTCGTTGCTACCATAACCTGTACCTCATCAAACAGAAACTGTTCTTGATTCTGATTACGCAAGCCTTCATTCATTCCGCCATGATACATTCCTACAGTATGGTTCTTACTCTTTAGCAAGTGATAAATACGTTCAACTTCTTTTCTTGTACTGGCATAAATAATGCCAGATTGATTGCTGTTCATTTTCAAATACTCTAAAAGAAAAACATCCTTATTTTGATCCTTAATAACTTGAAATGACAGATTTTCTCTTGCGAAGCCTGTCTTGATTTGATTATTTTCCGGAATATCCAATTGAGCTACAATATCTTCAGCTACCTGCGGTGTAGCGGTAGCTGTCAAAGCAACAACTGCAGGCGTCTGCTGGAACTTGCGAATGACCTCCGCCATTCTCAAATAGCTAGGGCGAAAATCATGCCCCCATTGGGAGATACAATGTGCTTCATCTACAGCTAACACATCTATGTCAATATGCATTAAAAGCTGTTGAAATTCAAAGGATTCCAACCGTTCGGGCGCCACATAAAGCAGCTTGATTTTTTTATCAACCGCCAATTGAATGCGCTGATTGATTTCCTGAGGAGACAATGTACTATTAATAAAGGTAGCTGGAATCCCCATTAGGCTAAGAGCATCTACCTGATCCTTCATCAAAGAAATCAACGGAGAGACCACTAAGGTAAGATTATCCATAAGCAACGCAGGTAATTGATAACAGATTGATTTTCCGCCGCCGGTAGGCATAATTCCCAACACATTTTCTTTATTCAAAATATGATCAATAATTTCCTTTTGACCTGTTCTAAATTCTTCGTAACCAAATACTTCTTTTAATACCTTTTGACTGTCGACCATGAATCCTGTCTCCTATTCTTTTCACTGTTAGCCATTTTAACACGAGAAGAACTTTCCATTCAAGGGAACACCTAAAACAGGAAGCAGCATCATGGTTTTTTCCGAAAAAAAGAAAAACCAACTCATTTCTGAATGGTTTTTCTATAAAATACATACTCTTGTGCCCGATGTATATTCAAACACCGTAATGCCTCTGTTGCTATTCAACTGCCTAGTATCTCTTAGATAATCCGTTTTTTTACTTAATCAACGGCCAACTCTTCGTCATCTTCAAAGAATAAGAGCAAGTCTTGGAGGTTGAGCGTTGCTTTTTCTTCATTTTTAAGGTCCTTGACAATCTTTCCTTTCTGCATCACAATCAGTCGATTGCCATACTTTAGAGCATCCTCCATTCGATGGGTAATCATCAAACAAGTTAGGTTACCATCCTTGATTCGCTGATCCGTTAGGCTCATCAGCTGCTTTGAGGTTTTAGGGTCTAAGGCAGCAGTATGCTCGTCCAGTAATAACAACCGAGGTTTAGTCAAAGTAGCCATCAACAAGCTTAAAGCCTGTCTTTGTCCACCGGATAGATTGCCAGTCGGTGTGTCCAGATGCTCTTCCAGACCGTTCCCTACCTCGGCACAAATTTCTTCAAATAGCGCACGCTGATCGTTCAGCTTTCTTGGCTTCAAGGTCCGCTTTTGTCCTCTATACAATGCCAGCAGTAAATTTTCAGCTACCGTCATCCGCGGCGCAGTTCCCTGTTTTGGGTCCTGAAATACTCTGGAGAAGTAATGAGCACGCTTCTCCTCTGAGTAAGAGGTGATATCCGTTCCATCAATCATAATCTTTCCTTCTGTCAGGCCTAGTGTTCCGGATATACTGTTAAACAAGGTGCTTTTTCCAGCGCCATTTCCACCCAGAACAGTAATGAAATCTCCTTCTTTGATTTCAAGAGATACATCATCCAAAATAACTTTCTTTTCATTCATTCCATTATCAATCACTTTTTTTGCATGGCTGATTTGTAAAATACTCATTTATCTTTCCTCCTTTTCAGAAAAACCTTTGAGGTTCAGTGCTTTTCTCAGCTGAGGAATCATTAAACAAATAGCCAAAATCGCTGCGGAAAAGATTTTCAAGTAGGTTGTATCGAAGCCAAGCTTGATAACTGCCAGAATCAATAATTGATAAATAATGCTTCCGATGACAATTGCTACCAACCGCTCGGCAAAGGTCAATTCGCCAAAGAGCACCTCACCGATGATGATTGATGCCAGCCCGATGACAATGACACCAATTCCTTTGTTTACATCTGCATACCCGTCATTTTGGGCAATGAGTGCTCCTGAAAGAGCAATAATACCATTCGATAAGGTCAAGCCCAGAATCTTCATTGTATCTGTTTTGATGCCAATTGAACGAGCCATTTCCTCATTGTCTCCGGTAGCAATATAGGCCTGTCCGAGAACTGTATTGAAGAAGAAAAGCAACAGCCCAATAATCAACGCCAAGACAATAATACCAAGAAATACAATATCAAAATAATTAGGTAAGTCTAAAGCTGAAAATATCTCTTGGATTTTTGGCTGGTTCAACAAAGATAAATTAGGTGTCTGCATCACATAAAGAATGACTGAATTCAATCCTGACATCACCAATATTCCAGATAAAATTACCGGAATTTTCCCTTTTGTGAACAATAATCCTGTGACTAAACCTGCCCCCATTCCTGCTAACACCCCAAGTAAGGTCGCAACTATTGGAGAAACACCGTTCGTGATTGCAGTCACACAAACAGCTCCTCCGAGAGGGAACGACCCTTCCGTTGTCATATCCGGAAAATTCAAAATCCGATATGTCATAAATATTCCTAATCCTAAAATCGCCCACAGCATCCCTTGTCCTATCGCTGAAACAATCATTTTATCCACTCCTGTCATTTTCTCTCTTTTTCTACATACATTAGTAATACACTTACGTGGTCAGAAAGTCCCTGTTTTCATAATTTCATTGAGACTTCTATATTCAAGAGGCTCTATCTTATTCTGCCCCAACCAATTTCGCTTCTTTTTTAAGATTTTCCGGAATTACAACACCAAGCTTTTGCGCTTGTTCTTCGTTGATAATTATGTCTCCGGTATTGAATGTATAAATCGGCGTTGTTGCAGGCTCTGATTTTCCAGATAGAATATCTGCTGCCATTTTCCCTGTTTGCACCCCAAGCTCATACTGATTAATTCCGACTGTTGCAAGACCACCTTCTTCTACCATTGTATCAACGGACGGGATGATTGGCGTCTTCGTTTTATTCGCTTCATTGACTACCGTTTGCATGGCATTCGCAATAGTGTTATCTGTTGGTATATAGATGAAATCTACTTCACCTGACATGACCTGAACGGTTTGTGCAATTTCATTGCTGGACGGTACGACATAAGATTTTGCACTGAGACCTAATGCTTTAGCCGCTTTCTCCGCTTCGGCTGCTTGATATTTTGAATTTTCTTCAGCAGATGAGTACAAAATACCAACAGAAGAAGCTTTTGGAAGAAGTTTAATGGCTAAATCAAACTGTGCATCAACAGGTGATTTGTCGCTGACTCCTGTGATATTATCTCCGGGTTTGTCATTGGATGCCACAAGACCGGCACTGACCGGATCTGTAATAGCTCCCAATATAATAGGAATTTCATTTGTCGTATTTGCTAATGCCTGAGCTGCCGGTGTGGCAATTCCAATTAATACATCAGCCTTCTTATCAATCAACTGTTGACTCATTGTGGCCAGCTTACTTTGATCGGCTTGGCCATTTTGAAAAGCGATAGTCATATTTTTTCCATCCTCATACCCGCTCTCCTTCAGACCGTCTTGAATTCCACGATAGATTTCGTCCAACGCCGGGTGACTCACGTATTGCAGCACACCTACTGTTGGCAGCTCTTCTTTCGATTCATCCTGTTTTTCTGTAAAAAATGAAACAACTAAAAATAATACAAGTACCCCAATTACTGCTGTTAATTTCTTTGATTTCATTCTATTCCCTCCTAAGCATATGCCACATTCTATAAACCACTCACTAATATATTTATTACACAAAAAAAGCAGTGACGAACTCCAGAGAGTGGTCACTGCCTTTACGCAAAAACCACATAGATAGTCATCTATGTGGTCGAATATCAAATCAATCGAAAGAACCAGCATAGATACAAATTTTAGAATCCGTCATTTGTCTTCTAAAGTTGTATCTATGAAGAATCATACATACAACTTATCTACGCCAGTTTTGCCATGTTAGGTTTGTTTGGTTCGATAATTGTTTCATGCCTGATTCCTCCTGTTATTTTTTCGTTAAAAGTAGTCTACACCTAAACAAATACTTCTGTCAAGAAAATTTTATAGGTAATGGCTAGATTTTATTGATATGCCTACCCATTGTTCTTCCTTGACTCTCACTGATACTTCGCTGAAAAAAATAATCAATTGTTTTTTTCAGCTATTTTTAGCCGTCTTCGATAGCTCCAACTATTTCTATGCTCCTTGAAGGGATAAAATTTCAGACTTGTGAACATTTTTTGAGATGCCTTATTCCAATTGAAAATTTCACTCACGTACATGGTTTCCCAACCATTCATTCTTGCTTTATAAATGAAATACTTGGTAACCGTTCGACCGATATGCCGATTTCGGTACCTACGATCAATGACAATCGCATAATCATTTTTGGCAAGCCAGACATCACCAATTGTCCGATAGGTATCCCCAACCAGGTATTCTATATAAAATAATTCCCCATGTTTATTCTGCCAGTCATACATTTGCGTAATTTTATCTTCATCGTAAATAATAGGTTTTCCGACAATACTTTTCATACTCTCTTCATCCTGATACCATGCCACAGACTCTTTTCTCATATAATCAAAAGAAACCAGCCGTAGTCGGTCATTCAAGTAGATACGTTTTTTATCGGACCATTTGAAAGAGGGTCCCAGCTTGCCTGCCGGAACCCTCTTTTTATTAAATACTAGTGCCTTTTTCCAATTAATAACGGCCACGGGAGTTCCTTCTTACATAAACAGGAACTGGCTTCCTGTTTGTGTTCATTACTAGATAAAAGATACTTAAAGCGAATAAAATCATCAATCTCATCTTAATCCCTTCTTTCCGTCAGCTTATTGAACAGTTTGTAATTTTTCCTGATGCACCTGCTCCTCATTCTGGGCAGTGTCTGTTGTTTCCTGTGGTGCTGTTTCTTGCGGTGTCGTATCCTGTGTTTCTGTCTGTGTCTGATCTTGAGCCTGCTGCTCTTGTGTCGCAGGATCTACAGCTGCCAAAGGCAACTCATTCAGCTTAGGTATAAATGCAGTTTTCACATCCATACTCTCATCAACAATAAAACGATTTTTCTCTTTGCCGCTTTCAAAAAAGATGACGGTAATCTCATCCTTTTTTACATTATACTTCTTTTCCACATTTGCTGCATCATATACGATTGGGTAAATGGTCATGCTGCGGCTAAAAGTCTGCATAAGTTCTTCGTCTGAGAATACAGAGATAAGCTGCTCGTATGTTTTCCCACTTGGAACAGTAAACATAATGGTTGAAGCACGACTTTCTTCAATCTCTTTATCGATTGTTTTCGTATCCGCAAACTTCACTTTTTTCGTTTTGAAAGTCACGTCGACTAAAGAATCAATTTGTGACGAACGAATATTTGCCTGAGCACGTGGAATAATCAAGATTAATGCAAAAATCACTATAACCGCTGCTATCCCAACTCGAATCAGCAATTGCTGCTGCTTGTTTAAACCAGACCCTGTATTCTTAGGCTCATTAGCTTGTGTATTTGGTTTCTTTTCCAATGCCTTCTCTCCTTATTTCCAGAACAACTACTTGTCATCATCCTGTCTTTCTCCCATGTTATCCAATGAATTTCTTTAAATCGGCAACTTAGATTCCCTAAGCCTCTCTTTCATTATACTAATAGATTCTTTTTTTGCCTAGCAAAACTGATAAAATTCGTTTCAGAAAACGCATTCACAAACAAAAAAATATGATAAACTATAAATAACAATTATCAAAAACAGTTTGAAACAGAAGAATTTTAGAGCTTTTACCGGCACGAGTAACGACTAATCAACAAAGTCTTATCCATGTATATCAAAGCTTGACTTTCATTAAAGCTATCAAGAATGTCAAAATAATTACGTCAGGAGTGTTGTTTATGAGTTCAATCAAGCAGTTCCCTAAAAAGAAAATCAGTCATTCAAATCTACTTTTCTCAAAGGTAAGAAGTACGATTGAAACAGTATTCTATGGAAATAATGTTTCCTCTATCGAATCTGTTACAGAGGCCTATCATCTGGCAAAAAATTCTCTGGGAACTATTACCACAAATCTTCCTGTTTTTAAACCTGAGACATTAGGCTTGCCTGTTAACAGCCGTGTCTTGGTTACAAACGATGGAAATATTGTCGGACGTACAGCTGCCGCCCGCCGGATTATTGGTCAACCAGGCATTGATGAGGATTATTATAGCGGAATCTTACGAGAGGCTGCTTACCAGTTATCGAAAAAAAGATGCCGTGCTGCTTCCATTGGTGTCGGCTTAGCTGATGACTTTATGCTGCGTGGGCATTTACTGCTGCCTGAAGGTTTTGAGGGAAATCTTTATTCCTACTTGTTGAATTTTCAATTTTTTGACGAGACATTTAACGAACAATTTGATACCTCCGTTGCTTATGATGAAGGCGATATTTTCATCCTTGCAGATCCAGATTGGACACACCCTAGCTTCCCGCAAGGTCTAGTATTGATTGATCCACTTCATAACACAGCAGCTATCTTGGGGCTAAGATATTTTGGTGAACTGAAAAAAGCGACCTTAACACTTGCATGGGCTACCGCTCATCGCAATGGCTTTATTGCCTGCCATGGTGGTATGAAACAATATAAAAAGGAAAAGGGCGTCTATACTATGGCAGCATTCGGACTATCCGGTTCCGGGAAGTCAACAATTACACTGGCAAAAAACAACAATGGACAAGAAGTCACTGTATTGCATGACGATGCCTTTATCATTTCTAAGAAAGATGGCTCTTCTATCGCTCTCGAACCTTCTTATTTTGATAAAACACAGGACTATCCAATGGCCGATCCAGCTGTTACTTATTTCCTTACCTGTCAAAATGTTGGTGTAACATTAGATGAGGAGGGCAACAAAGTCTTAATTACGGAAGATATTCGTAATGGAAATGGTCGGACAGTTAAATCCGCTCACGCTACACCCAACCGCAAAAATCAGTTGACAGACAAAATTGATGCTGTCTATTGGATTATGAAGGATGACAGCTTGCCTCCAGTCATAAAAATTACTGACCCAATACTAGGAGCTTTATTTGGTGTTACTTTAGCAACAAAGCGTTCCAGTGCCGAAAATCTCGATGAAGCATTTAATCAAGATCAATTAGTAATAGAACCTTTTGCCAATCCATTTCGTTGTTATCCGTTGGCAGAAGATTATGAGGATTTCAGAGCGCTTTTCCAACAAAACACAGACTGTTACATTCTCAACACAGGACACTTTGATGGAAAGAAGGTTACTGTCAGCGAGACATTGGAAAGCATCGAGAAAATTGTGGAGGGGCAAGCTGAATTTCTTCCGTTCGGTACAACCCGCTCCCTCCAATATTTGCCAGTAAGCAACCATCATCCTGACTTCAACAACTTGCATTATTTGGAAAAAGTACAAGGTCGCTTAAAGGATCGCCTGGCGTTCATTCAAAAACAGCAAACAGCCTTTAATGGCTACAATGCTCTGCCGGAAGAAGCGGCTGAAGTTCTTACTACGTTGATTGCTCAATTCGAAATGTAAAATGTAAATAAAAAAGACTGCGATTGAAAATCAACCGCAGTCTTTTGCTTCGTTATACATCACTACCGCACCAGCAATACTTGCTGCGCCTAGAATCAACGTCCACTTATGGGGTGTCAGTAAGCCATAGGCTGTCAGCCCAATGCCAATAATACTATTCGTTGCAGCACTGGTTCTCATTGAACGTCTGCTTGGCTTAGGCAAAGTTATCTCCATCCCAGATGTTGCCTCAATCAATTTTTCGGTTGTCCCTAATACCTTGTGCAGCATCGGCTTTTTTTGTTCAGACATAATTTTTTTCCTCCTGAATTTTAATGATAATACTAAATCGTTGTCTTTTTCTGTTAATGAAGAACAGGCAAATCAATCAAATAAATCATCAATCACACTGTTTAATAAGAATTCAAAAACCCATCGTGAGTCATACGGCGTATTCTTTTTCAATTCCACAGTATACAGAAGAGTATTAATAACCTCATAGCACTTTTGTGAATCAATCTTAAATGTCAGATTCGAGGCTTCAACCATTTCATAGAAAAATGTTTTACTATCAAATGTCATTTCGTCTACTCTTTCTCGAGGAATCTTATTTAAAAAAGCCATGAAATCAGGAGAACCAAGGTCGTACAGAAACGGCGCCCGTTCAAACTCCTGAAAATGCCAGTTTAATGCCGCAACAAATCCTTGCTTACTTTTATTTTCATGAATAATGGTCATAATCGTTTCTTTCAATCGGTTTCTAACCCTGATAAGAGTTTCACAGAAAAAGTCTTCCTTTGATGGAAAAAGCAGATAAAACGCTCCTGTAGAAATCCCTACTGCTGATGTAAGCTCACCAATATTGGTTTTCTTGTATCCTAACAATGCCCATTTCTTTTCACATTCCATACAAAGCCTATCTCTTAGAACAGCCTTTTCTTCATCGGAAAAACCTTTAGGCCCTCTTGCCACTTCACTCTCTCCTTTTATTATGAATAAAAATATTTTTTGGTTCACAATAAATTATAACCTACTACAGTTATTTGTCAATAAGAAAAGCTAAACGAGTTCGCTCAGTTAGACAATGTTTCATCTGTTCTGAAACTAATCCGTGGCATTACTGAGTTCACAGCCATAAAAATTTTACAATCCCTTTATAGTTAAAAAAAAGAACATGGATGATAAGCTACATCCATGTTCCTCTATATTCATAACTGATTGAATGACGCTCATCCAAATTAACGATTGACTGAACGAGCCATACGATTGATAGTGTGGCGCATGCCTCGAATCGCAACAGACATTTCGTAAATATTTTCCGCAGGAGCTAAGCCGCCATAGCCGGCATCTCCGATGTGCTGAATATCAACGCCGCAAATTTTGTTAATCAAAGCAATTTGGCGAATTGTTTCTTTGTTAGCACTTTCCTGACTTGTCCCAATAGCGGACATTGTCAATAAATCATATTTCTTCGCAATTGCTACAGCGTCCTTCAGATTATCTTCTGTAAAGCCTTGTACGGTGCCGACAGCTGGCAGAAGTAAGATATCTGCTCCGGCTTTCGCATAGTCTTCCACTGCCTCATTTGACACAACTGGTTCGTCAGAACCGGCACTGTGCATTTTCCCAGCAATAATCAATCCTGAAAAATTCTCTTTTGCCACAGTTACAGCTTTTGCGATTTGCTTATTGGTTACACCTGTACCCGGATTTCCAGTTAAGCAGATGAAATCAAAACCAAGTTCTTCAGCTTTTTGAATCGCTTCTTTCGAACTAATTCTTCCTTTAGAGATTTCCAGTTTTTCACTGAACATTTCTGATTGTTCATCAACCGGTTCCAAGTTTACACCTACTGGTCGACCGACTAGCTTCTTCAATTCAGCAATCGGGTTGCTGTTTGTATTTTTTTCAGGGTACTGCATATAGGTCATTAATTTTTCGATATCCATGCCAGGAAGTCCTTGAATGATTGGGTTGAAGCAATCAAAGACATTCAACAGAATCAAATCTGCACCAAAAGCCGCAGCGACCTCTGCATTTGTGATATCTCCAGCCTGCGGAGAAGCCAAAACAACATTTTCAGACAGAATTGTTCGACCTTCACTTGCTTTAATTGACTGTTTCAATTCTTGCGCGGACATTTTAGCAACCTCACTATAGCTTGCACTGATTAATCGTTTTACCATTTGTTAGCCTCCTAAAAAATTTGTCTATACCTATTATACTCATCTTGATAAAAAAACGAAAGCGCAAACAGGAAAAACTGAATTTCATTGATTTCTTTATAGAAATGAGCAATTGCAGTGGGAAGTTACAGCAGACCAATCAATTTCTGAGTATTTTCTTTATTATTAATTTTGTATTCGTTATAATAATACTATTACGGACTATAGAAATGAGGGAAAATCATGTCCTTTGATGGTGTCTTTACCCATACAATAACAAATGAACTGTCCGAGCAATTAGTCTCTGGACGAATATCAAAGATTCACCAACCCTATGAAAATGAGGTTGTTTTAGTTATCCGCTCTAAAGGAAAGAATCATAAGCTGCTTCTCTCTGCTCACCCAAGCTATGCAAGAATTCAATTAACTGAAATGACGTATGCGAACCCAGATGTTCCACCCAATTTTGTGATGATGCTTAGAAAATTCTTAGATGGAGCAATTTTAGAATCAATTGAACAAGTCGACAATGATCGCATCATTCATTTCTCTTTTACCAAACGAGATGAACTAGGTGATTTGCAGAATATCGTATTAATCGTTGAGTTAATGGGGCGTCACAGTACAATTGTCCTTATGAACCAAGAGACAGGAAAAATTCTGGATACTATCAAGCATATTGGCAGTTCTCAAAACAGCTATCGCTCACTTCTTCCCGGAGTTGACTACCTTGCACCGCCAGCGAAAGACCAGCATAATCCTTTTCAAGTATCAAAGGAAAAAGTATTTGAACTGCTTTCTATCGCAGATGAGTTGAATGCAAGCTACCTTCAGCAAACCTTTCAAGGGCTTGGACGAGATACTGCAGAGGAGCTGGCTTATCGTCTGAATGAACAGCCTGGTAGGAAAATTCCAGTTTGGGAAGCCTTTTGGCAAGAACTAGTTGAACATCCTACCCCAACGTTGACAAGAACTGAAAAAAAAGAATTTTTCACACCGCTGACGTATCATTCGCTTAGCGGCGAAAAAGAGGTATTTTCTTCTCTAAGTGAGCTTTTAGATGCTTTTTATAGTGGAAAAGCCGAGAAGGATCGCGTCAAACAACAGGGCGGCGAGCTGATTCGCAAAATTGAAAACGAGTTGAAAAAAAATCAGACAAAGCTTTCAAAGCTGAAAAAAACTTTAGATGATACTGAAAATGCAGAATTTTATCGACGAAACGGTGAGCTTCTGACTACCTTCATGACTCAAGTACCTAAAGGAGCTGATAAGGTAACGCTTGACAATTATTACGAAGAAAATCAGCCAATCGATATCAAGCTGAGACCCTCACTCACACCGAATCAAAATGCACAAAAATATTTTCAAAAATACCAAAAGTTAAAAAATGCTGTTCGCGTTGTCCAAACACAAATCGAACAGACAGAACAAGAGATTATTTACCTTGAATCTGTCCTTTCCCAGCTAGAGCTGGCAAGTCCAATTGATTTAGGCGTTATTCGAGAAGAACTGCTTAATCAAGGCTATGTAAAAAAACAAAAAAATAAAAAGCAGAAGAAAGAACAGCCTAGTAAACCTGAGGTATTTCTATCCTCTGATGGAGACACGATTCTTGTCGGCAGAAATAACCTGCAAAACGATCAGTTGACGTTGAGAACAGCCAAGAAAACCGATATTTGGTTGCATGCAAAGGACATTCCAGGTTCACACGTAATTATCAAGAACCCTGAACCTTCTGAAAAAACGCTATACGAAGCGGCGCTGCTCGCTGCGTATTACTCAAAATTCCGTCTTTCTGCACAAGTACCCGTAGATTACGTTCAAGTAAAGCATGTTCATAAGCCGAACGGAGCCAAACCTGGTTATGTCATTTATGAAAATCAAAAGACTCTATATGTCACACCAGATGAAGACTCTTTGCAACCACTGAAACAAACATAGAAAGTATTCGAAAAAAGCACGATGAGCCTACTGACACAGCTCATCGTGCTTTTTCATTTCCCTCAACTCTTTTCAAGAGTCGTTGAAAAATGGGTGTTAATAATAGAAAAAAGGCAAAATTTCCTATGCTGTGGAGAAAATCGAAGGATACGCCTTGTAAATAGTAAGGCAGAAATGCAGGCATACCATAGACTTGAACGTCTATTACAGAAATAACAAATCCATAAATAAATCCTGAAAAAAAGCTGAAACTCCATTGAGTAATAAAGGTTTTTCCTACGATTGGTATTTTTAGCAGCCCGCTGAATAGAGCTAGAACTACCGTATAACTAGCTATTTGAGTAATTGTCCAGAGTCCCATCCCCATATAAAGGTTCGTTACAATGACTGAGAGCAAGCAAACAATCAAACTTCTTCCAAAGCCTAACTGAGCTGTGATAATCAAAAAAATAGCAGTCATCGGCTGAACATTGGGTATTGGCTGAAACAAGATTCTGCCAACTACACACGCGGCCACAATCAACGCCAAATAAGTCAATTCTCTAACCGAAAACACTGGTTTCAATGGCTGCTTAGAATTTCTCATACGTAAATTCAACCTGATCGCCCTGCTTCAACGTTGTATCTTTTGCTCCTGTGTTAATCATTTCGCCATTAATCGTGTAAACCCAATAGCGGTTTTCGGCTTCATCCTGTTCAATACCATCAATAGACGTAATCATTCCGTTGTCTTCTTCGAGTTCAAAATTTTCTTTCATTGCCTCCATCAAGGTAGTATCCTCGGCAGTAGTAATTTCCTTTTTAGTAACCTCAGCATCATCCTTCATCAAGGAAACAGTTACCTCAATTTCATTGGCCGAACGTTTGTCAGAAGTACCCGAAGTATTTTCAGCAGACGAACAGCCGCTGATAAACACGACGGTCAATACTAGAACACTTGAAGCATATATCGCTTTTCTCATTATATTCCTCCTAAATTCCCTGTAAAATCTGGTTCAAAATAGTCTTCATTCTACTCTTGATACACATTTTTCCACGAGCAGTAATGAAATAAATCCTTATATAGTTTACCATATCCATCATTATTCTATACTTTCTACTGTCATCCCATGCTTCACTCTCAGAATTATTTCACAATCAGCAAATCTCCATCTGAAAAGCCTGTCGTAATATGAGGAACCCTTAGAAGATCCAGCTCTGACAACTCAGCACTTAATTCTTCTATTATTGAATAAACCATCGACAAAATTTCTTGCCAGGTTTGATTGTCGTCAAATGTTATTCCTTGGCAAGTTCTTTCTGTGGGGATAAAATCTTCCTCACAAGCCCAGTCATCGTCTTCCAGATTATAAACCTTCGAGCCAATCAACTCTAGTCCATATGGTTCAAAAAGTCCAAAATTCAATGCTATTATCTCTTCTGGCCGCCTATCCACTAAATCAATTCTCAGCAACCATTCTTTTATCCCATGTTTTAATTCGCTTTTTTCCAAGCATGCACACCTGCCCTTTTTCTTCATTTTAACAAAAAAAAGTCGGAGGAGCACCTCCTTTTAACTTTCCATTTTGCACACCAAAATCAAGCTTTTCTAAATAGATAAAGACTTTCTTTAATCCCTTTACCTCTTTTTAAGCACTTTCACAATTCCTTCATGAAAAGTATTATTTTCTTCTTACTTTTTTATGTTCCATTTAATATGAGATGGTTATGATTAACTCATCAAATACGAAAGGGGCTGTTTCAAGGAATTGGATTTTCATTTTTGGGTTTTGTCCTTCAGGTGTATAAAGAAAGCCGGAAAGATGACCCGAACTTCTAAACCAGAAGCCAGTAGGTGTGTTTCACTCTAAAAACAGGACTGTCAAAAAGACTGATATTGACTCAGTGAGACAAAAGAGCGAAACACCTTACTCCTTCCTTTCAACTAAATGAAAAAAAGCATAACTGCTTACTCATATACTATTAAGTGGATGAACGTGGTGTTTTAACTCGCCTGAGGCTTAACAGATGTTTATTCTCAATCCATAGAGGTGTAGGTTCGAATCCTACCGTCCACGTTTCCCTATTTTTTCTAGGGTTTATCATATAATTACTTAGATTTTGACCAAGATGACTAGACTCTCTTACACAAGAAAGGATGATGCTCATGAAAAAATTATTTACTGCAGGTTCCCTACTTTCAATCGCTGCAATTACAGCAATTACACTAACCAGAAAACACAGATATGCATATGCGAAAGTTACAACTCGATAAACAATCAACATATAAAAAAGTGGATGGTTCTCCTCATTCGGAGAACATCCGCTTTTTTTAGAGCATTTCGTTTCCTTTATGAGTGAAATCAATCATTTCTAATAAATAATTGATTTCACTCATCAGCTCGGGCTCAATTTTATCAATATTTTCTTTAATTATTTTAAAATCACCTTCTCCATAATCTGTCAACAATTGCAGCGCCGATTCTTTTACAGCCAAAGTGTTAGCAGTGACAATTACTTCTTCCAACAATCGATCTATCTCTGCTTTGTATGATAGATTGTACTCAAACCAAGGATCTAAGTATCTGTCTAAGCAGAATAAGAGCCGCTCTTTCTCTTTCTCACTCCCTCGTTCAAGGACTTTTCTAATTGCCGCTGTTCCATTTCTAACAATAGTCATTTCCTCTTCCGAATAAGTGATATAGCGAATATCGTCACTCATCATCTCGTTCTCCTTCTTCTATTCAGGCAAGGTTCTCTTATGCCTTTGACTTGATTGACCTCTGAAATAATTTTCTTTAGCCAAACTACTTTATTACAATATATTAATTGGAGCTTTCCTATTAATAATGGCAAATTTCTTTCCTGATTTCAATGACCATTTTCAACTAACAAATGAACGGCTGAAAAAAAGTCACAGAAATCTAAAAAATTTCTGTGACTTTCTTTTTAATTAAATATCACTAGCCTCATTATATTGATGGCTATTTTCCAAACATATTTTCAAGTACTGCTTAATCTTTTTAATTTTATAACCCAGTCAGTAACAAGGCGTGTGTGAGTTCTTGTTTTCTGATATTTCTAGGTAAAAATACACGGATTTCATCTTCGTTGAAACCCACCTGCATGCGATAATCATCTAAAATAATTGGCCTTCTTAAGATAGATGGTTCCTTCTTAATTAGTTCAATTAATTCATTGGTAGAAAACTGGCTGATTCTATCCTCATAATCTCTATAGATATTAGAGCGTTTTGAAAGAATATCCTCCGTTCCATTTTCAGTCATCTGCAGCATTCTTCTCAGTTCATCATTTGTCAGCTCTTCGTTGAAAAAGTTTTTCTCCTTAAATGGAATTTCGTGAGTGGCAAACCATTTCTTTGCTTTTCTCGATGATGTACTGCTTGGGGAAGTGTACACTTTAATCATTGCTATCTCTCCTTAGTTTCATATTTCAATATAAATTTTATCCTTTTTCTATAATTCAAGCAAAAGATTTGTTTTAAGTTCCTTTTTGTGAAAAAATAATTTAATTTAAATATTTTCTTATCTTTATAATTGAAATTTAATTCCATTTGCAAAAACAATTCTAATTTTTTAATACACCGCTTTCCTCTTTTGATAGAGGATATTCTGCGCAAACACGCCATTTTCCTTGAGTGTTTCTTCGTTCGATTAATTAAAAAATGAAATTCGTACAAAAATACACAAATACTATTTTTTCGTTTGACTGCTTCCCCCGCTCGTACATTCTTATCAAAAATTTCCTCATTCTTTAGCCACTCAACAACTTTGTATAGATAGAGGCCTATTACGTGTGAAAATAAAACATCCATATTACAATAAACAAGACAATTCAGAAAGGAGATAGTGGCATGAAATTTTTGAAAACCTATGGATTTCATCTAATGGTGCTTGCCGTCATCAGTGAATTGATTCTTCCCTTTGTTTTAGGAGCCTTCTATCCAGACTATAGCCAGCTTTCCATGCTGATTAGTTCATTTGGAGAAGATAAAAGTCCTGTTAGAATGGCATTCAAGATTTGGGTGATTATTGATGGTTTGCTCTTTCTGATGACAATCCCAGCCTTCTTCCAACGATTCAAGACAACTTCTACTTTTCTTGCGAAAGCATTGGCTGTTATGCTTGCTATTTTTGGTATTGGTGATTGCATTATTACAGGATTGTTTGACCGATCCACGGAGTATTCGGGAGTAAATATTGAGGACTTGATTCATGATTATGCATCAGGTGCGGGTTTTGTCGCTCTGTTAATTGGGACAGCCTTACTTTTTAAGCTATATTCTTTAGAGGAGAAACACTTTATGGTTACAATTATCCCGATTATTTTTGTTATTTCATGTGTGCTTATGCTGCTATTCGCTCTTCCCAAAATTCCCATTATCGACCAACTCCATGTTCCCTATCGCGGGCTTTGGCAACGAGCAAATCTGTTCTTTCTTTATCTCCCTTTTCTGCTGGCAGCCATCGAAAGCCTTTCTACACAAAAAGAAGGTCATTAACAGTAATTTTAGCTGCAAAAAATCAGCTGAAGGACAACGAAGGTGTCCCGCAGCTGGTTTATACTTTCTATAAACTATTTCTTTAGTCAACTGATTTCAAAGCATCCAGCATATTGACTTTTTTGATTTTCCGATGCATCACGCCCATAATGACAAAGGTAATTGCCAGCGTAATCCCCGCCGATAAAATGAAATTCATTGGCATTAGCTCCGGCTTGAACATGGCTTCGTCCGGTGGTAAAGAAACCATGATGAAGCTGTGTAGAAAGAAGCCAATAACATAGCCGACAAGTATACCAACGATAGATAAAATGATTGTCTCTCTATAGATATACAATGTCACCTCATTATCGTAAAAGCCTAGAACCTTGATTGTTGACAGCTCTCTAATCCGCTCGGATACGTTAATATTTGTAAGGTTGTAAATCACGACTACTGCCAGTAAAATAGCACAGACAATTAATACAACGATCACATTATTTAATCCACCCATCACAGCATCGATTTTCCTGCTTAACTCTTTTGATTGAACAATCCCTCTTACGCCTTCAACATTCATCAGCTCAGTTGCAACCTCATCACTGGCCGCTGAAGACTGATCATTCAACGTCATTAATTTCCCATTCAAAACCATATCTTTTTCAAAAATAGATTGATAAGCAACACGATTCATGAACATATAATGGCCCATATACATCTCCGTCACATCGGAAACTAATATCTTTCGATCAATGCCATCATCATCTTGAATAGTGACCTGATCCCCCTTTTTAACATTAAGAAGCTCCGCAAGCTTTTCTGAAAGAACAGCACCATTATCAGACAGCTCAATCGTTTGTCCACTACTACGATTACGTAATTTCACAAAAGTAGAAAAATCTATCAAATCATCTGCAGCAAGCACAGTAATTGACTGCTTATCTTGGTTCGTACCCGCAACAGCTGATACCTCCTCGTAGCGAATATCTGTTGAATCCTTAATTTTTTTCGTTAGCTCCGGTGCAGTCAATTCCTGATTGATTGTTTTTTCATCATCATCATAAACGGTGATTAAATCATAATTTATCAGCTCACCAAATTGTTCGTCAACAATACCTGATAATGAGTCTCTAATACCAAAGCCGGTAATCAGCAACGCTGTACAGCCCGCCACACCGATAATTGTCATGAGCATCCGCTTTTTATAGCGGAATAGATTACGTGCCGTCACTTTATAAGTAAAGCTCATTCTATTCCAGATTGGTTTGATTTTCTCTAAAAGAATGCGCGCACCAGCCTTGGGCGGTTTTGGTAAGAGCAAGCTGGCAGTATGCTCCCTCAGCTCACCGGAAGCCAATAAATACGCCGGAACAACTGTACAGATAACCGCAGTCAAAATCGCTATCAATGAATATTTAAATGAAACAAGCAGAATAATCTCAGAAAATGTTGAGGTTGCTGCATAGGCATTGAAAATGACCTTCGGCAACAGAGTATGCCCTAACAAGGTACCCACAGCCGCACCCAAGCTGCTAGGTACTAAGCCATAAACAATAAATTTCTTCTTGATATCCGTATTACTGTATCCCAGCGCCTTTAGAGTCCCCATATTGATTCGCTGTTCATCTACAAAACGAGTCATTGTAGTTAAGCTAACCAAAGCTGCTATACCAAATAAGAAAACCGGAAAGACGTTTGAAAGTACATCAATTCGCTGAGAATTTTCCAAATACTGTTTGTAGCCGGGATTGTCTTTACGGTCATTTACAGTATAGACTGGTGCAGATAGCTCGTTCAGCTCTGTCTGCTGCTCTGCTATTTCCTTCTCTCCATCCTGTATTTCTGTCTCGGCCTTTCCCTTTTTCTCGTTGAAGACAGCCAATTGCTCATTGTAAGCAGCTTCTTGTACGGCAATTTCCTGGCGAGCATACTCTAATTGCTGTTGCAACTCAGGAATATTAGCAGCCAGACTATTTTCATTCTCCGACAGCTGTGCCTTTGCCTCATCAATTTGCTGTTTGGCCTGCTGTAATGCCGCTTCCGCAGAATTAAGCTCAGCTTTGGCCTCTTCTATCTCAGCCGTTCCTTCGTCCAGCTCCTCTTGCTTTTCGTCTTGCAGCACTGTCAATCTTTCAGAGGGACGAGTACTCATTAAGTCCTCAATAGTTACTTTATGCTTCTCAATGATTTCGTTATAGTCATCACTGTAAGCATCAATTTTCTTGGTATCCGTGAAAGAAAGTCTTGCAATCATAAAGACCTCTGAATCAAATACCTCAGGTTGTACAACGCCATAACTGTCAAGCTGTCCTCTTCCCACCGTTGTCTGTCCAATTGAGGTTTTATCAATCAATTCACTGGATTTGACAAAGCCTGAAATTTTGAAGGCATCCCTTGTTAAAATCGGAGTATCGCCTTCCTCCAGCTTTTCTGTAAATGTAATCTCATCTCCGAGCTTATACTTTCCCTGTTGTTGATAGTCCAAGGCAATTTCATTTTCTTTCGTTGGCATTTTCCCATCTACAAGCTCATACTTTGATAGATCGTCGGGAGTCGAGAAAATCCTAAAGCCGGTATCTGTATTTTTAACAACTACATCCTTCAAATAGCCAAACTCGATATCATCTAGCTGTGCACTCCTTTTTAAGAGCTCCTGATCCTCAGTGTCTAAGCCCCAAGTGGAAGTAACTGTCACGAAAGCCAGATTGTTTTTAGCATAGAAATCTTCTGCTGTTGTACGCATGTCCGGTCCGGTTACCTTTAGTCCAACAAAAGCAAAGGCCCCCAGTAACATTAAGCTGAAAATGGACAGAAATCGTCCATACGAACCTGATATTGATCGTCGAATATCCTTCCAAAGCTGTTTTTTTCTCATCCTATTCACCTACCATTCAATATTCTCAATCATTTCAGGTGTTGCATTAACCTCTATCGCTTTTACTTTTCCGTCATGCATATGAATTACACGATCCGCAATGGGAGCAATCGCCGCATTATGAGTGACTATCACAACCGTTGCCCCCTTCTTTCTGCTCATATCTTGTAAAATCTGCAAAACCTGTTTACCTGTTTGATAGTCCAAAGCACCTGTAGGCTCGTCACAAAGCAGCAGCTTGGGATTTTTTGCTACGGCACGGGCAATGGCAACACGTTGCTGTTCACCACCTGAAAGCTGGGCCGGAAAATTGTTGACTCGACCACCGAGACCAACCTCCTTTAGCGTTTCCTCAGCATCCAGAGCATCCTTAACGATTTCGGAAGCCAACTCTACATTTTCTTTTGAAGTCAGATTCGTTACTAAATTATAAAATTGAAAAATGAAACCTACATCGGTTCGGCGATAAGCAATCCGCTCTTTCGAAGAATAATCAGATATCTTCTGCCCATCAATTAAGACCGTTCCGTCATCGTTGGTGTCCATTCCTCCCAAAATATTTAAGACAGTCGATTTTCCGGCACCGGAAGCCCCTAAAATCACAACAAGCTCGCCTTTTTCAATGGAAAATGTGACACCATTATTTGCTGTGACAACTGTATCTCCAATCTGATAACGTTTATAACTCTCAATCATCTCTATATATGACATACTATTTCCTCCTTAAATGAACAACGCGTTGATTTAAATATAAAGATATTGTAAAATGAACGCAGAAAGAATACAATAAACAATTTTTCGAAGACTGTTCATTTAATTTCCATAGAAAGGAAGCGAGAGCATGTCCAGCGTGAGAAATACAGAAACAAAGGTACGAATAAAAAAAGCATTTACACTACTCCTTGTAGAAAAAGGAATTGAAGGGTTGACCGTAAGTGATATCACAAGAACAGCGAACATCAACAGGGGAACATTCTATCTGCATTACCTTGATAAGTATGACCTTCTCAGTAAGATTGAAGCTGATATCCTCTCTCGCTTACAAAAAATTTTTAATACCTATGGAAATACCGACGATCCAATGGAATTGATTCCATATGAAGCAATATTGGAAGCCTTGCACTATGTTTTGACAGAGTTTGAATTAATTAAAGCATTAATCGGTGAAGGTGGCGACAAAAGATTTATTGATACCTTTAAGGAGCTAATCGAAGAAACGATACAGCATAAAATTGAGAAATCTGATTTTCTAACCTGCAATCATGAAGGGTTGCCAAAGGTTTATGCACATGAAATCCTTCTATCAAGCATTGTCTCAGTAATTTTACTATGGATCAATCGAGATGCGGAAGAGTCTCCGGAAGAAATTGCTGCAATCATCAATCAGACAAAGCAACTTTCTCCCATCACTTTATTACGCTAGAAGCTATCCAAATACAAAGAATAAGAACAGCCAAACAGCTATCCTTCCTTTTCTTAGGAACATAACAGTTTGGCTGTTTTCTATTGACTCTTTGTTTTTACATTAAGCTTTGGTACAATGCAATAATTTCCTCTACAGATGCATCTCGAGGATTGCCTGGTGAACAAACATCCTTGAAGGCATCCTGTGCAATTTGCGGAAGGTCTTCCACCTTCACACCCAGCTCAGATATCGTCGCCGGAATGCCAACATCTTTACTCAGCTGATCGATGGCTGCGCAAGCTGCATCACGAACTTCTTCAATGCTCATTGTGGCTGCATTTTCCAGTCCCAGTGCCAAGGCGATTTCACGGTACTTCTCACCAGTAAAATCTTTGTTGTATTTCATTACGGTTGGTAACAATGAAGCACAGGCCACACCATGAGGAATGTTATACCACGCGCTTAATGGATGCGCCATCCCGTGCACCAAGCCCAAGCCGACGTTCGAGAAGCCCATACCGGCAATATATTGTCCTAATGCCATCTCTTCTCTCCCTGTCTGGTCGCCATTCACAGAGGCTCTCAACGAGCGACCAATAATTTCAATCGCTTTGATATGCAGCATATCCGTCATTTCCCAAGCACCCTTCGTGATGAAGCCTTCAATAGCATGGGTCATGGCATCCATCCCTGTCGCGGCTGCCAACGCCTTCGGCATCCCCATCATCATGTCGCTGTCTACAAATGCCACGATTGGGATATCATGGGGATCGACACAAACAAACTTACGGTGGTTCTCTTCGTCTGTAATCACATAATTGATGGTTACCTCTGCTGCTGTTCCTGAGGTTGTTGGTACCGCAAGGATTGGTAAACAAGGATTTTTCGTCTCTGCTACCCCCTCCAAGCTGCGCACATCCGCAAATTCCGGATTGGTCACAATAATTCCGATGGCTTTCGCTGTATCAATTGGTGAACCGCCACCGATGGCAATAATACAATCCGCAGCAGCCTCTTTCACTGCCGCCACACCATCTGTGACGTTTTTAATTGTTGGGTTAGGCACGATACCATCATACGTAGTATAGGCAATTCCTGCTTCATCCAATAAAGCAGTTACCCTCGTCGCTACCTCAAACTTAATCAGCTCCTTATCAGTAATCACAATCGCTTTTTGGAAGCCCCGTTTTTGAAACTCGCCCACAATCTCATTGATTGCTCCTTTACCGAAATACGATGTTTCATTTAATACCATTCTGTTTGCCATGTATAAGCTCCTTTCTTTCATTCCTATTCGTTTAACTATCAATTATTTCTATTCGTTTCTATGGAAAATTACTGAGATAAGCAAGTATTTTCTGCTAGAGTGCTGCTTAATAAATGGTGCAGCTCCTGCTCATATTTGGCTGCTAAAAGCTGCTCTCTGAATGTTCGATCATTTACAAGATTGTACAAAGTCGTTACAGCATTTAAATGACTCTTTTTATCCTTTGGTGCAATCATAACTAAAATGCGGACAGACAAGGTATCGGAAAAAGGAATTGGGTGCTTTATCCGTAACAGAGACATCCCTAACCGTTTAACACCATCCTCCGGAGCAGCATGCGGAATCGCTACTTGCGGAGCAATTACAAAATATGGATATTCAGGATCATAGTTTCTAATGATTGTTTCAATATACGCCTCGTCAACAAACCCTTGCTGAAGCAACGGCTTCCCGCATAAACGAATTGCTGAAGCAAAAGATAGTGGTTTATCATAAATTTGGATATTTTCTTGAGGCAAGAGAGCCAGTAAATCTGACTGCTCTTTAAATGGTTTTATGGACCGATTCTTCTTCTCAGTAAAAAATACTTCTTCCAGCTCCTGCTTCAGCAACGGTCGAGAGTGGACTGTCGCATGCTTTTCAATCACTGCAATCAGTTTATCCAAGTTAAGATGATTTCCTGTGCCAACGTATAATTGACGCCCAAAAACCTCAGCCTCTACTTTATATTTCAACAGCTGCTTCTCTTCTTCAGTCAGAAAATGCTTGATAAAAAAGCAGGGAATATCAGTATCTACACCAACTGTCGAAAAAACAATATCAACTTTCGGATTTGATTCATAGAATTCCCGCAAGGACATATAGCGAATAAAACGAATTTCAGGTAACAATTCTTTCAATGTCTCTAAAAGCAATCGTGACACTGAAACGCCATGCATACAAACTACAACCGCTGTCTTTTTTTCTTGCTCAAGAAATTTGTCTCCCTTTAAAAAGCTTAAAAAAATAATTAGAAGATAGGCCAGCTCCTCGTCCACAAACTCAATTGCTAGATGTTGTTCAATCGGCTGAACAGCTTTTTTTACAATGGAATAAAATTCTTGATATTCCTGTTGAATCGAATGAGAAAGCTCATTCTCATCAGGAACACCGAAGCGAATTCGATAACTTGCCGGTATGATATGCTGATAAAGAATGTCGCATAATTCTTCTTTGTTTTCAAAAAAAGTGATACTCGATTTTTCAAAGCGATCGATACTGCTGGTTATTGCCTGTTGAAGCTCTTTGTTTTGTCTAAAAGAGGTACGCTTAACCACATTGATACTCAGAATATGCATGGTGATAAATCTCAGTTCCTCTTCATGCTCTTTGACTTGATTCTTGGAGTAAAGATCCATAAATAAAGCCGCAACAACATTGTAGGTTTCATGATTTAAGAGCTTACCGTAGCGATCAATCGTTTCAGTGTCAATAGACTCCTCTGAGTGAAAGCGACAAATAGATAGGTAGATAATCATGCTGAGATAGGTAATCTTGACCTCCGAAAAAAACAATTGAAGTCTTTTTTCCAGCTGCTCAATTCGTTGATAAATCTTATCCAATAAAACCATATCTATTTCCAGCAGCCTCTTGAAAGTCGCCAGTGAATATTCCTTGTCAATTTCTTCCTTAATCAAACATAGCCACAGCTTACGAATCGCTATCTCCTGTCCGACCAGAAAATAACCTTTTAATCTAGTAGATTTCATAATCAATCCACGATTGGTTAAGTCCTTGTTGATTTGCTTCATATCAGCTAAAACAGTATTTCGACTAACACCTAATGTTTCTGCCAAATTTCCCAACGTCAAATTTTCATGCAAAATAATCAAAAGAATAATATATTGCTGTCGCTCTTCACTTTGGAAATGGGGCAATGATGAATCGTTTTCTAAAAGACAATGTTTTTGTTCACGACTTAGAGTAAGTAAATAGCGATGGTTTTCTTTGCGTATCATGGGCAGTTGTTTTGCATTCAGAAAATCATTGATTTTTTTCATTCGATAATCCAACTGGCTTTTACTCAAATTCAGCTCCTTCATCAAACGATGTGAAGAAACCGCAGTGTTTTTTAACACCAGCTCAATCACTTGCTTCATCATTGAATCCATATCCAAACTCCTTTTATTTTTTGGTGAAACAAGGCAAGGGTTTGCCTTGTTTCTTTATTTTGGTGGTCCGATGTCCATTTCCCTAGCATTCTTAGCAAAAGGGAAATGGCTCTCCTTTTATTCTTTGATGAAACAGGGCAAGTATTTACCCTGTTTCCTATTTTCTTTTTTATCCCTTTTCAAAGAACCAGGGTGACTATAAGGATTATTTCAGCTTATAGTCACAAGATTCTTTCTTTTTCATTCTTAGTTCGTTATAATTTAATTAGCATATCACTTATGCCAAGTTTAAAGTACGCATTGATTACATCTCGTAACAAGTAAGGAGATTTGGGAATCGCGTCGATTGTGTCGCCTGCTATATGTGGGGTGAGAGTCACATTATCCAGCTGTAATAAGGGATCATCCTCTTGGATTGGTTCTTTCCATATTACATCTAGGGCGGCACCGGCAATTCTTTTTTCCTTCAGAGCGGTAATCAGTGCGTTTTTGTCTAACACCGCTGCTCTGGCAGTATTAATCAAATAAGCACTCGGTTTCATCAAAGATAATAAGCGATCACTAACCATATTTGTTGTCTCAGGTGTGACCCGCATGTGAAGAGAAATCACATCTGCCTCTGAAAATACTTCATCCAGTTCTTTAAAAGTTACGGTTAAGCCTTCTTTTTTGATTTTTTCCTGATTGACAAACGGATCGTATGCCATAACCTCAACACCTAAAGCATTCAGCCGTTTCACTACTAGCTTGCCAATATAGCCGAGACCAATCAATCCAACCTTCAAGTTACTTATCGTTGTTTTGTAGGGATCGTTTGGAAATGCTTTTGTCCATTTTCCAGTCACTGCATCTTTGTGCCCTCTGGCGATGTTTCGTGTCTCCGCGTAAATCAAACCAACGGTGAAATCTGCAACCGGTTCTGCATTACGAATGACATGAAGCAAGGGAATGTTTTTCTCTTTTACAGTCTCTATGGCAATGTGCTCCAAACCGCCTCGACACGTACCAATCAGCTTTAAATTTGGTGCATTTTCCAGCATTTCTTTTGAGACCGGAGCGATGTGCACCAATAAATAATCCGCATCCTTCATCGCCTCAACCACACCATCAGGTACATCTACAGCTTCCGGACCATGTTTTTCGATTAACAGTATTTTTTCTTGAAACTGATCCTTGGTTAAATCTGCGTGCCAGTTAAATTCCACCACATCAATCGCTGTTCCCAGCTCTAACTGCTGCGCCGCATCTTTCAACGTCTCACTGCTTACCAGACGGTCACCGACAACTACTACTTTCACCATTATGCTGCCTCCTCTTCCAGTATCATCTGTGCATTTGCTTCTAATTCTGCCTGTCTTTCCAGATAATTATGGATTGCTTCTCTACGTGTTCTCACAAAGATGTACATCGCAATATAAGCAACAACAGATAAACCAATCCAAAGTGGATTTTGTGTCATGAAAATTAAGAACAAACCACCCATGATGTGATTCGTCATTACTGCAAAACTACAAATCAGCAATGCGCCTTCCGGCAGATTGACACCGACATCTAAAGCAACATCGGTAAAAATTGGTGCCACGGCTGTAATCATATAAAGACCGCCAACACACCAGATTGTTCCGGAAATCAACGACTTAAAAATATTTCCATTTGAAATACAGATAATCAATTCTATCATATATGGAATCGCTATCAAGTCAACCATCGGCAAGGTTTCATTTCCTGGTAAGAGAATCGCCAATACTAAAATAATCGGCATCAATAGCATGCCTGTCAGCAAAGTAGCGGTCTCTCCGTAACCTGCTGCATCATTAATTGCCAAGTACCAAACACGATCTTTTCCGCCTGATTTAGCCGTGCGTTTAGAAGCATCGGTAATTGTTGTGAACGCAGAAGCAAAAATTCCGGCGATTTTCGGGAAGATTGCCATGATAGCTGCCGTTGCAATTCCAACTGTCACGATTTCGCCCCAGCCTTCCATGGTATCCAAACGCATGAAGTTTCCGGCAAACCCCAACAGTAAACCAAGCATGAAGCCAAGAGAAGTCGGTTCTCCTAAAAAGCCCAGCTTATCTTGTATTTTTTCAGGATTCCATTGCACCTTGTTGGCACCAAGCTTTGTCAAAATCCAGTCCATTCCTATAGCAAGTGGAACGGAACAAATATGGTGAGGAGCTGTCATCGTACATTTTGGATAGCCATAATAGGTCGACCATCTTTTTGCCACAATCTCAGAGAAGACCAAACTATAAAGGTTTGACAAGACCATAAGACCAATCGCCAGCCATAGATTCCCTGTAGCAATATACAGCATCGATCCCCAAAGCATGAACGAAAAGTTGTTCCATAAATCCGACGGCATAAAGATGTTGGTAAACTTCAATACAAACAGAATCAGCTGAAGTAACAAGCCTAAGCCTAAAAATATCATCCCAACCTGTGTAGAATACGCCACCACACTCGTCGCCTGCCAGCCTGTATCGAGGATACGCAGGTTTACGCCTGTTTCCTCAACCATCCGCTGCACAACTGGTGTAACGATTGGTGAATATGCACCAATAATCATATTAAAGCCTGTCAGTCCAATTCCTGCATTTAGCGCAGCGGTAAATGCCTTTTTCGGTTTTACCTTCATAATCAGCGCAATAAAGAAAATAATGACCGGAACGACGATTGCCGCTCCAAAGGACTCCATGATACTAGATAATAGTTCTAACAAGGTTTCCTCCCCCTTTTATAATGTTTTTACCGTCGCCAGCAGCTCTTCATAAAACTCATCTTCCTCCATCCCGGTCAACAGCCCTACAGAATTGATTGTAGGAATGTCATACTTCCCCTTCAACGGACTCGTATGAACAATCACATCCCACTGACCGGAAGCCAGTTCACCTTCCACTCCTCCTGGATTTACCTCTACCGTTTTCGCTCGATAACCATTTTCCTCCAAAAAGTCCTTGACCTTTCCAGCAACCATTGAGCTGGTCACAGTTCCGGAACCACATACTGAAATCACATTCACTCGTTTCATTTTATTCTCTCCTCTTCTCTTCTATTTTCTAGGTGCTAAAATGCCGTCCTTCGGCACAACGCCAAAACGATCAGCTAAATCCCAAAGCTGTTGGTCGGTAATCTTTTGAATAATTCCTGTCGGAGCAGAAATCGCCCGCATATAAATATCTGCTGCTTTCTCTGCTGTTTCAACCAGACCAAAGGCATCATCCATTGATTGTCCTGCACCCATGATTCCGTGATGCGGCCATACAACGATACGTGAATCCTCCATCTTCGCTGCAGAAGCTTCCCCCAGCTCAACGGTCCCGGCTACCATCCAAGGTAAAACTGCAACCCCATCTGGAAAAACAACGAGACATTCAGTAATCATTTCCCAAAGTGATTTGGTAAATTTGTCTTCATCCAAGTCGTGTACAAAGGTCATCGCTGAAATCGCGATTGAATGCGTATGAAGAATCACACGATGCTCCGAATCTTTTCTCAATCGAACAGCATGACATTTTAAATGAGAAGCCAGCTCACTCGTTGGCACACCGCCAGTTTCCAAGCCCCAAAGAACCTGATAATTTTTTCCTTCGTCATCCACTTTCAAAATGACTAAATTATCGGCAGGATTTTGCCAGACATTTTTAAAGTATTTACCTGAACCTGATACAAGAAAAATCATTCCTGCCAGCTCCGGTATATCAAACCCAAGGGCCACCTTGTCCAGTACTCGATTCGTATCAAGATAGAACTGAACCTCTGCCTCATCCAGACGATAGCTGATATTTCCACCATTTCTTTCGGCCCAACCGTTGTTCCATAGATTCCTAGTTGCCTCACACATTTCTTTGATAAATGGTGCTTCATAAATATTGTGAATCTTTCCCATCAGTAAAAACTCCTATCCTTTATTAATATAGTATTGCTTAACAATTGCATACATCTCTTTTTCTGAAACATCTTCTGCCAGTTGGGTCATTATGCTCTCATCAGCAAACATTGCCATTAAGTTTTGTAGTAAAACCAGCTGCTGCTCTCCCTTGTCAAAACCTAAAACAAAGGTATAGTGAACCTCTACCTGCTCGTCCACTGAGCCCATCTGACCAAATTGAATTGGGTTTTTCAGCTTTGTAATAAAAATGAACGGTTTCTTTATATGCTGAGGATCTGTATGAGGAATCGCTACACCCATAAAATGTGTTTTTAAACCTGTTGGATAATCTCGCTCTCGTTCCTTGAGTGCTTCAAAAAAACTTTCTTCTACATAATCCTTCTGCTTTAATTTTTGGAAGATATAGGAAAAAAATTCCTCTTGCCCACCTTTTACTTCAATTATGTCGGCTAATTCCTCATTAAAATACTCATCGATTGTCATTCGTTCCCCTCCTTTCTCTCCGTCGTTACCCATAGTATATAGAAGTTCTTCGTTGAAATGTTATCGCTTTCATCCCAATTTTTATTTTTTTCGTCAGGATGATTTGGTTTATCCTCTTTACCGGAATGATGTTTGACCCGTTCGATTGCCCAAACTTGCAACTAAAGTCTTAGTTATTCTTCAATGAAGTTCGGACTGTGGATGGATGAACGAAACGTCTACTTTCTATAGAATAGATAGTGAGGTTACAGAAAAAGAGAGATGGAGGAAATTAGAATGAAACGTACAAAGGATCGATTATTTTGGGGTATCGCATTACTGGGATTGATTTGTCTGGCTGGGGTAACACACATTACTCGTCCCTCAGATTGGCGTGAACGAACAAGACAGGAATTAAGTGAAGCCGCTCAGGAAATCAAAGAAGAGACAAAGGAATTAAGCGACTCTCTAAAAAAATCCTTTGAATCAGGAAGAGATAATTTAAAAAAAGGTTTAGAGGAAATACGATAATAAAAAATCTAAGGTCCGAAAATGGCAGCCTTAGATTTTTTTTGTTAGGAAAAATTTCAGTTTTTCAGAAAAAACAGAAGTAGCCTTGCTACTCGTTGCTTTTCCTGCTGAATTGTCTTTCTTGTTTTTATTAGTAGAATCCGTAATATTTTCTACTATCCAATGAAAAAGTAGATGCTAACTATCTGTATGCGCTAAAAATATGAACGCCGATATATTTCAGTGAGTATTAAGGTGTCTGGTTGTGTCTTTAAACAAAAAAAACTATCTCTTTTCAGAGATAGTTAAAAGGAGTATTACTCAAAAGAGTAATATGAAAAATAAAAAGGTTGTTGTTGGTATATTTATAATATCAGAATGAGATTATTTGTCAACCACTAACAGCTCTTTTTTCTCATGTTTTACATAAAAAAATGGGAAACATGAGAAAAAGTAATATTTATATTTCTACCTCTTCTCTTTCCATCTTATTTTCACCCATTTCACTGCATCAGATGATTTATTTACTCTTCATAAAAAAATTAAACAATATTTCATATCTGATAATCTCTTGCTTCCCTCTCCTACCAACTGCTACTATATAAGAAAGTGAAAATAGAAAAGCTGGTGATTATGTGAAAGCAACAACTGTACAAAACATCAACACGTTGAGTGCCTTTTGCGGGCAAAGAGACTTAAATGCACTTGAAACAGCAAACCTGAAGCAAAAATACGGAATCGAGCAAGCCGATGTACTCGTTCTTTTTGGCGGAAGCATTCTTGCCGGTGGAGACCTTTTGGCCCAAGCAATGAAGAATAACCTTGCGAGAAAGTATATTATTGTTGGCGGATATGGTCATACAACTGACGGACTGCGAAAAGAAATTCAAAAGCATCTGTCGGATAGCTTACCTGTGAATCAACTGTCTGAGGCTGAGCTATTCAACGAATACCTAAAAGCTACTTATGGACTTCAAGCTGATTACCTTGAAACAAAGTCAACAAACTGCGGCAACAACATCACGTATCTGCTCGACTTATTAAAAAATGAAGCCATCCCTCACCAATCGATTATTCTTATACAGGATGCAGCGATGCAGCGTCGTATGGATGCCACGTTCAAAAAGTTTGATACTCATTCTATCGTCATCAATTATGCCGCTTATCAGGCACAGGTTGAAAGCAGAGAGCTTCAACTCGAATATACGCAAGAAATCAGCGGAATGTGGCAAATCGAACGCTATATTTCTCTACTCATGGGTGAAATCCCCAGGCTGACTGATGATGAAAATGGCTATGGACCTAATGGGAAAAACTACCTTGCACATGTTGAAGTGCCAAAAGGAGTGACCGATGCCTTTCTGGCTTTACAGCAAGTTTTTCCTGATGCTGTTCGAGTAGCCAATCCTGCCTATTCCTCTAAGCAATAAATAAAAAACAAGAGAAAATGAAGTGCGCCCCCTAAGCTAGATTTTGTGGTCTCACTATGGGGGCTCACTTCAGAATCAATTCTTTTTCTCTTGCTTTTTATCACAAATATCTTGTCATAAAAGTAGCGCTCATCCTCTTAGCTTTCTTTAGCAACAGCCGTCCATTTTTTTACAAACGCACCTTTTGCATTTGTATAAGCATCACGATCATGTTTGAAGGTGTCGCTCAACGTCATTTTTAGTTCCTCGTATGCCGCTGCCACCTCTGGATGCTCGTTGAGGAAATCTCGAAAATAAACTTCATCGTTGTCACCGATATAGCGAAGATGGATATGAAAGACTTTTTCAGCAAAACCTGTTTTTGTATACCCTTTGTTTAGTGAGACTCGTTTTCCCTCATTCGACATAACAATGTAGCCTTGAGATGAAAGAAGCTTCGCTATTTCATGCATATCCGCATCCTCTGTCAGCTCAACCAGCACATCTACAATATTCTTTGCTTTAATCCCTTTTATTGCAGTGCTTCCAATATGATTTACAGAATAAATTGTGTGCTCCGGCAGCAACGTCCTCAGCTCCTGTGCTTCCTCTTTGTACCACCTATGCCATTCTGCATTTTGCTCCACCAAAAAAATCGGAAATAGTGCCCAAAGCTCTGCCATACTCATCTCAGAAAGTTCCTTCTCCATACATACACCCACCTTTTTCTTAAGTATAACACCTAACTTCTATCGGAGACACATTGTTTCTTTTTGGAAAATTCGGGTATTCATTAGATTCGAATATGCTATGATACATATGACGAAACTTATGGAAAGAATTATTGGATAGCTGCTTGACAGCGACACGGTGTCCGCCGCTATTCTATTTAGTGTAGCTGCAACTAAAAGTTATATGGATATATGCGGTCATCTACTCAGCGTATAGAAAAATTTTTGGCAGGAGTTACATGTAAGGAGGATCAAGTGATGACAAATAATTTGAAAACAATTAGTGAGGTAGCCAAGCATTATGAAGTGACTTCCCGTATGCTGCGGTATTATGAAAAAATGGGTCTGATTCAAAGTACACGTGTATCAGGCTATGCTTATCGAGTTTACAATGCAGAAAATACTGAGCGAATCCAAAAAATTCTTTTTTTACGTAAACTGAGACTTTCCTTAAAAGAGATTGGCGTGATTCTAAATAGCTCTGATGCTCAGCAGGCAATCGAAATTTTCGAACAAAATATGTATTCGATTGATCAAAAGGTCTCTGCTTATTCGATTCTACGACAAGCCTACGAGCAATTGATTACTGTTTTTCAACGCTCTGTGCTACCTGAGCTCAACTTGAAGGATGAAGTGTTGCAGTCATTACTCACCGATCTTCCGATACCCGAAACAACATTAAAGGAGGAAATCAATATGACAACAATCAACCAAGCAGCTTCACAACTGAAAAAAATTGAACCGAGAGTTATTCACGTTCCATCTTATAGTGTAGCTGCGGCTCATTTTATCGGTCCCGAACCAGAGCAACAGGCATTTAATCAAATAAAGGATTTTGTTCAAAAGAACAAGCTTTGGGAAATCATGTCTGATATCCGTGTATTTGGCTTTAATCATCCTAATCCTTCTGAAAAAAGTTCAACCTATGGCTACGAATTCTGGGTTACGATTCCTGAAGACATGGAAGTAACTGAGCCGCTGATAAAAAGGAACTTTACGGGCGGAGAATATGCTGCACATAGCATCGTAATGGGGAACTTCCAAGAATGGGGATTGTTGGAACAATGGGTCTCAGAAAATCCTCAGTATGAATACCGTGGGAACGGCAATCCTGAAAACATGTTTGACTCATTGGAAGAACATCTAAATGCTTATACCTATTTCAAAAATAATGATTCTGACTTTCCTCAAATGGATTTGATGATTCCTGTACGAAGAAGTAATAATGCATGAGAGTGTTATAAAACAGTGGGTTAATTCTGATAAAGAATATACACCAAACACTGTTACTATAGCTTTATCAACAAAACTAAGAATCCCACTGCTTTCACATGACAAAGCAGCGGGATTCGTTTCGATTTATACCTTACCAACCAATGATTCGAATATCTCTCAGCTCAAGCTCTGAGATACGGTCCAGATTATAGAGCGAAATCTGTTTCCCTTTGGCGTTGGCAACTTTAAAAATAAAGATTGTTTCCTCTTCCTCATACCCGACAATCATTCCATGTTTTAGCCCTTGAGGTTTGATTGTTCCTTGCAGCTCTATGTCAAAATTTTTAGAAAGAATTTCTCTCAACTCAGCTATGTCTCTTTTAGAATCATTGAATTGTCCATTTTTTTGTTCCAAGTAACTAACAACTACGTTCTCAATCTGTTCTCTTGTTGATTCATAGCCGCTTTCTATATAAAAGCAATACCCACCGCTCAATCCAAACAATTCATTTTTCAAAACTGAGGGACTTTCCATATAATAGTTATAGGCCTTCTTCATCAAATAATTCGTTCTTATAATCGACACACTCATAAAAACAACTGCTAAAAGTGCAATTGCCAGCAAAAGCTGGATTTCAACATTTTCAAAATCAAAAGGTACGCCCTCATACAAAAAGAATGCACCTCCGACTACAGCAAGTATAGTAAACAGATAGGCTGGAATTTCTAAGTAGGTAAATACGGAAACCATCTTTTTAAAATTCTGCCACTCCATTAATTCCTTTTTTATAACAACAACATCCTTATCCTCCACAACATTTCTCTCCCTTTCCAATTATTTCTCAACGCTCCTTTTTTTCACAAGCAATAATAGTATATCAATTCTTCCTACAGATGAATAGCTGCAAAACCAAACATGCAAAACTGTTTCACCTTACTTCAAATAAAAAGAAGCAAATGACACTCCTGATAAATGGAGTACGTCATATGCTTCTTTTTATTTAATTAGATACTCTTCTATTGAACCATTTTTTTAGAACCCCTTCGTTTTGAAGCTGCATCATCTTCTTCATAAAAAAAGCGATGAGGTAAATAGAAATCGCCGATACCATGGCCTCTCGAAAACCAAAAACAAACCAGTTTAGAAAGATAATCACGAGGTTTGTCAGCAAGATTCCTGTTGCTCGATCCATCCCAAAATGCCGATCAAAAATCAGTGGTGGAACTGTTACTCCGCCATTGGACGCTCCTACCTGATAAAGAATGAAAATCCCAAGACTGAACATAAAGCTGCCAATGATCAGTGCCGCAGTAATGAAACGCGTCATTGGGATAACCGGAACATAGCTCAAAATAACCGGAAACAGTAAGCTTCCTATCACCGTTTTAAAGAACATCTCCCTTTCCAAAAATAGAAAAGCCAAACAAAGCATCAGTAAATTCACTGCCCAAACAACTACGCCTCGCTCAATAAACAGTAAGCTTTCAAGCAAATAGCCAATAGAGCCGACACCGGCGGAAGCTATGCTATGTGGGAGTAAGAAAAAATTCAATCCTATCGAAATAATTAGAATTCCTGCCAGAATTCCCGGAATTTTTTTCAATTCAGTTTTCATTTGTCCCCTTCTTTCTAAAAGCCATGATTCTTTCCATTTACTTTAACAGAAGAAGGAAATTTATTATGGTCAATTTTTGCACAGCCGTGTGAAAAAAATGAATGATGAAAAGGTTGAACCGCCTTTAGTAGAATCGTGTATATTTATATTTCCACTAATTCTCATAGAAAAAAGTCTTCTGCCAAAGATACCGGCAAAAGACTTCACTGCTTCTTTCGTTTCACTAATGGAATCAATAGAATTAGCCGACTTGTAATAAGTCATATTGAGATTGGTACAAATGATGATACAGCCCTCTCAGCTTCATCAATTCTTCATGCGTTCCCGCTTCGACAATCTGACCATCATCTACATAAAAAATCTTTGAACTGTTTTTAATGGTTGATAGACGATGGGCAATAATAAAGGATGTGCGGCCCTTTAGTAATTCCTGCAAGCCTTCCTGCAGCAGCGTTTCTGTTTTTGTATCAATACTCGATGTCGCTTCATCCAGTATCAAAATTTTAGGATCAGCCAGTAACGCTCGCGCAAATGAAATCAATTGACGTTGTCCTGCTGACAAGGTACTCCCGCGCTCCTCAACAACCGTGTGGTACCCATCCTTTAAGTCCTTGATAAACTCATGTGCCCGAACGATTCTCGCCGCTCGAATCACCTCTTCTTCGGTTGCATCCAGCTTGCCATATCGAATGTTCTCATAAATCGTACCTGAAAAAACAAAGGTATCCTGCAGCATAACACCCATCTGTTTTCGTAAAGAAGACAACGTAACCTCTCGCACATCATACCCATCTACCTTGACACTGCCCTCGTTCACATCATAGAAGCGGCTCAGCAAGTTGATAATTGTAGATTTCCCAGCTCCCGTCGGTCCAACTAGGGCAACACTTTGTCCCGCTGCCACAGAAAAGCTGACATCATTCAAAATATTTTTCCCAGGCTCATAGCGGAAGGTTACGTTCTCAAAATCTACTTGTCCGGCAATTTTTGGCAGCTCCGTCGCATTTGGCTCATCCTGTATATCAGGAACCTCATCCAAGGTTTCAAAAATCCGTTCTAAATAGGCAGTTGCCGTAATCAATGAATTATAAAAATTGCCAATATTAATGACAGGGTTCCAAAAATTATTAATGTAGCCGATAAAGGCCACCAACGTTCCAGTGCTGACTGTAACTCCTACTTGACGAATACCAATAAAGTAAATCAGGCATGTAGTCATTACGGCAATATTTTGGACTCCCGGCCATAAAAGAAATTGAATTTTTACAGCCTTCATCCATGAGCTTCGGTATTCCTCACTTACCTCATTAAAAATTTGAAAATTTTCTTTTTCTCTGGCAAAAGATTGTGTAATCTTGATACCGGAGATACTTTCATGAATATAGGCGTTCAAATTGGACTGCTTGTTACTAAGAACCTGATACGCCTTTCTTTGTTTTGTCGTAATAACCATCACGATGATAAACAACAGCGGGAGAAGTGCCAAACTGTACAGTGTCAGCTTTACATCAATAAGGAACATAAAAATTAATGTGATAATCACATTAAAGATATCCGAAATCAGATTAATTAAACCATTACTCAACAAATCACTCAGCGTATTGATATAGTTAACCACACGAATGAGAATCTTCCCATGAGGTCGATTGTCAAAGTAGGCAAATGGCAGACGCTGTAAATGCTCAAAAATGGAAGAACGCATATCCTTCAAGATATCCTGCCCAATCTCAGTTATTGCATGAATGCGGTAGCGAAGAAGCCAACCCATGATAACGAGCGATATCAGGAAGACACCACTCAGTACCCAAAGCAACGAAGTATTTTTTTGCGGTAAGATATCATCGATAGCAATCTTCGTGAAATACGGTCCCAGCATTCCTAAGACATTTGCCACGATGATGGCAGCTAACACCTTTAGTATTGGTCGTTTATAAGGTCGGATGTAGGCAGCTACTCGTTTGTAATGCCCCCAATTGAATTCTTCTTCCAACGCTTCATCCTGATCGAAACGATTGCGTGCCATTTAATCCACCTCCTGCTTTTCTAATCCAAGCTGTTTCTGATAAACCTCATAATATTGTCCTTTTCGAGCCACTAACTCTTGATGTGTTCCTTGTTCCACCACATGCCCTTTCTCCATCATCAGAATCAAATCTGCCTCTCGAACAGAGGAAATGCGATGAGCGATAATAAAGGTTGTCTTCGCCTCCGTCAGCTTCGTCAGCTCCTTTTGAATCTTGGACTCGGTTTCCATATCAACAGCCGAGGTCGTATCATCCAGAATAAGAATTGACGGGTCCTTAGCCAAGGCTCTTGCTAGAGAAATCCGTTGCTTTTGACCACCTGATAAGCCAACCCCACGTTCTCCAACTACTGTTCCATAGCCCTCAGGCATTTTTGAAATGAAATTATGCGCATCGGCAATTTCTGCCATTTGTTGGATATAGTCCATTTCCGCAAATGGATTACCAAAAGCAATATTTTCTTCAATTGTATTAGAGAATAGAAAAACATCCTGCATAACCATTGAAATGCTTTCCCGTAGTTGGCGAACTGGATAGGAACGTGCATCCTTGCCGTCAATCAGTACCTCACCCTGTGTTGGATCATAAAACCGTCCAACCAAATTAACCAGTGTCGTTTTTCCTGCCCCGGTTTCTCCTAGTATTCCGATAGTCTGACCCGGTTCTATTTCGAACGACACATTACTCAATACATTGGTTTTAGGGTCATCGGAAAAATGGAACGATACATTTTTAAACGTAACATAGCCTTGAATTTTTTCCTCAGTCTCTCTCAGCTCAACAGGAATTTGTGGTTCAGTATTCAACATTTGACGGATTTTGATGCAGGCAGCAGAGAAGCGCTGAACATCATTAATCAACCAGCCACTCATGCGCATCGGCTGATTCAGCATCCAAAGAAACCCATTAAAGGCAATCAACTCCCCCAATGTTAATTTCCCTTGAATCACGAATATTCCTCCTAACAATAGGGCGAGAACATTCAGACTACCCGCCAAGCCATCCAGCCACGGGAGATATCTGCCGGACACCTGTGCGGAAGCCATATTTCTTTGCTTATAATCTTCATTATGGGCATTAAACTTCTCTATCTCATAATCCTCACGAGCAAAGGCTTTGACCACACGATTGCCGCCAATATTTTCCTCCACCATTGAATTCAGACGAGAGAAGCTTTCACGAATATCGAAAAAGACTGGGTGAGCCTTTCCGGCCATTTGTTTTGTCAGTACAAAAATTAGAGGTGTGACTGCTACCAGTGAGAGCATCAACGGCAAGCTGATACTTCCCATCACCACAACCGCACAGATGAACCAAAGGATACATTCAAGGATATTGTAGACAACCCAAGAAACGAAATGACGAATGGCATCCGTGTCACCTGTCATCCGCGCCATGATGTCACCCACTCTTGTATGGTTAAAGAAATCAAAATCCAACTCCTGCAGCTTTTGATACATATCCTGTCTCAGTTCAAATAATGTGTTTTGACCAATCCGTTCAAATACAATCTGATAGGCATAGCGAATCACTGTCCGAAACAATGTGATACCAACCATAATCCCCAGAAAGGGCAACAGCAGCTCCTCTCTTTTTTGTGTAATTACCTGATCAACGATTTGTCCGGTGACCAACGGATTTACAATAATCAGTACCGCGTTTAATAACAATAAAATAAATGCTAACACAGCTTTTCCTTTATATTTCCGTGCATATTGCCAAATCCACTGATAATTGTTCATTCTATTCACTCCCGACGTCTCAGCAAATTTCTGCTTTCTTTTTTGACTCATTCGAAGTATAGAATAGTCTTCAAGGAATAAAAATGAAATGGGCAATATTACTCAAAATGATGTACAATATTAGCATAAAACTTGGAGGCGCTATTATGGCTTATACAAATGTTCAACTATTTAACCCAGACATACTTTATGCCTTCGATCCTTGGAACGACGGCAATCACTATTCCAAGCGCCACACCCATGAGTTTATGGAGATTAGTATTATTTTAGAGGGAGAAGCAGACTATGTCATTGAGGATGAAAGAATTACCTTAGGACCGGGAAGAATCATGCTCTTTAATCCGGGAGTTTTTCATTCAGAATCTCAAGCAGATGGTAGCTATTCCCATCAACTGCACATCGGCATTGGCAATATCTCACTGGATGGTCTGCCAAGAAATCATTTCCCCAACAAAAAAGCCTTGATAGACCTAGGGGAATACCATAGCCAATTTTTGGAAAAGGCATGGCGGTTAGCACAGGAATTCAATGAGCAGCAAGAAGAATTTCAACTGATGGGAAAAGCATTGGTTATCGAGATGCTTGTGTTAATTTTGAGAAGTCTCAATAAAAAACGGGAAGAAATCATACCACAAACGCTGTCAAACTCAGCCAAGCGTAAACAAAACCTTGTGAATCAGACGATTTATTTTCTTGAAAACTGTTATACAGAGGAAATTACATTAGAACAGCTGGCAGCAACCTTTTATGTCAGCCCAACGCATCTATCAAAGGTTTTCAAAGAGATTACCGGCAGCAGCCCAATCAATTACCTGATTCAGATTCGCTTGAAGCATGCCAAAAACCTATTGGAAAGTGAAGCAGCTCCAAGCATCAAAGAAGTCGCTCAAACTGTCGGTTATGATGATGCGTATCATTTCAGCAAACTGTTTAAAAAATATTATGGTGTAGCACCGTCAAAGGTTTAAGTGCTGCAATCAATAAAAGGAAGGCAAGTGGATTATTTCGTATCCGCTTACCTTCCTTTTATGAAATGGAACATATTCAAAAATTTTTCCACCGATTCATGAGCACATATCTTTGTTTATCAGACATCCTTTTCTCAAACTCATCTTTCCTGTTTATCTCCAGTTGCGGTGGCTATTTCTGGGTACATAATCCATACGTTCAGCTAGCTGCTGCTCCCATATGTCCTGGTCGTAGGCAGGCATATTTACGGACAACATTTCCAGCTTCTTCAAAGAAAATATCGGACTGTAATCATGATTCAGCAGTCGAAAACCAGTTGTCTGGAAATCCTTTAGCTCAGTCAGATTTTCTAAAAATGCCAGACTATCTACTTTAATCAGATTATCCATCCCACTATCCAGCCTTAATACAGTCAAGTTTGTTAGATTTTCCAAGGCTGAATAATCAGTCGCTCCAACCGTTGACAGTCCCAATACTTCAAGATTTGTTAAATTTCCTACAGGTGAAATATCCTTTGTTGAAGCTCCGGCAGTCAAGGAAGCATGTGTTAATTTTTTTAAGTTTCTGATTTTCGTCCAATCAGGATACACGCCCCACTTAATGTACAATTCTTCTAAGTTTTCCTGCATACAGATTGCGTTAAACAGCTTTTGATTCATTCAGCTGACACAATAGATTTTTTTCAGTTTTTTCGGATTTTTCTCAAGAAAATCAATCCAGTCTTTTACCACCTTTGTTCGCTGACTTTGCTTTGGAAAATCCCTTTCACTCAATTGTGTGCAGTTCAGGTTAATTGCTTCTTCCCCTTGATACTCATCAACTGTCACCAAAAATTTCTCTGAATGCTTATTAAATCGATATGTATAATAGGTCATTTTCTACCTCCTTTTAGTTTTTCATCTTTATCCGTGCAATTATTTTCTCTCTGTCTGAAATGCAAAAAAAAATCATTTGTCTCGTTGTATTTGTATAAACAGAAATTTCTTCAGTTGGCTGACTCCATTAACTTACAGTTTCTTGTAGATAATCCTAACCAGCATTCTTGCTCCTGCAATGCTTGAATCAACTGTTCGGAAAAAAACACCCCATGTTCACGCGCATTCACCACATCAAATGGGTACCTACTGTTCAATGTAATCTGCTTTGGACGAACCAAACTGCAAAATTTCTCATCAGTAAATGCTTGATAGGCTTCTTCTGATTCAACCGGAGGCATGTCTTGCCACACCCAGTTATGATCCTTTTCATCATGTAGATAAGTAAATGACGATTGTTTATAATCAATGGCATCAGAAGCAATCACAGCGAAACCTACAAGGAAATAGTTTCCTGAAAAAGCACCCTCTTTTTTTGATACAATACGACAGGCCACCACAGTCATTGGCGGCAGTTGATATTGTTGCATTACTGCAAGAGCCTTTTCTGACACAATGAACTGAATTGCCGCTAACCGAAAGGCAAACGAAACAAAGGCTGTTTCCTTTGTTGATTTGCGGTCTGCATAAAAGGTTACAGGCAACTGCAGCTTCTCTGTATCTATTTTCAGTGGAAAGCGGTCAAAACCGTAGTCATCAAAGCGCCCACCGCTGAATACTTCACAATAGTATTTCCTTTCCTCTTTGTTTCGAAAGGACTTCGTCCATTTAGATTCGACTTGAAAACCACCATTTCTATCACCGGTTATTTTGGGTTCTCTACTTGTTTCTATACCAATAAAGAGCCTATTCATGTTTATTTCCTCCAACTTTTCCAGTTCTACTAAAAGTATACCAAAGGATGACTGATTGAGGGATAGAACTTTAGAAGTACATCTTTGCTGCAAACAAACAACAAAATAAACTTGAAAATAGGAAAAGCTGATACACACTTTAATTGGAATCAATTTAACATTTTTAAAATCCATTTACGCTCAAAACATCCATTAGACAACAGCCTAGTATAAAGCTTCCTCGCTCTCATTTCTTCAAAACAAAAAAAGCAAGCCGAGTATTTCTATGAATACTCCACTCGCTTTTTTAGGTCTAGTTAATCGAAACCTTTTTTAAGCCTTCATCCTCAGTGATCGTTTTACAGAATCACTTGAAAATTTTCGTTTGTTGTTGCTTCAATTACAGGATGCTCTCTCAAATAATCTGCAATCAGCTCGGTCATATCGACTTGAATCTCCCGTACTATTTTTCCGGAATCAAACATCCCATAATTGCCTCCGCCAACTGCACGATATTGGTTAATGACAACCTCGAACATTTGATCTTCTTTAATTTCATTCTCTTGAAACAACAAGCGAGTAATCCGCTGACCACTTGGTTTGCTTACATCAATGGTGTAATCAATTCCTTCGTACATATCATAATTATAATATTGTGGTTTTGGCTTTATAAATGCTGGATTGAACACAATTTGATTCTTTTCTACAGCTAAATACCCAGCGGTCTGTTCCAACGCTTCCCGTAGGTCTGCTCCACTGATTTTCACAACAGCCAATGTGTTAGGATAAATATAATTTGTGATGATGTCACGCATTGTAATTGTCTCCTTGAAGCCCTTCCCTTCATTATTGAATAGAGCCGTTCCGGAAATTTCTGCACCACTGGCTGACAGTTGGACTCGATTGATAAACTCAACATAAGGATGTTCCACCAAACGTGCACGCATAGGGTCTCTGATTTCCATATCTCCTACAACTCTTCCTAAAGGCTGATCCAACCAATTTTCCAGTTCGGTGTCCAGTGCGTTAACTTCTGAAAGGATTTGAGCGTCTGCTTCTATGTCAGCAACAGAATGAAGCTTTGCACTTGCAGCTGTCACAACAACTGTCCCACCTTCACTTTCAATTGTCAATTCGATTTCACCAATATGACTGCCACGGTAACCAGGTTGAACTACAGGCACATCATTAATAACTGCTGCAATTTCTCGGTGCTGGTGTCCTGTAAACAAAGCATCAATGCCAGCAACCTCATGAAGTAGCTGATACCCTTCGTTTTCTCCCGTTAACTGCTCCGTTGCTTTGCCATCCTCAAGGCTTTTCTCAAAGCCGCCATGATAGCTCACCACAACAATATCAGCAAGCTTCCTAAGCTCTGGAATCAGTCTTTTTGCTGTAGCAACAGCACTTTCAAAACGCATACCTTGAATAAAAGCAGGCTGTTCCCAATGGGGAATGTATTGTGTAACCAATCCCAATACAGCAACTTTTATTCCTTCTTTTTCAATAACCGTATAGCCTTTTCCAAAGTAGGGTTGCCCTTCTTCGCTTAGAATATTTGCTGCTAAAACCGGTGCATTATAGCTGGCAATTGCTCGTTTTAGATAATCTAAACCGTAATTAAATTCATGGTTACCTAGCACTTGAACATCATAGGACATCGCATTGATTACTCGTGTAAAATCAGGAAGCCACTGTTGATTTTTTGCGACATAATAGCTTAATGGCGATCCTTGGATAAAATCACCATTTTCTATTGTGATTATCGGACCAGCAGCCTGTACTCTCAATTTCTTCAATTTGGCAGCCACTTTGGCAGCCCCAATTGCCAGGTTCTGTCCACCAGCATAATTCGTTGGTGATATATAGCCATGGATATCACTTGTTTCAAAAAAAGTGAGTTTCATTTTCCTTCCCCCTCTGTAAGTAAAACGGAAGCACAGATAATGCTGTTTTATCCATTGCTTTCATCGTTCGTGGTTTTTCGCAACAGCATTATAAGGTGAATACCACACCAGCCATTTAGTTGATCGTTCTTCTGCCTAGGTGATTTTCCGCGAGATACAGCGAAAAAGAGCCGAGAAGCATCTCTGCCCTGCTCTTTTTTCTGATTATCATTCAGGCTTGAGTCAGCTCTTAGAACTCAGCTTTCTACCTTTTTAACTACGCATATCAAGAACCTTCAACACCTGTCCTGAGAATTTCGTTTCAGAAATTTGGCGCAGCATTTTTCCTTGTTCAAATTGATAGAGGTTATACCCACAACGATTTTCGAAGCGTACAATGCCCTCGCCTAAATCATCACCTGCAAACGACATACTGGCAACAGTAAAATAAGGAACACCATTAATAGTACCTAAGTATGAATGATGAGTATGCCCATTTAAAATGCAGAGAACATTTGAAGAATCGATTAACTCCAAAAATCGTTCAGTCCCCGACCACTTTGGCATGCTACTTTGCTGAGAGAGTAAATGGTGATGGGTCGCTACTATGATTGGTCTATCCTGCAACGCTTCTAACGTTTCCCCCAACCACTGAAACTGCTCCTCGCTGACAACACCATTCTCATGCCCATGAGCAGAATTATCAAAAGAAACAACTGTGAAATCAGGAAATGTAATAACCTGATTGTAGGGCAAAGCTGAAGCAGCTTCTTCACACCAACCAACACGAAAGTTTTCTTTGATATCATGATTTCCCAATGTGACAATAATTTCAATGTCTCCTAAAACAGATTGGAGCCATTTCTTCAAGAAACGATAATCTTCAATTTCTCCATCTTCTGTCAAATCACCACTGATAATCACCAAATCAACTGTTTCCTGATTCATCACTTGCTGCAAGCACTGCTCCAGTTGAAGCAGTGGATTTTTCATTAGTGAGAGCATACTTTTATAGCCTTCTTCACAGGCTTCGTATTCTCTGCGAAAATGTATATCTGATATATGCAATAAATTCATCTTCATCTCAATTTCTTTCTTATTATTCCCGTCACCTGATCCAAAATGAACACAGTGAGCACAACACCAATCAATATAATACTGACCTTGCTCCATGTACGGGTCTGAATCGCAAAAATCAACGGTGCGCCAATTCCACCAGCACCCACCAAGCCAAGAGTAGCCGCACTTCTGACCGCAATTTCAAAATGGTTTAACGCTAATGAGCTATATATTGGCATTAGGTGAGGGATTCTTACAAAGAAAATTGTTTGCCAGAAATTTGCACCGATAGCCTCTGCTTCTTCTACTAAATCCTCATTCATGGCTTCCATTTCTTCTGTAAATAGTTTCCCCAGCATTCCAACTTGATGAATACCAATTGCCATAACCCCAGCAAAAGGACCCGGACCGACAACCTTTACAAAGATAATTGCAAAGACCAACTCAGGAAATGCCCGTAAAACATTACACACAAATTTTCCTATTTTTGTCATCCAAGGATGATTTCTCCATAAGTTTCCTGCGCTTAATAGGGTGAGAGGAAGCGCTAGAACAGTCGCAATCATTGTCCCTAAACAAGCAATGCCAATTGTCAGCAGAAGTAAGCTAACTAAATCTTCGCCGCTTCCATCATAGAGAAAGCCCCAATCTGGCTGACTTAATCCTCGCAAGACATCCATTCCCATAGAAAGAGAAAAAGTGCTCAGTCCGGAATAGTCAATACTAAGTCCTGACCAAATCAGCAAAGCAACTAACAATCCCAAAAAGAACCATGTTTTTTTACTTACATCACGGAGTATCATAAGAAGGACCTCCTCACCTGCTCACTCAGCTTGTCAACAATTGCTACAGTGACCAGAATTGTCAGAATGATAATCGAGACACGCTCATATTTCAATAATGCCAAGGAAGAATTCAAGATAACACCAATGCCTCCTGCTCCAACATAGCCAAGAACCGTCGAAGCTCGTACATTCACTTCAAATGCATAAAACGCATAACTGGCAAACTGACTCATTACTTGGGGAGCAACCGACCATACAGCAATTTGCAGCTTATTTGCGCCAACAGCTGCGGCTGCTTCAAGTGGACCAAAATCGATTGTTTCTATTGCTTGAAACATCAGCTGAGAGACCATGCCAAAAGTAAAGACGGCTATTGTCAGTACACCTGTTGCTTCACCAATACCAAAAACTGCTACAAACAATGCCGCCAGAAGCAAGGTGGGAATCGTTCGAATCAATCCCAAAAGAAAACGAAAAATCGTCGATACCCAACGATTCTCTGTAATTGTCGTTGTCGCGAAAAAACTGACTGGTATTGCAATAAGAACACCAATCGTCGTTCCCAGTAAAGACATCTGCAAGGTTTTAATCATCGGATCAACCAGCTTTGGAAGATAGCTAAATTCCGGATGAACAAAACGTGATAAAAAAGCAGTGACTTGACTAGAGTTCGTAAACACTTTGGAAAAATCAGCACCAGTAATTCGCATACTGCTAAAGAAGCACACCAATAAAATAAGCAGAATCAGCAGCTGTTTATACCAATTAAAGTGAACAGTCTCTTTCAGCTTCACGTGGATTCCCCTGCCTTTTCTTCAAATATCGCTTTGCCGTATATTTGCTCTAATCGAGTATCAGTCAATGCCTCCGGAGTTCCATCAAAAACCACTTCACCGGCTTTCAAGGCAATGACTCTTGTAGAAAATTCACGCGCCAACGGTACTGAATGCAAGTTGACAATTATCGTTTTATTCATCGTTTTGTTGATGTTCTTCAAGTCCTGCATAACCTTCTGGGTAGTAATAGGATCTAATGAAGCAACTGGCTCATCCGCTAAAACAATAGATGCTTGCTGAACCAAGGCTCGAGCAATAGAAACTCGCTGTTGCTGTCCACCACTCAATTCGTCACTGCGGGAATGAAGCTTATCCGACAAACCAACTGTCTCCAACGCTTCTTTCGTTCGCTGATAGTCCTCTTTCGTAAATAGGCCAAAGATACTTTTTAGGGTTGTATAATAGCCTAGCCTTCCAGACAAAACATTTTTTTGAACGGTACTCCGTTTCACCAGATTAAAGCTTTGCGAAATCAGTCCAATTTGACGACGAAGCAAGCGCAATTCTTTTTTACCGGCGTTCGTAATTGATGTTCCATCAATTTGAATATCTCCTTCAGTGATTGGCACCAATCGATTAATCGACCGTAATAAGGTACTTTTTCCAGCACCGCTCAAACCAATAATAGAAACGAATTCTCCATCTTCTATGGTTAGATTGATTTTATTTAAACCTTTTACTCCGTTCGGATAAACCTTTGAAACATTATCAAAAATAATCATTATCTTTCCCCATTTTTAGCGAATGCCGATGCCTAAGTGGCACCAGCATTCGTCAAAGTCTTATTCTGCTGCTTTTTCTGTATATTCACGAATGGTATCATAGGCAGAATCAGCTGCTTCTTCATAGCCTTGATGCCCCCACAATGACATCGCCTCTGCACCATCTTCATCATCCTTCATGCCAAGGAAAACATCTTTGATTTCCTTTTTCAACTCATCATCCATTGATGGTTGAACAGCAATCGCATCATTAGGAATGTCGCCTTCTGTCAGATAAAGTACTTTCAATTCCTTGAATAGGTCATTATCAGAGAAGCTCGAAGCAAACACATTTCTAGCCCCCTCGAATACGAATGCCGCATCCATTTGACCGTTCAACACTGCTGTAATTTCACTTGGGATGTCATTAACTGTCGTCAATGTTGCATCTGTCGTTGGATCAACACCAGCATCCTTCAGCTCTGCAACCGGGTAGATGTACCCGCTGGCTGAATTGGGACTTAATGTTGCAATCTTTTTCCCTTTTAAATCCGTTAATTTATTTAAATCACTATCTTCACGAACTAATATTTCCCCTTTGAAGGTATTTGTCAGCTCTCCCTCCAACGGTAAACCGGTTTTCTGATCATAATCGCCAAGCTGTGATGTCAAGATTGCTTCTGCTGCATCCATGTCTTTCGCCTGAACATAGGCTGCCGGAGGCATAATTCCTACATCTACTTGTCCAGAGCCCATCGCTTCAACAATTGTAGAGTAATCAGTTGCTAACGTTACTTCTACCTCACGATCCAGTTTTTTAGAGAGATATTCAGCAAATGGTTTTGCTTTCGCTTCCATACTTCCATCATTATTCGTTGGTACAAATTGAACAACCAATTTTTCCTTAGTAGCCTCATTTGAACTTCCTGAATTACTTGATCCGCATCCAGTTAATGCTGCCAAAAGCATCACGCCCATAAACCCTTTTACCAATTGCCTGAACTGCATCTTTTCTCCTCCTAGGAAATGAATTTTGATATGAAAACTATTAAACTGTAGCAAAAAATGCATTCTCAGAGCAACACTGCTCATGCAATGAATCCTCGCATACTACTCACTGATTCAACAGTTTCATATGGTACGTCTAAATAATAGCAAGGATTTCAATTTTTGGAAGTGACTTGTGTCCTATTTTACATAATTTTTACAAACAATTTACGAAAACCACCGATTATCGTTCGTGTTGAGTACAGATTGATTCTACGTTATAATAAAGCAAAATACATAAGGAGTCATCAATCATGAAAAGAATTCAGAATCCCGACCGCTTATCAGCATACATAAAAAATCATGATTTGCAATCATACATGGACACGGACCTTTTTTCCATGGCTTCTTTATATTCCTTCGAGAAGGAGGATCATCTCATCCATGCAGAAACTGCATCAGACTTTCTATATTTCTTAGTTGATGGAATGGTGATGGTCTACTCCTATTCTTCCGGCACACAAAACATCTGTATTGATTATACAAAGCCCGGAACCCCTCTCGGCGAAGCGTCTTCACTATGGGGGCTTCTGCCTCAAAGCAGTGTTAAGGCAATAACGCCATGTGTCTGTGTTGCGATTCCTCTAAACCAATATAGAAAAACGTTACAGCGAGATGTTCGGTTTTTACAAAATATCTGTCAAATACTCAGCTATCGACTCAACTCCGGGATTAACTTGGCAAATTCCTTAACTGAACCTGTAGAAACACGCTTGGCAAAATTTATTTTGACTCATCATAAAAATGGTGTTTTTTCCTTCCAATTAACAACCTGTGCAGCAATATTAAATGTAAGCTACCGACATCTTTTGCGAACCATTACCAGCTTTCGCGATGCCGATATTTTAGAAAAGAAAAAAAATAGCTACTTAATCCATGATATGGAAGCATTGGAGAAATTGGCCAACAGCCTAAATCAGCTAAAAAAATAGGCATTACGTCATGCAATACAAAAACATACTTAGATTAGTAGGAAGAGACTGAGACAAAGCCTCTCCGTCTGACGAGTAATCACAGGAGCAGAAGCGTTCTGCCGTTTGTTCGGATATATGCTATTGATGAAAAAAATTTGTTACAGTCCCACACTCTTATTGATTCTCTTTCTTCAAAAAATCAATACAAGCAAAAAGAAGGAATGAAGTGTTTAGCTCCAGATAATAAGCGATTTTTGTATCTGCACACTTCTTCTTATGATTTTCAAACTATCTAGTGATTCGAATTTGTCTTTGAATACAAAAAAGGAGCCTAGGACATAAAGAAATTCCCAGACTTCCAGTGTTACTATATCCGAATAAACGGTGGGCCAGAAACAGCTCCTTCGACAATAAGCCGAAATTTAGCAAAAATTTGTAAAACAATTTTCGTAAATTCCGGCTTATTGCTTGAAGCTAACCACTTCTGGCCCAACCTCTTTTATAGTTATTGAATCAATAGTTTTCTATAGCTAAAATCGTCTCTTCATCATGAACAGTCAAAAATACTTTTTGCTGGTACTTTTCAGCCAGCTCTTTGATTGACTCCACGAAGTGATTTTCACAGTTTACATACAAGACAATCGCCTCAAAGCGCCCACGAATCGATTGCATGAACTGTTCAACTTCCTGAACCAAGTCTCCTGTCGCCAAGGTTTCATAGGCATGCATTTGCTTTCCTCTTACAAAATTATGAGGAATTCCACCTTTATGGCTGACAATGGCTACCTTATTCCCAGAGTGTTCCTTCTTTACTACATCCCAAATATTTTCGATTTTTCTTGAATCGTTTCCTTTAACTATGATCATGTCTATTCTCCTTCATCTATTATCCATTTTTTTGAATAAGACACAAAGAAGCCTCATGATGACTGGCACTTCCGTGTGTCCAGCTCAATCATGCAAGATAATCCCCTCCCAATAGCATAACTATCACAACCATAGCATAGAAAAAATAAAAAGCAAGCCTATTCAGGACAAAGCAATGGCAAGTCCGGCTTCTGCAATACGCCTTTACCATAGAAAAGAATACCAATAAGCATTCTTAACTATGTAAATAGGGGATATCCTCCGGCAAAATCAGTCTTGCTTTATCAATGAAATCACGCAAATCATTTAAATCCTTCGAAGACAGCACATCCTCAACAACAATCAACTGCTCATTCAGCATTCCTTCCGGAAAATAATTTGTCACATATAAATCGGCTGTTTGATAGCCTGACACATCCGTATCCAATATCACATGTTTTTGATAAGTGGCAGAAATTTTATATTGAAATGCACTTGTTAATTGATCGACCATCGATTGAGCGTGCTCTTGCCCAAGATCACTCAAAACCAGTATAGAAACCGTTTTCCGCAGCTGATCCATATAAATAGCCAAATGCTCCCAATAAATCATCACTTCATGAAGCAGCTCATTTTGATACATCTGGTACCACGGAAAAGCTGTTTCCTCCTCTAGTACTTTCAACGCTTTTGAGACTACCGCAGAAAAAACCACATAGTTTTGTTGAATTGCTTTACTTGAAAACAAAAAACGATCATAAATCATATACTTTTTGAAGGGAAACATTTTGTGTAAGGTATACGTATTTTGAAAAAGGCGGATAATTCTCTCCCTGCTGCTCTCTGTAACAGGAATCGTCAACGCATTCCTTATTGTTTCCACAAAGTCCTCCCCAGCACTTTCCACTTCTTGCTTTTCCAGCAAAGATTTCCAACCAAAATTCCACCAGAAAAAGGTATATATGAAGTCTTCGTACCAACAGTCTGCGATTTCTTTCGGTTGCATTCCTGTAAAGTCATAAATTTCATTTTGATAAATAAGCAGCTGCTCCTGCTCTCTTGCAAGCTCTTCTCGTTCCTTCTCAGGAATCTGTACATAGTATCCTTGCTGCTGGCGAATAAGCGTCACTGCAATCGAAAAAGCAAGGTGAATGATTTGAATGTCTGTCAATTGTAATTGAAAATTCTCATCAATTTTTTGGATAAAAGCCAAAATCTTCTCTTTATCAAAGAGAAATGGCCAATCATGAATGCCGTATACTTCTAAAAAATAAGCCGCAAAAAAATAGCGAATCTGCCGCTCTGTTTTTCCGAATAAGTAAAAAGGCTTTTGTGACAGCTTCAGTTCTCGATCCCTTAAGGAGACATTAATTTTTTTGGTTAAACGATACAGTGTCGACTTACTCATGAAAAGCTTTTCTTCAAAAAAATTTGATTCATGATTTGGGTGGAAAAATATTGATTCCAGCAAAATAAATGCCGAGGATTCTTTGATGATTTGTGAATAAATATCATGAATCGATTGGTGTGGGGCTGTAATCATTTTTATCCCACTCTTTTTTGATATTTCAATCGTCAGGTACGCCCCCCAACGTTCTTCCAAATATTGGCAATCCAAAAATAACGTCTTGCTTGAACATTTTAGTGACTTGGTCAGTTGTTCAGATGTCAGCCACTCAGTGGTACTATATAGCTCATTCAACAACAATACACGCCGATTCATTTCATTTGATAATAAGCGTTCCATCTCATTACCTCCCCTGTTTCAATTTTTTCTAGGTACATGATAAAAATTGAATATCCCTTGATTTAATAGTAATTATATCATTTTTTCATGTTTTTTATAAACAGGAAATTAGGAATAATGCAAGGGTGTCCTATATGATGTGGGTGTCAAGAATAGATTAGCGTTTATCGATAAATGATGATCTCACCAATTGGAGGGATTCTCATGAAAAAAAGAACATTAGCGTTATTATTTCCTATGGGAGCAGCTGTTTTATTGGGCGGAGCAGTCATCTTTGATCACAGCGTTGCTGCGGAAAATACCTCGGCAATCCGTTCAGCAGTATCAGCCTCTTCCCAGCTAGAAGAGAGCAGTACTGTGGAAAGTACAGAAACAAGTACAACAACAAGCACAGAAAAAAACTCAACACCTCAAACAGTTGAAACAGAGGCAGCTTCAAGTACAGCTCCTGTCGAGGTAGAAACAGAACCCTCTGTCTCAGTTGAATCGGAAGTCGCAGTTGATACCCCTGCTCCTGAAGAGCAAGCGGTCGCAACGCCTGTTCAATCTGCCATCGTTTCGGAAACAGCGTCTCAACCCGCGCCTGTCGAAGTCAGTGCTCCGACTTATCAAGCAATGACACTGTCTCTTGCCGGTCAAACCATTTCTTATCAAAATGGCGGAACAGGCAGTGGACAAGGAATTATTGACAGCAATCCCAATGGTGTTGCAGCAACATGGGGCGGAGCACCTGTTCAGTCCGGAGATGATGGCATGAATACCCATATCATTGGACATAATCCTGGGGCGTTCTCAGCTCTGTTCAGCGTAGGTATTGGGAGCCAAATTGTAGTAACAGATGGTGCCGGCACCCCAACTACTTACACCGTTCAAAATGTTATGCAGGTTGATGATTATGGCAAAGAGCTTTCTACAGGACAGGATGTATGGGATCTGACAGTGGGAACCGGAGGCGGCGAACGAATCACCTTGCAAACCTGTGTTAACGATGATGTAAACCTGTTTGTTTTAGCATATAAATAAGTTAGGTTCAGATTCAATGGATTTGTGAAAAGGCATTTAGTTCCCATAACCAAGTAGGTATGGTTATTGCATCTGTTCAACTATCGCAGTAAAGTACCTCGGCTCTAAGTGTTTTAGCACTTAGAAGTTGATGATATCGGAACGAAGTATAGAGAACTGCTGTCTCTAGCAGTCTAACGACTCTCGAGTCAAAGTATTAGGTTCCTACAAGCTTGGCTGCAGTTCTCGCTTTGCTCCGATTCTCGAAGCCTGATGAAGCTTTTGAATACCGTTTATTCTTTTTAAGGGATTAGGATATTCTAAACTCACTGTATGAACTTTTACCTACTCCAGCATTTCCACTCATGGACAAGTCAATTGCTTTACAAAATCACTTGTTGGATGTATTCTTCTTTTGATTTATAGTCGAAAGGAGGGTAACGATGAGAAAAGAACGGTTAGCAGCATTTACTGATGCTGTACTGGCCATCATTATGACGCTATTAGTTTTAGAACTAAAAAAACCTGATGTGTTGTCTTTTGCAGGTTTTTGGGCATTACGAGAAAACTTTTTTGCTTATACACTTTCCTTTTTTTGGCTAGGCACAATGTGGGTGAATCTTCATAATGAATGGGAAAATATCGAAAGGATATCGAAAAAAACAGTTTGGGCAACATTGATTATGCTCTTCTTTTCATCCATTTTTCCTTACTCCACCAGTATTGTTGCTGCAAATTTCTCTAATGGTGTCGCACAGGGCTTTTACGGATTAATTGTCCTACTAGTCACCTTCTCAAATCTGTTGACCTATCAGACACTACTTGCTCCAAATACCTCCAGTGAGCTATTTTTAAAGCGAATGAATCATCGTGTACATTGGCTTACTTATGATATCATCCTTAAAATTATTGGGTTTGTCGTATCAGTTACTATTTATCCACCTGCAATGAGTCTTTCTGTTGTTTTGACTCTTTTGCTTTTTGTAATTCCCAATCAATTTGAAACCGGAAAATGAAAAAATTGAAATTCGGTAATCGTCGTTCAAAAAGAAGCAGACCGCTGTGATAGAACCATTTATCACAGCGGTCTGCTATTCTTTTGATACTATAAAATCTTGAGCTTTATTCTTTTGTCAGCGTAACCAACAGCTCATAACATTCAGCAGATTCCTTTAAAACCTTTTCTACTCTCCAACTCTTGTTAGAGCAGCTCAACTCGTAGGACATGTTTTTAGGTAGTGTTATTTTTCCAACGATACTTTCCTGTGTTTGTGTCCACTGCACCTCAATTTTCCCGTATGGTGTCTTGAAGCTGCCACTTACCTCTTCGATGAACAATTCAGTATTTGGTACTATGATGACCTTTTGAAGTAATCCATCGGGAAAGTTGATTCCCAGAAGCTGTTTAGCCATCCAAGCTGAATAAGAGGAAAACATCGCATGATTCAATGATCCGTTATACGTTGTATCCTTATCTTTCATTGGAAAATGCTCGCTTATCGTGCCTGTCTCTAGATACATCGAACGATAACTTGGATGTTGCTTTCGAGTCAACCACCGAAAGAGAAGCTGCTTATGGCCAAAGTCCTTCAGATAGTCGTAAACCCAGGACATTCCGAATATCCCTGCGGAAATAATACCATCATTTCTTTCTATTTTATCTGCCAGCCGCTCAATCATCATTTTTTTATCAGCAGTATCCAATAGGTCAGCCTTAAGAGCAAAGATATAACTAGATTGTGTACCATCTCCGAAAATCTTCTCATCTTGATGATAATAAGTTGTGTAAATTCGTTGCTTCACTTCATGGATTTTCTCTGACAGCTGCTTTGCCAGCCTCTTTTCAGAAAGCTGCATCATCACAGCTGCATATTCCTGAAGGATAATACTGTAGCTGCAGGCGGAGCAAAATTCCTGATCCGGTGAGCGAATGACCAGCCCATACACTACTTCATCAATCGAACCCCAGTCACCCAAACTGCAAGTTTTAATGTAGTCAAAATCAAAGCTGAGTAAATACTCAATATGTCTGGTCAGCTCTGGAATAAATTGTTTAACGAAAGAAGCATCACCATAGAATTTCAGCAGCTTGTTGGCAATGGTCGGCAGAACCAGCTGCCAATCAACGGCACCGGCTTTATTACTGGGACCATTTGTCATAATACCTACAAAAGGCGCTGTTGCCGGTATTCCGCCTTGTGTCGTCTGGTCATTGATGAAATCTATCATCACTTTTTTCAACAAGCTGAGACTATCAATCGAATACAGATGGGAATCGATCAATGCGACAATATCACCACCATAACCAAAACGCTCTCTGGTACAATCTTCAAAATAAGAATGGATATTGTTTAATCGAGTTTGAAGACCTACCTGCCAAAGCCCGTTCAATATTGGGCTCGAGCTGGTAAATTCCGTAATCACTTCGACATTCGTATGAAGACTAAACGCTGTTATATCCTTTATTACCTCTTCAAAGGAAACAGGCTTATCAAAAATGAACTCGACATAACGGAAGGAATGATACGTGTACTGATTAGAGAAAGCAAATACTTCTTCCCTAGTTTTTTTAAGTGAATCTTGTTGAATAATCTGTTGATTCGGTTCAATTCCCAGCTCAGAATCTGCAATACCATAAGTACCACTAATGGTGCTTGAATAATTCAAGGTACCGTCAGCAGACAGCATTTCCGAATAGTTTAATTGAATGGTCCCTGTAAAATCTGCTGCCACAGTAAAGGACAGCTGACCTGAGATAATTCCACCAAAATCAACAATTGCTCTATTCTCCTGAAAAAGCACACGTACAGGTTCTCTTTTCTTCACTCGTTGTATTTTCGGGATAAATCCTGCTGTCAGTCTACCTGAAGGGCCTATGATTTTCACAGTTTTTCCTCTTCGGCTTTCGTCCAGACAATCTGTCATTCGTTCACCGACATAAACATTATTCATAAGAATTGACCCATAGGAACTTTCCCAGGTCGTATCAGTGGCGATTTGCCATCTTCTTTCCTCCACATCCTCCAAGTCAATAACCGCGATTAAGCATGGCTTTCCTATTGATAGCTGTTTACGTACATTGTATTTACCTAGAATATTGATTGGTGCCGGATTATACCAGCCATTCCCCAATTCAACAGCGAGCGTGTTTTCTCCAACCATCAGATACTCTGAAATCTCATAGGTATCATAATAAACAACCTTATCATAATTACTTAGGTCGTTGTTCAGATAGTCGTTTCCTACTCTTTTACCATTTATAGACAATGTATAGTAACCCAGACCACAGATATCAATCCAAGCTTGCTTTATCTCTGCTTCTAATCGAATCACTTTTGTTAGAATAATTGTCGGGTTGTCTCGAAAATAAGTTCCCTCTTTCGCAATGGGATGATCTAAACGTGTAATCCATTCAGCCTTTTCAAGTCCTTGACTGGTCGTTGTAAACTGGCTGGACAGCTTCAGCAATTCATTCTTTGGCGACTCCAAGGTAACCTCAACCAAAAGTGTCTGTCGTTCACCTGTCAGCTGTTTCGAGTTTAATTTAATAATCGCGGCTTTCTCCGCAGTTTGCTTCTCTTCTATAAAAATCAACTGCCCGTTTCTATCTGTGATTTCTATGGAATACCCTGCTTGCTCAAACAGGATATCCCGCCAAGCTATCGTCACAGAATCTGTAATTGTGACAGAATCAGGCATTATACTGCCATTTATCAATAGACTAATTTTCGTTCTCTCCCTTCTATCCTTCGTTCTCTTCAGCTTTAGCAGTGGTTATTTCTTTTTCATAAATCTGCTTATCTGCAGCCTTAACAAACGGCAGCCACAACAGAGTCATCAGAACCAACAGGACAATCTGTAACAATGACCCTCTAATACTTCCTGTCACGAAATAGCCGCTAAATATTATCGGTGTCGTCCAAGGCAGTTGTGCCAAGCCTGTAGGCAACGGAACGATGCCGGAGGCAAATGCCAGATAGGAAACTACTGTAGAGATAGTATTTCCCAACAGAAACGGAATAATGTAGCTGAAATTCAGCATCAATGGTATCCCGAAAAGAGTCGGCTCACCAATGTTGAACAGATATGGAACAAAAGCGATTTTTCCTACTTCTTTGTACTGTCGGCTTTTAGCAACCAATAAAATGGCAATGACCGCTCCCACCAAGCCAATAGAAGCAAAATGACTTCTGAAGCTCATACTGATAATATTTTCTGGAACCTCTCCGGCAAGAGATGCCACTTTGTTTTGATCCTCCAAAACCTGATGGATAGGGTCCATAACTGCTGCAATAATTGACGAACCATGTAAGCCGAAAAACCAAAGAAACTGCTCAAAAAGCTTCACGACAATCATACCGCCTAGGGAACCGCCCAGCATGGTCAACGGTGTACCTAGTACTTTATTAATCAGACTCAACGCATCGCTATTAAAGCCTATTTCCAGAATCAGACGGAAAATGAAAAATACGAAAACGACGATGAATGAGGGAATCACTGACTCAAATGGACCGGAAACAGCCGGTGGAACAGAAGCAGGCATCTTAATCTTGATATCTCTATCCGCAATCAGCTTATACAGCTTCACGCTGATAATACAAACGATGATGGATAAGAACATGGATTGCGCACCGATTCGGGAGATGTCCAGCATCGGCCCTGTTTCTGTTTCAGTCAACGGAGTCAATAGTAAGAAAGAAACTAGTGCTGTCAGAATGTTTTGTGTAACATTAACCTCCAGCTTTTCTGATAAGGATTTGGATAATGAAATTACGACAATAAGTCCACCAATAGCCAGCGTTGCATTATTCACATATAGCAATTTTTCTTGCCAGACACTGGCATCTGCAACACCGAGAATACTTGTAATAAAGTCTGTTACTGCATCAATTGGAAAAAAAGCAATGATTAAAAAGATTGAAGCTACGAATGTGAAGGGCATGTACGCCAACATCGCATCTCGAATTGCCTGAATGTAAAGATTTCCGTTTACTTTAGCTGAAAACGGCCCTAGCTTTGCTTGTATTCTGTCCCCTAAAGACATTTTTTCAGTAGTCATTTTTGTCACGTCCCTTTATTTTTTATAGTGACTATAAATGATGTCCGGATCACCTTTTATGATATCGCTATCATAATCATTGTAGCTGATTGAACACGATTCGTTAATATCTATTTTTGACCAGAAGATTGACTGAATTTTACTTTCTCTATTTATAGTTCATTTTATCAAAAGCTGTTCATGTTCAGGTTGACAGGTTCAACTTGCTACGCTTACCATAGAAGTAACTATCGACACACATTCATTGACCATTCTTATCAGGAGGTAACCCATGGATAAAAAGGATATTCGTAAACGTCTTGTTGCCTATACAGAAACAGAAAAAGAATTATTGGCACCGAAAAATCAAGCTGCTTCGATGGAATATGAGTATTTCCCCTTCTTCATTTCAGAGGGTGGTCAAAAGGTTTATCGCTATACCTTTGAAAAACATTTAGAGAGTGCTTTAAAAAAGGATTTCCCTTACACTCATTTTTTGGAAAGTAGCCAAGTAATTATTTTAAAGCATGCTAGACATTCTTATACTCCTTTTCACACCCACGACTTTATTGAGATGAGTTATGTCTATTCCGGTTGTGTGGAAATGATAATCAATAATGAGAATGTAGTACTAAAGCAAGGTGACTTCTGTCTGTTGGATACCGATGTGATTCACCGTGTTCTGGAAACCTCTGAGAAGGATATTCTGATTAACTTCTTGATGAAAAAGGAGTATTTCTCTTCGCAGATGCTTCGTCGCCTCGCCTCTAACAGCACCATCTCTCAATTCGCTGTAGACGCCTTATCTGAAAGTCAAAAGCACGATCAGTTTATTGTATTTGAAGCATTAAATAACGAGTTTTTATTGGATGCTATTGAAGGCGTGTTATCCCACTATTTCGATCCTGTGGGTGATTCTCACGAAGTGATTAATGCCTATATGATTATTGTCTTTTCGGAGCTGCTGCGCTCCTTTCAAAAGAAAAAATCACAGGAATCAAAAAAAGCCAATCAATTTTATATTGGCGATATTTTGGATTACATGGAGAAAAACTACATGAGTTGTACATTAAAGGAAGTTGCTCACGAGTTTGGGTATAATCCCAGCTATCTCAGCCGACTCATTCATAAGCATGTGGGGAAATCCTTTATTTCCATTATTCAGGATATTAAACTACAGCATGCCGCTTTGTTATTGAAAAATTCCACACTTCCTATCGAACAAATTATCCAGCAGGTTGGTTATAAAAACTTGAGCTTCTTCTATCAAAAGTTTCATGAAAGATATGACCTCTCGCCAAATGATTATCGAAAAGCGTTGATATGAAGAAAGTCTAAAAATTATTGCAACAAAAGCCTTTTGCTAATAATTATATTCAAAAGAAGGAATGCAACTCAACATCTCTAAAATCTGCTTGAACAAACAAAGATGGTAAGCAAGACCGTTAAAAAACCTCTTGCTTACCATCTCTTCTATAGGAAATCATCCAGTGTGTCAGTCTTTACAGTCATTGCAGTTGCTGATTACCACGGCTGAGTAGTTGGCCCTACCGTAAATTCATTCACATTCACATCTTCCGGTTGATCGATAGCGTAAGCAACGATACTGGCGATTCGATCTGGTGTAATGCCATACTGTTCATATAGACCGGTCATTCCTTTCGCTGTCTGATCATCGGTAATTGTATCTAACAGCTCAGTATTGATTGCTGCCGGATAAATGGTCGCTGTACGAATATTGGTCCCTTCCTGCGCTGACTCCATACGCAGAACCTCCATCAAATCACGAACTGCCCATTTTGTTGCACCATATACAGCACCTCCCGGATAAGCCTTCAGACCGGCAACCGATGAAGTTGCGATTACATGGCCTGATTTCTGTTCGATAAAGGATGGCAGCACTGCTGCTATACCGTTGAGAACCCCTTTAATATTGATGTCAATCATCTGATCCCACTCATCTACCTTCAGAGCAGAAAGTGGTGAGTTCGGCATGATTCCGGCATTTAGAAAAATGACATTCACTCGACCATACGTAGCTTTGGCAAAATCAATCAATTTTTGGTTGTCTTCCCGCTTGGTCACATCAGTAACCTGATAAACAGCCTTTCCTGAATTTTCAGTAATTTCTTCAACAATTTTTTTCAGCTTCTCTGCTCGACGAGCTGCCAACACTAGCTTTGCTCCTTTTTCAGCCAATAGCTTAGCTGTTGCTTCACCAATTCCCGAAGAAGCACCTGTAATAATAACGACTTTATCTTTAATTGTCATTGTTCTCTCTCCTTAATTTGAATAGGTTAGTTCAATTCTATTTGTATCGTATTCCTATCTGCTAAAAAATCCAACGCATCTGCTTCTCTAATTTTTCCAATTCGTGTATAAGAATAGGACGTACTAAAGCTCTTATAGAAAATCACCAGACAGTCAGAGTCGAATAGCATGACATCTCCTTTCTCAATATTCTCCACTAGTTTGGGATTTGTTGGTAACTCTTCAGATAAGTAAAGATATTTTTCATTTTGATGTAAATCCTCCATCACAGCAGTAATCGGCAATAGCTGTACAAAGGCTTCAGCAGTTTCGTTAGCATCCAATTCTAGGTGAAACGTCTGATTCTCAATTGTTATCTGTTTAATAATCACTTCCGACTCCTCATCTTCTAATTGCGCCTCTTCCAGTACAGTGGTTTGTGTCTCTAATCCCTCCTGAGAACCAGATGTGCGGGGACTATTTGGAGACTGAGATGAGCATGCTGAAAGAACAAAAAATCCACAAACAATGGCTATCGACAGATAGTGTCTTATCTTCTTTCCGCTCATTCGTTGTCACCTCTTGAAACGCGAGTATAGATGCTACTCTTGTCCTCCCTACTCAACCTTACGAATTTCCTTTGCCGGACTGCCCGCCACAATTACATTTGCCGGTACATCCCTTGTCACTGTAGAATCTGCTGCAACAATCGCATTTTCTCCAATCGTGACTCCTGATAAAATCGTTGCATTTGCACCAATCCACGAATTTTTCTTAAGGACAATTGGTGCTACTCTTAAACCGCGTCTCTGTTTAGGTTCGACTAAATGATTGACTGTAATGAATCGAGCACTCGGACCAATCAACACATGGTCTTCCACTGTGATACCGCCTAAATCAACAAATGTCACATTTTTATTAATAAAAATATTCTTGCCTAAGGTGATATGCCGACCAAAATCGCTGTAAAATGGCTGTGATATAGTGGTTGACGAGTCAATTACTTTTCCGGTGATTTTTTCAAGATAGCTTAGCATCTCTTCATTTGTGCGATACTGGGTATTCAGCTCCATCAGTAGTCGTTCATTATTCTGCTTCACTAAATGGAGCTCTTTGCTTAAAGCTGAATCAGGTAAGATATCATGATTCAACAGCCTTTTCTGTAAATCAAAATCAGTCATTCTTGTTCCCCCTCACTTTCTACTATCCCTATTGTATCTAACTTTGCTATACTTAACTAATACTTATATCGAATGACTAATCATAACTTTTAGCTATAGGAGGAGGTTTACATTGGAATTACGAGTTTTAAATTATTTCTTGACTGTTGCCAGAGAGAAGACTATCAGCAAAGCCGCTGAAGCGCTGCATCTTTCACAACCAACACTTTCCAAGCAGCTGAAGGAGTTAGAAGACGAGCTGGGTGTCACTCTATTCACAAGGGGCAATCGAACCATTACATTAACAGAGGAAGGGATTTATCTCGCTAATAAAGGGAAAGAGATTCTAGCTCTTGTCGAAGCAACGACAACAAATCTAGTATCAGATGATCTCATCAGTGGTGAGGTTTCACTAGGCGGAGGAGAGACACAGGCCTTTGAGTTTGTTGCAATCCTTTTACGTGAGCTGAGAGAAAAGCATCCAGATATCAAGCTAAAGCTTTATAGTGGGAATGCTGATGACGTCATGGAGAAAATTGATCATGGACTACTGGATTTCGGGCTGGTTATTGATCCAGTAGAAAAACAGAAATATGAGCATCTTCGCCTGCCCCTGGCAGACTATTGGGGCGTGTTAATGAATGTTGAACATCCACTTGCTTCAAAGAAAACAATCGCTCCTGAAGATATCACCGATACCCCCTTATTGATTTCCAATCAGAGCTTGGTAGATAACCAACTCGCCGAATGGTTTGGTGAAAATCTCGATCATTTAATGATTGTGGGTACCTACAATCTGCTTTATAACGCGTCGCTCTTAGTAAAACAAAACGTTGCAAGCGCACTGTGTATCGATGGAATTATTCCTACTGAAAATACCAATTTAACCTTCATTCCTTTTTCCCCGCCCCTTAGCGCGACAATCAATATTATCTGGAAGAAAAATCAGATTTTTTCTAATGCCTCCAAAGCCTTTTTACAGCTGCTGCAGGGGAAATAACCAACTTCTTTCATAAAAAAATTGGTGAAAATAGACAATTAACTAGTGATTGCTGCTATTAACAGAAAAAACGAGAACTATCCCAATAGATAGTTCTCGTTTTTTCTCTATTCCTGAGCCAGCTTTCTACGCATAATTAATGATACTGTGAAAGCGATGGCTGATAAGATGATAAAAATGAATAGTGTTGTTGTATATCCGTCTGTCAATTGCTTCACAGTAGACAGTAGAACCGGACCGACAATACCTGCTGCAGCCCAAGCCGTTAAAATATAGCCATGGATTGCACCGACCTCTTTCATGCCGAATACATCGCCGATATAGGCTGGTATAATTGAAAATCCAGCACCGTAGCAGGTCATGATAATACATACCAATGCCGCAAAAAAGATAGCTGAGCTTGAGAAATACAGCGCAGTCAACGCGATGGCATTTACCACGAAAATTGTCGAGTATACCTTGGGACGACCAAATTTATCCGAGATTGTTGCCCAGAACAAACGACCTAGGCCATTGAAAATCCCCATAATCCCAACCATAGCTGCCGCCATTTGATCCGACATACCGGTCATTTCCTGTGCCATTGGTGAAGCAGCTGACACGATACCAATCCCGCATGTAATATTTAGGAAAAGCATCAGCCAAAGCATCCAGAATTTTTGTGTTCGAATGGCTTCATTTGCAGTAAGACCATCTGAGACATCGATTTTCTTTCCATCAAATGGCTTCTCTTCCTCCACCATTCCCTCAGGCTTCCAATCCTTGGGCGGTTTTTCAAGGTAGCGTGAGGCAAGAAACATGACGCAGAAATACATAGCGCCTAATATATAAAACGTATTAGATATTCCTACTTTTCCCATTAAAAATTGTGCAATTGGACTAGTAATCAATGAAGCAAATCCAAAGCCCATAATCGCCATTCCTGTCGCAAGACCTCTTCTATCCGGAAACCAGCGAATCATGGTTGAAACAGGTGTCACATAACCTGACCCCAACCCAATTCCACCAATTAAACCATATGTGACGTACAACAGCGGCAATGATTGAACTTGAATAGCTACACCAGTCAATGCGATGCCTGCCCCAAAGAAAATGGACGCAACTGTTCCAGTCGTTTTTGGCCCATAGTGTTCAACAAATTTCCCCATAAATGCAGCAGATATACCCAAACAAAAAATGGCTATACTGAAAGCAAATGAAATAGAGGTCGGCGACCAGCCGGTCAGCTCATTAATCGGCTTAGTATAAATGCTCCAAGCATACGCTGAACCAATTGACAAGTGCACAGATACGCCTGCCAACGCAATCAGCCACCGATTTTTCACTTTACTCACTTAAAAATCTCTCCTTCTCTTCGTAGCAGCACACAAACAACAAATTTTACAATCTGTAATTACATGAAACAAACATGATAAATGACACGTTCTTGTATGTCTGCTAATGGTTATCCAATATTTTCTATTCTACTATTATCTAACATCTACCGTGCCAATACTCAACGCTCCTTGTAGATGAGTTTATTCGCATATTCAGACTCAGTAAGAAATCCTAACACCACCTTCATAAAGTGGCTTATTACTTCTTACATCCGATTTCTATCTCTATACATAATTGGTTTATCCTATAAAAAAACAGTTGCCCAATGAGTATTGGCAACTTTTTATTGCTTACTTATTTTCTACTAACAATACCCCCTCAATAGTTTTTTACTGCTAGTTGTTCTTACAAACAGCAGTAATCCCCATTCCCTGATATCGACCATAGAAGCCCCCTTTTATATAACAATTATTATATAAGATACATTGTACCAGTACAGATAGATAAGTCAAATGGAAAAATAGTATTATATAGGGATTTATCTCCCTTTCATATCTGTTAACATCCAGCACCATCTGCATATTAACGAATCCGCATTTCCTTTTTTTGAGAATAGATACGCGTTATCATCACAGCTCGACAAAAGACTTAACAATAAAAAGACCGGTGCGTGATTGATACGCCCAGCCTTTTTACTTGGTGCAAATGAATAAAATAGTTGCTTACTATTTATAATTTGCTTCTAAATATTGAACAACCGCCGCTGCTTTTTCTGTAGCAGTTCCATTTTCTCTTGAGTTTTCCGACATAATTAATCCCATAAAATTACGATTGTTGACATCGAAAAACAACAAAAAACTATTTTCAGTTCCCAGAGTATCTTGCTTTTCCTTTATTTCAGCCGTTCCTGTTTTTGCTGCGAGAGTAAAGTCAGGGTTATTCAAGCTGTAAACATACCCTTCCGGTGATGCCACACTATCTATCAAATCGTTCAGTACCGTATTCGCTGATTCTGAACCGATAACGCTTTGCTTCGTTTTTACTTCTTGACCTTTAATTATCTGAGGATAGACAATTGCTCCATCGTTCATAAAAACACTATACATTGCTAGCTGAGTAATTGGAGAAATCATCAGCTCTCCTTGTCCATAAGCTGTATCTGCTAAAAGAATTTCCGAGTTAAAGGTATCTTCATTTGAGATACTCGCCGGCTCAATATAAATTGGCAAATCCAATTCTTCCCCAAAAATAAACTTGTTCAATCCGCTTCGGAAAACATCTTCGCCCATTTCCAGGCTTTTCTGTGCAAAGAAAATATTATCAGAATAAACGAGCGCCTTTTTCAAATCAACGACAGGTGTCTCCTTGACCCTTGTTGTCCAAAAACCGCCCCAGCTGGCATCCTTTTGCCATTTTAGACCGTCAATACTTCGTTCCTCCGTAGTTGTGATATGACCTGAATCTAAACCAATAGCTGCTGTTATTGTCTTAAACGTCGATCCTGGTGCATAGCGATTAGAAAAGCGTGCCATAAACGGTAAATTTGTGTCATCTGCATATGTTTTATACTCTTCTTCCGAAATACCTAATACCATTTTATCGGGGTTATAAGATGGGGCACCTGTCGCAACCAGCAGCTCTCCTGTTTTTGGTTCGGAGATAACTGCGGTTGAGGGCTTGCCTGCCAATGAATCATAGGCAATTCTTTGTGCCTCACTATCTATTGTCAAGGTAATATCAACCGAATCGACTTTTTCTAGCTTCAAAAGTGATTTTTTTACTTGTCCATCTTTATCAACAATATCAATTGTTACACCTGTTTTCCCTCTTAGCTTTTCATCTAGGGCTGCTTCCAAGCCTGATTTTCCGATAGCATCATTTTCAGACAGCTCAGGATTTTTTTCAATATCTTCCGCACTGACCTTGCCAACATAGCCAAGTAAGTGAGCAGTTGCTTCTCCAAAAGGATAATGCCGTTGATTGGTACTGCCAATCGTCACCCCTTGCGGTAATCCGGCAATCTCCAATGTGCTCATTGCATTCTCCAGTGTCTTGATTGGGACAAATAAATCATCCTTTACCCAAGCTTGGTTTAATTTGTCATTTATTGTTTCAACAGAGAGACCAAATTCCTCACTAATTGCTTGTATGTTCTGTTCTTTTTCGGCTCCTTCTCCAAGCTGGCCCGGAATTATTCCGGCTTGCTGATAATCATAATTTTCAGCAAGCTTCACGCCATTTCTATCCAGTATTTCTCCACGAGCAACTTCATCTGCTGCGACCTTGATTGTATCCTCTTCACTCATATCTGGAAAAATCAATGCCGGAGTCCATACAAATGAGTAATCTTCATCCTGCTTTTTCAAATCAACAGTATATTTATCCGTGACAATATCGCCAAATTCAGTAACCAAGTCTAAGTAGTAAGTAACCTTATAATCACCTTTTTCGGTTTTAGTTTTGGAGATATCCTTCACTTTTATCTCTCTTACACCAATCCCACTAAAAATGATTTCATATCTTTGCGTCGTTTCTTCTTTTGTTGTTTCATAGTTAGTAAATGATTTTTCAGAAAATAGCTCGTTGTATTTCGCGAACTCTTGCTTTGTTAGAGCTTTCGTATAGGCATCTACGATACTTTCAACCTTCTTTTTCTCATTTTGACTTGATACGAAAAAATAGCCTGCGACTGAACAGACAGCCACACCAACAATAACAACGGCTCCAACAAGTATCTTTTTATTTCTTTGTTTCCCCATACCAACACTCCTTTTCCTAATTTAATAAGATCAACTCAATACTTTCTCATTCTATTTTACAATGATGGGCTGTACAAAAATAGCTCAACGCATGAAAATTATTATTTATTTATTGGATTCTTAAAAATCGATGCCAGTTACTTCATCAACGGTTTTATTGAGGTAAGAAAGCAGGTAGATAGAAAAAACCTCCATGATTTCTCATGGAGGTTGAATGTTCTTAGCCGAGCCATTTTTTTATCGAAGTGACCTGTTTTAAGCTTACAAATTGAAGTCAGCTTTAGGTCAAGACTTATTCTAGCATTTCTCCATTTGAAGCAATGACTTGCTTATACCACTCAAATGATTTTTTCTTTGTTCGTTTCAATGAACCATTACCTTCATCGTCTCGATCAACATAAATGAAGCCATAACGTTTACTCATTTGTCCTGTGCTTGCAGCAACTAAATCGATGCAGCCCCATGTTGTATAGCCTAACAGCTCGACACCATCAATCTCCACCGCATCCTTGAACGCTTCAATATGCCTTTTCAGATAATCAATACGGTAGTCATCTGACACATAGCCGGTTTCATCCGGTGTATCGATTGCACCAAGTCCATTTTCTACGATAAATAATGGTTTTTGATACCGATCATACAATTGATTCAGCGAATTCCTCAAACCAAGCGGATCAATTTGCCAGCCCCATTCCGTAGAAGGAAGATTCTCGTTTTTTATAGAAGGGAATATGTTGCCTGTTGCCTGTTCATAGTCTTCTGCATGTGCACTTACAGTTCGAGAGCAGTAGTAGGAAAACGTCACAAAATCAACCGGAGATTCTGCCAGGATTGCCTTATCCTGTTCCTCCATGTGAATATTTAGACCTTCACGTGCCAGCTTTTTCAATGCATAATTAGGGTATTTCCCACGTGCCTGTACATCAATGAAAAAATACCCTTCTCGGTCTCTGCGAATTGCCTCTTGATAATCCTCCGGTCGACAAGTGTAAGGGTAATGACTTCCGCCAGCCAGCATACACCCAACCTTGTTATCGGGGTCTATCTCGTGAGCAATTTTTGTGGCTAGAGCACTGGCGATTAATTGATGATGAGCAGCTTGATACTTGATTTCTTCCTTGTTGTCTCCCTCTTTAAAAACAATCCCTCCGCCGACAAAAGGCTGATGAAGCAAGATATTGATTTCATTAATCGTCAGCCAGTACTTTACCCTTCCTTTATAGCGCTGCATTACTGTTTCAGCATAGCGTGTATAAAACTCAATCATACGACGATTCTTCCACCCGCCATATTCCTTAATCAGATGAATCGGCACATCAAAGTGGGCAATCGTAACTAATGGCTCAATCCCGTGCTTTTTCAGCTCTTCAAAAATAGCCTCATAAAATAGCAGCCCTTCTTCGTTTGGCTCCTCCTCATCACCATTAGGAAAAATTCGCGACCAAGACAGCGACATTCGATAAACCTTAAAGCCCATTTCGGCAAACAGCTTTATATCCTCAAGATATTGATGATACATATCAATCGCCTGTTTTGCAGGATAATAATAGCCATCTTTCCATTCCAACATCTCCATCTCACCTAAGCTGACTGCTCGGCGGTCCTCACCAAAGGGCAAAACATCAATGTTTGAAAGCTTTCTACCGCCTTCCAGTACACCGCCCTCTACTTGATTGGCCGCTGTTGCACCACCCCATAAAAAATTCTTATCTAAAACCATCGTTCTATCTCTCCTCATTCAATCTGTCATTTCGTTTAAAATAAAGCAACAACGACATCCCCATTTTTTGAAATAACCAGCTAAACCTTCACTGCCAAAATGTCCTGATTCCATTCTGGAGCGCCAACCGTAATTGTTTCAATCGAAGCATACTGTGGTGTATTCGTCACAACAACTGGTACCTGTGTATCATAGCCTGCCGCTTGAATTTTCTCTAAATCGAAAGTCAAGATTGGCTGTCCTTTTGTCACTTGTTGGTCTGTTTCTACTAATGCTTCAAAATATTGTCCATTAAGCTCAACAGTATTTAACCCAATATGAATCAAGAGCTCAACACCTGTATCTGATACTAGCCCAATCGCATGCTTGGTTGGGAAAACAGCTACTATTCGACCATTGAATGGCGCAACCACTTTTCCTTCACTCGGTTCGATGGCAAAGCCTTTCCCTAATGCTTCAGAAGCAAAGGCTTCATCGTGTACCTCACTTAAAGGAACAATCTCACCTTTAATGGGACTGATGATTAATGTATCCTCTAAAACAATTTCTTTTACCTCAGGCAACTCGTCTGTTTCAAATTTGAAGCTGAGAATATAGGTTAAGACTGCTGTTACTCCGGCAGAGATTAACAACGCAATGACAATATTCCAAAAGAATCTCATCGTGTCGTCACCGATATAAAGCAAAATTGCAGGGAGTCCGGACGAGCCTGTCGCAAAGCGATGCGTGTTCGTTAATCCGGCATATAGTCCACCAAAGCCGCCTCCAATCATAGCTGCTACCAAAGGATATTTCTTTGGTAAATTGACTCCATATAAGGTTGGTTCAGTAATACCCATATACGCAGTAATTGAACCGGAGGTAGCCAACTGCCGCAGCTTCTTATCCTTTGTTCTAAAGGCTACTACCGCTGAAGCTGTCGCCTGTGCGATATTTGAGCACACACAACCGGGACCAAAAATACTATCATAGCCAAGCTCTGCCATTTGCATTACGCCAAGAGGTGCAACCCCATTATGAAGACCAAACATCACCATAATCGGTAGGAAACCACCGATAAGAACTGCAGGTACCCAGCTGGCATGAACGCTGAGGAACGTAAAGAAACTTGCAAGATAACCGCCGATAATACTGCCAAAAGGACCCAATACGGAGAAGGCCAATGTCCCCATGACAAGGAAGGTCAGCATAGGAACAAATACTAGCTCCACTGATTTTGGAATGATTCGATTTAAGAATTTTTCAACGTATGATTGGACAAAGATAACCAATAAAATTGGAATAACTGATCCAGTATAAGTTGCTAAAGTAAACGGAATAATATCAAAAAATTGAACCGGATCACCAGCTGTTACTAGTGCGCCCCAGTTGGGATGCATCATGATAGCGGCAACAGAGGCAGCCAGAATTGGATTACAACGCAGCTTCTGTGCTTCTGTAAAAGCCAAAATCATTGGTAGGAAATAGAATACGCCATCCGCAAACATATTCAATAAATAATAGGTTTGTGAATCAGTTGAAATCACTTGAAAAACAACCAGCAAAGCTAAAACAGCCTTTACCATCCCAGCACCTGACAAAGCTGGAATTACTGGCTGGAAGGTGCCTGCTACAAACTCAATAATTGACGTAAAAATCCCCTTTTTCTCTCCTGAAGGCTCTTTTGACGGATCAAGCTCAAGCCCTTTCTCCACCTCTTCAAATACGTCTTTTACATGTGTGCCAATCACGACTTGATGGACGCCTGCATTAGAAATGTATTTTGCCACTCCCTCTAAGGATTCCAAGCCCGCTATATCAATTTTTGTTTCATCAGAAACTTTAAAACGCAATCGAGTCTGGCAATGGTAACCATCCGTAATATTTTCTTTTCCACCTAACTTCTCGATAATATCATGAGCCAATTTCTCATATTTCTTACTCATGGTAAGTTCCCCTTTCATTGCAACAAGATGCTGTTTTTGAGCTAACCGGTTAGTCATATCTTGTTTATAATTGAACAATATCACGTTTAGATAGCGTTTCCAACAGTTCTTTGAGAAGATGAAACGTATTCCATCTTTTCTAAAAACAAGCTGGTTTTGATGGAATTCATTTCATGGTTTACCCTGCCAGTTCATCCGTAATACATACGCTCATGAAAAAACAGCGGATAAAGTATTGGCCTCATACTTCATCCGCTGTTTATTATTTATTGTTCAGACAAATCCTTAAAGGTTGCCTGTCGTCTCGATTCAAGCTGTCTTGAGCTGGCAAGCTTCTTCTCCATGTTTGCTTCGTAATCTAAGGCAAAAACCTTCGAGAATAGCATCTCTACAATCAATAAGATCGATTCCTGCGTTGCATAATTTGAGATTTTTGAGTACAACTTTTCTTTACTAGATATATTGAGCACGATATCTGAATAATCCCGCAAATAGTTTTTTCCTCCACTGGTAATACTGATAATTGGTACATTATTTTTCTTTAGAATTTTCACATTACTGGTTGGGCTTTCCTCCGGGCTATTGCCGGAATAGGAGATGATAACCGCACAATCCTTTTCCGTAAGTGTATGAGAAATGATGCCGCTCTCTCCTGAATTAGCCATAAAAGCCTTCTTATGGATGCTTAACAGGTTTCTTCTGAACAATTCTCCATAATAATAGTTAGGGCTTGTTCCGTAAATCACTACATTGGCGGACTTTTGAATAATGGCAGCTGCCTTGTTTAAGTCTTCAACAGCCATCAGCGACACAGTGTCCTTAATACTTTGAATCTTCAGACTGACAAGATTTTCAATCATCTCCAATGAATCATCTGTTCCTAAAAAGGGAAAATTGGGGTCCACATCCTTATAGGCGTTGTCATCATGATAAGCAACTTCGTGGGTAAAGGCGTACATGAATTCCTTCCAGCCGGAGTAACCAAAAAATTTGGCAAAACGTACTAATGTCGGCTTGGAGGTAAAGGTTTGCTTGGCAATATCTTCCATTGAAAAATCTTGTAGCTGATTACGATTTTCCAGTATAAACTCTCCAATAGCCCTTTTGGCATCATTCTCCTTGAAAACCGCTTCTTCAATTCGTTGAAACAAGTACATTTAGCAAACACCCTTTCAAAAAAAGAATTCCTGATTCCTGTTAGCTGTAGCCTATCTTCATATCCGGAAGCAGAGTTATGCTTCCATTCTATCAGTCTTTTCTCTTTCTAGAAAGATGCCTTTCAGCTAAATTACTTCTTTAACCAATTACTGCTGAATCTTACTTGTTCAGACTCGACATGTCCTCTGTGTCCATGCACTTGAATCTTGTCTAAAGCCTCTTCAATGGCGTTAAATTCGTAATCACTTAGCTCCACGGTTGATGCGCCAAGATTTTCAAGTATCCTCTCCTGATTTTTCGACCCGGGAATTGGAACAGCATTTGGGTATTTATGGAGCATCCATGCCAGTGAAATCTGAGCGTTTGTCGCTCCTTTTTGTGCGGAAAATTTTGAAAGAATATCCAAAATTGGTTGATTAGCAAGAATATTTTCTTTAGAGAGCTGAGGCACGAACTTTCGCACATCATCTCCTTCAAATGCAGTTTCTGTTGTTACTTTTCCAGAAAGAAAACCGCTGGCAATCGGAGAAAACGGTACCACGCCTATATTTTCTTTTAGACAATATGGAAAAATATCTATTTCACTATCCCTCTCCATCATTGAATAGAGATTTTGAACTGCAGATACAGGTGTTACCTCGTGGGCTTTGCGAAGCGTCTCAGCCGACACCTGAGAAAGACCCCAGCCTTTGATGTAACCTTCTTGAATGAGCTTAGCCATCACATCAGCCAGCTGCTCCAAAGGGACCTGTTCATTGATTCGATGCAAATAATAAAGATCAATAACATCTGTTTTCAAGTTTTTCATCGAAGCATTTAGATGCTTTGTAACCAGCTCGTAAAGATTCTTACCCTTTTCATACTCACCTGCTTGAATATGAAATTTGGTCGCTAATACAATCTGGTCTCTAAATGACTGCACGGCTTTTCCTACTAACCGCTCATTATGACCGGCATAAAACATTTCTTGTCCATAGGATTCCGCTGTATCAAAAAAGGTACACCCAAAATCATGGGCTTGCTGAATCGCTTTGATACTATATTCCTCAGTCGGTACAGCACCATACCCATGAGAAAAACCCATGCAGCCCATACCGATTTCCGAAACTTCAATAGTTCTTAGTTGTCTTTTTTTCAACCAAATGACCTCCATTGTAATGTAAAGTGAGTCTTTTTTGCAGACGTGCTTTCGCCTTGCCGGCAAGAAACATCTACATGCTATAGTTTTAACCCCGTTAGGAAATCGACGGTTTCCGGATCATAGTGTGAAAAGAACAGACTCTCCCCTTGATCCAGTCCCTGAATTGTCGCCATGTCTTGGTTAGACAAAACAAAATCGAAAACATCAAAGTTTTGAATCATTCGGTCTTTATTAACTGTTTTTGGAATCACTACTACCTTTCTCTGAATCAAATAGCGCAGGGCAACCTGAGCAACAGATTTCTGATGCTTGTCTCCAATCTCTGCCAGGGTTTCGTTCGTAAAGAAATCATTTTTCCCTTCAGCAAAGGGTCCCCAAGATTCAATCTGTGTGTGATATTTTTCCATAATTTTCTGTGCTTCAACCTGTTGATTGAATACATGTGTTTCCACCTGATTCACCATTGGAGGAATCTCACTGAATTTGGCAATATCAATAAAGCGATCCGGATAAAAATTGCTGACACCGATAGCTTTAAGTTTTCCAGCCTTGTAGTACTCTTCCATCGCACGATAGCTTCCATAATAATCATTGAACGGTTGATGAATTAAAACGAGGTCAATGTAGTCTGTTTGCAGTTTTTCCAACGATTCATTCAATGATTGTTTCGCCTTTTCATAACCGCCATTACTAATCCAAATCTTTGTCGTAAGAAAGAATTCTTCTCTAGGTATCCCGCTATTAATGATTGCACGCCCAACAGCTTCTTCATTGCCATACGCTTGTGCAGTATCAATTGAACGGTAGCCAACCTCGATAGCTTCTGTAACCACGCGTTCACACTCAGTCAAATCAGTCACCTGATACACACCAAAACCTAGAATAGGCATTTCTACACCATTCACTAAAGTAATTGTTTCCATCTTCTTGTCTCCTCCTCTAATTAAATGATACACTTGGACTATACTCCATTCGGGTAACTCGAAGTCAAGGGTTTTACAAAAAATTTCTTTGAGTCAACTACATTTATAAAAAGAGGTGCTGTCTATGTATACTGTTAATGACGTTTCTGAACGATTGAATCTTTCCAAACACACCATTCGCTATTACACCGACCAAGGCTTAATTCCCAATTTACAACGTGACAAGAATAATAACCGCATATTTGATGATGCTTCGCTAAATTGGCTCATTGGCGTTCGCTATCTTAAGAATTGTGGGATGTCTATTCAAGATATTCGTGAATACAATCAGCTTTGTCTTCTAGGAGATTCAACGATTGATGAACGCTTTGACATTATTTTAAAGCAGAAGGCTCTGGCAGAGGAACAGTTGCTGGAAGCTCAGAAGCGCTATAAATACCTGGAAGATAAGCTTGAACTATACGAAAAAATAAAAAATCGTCAGCATACCGATACAGCGAATCCTGATAAATGGCCAATTAACCAAGTAACGGTGTGATAGTCGTATAACTTTGAATCCTGCTTTATTGAAAAGAAATGCAACATGGTAATTGCTCTACAAACTTAATGGTTGTTGCCACTAGCCATTAACAAGAAAAAAAGCCCTTGATAGAATCATTGAAAATGATTTACCAAGACCTTCTTGCCTGTTGATTTTCTTATAGTCGCTTTGCCGGAAAACTGCTCTACCTTCTTTTTCTACGAAATACTGTCAGTGAAAAAAGGAGACAGCATCCGCCAATAAATGTCAAACTAGTCAGCATCTCACCAGTTGCCGGTAAAGCTGGCTGTTTTTTTCTGATGGAGCCCTCATTATTTTCTGAGGCTCCTTTTTCAATTTCAATCATAGATTCGCTAGTCGCTGTCTCTTCCGGAATGACTAACTCCAATGTTGTCTGTCCTGCATGAGCTTCTACAGCTGTCAACAAACGGAAGCTGCCTATCAGACATACCAGCAATAGTAAGATTGTTATTCTAAATTTCACTGAACCACTCTCCTAATATGAATAACTCTATTACTTATAGCTAGCTCCGAAAACTAATGTCGTTGAATAGCTTCCAGCCAATTTTTCTCCCTGTGGAATACCGAATTCAATTTTGCTCACTTCTGTTTCAGCCATTGCGTATCCAGTGAAACTCCCGATTACTGGGTTTGCAACAGTAACGCTAGTCCCATTACTTTTAATGCTGCTAGTCAATTTGTCTGAAGTTGCCCCAGTACGTTCAAGTTCAATCTCGCCATCCGCCTTCAAACCACTTGTTAATCTAATTTCTACTTCCTTTTCCGGTTCCAAATTACGATTGATTGTTTTCACAGACATTTCCGTCACATTATCATGCAACAAATTTACGCTTTGTGGAAACACCAATGTATAATCACTTTCTACAGAGTATTCAACTTTTGTTGTATCTGCATGCGCAGTGTTTCCAATAAAAATAACCATTCCAAGTGTTGCTAAAGCTGAGACGCCTACTACTAATTTTTTCATAACTAATTTCCTCCTATGTCTATACGACAACTAATTTTAAATTTATTTCAGACCCATTCAAGGGTGACTGATCGTCTAAAGAAAAACATTCATATTTTAAGACTGCATCTGCATATTCACCCGCAGTCAAGGTCTTTTCCAACTCAATTGAATACATCCCTTTTTCAGGTTCAATTAAATCAGAAGTCCATAGTACTGAACCATCAGGATGAAGCAACGTTAATTTAAAGTAACAATCGTTGATTTCCGGATTGTGAAAATTGACCTCCTGCATTTTCTCGTCGGCATTTAAAGTTACTTTTTCAAAGCCTGGGATAGCGATAGTCGCAACCTCATTTTCTGCTGCTTTGTTTCGTTTTCCATCCCATGCCACTGCAGAAGAGTCAACGTCTAATAGATTGTCTTCCTCTTTAGACAATGAGTAGATTCTAAATACAGCAACAAGCGCTACTAACAACAGCAAGATTGTAATACCTACTTTTTTCTTTTTCATAATTAACCACCTATTCATACTTGATTGAGAAGACAAGTTGCCCTTCATAGCTGCCGGCTTGAGCTGTCTCCGGTCTCATTAGCTGGATATTGGAACTCTTTGATACGGGTTCTAATCCTGGCTCAACAGTTAACACATTCCAACGATCACCGGGATGCTGCTCCCATTTTAGCTGAGTATAAACAGCTATATCAGCATTTCTTTCATGAATCAGCTTCAATTGAAAAGATTCGTCAATCTGACTTTCTTCTTGCTTAAGACTGACTTCCAATGTTTTTTCGCCGTTATTTACTCCTGATATAGAAAGCGTATCCTCCGAATTTATGTTTATCGTTGCCGGAATCGTCACTATAAAGCTTTCAATCCACTTGGCATAAATTGTTAAGGATTCAGCAGCTGGTTGACTGAAATCAAATTTCGTTGTGTACTCTTGATCAACATACCACCCGTCAAACCCACAATTTTCTTTTATCGGAATCAGCTCCGCCCAAAAATAGCCGGAAAAGGTTTCTTGATATATTACGTCCTCTCCCTCAAACTCTATAAAGCTGCCACCGTTCGCATTCATCGTCAATTGAAGCTGAGCGACTTTTCGATAAACACCAGCTTCATTCACCTCATTGTGATAATTCACCATTTCATCAGAGCTTGAAAAGATCATCGAACTATTTTCCTCTTTCCAAGCATAACCCTCTGTTAATGCAGGAAAGTTATAGTTAGGAATGGAAGAGAATTTGAACTCTTGCCCTAGTCGCACCAGAGAAAGCCTATAGCAATTAGAAAACATGGAAGCCATACTTGAAAGCCTGCTTGTATTGAAATTGCTTAAATCTAACTCTGTCAGGCTCGTGCAACCGCTAAGCATTGCGCTCATATTGGTTACCAATTTTGTATCAAAACTGCTAAGGTCTAGCGTTTTAAGACTTTTGCATTGTTCAAACATTTTGTATATATTCTTTAAAGAACTTGTATCGAAATTTGTTAAATCAAGGACTGACAGATTCGTACAATAAGCAAACATAGATTCCATTTCATTCACGGCGCTAGTGTCAAAGCTGCTCAAGTCTATCTCTGAAAGTTTGTTGCAATTAAAAAACATAGAGTTCATATTCCACACAGAGCGTGTATCAAAGACACTTACATCCAGCTTGGTCAAACTGTAGCATCCTTCAAACATCCCACTCATCGTTGTTACACTACTTGTATTAAAGCTGCTGACATTCAGTTCTGGCAATCTGCTACAGTTAGAAAACATTCGACTCATATTGGTCACCGCACTCGTATCAAAGCCGCTGACATCCAGCTTAGTTAAGCTATCGCAGAAATAAAACATAGAAGCCATATTTCTTACAGCACTTGTGTCAAATTCTTTTAGATCCAATTCAATTAAGCCTCTACAGCCATAAAACATCGAATTCATATCTCTCACCAAACGAGTATCAAAGCTGCTGACATCCAGCTCGATTAACCTCCTACAGTTGAAAAACATATAGCTCATATCTATGACAGCACTTGTATCGAAGCGACTTACATCTAATTTCATTAAATTGGTACAATCATAGAACATGTACGCCATTTGCCATACAGCACTCGTATTTAAACTACCGAAATCCACTTCCGTCAAGCTAGTGCAGCCAAAGAACATATTCATGGTCACACTCAGAACGCTTTCCTCATGAATAACATTTCTAAAAGAAACTCGTTCAAGCTTAGCCAGTCCTGCAAATGCAGCTTCCATCGAAGTGACGTCATTTAGAATGGCGTAGCCAAATTCAACAGCTTTCAGATTTGTATATGGTGAAAAGAAGTCACGAAAACTGCCATATAAATTGGCTTGTCCAAATTCAATTGATTCAATGACTTGAGCATAGTTTTCCCATCCAGCAGAGACTTCTCGAGTAATCACTCCTTCTATGGTCAGGTGTCCATCCGCATACAGTACCCACCTTCCGCTTGGCACTTCTCCCCAATCAATAATGGCATTATCAGCACGATCAAGTTCAAAAAAGTCAGTCGAAGTCTCTAGATTCTTTTCTTCCTCCTGAGAAATATCCAAACCGCTTGACTCTTCTAACCATTTATCTTCTGGTTCATTTGCAGCATTTTCCTCTTCATTAGTTGCAATTTCTACTTCAGCAACAGCCAAATCTGATTCGATAGCAAACAGATTATCCGTTGGTCCATTCAGTTTCTGTGCCATTGCGAAGCTTTGAGGCACACTAATGCTTGTTATGAGAGATAAAATAATAAGTATACCCATTTTAAATTTCTTCACTATTTTTAAACCTTTCTCTGCTTCTAGTAGGATATGTGCGTTTTGCGCTCACTCTTATGGACTTATTCTAGCTAAAAAAAACAAGGTAGTTCGATATTTTTTTTTAAACTATTAAAATTTTTGAACACGTTTATTTTGAGAAAACTAAAAAAACTCACTTGAATGCTGCTGGCAAAACATTTCTGCCAATCGCATTCAAGTGAGTTGATTCACAAAACCAAAAATCACTCTGTCCTTTTGTTGATTAATTTTTTAGTAGCTATCTCAGCCAGCTTCACATTAATCTTTTCATAGTCTGATTGAACCCATCGAGTATTTACGTATACCACAGGTTGATTGATGCGCAGAGTCGTTAATACTTGCGGTGACAAAGAAAAGTCACTAATGAAGAGATCAATATTTCTTTCCAAAACATTGGTTACGATAATGTTATAGTAATTTGAAAAATAGCTTTTAAAATCAAAAGAAGCAGTTTCGTTAGAAATAACAGATAAAAGGGCTATCTTTATCGGACGAGTGTGCTTGGAAAAATCAATTCGCTTCTCAAATATAATAAGGTAATCAGAGGCGATCGCCTGTTTAAACGGAACTAAGGCAGATAGCTCTTCCAGCTCCAATAATGCTCTGACAAGCGGACGCAAGTGATTAATTTTGTGCATTTTCCTCGGGTTTCTTTCAATATCCATGTAACCGATAATAACCGACTTCAGATTGAGACTTAAGCCATTAAACAAAAAATGGCGATAATTCACGCACATTAACGAATAGAATAGTAGCTCTCTTTCATGCTCTGAGAAAGGAGTTGAGAGTTGTTGCTCCACTTTCTCACCAATAAACAAAACAGTATCTAAAAAGTCATTTTCTCTAAATGTTTTTTCAGAATAAAAGAAGCCAGGGACACGTTCAATTGAAGTATAACTGCCAAATGCAAGAAGAACACTACATAGAAGTGTTGTGGTAAAGCAAAGTGCTTTGCCATTTATGTTGGGTAAATAGTGTTTCAGGTCCTTTTGAAACGCTTCTACTGAGTGTCTCGATTCTTCAGAATAAGGTGCATACAAAGGGACATCGAATGTTCGCGCTTGCGAAACTAAATAATTTTGCCTGTCTCTTAATAAATGAACGCCTATATAGTAATGAATAAGCATACTCTTATCGATTAAACCGGCTATGTATATCTCTTCAGGACAATTCGTCAAAAGCTTCGAAATCTCAAAATACTGAATGTAAGAAAACGGCCATAGTTCACCTCCATAAACTGTTAAAAACAAGAAACTATAATACAACCTTATGCCCAACTCATCGCCTTCAAGACGAACACCATTTCTCGTAGAAATATACATTTTATTTTCGTCCAGCATCTGATTTAACTCTCTAATATCTTTTCTTATTGCGGTATATGAGATATGGAGCTTATTGGCTAAGGCTTGCAGATTAGGAAACGAAGAAGTTAGTAGTAATTCCAGTAGAATAAATTTTGTTGATTCTCTAATATACGCATGAATCAGTAGCTGCACACTCATATTTTCATGAAGCTGTAATGAATACATCTGATTAGACGGTGAGTGTCTGATTGAAAAGCTGTCATATCCAAATCTAAGTACATCCTCATTAATCGTGTCAATCATGGAAAGCAGCGTAGGGTAGGTCATATTTAATGATTCCAGTAAAACTTTTTGATCACAAGAATGATTCTTAGCGTGGAATATTTTTTCAATAATCGCTACTTTTTTTCGGCTTTTTGTATCTAATAATCCAAACATGTCATCTCACTTCTCCCCCCGTATTTATCTCCTTCTTTTGCCTAGTTATAATAAAGCTTATATCCCCATTATAAACGGTTTACAAAGAAATGAAAACGCACACAATAATCCTAGGGCATCTTAGATACTCTGCTTGCCCTAGGATTATCCGGTAACTCTCTTTTTCGAGATAGTTCTTCTATACCAATCTCCATAAACTTTGCTAAAAAAGAAGCGAATATTCTCCAATTAACTCGGTATTTATCATTTCAACAGAGAACATCTCATACTCTCTTTCAATCAATGTCACTATTTCCAGCTCGGTCAAATCTAAACAGCTCTCTTCTATCTGTTCTAAATAGAAGAGGAACAATTGTAGTTTAGACTCCAATTTCAAGCAGCGGAGAGCAGACTGAAGCGCACTCGTTTGTGATTCTTCAACCAATAATTCTTTCAGTTCGTTTCTTAACATTTTATAGTAGTCACTTAGCACCTTATACTTAGAAATATCTTGTTTTTCTACAAATGAGTCTAACGCTTTTAACTTATTCTTATCTCCATCCATAGCAACCTCCTACTTTTTTAGTTTCGAATACACGCAATGTTCATAATCAATAAACGCACCATTTTCTGCATTAGAATCTGAGCAAACAGGAAGTATTATTTGAAACAGTCGAACCCATTGTTCTTGTTCAGTAATTACCGACTGCTTTTCATGAACAAGCTCTATTTTTACTTGTGCAACAACCCCTTGATTTTCAGACCAAATAGCCTTTGAAGATTCAAGAGTCTTCCGTTCATTCACAAGAATAAAGACAACAACGGCTAGTAAATAAACCATTGCTGCAAAAATCATTGCCTTTTCTTTTCTTATAAATGCCATCATCTTCTCCCTATCTGTAGCTGATAGTAAACACAATATTCCCCTCATAATGCCCAGCTTGTGCCCTTTTTGGATTTTCAAATGAAAGCGTTTCTTCTCTCTCAATCGTTCCATGTTCGGATGGTATGACTAGAATCGGGCCATTGATATCTGAACCAAGCCAACTTAACTGCGCAAAACATTCAATTTCAAAATCAGACTCATGCTTGAGAATTAACTGGTTGTCTATTGAGATTGATGTCTCCAAGCGATTAATCTCAACAGACAATTGTTTATTGCCGCGATTCACACCTCGGATTTTAAGGTCAGGGTGCGTATTCAATGTAATCCGTTCAGGAATAATGACTGTGTAATCCTCTATCCACTTAGCATAAGCAGTCTTGGATTCTGTTGCCAATTGATTAAAATCAAACAGTTCGGTATAGTCGTTGTCGCTATACCAGCCATCGAATTGATAGCCCTCTTTTGTTGGTATTTCAGGAACTTGCCAAAAATCATTTACTGTAACTCTCTGAGCAGGAATTTGACTTCCACCATTTGTCTCAAAGCTTAAATCATAAACAGCTATAACACGTACTTCAACATCCTTTTGCACCGTGTCATAATAATAACGAACAGAGTCTGTACGAGGTTTGTCGGTGTCCACCATATGACTAAGGGATACCTGTTGCTTATCAACAGCATTTCCATACTTATCTGTTACCGATTCAATATTCTCATATAGGTCCAATGCGGCATATTGAGGAACCTCTATCAAATGACTTTTTAAAACGAGAGCAGTCTCATCCATATTGTAATCAATGGAATAGGTTCCACTGTAACGGATGCTGTTATTATCAATAATAGTACTTAATGAAAAGTCAAAGGTGAACGGCTCTCGCTTCCCTGTTCTAGTAAACAAACCCGTTCTGGAATTATAGGTCATCCCACTTGATGAAATATTCGAAACAGTAATAGCGCTATTCCCTCCACCCGTTGCAATTGCGGTTTGAACAATCTGATTATCTGCAAATAAAGTAGACAAAGATAACTGTTCATTGGGCGCAGCCACTTTTGAAAAGCGTTGATTTCTGAACGCATTAGCATCTATACTGTCTAACTTTTTTCCAAATGATAGATTTTTTATCTGGTTCCCGGAAAACGCATCACTTTCGATTCTCAACACATTTTGCCCGGGGATGTCAACGGAAGTAATTTCGTTATCCCTAAAAATGCTTCTTCTATACCTCCGCACCAGCGCTCCGCCGCTAACTGAGGTAATTCCCTTATTTGCAAAAACAGACTCATCAATATCAGCAAACGTCAGCCCATTCACAAACTTGGGTAAAACAATATCTGTCACCTTACCAGGAGTAAAAGAGACAATCTTGTATGAATCCAAATATGTCGCAGCCATCCCACTATCTTCAGTAGGTACATAGCCGCCACGAGCATATCCAATTCCCGTTCGTTCATCTACAGAAGTTTTATATGGCTCTATCTCGATATGATCAAGAGAATCCTCCACATTTTCAACTGCTTCAACCAAAGAAAAGTCACTCTCTATTTCGTCTACAATCTCTTCAGTAGACTCCTCTATTTCACTTGCCCCAGACAATTCCTCTTCGACTTCAAAGGATTCCTCTATTACCTGTTCCTCCTCTTCCTCTTCGGAATCCCCCCCATTTACACGCCACTCCATTTCTTGATTGGCTAACACTTGTCCCGGCAGGACTGATCCTAAAATTGTGACACCTACCAAACTCATATAAAAAATTTTTTTCTTTTCTATTGCCGCTCCTCCTCCACGCTAACATAGTCTTAGAGTAAGAATACCAAATAGAAAAAGCTTCATATTTGCTTTTTTTTTAAATAGTTAAAATTTTCAGCAAGTTCACCCAAACTTCTATGACGTTGCAACAACACTTCCTATTAGTAACACAAATGGTTCACGCTTAAATGGCCGTGTTACGTCTATTTTATCTATTGACTCTCTCCTTAGGAACGAGTTTATACTGAAGCTGTAAGGTAACGCACTATGAAAAAATAGGAGGAGATTTCATGAAACACATTATAAAAGGCTTCACTCCCACTGGTGGAGATCATTGTATTACTCATGCACTAAAACAGCTTTTCGCTTATCACGGTTATCCACTTTCTGAAGCAATGCTTTTCGGTTTAGGTGAAGGGTTGGATTTTACGTATATCAACCTGCAGCATTCACCAATGATTTCGGGTCGCTCAAAAATTCTTGAGTTCGAAAGAAAATTGGCAGACAACCTCGGCATTGCTCTGACCATTCAAAAACCAAAGACGAATGAACAGGCTTTTAATGCTGCCAAAAGAAAATTGATTGCTAATCAACCGCTGCTAATCTACACAGATATGGCCTATCTTCCTTATTTTTCACTGGAAAGTGAGAATCATTTTGGTGGACACGCAGTTATTCTCTATGGCTTTGATGATGAAAAGCAGCTCTTTTATCTCAGCGATCGGGATCACTCTGATTTTCCTATTCGAACACCTTCTGGGTTAAGTCACGAGGACTATCATCTGATTTCATATAATAATCTGTCACTTGCCAGAGGCAGTAAGTATCGTCCTTTTCCCGCGAATAACAAGAGTATCAGCTTCGATTTTTCGTCCTATCAGCCTCCTCAAAAAACAGTTCTCCTTACAGCTATTAAACATACTGTTGAAAAAATGCTTTACCCGAGTGCTAAACTGAAGGGGATTCAAGGAATAGAAAAATTTTCTAAGCAGGTGCTTAGTTGGAAAAAATTTGATGCTGGGAAGCTGCGGACTGCCGGTGCTACCAATTATTTTCAAATCAATAAGGATGGTGGGACCGGTGGTGGAATTTTCCGCAGTCTATTTGGCAGATTTCTGATTGAAGCTGCAGCGATTCTTCAAGAAAGCCGCCTTGAGAAAAATGGTACTGCTTTTATTGAGTTAGCATCTTCATGGGATCGTCTTGCTGATGATATGTGGACACTTCATACAACTGCCGATCAGGAGCTGCTTCCTGTAATGTCTAAAACAATTGAGCAGCTGTATTTACGCGAGCTTACACTTTTAAAAGAATTGGAACAGCTCCTTTAAGCTAAGTTTTCTATGAAATACACTAAAATAAGTCTCCACCAGATACATCTACTCTGGCAGAGACTTATTTAATTGCTTTTTATGGGATACAGGAGAATGATACCGGCATTGCCAATTGCTAAAACTGGCGTTTCAAGTAGAAATACAGAATATCAAGGATATCACTTAAAAGTTTTCTTCAATTTGCTCAAAATCCGTTGAGCCATTTTGGTGTACCTTTGCTGTATACACATCAAAGGATACAATGACAGGGTTCTTGTGGTTGAGAAATTTTTGATAATCATTTAGTCTTTCCTCAATCACTGGGTACCCATCTATTGGATGGACAGAAAAGACCCCCTTCAATAATAAGCTTTCGTGTTTGTCTTCATTATAGCAGCACACATTTCCTTTACTGTTTTGCTTAATGTTCTTAACTGTACCACCGTCTCCATCTACGTAAAACTTTAGCGTGTAAAAATCGAGCCTGGCAATTGGTTTAGATACAACAATTGTGTTTGGAAATCCATTTCTATCAACAGTAGAAAGCAAAAAAGAACGAGTATTTTCTATCAATTTACGAATTTCATCAATCACAATCATCTCTCCCTTAAGGTTTTTCTTTATTATACCTGATGTTCTAAGAATACAACACAATTATCCACTGTATATAAGCTCTTAGATAGTTATCTGGAAATATATCATTGCCGCCAACTACAGCTCTTACGATAATTTGTTCTGTTATTTCTTTTGTAAATATAAGTCCGTCAAGGAACTTCTATTCATTTTTACATATCAAGGGTTTAGTCCTCAAAAAAAGACCTCTTAACTGAGGTCCTATAGTTATTTCTCATTTTCACCTTTGCACTTCGGACACCTGAAAATCCATTTATCTCCTTTTCTCTTACTTGAAACAACATTTACATCTGGTGAAATGCCATGTCCGGATTTCTGTAACTCAAAAAGGCTAACTCCTATAAAGCTATGACCACAATTGCATTTAATTTCCATATGCATCAAACCCTCTTTTTGATTTCATTATACCACCAAATGTAAGCGCTTCAAATCACTTTTTTATTTTTTTAACCGGAAAGTTTGGAATACTACAGAAGATAGTCAAATTATTTATTTTGGTTTATCGCTATCCAGAATCATCTCGTATTGCGAAGTCGTTCGCTTAAAACCGATTGTCTGCAGCAACTCAATTTTATCCTTCAGCTCAGTATCAATGTTCACAAGACTCAATGTACTACTCTCGGTTTTATCCTGCAATGCAGCCAATAACTGTTGCTCAATCCCTAAATTTTGATATTTTCCATGGACAGCCAACTGCGGTACATCGCCCGTTTTTTTATCAACAATCCCATAGCCGACTATTTTTCTATCAATTGTTGCCAACGCATAGAAAAAAGCAGCTGGGGTGTTTTTGATGGATGCAATTGCATTTTGCCAAGAAGGTGATGACTTCCAAAATGTTTGGACCAATGCCCAATGTTCATCTGACAGTTCCGTTACAAAAACAATGTTACTCATTTCTTTTTTAGGTCCAGCAATTTTCTGTTCAAGTTTAAATACATCAAAGCTTCTTACTATTCTAAACCCTTGCTTTTGATAAATATCAAACGCTGTCCTATTTTCCTGAAGAACTTCTAAAATATATTGCATCACTCCTGCTTCAGAAAATGTTTGCAGCACAAACCGAAACATCTCTTTTGAGAGCCCTTGTTTTCTACTTGAAGGAACAATCCCTGTCATTACGTCATACGCAGTAAGGTGACCTTCTATCTCCCTGAGTCCATTCAATACAAATCCCACTAATTCCTTATTATGAAAGACGCCTACTGAGACTTCCGGAGTAAACCCTCTTCTTTTTAGCATGTTTTTATACTCTTCCAGCGACAACTGAAACTGCACTGCATAATCAGAAAAGGCCTCTAAAAATGTTTGATAGAGTGTTTCGACTGGAATTTTTTCCAATGTTTGATAATGAATCATTTTCATCCTCCTATTTGTTACTCATTGCCATTTACTATAAAATCTAATCAGTCTAGTCTATCAGATTGAAATCCCCTATATAAGAGCCATCCCCCAACACTGAGTAAAATGCTGCCTGTAATACCAAATAGTAATACAAATAACAGAAATTCTTTTGTAAACACTATTGCAAGTAAAAATATAATGCCCATTGCAATAAGCATAAATCCAGATGATTTTGATGTTCCACCATTTGAAGTAGTTTCATTGTCATTTGATACATATTCTCTGGAAAAATCATCAAAATAATCAGGGAAACCCTCCTCCTCTTCAGGATATTGGTATCCTAACTTTTCCATGAAATCTAATATCTGCCAATCCTCCTGACTGTGCTTATCGTCAGGATAGGCTTTCCCTTGACCTTCCGTCTCCTCTGGCCAGGACACAAGATAGTTTTTTATACTATCTTCCTCAACATTAAAATATTTGGAGAGTACTACACTATTGCCGGAATATTTTTGCAGTTCTTCCAGTGAAGGATTGGAAAGCGACCAATACGGACGTGTGCAAAACATATCAACCTCTTTGCCGTTATCATATAAAGTGTATCCCCAATAGTCACTATCATAAACATAAATGGATAATACTACCCCAGTTGTCTCACTAGAAAAAAAATATGAAAAACCATTCCCCTCCATACAACTGTCATGATTAAATAGTATCACCACCGCGTTGTCTTGTTGCTCAACTACACATTCATTTAGCTTTATATAACTATCCTTGCCCTTTATCCAATTGTATAGAGACCCCTGTACTTCAGATTTCTTGCCGTCCTTTACAATCGCTATATCAATCATGTTCCCCATAATAAGCACCTCCGAATATCTATGATGACTGTTTTTCACTTTTATTCCTTATAGATAGCCCCAAACCTATGAAAGCAACTACTTGTACAATAACAATAGTAAGCACGACATCACTTACTTCTAAATATATAGGATTGTGTACCTTAAAAGAACTAAACCAGCTATTTTTCTATATTCCCATGATTTTGAATAAACACTTCAATATGATTGGTCAACATGCTCTTTAGTTGTTCAAATTCAGTCGTTGCTGAATCGCTTTTGAAGAGAAGTAAAAAAAGTGGTGAATAAAAGTTTAATGCCATAATATATGCATCTGTGTGAATAAATTTCCCCTTCTGAATCAACACAGTAAAAAGAATGGTGATATAATTTAACGGCATATCAATAAATATTTCATTGAACAGCTCTGCTGCACGAGGACTGGAATATTGCTCGATGACTAGCATTTTTCTAAACTTAGACGCAATATCGTCTTGTAAATAGAACTCAAACAAATCAATGTACCTTTGTGCCAACTCCTGTACATCAGTATTTTCATATTCTTTGATTGTTTCTGTTGTTATAGGGAAGACATAGGTATTATTAGCATTTTTCAACCGATCAGTGACCTGAACTAAAATCGTGTCAAATATTTCCTGTTTACTCTGGTAATGATTATAAAGTGAGCTGTCCTTTATACCGACAGCTTTAGCAATTTCCTTTACTGAAACTCCTTCATATCCGTGTTCTGAAAATAGATTTAGCGCTTCTTTCCATATAAGCTCTTTTGTATTTTTTATAATAATTCCCTCCGTTTTTTCATCGTATCGCTTAGCCGGCGCTGACTCTACTAGTCAGCTTCGTCATTCAACAGCAGTTTTACCTTCTTTAACAATGTATCTGCTTCTTGTTTTGGCAGCCATTCCTGTAATCGTGAGGCCATAATGACTAGGCGCCATTCGTCAATTTCAGGAATTGTTTGTTTAGAAAGTCTACAGTATTCTTTAAGGTAAGCACGATTCATTATTTTTTGTGGAATAGAAATGAGCTGATTGATGATGGCAGGTACTCTAGGAATGACAGCAAGCTCTAACATCATTGAAGTTCTTGCAACGTCTGCTAGTGGATTTCCGCTACAGCAAGTCATCCAGTCAATAACTTTTTCTTTCCCCTTTGTATACATGATATTATCTGGATGGAAGTCAAAATGACAAATTCTATTTTGAACAGGCAATAGGGATAATTTATAAAGAATTCGTTCTTTTTCTTTCACGTCTAACTTGATAGATTCAGAAATACTGGTGGATAGCGTCGTTATCATGTTGGGAATATACTCCCCAAGAACCTCTTTTTGATGGATAGTGAAATGGATTTGAGCCATTTTCAAGCCATACTTCTTTATGTTCCAAGGTTTCTTCAGTGACAGCTCAAGCAAAGTTGGTGCTGAAACTTTTTCGTAGACGATTCCCGGTCGGTCATCTATAGCTATCATTTCAAAAGCTTTAGGCAGGTTGGATAATGATTTTGCCAGCTCCTGATTTATCATAAATTCCTTTTTGCATGTCTCTTCAGTAAAACCTGATTTGAATAGCTTTAGGATTTTGTTATTCGACCACTCAAAAACCTCTGCGGTATTCCCTTCTGAAATCAGCTTTCTCTCCATTACCTTAGCCTCCTTTGACATAGTTTTTAGTGTAAAGAATCTTTTCAAACAAACACTAGTGTTCACTAGTTTCATTTTATTTTACTAGTGAACGCTAGTATTTGTCAATTCACCTTGAAAAACAGATAAAAAATAAAAGAACGCTTAAGAGCTCTTGCGTTTTCTGTACTAGAAAAAAATCTGGTTAATAGTCTTAAACTAATATATATAGATAACAATGATTATTTTATATACATACAAAAAACCCCTTGATTTCTCAAGGGGTTCAATCTCATTCGATAATAATGAATTAACGACGGATTTCTTTGTTGTGTGCGAGAGTCATTCTATTAACTGGTATTATTGATTTTTCAACTTAAATTTGACTACAGTTGACTAATGTCAATTTTTGTCATGTTTTTACAAAGCCTAATTCCACGATGCTTCCACAGATTTTCGGAATAATCATTTTTATAGTCAATCTATTAAAATGTCGTCAGCCTTAGCCTTCTAAATATTTAAAAGCTTCTAATGGTTTTAAACGTTCTTCTGAAGTTAGATGGCGATAAATTTCTGATGTTGCTTTATTCGTATGTCCTAAACGAACTCTCAATACATCCCAACTGCAATGTTCTGCCACTAAACTGACCATCGTATGTCGGGCTAAGTGTGTTTGAAAAGGCTTCTTAATACCACAAAGAGCTACACACTTTTTAACGTGATTATTTACATACTCGCGCCTAAATAGAGCACCTCGTTTAGGTGGGTCAAGATAAACAAATAAGTAGAAGTCATCCACTTAGATTTTTAGGATGTCCTCATAAAAATTTGAGTATTTTCTTTGTTCTTGTATACACAGTAAAAAACCATATCTAGAGAATCAGATACGGTTTAAAATATGAAAATGAGATTTTTTTCTTTGATAGCAATCAACATGCTGTAAAAATTATTAATAAGCGTCTACCAGCAAAAAATATTTAGAATTCATCATACTCGAAAAAAAACAATTCTTCCTTTTCAAATTCTCTTCGTTCTTCTAAAAGTTCTATCTTCAGTGGATCAAATTCTGCTATACTTTTATATCTTGCCGATTTTTTAACTAGAGTGTAAAGAACTGGATTTTTTTCAATAGTTTCCATATCAAGTTCAAATCTGAAATTTTGGTAACTATTTTCCTTTATTGTTGATAAGTATTTCTCTAAATCATCTTTGCTATAATTAGATTGTTTTACTAAATTAACTATTTCACCTTTACTTAAAGTTATTAGTGGTTTCAGCGCTATTCCTCCAGCATTTGGATAATTATTTCCATATTTATGCTTAAAATTCAATCTAATTAGAACTTGTCGAACTCTATTTTTATAATGATTTGAATTGTGAGACATGTACAATTCGAATTGATTGCTCCCCTTTTTCTTTACATCAAAGGTGTAGATAAAGTAATGATGGAAATCTATAAAGTTTTCACTATTTTCAACAGACTCAATCAATGGTAATAAAATTTCTAAATCAAGCGACTTAGTATTTTTGAAAGCATCTAGTTCATAAATATAATCGAAAGTTGTTGTAAATAACCTAACATTAGAAAATAGTTTACCATTACTTGAGAGAATATATTTTGATAAGAAACTTTTCTTCCCTCTTTCTGATAATTGATAAATATGATATGCAGCAAAAAATTCTTGAAAAATGTTATGCACAAAATAATAATTTTGACCCTCTTCGTATAACAAACATAGACAAACTTTGAAATCATAGATAATGTCTTTCTCAGAAAATTCAGCTTTTTGATTTACCCAAGAATAGTTTTTTATTATTAATCTGACATATGTTGAGATTGTTTCTTCAGAAAATTCTTTTGATTGAGCATTAGAGTGAAAGTAAGTAATAAAGCAAAATGCTGAAAAAAACTGTAACATTTGCTCTTCATTAAACTTAGAACGGTATTCTCTTTGATAACTTAGTTTTGCAGCATCATGTTGTTCATATAAAACTTTGAACGCATCAATTAGAAATTTACTGATATCTTTAGGGAAATTAGGATTTTGTTTAAAAACTTTCAGCATTAAAACTAACAATAAAGGGTTAGATGCTATAGATTTGTATTTTTCATAAAGCCCTTCATCTAATTGAGCAAGAAATTCTTCTTTAATTTCAGGAAGGTATTCGACTTTCCTAATAAAGCTGATAGCATCAGCTTTTGTAAATCCTTTTAATTCTAAGCGGGAGAGAGAAACAACATTTTCTAGATTTCCTGTGGGCATCTTTCTGCTGGTGATGAGAAAGTTATTTTCATCATATTTAGTCATAAATTCATCAAATTCTAACATAAACAACTGGTTTTTTGCAGAAATAATTTCATCATATGCATCAAAAAGAAATAGAAATCGACCTTTTTTTAACATGAACTCAAATAGATCGTACCCCAAATCAAAGCCCAAAGTATTCATCTCGCTATAAATAAATTTAGACAATTTTCTTCGTTCATGTTTCTCATTGTTAAATTTACGAAGTTCTACATAAACTGGTATTTTTTGTTTACTATTTTTTTCATCAAATAAAATCTTTAGCATTAAATACCTTAATAAAGTCGATTTTCCTTGTCCTCCATGTCCTGTGATCCAAACATAATTCATATTATCAATAAACTGTAACAACTTATCCGCTTTGATTTCTTCTCTTTCTTGAAACAAGGATGTAGGCTGGTAAATTTTAATTAGATCTTGCTCTCTATCATTAAGAATTGTTCTAATAATTCTGTACTTTTTTTCACATCGTTGGAAATATGTTTTAAAATTTTTATTGTATTTAGTCTCAAATTGTTCCCATTTCCCAACTGCTTCATTTACTATCCCTTCACTTAGTTGCTCTAGATTATATGCAAGTAAAGTCGTGGTTATCAACTCTAAAACCATCATTACTCCTCCAATTTATTCAAATATTGATATTTTAATTGAAATGATCATTCGTTGTATAATCAACTGACTCTAAAATAATCATCTTGTAATACTAATGTCTGTTCAGTTAATATTTATTAATATTGGAAAAATAGTATATTAACTTCTGCTAACTAAAAAAACTTTATACATAACTCTATTAAACGTATTAAAAATTATGAATTAGGTACCCCTGAAGATTTTCTTACTTGTTATCTTGTGTCTTTTTACTGATGTATATGATTTCAAAACCTATTTTTCCAGCAATTTCATTGAGTCTTTCTTCAAATAAACTAAAATCTATTAAATCTCTATAATTCTGTTCCTCTTCCCTCATCTCTTTTCTTGGATAGTAACCTTCTACTATTGTTATATGCTCTATTTCTGAAAGTCGATTAGTCTCATAATCTGAGATGGTTTTGTATTTCACTTGAAAAATTCGCATCAAACGCCAAAACTCAATGAGATCTACATCATTTAACTCTCTAATCCTTTTTTTTATTTGCTGACTCCACTGATTCGAATATATCCAATTCCTTTTCTCAGCAAGAGTTGCTAGAATGAGCAAATAAGGCTTCTTAGTTTCATTTTGATATCGTTCATCCTCTTCTAAGATGTCCTTTGCATCATTATGAAATAGCTCCTTTAAATTAGAAAACTTTATCAACCTATAATGATCATAAAAGTATATTTTCTGAGATAACTCAAATGAGTTTAAATAATTAGTTTCAAAAAAATCAATCGTGTTTTTAGCATTCTCAAGATCACTGTTAGCACTAAGAAAAAGCTGGTTTCTTTTTTGTATTTCTTGCACAATAAAGTCTATCAAATTCGACTGATTATTATCTTTTAATTGTTGAAACGCTACTCTTTCAATTCGAACTATTTCACTAGTCAAATTTATCTTTTCACCATTCATATCAGACAGTAATATTTCTTGATTAGTATGAGGCCACCATTCTTTATATTTACTGATTACAAATTGGAAAAAGTCATCACTACTTTTTCCATATTTAATAATGTAATCTTTCAATTTAGCATCATCTTCCAACATGTTTTCCGCTTCACTAATACTTAAATTTGAAATGGTTTCGAAAATGAAATAACCCTGTCTATTTTCTCCAAAACTTGCTGGGTAACCTGTATTATTAAATAGAATTTGATAAATTGTTTCTTCAAGATCATTTTTAAACTTCATATTGTCTTGGTCTGCTACAGTGAATAAATTTTCACTAGGTAAATCACTGCTTATTTTTTCTTGAAATTCAGGTATCCAGCCATTTAGTAGCTGCTGGTAATAATCTTTATGAAATAAGTATAAATAAATTACCGTTAATTGCTGATTTATTTGAATATGTCCAAATTTTTCTCGCTCAAAAAATTCCAAATTGACATAATCATTAAAGTGTATTTGCTCTCGTATATTTCTATTTTCATTGATAAAAATAGCTTTTAATTCTTCTAACATTTCTATCTCAAACTTTTTTTCTATTTTGATAAAATAGCTACTCCAAATAGATTTTGGATGTAATGCATAAGGCAAGTCAATCTGCCTATCAATTATTTTCTGTAAATAATTATCTCCGTTCTTAGTGATCTTTGTAAAGTCACCCAGAAACACAATTGGTAACTTCCCGTTTAAAATATTAAATAATTTGTATGCATCCTCTTGTTTTTCTGGAATAATTCTATCAAAATCATCAATTATCAATGCTTTGTTACTGAAAATGAAGTTACATCTATTAAATATTGATACATAAATCTGGTCTGATTTAATCTGTAGAAATTGCATAGTTGCAACTATTAACGCAATCACTCCAAATATTTTAATAAGTCCATCCAATCCCCAGTTCGTTAGTAAAGTTACAAATCCTAAATTTGTAAACTCTGTCATTAATAAAGAAAGTCCTACACATAAAATAATAATTAGCTTTAAAATAGTAGGGTTCAATTTGGTAAACTTGTCAAAAGCTATATTTATTACAGTTCGATCATCTTTTATATTCCATAGATCAAGATAAACGAAATCTTTATCTGAAATTCTCTCTACTCCTTTTGTAAATCTAGTCTTTCCTGATCCCCAAGGACCATTTAAAAAATAAGTTTTATTATCTTTTAGCAGTTCTGAAAAGTTTTTTTCTGCGACTTCTGTAGATACATCTGCAATTTTAATCTTTTTCATGACATCTCCTCTCATTGAGTTTCTAACTCTTTAAATCCATTAACGTTTTAAACAATATGAATTTAATTCTTTATTTGACTATAAAATTAATCAAACTGATTTTTTCATCTGTCAAAAATTGAATCTATTTCATCTTGATAATTCAAACTTTCTTGTGCCTCTAATCTTGCACGATCTTCTTTCAAAAGTTCAGGAGTATATAGTTCTTCATCATCTGAGTTATCATAAATCTCTACTACAATATCATCAAAATCTATGTCTAAAATATCCGATTTTTCTATTGTATCTTCTACTTGCTCCCAGTTTATAAATTTGATTGGCTTTAAATGGTTTGTTATCTCATCAATACAATACTGTTTAATCTGATCTTTTGCTTCTTCCTCAATTTCGTATTCATTATATTCTACTTCCCCATCAGAATTGATTTCTTTGTTATCATTGACAACATCTTCCATATCCGTATTATCTAATATTTCCGCGATAGAAAGATTCATCATCCAATCTGATATCTTTTCAAGAATAGTTTCGTTAAAAAATGCTAAATAGTCTTTTATATTACCAAGATGCATTACTCGCTTCTCATGTAACTTTTTCCATAGCCTATTAACTATAGTGGAAAGATCTTCTAATTCAATTTTATTGATTATTTGCTTTAACTTATCCCTATTTGAGAGATACTTGGAAATGTTATAATATTGATATAGCTCTTCTTCCAATAGTGTCATGAAAATATCTGATAACATATCCTGTTTACTGTATAGATGAGCTATTTTCGATTCATAGCTAGTTAAAAAATTATCTATATATACTTGATAACCAGGCTTCATAACTCTATTTTTTGTAGCGATAACCGAAAGAATATAAGTCTTTACTGCAAAAGAATCAAATTCGAGCTCTAGTATCTTTTCGTTTAACAGCATTTTTTTCAAAATTCTATTCGCATCTTCCTGATCATAGCATCGAAAGATTTGTTCAAAGTGTAAAATTGATTCCTTCATCCTCTCTAATTCAACTTGATTATCATAAAATATTTTCCGTAAATAATCATTTACGGATGGATTTGATACACCTATAACTTTGTTACCTTTACTATCAAAAATTGTAATCATTGATCCATTTAGCCTGCTCAATACTAACTCAAACTGGTTAATGCTAGTATCCAGATTGTGAATACCACTGATTCTCATTTCAAAACATCTTTTTAAAACCTGATAGTCTACAACAGTATCGGTCAATGAATACAAAACCAACATAAAATGTCTGTCAATTGCCTCAATTCTTTTTGAAAATTCATTTTCCCAAATCCTATTGGGGAAATTAAGATTCTCAATTACAAAATTATAGTAATTTTTTTCGCTAATATTTTTTAAAACTCTTTTTTTAGTAATGTATTCAATTATCCGAAATGTTTCACTTGAACTATCACTTTGTGTGGAAATTCGTCATCTGCAAAATCTATTCCTCCATCCTTTCCAGATGAGTAAGTTCTTAATTCCAAATTTAATTTTCGTTGCATAACATCTCGACACAGCTCTTCAAATTCTACATCATTTAAACTGGCATAGTTAAACATATCCATACTTCTCCATTTCAAATGTACTTAATTTAATTATACTGTATAACTAAAATTATGACAGTAAAATTAATATCTTTTAGTACAAAAAATCCCACTAAAAATCAGTGAGATTCCTTAAATATCTTGAACATTCAGACTACTTTCTTCTTTATTCCAAAGCAAATGTTACATAGTCACCTGTTAATGGATTGAACCGTATTCGTACGTTATCCCTTATCTTTGTATAGTCTGAAATGTATCCTTCACACATATATCCAACCATCGATTTATAATCCAAAGCCGGATATATTGAAGCACTGCTAATTTTCTTATCGTCACTTCCGTCTTCATTTTGTATTAATTTGTACCTTTGTATAGACTAAGATCCATTCATAGCCTTTAGGAGCTACTTCTCTTCTATTTTCTGTTCTTCTTTCATTTTTTTCTGCGACGCAGTTAATTTGGTTCCGTCAGCATTTTCTACTGTTTTAGTAATCTCCAATCCATAGAATCAAATCTTTATTGGATGACCTATAAGCCAGATACATCATTTGGATATTTCTTCTTAAACTGCTAATATTCTCTCACTGAAAAGATTCTACGATTCGCTATAAAGTTCTTAATTTCGAGATTGCATTTGTCCTTCTAAGTAACTCGTTTATCTATTCTCATTTCCTCGATTGTCCTTTCCAAAATGGTTTTAGAAAGTTCGTCATCAGTCCTTTATACACACATAGGTACATGGATTGGGTTTTTCTCCCATTTTAACAACCCAACCTCTAATCTGCTAAACTCGGTCGTCGTTTTGGTATTTCTGTATTCAAATTTGTGCTCACAAAAAATAATGAAAATCGTCAATTACAGAAAAATTTCACTTTTTGACGAAATGAATGAAAGTAATTATCCACCCGCATAGCGGGTGGCTTTTTAATAGCCCTAGAAGGGCTCATTACTTGCTGCTCCCTTCAAGGGAGCTTTTTAAGAGACCGCCAACCGCTATCTCTCTATTTTTTTCTA
>NZ_JADOEQ010000001.1 GCF_016745255.1 Enterococcus sp. BWR-S5 | reverse complement strand
CGCTGTTTCCCTTTTCTCTAAAAAAGAACTTGAAACAAAATCAGAGGTTTCTCTGTTCTTTTGTTCCAAGCTCTATCATTTTATTCAGTTTTTTGTCCTACCAACACAATTTGACGTAGAACCCGTAAATAGAAGGCAGTCACCTATTTCTCTCTTGTATCGATCACAATCGTTACCGGACCATCATTGGTTAGTGTAACGTCCATATCTCCGCCAAACTCACCTGTTTCAACAGCTATTCCCACTTCTCGAAGCTGTTGATTGAATGCTTCGTATAAAGGGATTGCCTGTTCAGGTCTTGCTGCGGTTACAAAGCTTGGACGATTTCCTTTTTTCGTGTCTGCATATAAGGTGAATTGAGAAATACTCAATATAGCTCCGCCAGCTGCTTGAATATCCAGATTCATCTTTCCTTCTGCGTCTTCAAATACACGTAGTTTGCTGATTTTTCGAACAAGATATGCAACATCCTCACTTGTATCCTCTGTATGAATACCAAGTAAAATCATAAAGCCTGTCCCAATTTTACCAATCAGCTGTCCGTCAATTTCAACCTGCGCTTGAGAAACTCGCTGAATGACTGCTTTCATGCTGTTTCCCCCTAGCCATTTGTTCGACGGACACTATGGATGTCCGGAACATTCTTAATTTTATCAACAATTGTCTTCAAATGAGACAAGTTCTGAATCTTCACAGTGATATGAATCACAGCCATCTTATCTTTTGTTGGCTTCGCTTCTACGCTCACAAGATTTTTCGTCATTGTACTAACGGCCATCAACACATCATTAAGTAAACCACTGCGATTGTATCCATAAATCTCAAGGTCTGCATCATATTCCTGACGAATATTGTTCGTGTCTTCCCACTCAACCTCAATCATCCGTTCAGCTAACTCTTCCTGATGCTGAACATTTGGACAATCCGCTCGGTGAATAGAAACACCTCGCCCTTTCGTGATGTAGCCGACGATTTTATCCCCAGGCACCGGATTACAGCAGCGACTCAAGCGAATCAATAGATTCTCAATACCTTGAATCACAATACCGCCTTCGTGACGAACCTTCATTTTGTCAGATTCTTTTTTAACAGGTTGGTTCATCAGCTCTTCGGCTTCTTGTTTTTGGCGTTCCTTTTCTTGTTCTTTTCGTTCTTTTTCAGTCAAACGGTTAGAAACAACCTGTGCACTGATTTCACCATAGCCGACAGCAGCATATAGATCATCCTCAGTCTGGTAATTGAAGCGTTCAATGGCTTCTGCAATTTTTGTCTTACTCAGAAATTCTTTCGGCACAAATCCATGTTCTGTTAAGAATTTACTAATCGCATCATGTCCTTTGATAATATTGACTTCTCTATCCTGAACCTTGAAGAAACGTTTGATTTTATTTCTGGCTTTGCTGGTTTTCACCATTTTTAGCCAGTCACGGCTTGGTCCAAAGGAATTCGGCGACGTAAGTACTTCAATAATATCACCATTCTTCAATGTGTAATCTAGCTGTACCATCTTACCATTGACTTTGGCACCTGTCGTTTTATTACCGATTTCCGTATGCACACTATAGGCAAAATCCAACGGGCCAGAGCCTTTTGGCAGCTCTGTAACATCCCCTGTCGGCGTAAATACATAAACTTTATCGCTAAAGATATCTCCTTTAACACTTTCCATAAAATCAGAGGCATCATAGCTTTCATCTTGAAGCTCCAAAATTTCATGGAACCAGCTCAATTGTCTGCTGTCCTCATCTTCTTCAACTTTATCGGTTTTACCCTCTTTGTATGCCCAGTGAGCCGCAACTCCGAACTCTGCAATTTGATGCATTTCATGTGTTCTGATTTGCACTTCTACAGGATTTCCTTTTGGTCCGATAACTGTTGTATGAATCGATTGATACATATTTGCCTTTGGCATGGCAATATAGTCTTTGAATCGACCCGGCATTGGTGTCCACTTGGTATGAATCGCCCCAAGAACAGCGTAACAGTCCTTGATGGAATCTACGATTACTCGGATAGCGAGTAAATCATAAATCTCTGTAAACTGCTTCTTCTGATCCTTCATTTTTCTATAGATAGAATAGATATGTTTGGGTCTGCCGTAAATTTCCGCGTATATTTCCAGATCCTCAGTAGCTTTTTTAATATCCTCTACTGCTTCTGTGATGTATTCTTCCCGTTCTTCACGCTTTGTCTGCATCAAATGTACAATTCGATAATATTGTTTTGGATTGATGTATCTGAGTGCTGTATCCTCCAGCTCCCACTTGATACGACTCATCCCTAAGCGATGTGCAAGCGGTGCATAGATTTCCAAAGTTTCCTGTGCAATTCGTCGTTGCTTATCATCACGTAAATGTTTCAACGTGCGCATATTATGCAATCTGTCAGCAAGCTTAACCATGATGACACGCAAATCCTGAGCCATCGCCAATAACATTTTCCGATGGTTTTCAGCTAGCTGTTCTTCGTGAGATTTATACTTGATTTTCCCAAGTTTCGTTACACCATCCACTAGCATTGCGACATCTTCGCCGAACTCATTTTTCAAATCGTCCAGTGTCACATCTGTATCTTCTACAACATCATGTAGAAAACCAGTAGCTACTGTGTGAGGGTCCATGTGCAGCTCAGCAAGAATTCCAGCTACCTGTATTGGATGAATAATGTACGGCTCACCCGATTTTCTAATCTGTCCTTCATGAGCTTCTTCTGCATATTTGTATGCTTTCTCAACAAAAGCAGTATGCTCCTTTGACATATACTTCGATACGATCCCAATGACTTCAGGTCCCGTTACAATCTCTTCCTTTGGCAAAATCCTCACTCCTTTGTTTCTGTGGAGGAAATCGGTCAGATAACTGACTGATTTCTCCTTTCTTGTGGTCCGTTATCGCATTCCTCTAGTTGTTCCTATAAAAGAGGAAATGGTACTCCTTTGGTTCTGTGGAGGAAATCTGTCAGGTTACTGACAAATTTCTCCTTTCTTGTGGTCCGTTATCACATTCCTCTAGTTGTTCCTTCATAAGAGGGAATGGTACTCCTTTGGTTCTGTGGAGGAAATCTGTCAGGTTACTGACAAATTTCTCCATTTTTCTAATGCTCTGATGTCCAATCCCCTAGTATTCTTGATAAAAGGCAATTGTCTGATTTTTTCATCTGTTCTAATTGAATAGTTTTTTTCAGCTTCACCCAGCCATCAATAGTTTATGTATAAACAATCTTTAAAAAACTGTTTTTTGATAAAAAAGAAAAGTACTACTTGAAGCAGCAGCACTTTCAACACTCTTATTATACCTGAAATCCTCAGATTTTCAATTCCTTGATTTTCATTGATTAATCAAACAGAGGCAGGATTTCTCTCGGGTTATTTACACCTATAGTGTTTGCCCCGCCCTGCAGCAAAATCTCCATTTCCAATAGCGTCGGAGAATCAACATTGACTTGTATATGGAGTGGCCTCTCTTTTACTGCTCTGAACATTCCCGTATAGAATAACGCCTTTTCTACAGAAAGTGCATAGCCCAAAGAAATAACCTTGACATTCACTCTGCTCATTTGAAATGCGATTTTACCACGTTCTTCTTCCGATAGCTCATCAATATCAATAAAGAAGCCTAGAGCTCCCTTACCGAAAGCTAAAGGAGCAAGCATTTGGTAGGTCTGTTTGCTCACAGCCAAGTTTTCCAAGGTTGCGGCGATATGAACCTCTGTCGCACCATTTTTGTATAGCTCTCCGGTTTCAAAAGCTTGTTTTCCCAATGTTCCTGCCCCCAAGGGATAGTCTGCAACACTGCCTACATGAATGGCAGTTCCATCTAACAATTGCTTCGCTCTGGCAACATAGTTGGGAAGCACAATAACCATTTTCACCTTATAATTTCGTATAAATAATATCTCTTCTTTCAGCTGTTGATCTGTCATGGTTGAATCTAACAGCATCACAGATATTCGATTCAAATCTATCCCCATAACAACCCCCTATAACAACATTTCCAATTGATAGCTAATTGCACTCAAAGCGTAGAGTGGTGCCGTCTCTGCACGTAAAATACGCGGTCCAAGACCACAGCTGACTCCTCCTTGTTCATTGAATGCTTCTATTTCATCAGGCGAAAAGCCGCCTTCCGGTCCAAACAGAATCAGAAGACTTTCTCCATGCTTCATTTTTGATAAGCTGTCGGCAAGCACACTGCGTTCTCCCTGCTTTGCTGATTCTTCATACGCAATGAGAACCTTGTCATAGTTAGAAAAACTGTCTATCAGCTCTTGTTCCTTTTCCAACAAAAGCACCTCAGGCATCAGCTGACGGTGAGACTGTTCTGCCGCTTCCTGAGCAATTTTCCCTAGACGTTTGGCCTTGTTTCCACGTTTCTTGTGGTCCCATTTCACAATTGAATTTTTAGCGGGAAAACCGATAAAGCGATGTCCGCCAAGTTCCGTTCCTTTTTGAACAATCCACTCAAGCTTATCTCCTTTAGGCAGGCCACAGGCAATCGTCACATGGATTGGCAGCTCTTTATCGGACTCTTCTTTAGATAGTTCACGAACAAGCACCTTTTCTTCAGTAACAGCTGTAATTTCCCCTTGAATCACTACCTTGTTTGTAAAAGCCAAAAATAACTGATCCTCCGGCTTCATGCGCATCACTCGAACAATGTGATGATAATTCTCACCTGTAATAGAAAATTCTGATTGATTCTCATATGATTCATTTATAAAATAGCGTTGCATCTTACTCTTCCTCTGATTTTTTTAGAATAATTGCGTACCAGTCCCCTTGCTGAAAGACCTGATCGATAAGAAATCCAGCTTCTGTCATTTTCGCAAGAACCATTTCTTTTTTCTCATGGATAATTCCAGAGACAATCAACGTTCCATTCTCTTTCAATAAACGATAAGCATCTTCAATCATCAACAAAATGATGTCGGCTAAAATGTTGGCAACAATGACATCGGCTTCAATATCGATTCCTGTTAACAAATTATTTGCTGCTACTTTCACATCAGCCGCAACAGGATTCATCGCCATATTTTCTTTCGCAGCAGTCACCGCAACTTCGTCTAAATCAAAGGCATGGACTGATTTTGCTCCAAGATACTTCCCGGCAATACTTAGTACACCTGAGCCTGTCCCAACATCAAGTAATGTCTCTCCGCCTCTTAACACGGTCTCCATCGCTTGAAGTGTCAGACGTGTGGTCGGATGTGTGCCTGTTCCAAACGCCATCCCAGGATCTAGTGTAATGATACTTTCTTTATCATCTGCTGTTTCGTACTTTTCCCAGCTAGGTACAATCGTTAAATATCTCGTCACTCGTACAGGATGGTAATACTTTTTCCATGCAGTTGCCCAATCACTTTCAGCAACCTCACTGACTGTCAGTTCATTCTTTCCAATCATCAAACCAAACTCCGGCAGACGAGCAATGTTTTCTTTAATGAACGGAAGAATTTCGGGTAGAAAAGTCGTTTCAGGAAAATAGGCCATGACCAACGCACCTTCTTTGATGTGGGTGAATTGCTCTCTATCAAGAATTTCACCATACAAATCACTCTCAAAATTCTCTACATCCAATGCATCTTCAATTGCTACACCACTGGCACCGGCCTCCATCATGATGTTGGAGATTGCTTCTACTGCTTCACTTGCCGTTTCAACTTTTACCTCAGTCCACTTCATTCTTATACCATCCTTTTTAGTAGCTCGGATAAGGCAGATAGCTATTAGTCTCTTTTTCTGCCTGCTCCACCGCTTTATTGAATTGTTCCATATCCCAAACAAGCTCAAAGCTTTCTTTTTCCGGATTTGTCAAAAATTCCAAAAGGTCATCTTGACCGTCAATCAACACCTCATTCAAATAAACTAAAAATCCATCAATTGTTGATTGTTGTATTCCTTTTTTCCCATCGAAGGGAATAACAGCCAAATAATCTTGTGAATCCGGCTTTTGCTTAGTTTTTTGCTCATTATAAAAAATTACGCCATCTTCAAATTCTATGACTTCTTCTTCTGATAGCACACCCTGAGCATCATCAATTGTCTCACCGTCTTTATTTTCTGCAAATAGTCGCACAACGACTTCTATTGTATGATTTCGTGTATCCCAATCAATCGCCGTATCAAAATCTCTGATTTTTTCATTCAGCTCTTTATCAAGATAATCCAGCATTGTTTCTTTTTTCATCGTTTATACTTCCTTCCAACCGAATGTTTTCTTATCAATCTCACTTTTTTTCTGTAACGATATATATGGATTTCCTGCTACCGCATATCGCAATGGCTTATCCGTCCAGATTCCTTTATTAGGAATGCCAATCCGCGGTAATGCAAGAATTTTTTTCGGGTACTTTCGCTTTTCCGGTACCAGGTGTAACGAACTGTTAAAAATCGATTGACCATACAGCTCTCTTTCAATCCCCAGCGCTGCAACAAGCTTCCCAGGTCCATTAGATAAATCAGGTCCCTCTTTGCCGCCTCGTCTTCGACTCATCTCCTCAAGTCCCTCTGCAGGTTGAATGCCGCGAATCATTACCCCTTGCGGATGTCCTTTGTCCCCTGTCACCATGTTCAAAATTAAATGCGTGTGCATCGTATAAAGGTAAATTGTTCCCGGAACATCATACATTGCACGCAAACGTGGTGTATCCCGCATGCCAAAGCTGTGAGCAGCCTCATCGTCAGGTCCTAAATAAGCCTCCGCATCAACAATATAACCCGCGAGTATGCCTGCTTCAGTCTGATGCTCTAAATACATCCCCAACAAATATCGGGCAATATCTTCTGTCTTATGATTATTGAAATATTCCATCAGTTTATTCATTTTATACCACTCTCTATCATACACAATCCGCAGCAAATAAGCCATGAAAACAGCATAGCTATCAAAGAATAAATCATTTACAGCATGATACTTCATGACAGACAATTGTCTGACGAATCACTAATTTTTCTTTTACATTGTATCATATTTACAGATACGAATATATGTTCTTTTACAAAATCATGTTATACTAAAGAAAGGAATTTACATACAACTCTTTTACAAATGACATGAACTGTTCGTACGCTTTGATTTAAAAAATATATATTTTAGGAAACTGCCTACTCCTTAGGTTTCTCTTACTATCAGTCGGTGCTTTCTTAGCTCAAAGAAACAGCAGAAAAATATGCCACATTTATCAGTCAGTATACATAGTAAATACCGACTTACTACTTATTCATAGACGAATAGTTGAAATAATTAATTATGCCCTGGAAAGGAAGTTTATCTATGCAAAAGCCACTTGCTTATCGAATGCGCCCTAGAAACATAGACGAAGTCGTTGGTCAAACTCATTTGGTTGGCGAAGGAAAGATTATTCGCCGAATGGTCGAAGCCCGTATGCTGTCCTCGATGATTTTATATGGACCTCCCGGCACCGGAAAAACAAGTATTGCCAGTGCTATCGCAGGTTCTACCAACTATGCCTTCCGTATGTTGAACGCCGCAACAGATACAAAAAAAGATTTACAGATTGTTGCTGAAGAGGCCAAAATGAGCGGTACAGTCATTCTTTTATTGGATGAGGTCCATCGTTTAGATAAAACCAAACAAGATTTTCTTCTTCCGCATCTGGAAAGCGGGAGAATCATCATGATTGGTGCTACGACTGAAAATCCCTATATCACAATCAATCCGGCGATTCGCAGTCGAACACAAATTTTTGAAGTAAAGCCTTTGAGTGAGACGGATATCCAAGCAGCGATTGACGTAGCACTGACAGATAAAGAACGAGGACTGGGAGAATATCCTGTCATACTTGAGCCTGAAGCCTTGCAGCACCTTTCCAGAGCAACAAATGGGGATTTAAGAAGCGCATTGAATGGGCTGGAGCTGGCTGTCCGCTCAACGAAAGAAAATCAAGAGGGACAAATTGTCCTCACCCTTACAATTATTGAAGAATGCGTACAAAGAAAAGCACTGACTCATGATAAAAATGGTGATGCTCACTATGATGTTATCTCTGCCTTTCAGAAATCGATTCGAGGCAGTGATGTCGATGCCGCTCTTCACTATCTCGGCAGACTAGTCGTAGCTGGTGATTTACCTATCATTTGTCGGCGGCTGATGGTCGTTGCATATGAAGATATCGGCTTAGGCAACCCTGCTGCAGCTGCCCGAGCAGTCACCGCGGTACAGGCGGCTGAAAAACTAGGATTTCCCGAAGCTATCATGCCTCTCTCGATGACGGTGGTAGAGCTTTGCCTCTCCCCCAAATCTAATTCAGCAAATTCTGCATTAAGCCGTGCCATCGCAGATATTGAAGCTGGGAATGCCGGTGAGGTTCCTGATCACTTAAGAGACAGCCATTATTCAGGGGCAAAGGATTTAGGGCGCGGGATTGGCTATCAGTACCCTCATGATTTTGAGAACGCTTGGGTGAACCAGCAATATCTTCCTGATAAGCTGAAGCATGCCCATTACTATGAACCAATTGATACTGGGAAGTATGAGCAAGCGCTGCATCATCAATACAATAAGCTGGAAAACTTGAAGAAAAATTCCTAGTTTTTATAAAGGCAATCTCATTGCCGATTACAAAAAGCTGTGCTATTATAAAGATGGTTAATCTGTGATGTGCGTGTTGTCTTTTTTGTGTGTTGACCGAACATTTTATTGATATCTCGGGATCCGACTAGTATCTAGACAGGTAGCAAGCCTTTTCTTTTGGTAGCTCGAAGTTGTAGATCGTGGAACCCACCTGCTAAGTGCGGGATCAATACTATAGGACAAATAACGGCATCGACGGATTATCCTTTTTTTGAAATAGTTAGGGACGTGACATTTATCAGACGATTAATGTCACGTCCTTTTTATTATTCTTTTGGAGGTTGATTATGGTTATTCAATTATTAATTTTTATCGCTGCTTTACTGGCGATTTTTGTTGGACTATACATTAAAAGAAAATTCCCACAGCTGATGAAGGGGTTCAGCAAAGAGATTCCGGCTGATTTTTTTAATCGCTATAGTCGTAGTTTTCTAATCCTTGGTATTATTGGAATTCCGATCGCTATTTTAGGTCAGTTCTATCTTTCTTTTATTTACATTTTGTTATTATTAGTCCTTTCAACGGTGTTTGGACTAACTTTCGCAAAAAAAATCTAATTGTTTTTCCCTTTTTGATTTAAATTTTTGAGGTTTTGTTCTACAATAAAAGTGTGAATAATTTTTTATAGAAAAGGAGTGATCCCTTTGTTACAAAATTATAGTAAAATCATGGTCGCTGTTGATGGTTCTGCCGAAGCGGAACTAGCGTATCAAAAAGCTGTAAACGTTGCAATAAGAAATGATGCAGAGCTGTTACTTGCCCATGTCATTGATACTCGTGCGTTCCAGTCCATTTCTTCATTTGATGGTATGTTGGCTGAACAAGCAACTGAAATGGCAAAACAAACACTGGCTGAGTATAAAAAACAGGCAGAAGAACATGGTTGTGAAAAAGTATCCACTGTTATTGAATACGGTTCACCCAAAGTGATCATCGCTAAGCATTTGCCTGAAGACAACAATGTCGATTTAATCATGATTGGCGCAACAGGTCTGAATGCTGTAGAACGCTTATTCATTGGTTCTGTTTCTGAGTATGTCATTCGAAATTCGAGCTGTGATGTCTTAGTGGTTCGAACAGACTTAGAAAATGATGTACCTAAAGAAGAAAAAGAATAATCTGATTTATTTGAAAAAGAAGGTTTCTGAAATAGGGACCTTCTTTTTTTGTGCTTTATTCTGTAATACACTTTTAAACAGGTATTCAAAACTGGCTTATTATCGAAATTCAAGTACTTTTAGCCGCTTTTTCCTCATTATTCAGTCCCTTTACTGTTTTTCATTTGGTATACTATCAGTAGTAAGAATGACGGAGGAACACACATGGACGAACAGATTTTTGTCACTAAACAATTGGAAAGTAATCAACCTGCTTCTGATGAATTAATTCACTTAATGCTTCAGCATATAGGCTCACTCTCTGAGGAGCTGCGAGAAACTATCTATAGCGGGTGGTGCATACTCTTAGAGAATAATCGATTGACGAACAATCAAAAGCAGTGGCTGCTAGATGAAATTTTTGCTAGAAAACTTCTTTACCAAGGAATTGAACAGGAACAGACAGATGATACATTTACGAGAAGCTTCACCTCACTACTTCTTGTACAGCTATTGGATGATCATTATAAGAACAACTGGCTGGAAATTGAGATGGAGAAACAGCTCATTGCAGAATCATTGAATTACATGGAGATAGAGAAGGATAATCGTGGATTAGTGCCTGTCAAAGGCTGGGCACATGCTTTTGCCCACGGTGCTGATTTACTGGCAGCTGTCGCACGCTCTAAGCAAGCAACAGAAACGATAGCCCAACAAATCCTGAGCATCCTCACACGCGCCATATTCGATATCGATGATTTTCTTTGGGAAGAGGAAAGTCGAATGGTTCCTGTTATTATCGTATTAATAAAAAGAGAGCTCCTATCTCAAGATGAGCTGAACCATTGGATTAATCAAAATAATCAAACAATCTTAAATCAAAATAATCGTAACATTTGTTGGAATCGTTTTTTAACTTCCCTCTCTTGGGTATTAAGATTTGAATTGCTTGATTTTGAGCTTGTTCAAGAGTCGATTTTTCATTTTCTTCATAGCTGTTATAAGAAAAGAGGAATCATTTAACTAAAAGAACAAGGCGACTGCTTCAGAAGCAGTCGCCTTGTTTTTTTAGTTATTATCCACGTAAACGTTCTACGTCGCGCGCAATCACTAATTCTTCATCTGTTGGAATCAACAATACTTTCACTTTTGAATCGTCAGTTGAAATTACTGTTTCTTTTCCACGCACATTGTTTTTCTCTGCATCGATTTCACAGCCGAACCAAGTCATGCCTTTGATTACTTCGCTACGAACGTGAGAGTCATTTTCGCCGATACCAGCTGTAAATACGATTGCATCTACACCATTCAATACCGTTACATAGCTTCCGATATATTTACGGATACGGTCGGTAAACACGTCATAGGCAATTTGAACTTCTTCCTTGTCCATGTTTGCTTCCAAGTCACGCATATCACTTGAAATACCAGACAAGCCCAGCAAGCCTGATTTCTTGTTTAGAATATCGATCATTTCTTTGATATCAGTTAATCCTAATTTCTCCATCAAGTATGGCAGCAATGAAGGATCGATATCACCGGAGCGAGTACCCATTGTAACACCTGCTAATGGAGTGAAGCCCATAGAAGTATCAACAGATTTTCCACCATCAACGGCAGTGATTGATGCACCGTTTCCTAAGTGACAAGTAATGATTTTCAACTCTTCAATTGGTTTACCCAACATTTCAGCAGCGCGCTGAGAAACATACATATGGCTTGTTCCATGTGCACCATATTTACGTGCTGAGTATTTTTCATAGTATTCAGTTGGAATGCTGTACAGGTAATTGTGCTTAGGCATTGTTGTATGGAACGCAGTATCAAATACAGCTACACTGATAATATCAGGTAAGATTTTTTTGAACGCTTTGATTCCCATTGCATTGGCAGGGTTATGAAGAGGAGCCAAATCAGCCAGTGCTTCAATTTTTGCTAATGCTTCATCATCGATAATCGCTGAATCTTTGAAATCTTCTCCACCAGCTACAACACGGTGACCTACGCCGGTAATTTCGTCATAAGAAGACAGGATGTTCAGTTCGATTAGCTTATCCAATAACATTTTTACAGCTACATCATGGTCATTGATATCAACGATTTCTTCGTATTTTTGATCTTCACCATATTTGATTGTAAAAATAGAGTCGTTCAAGCCAATTCGTTCAACGATCCCTTTTGCGATAACCTCTTCGCTAGGCATAACATATAATTGCCATTTTAAACTTGAACTTCCGGCATTGATTGCAATTGTTTTAGACATGATACTCTCCTCTTTTAAGTTTATTGTAAGTAGTTTATTTCAAATTTGAAGATTTCCAAGCTTCAAATTGTTGAAAAAATTGAGTGACTTTTTCAGGTTCCTTCAGTGATGCAAGCTTAACAAGAAGAACTTCCTTCGCCTGACTGCTGCGTTCCCCTTTATTCTGAACAATCAGAATGCTTTTTCTTGAATGCTCAGTTTGGAACATGGCATCCGGCAATTGAATTACACCTTGTAAGTATACATTTTCCTGAATCCATTTTTTAAGCTGTTCACTTTGTTCAGACTCAAAAATATTCGCAGGAACAAGAAAGAAACCAAAGCCATTTAATTTCACATATTTCATCGCCTGCTCCATCAGTAAATGGTGAGCATAGGTATGCCCCTCTTGAGCTGCAACAGTAAAGCCTGCCGCCTTTTCATCATTTGGATAATAGCCAATTGGCAAGTCGCTGATAGCTGCATCAACAGGATCAATCAACAGCTCTTGAAGCCCATCTTGATGAAATAGCTTGATATCCGTACCAGTCAGTCCGCCATTCACAGAAGCAACTGACAGCAATGTATCATCGACATCAACACCATATCCGGTTACAGTCTTTTTGGAAAGCTTCAAATTCAGCAGCACTGTCAGTAACAAATTGCCCATACCAGACGAAATATCCAGAATTTGCAGGTCACTCGTTTCTGCGTAGAATTGCTCCATCAAAAAGACAAATAAAAAGCCGATACTGTCCGGTGTAAGCTGATGGTTCGCCTGTACAGGCTCATCTTTATTTCCTTTCAACAGGACAAGCTGAGTCAGACGACGAAATTCCTCTGGCTCCAAATCAATTTGCTTAAGCTCTTTATAAAGCTCTTTCAATTCAAAAATTGTTTCTTCATCAGGTTTCCCGTCAAGAACACGCACTTGGAAATTATCCAGTAGATTATCTCCATTTTCGATATAAGCGTCCAGAAAAGAAGTATCCAAAGATTTCTTCAATAACTGCACTGCCTGCTCCATTAACTCGAAAGCCTTTTCCATTTTCTCAGAAAACAAAAAAACACCTCAACTTCTAGAAAAATATAACAACTTTTATACCTGTTCTATTTTATCTAAAAAACGCATAATAATCAATCAATTTTATGGCAATATTTGTAAATTCACTTTTTCCGCCTTAAAAATATGGGTTTTGTAGAAGAATTCTTATTGTTTTAGTATTTTTTACTACTCTGTATTAGTAAAATTCTCATCCTGTTTGATACACATTTCACAAACTATCATTTCAATGCTTTTTTCGACAGCTCCTCATGAAACGAATAACTTTTTCCTGAGATAATTACAACGATTTCTACAGCCTCTTCTGTTTTCTGATACTCTAAGACACCCGTTGAAAACTCCTGCCTGCCTTTGTCTTCCAGCTGGCTGACACTCTTGATTTCAGCCAGAAACATCGCTTTCATGATTTGGGCAGTATAAAAATTCTGTGTACTCTCTGTGTACGAATGCGTCAATCGATAGTCCGTGACCATTAATAGGAATAGTTGTGTAAATAAATAAAAAAAGAGGAGCACAGCCATCATTACGCTCCCCTCATACTTTCTCGTCAGCATTCGTCATCTCCTTCCCTCTCTTACTCAATAAAGATGCTCCTATCATTTATATAGGTAATAGAGCTTCTCTATATTGACCATCTTCAAAATGCAACTGAAGTTCAATTTTTCGATCAGTCTGTTTAAATACAGCTGAATCTACCTTAGTCAGCATCGGTTGATAACCGCCATTCACAGTTTTGATGATTTTTTGTTTCTTGTGTTCGATTCTTACAGTATATTCACGGATTGAATCATAGAAAGTTAAAGAATCGGATTCAACTGAAACAAGCTCACACCCTTCTAGCTCATTTTCAAGCTGAATCAAAAATATATGCCATTCCTTTTCGGAAGTATTTTGCAGGTGTCTGCTTAGTACCTGTACATTTTTGATGTATCCGGAACCCAATAGACAGATGACCGAAAAAAGAAATAATGCCAACAAACACTCCAAGAGAGTAAAGCCGATAAAGCGGCTCCTTTTGTCATCGACGCTCGATGGAAAAAATAGCCTTTTCATGTCTAATCTCCGCCTTTATCCATTTTTCTTCCTCTTGAACAATCGTGACATAGTAATTCTTTCCATTTCGGTGAATCTCTTGCGCATCGACCTGTCCGTATTTATCAACATACATCATTTCTTCATAGAGTACCCGCTGCATCAAAAGTTCGTTGTTTAGATTTAAGGTTTTACTGAAAAGAATATGATTGACTGAAAGGAGTCCGCTAATCACCGCAGTCATCATCGATAAAGCAATAAGACTCTCTGCAAAAACATAGCCTTTAAAGTTCACTGATTTTTTTAACATAGCGCCCACTTCCCATTTGAAATTGATAATCAATCCGTCGTCCCTGTTTTTTCCATATAAAACTATATTTGGATAATTTCCCATTATTTCCAGTCCTCTGCTTGAAGACAATTTTTTCCGGTCCAACAGCCTCCAATGTCGTTGGGATGGTCAATACTTCCTTTCCATAAGCCGAGGTAAACACCAAGCAATCCGCTTCAGCAAAATGAATCATTGTATCCTCACTCCCCGTAACAGCCAGCTGTTGTGTTTGCAGCAGATGCCTTTCAAAGCTCCCAAAGAATTGACCAATAAGGATGTTTTCCTGGCTTCTTTCCATCAAAATAGAAGGGAGGCCAATCAACAATGTAATGACAAACAAAACTAAAAGCGTTTCAATCAATGTAAAGCCGGCAGACCTATTTATTCGCTTTATACTTATCATATTGCTCCTGTGTGATATAACCTTCGGAAAGTAAGGTATCAACCGTTGGTATCTGATCGTTTTCCAAACGATAAACATCCATCTGTGTTTCAACAACTTTGATGATTGCTTCATTTCCCTTTTTATCAATACTATCCTTTTGCTTCGATAGGTTTGGGGCAAATAGTAGAATCAATACTGAGATAATCAGTAAGACAATCAGCATTTCTAATAGTGTGAAGGCCTTCAATGGCCGCTTAAGTACTCTTGTTGTTTCTAACGCCCGCCACTTCATTTCGACTCTTTTTTTATTCATAGATTTTCTATCCCTCCATATATTGGTAATAGCATCGCCGCATAGATACCTACCACAGCCGCTGCAATAACTAAAAAAATAATTGGTTGAAACCATTGAATCAGCTTTTCAAGTCTTACAAAAAAATGATTTCGACATAGTTCACTATATATTAATAGCTCTTTCCCTAAGTTTCCTTTTACCTCTCCCTGTTGAATAATTAGTGCCAATTCGTCAGCAAAGAACGGATACTCCTCAAGCTGCTGAGAAAACGCTTCTCCTTCAAGCAGCCTCGCTTCCATTTGCTTTGACAACTCCTTCATCAAGGATTCATTTACTAATTGGCTCATTACTGTAATGATATGCTTAATCTCCATTCCCTGATCAAAAAGCTTCCCCCATTCCAACGCAAAATAGCCGGAAATATATTGTACGTAATAAGATTTTATTCCGGGTATCCGAGAAATAATGGTTGCTCTGCCCAGTGCTGATCTCCTTTTTAAAAATTGAGCTGCACTAAAATATGTGACTCCGCTGACTAAAATAAAACCGCCAATAAAATATGGGCTTGTCTGTACAAGCTGTACACCTAGATTATCTGTCGCAGTCAAGCCGCTCATTTGTAGCTGCGGCAACAGAAACTGCCTCATACCAATCAAGGCGGAAAAAAGAAAAACCAGCAAAATCATCGGGTAAAGTAAAATCTTTCTCATGTTTTCTCTCTGCTTTTGTATAGTAGCTAGATGTCGTTCTATTCCCGCCAATGTTCCGGAAAGGTTGCCATGACTTTGAGCAAATTCAATTTGTGTGATAATTTCCGTTGAAATGCCCAGCTCAGACAAGGATTTCGTCAGCTCTTCCCCACGATTCAGCTCCTCAAGTAAAAAATCAATTATCTTTTCCGGAAGAACTCTTGTCTTCTTCATAAAAGAAAAGCTTTGATTAACTGAAAAACCATTGTTAAGGAGCTCTGCCAGAAGCTTAAAGAAATCTGCTGATTGCTTCTTTGACAGACTAATGTCTTTGCTCTTTAAAAAATACGTTTTTGTCAATAAACCCATACGCCCATACCTTCCTAAGCAGTTGATTCCAGCTACTGCTCCTTTCTTCAAACAATGAATATTCCATCAGCAACGCTGGCTGCTCGCCACTCACAGTCATTACTGGAATCAAGCGCTGATAGATAACGCTTCTCAAACATTCCTTTAGCTCCCGTTCCTGTACGCCAAGCTCAATCAAACGCTCTGTTACACCGGCTATTCCCCTACTGTGAACGGTAGCGAAAACCGTGTGTCCGGTCAAAGCGGCTCTGATTGCTGCCTTTGCTGTCAGTGAGTCTCTAATTTCTCCAATAATCAATATATCTGGACGATGCCTCAAGCAAGCCTTTATTAAAACATCATAGGTCAACTCAATCTTCGTGTTGGTCTGAAGCTGGAGAAATGATTCCTCTTCGATTTCAACAGGGTCTTCAATGCAGATTATCTGGCTGTTTCTTCGATTTTCTTTTGCCAATTTGTACATCAAGGTGGTCTTTCCAGAGCCTACCGGTCCACAAAATAAGTGAAGTCCATCCTTTTTGACACCGCCTCTGATTTTTGTCAGCTGGTGGGGTAGCAAGTAACTTTCCTGACTGTCTCCAAAATAATGCAAAAAACGGATAACAATGCTCTCTCGTTGCTTGAAATCACCAACTGTTGACAGCCGCAGCCTTCGTTCCTGTTCATCTATCAAATAGCTGACTGCGCCAACCTGTGCTTTTCTTTTTTCTCCTACATCCATCTGTCCAATAAACTTAAAATGAAAAATCAGCTTTTCTCCGTATTCCTTTGACAGTTGTCTGTACTTTTTCTTCTGCTGAGCTATTCTGAATAAAACATCGTAACGATCCTGGTTCGGTAGAATGTAAAGATCCTGCGCTCCATTGCGAACTCCCCATTCAATCAATTTTTTAGAAAAGTCTTTTATATCCATGATATCCTCCTCATATATAAGCTACGCAAAAAGAAAGGAATGCAACAAAAAAAGCCAAGAAATTCTCTTGGCTTTGGCTGCTTATCTATTCTACTTTTTATTCTGGATAGACCATCTAGCTTTATCTATATTGAAAAGTAATCTTTCATTCATTTATAAAAAAAAATGCATATTATTTCAATCTAAATAGTAAATATCTTGCATAAAGTAATATGGCAGACGTTATCGAAATAACGTCTGCCATATTACTAAGAGTTTTAATGCACTATCTTCCCCAAAATAGTTTATTGCTTTTATATGTATATTATACTAAAAATTTTATATTTGTAACTTTCAAAAATTGTCTAATTTGTTGAAATTTTTGAGAAAAGAGCTTTTATCTGAATAAAGTAGATAAAAGCTCAAGTCGTTTACCAAGAGAAACCCTTATGTTTCCTACATTTGTAGTAAATAAGTACAGACCATTTTCTCAAAATTTTCGTCCGAAGTAACATTTTTTTGATAAAATGAAAACTAATTAATTGGATTTTATTGACCGTAATAAGCATTTTTCCCATGTTTTCTAAAATAATGCTTGTCTAAAAGGTACTGAGGAATCGGTTTAATTGTACGATTAATCCCTTCTGTTTGTAAAGCCATTTCTGCTATCTCATCTAAAACAACACTATTCTCAACTGCTTTTTGCGGATTTGCTCCCCAAGTAAACGGTCCATGGCCATAGACAAGGACACCTGGAACCGCTTCAGGATCAATAGACAGCTCTTTAAAGGTTTCAACAATCACTTGCCCTGTCTCCACTTCATACGAAGTCTTAACTTCCTCTTCTGTCAGCTGTCGTGTACATGGGACAGCACCATAGAAGGTATCGGCGTGCGTCGTTCCATAAGCAGGCAGCTCTCTTCCTGCCTGAGCCCACATTACTGCATGTTTCGAGTGGGTGTGCACAACGGAGTGAATTTCCGGAAAGGCTTTATATAGAATGACATGTGTTGCCAAATCAGAAGAAGGCTTCATTCCTTCCTCCAGCACTTTTCCATCTAAATCAGTCACAACCATATCATCAGCTTTCATTTTACTGTAGGGTACGCCGCTTGGTTTAATAACAATAACCCCCAGCTCCCGATTAATTTCGCTGACATTCCCCCATGTCAGCTTTACAAGCCCGGCTTTAGGCAATGCCAGATTCGCAATAAAAACGCGTTCCTTCATTTTTTTTAGTTGTTCATTATTCAAGATATCCTGCCTCCTTTAAGTAAGGAAAAAGAAAGTCCTTTGCTCTTTCAATCTCTTCTTCAGGTGTTTGACTGGTCTCGCTCCACATTTCGATTAAAAACGGACCATTGTAGTCTAGTCGTTTTAAGGTTTTCAAGCAGCCGAAGAAATCAACACAGCCATCACCAAACGGTACTTCCTTAAATTTTCCGCTAAATTCATCAGTTACAGCTAATGTATCCTTCAAGTGAATCGCTGATATCTGACTAATTCCCTTTTCAAGCTCATAGCCGATATCATTTTCAGGCCAAGCAGATAAATTACCTAAATCAGGGTACACCTGTAAATAAGGAGAAGGGATTTGTTCCTTTATTTTCAAGAACTTTGAAATGGAGTTGATAAAGGCATCATCCATGATTTCAATAGAAAGCACGACTTCTTTTGACGCTGCCATTCCTACCGCCTTCTTCAAATTTTCAACAAAATAATTCCTAGAAGCAATTGTCTTTTCCTCATAATAGACATCATATCCTGCTAGTTGAATGGTACGGACACCTAAATCTGAAGCTAAATCAATCGCCTGCCCCATGATTTTCAGCGCATGCTCTCGTGTTGCTTTGTCCTTTGAGCCGAACGGAAAACGACGGTGACCACTCAGGCAAATCGATAGGATTTTCACCCCTGTTTCATGAATCGCATCAATTACCTGCTTCCGTTCTTCTTTTGTCCACTCAAGTCTGGATAGGCGCTCATCCGTTTCATCTACAGACATTTCGACAAAGTCAAAGCCAAGCTTTTTAGCCATGGTTAATCGTTCGTGCCAACTGATTCCCTTTGGCAATGCCTTTTCATAAATTCCTATTGTTGCCATTCAGTCACCCCCAAATACGGTTAATTTCAGATTTGAATGCTTCGGCAGCAGCTTTGGGGTCATCTGCAGCTGTGATTCCTCTACCTGTAATAAACGTGTAAACCTCTACACCCTCAAACAGCTTCAATGTGTCAACATCCAAACCACCTGTTACAGAAACTCTAAAGCCCATTTCAATCAGCTTTTTAACCTTTGATAGGTCTTTTTCGCCCCACGTTTCTCCGGCAAATAGTGCATCACGGCTTTGATGATAAATTGCCTGAGAAATGCCGGCGTCCAGCCATTTTTGTGCTTGTTCGTAGGTCCAATCACCATACAATTCGACCTGAACCTCCTCTACTTCCTTGGCCGCAGCTGCCATAGTAGGAATTGTGGCACAGCAAATGACTGTCATCCAATCCGCTCCGGCATCTGCACAATTCTTAGCTACAGTTCCCCCGGCATCTGCACATTTTGTATCTGCAATAATCTTCTTATTTGGATAAAGTGCTCGTACACAACGGATTGCTTCCTCCCCTGCTTGTAGACAAAGGATTGTTCCTACTTCTAAAATATCAACAATTTCTCCGACATTCTTCACGTCTGCCAAAGCACTTGGCAAATCTGAATGGTCTAATGCTACTTGTAAATTGGGTATTCCCATCTAATTTTCCTCCTAGCTTCACTCTCTCTCCCAAGTGGGCTGATTCGATTGAGTGCTCTAAAATTTTTTCTACTGCATCTCTTTGTTATAAAGCTTGGTGAGTGGATATTTACCATCCACTCACCAATTTTTTTCTATTTATATTTTTCTTCCAAGCTTGTTTCTTTCACTTTCTCCTGTACCTCTTTGGCTGACATAACATTACGAATACCGATAACCGTGATTCCTTTTTCCTTTACTGCATCAAACATATTCAAGAAGTTCATCGGTGTAAATACTACATCATATTGCGCAGCAGAGCTTTTTCCTTCTGCAATTGAGCAATGGTGGATTTTGGTAATCTTGAAGCCCATTTCCGTCAGACCTTTTTCGACACTTCTCATCATCATTAAGCTTGTTCCAGATCCATTCGCACATGATACTAATACTCTCATTATAAAAATCCTCCTAAAAATTATTTTTTATTTGTTGGCTGTCTCAGGCAGCCATTTTCTTAACGTACTCATCATAATCATCTACAATCAGGAAATAGCCTTCCGGATTTGCTCGATATTGAAGCTGAGGAATGGCAAGGAATGCTACTACTACCACGGCAATACCTGCATATCCTAAGAACTTCATGACAACGGTTGCCAACGGCCAGACAGTCGCCCAGTCAAACATTCCCAGATAACCGCCATATTGAGCCAGTCCTACAAATGATGCAATCAAAGCTGAACCAATAACCTGAATAATTCCTGAAAGGAATGGGAAAATACAAGCAGCCTTCACGCCGCCCCGATTATTTGCAAATAACGCAATTGCTGCATTATCAAAGAATAACGGGATAAATCCGGCAATGACGATAACCGGTGATTTAAGCAGTATCAGTAACCCTATTGTTAGGAACTGTCCTAGTGCACCAAACAGGAAGCCGATAGTTACCGCATTAGAAGAACCAAAGGCTAGAGAAGCAGAAACGTCAATCCCCGGTACAGCTCCCGGCAGCAATGTATTGGAAATCCCTTGGAAGGAAGCCGTCAGCTCATCAACGAAGGTCCGAACACCTAACTGCAGAATTGCCAGATATACAGCAAAGTAAAGTGACGTTTGCAAAATATAGAAGAAGAAGCTTTGTCCTTCTACCATGAAGCCAGCACTAATCAAATAATCCTGTCCTAAAACAACCATAATCACACCAAAGAAGAACAGCATCAGAATGGATGTAGAAACCATGTTCTCATTGAATATTGACAAGAATCCCGGGAAGTTGATATCTTCAATTCGCTTATTGTTCTTCCCTTTTTTCATTTTTTCAGCTAAACGTGCGAAAATGTAAATACCAAACATCTGTTGATGGGCAATCGCAAAGCCGGCCCCTTCTGTCAGCTCCTGAGTAATACCAACAGTAAGGTTTGAGCCAACAGCCCAGTAGCAGCCTAATACCAGACCCATTACCAATAGAATTTCTACTCTTCCTAAATCAGGGAAGCAGAACAGCAGCAGCCAAAATGCCGTTGCCGCCTGCTGGATTTGTACATTCCCAGTTGTAAAGACAGCCCGCAGCTTAGTATATTTTTTGAAGCGAACCAATAGAATATTCATGACGAAAGCAATCAGCAGTAAAATCATCGTATCACTGAAGGTTCTGCCAAATGTTTCTTCAATCCCTGCTGTTACCGCGTTTTGACCAAAATATGGGTCGATAACCATTGCATCCAGATTGAAACGTTCTTTCAGACCAACTAAAATCGGTCGAAAATTATTAACAAGTCCACCCGACCCGACACTCAAAATCAAGTAGCCGACAGTCGCTTTTAAAAATCCAGCAACACTTTCATAAAAAGGTTTTTTCAACAACATATAACCCAATAACACAATAAATCCAATCAAAAATGCCGGCTGCGTTAAGATATTCGCAGCAAAATAATCCCAAATACCTAATAAAAAGTCTAAAACCTGATCCATTTTACCCCTTCTTTCTTATAGTTGATATTTCCCCATAACCTGCTTATAATCCTCCATCGACTCAATTGCAGATAAGTCTTCAATCAGTCCATCTACCATCAGCATTTCAGAAAGGTTTGCGATGTTCTGCATATGCTCTTCGCTATTCTTCGCTGCTAAAGTAAAAAACAGCTTGGCATTTTTTTCAGGATTTCCTTCTTCAAAAACAACATCTTCCGGCATTTTAGTAAATGCAATCCCTGTACCAAACACTCCTTCACTTTTCTCAGAAGAATGCGGCATCGCAACTCCCGGAACGATTACGATGTATGGGCCAAACTCATTTACACAAGAGATAATCTCGTCTACATATGTCTGATTGATAATCTTTTTTTCTAAAAAATTTTCACAGCTGATCTTCACTGCTTCTTCCCAATTTTTCGGTACTCTGTCACTAAAACGGACTAAATCATTTTCATAAAAATATTTCAGCATTGTGAATCCCCTTCCATTTTTTCTATTGGAAATCAGAACGTACTGCATGAACAACAGTCATTCTGATTTCCAACAACAAACTAACTTACAACGATTACGTCTCGAACCTTTTATAGGAATGATGGGAATGGCGTATCGTTTTCTACTGTAAAGACATCATCAAAGCCTCTGTAGAAATTGAATTCCATTTTATCCTTGTCATTTGGATAGGTGAATTTACCGCCCACTTGCCAGATGAATGGTTTAAACTGATAGTTCAAACGATCTTTTTTAAACTTCCAAATTTCAGTGATTTCCTTTGGATCTGCCATGAAATTTGCCCAGATATCATAATGCACCGGAATGACAACCTTTGCATTTAGTGATTCTGCCATCCTCAGCATATCAACAGAAGTGACCTTATCTGTAATTCCACGAGGGTTTTCTCCGTAGGCGCCGAGGCAGACATCAATCGTGTGCTCGTTGCCATGCTTCGCAAACATATTTGAGTAATGAGAGTCTCCGGCATGATAAATATTTCCGCCAGATGTTTCAAATAAATAGTTCACTGCAATTTCATCCATATCCTGAGGCATTTTTCCTTTTAATGTTACTTCCGGATCTTCACAAGTCACCAAAGCAGTTCGATCAAAGGCTTCTAATGCAACAATTTCAATATCCTTTACAGCTACACGATCCCCAGGTTTTACGATTAGGGTCTTCTCTTCAGGAATTCCCCATTTCAGCCAAGTATTTACAACTTCCTTGGGACCGATAAAACGAGCCTGTGGACAATTTTGATGAACGGCTGCTGCTGTGTTAATGTCCAAATGATCTGAATGGATATGTGTCACAACCAGCGCATCAACATCCTTTACAGCAAATGGATCAATGACAAATGGCTGTGTGCGTAGATTTGGCTGCATGTTTTCACAACCGCTCATCCGCATCATCTGATGCCCTTTTTTCATCTTGCCGTTTCCATGGCTTTGCTTCCCGGTTCCGCACCAAAGGTCACAAAGAATATTTGTTCCTTCGTGAGATTTTAGCCAAATACCTGTACAGCCTAGCCACCACATTGCAACTGTTCCCTGTTTTACCTCTTCACGTTCTATTTCTTCGTTCAGGTATGTGCCCCACTCCGGAAATGTACTTAAAATCCAACTCTCTTTTGTTACATCATGAATCGTTGCCATATGCTACCTCCATTAGTTTGATTCTGTTCAGTTTTCGTTTACAGCTTTATTCTACAATAAATTTAACCGTTTTCAATCTCTTTTTACGATTATTTCTTCTTTTTAAGAACGTTTATATATTTTTAAGTCCATTTATCGATTGTTTAACTTTTTATAATATATTTTAAGAACGTTTTATGCTATTATTACCCTTGAGGTGAGGAAAATGAAAAAAATATTCTGGACAAGTATTTATAGTGGAAAAAAACTTTTATTGTGGTGTGTTTATTTGATTTTCGCTGTGTATATTGGTAACTTAATCATTACAACAGAGCAAATAGGTGCGAAGATTATTTTTGCAATCATTGGAGGAATTGTTCTAACTATTATCTTATTGTTTGAATATTTGAAACGAACATATGATCATATGATTTACGCATTAACAATTGATTGCTCCATTCCACAGGCAGAAGCCTTAAAACAGCAGCTGTTGAAAAAAGATATCTTTCATGGATTTACACGCTCCATTTATATTTTTGATGCGCTCTTATTGCTGGATAAAGGTGAGTACCAAGCCTGTCTCGAGCATTTGGCTGCTCACGAAGCATTCTTCCGTTCAACCTATGATTACCTATTTATTTACTACCACACCCAGCTTCATTGCTACTATTTTCTAAATAAGAACGAACAGGCACTTCAAGTCTTGGAAGCTATTGTTAAGTTGAAAAAGCTAAAGAAAAAACAGCTAAGCGGATTATACTCTTGGCATGAAATTGAAGGAATTAAATTCTCGCTTCAAGGAAGAAACAAAAAAAGTCTTGAAGCCTTTGAAAAAGTCGATACAGCGCTTTTAAATAATCGAGAACAAGCGTATTTATACTATATGATGGGATGCAGTCAGCACCATGCTGATAACCATACTGAAGGAAACAGACTAATAAAGAAAGCCCGTACACTTGGGAAAACCCTCTATATAAAAACAGTTTAAATATAAGGAGAGAGAACTATGAAAAGCTCTTATAAAGTCATACAGGACAGGCGTGAACAAATAATGGATCTTTTAAAGGAAAAATTAACTGTTTCGGTAAAAGAAATCAGTGAGTTTCTAAAGGTTTCTGAGATTACTGTTCGTCGTGATTTAACCGCCTTGGAAAAAATGGGCTTGATTGTACGAGAACACGGCAAAGCCCAAATCATCCAAAAAGAGAATGGCGAAATTTACAACAAAGAACTGGAAGCTCTGAAATGTACCATAGCTCAACGAGCAGCAGCATTCGTCAAAGAAGGAGATACGCTGTTTATCAATACCAGCTCCACTGCTCTGGCAGCAATCAAAAAGCTTGAAGAAAAACGAGTGACTATTGTTACAAATAATGTGAAGGTTGCAAATATCGATCATCATCCAAACTCGACAGTCATTCTTTCCGGTGGAGAAATTCGTTTTCCAAAGGAGGCACTTGTTGGTGATATTGCGATTGAATCTTTCTCAAAAATGTCTTCGGATATCTCTATCATTGGCTGCTCCGGCTTAAGCCTTGAAAATGGTATTACCACTCCTGTATTACATGAGGCAAAAATCAATTCCTTAATCATTGAACGAACCAAAGGACCTGTTGTTGTTGTTGCTGACTATCGCAAAATTGGGTTCTCTTCAAACTTTACCAGCGGAAATATCAAGGATATTGATTACCTGATTACAGACAGCTTTGCACCGCCGGAAGCTATCAAAGCGTTCGAAAAAGCAGGTGTACGAGTGATTCAAATTGAGATTTAGCAAGAAAAGCTGCACGAGCTTAATCAGCTCCCAAACAATAAAACGAAAATAACACATAGTATCCATTACTATCAAAAAGCGAGAAAAACTGGGAAACTCCCTCTGTTTTTCTCGCTTTTATAATCGATATTTCTATAAATTTATAATATCCAAGCTTTCTCGTTTCCTGTATACTATTTTAAAAGAAACAGCACATGTTATATTCGCACATAATGCTGGACTCATACTTTGAAAGGAGAACAACTACCATGGCTATTACTCTGGAACTGGCTACTCAGTTAGATATTGATGAACTGGATAAGCTATATACCACAACCATTGACTATTTAAACCAGTATACCAATCATCCCGGTTGGCAAAAAGATGTTTATCCAGTCAGAGAGACAGCTGTCACCGGTATTAATGAAAAAAACCTTTATGTTGTTCGCCAAGAGAACCAAATCGTTGGTTCAATCATCCTCAACCACAAGACTGAACCTGCCTATCAACAAGCGAACTGGTCAATTGATGCAGATGATAAAGAAATCATGGTTGTCCACACCTTCGTGGTTCACCCTAATTTTTCAAAACAGAGAATCGGTGAAGAAATACTACTGGCAGCCTGTGAATTGGCTCTGGAAAAACAAATGAAAGCCATTCGATTAGATGTTTTCAGAGGAAATGCGCCTGCAATCCGTCTTTATGAAAAATGTGGATTCAGCTACGTTGACACTGTTGACTTAGGGTTGAGTGACTATGGCTTGGACTACTTCAAGCTCTATGAAAAAAATTTTTTATCTCTTTAAAAGAAAAGCTGTTGACGGATTTCGAGATTCATTCTCAAAAACCATCAACAGTTTTACTTTTTTAAACATTTACTTAGCAGCAACTTTCTTTTCTTTTTTAATCTGCTTACTTCTCAGCTGCCCGCAAGCAGCATCGATATCAGTACCATGCTCTTTACGGATGACACAGTTGATGCCATTTTTCTTCAGTACATCATAGAACCTCAATACATCTGCTTTTGTGCTGCGGCTGTATTGGTCATGTTCACTGACAGGATTATAAGGAATCAAATTGACATACGTCAGCTTTTTCTTGTCTTTCAAAAGATCCGCTAACTGCTGTGCATGCTCCGGTCGATCGTTAACACCATTCAGCATAATATATTCAAACGTGATTCGACGATTCGTTTTCTCAATATAGTTGTCGACAGCCCCCATCAGCTTTTCAATTGGGAAACTGCGGTTGATTCGCATAATCGATGTTCTGACATCATTATTCGGTGCATGAAGAGAAATCGCCAAGTTTACCTGTAAACCATTTTCTGCGAATTCATTGATTTTCGGAACTAGTCCACTTGTTGAGACAGTGATATGACGAGCACCTATTGCCAAGCCTTTAGCGTCATTGATGACATGCAAGAAGTCCATCAGGTTGTCATAATTGTCAAATGGTTCTCCAATCCCCATAACAACAACATGGCTGACACGCTCATCCTCTTGACGTTCATCAAAGTAATGCTGAACCTCCATGATTTGAGCAACAATCTCTCCTGCTGTTAAGTCGCGTTGTTTCGTTAGCAGACCGCTGGCACAGAAGGTACAGCCGATATTACAGCCGACCTGTGTCGTCACACAGACTGACAGTCCGTATTCCTGACGCATCAGCACAGTTTCAATCATATTCTTGTCCGGCAGTTCAAAAAGATACTTCACTGTTCCATCCTGTGATTCCTGGATAATCACCTGCTTCAATGGATTGATGATGAAGTTTTCTTCCAATACTGCGATCAGCTGTTTTGATAGATTCGTCATTTCACTAAAGCTGCGAACGCGTTGAATGTATAGCCACTCCCAAACCTGTGTCGCACGAAACTTCTTTTCACCATGTTCGATAAACCAGTTGATTAATTCTTCCTTTGTAAATCCATAGATGGATATCTTTTCCACTTGTTTTCCTCTTTTCCTCAAGTCTTCGTTTCATTACTATAACGCATTCTCTTAGGCAATGCAACAGGAGTCCGATTAAATTTTCATAGAGTTTTCATGTAATAGAACCCCTAAAACCAGAAGCAATTTTCACACTTTTACTACCGCCTTTTCAAATTTTCAGACTGGATATAAATTAAAGAAGCGGAATCAGCTTGGACAGTTCCTTAGTGTAAGTAGACTATCTGACTTTGAATCGACCAGTTCCTTTTAACCAAGTTGATTTTCCTCTGAATTTTCTGTCTATACTGTCCTTCGTATTTTATTTTACTAACAGCTCCCAACCAAGTAGAAAAATCGGAAGAAGCGCCTGTTATTCTGCACTTCTTCCGATTTTATTAATTATTAGGCTTGAACCATTTGATAGACTTTCTTGAAGTAGAAAATGCGAGCAATCAGATAGTAAACCACCTGAATCAGAATGAAAGCACCTAGTACCTGCCAGCCTGCCAGCTGCATTGACTGATTGAATATATGGTACATAGCTGTCAGTGCAACGATACCATGAATGACAGATACAACGATTGGTGTAAAGAACAGAATTCCGACCTGCTGATTAATCATTTTCTTCAATTCTTTTTTCGTCAACCCAAGCTTATAAATCATCTTGAACTTCTCTACATCGACATCCATATCGCTGTATAAACGGAAATACAAGAAGCTGCCTGCTGAAACGAAGAAGACAATACCGATGAATACCCCAACAAAGAGGATAGGCTTATAGCTGTCTATAATTGTTTGTGTCATGTAGGTTTTTCCGGAAAACTGATAATTCGCTTCTTGTGATTTCCCAAGTGCAATCAGTTCCTCACGTGATACATCCTTCGGCTCCCAGACAGTACCAACTGTATAGGGAACGCCCTCCAGATTTACTGTATCAGGTACGACAATTGTTGTTCCAAAAACAGAGAGAACCTTCTCTTTTTCAGATTTGGCAACAGGCAGCGTCTGTTGATCCGGCAGTGTAATTTGTTGGATAGCCGCCGTCTCATTTCCTGCACTATACTGCGTATCAAAAATCAATTGAATCGCCTGCCCATTCGTTTGTACAGTTGGCTGTTCTGCTATTTCCGCTAAACGATTAAACTCGCTTTCTTTGATATAGCTTACTTGATTTTGATCCGTGTAAATTCTGTAGTCACCACGCTCGGCTTGGACTCCTTTTTGCTCCAATAATCCGGAAAAATCATTAAGAATCGGCGCTACCTCTGCTTCATCTCCTGACAATTGGAACTCATACGGCATCGTATCTGTAGATTCAAGAATCATTTGCTGGAAGCTATAAAGTGTACCAATTGCCGCAAAGGCAACAGTAGAAATGATGGATACTAAAAAGAAAGAGCGAGCATTGTCTTTCATTCGAAACGCCAAATCAGAAAAGACAACCATATTGGTTTTTTTCCAGAAAATCTTTTGACGACTTTTTAACTTTTCTATACTCCATACACTTAATTGATTGAATAAAAATCTTGTTCCAACTACAACCAAAAAGATAACAGGAATCATAACGATTGGTACCAATTGTCCCGGTACTAACAAAGCAACACCATAACCCGCACCAATCAAAAGAATAGCGAGTACACCTTTGACAAATGAACCCTTAAGCGAGCCTTTTCCCATATCTCCGGCTTTTAGTAGCGTCTGTAAGCTCAGCTTTGGTAATCGGAACTGGATGAAGAATGAAATTGCCAGAAAAAGAACAGTAAACGAGCCGATTGTAATCAATAATGCCTGCAATGGGAAATAGAAAGCCAAGTTCACATGAATCAGTTTGTTGCTGACAAATAGAATAAATTGAGAGAAGAAGATACCAGCGATACTGCCAACAAACGTGGCAAAAAAGCCAATTACTAAGTTTTCAATAAAAACCATCCGTTTTAATTGCTTAGGACTCATTCCCTGAATCATTAATAAGCCAAATTCCTTTTTCCGTGACTGGATAAACACATCCATCGAATAAAGAACAAAGAAGAAGGAAAAGCCATAAATGATGATTGCTGCTGCGAGCATCCCTTTTTGTGCGCTGGCATTTAAGCCATCTGATAATGCCGGATGAAAAGCAAACCCTGTAAAGGTGAAGAATACCATGACCGAAAACAGTGTACTAAGAAAGTACGCCATATACAGACGCTTATTCCTCATCGTATTTCGAATAACAAACTGTCTAAAATTCATTGCCAACACCTTCAATCTCTGCCAGATTCACCATGATTTCATCATAAAACTGTTTTTGGCCATTCGTCTGTTTGATTTCTTTAACCAGTTGACCGTCCTTGATGAAAACAATACGTTGGCAATAGCTTGCTGCTAAAGGATCATGGGTAACCATTAATATCGTTGCTTGCTCTCCTCTATTCAGCTGTTGCAAAAGCCCCATAACATCTTTCGACGATTTTGTATCCAAATTCCCTGTTGGTTCATCCGCTAACAACAGCTGTGGTTGATGAATCATCGCACGAGCAACAGCCACACGTTGTGCCTGACCACCGGAAATTTCAGCGATTCTTTTTTTCAATAATGACTCAATCCCCAAACGCTCAGCTAGTGATTGAAGCTTACGTTTCATGACTGAGATTTTTTCACCATCTAGCGTCAATGGCAAAATAATATTTTCTTCTACGGTTAATGTGGGCATCAGGTTGAAGTTTTGGAAAACAAAGCCCAGCTCTCTTCGACGAAATTTTGCAATGGATTCCTGATCCATCTTGTGCGGATTTTTATCATTCAGTACGATTTCTCCTGATGTCGGTTGGTCAATCGTTGCGACTAAATTTAAGAAGGTACTTTTTCCGCTTCCTGAAGGACCCATAATCCCAATAAATTCGCCGTCTTCTACTGTAAGGTCAAGACCTTTCAAGGCCTGATATTTAATTTCATCCCCATAGGTTTTTGTTAGATTATTGATTTTTAACATTGATTTCCACTCCATTTCTTTTCTCGTTCATTCTAAAAGAAACCAAGTGTACAGACAATTGATATGGATAACAGATGACTTACAATTTTGTCACGTCCCTTATTTTCTTGATAAGGAATCAGCGACGCAAGTTGATGAACAATAGCGCCAACTGAAACGCGCAGATATTCTCCCGACTCCAAACAAAAAATGAGTGGATAGACGACTATATCCACTCATTTTTGTTATACTATCCTATTTTCTATCATTTACAGACATCACGCCTCATATTCGATAACATAAGGATGCATCTCTGTATTATAGATTGCTTCTGAGAATTCAACAACTTGGTTCTTTTTCCCAAATGAACGACGAATTCGTTTCATGGCCATTTTCTCAGTTGTATCAAGCAGCTTCTGCTGTTCAGGCGTTAATGTAACAATTTGGAAGCTGTCCTCAAAACGAAAAATTTCAATGCTGTGTTGATCAAGGATTCGATACAAGGATTCCTTATCGAATTGCTCGATTGATACATCCGAAAGCTCTTTTGGAAGATAATAATTAAAATAGATATACGGCTTTTCATCCAACAAATACAGTCTGGAGAACTTTACTGCCTGTTCCCCAAGGCACTTATAAGCAGCTGATTCCTTCGGTAAATCAACTGTCTCCAAATGCAAGCTTTTCTTCACGATATCAAGACCTGACTCATGCAGATACTCTGTAAATGTACCAGCCTTGGATAGCTTATTATATGGACGATTACTCAAAACCGTCGTCCCTTTGCCGCTTTTCTTTTCCAGCAGCTCTTCGTCTGCTAATATTTCTATCGCTCGACGTACAGTAATTTTACTGACATCAAAAAGTTCTTCCAGCTCAGATTCTGTCGGCAGTAATGAACCAACCGGATATTTTCCGTTCAAAATATCAGCCTTGATTTGTTCCGCCACATCCATATACAACACGCTTTTTCTTCTCACTATCTTCCACCTCAATTTTTACTTGATGAACCACTCATTGTAGTCTCATACCCTTTATCCCCATGAAACCAATCTTTTTCATACGCATTCTACCACTGACAAACTCAGAGCTTCAGCAGCAAGACTCAGTAATAACTTCTTAATGGCCTTTTCTTTTTTCCAATCGCTTCTGCTGCTTCTTTTCAAACACAAGCTGCTTTTTCTCTAATTTTTTGTCTCTGCTTTTATGCTTTCTTTCCTGCTTTTGTGCTTCTCTCTGCTCAGCCATTGCCAGCTGCGCCTTGGTTGACAAAATCGGCTTACTCTTCTGTCTTTGAAGCATCCTTTGCATTCGCTTGGGACTAATTTTTCTATTTCCTTGCTCCTCAAGCGTGATAGTTCCATGCCAGTCTGTCTCTATAATCTCAGGTAATTGCTCATAAACGAACCGATAAACTTCCTGGTCATTCGGCTCAGCACCAAATACATGACGATGAACTCTCAATCGCCCTTCTGTATCTTGATACTTTACCAACCCGCTCCAATACTGTCCATCAAAATAAATCGTTAGCTCCATACTGCTTCCTCCTTGTGTATAAATCCAGCAGGAATTCGTGTACATGAACGATGAACAAACGTCATTTTTCTTGTAATGAAATCTTTGACAGGATTTATATAAATAGAAAAAGAACAATGGACGACCCAGGAGGGAAGGTTACTGACAAGAACTGCTTTTGGACTACCAACCAAAATGTGTTTTTTTGCTCTCATACTAATCATACAATAAAAGAGAAGGATTGCAATTCCATTAAATATATTTTCTTTGTAATTTGTGAGCAAGAGCTCTTTCCAGCAACCCAAAAGTAACAAATAAAATACATCGCAAAAAATTTAGCCTCTTACTCCTAATTTAACAGGAAAAATAAATTATTTTTTTCTACTCATTTTTTCAGCAATAACGAAAAAAATGACTGAGAGCATTGCTGTAGCTCTCAGTCATTTCTAATGTTTTTCATTTCCTGTTTTATTCTATTATTTATGGCTGCTCCATATCATGCTCCGGCAGTTCTTCCTCCGGCTCAGCCTCCATAAAAACTTTTCTTGGCTTACTGCCTTCAGACGGTCCAATCACATGATTCTCTTCCAGCTCATCAATCAAACGAGCGGCACGGTTATAGCCGATTCTAAATCTACGCTGCAGTAAAGAAATACTGGCTGTCTGCATTTCAATTACCAGCGCTTTCGCTTCTCCGTAAAGCTCATCCTGCGGATTTTCTCCACCGCCACTGCTGGAAACCTCCTCAGTTGGCATCATGTCTTCCTGATAATCCGCACCTTGCTGTTCGGTCACAAAAGCAACAACACGTTCAACCTCTTGATCCGAAATGAACGCTCCTTGCACACGAATTGGTTTATTCTCTCCCATCGGCAAGAATAGCATATCGCCTCGTCCAAGCAGCTTTTCTGCACCATTGCTGTCGATAATTGTTCGAGAATCCGTTCCGCTGGAAACAGCAAAAGCCATTCGAGAAGGAACGTTTGCTTTAATAATCCCTGTAATAACATCCACACTTGGTCGTTGTGTCGCAAGAATCATGTGGATACCAGCCGCTCGCGCCATTTGCGCCAGACGAATAATTGCATCCTCAACTTCATTGCTGGCAACCATCATCAAATCTGCCAGCTCATCTACAATAACCACGATAAATGGTAGAATCGGACGATTTTCACCATCCTCCAAATTCTTCTGAATCACCAAGTTATTGTACCCAGAGATATTTCGAACACCTGCTGCTGCGAATTTTTCATAACGAAATTCCATTTCCTGAACGACCTTTTGTAGTGCCTGAGCCGCTTTACGAGGGTTCGTTACAACCGGAGTCAACAAATGCGGAATACCGTTATAAACATTTAGTTCAACCATTTTTGGATCAATCATCATCATTTTTACTTCATGCGGCTTCGCCCGCATCAAAATACTTGTAATGATTCCATTGATTGCGACTGACTTCCCACTACCTGTAGAACCGGCTATCAGCATGTGAGGCATCTTCGTCAAATCTGCGGATTGTACCATACCTGAAATATCTCTTCCTAAAGGAACCTCCAGCAGCTTATCAGGATGACTCGGTTGCGCTTCAACAATATCTCTGAACGAAACAGTGCTCACGGTACTGTTAGGCACTTCAATTCCTATTAATGATTTACCTGGAATCGGTGCCTCCATCCGTACATCCTTCGCAGCTAATGCAAGGGCAATATCATCTGTTAATCCAACAATCTTACTAACCTTGACACCAACTGCCGGCTGAACTTCAAACTTCGTAACAGAAGGTCCGAGACTAGCCTTAACTACTTTGGCATCTACACTAAAGCTGCGGAAGGTTTGTTCCAGTACCGTAATATTTTGCTCAATTTTTTGGTATTCATCACTTTGGTCTGTTGCCGGAATAGAATCCAGTAAGGATGGTGATGGCAGCTGATAATCTCTATCTTCTGTCTCAGCAGCAATCTCAAATTCTAAATCTGCTCCATCTTCATATTCAACAGGTTCATCCATGTCCACAGCTGGCTGTTCTTCATCATAATACTCATCATAGTAGCCCGATTCTTGATTTTGGAAACTATCAATTGGTACAAGTGTCAGCTGTTCCGGCTCCTGTTCAGGAACTTCATATTGCTCCATCTCTGCTTTTGCAAGCTGCTCTCCCGGTGTATGCTCTCTGACTTGATTTTTCTCTAGCCATTGCTCGGCCATTTCTTTCGCGCGCTCTTGTTTTTCCACTTCTTTCAGCTTCTTTTTCTCAGCCCGCTTTTCAGATTGTGCTGATAAGCGCTCATCGCTTTTGGCAAATAGATTTCCCATCATTTGACGGAACTTCTGAATGCCGTCGAGTATCTGTTGAAAGTCCAGCATGCTCACCATAAAACCACCTAGTGCAATCAAGATTATTGCAACGAGATAGCTTCCCGGCTGAGCAACAAGAAAATGGGTTATCGAGTAAAGCGTCGCACCAATCATTCCTCCGCCCACATTCTCCTTCACAACATTTCTAGTCAAATCCATCTTTAAAAAGTCCCATGTTGTATTAAAAATATCAGGATTACTACTGCCAATATTTCTGAACCAATACGCATGTATGAACAGTAAGATTCCTATATAAACCAAACTGCCGCCCATAATCTTTCGAGTTGATTTTATAGGGAAATTATCGCCAAATAAAATCAAAGAAAAACCATAAAGCATTAATAGAATCGCCGCTGCTGAGTAGGTGTTGCCCACAACCAGACGTAATCCATTAGCAATCAATACACCCAAGAAACCTAATTTTAATACCCCGAATAAACCAAAAAATACGAAGAAAATACCTATAAAAATATAACGCAGCTGTTCCTGCTGCTTTTGCTGTTTTTTGGTTTTCTTTTTCTGCGCCATTGCTCTCCTCTTCCTTTTTGAGGAAACAGGTCAGGTAACTTCCCTGTTTCTTTATTTTGGAGGTTCGATATCTATTATTCTAGTAGGTCATACATAAGAATAATAGTTCTCCTCTTCCTTTTTGACAGAACTACTCAAATAATTTCGTAGTTCTTTCTTTTTAGTGGTCCGATGGCCATTATTTCTAGATGTTCCTACAAAAGAATAATGGCTCTCCTCTTCCTTTTTGTGAGAACTACTCAAGTGATTTCGTAGTTCTTTCTTTTTAGTGGTTCGATATCTATTATTCTAGAGGGTCATGCATAAGAATAATAGTTCCTCTTCCCTTTGGAATTTTGCCAGCACTGCATCTGGGTGCTTATTCATATAAGAGTAAAATTCTTCTCTTTCCGATAACCTCCATTATACCTAAAAAAGAAGACGAACAAAAGTACCCCCATTCGTTTTAGTGTTCAATTAAAAAAATTTCAATTATCTGTTCTGTTTTTCATCAGCAAAAAGTAGCTATATTATGAATTTACTACAGCTTATGAAATAATTATCGCTTTAATGTTACATGCTAAGAAATATTAACGAAACATATTTGACTTATTTGTAATGTTGTGTAATAATTCAGTAGAAAAGGGGAAGAAATATTGGAGGGTTTATATTGGGTAGAAAATTATTTTGCGAGATTTCGCCAACCACGTATCAGATTTCAATTTTAAAGAACAGAGCAGGTAGAACTATACGCGACACATTAAGTCGTCAAGCCTTTGCTTCTGAAAAAAGAAAACTCAGACTTCCTGTGTCTATCTATAAGCATCGCTCATTGATTCGAAGGAAGCTTGGAAATGTCGATTTACATTTACAAAATAACAAAGCAGAAAATCTGGCGATAGCTACACCAAAGATTTCTGGAATAGTAATCAAGCCCGGTGAAGTTTTTTCTTTCTGGCAGCTTGTCGGTCCTTGTAAAGAAAAGGATGGCTACAAAGAAGGTTTAATGATAGGAAAGGAAGAATCTATTAGCGGAATAGGCGGCGGTATGTGTCAGTTTACTAATCTTATCCATTGGATTATCCTACATACACCGTTTGAGATTGTTGAACATCATCACCATGATGGCTTAGACCTTTTTCCTGATTTTGGACGTGTGATTCCTTTTGGTACTGGAACATCCATTGTTTATAACTATTTGGATTATCGTTTTAAAAACACAACAGACCAAACCTATCAATTGATTACCTATACAGATGAAGTCTACTTGCATGGTGAGCTCTATGCTGAAAAGGAACAACCTTATAGCTACCATATCAAGGTGGAGGATGAGCATTTCAGTCGTGAACAGGGAATTGTCTACCGTAATGGCAAAGTCTACCGCAACATCATCGAAAAAAGAACTGGAAATGTAATAAAGAAAGAATTAATTAAAACCAATCATGCAAAAGTTGTTTACGATACCGCAAATTTAACTATCGTTGAACGATAACTTTATGAGCTCCAGCCTTTGTCTAACGTATCTTTTATATGAGAAAACAATAAGCCGTAATATACTGGAAATGCGAAAAGTCATTTCAGTATATTACGGCTTATTTATGAAGACTTTCAAGGACTTGTTATTATCGCACCCACATAACGCAGCTTTATTCCACCGCTTGTTCATCTTTAATGTATGGATAAATTTTCGTCTCGATTATTGTCTCAAACTCTTTTATTATTCATTGTCATCTCCCATTGCTGCACGTAATGCTGCTGCTAATGGACTTTCCTCCGGCTCATCCTTCTGCGAATACTTCTTCATCAGACGACGTTCCTCATGCTTGGTCATTTTCTTGCTCCGTTGCTTTTTATCCTCGATTTTTTCGCTGATTGAGCACGTATTACACTTGAAGTAAGCACCGTTCTTCCCTTCAATAATCACCATTTTTTTATGGCATTGAGGACAACGATGGTTAGTTGTTTTAGGGTCCTTTCTTCTTCTGTAATTACAATCTTGGCTGGAGCATACATAGATTTTTCCGTCTCTGGTATTCTTTTCCCGTAGGTTTTCACCGCACTCCGGACATTTCTTTTGAGTAATTGAAAAATCTTGATACTTGCTTTCGCTTTGCTTAATTTCACTGACCAAGCGTTTCGTATCTTCTTCAATTTCCTTCAGGAAGGACGTACTGTTTTTTCTGCCCTTCGCAATATCCTCAAGTGTTTTCTCCCATGTTTCCGTCAACTCAGGTGTCACAAGTGATGGGTTGACCAGCTGAAGCAGCTGTTTGCCTTTTGGTGAAACCAAGAGGCCTTGGTTGGTCCGCTCCATCAGCTCAGATTTTATCAGCTTCTCAATGATTTCAGCTCTGGTAGCCGGGGTTCCCAAGCTATGCTTCTCCATGGCACCAAGCAATGTGCCTTCATTCAATGGCTTTGGCGGAGAGGTTAACTCTTTGTTAATAGTGAAGTTTGCCGGAATGACCATGCCAATCTTCCAGTCAGCACTGATAACAGCTTCTTCCTTCTCTTGCTTCCAGCCGGCTTCCTCAACCTTATTTTGGCGGAAGACAAACTGTTCCTTGCCAAATTGAACAGTGATTTTTCGCTGATTGGCCCGATGTGGTTTCGCAAACAAGCCTAAGAAACGGTTAACAATCATCAAATAAATTTTTTGTTCGTCATTACTCAGCTTTTCAAATCTTGGTGACTGCTCTGTTGGTATCAATGCATGGTGATCGCTGACTTTAGTATTGTTGAAGACCTTATCTTGAACGACTTTACCGCCGTTTTTCAAGTAGGCTTTTGCTTCCGGGAAGCTAGTGCTTATCGCCTGTAGACGTTCCTTCATCGTTTCCTTCATATCCGTCGTCAAGTACTTGCTGTCCGTTCTTGGATAGGTCACGATTTTATGAAATTCGTAGAGACTTTGAACGAGAGACAACGTCTTTTTAGCAGAGAATTGATAGCGCTGATTGGCGTCCCTCTGAACCTCAGTCAAGTCATATGGCAACGGCGCATGCTCCGTTTTTATTTTATCTTGAATATCAGTGACTTTACCTTTTTGTTTGCTTAACTCCTTCACAAAGGCTTCAACTTCGTTCCGTTCCTTGAAAGCAAACTGGTTTTTCTGAACCAAACGACCTTTTTCCTTTTCGTGGAGCAAGTCCACAGTAAAATAGGTTTGCGGACGAAATGCTTCGATTTTCTTCTCTTGGTCGCGAACCAGAGCCAAAGTAGGGGTCTGGACACGTCCGGCAGACAGGCTATCCTGATACTTTACAGTCAATGCTCGCGTAACATTCAACCCTACCAGCCAATCCGCCTTAGCTCTTGCTAAAGCAGAATAATAAAGATTATCGTATTCCTTCGCCGGTTTCAGCTGCTTAAACCCTTCTTTAATCGCTTTATCGGTTTGAGAAGATATCCATAACCGTTTTACGGGCTTGTCGAAACGAATATACTCTAAAATCCAACGAGCAATAAGCTCACCCTCACGTCCGGCATCAGTTGCAATCACTACTTCCCCGACATCTTTTCGATTTGCCAGCTGTTTAATGGCCTTCAATTGATGACCAGTCTTCGGAAGAGGTTTGATTCCTAATTGTTTAGGCAGCATCGGCAAAGTATCCATCTGCCAGCTTTGCCATTCTTTATTAATATCCTCAGGCATTTTCAGCCCAAGTAAGTGACCTAAAGCCCAAGTAACAATGGCTGTCGGCCCTTCATAGTAGCTTTTATTCTTATTATTCGCTTTTAACACCCGGCTCAAATCCTTCGCAACACTGGGCTTTTCAGCGATAATCAATTGTTTTTTAGACATATATTTCTCCTTTGTTTTTTCTGTATCCATCCCTAGAAATCCAGCACTCAGACAAACAAACACCTGGTTATGGGATATATAGAAAGCTGCTAGTTAACCAGCCTCCTACCAAATCTATACATACGTTTGATTATAACAAATCCTGAGCCAAATTAATCTATCTTTTTATAAATCTAATATAATGGGTAAAACCGACAGAGGAATGAATAACACTCATCTTTCCCTTGAGATAAAGAAATAGCCGAGGGAAAACACACCTCAGCCATACCTCATCTACTTATTTTATTGTGAAACCAAATTGCTTTTACAACATCGCGGTTTTGCACATTCATTTGCTGTTACATAAAGATCCTTCACACTTTCAAAGCTCACTTGCTCGTCATTTTGCAATAGGGCCAAGCCCTTATATTGTTGAAGGTCTTCATCGCATTCATCACACCAGCGTTCATCTCCATCATTCCAAAAGGCAGAAAGATAATTTGGTTTAGCATTTGTATATGTATATTCTGAAGAAATTTCCTGCCACTTTTGCAGGTAGTATGTAGCTGCTTCATCCAAACAATCAAATTTGCGTTCTTCTATGATATCTTCGCGCCAGTCTTCGAAAAACCACCATGGTTCATTATCACCGTACATTGTTATCACTTGATACACATTTTTCACCTCTTTAAAGTCATACAAGTGCTATTGTAGTCAGTTCCATCGGAAGATGCAAGTAATTGAACTGTTAAAAAACGACAGTTATTTATTAAATAACAATGAATAGCTGAACTAAACATGGTGTAGAAGCTAGTTTAGTTCAGTCTATTCAATGACTGCCCGTGCCTTTTGACAACGGGTTAGTCCGCTTTTTTTGAGTTAAATATATTGAAGTGTTTTTTCTTCTTTGTACGCATGGTCAATCAGACCTCCGCCCAGACATTCCATGCCATCGTAAAACACGACTGCTTGTCCCGGCGTAATCGCACGAACTGGTTCATCAAAAATCACTTCTGCTCGTTGATTATCCAATAAACGAACAGTCACCGGTACATCTTGTTGACGGTAACGGAATTTCGCTGTACAACGGAACTCTTTTGGTCTTTCTGAATTCGTTGTGAAATGAATCTCACTGGCATCTAAATGTGTTGCGTAAAGTGTTGGATGATGGAAGCCTTGTCCAACATACAATGTATTGGTTGCCAAATCCTTACCAATCACAAACCAAGGTTCTTGTGTTTTTCCACCGCCGCCAATGCCCAGACCTTGACGCTGACCAATCGTATAATACATCAATCCGTCATGTTGGCCTTTGATTTCACCGTCTTCTGTAACCATGTTTCCTTTTTGAGCAGGCAGATAGTTGCTTAAGAAAGATTTAAAATTCTTTTCTCCGATAAAGCAAACGCCAGTCGAATCCTTTTTCTTAGCAGTCGCCAAACCGGCACGTTCAGCAATCGCCCGTACTTCGGATTTTTCCATGCCGCCAAGAGGAAACATCGTTTTAGCCAGTTGTTCTTGTGACAGTTGGCTCAGGAAATATGTTTGATCCTTATTATTATCTATCCCTCTAAGCATATGAACTGTACCATCTTCATCTCTGCTCACTTGAGCATAATGACCAGTCGCTACATAATCTGCGCCTAGCTGCATGGCATAGTCCAAAAATGCTTTGAACTTGATTTCCTTGTTACACATCACATCAGGATTAGGGGTTCTGCCTCGACGGTATTCCGCCAAAAAGTATTCAAAGACACGATCCCAGTATTCCTTTTCAAAATTGACAGAATAATAAGGAATACCTATTTGATCGGCAACCTTTGCCACATCCTTATAATCCTCGGTAGCTGTACAGACACCATTTTCGTCTGTATCATCCCAGTTTTTCATGAAGATACCGACTACATCATAGCCCTGCTCTTTCAACAAGAGCGCTGTTACCGATGAATCGACACCGCCACTCATTCCGACAACAACACGTGTTTCGCTGTTATCTTTCATTGTATCACCATCATTTCATTTAGATTCTGAAATATCCACGATTTGAAGGTCGCTGTTTCCAGTGATACCAATTATACTAGGATTTTTCAAGATGTAAAGCTGTTAGCCGCAAGCTTAATGGACTCCTTATTTATTCGAAAATCAACCTTTCTCTTTCGTTTTTTGAATCAAAAAACGGCAGAAGATTTGTTGTCTTCTACCGTTTCTATCTATTATTTCACTAGTTGATACAGCCCGGCTACGACCTCATCTGCCTCAGGGAGATTTTCTTTTGTTCCAATCCCTACTACATACATGCCCGCTGATTTTCCTGCCTGCACACCGGCCTGTGCATCCTCAAAAACGACACACTCATTTGACTTCAAACCAAGCCCCTCTGCCGCCTTCAAAAAGACCTCCGGATCTGGTTTGGCATTTACTACCTTCGTTCCATCAATAATTTCATCAAACAACTCATAGATATTTAGGCTTTTCAGAATGGATACTGCATTTTTACTGGCTGAGCCTAAAGAAATTTTTACGCCTTCCTCTCTCAATTGAAGAAGATACTCCTTCGCTCCGGCTAAAAGCTCCTTTTCTGTCATATCCTTGATAAATGCCAGATACCAATTGTTTTTCAGCTCTCTAAGACGGCTCTGCTCTAATTCGTCCTTTTCGATACCACCAAGCCCCAACAAAATCTCTAATGAACGAACACGACTGACTCCTTTCAACTGTTCATTGTCAGCCTCTGTAAAGTCGATTCCCAGCTGGTCTGCCAGTTTTTTCCATGCTAGATAATGGTATTTTGCCGTGTCTACCAGTACGCCATCTAAATCAAAGATTGCTCCCTTCATTGCTTCCATACACTTCCGCCTTCTTTCGTTACTTCTATTCGATAAATCTCTTGTTTCAGTTGAATACTAAAGCTCATTTTCTGCCATTTTTCCGGCAGCTTAGGATTCACTGAAATCTCACCGTCCTTGATTTCCAATCCCGCAAAGCCTAAAACTGCGGCCATCCATGCACCGCCATTCGCCGCCGGGTGGGTTCCGCCAATATAAATCGTACCGGCAAACTGTTTAGACGCGCCTGTCAAATCAACAGATGCTGTTTTCATAAAATACGGGTAGGCCCATTCCGGATCGCCTATATCACAAGCCAGTAACGCATAAATACACGGGCTTAATGAAGAACCATGCTCTGTCCGAGGTTCATAATATTGCCAATTTCTTTTTTTCACTTCTTTTGAATACTCGTCCTTAAATAAGGTCAGCAACAAAACGACATCTGCCTGTTTCAATATTTGTGTATCGGCAGCAACACCATATGCACCACCCCAGTATTCCTTAGGATCAAGCAGACGAGAGCGGACCGTTTCTACTGTCGTATCCTCCAAATCAAAATACCCATCAAACTGTTCGATTAGCCCTGTCTGCTCGTTTGGTTTAGGCACGTACAAACCTTCCTTCAAGGTCTGCAGCTGCTCCATGTCCCTTTGATAATCAAGCTTTCGAATCAATTCTTCACGTTTAGTTGGATCTGCTTCCAGGCGTTCCAACGCCTGGATAGCAATATCAATTGTATAAGCTGCCATTTTGTTGGTATACGCATTATTGTATACACGTTCATGGTACTCATCCGGACCAATCACATCAATCAATTCAAATCGTTCTTTCTCCGGTCGATAATATGCATAGGAGTTATAGAAGCGTGCACACTCTAAAATTACCTCTGCCCCACCGTTGATTAACAGGTTCAAATCCTCTGTCATCAAATAGGTCTGCCAGATACCACACGCAACGGCTGCGCTGATATGAATTTGCTTATCCCTGAAATACGTACGCATAGGGCGATTGGTAAACACATCAGTCACGTTATAATCAGAGCAGGCATCCTGACCACTCTCCTGACTCTCCCACGCATAAAATGCGCCACGAAAGCCATATTCCTTTGCTTTATCTCGTGCTCCGTTCAATGTCTTTATCCGATAATCAATCAAATTTTTAGCAGTTTCCGGTGCAGTATATAGAAAGAACGGCAGCATGAACATCTCTGTATCCCAGAATATCGCGCCCTTATAGGTCTGACCAGATAATCCTCTTGCCGGAATAGAAGTCGTCTGTCCATGATAAGGAGCTGTAAGCAGCAGCTGATAGATACTATAGCGCAACGCTAATTGTGCTTCATCATCTCCTTCAATTTCTACATCTGACAGTGACCAGCGATTTTGCCACTCGGCTTCATGCGCTTGCTTTAACACCTCATAGCCGAACTGGTTTGCTGAGAAGCTGGCCTTCACAGCTTCGTCTAAAGGCTCTTTCGTATCTTGAGAGGTATAAATTGCCACTGACTTCGTCAGCTGGTAAACAACACCCGCTTGAGCAGTGAAGTCAAGCTGTCGAAATACCCCCTTCTCTGTTTCTAAAAGCTGTTCCTCTGCTTCAAATGTTCGACTGATTGTGTCAGCGACTGCTATCTTATGCTTCAGCTCACCGCTTACAGCGGATACCGCGATTGTCTGCCCTTCTGAATACTCGTCATAATCAAACAGGTGGGGACCATTAATATCCCAGATATCGCCATCGATTCCAGTGACTAGCCGAACCCTTGCCGTTTTCTCCAAAGAAAAGGAATACCTCATATGCAACAAATGATTATCGGTACTACTGGCAAAACGCTCGCTTTCAATCGTAACCTCCCCAACCTTTTCAGCGAAAACTGTTTTACGCTGATGCACTGCTCGTTGCATATCCAACTCCTGTGAATGAGTAATAACCTCACTTGTCCGAAGATCCATCGCTTGATTATCTATAAACAGCTGTGTATAAAAACCATTTGGCGCATTAATCGGCTCACGCCATGCCGAACCCCGCTGATCATAGATACCAGCTAAATTACAGGCTACAAGCTCTTCCTTCCCATATTCCTCCATTGTTCCTCGATACCCTAGATAACCATTACCTATAAGAAACTTATTGCCAAAATCAACGGTCTTTTCAAGCTGTCTGCCCGTCTCTATAACATGCCAACTCATCGTTTTCCCTCCTTCATCGTTCCCACTTCTATCAAGTCTTTGACTAGACTGATACTGCGCCTTCAGCTTTGCCCCATTCATCATTGTTGATGATGGAAAGCTGTAAAAAAGGAGATGGCTGCTGATTTCCAACGTTCCATCTCCTGCTGTCAGCCATAGCTGGTGCGCTTATCAGCTGTGTACTCTTACTTTCATTTAATCTCTTACTCTCCTGTCCAGTTATGAACGTTGTAACTGCCATTCCTCAGGAGTTGACAACTCGCTTCCTTTTCCATCAATCAGTCGTTCTTCGCCATAAATGGACAAAAGAATACTGTCACCTTTCACGATTCGCAATGCAACGGTTGTCGTAGACGTCTTCACTTCGATAATCCGATTTCGATATTCAATACGGAATGAATAGCCTGTCCATTGCTTGGGTACAACAGGATTCAATACCAGCTGCTCGCCATCGCTGCGTAAGCCGCCAAAGCCATAAACAATATTCATCCATGCCGCTGCAATTGATGTCGTGTGAAGTCCCTCATTAGTGTTTCGATTGTAATTATCCAAATCCATTCGTGTCGCAAAGCTGAAAAAGTCAAAGGCTTCATCAAACTTCCCTAATTCTGCCGCCAATACGGAATGAATAGATGGAGAAAGAGACGATTCATGGATTGTTCTTGGTTCATAATAATCATAGTTTGCCTGTTTTGAATCCTTTGAAAAGCGTTGATTATACAAGAATTGGAACATCAGCACATCCGGCTGCTTAATCATATCGTTTCGATAAATACGGTCATAGGACCAGTGACTATACAATGGAAAATCTGAAATTGGAATATTGTCTATATCAATATGAGGCAAGTCGAAGTACCCTTCATGCTGTTCAATTACGCCATCTTCTCTTTCGAAAAACAGTGTTTCTTCTGCACAATGCTGCCAGTTATTCCACTCTTCTTCAGAAAGTCCGGTTCTAGTCATTAGCTGCTCCAGTTGTTCCGGCATTGCTACACTCATCCGTTCAAGCACTTTGATTGTATAGTCAAATGTCTGCTGGGCCATATAGTTGGTATACGCATTGTGATTCACCATGACCTGAAACTCATCCGGACCCATCACACCATAAAAACCAAATTTTTTCGTTAGCTGACTCCAGTCCCCTCGAGACTCTAAAAAGCGTGAGATTTCCACCAGCATTTCAATTCCATGACCATATAAGAATGCTTGATCGTCTGTCAGATGGACATAGTGCCAAATACCATAAGCAACTCCGGTACTTGGTTGAAACTGTGTACTGGCATGCTGCCATAAGTCACAGGCCTCTTCTCCGTTCAACGTTGCTATCGGATAACAAGCCCCTCTGCAATCTAAATCCTGAGCCCTGCTTCTTGCTGCATCCAACGTTGAATAACGAAACTCCAGCAAATTTTTTGCTGCCTTGGGATTATTGAATAAATAGTAAGGCAAACAACAAGTTTCTGTATCCCAAAAAGCATGGCCGCTGTATGCTTCACCAGTCAATCCCTTTGCCCCAATATTATTGGAAGGATTTTGTCCATGGTAGGTCTGTTGAAGTTGGAAAATACAAAAGCGGATACCCTGTTGATTCTTCTCATCTCCTTCAATTTGAATATCAAACTGATCCCAAATATACGCCCAATAATCCTGCTGTTCCTTTTGTGCCTGCTCATAGCCCAAACTTACTGAATCAGCTAGTGCTTTAGTGCCTTCCAGCCAAAGAACGTCTTTGGAGACCTCCTCTTTCTTTATCACGTTGACGACTAGCTTTTCAATAATTGTTTCCCTATTTTGTGTCAGCGGAACAACCAAGCTGTAGCCGATTTTCTTCTCTGCTTCTATACGTTTTTTCTTATAATCCTGATTGATTACCAAGTGGAACCCTGAAAATATTTGCTGCTTCGTCGTAACTGTCTGCCCGACAATGGCAAGTGCTTCAAGCTCCTCTAGTTCCCCCTTCTGCTGCTCTTCCCAAAAAGAAATTGGCTCTTCACCATGTTTGGTATTGAAATCGATTCCCGTTTGTACCTGAATATCTCCGGAAAAATTGAGTGGCTCAAAAGAAATTTTTTGATACCCATTCGTCGATTTTTCCATATGTAGAAACCGTTCAAAGATTATTTTCACTTGTTTTTTAGTTTTTGTAGTCCAGATGAAGGAACGAGTTAACACTCCTGTACGCAAATCTAGTTCACGATAAAAGGCTTTCACATCCGCAGTATTCATATCCAATCTTTCATCATCTAACCAAATTGCCGTATCCAGCCAGTTCACTGCATTCAGCATAAAATGCGGTTTCGTCACAATTCCTTTATAGTGAGACAATGCTTCCTTACGGCTGAACTCATAAATCCCATTGAAATAGCTGCCTAAAAGACTATCTCCGGAAGTTCCCTCTTCAAAATAACCTCGAACCCCCATATATTCATTTCCTAAAGAAAAAATTGATTCTGATACCCGTTCATAGCCTGGATTAAAGCCTTCCTCAACAATTTTCCAAGGGTCCAGTTTAAAATAATCATCTGCAGTCTTTGCCATAAAATACACACCACCATTTTTCTTTTATAGTACGTTTTTTGAAACAAAATCCGAGGATGTACATAAAAACATCCTTATCTATATTCTTTGTTATCGTCTAATTGATTTTTGTTACGGATTGGCGGACAATCAGCTCACCCGAAAGCAAGTACAGAGGCTGAACCTCTTGATCAGATTTATCAATAATTGCAATCAGTTTGATTAACGCCATCTCGCCTTTCTTGACATGATCCAAACGAATCGTTGTTAGCGGCGGATCATTGATTTCCGCGTAACGAATATCATCAAAACCAATAATTGATATTTTCTCTTTATCATAAATGCCCTGCTCTTTTAAGAAATGGATAAAAGAGGCTGCTAAGAAGTCCGCAGTTACAACAACCGCCGTAAATTCTTGTAAGTGCTCAGTCATTTTATCAAACTCGCCTCGTCGAAACAGATGCTTCCGTTCAAAGCTAAGCTGATGATCCTTCAAGGCCTTCTTAAAGCCTTGATAACGCTGCTCAATAACCCCTGTTGTATCTTCATCAAACGGATACGTCAGGAAAGCAAATTTCTTATGTCCATTTTCAATTAAAAAGTTTGTCGCAATCATTCCGGCTTCAAAGTCATCCGAATTAATAAATATGCGGTCATGACTATGTTCAGCCAAGTACTCTTGTTTTTTTGCCAGATGTGTATCGACAAATACAATGGGCGACTGAATAATCTTGTTAATCTCGCTATAGAACTGCGGAGAAACACCAACAGCGATAAACCCTTCGAATTTCCAGTTTCTTTGAACCGCTTCCACGTCTTCGACAGAAGTAACATTGTGGATTAAGGTAAACATACCAGCCTCTTTGGCCTTGCGTTCAATTCCCTCCAACACCTCAGTAACGAAGGGATCCGAAAAATCAACATCGACTTTGTCCGAGTAGTACAGCAAACCTATCAGCTTGGAGGAAGACTGTACCAATGCACGCGCATTCATATTCGGTGTATAATTATATTTCTTGATGATTTCTTCGATTAGTTCAATTTTATCTTTAGAAACTCGATGAGCCTTTTTATTGATGACATTTGAAACAGTTGTAACACTAACTCCTGCTTCTTTGGCAATCTGTTTGATTGTTACCCGCATATTCTTCACCGTCTTCTTGTTTATTTACAACTATTATATCTATAAGTCAAAATAGTATGCAAACTTTCTTTTTTTATTTTCCTGAACCGCTGGCAACTCCAGCAATAAATTGCTTTTGGAAAATAATATAAACGATAATTACCGGTATGATTGAGATGGAAGTTGCTGCAAACAAACCACCATAATCTGTACCGTACTGCCCGTTAAACATTCGAAGCCCGACAGAGATTAACTGCTTTTTCTCATCATTAATTACTAAGAACGGCCATAGAAAGTCTTCCCAGCTCCACAGAAATTGAAAAATCGCCAGACTTGCAATGGTGTTACGAGACATCGGCAGAATAATTTTGTGAAAAATGAAGAAGTCTGATGCACCGTCAACACGGGCAGCTTCAAGCATTTCATCGGATATCTGTGAAATGGATTGGCGAAACATAAAGATACCAAAACCGCTGACCATTGCCGGAATAATCAATGCCTTATACGAATCCAGCCACCCAAAATCCATCATCATCTCATATTTAGGAATGATTGTTACCGCCCATGGCAGCATCATTGTACTCAACACGACACCAAACAGTAAATTTCTTCCTTTAAATCGAAACTTGGCAAACACGAAACCAACAAGGGCGCTGGAATAAATTGTGATTGCAGTAATCGCTACAGAGATGAGCAAGCTGTTAAAGAACATCCGCATGAAATTAAATTTTTCCTGAACATCCACATAATTTTGAAAGGTTGTCGGTGTTGGAAAAAGGCCACCATCTACTCTGACAATCTCTTGATTGGTCGCAAAGGAAGACAAAAGCATCCAAATAAATGGCACTACGGTTATCAATGCTAAAAACAATAAGAATAGGTTGAAGACAATCTTTTTCGTTTTCATTTATCCAACTTCCCTTCCCCTGTGATTTTGAACATGAGAATTGTCAAAAACCCAATAATCACAAATAGAATAATTGCCATTGCCGAAGCTGTCCCAAAGTTATATTTCTCAAATGCTTCGTCAAAGATTAGATAAGAAATGACATAGGTACTTGTTCCCGGTCCACCCTTAGTCATAATCAATATTTGAATGTATGCCTGCAAGTAGGTAATCAGAGATGTGATGACAACAAACAATGTTGTTGGTCTCAAGAGCGGCCAAGTAATACGGCTGAATCTCTGCCATTTATTGGCACCATCCATATCAGCAGCTTCAAATACATCTTCCGGTAATCCCATCAAGCCGCCTAGGAAAATAACTGTCGCATAACCAAAATCCTTCCAGATTGTCATGATAATAATCGCAGGCATCGCCCATTTTGAATTCATCAGCCAATTAATATCTAAGCCAAAAATCTTATTAATCAAGCCAAACTGGGGATTGAACATCCACATCCAGACAAAGGAAACTGCTACTAATGGCGTGATTGTCGGCATGTAAAACATGCCTCTGAAAAATGTCTTGAAGCGTGCTAGCTTTGAATACAACAAGGTTGCCAAGCCTAACCCAAGAACCACTCGAAACAGCACGGAGAAAAATGAAAAGATGAATGTATTGCTCATCGACTGCCAAAACAGTTTATTCGTCAGCACATTTTTAAAGTTTTCCAAACCCACATAATCATATTTGTCGATTAAAGGATTCCAGTCATGCAGACTTCCTGCAAAAGCTTTATAAATCGGATAAACCAGAAAGACGGCAAAATAGAGGACCAGTAGTGTGATTGTCACATTCCTTAGATTGATGAATGCAGGTTTTATTGTTTTTTGTTCCATGATTACTCCCCCTTCATTCTTTTGAAAGGGAGGTCGGGGAAATCCCCGACGACCTTTCAAACTCTATCTATTTTGCTTCGTCAAAAAACTCATAGCTGGATTCCAGAGAAGTAAAGTCAGTATCCTTCATCTCAGATTCCATCTTCTCTTGACCGTCTTTGATTGCCTGCTTTATATCTTTACCGTTGTATAATACATCATCCAACGTTTGATCGGCAGTTTTCTCAACAGTTGCAGGGAATGCACCCGGCCAAATGAGACGATCCACACGAGGTGCAATTGCACTCAATACCGGATTTTCTAAAATTTCAGCATCATCCGCCAAGGATTTTTTCGTTGGGAAAGAAGCAAGTGACAATGCACCCTTTTTAGAATAGTCATCGTTCGCCAAGCAATACTTCAAGAAATCCTGTGCAACAGCCTGCTGTTCTTCAGATTGGTTTTTATTGATTCCCGGTGTACTTTCGCCATTATAACGGTCATAGGCAAACGGCGTTTCTTCTGTTGGTGTTGGTGTCGGAAACACCCCGAAATCGATATCCGGATAGTTCGTATTCAACTCGTTCAAATACCAGCCCCACATGTAGACCATTGCTGATTGACCATTACCAAAGCTTTGTTTTGCTTCCTTACCAAAGTCTTTTGAACCAACCTTATCCTTTTCATACAAATCAATCAGGAACTGCATGTTTTCAAGGGTTGTTTTGTTATCATAATTGACTTTTGTACCATCATCCTTAAATAGCAGTGTGCCTTTTTGATAGTTTAAGCCTTCATAAATTGCACTATAATTTTCAAAGTTATAGTTGAAACCGGCCTGCGTGATTTGATCTCCCTCGGTCTTCGTCAGCTTCTTCGCAACCTCTCTGAACTGATCCCAAGTCTTCGGAATATCTGCATCGGTCAATCCAGCTTCTTTCCACATCGCTTTGTTATAGTAAATATTCCCTGTATTAATCAAGCTGTCTGTGTAATAAACCTTACCGTCAATCACATGCGGGTCAACAGAGGTGAAATCCGCTTTTAAGTCATCTACTGGAATGTCATATGGTGCTAAATAGGGAATCAAAATATCATGTTGAGAATTATGAATATTAAAAATTGCCGGTCCATCTTTCCCTTTTAATGACAATGGGAGCTTGGTCCAATAGTCTTCCCACGGTTGATTAACGATTTTAATTTCTACATTCGGATAAATTTTTTCATATTCTTTCGCCATCTCGATTGCCGGATCACCTTCGTTCCATGTCCAATAGTCAATCTTGATAGGCTCTCCATCATTCACCAGTTTGTTTGGATCGAACTGAACCGTTTGACCAATGACATCCATGCCCTTATCTTCCGTCGTATCCTTTGTACCTGAGCTTGCTCCCTCATCTTTACCGGATGAGGAACAGGCAGCCAACCCACCGACTAATAATACTGAAAACAACGCTGTGATGAACTTCTTCTTCATTGTAAGCCCTCCTAGAATTTATAAGGTTTAACGTTAAACTTAATCTTACAAACAAAGTTTAACGTTAAACTTAAATTATGTCAAGCGCTTTCATATAGATATTTTAGATTTTATTGCAAAATAATACTCATTTTTGTTATTCAATTGTACTGGTTTTCATAATCCACAGTATTTGCTTATCCATTCCTTATAGAATAGTAACGAGCTTTCAAACTCTGACTACTTTGATAACTGAAGACTGCTTCGTTGCAGAATATGCTCTTTCAGTTTATTTCTTAAACATATTTCTGTTGCAAGCTCTTATGTTATTGAATTTCTTTCAATACTATTTTTAGTTCTCTCTTATTTCTATAAAACACGAGAACATGATAAATACTCATTTTATAAATAGACTAATGTCTCAGTTACAGCCACACCGTTCAATAGACTAAACTGAGTAGAAGCACTTGACCAGCCTTAATCACAAAAAAGGATGGGTTTCCCCGTCCTTCTTAACATTAAATAAATTTTTTGTTTTCAAGCTATACGAATCCGTGCTAAACAATCGGCATATAAATATCAGTGAAGCTCTTATCTTTCATATTCTTCGGGGGTTCAGTAACATACAGTTCAAAGGGAATCGCATCTCTAGGCTCAGCCTTCCCTTTAAAAAGCCACTCTTTATACATGTACTGCCACGCCTCTCCATATTGATTAGCAGACAACTCAAAATGTCCTACGCCAAATTTTCCTGTGATGCTGGATACACAAATAGTACCGCTCTCAATAATTTCTACATTATCAGGAATTGTCATTGCGACACTTGTACGAAGATTTTTTTCATCCGTAATAAATGGATTATCGTTGTACATTGTTAAAACTTTTGTTTCATCAGGAATAATAAGATTATTTTCAGTTGCAAAAGCAAACAGCTCTTTAAACAATATCTTGCTTTGTTTTCGAAACTCAGTGTAGCTTCCTCTAAAGCGAATGTAGATAATCCTTTGCTCCTTCCATTCTTCTGTAGTAATAGTAACCGGTTCAATCATGGTGCCCCTCCTCATTAGTCTATAACATTCTTTACAGTAGTCATTATTTCATGAATCCGGCAACACTTCTTGACAATTCTTGCTGTTTTCTATACTTCAATGGACTGATTCCAAAATGTTTCTTAAAGCTTCGGCTAAACGAGCTAGAGTCACTATATCCATAGTCCAAAGCAATAGTTGTTATAGAGATATGGGGATTTACACAAAGGAAAATAGCAGCCCTTTCCAATTTGACTCGTAGCACAAATTCGTTGACTGTCTCAGTCGAATATTTTTTGAAGATTCGATGAAAATGGAACTCCGATAAGTGGGCGTTCTTTGCCAAATCAGATAGAAATATAGGCCTTTTTAAGTTTTGTTCAATATAGTCCTCCGCTTTATTAATTAGACGGAGATATACTTGTTTGGAATTAGTTATTGCCATTTTTATTCTCCCTCACTCAAAGTCCTTAAATGTTTACCTATTTGAATCTAAGTATAGCAGAATAATTTATTGTTAGTGTATAAGACAAAAAAGAAGCTTGCAGCTCATTGGCTGCAAGCCTTCCTATGATAAGCGAATAACTCTTCTGTTCCTTCTATTTTAAGCAGCTTACTCAAAACAGTTTTTACGAAACTTTCAGTTCCCACCTTTATACTTTTTCAAACACACCACGGCTAATCATTCCATCCATCAGAAAATAAAATTTCTCCTGACTCATGATATGCTTTTCATTTTTGAAAATATTCATAGACTTCAAGCCGTTTGCAGTCGTTACAGACATTTTCAATGTTTGTAAGTCCTTAGAAACTGTAATTTTCAGCTTAAAGCCTTCCTTGCTTTGCGGTGTTGCATCCAATGAGCGAATCAATTGGAAATTACCGGAATTCGTTTCTGTAAAGCCGTTATCTCTTAGTGTATAACGTTTTGCTGCAGGATTCACTTTGTAAAATACGTCTGATCCTTCTACTGCTGCTGTTTCCTTAAATGCCATCTTCTCACCTCTTTATTTCATTTCATCTTTTATTATAGTAGGAAAGTGTCACTTTTTCTAGTCAAATTCTATAAAATCTATACTAATTCTTTAGTCGTTGAACAGTCTTAATCAACAAATCAGCAAAGCGTATCATCTCTTCTTCTGTATTTCCATAGCCAAAGCTGATTCTAAGCGATTCCTTTACGGCTGGGTGACCTTTCCCATAAATAGCTTCCAACACATGAGAAGGATCAACCGTTCCTGCTGTACAAGCAGAACCAATCGAGACAGCCACACCATTAAGATCCAAATGCATTAACAATAAATCACCGGAGACACCTTTGAACCAAATATTCAAAATATGAGATAACTTATTTTCGCAATCCCCATTAATCTGATAATCAATCCCAGCCTCACTCAGCTTATCTAAGATGATTTCTTGGAAATCCTTATTTTTAGCTTTATGAGCGGCTTTCTCTGCTGGTGTCAGCCATTCAACAGCTTTCCCCATTCCCGCTATTCCAGCAATATTTTCTGTTCCAGCACGTCTTTTTTCTTCCTGCTCTCCACCACGCAACAAAGGTTGAAAAACTAGGCCATCTCTTTTATATAAGAAACCTACACCTTTGGGACCGTTGATTTTATGACCTGAAGCACTCAGAAGGTCTATACCCATTTCCTTTGGAGAAATCTCTTCAGAACCATAAGCTTGTACCGCGTCTGTATGGAACACGGCTGGATGCTCCTGTAGTATTTCACCAATTTCCTTGATAGGCATCAACTGGCCCGTCTCACTATTTCCATAAACAATTGAAACCAAAATCGTATCTTCTCTCAACGCTGATTTAAAATCCTTCAATATAATTCGTCCAGATTCATCCACGGGGAGATAGGTCACGTCGTAGCCTTTGCTTTCCAAATAGCGCAGCGGCTGCAAAACAGCAGGGTGTTCCACCGCTGTCGTGATAATGTGCTTGCCCTGCTTTTTCATTACCTCTGCTGTTTCAATAATCGCTGTATTATCGCCCTCTGTTCCACCGCTTGTAAAAATAATTTCATGAGGCTTGACCTTTAAGCTGTCAGCGATTACCTGACGAACCGCTTCCAACTTCTGATGTGCCTCTCGTCCAACACCATGGATACTGGATGGGTTGCCAAAGATACTGTTCATCACTGTTGTCATTTCTTCGATCACATCCGGATGCATCGGCGTAGTTGCTGCATGATCTAAATAAATGTATTTCATCGGGTTCGTCCTTTCTTAATGCTCTTCTTCATTGAGTCATTCTAGCATAGAGTACCAGATTCCTCAAAGTATCTTTATTCTCCTAAAATCTGCTGTTCTTTTTTGAACGTTAAGTAGCTGCTGTAAGTAAATACCGCTATACCCAACCAAATAAAACCAAACGCTGTAAATTGAGCCGTTGTATAGGGTTCTTTGAATAGGAATACTGCGAACAGCAGCATAATTGTCGGATTGATATATTGAATGAAGCCAACAATAATATAGGAAATCCTTTTAGCTGCTTCTGCAAACAATAACAGCGGAATAGCCGTCACAATTCCCGCTCCCATTAATAACAGGTTGATGTTTATATCATAAGCCATAAAGCCCTTTTCCGAGAAAAAGAAGAGATAGATTAAAGCAATCGGCAAGATAACGAAGGTTTCCAGCGTCAATCCGGTATACGAGCTGATTTCAATTTTCTTCTTCAACAAGCCATAAAAACTGAATGAAAAAGCCATAATAAGAGAAGCATAAGGGACAACACCGGTTTGAATTGTCAGTAACAAGACACCAGTCAAGGCCAAAAGACAGGCAATAATCCCCGCTCTATTCAATTTTTCCTTCAGGATGATGGTTCCCAGCAATACATTAACCAACGGATTCATATAATAACCTAGACTAGCTTCCGTTACTCTTCCCTGTCCCACTGAGTAGATAAAGGTAAACCAATTAATTGAAATCAAAATAGCGGCGGCAATGATACCGACAAGCTTCTTTTTATCCTTTATCACAGATTTTACTTCCTGTATAAATGCTGCTCCACGCTTTGTAATAAGAATATAAATGCCCATAAATAAGAATGACCAAACAATACGGTAGCTCAAAATATCCATTGACTGAACGGTTGGTAAAAGTTTCCAATAAAGAGGAATGATTCCCCATAACACATAAGCAGTCAAGCCTAATATAATCCCTTTTTTCTGTTCTTTCATACGTTCTCCTTCCATATCCTCCAAATTTATAACTAGTCGCCTATTCTCCAAGCAAACCCGAAAAATGCTGCGCTTGAGAATAGTTAAAACGGCTAGAAGATGCTTCAACCAGCCGTTTTTTTCTAATTTTTTTAATGGTCAATCACTTTTTCTTCAAATGAAATAGCGGACTCATCGGTGTGTTTTCATGAATTCTCTTAAGTGCTTCTCCCATAAGTGGTGCACAGGAAACAATAGCTAAACACTCGGGACTGCGATCTTCCGATACAACAACTGAATCAGTGATACACAGCTGTTTGATTGGCGAGGCATCAATTCGTTCTTTGCCACCTGCTGACAAAAGTCCATGAGAACCGCAGGCATAAACTTCAGCTGCTCCGTTCTCCGCCAGTATTTCAGCAGCAACAGTCAGTGTTTCTCCGGTATTGATGATGTCATCTACCAAGATACATGTTTTTCCTTTGATTTCACCAATCACATACCCGGAACGAACGCCGTCTACTTCTTCCTGATCGACTATCGCCAGAGAAGCGTCTAAATATTCGGAAAGGCTCCGTGCACGTTGTACACCGCTATTTTTAGGCGATACAACAACAATATTTTCACCCGTAAGCTTTTTGTCCTGATAATGCTGGGCAAACAATGGCATCGTAAATAGGTTATCCACAGGAATATCGAAAAATCCCTGTACCTGTACCGTATGTAAGTCCAAAGTCAGCAGACGTGTTGCTCCTGCCTCCACCAGCATATTAGCCACCAATTTCGCCGTAATCGGCTCTCTTGGCTTCGCTGTACGGTCCTGACGGGCATACCCATAATAAGGTAATATGACATTGATCGTTTTGGCACTTGCCCGCTTCAACGCATCAATCATAATCAACAGCTCCATTAAATGGTCATTAACAGGTGCATTCGTTGCCTGAATCAAATAAACATGATCCCCTCGAATACTTTCTTCGATGTTGATTTGAATTTCACCATCGCTAAATTGGCGAACAGTGCTCTCTCCTAATTTTGTTCCAACGACCTTAGCAATCTTTTCTGCTAAAGGTTTATTGGCATTCAAACTAAAAATTCGCAATGTATCATCTTTATATTTGCTGCCCATGATTCCCTCCACTTTTCCTCATTTTACTTTATTCATTTTACCATTGATCGCCTGAAAAATCATGAAACTTTCACAAGTATTGTCAAAAGACGACAAAAATCTTTTGAAAAGCTGAAATCTGCTGTTTTGATACAGAAAACCTTATAGAAAGTCTGTGAAGTGTTGCGCTAACATCCTCCTTTCATGCTTCTAAAAGTTCGAGAAATTCACATGACAGACATCTTTGATTTAACCGATTTGCTCTTCATCAATATATGTTACACTAAGTATAAAAACAGAGCGAATGAAAACGTTTAATAAAAAAGGGATACACTGTAAAAAGTATGAAGAACACAATAGCTGCAAAAATAAAAAAATCAATTGAACTATGTTAACCCCACCAAAAAACGCACTCATCCGCTGAGTGCGTTCTTTGGTTAAAAGCTTAAGTAAATTTGGGGAAATCTACAAACTCTCTTTTATAAATGACTGTAAAAAGTTTTACAGAATTTATACGACTATTTATAGGCGAAAACAATTAAGTTGGTTGCATCATCAATACAGGTTTGTAACGTGATTCGTTCGCCACCGCCAGTGCCGGTAATCATATCCCAGATATTATTTCCTGTGCCGATTTCAGTAGCGTAATCATCAACCTTGGTGACACTGCTGACTGTATACGTCGTTGGTGTACCGGCGCTATCTGTCACAATGATTTGGCTGCCACCGCCAAGACCAAAAATGGCACTGAAGATTCCAGGATTATGACCAATGAAGTGTGAATTCAACCCATCATTTCCTGATTGTACGGCTGCACCGCCCCATGTAGAAACAGTACCGTTCGGGTTTCCATCAATAATACTTTGTCCTGCTGAACCACCATTTTGATAAGGAATCGCCGCACCGTTGATATACATTGTCATCGCTTGATAGGTTGGTGCACTTGGCTGTGCTGCCGGAGTCTGGTCAATCGTATTGTTTGCCGGTGCAGATGCTTCGTTAGCTGCCTCAGCAGGCTGTGCCGCTTCAACTGTCGGGGTTTCAGCTTCCATAGCAGGAACCTCCACTGTTGCCGGATCTGCTTCAACAGCTGGTGCTTCTTCTACAACAGCCGGCGCTTGACTACTGTCAGCAGTTTCGGCTTTCTTCTCCTCTTTTGCTTTGACAACTGTGTATGTACGATCTGTCCAGCCGATATTCCCACTATTATCAGTAGCAGAATAACGTACTACTTGTTTTCCGGCCCTTGATGTATCTACACTTTTATCTGCGACAACTCGACCGGAAATATCGCCATCTTCAGCATCTTCAGCAGTAACGCCATCTAGTACATTTACCTTCTGCCCGACTGTAACTGTCACATTTTTTGCTGAAACAACAGGGGCTGTGGTGTCTTCTTTATTTACTTTTGCGACTTGTTCTACAGTATTTTCGTTATCTGCCTGATTCCGTATTTCTGCGTAAGTTGTACCACCTGCAATCGTCAACAATCCGATAGCTACAGCGAATTTCAATACATTGGCTTTCATAATAAATCCCTCCTGTTTCATGATGAGATTTACATTTATCGATAAACCAAAATCTGTTTGCTTTCTACATTTTCATCATATAGCTAATCGTCTGAAACAGCTAACGATAAGAAATCTATATCAGTTAATTTTCATTAAAAAACATGGTATAATCCTTGTTGTAACAGGATTATTTCAAAATCTTCTCAATCATGAGAACAATTTGAAACTAGAGGAGAACAGATTATGGAACAACTTATCACCACAGAGATGACTCGAAGAATTCTACTATTGAACCTTCTGTATGGAGCAGACGATTGGCTGACAACTGAAAAACTCGCCGCTCGACTTCATTGCTCAACTAAAACCGTTTTTGCTGATTGCCGTTATATAGAAGAACGCTGGCCCGATCAGTTGACAATAGAAACTTCAAAAAAGAGCGGTATCAAATTGACAATATCAACCTACCACTCCATTCATGATATCTATGTTGATATCATTAAACGTTCCGATTCGTTTACGCTTATGGAGGCAATCTTCTTCCATCCCAGAGACAGCTCAGATGAGATGGCGAATCGCATTTTTCTAAGCAGCTCTTCACTTTACCGCTTATCCAGAAAGTTGAATAAAGCATTGAAGGAGCGGCATTTATCCATTGAAAGCAATCCCTTCACCTTTTCAGGAACAAGCGAAAGACAGATTCGTTACTTCTTCATTTCTTATTTCATTGAAGTGTATGGCGTTCATAAATGGCCTTTTCACTTGGACAAAACAAAGGTACTTAACCTGGCAAGAAAAATCAATAAAGATTTCCAGCTTTATCTTAGTGATTTCCGGATTATACAAATGGCTTTTTCTATTGCGGTTACACTTACCAGACTTGATCAAGGATTTACTGCTGAAGATGAGATGCGGAAAGAAGAAAATCTCGCTGAAAATTTGCTGAAGTGCAACATGGAAGACTATCAACAGGACTTGACTTCTCTGGTGAGCGACTTGAATGTTTCTACCCAGCCTAACTGGAAAAATGACTTCTGCTACAGCGTCTTCTGGTGGATATTCGGAAATGACTCTTCAGAAACAGAAGAAAAGACACAAATACTTGCTGATCAACTGATTCTGGCTGTTAATAATGAATTGAATACTTCAATCGATGATTTAAGCCGTAAAAAAATCAATCAAATCATTCGGAATCTCTACTGCTATCATCGGATATATCCCTATAAAAAGCATATTATTTACTCTCGCTTTTTCTATTCCGGGAAATCAATTAAACAGAACTTTATATTATTCTCAACACGTATCTCAAAGGTCCTTACAGAGGTTGAAAAGAGTGATGGATTGCCATGGAATACGTTTTACTTAAACGAAGTCCTTCATGATTTTATGCTTTATTGGGAGGATTTACCCACACAGCTGTTCAATAATCGTGGGAAAGTCTCTATCGCTGTATTAAGTGATCTTGGAAAAGAACATGCGGAGGTGATGGGAACTATTTTGAGGATGACTTTTTTGAACAACGTAAGTGTGACTACACAAAATGCCTCCCTCTTTGACTCTCCAAAAAAGCAGTCTGGCAGTAAGCGTGACCTTTATGTAAGCAATCACCATATTGAACATGTGTCTCAAGAAAAAGTCGTAGTGGTTGAGGATATTCTATCCTCTAAAAACATTGTTGAGTTAAGAAAAATTATTGAACAAAATCAACTTTTTGCCTTTACCAATGCAAAAAAGAAAGCAGCAACTGCAAAACAATCATAAAAAAATCAGGCTTGAAGCAGGATACACTTCAAGCCTGAATATTTACGTAAATTTTTGGGGAAAATCTACATACTCTTAGTATTTTTCGATAATTATTTATATACAATGACAGCTATCTCTTATAGCCTCATTGGTATATACACGAATCTCCACTTGCCTTTGTCCATTTTCTCAAAGGATACACTAAAAATTTTTCATAGTAAACACTGTCACCACGCATATATTTAGAAGCAGTTAATCCCTAAATATTTTGACACATACTCGTAGAAGTAATTAGCAAACGATTTTTTTGTTCATCAATAAGTTAAATCTGTTTTTGTTTACACTATTATCATATACTGTTTTTTGAAAAACAACTAGAATTAATTTTATAAAAAAAGTTAAAATGGAACAAAAAAAATGATATAATCCTTGGTATAAGTGAGATATTTCTATTTTTTCATTTGATAGGAACTTTTTGAAATAAGGAGGAAAACTGACTATGGAACGATTGCTTTCAACCAAAATAGCCCGAAGAATCCTGTTGCTGAATTGGCTCTATGGTGCAGAAGACTGGATTACAGCTGAGCGACTGGCAACAAAGCTCCATTGTTCTGTCAAAACTGTGTTCAAGGATTGTGACTACATAGAAGCCAACTGGAAAAATTATCTGACTATTGATGTTTCAAAGAGAAACGGTTTAAAAATGTCTCTATCCTCCAATCATTCAGTTCATGATATCTATGCAGATATCCTCAAAAGTTCAGATGCCTTTACCTTATTGGAAGCGGTCTTTTTTCATCCCAATCAAGGCTCAGAAGAATTAGAAAAAAAATGCTTTATGAGCGCCTCTACATTGTATCGTCTTTATCGAAAAATAAACCTTCCTTTGAAAGAAAGAAATTTGCGACTTGAAAGAAATCCTTTCTTTTTATACGGAGAAGACGAGCGAGAAATCCGCTATTTCTTCTCTTATTACTTCGTAGAGGTTTATGGCGTCCATCGTTGGCCTTTCAAATTCAAAAAAGAAGCAATTCTTAGGCTTGTCAAAAAACTAAACAAAGACTTCCAGCTTTACCTCAGCGATATTCGTGTCATTCATCTGGCTTTCTCTATCGCAGTAACACTTACCAGAATCGAACAAGGCTATACTTCTCCACACGAAGCAGAAACAGTCGCTGTTCTCCGAACAAGTGTTGGTGCAGTTACTGCTGAAGAATATACAAATGAATTGCTTCCTTTCATTGATGAGCTTGGTTTGACATTACCATCTGACTGGTACAACGATTTCAGCAACACCATTTTTTGGTGGCTCCCATGCCGGAAAAACACAGATGAAAAACAAATTCAACAATCAATGGATTTTCTAATTGATGAAATCCAAAGCAGTTTGCATGTTACAATTGACGACCAAAGCCTCGTAAAAATAAAAAAGGGTATTCAAAATATTTATTGCCTGCATCAAATTTATCCACACAAGAAACATATTATTTATTCACGATTTTTCTACTCCGGAAAATCAATTAAGCAAAATTTTATCCTATTTTCAGCTTTTACCTCTAAAGCATTGGCTAGGCTTGAAAAAGAGAGCGGTTTCCCGTGGAAAACGATGTACCTAAATGAAATTCTTCATTGTCTAATGCTCTATTGGCAAGGATTACCTGCACAGCTTTTCAAAAAGAGAAGCAAGGTCTCTATCACCGTCTTAAGTGATTTAGGCAGAGAACATGCAGAGGTAATGAGTTCCATCATTAAAATGGTCTTTACCAACAATGTTATTGTTACAACACAAAATACCTCACTCTTAAATACACCAAAAAAAGAGTTAGTGGAAAAAAGTGATTTGTACGTTAGCAACCATCGCATTCAATACTTAGCTGGAGAACGTGTCGTTGTCGTAGAGGATATTCTATCTCAAAGAAACATTATTGAGCTTCGAAAAATCATCGAGCAAAACCAGCTGCGAGCATTTAAAAGAGAAAAAAGAGAAGCGATGATCTCCAAATAGCCACGGAGATTATCGCTTTTTTCACACAGATATGAGCCGTCGTACATGTTCATCTTTACCGGTTTATTTAGCGTACGCAGCTTCTCTGTTTATTTCTAATTTTTGTCGAAAACAAGTTGACAGTCTACCTGCTTTACGCTATTCTATAACTTGTGTGAGACAGAATGCCGCCTTAGCTCAGTTGGTAGAGCACCACCATGGTAAGGTGGGGGTCGCCGGTTCAAGCCCGGCAGGTGGCTCTTGAGATAAAGAAAGAACCCTGATAATTCAAGGTTCTTTTTTTTTTGTCCAGATTTTGTCCAGACCATTTTTTTCTATAGAGACAGCTAGTTTTGTAAGCTTATCAGTCTCTCTCCCACCTTCTCTTAGCTATTTAATTACGTAATAGACTCAATTTCAATTTTCATCCTCCTCCATTGCTCTTGCTTCCAAGTCCATTAGTTCAGCAACTTCTCTTTCTGTATCCTTTCCACTTTCAATAAAATTATTAATCATTTCTAAAGAAATTTCTTCTATATACCCAGAAGTGTCCATGATGATTCTAATTTTTGCTCCCATTGCTTTCAAGTCTAATATATGTGCTTTGAGATCAATTAAGCTTTGAAGATTTTTAGTATGTTCAGAAACAAGAACATACTCACTATCCAATATCTTTCTCTTAATTTCTGCAATAGATTCTTTTGTCCATCTTCTGATAGACGGAATATATTTTACTGCATTTTCTTTATCAACTATTTTTACATTAATTGTATATGCCATACTTGCATCACCTTTCTAAAAATCTTTCAACGGATTGACCATCGTTCATTATAAAAGGTTAATATTTTTAAACTTCTATTTTTCATCCTCTTCCATAGCTCGTGCTTCTAAGTCCCAAATTTCATCTACTTCTTTATCTATTTCTTTCCGACGTTTAATAAAAGTAGTAATCATTTCTAAAGATATCTCTTCTATATAGCCAGAAGTATTCATAATAATTCTAAGATTTGCTCCCATCGCTTCCAAATCTAATATATGTGATTTTAAATCAATTAAACTTTGTGGGTCTTTAGATTGTTCGGAGATTAAGATAAACTCACTGTTTAAAATTTTTCTCCTAATCTCTGATATGGGTTCTTTTGTCCATCGTCTAATTGGAGGGACATATTTTACTACATTTTCTTTATCAAGTATTATTATAGAGATAGTATTTGGCGTTCTGGATTGCTTTGCTGACATTTAATATTCCTCCTTAAAAATCTTTCAATGGATTAATCATTTGCCCAGGTACACTATTCTTCCAATTCCCATCATGCCATCCGCGGAAATGCTCATTAAATGTAGCTGGATAAATAACTTCATGAGCGCCTGATAAATGCGGATACTTAGATACGCTATAGGTATGATGTCCTTGTAGTGATTTCCCATCAAATTTTGCTGCTTCACCTTTAAGAATACTCGTGGTTTGCTCTGGAAGCCATTCTCTAGTGGGATTACTTTGTAAAACTCGGATTCGCTCTTCGTACCAAAAATCGTCAACTGCTAGTTTGCGATTTTTATTAATATCTTGATTCCAAGTATATTGCTTATACTCCGCTTGCGTAATCGTTCGATTATTCACTTTAGTTTTTAGTTCCTTCATTTTCTTAGCGCTAAGTTGTGGGTATTTCTGCGGATAAGAATTTAAGTCGAAGCCTTGCGTACGATCGGCAATCACTTGTTCCGGTGTTTTAGTCCTTGAGATATCATCAATATCATCCATCACATTGGCTACATTACTAGAGGTAGAGACTTTTGTTTTACTCCCCATATATGTTAATCCAGCCATCATGGCTAGGTCAAACAGTCCAGATTTTTGAGCCGACCAAATGAAAGAATCCCAATCTGCACCATGTCGCCCAAAATCTTGCCAACTTTCGGGAAGTTGATTGTCATTTAGATAATTCTTGCCATCTCCTCGTTGTCTAGCAGCAATATCTAATTCATAGATTTTCTCCCAACTAACAACTTCATAAATGCCTTTAAGGTTCTTTCCATATCTTTCTACATAATTTTGCAACTCTTCATCAAAAACACGCACGCCGTTTTTGTCAATAAACCACAAAATTTTAACTTCTTTCGTGATTGGGTCTTGATAGGGCATAGCATATACATTATGTTTCTCAAGTTCTTTAATTTTTGCTTCGTGAAACTCTTTTTCCTTTTTCTTGATATTGTCAGTCCTAATGTGCCATTTGTCGGCAACGGTTGTTGTCCACCCAAGGTCGGTTGGAATTGAGAAGCTATTGCCAGTCCACGAGCTATCAGCTTGGCTTGCACCTTTATCAATGATTGATTCTAATTCTGAAATGTTAGAAAAAATATCAGGAGATTTAGCATGGAAATCCAATAGTTTATCTAATTTTTCCTGTACAACAGTTTTAGTATCATCCAATGTATCTCTCATACGGCTGTTCTGATTGAGCTGTCTTAGTTTAAAGTTATCTGCTAAATCCTTGCTTTCAATCGTCGCACGAATAGAGTCTAAATGGCTGATTTGTACATTTAGCTGACTGATTTTTTCTCTTAGCTCATCAGACTTCAAATCTCCACTATCTACCGTCGATTGGTAATCTTGTGTAAACTTTTGGCACGCTTCACCAACTGCTTCAGATAACAAAATGCCAGCTTTGACCAATGGAATTAAAATTGTATTATAAAAGCTTTTGCCGTTATTATAGGCGGTAGAATTAAGTCGTCCTTCATTGATAAATTGTTGTAATGCTTGAATCATTGTTTGATAAGACTGCCCATCGGATTGACTTTTAGCAAAAGCACTACTAGCCTGATTTTGAGAAGCTCCGACATACATATCAACACCCATTCATTTCACTCTCCTTATTCATAAACAGCTTTTTCTTCTTATAAAATAGCTCATTTTGTTCATCTTCAATAGATAACTTCCGTTTATGTAATTGCTGGCTTTCTTCCTCAATATCTCCAAAAATGTGTTGCTTTCGATTACGTAAATCTTCTGAATGGTCATTTATATACCAATTAAAATCATTCTGTGAAAACTGTTCTTCTAGCCCAACAAATAATGATGAAGTATGATGAAAAAATTCTTCATATTCTTTACTAATATGAGCTATCTGCTTTTTGTCGTCTTCTACTTGGTCTAATTCGTGTTCTAATTTCAATTCTTCTGATCGAATTTTTTCATTAGTATCTGTCATTTACTTTCCTCCAGTTGGCGAAGGAATAGAAATTGCAGATATTAATTGTCTGGTTGCTTGGTCGGCTGCCTCAAATTCATGGGCAACACTTTGTAGATTTGAAGACGCTTTACCGATTGCCTGAACAATTTTGTTCTGACCGTTAAGCATGGCTTGAATCGCTTCTTGGGCGTTAGTATTTCCCGCAACTGTTGTTTGCGTATCTGTAAGAATAGCACCACCATTTGCAGAGCCATCTAGTGAACTCGCAATCGCTGTGGCAATTTTACCAGCAACAGCCGAATCACTTTTTACAACCTCCATATTCATATGTAAAAAACCTCCTTGTTTAACTTACCAAAAATGGTAACACAAGAAGGTATATATATAAAGCTAATATTCAGAAATGTTTTTACAAAAGTTAAAGCAAGAATAAGCTACCATAACTTATATATCACATTTTTCCAATACAACTTTTCCAAAATATGTTTAGACCATATTTTCTACATAAACAACTCATTCTGTATTCCTAGCAGCCTCTCTCTGTTTTCTTCTCTTAGTTCTTTAATTACATGTCGGTATACTTCATTTGTTATGGTAACATCCTTGTGCCCTAATACCTCTGATACAATTCCTATATCCACGCCTTTGTAAATCAAGATACTACCATAAGTATGCCTTGCGCCATGAACGCTGATGAGTGGAGAAATTTCCAAACGCTGCAACAATGTTTTTAACAGCTTATTTGTTCCACTATTTGACGGCACACCATCTGAAAAGTGATAGAATACAAGATTTAAAGGATTTTTTACTTCCAAACTTTTAAATTCCTTTTTTTGATTGTCTCTAAGCTCTCGTAAAAGTGTTGTCATGAATTCATCAATATCAACAGTTCTTTTTGAAGTTTCTGTCTTTGTTGGCTTAAACCCTGTATGGTAGAGATAATCATAACTCTTATTTACCGATATTCTTTGATTTTCAAAATCAATATCATTCCACGTTAATCCAGTTAATTCGCCATATCTTAGACCAGTTGTGAATGCCAGCATCAGCAAGTAATTATTTGGCAGACTAGGTTCCCGATGTGAAACTAAATACTTAAGGAGTTTCTTAGTATCGCTGTAGCTTATGAATTTTTGATTGGCTGGCTTTGATTCTTTCTTCCCGCTTATGATCGCTCTTCTGGTAAAATCATCTGTAATTATTTTATCATCAATTGCAACCTGTATGCTTTGTTTTATGTGCCCATGTATACGCAATGTACTTTCCTTTACATGTTTATCGGCATAATTGTTCAAAAACGTCTGATAGATGCTTCTGTTCACTTGTGACAAGGGGATATCAGGAAATAGCTCCTTTATGTGTGATAAGGATTGTTTATATTTCAAAACAGTTGTAGGAGTTACTTGTCTTTCTTTATACATTGATATCCAAGATTCAAAATGCTCCGCCAGTGTAATATTATTTTTGATTTGTACACCTTTTTTTATTGACTGTTCTAGTTCTTCTGCTTCACCAATCGCCTCCGTTTTTGTTCTGAACCCTCCTTTATAAATTTGTTCTGGTTTTCCAGTCTCCTTATCAGTGTATGAAATAGTATATTGCCACGTTTTCCCACGTTTACGATAACTAGCCATTATTCTCCCCTCGCTTCTGCCAGCTCTTCTTGGTACCTTGCTATAGCTTCTTTGTCTTTCTCTATTGGAAGTTCCACTATCTTTTCATACATTTGAGTTCTATAGGCTTCTTGTTCCACCTGTCCTAATTCCTTAGGTATTCTATCTTCTTGTGATTCCTGTAAGTCACTACCATAATCATTCATCATGTCTATATCATAGGAATCATTTAACATGTTCTCATGATTTGTTGTGTATTCTGAATAATTGATATCCGGCTCGTTGAATTCAGTCGTAGAGTATCCTTGACTTTCTTTTGCCATCTCCTGATTGATTGAATAATCTGATTGATTGTCATAGGCTTCAGGTGCCTCAGGAATATCAAATTGATTGTGCATCTCTTCAATCATTTCCCCATTTATTTCTTCTTGGTCGCCAATATCCGAGAAGCCTTTTTTCGTTTCTTGCCCTAATGATGAGATGTCGCTTTGAATATCATTTCTGGCATTTTCCAGTTGTTCCTCAAGGTTTCCACCAGTTGAATCAGCATTGTTCGGTGCATCATATGGCTTGTTGTTGTCCTGTAAATCGTTTGGGTCAACTGACGGCTCCTCTTTGCGCTTGGTTGAGTTATTGGTAGAAGTATCCGTTTTTTCGTCTGAATCCTCTTCATCATCTGAAAAACTAGGTTTAGACTGTTTTTTGCTAAACAAATTCCGTATTTTTTCGGTTGTTTTTTTGCGTGTTCCGTCCACTTGTGCACCGATTCCACCACCGATACTTGTAATCATTCCGCCTGTTACCATCGTAATAATTTTATCTTTGAATTTCCAACAAACAAATAAAACGAAAAATATTGTGAACACTTGGGTCATGTAGCTTTTACTGTCAGTCGCCGGAACGATGGTACGCCCAAGTTGAATAATCAGTATTAACAAGCTAAATACTATCCCTGTTCCAGCTCTAAACGTTATCAAACCGAACAAGTATTTAAATGTATTTTTGGTAGCACTACTTAATGACGGAATCAAACTGATAAACAATGATAAACCAATCACTGATGAAATTAGCAGTGTAAGCATCTGTAACAGGAAATTGAACATTTGAATGAGAAACATGGGTGCCCCTATAAGAATAGTCATAGGTAGCGAGATAAGCGAAATGGAGAGCTTCCAGCCGACTTTATCCAGTGACAAAAAATCGTTTTCCTGTTCGTTTGTTTTGATGTAGTTGTCAATTGCATCGTATTCCTCTTTCGTATTTTTAGCTGATAATAGGCTCGTTGCTCGTTTTGGTTGTTCTTTGGTGTTAACATCACCTTTTGATGTTACCCCGTAATTCAACAAGTAAAACGGCTCTTCAATCGTCATTTCAAACAATGTGTTTCTGACCTTTACAGTTGGGTTAGTTGTGTTTGATTGATTTTCTGAGGTAACAGCCATTAAGTCCGCTTGAAGCTCTACAGCTAAGGTATCAACGTACTTTATGATATCAGCAGCTCGTTCATTCCAGACGAAGCCAACAATAAACACTGTTACAAATAGCAGAAACTTTCTAATTGCCTGTTGCTCACTTTTTACTGTATACAGATAGAAACAATAAACCGCCACAATCACTATAATTGTTGTCATGTATTTTGAATAAAGATTGTCATATATCCGCTTAGAATAGACAGTAAACTGGTCTACATACTTATAGAGAATATTGTTATCTGAAAATATCTCCAAGCCATAATCAAACATGCTATAGATGATTTTATTAAAATCAAATACGATGTTTGCAGCAGCATTTAATCCAGCAGAACGTCCTTCGTCTGTCAAAAATCCAACCTTTGTATTTCCGCTAATATAGCTTTTATACGAATCAATATGATAGTCACCTACAGTCAAACTTTCAGGGGAATCCGGCGCAAATTGTAACGTTTCAGCCTGTGCCGAAGATTGCCCTATAAATATAGAGCAACCGACAAGCAACAGCATAATCAAGCCGATAATTTTCTTATTAATGGGTATCACTCCTTTCTTTTTTTATTGTTCTACCCTTGTAAACTCTCCTGATTCCAGTGCATCTTTCAATGCTTCTGGTGCCAAAAAAGCAAATAGTAATTGGTTTCTGATATTTCTCGCTTTCGTTCCATTTTCATTCATTTTGTGATACCACACACCGCCAATTGCTAAAAGGTCAATTCTATTGTTTAATCCATAATTTTCAATGTCTTTCTTACTTACTTTCTTTAAATACATTATTCTTAATCCTCCGTATAAGTTATTTTTTCTTCGAGGAAATCATAATCCTCTTCTGTTTGATCGTTTTCTTTCAGTCCTAGCATGATTAATGCATTCAGAGCTGTTTTTGTCATTTTTTCCATATCTCGAACATCATTACAATACACTGTACCGACTGTTTCCATTGTCTTTTCATCACAGAGTTTTCTTAGCTCATATTGTGCCTTGTTGTCTCCTAGCCCTGTACAGATGATTTCATAGGGCAAACGTCGGTTAATTTCTTGCCGTTTCAAGGCTCTATTTTGATACCGTTCATCAATACAGGGCATGGCATTCATAATAAATTGTTCCCGACTTTCCGTTGTCGTCAATATCGCATACAAGGCTAACCAGTGCTTATCCTTTCCACGTGAATTAATTGCTGAATACTGGTATGGGTCAAAGATTTCGTTAAATGCTTTATTCCCAAACTCTGAACCGCCTACCTCGTTAAATACTGAGACAAGCTCGCCTTTATATAGTCCAGCAAAATCAAATGTTTTCCCTTTTCCTTTAGCGGGTACAAAGTGAACTCGGTCTGTAATATGATAAGAAATCGCCTTTGCCAGTTGGGATTTACCTACACCACTTTCATTCGCAGTAATAAATATTGTGACTAACGGTCGCCCATATTTGGAATATTCCCTCGCTTTGATTGACAAATACTCATGAAAATCAATTTCAAAGTCTTTACGGTATTTTTTCCAGAGCTTTTCCCCTTTTGAAATACCAAAATTTTGTTTCAAGAGGTCCCGAACGTCTTCCCAATATTTACCCGCTCGAATATCTTGTGAACATTCTCCGATGAATTCGTCAATATCTATTAATTCCTGTTTTTTCTCACTTGTTTGCTTTATCAGCTCTCGATACTCACAATTGATACAAATGACTTCATCTGCATTATAGGGATATTTACCGTCGTCCATTGCTTGACTGGTTCTATGGGTTAAATACCTTGCTACAGAGCTTTTAGCTCGTACAGGCTCGCAATTCTCCTCACGTGTGATACTCAGAGCTTTCATTATGGCTCTTTGATATCTTGCATTAGCAAACATCAATAATATATGGCAATGTAACCCTTTAGGCATACCGTCGGATAGTGTGTCTTTATCATGAAAACAATAAGCAGCACAATCTTTATCAGAAATCATTTTTTCTATTCGCCGTCTGATACTGGCTTTCCATTCTGTTTCTGTTATGTCAGATTTCTTTCTTCCCTCGTTATCATGAGTTTCATAATAATAGGATAATTGCACAGCCCAACTTCTATATTTTTTCTCCTTCTCTTCTTTTTTATTTTTCACAATCTCCTCCCCTTTTTCGTGTTTTTTTGGCACAAACTTTACCCCTGTGCCAAAATGTGCCAATTTTTTTCTTTTAATTTTCTTGTGCTAAACGCAGTCCCAGACGGAGTTTAAGGACTGCGTTGCAGTCACATCTCATTTTGGCACATGGCACAAGCAATATAGAAAACAACTTGTGTTTCCCTTTTTTCACAATCTTTAATTTCAACAAAAAGAGCAAGCATTCTTATTCGTGGTCGTTAGGCTAACAGGTTTCTGAAGGTGCGGGCTTAATGCCACAGGGCACCGCCCACACCCTCAGACCGCCAACCACCCACTAGAACACTTGCTCTTTTTTCGCCTATTTTGCTTTAGGTGGAACTAACTTGATTTCTTCTGCTTTTCCTGTCAGTAACATCTCCACAAACTCATTTCCTTTATTTGAACGTGCATAGAAACCAACATCCAAATTCTCAAATGTAACAAGTTTTGTTCCAGCAGCAATTACCTCAGCATTGGTAAAGATTGGCTCAACACTTTCTACCTTGATGAATACTTTTTCAAACCGTAGGTTTGGTAAGACAATTTCATACTGCCAGCCTAAGTGTGCCGAATTGTTGTTAAAGTCTGTCCATTCCTTGACTTGTGTTACCTGATATTGATTTTTTTCATCTTTCCAATTCTTCAATTCTAAATCCGTTGTTTTAATAGCCATGTTTGTTGTTCCTCCTATTTTTTAAATATACTTTTTAAGCCTTTGTTTTCGAGGGCTTCCACTCGGTCAGTTAAATCATTGTTTTTTCTTGTCAGTGCTATAAGTTGTTTTTCCATTTCCTCATTCTTCTTTAGTTGAGATTGAAGAACTTTTGCGAGGGTACTCATTTTTTCTTCAAGGGTTTTCTCTTCCTGTTCCTTGCTTCCAAAAACCTGAGTGATCGCTTGTTCTTTTCCTTCTCCTGATTGAAGCAGCTTATTCAATTCTTTGAATTTTTCTACCTGTTCCAAAGAGAAGTAATAGGCAATGCGACATTTCCGCCCTCTTCCAGTCCACACTTTCATTTGTTCGAAGTCATACCCTCTTATTTTGGCGATATCTGCACGCCATTTCCGAACTGTAGAGAGTGGTCGGTTTAATGTTGTCGCTAATTCCTGATAATTCATTTAGCCGCCCATACAAAACGTTTCTGTTGCTTCTGTTAACTTCTCAGTGAGTGCTATAAAGGTGTCGAAATCCTTTTTTTCTTCAAAATGTTTGACGTCACATGTCCGAATCAATAAAATTGCTGCTCGAATCACTAGATCGTTGTTACTAGCCATATCACTATGACCAACGACCGCCACCGAGAAATCATTTTTTGGATTTCCCAAATCCCGATGACCAACTGTACAAATATCGTCTTTCATTACTTGTCCTCCTTTGTCATTTTCTTTTGTAGCTTCATTTTTGATTTCTGAATGATTGGCGCTGACAGACGACAGATTGCCTTTGTGAGCTTTCCAACCACAAATGGTAAGATTACGGTTGATACCACTATCAGCAGATTAAACGTAAGTAATAAGCCTATTTTGAGTACCGTAAACACACTCCCTAATGCATATAGAAATACAATCACTAGGATGCCAAGCCCCCATGTACCCATGTTGTTGCTTTTTGATTGTTTCATTTTTTTTACCTCTTTCTTGTTTATGAGAGCGAAAACTCATTCATTGAGATAACAATGACGAGCAAATTTATCTAAAAATTCCAGAACTTTTGTGTCTTCTATTAGATTAACTACAATAGAAATGCTCTTTTTTAAGTTTTCCTTTGATACCTGCTCTTTTCCTGTTTTTAGCGAAAGTACGCCATGCTCAGTCAATCCCTCATTTTGTTCAATAGTATTTGAATGCTCTCTAGATTTTTCGGTCATATTTCGCCAACCTCTTTCCTAAGATAGAAACAGGCTATCTCACTGAGTTCTTCTAAAGAAGTCAATTCCTCTAAACGATCAACTAGAGAATGTATTACCCCACGGTAGATATCTAGCGATGCGCGTTGTTCAGAAACGTTTTCAGTAGTTGGTGTAGACATATTTTTTCCTCCTGACATTTTTTTAGGAGTCTCATGCAAAACTATGCTACAATAAAGTAGCATTCTTGGACGTCTGCATAAGACTAGCTGAACTTTTGTTTGGTTGGTCTTTTTTTATGCAATTTCCTTCATGATTTCTGAGAAATTTTCTTCGAGCCATTGCATTGTTCTACTTCTCAAAAATAAGTACTTCCCTCCTTGTGCGATAGGATATTTGACAAATCCTCCTGAATTTACGTCCAATTCAGTTTTGAATTTTGGATTATTGAGGATATTATCAGCTAGCCATTTTCGAGACATAGAAATATGTTTCAATACATCTTCCAGTGTCCACCAACGACCAACGCTCTCAAACTCTTTTAGATTCTCATATTCTTCTCTTTCAAGAATCACAAATTTTTCAGGTACAACAATCTGAGCTAATATTTCAAGATTCTGTTTCATGTTTTCACCTCCTTCTAAATCTGAATATCAGATATAACAATATCTTAATATCAGATTTAAAGAATGTCAAGCGCTAAATCGTAATATCAGATAAAAGAATTGAAAAAACTAAAAAAAGAGCTTATAATAAAGCCAGTTGTATTAATAATTTTTGGAGGTAACAATAATGAATCGTATAAAAGAGTTGAGAAAAGCTAGAGGTGCAACAGTAAAAGAGTTGGGAGAAAAATTTAACATTTCACAAAGCATGCTTACAAACTATGAAAATGGCAGTAGCGTTCCTAGAAATGAACAAATCTGGCAAGAATTAGCCGATTATTTTAATGTTAGCGTTCCATATCTTATGGGATTGACAAGTAAACCCAGCGATTATATTGAATCGCCTTTTCAAGATGCAGATACTTTTATAAAAAACATAGAACCTCTTGAATATACTGTGAATAGCTGGCAAGAATTTCAAGCCCTACTTTTTTTAGGTATTTTAGATAAAGAAGATATTGAATCCACAGTCAAATTCATGTATCAACTACTTCAAAATGAAAAATATGATGATAAAGAAATAGCTGAAAAAGGCATTTTTGTAGCGGATAATATTTCTGTAGATAACGAAAATAACGCTGAATTTGAAAATCTGAGATTAAAAATGATTTCTAAAAAACGCTCTGAATCGTAATCTAACATTTTTTGATCCAACAGTTCACTCTTTTGATTTTGTGGTGGGAAGATAATATGTGTCCAGATTTTGTCCAGACTGATTTTAAAAACTTGCTCAATCAAAAAAAGACAATACCTGTATTATAAGGATTGTCTTTTTATATTAACGTTGATTTGTAAAATTATAGTTGGCAGGTGGCTTATAGGACACAATGGAATCTTGGTATATGGAACAGCCCCTCAACGTTAGATTTTTGGTCTAATGCTGAGGGGCTGTTCCATTTCAAGGCTCTTTTTATTTAGCAGCTATTTTAGTAAAATTTCTTAAACAAAATTCCTACTCCTGCAAGTGTTGCCATCAGACCTGCAACAAGCAAAAAGCCGGATGAACGCTCGCCAGTCATTGGAAAGCCCTTCTTTTTTTCACTCGTGTCTTTTTTATCTTGCTCAGATGAAGCTGTTGTGCTATCTGTAGATTCCTTAGCTGAGCTATCGTCACTTGTTAGACCATAACCACCACTGCTGATTTTATTGGCAATAGTAACAATGTATAGAGTGCCTGGTGTATCCTCCAATGTATCAATAATCTCAGCCATTTCTTCATCAGTCACTGAATTAACCAATTGAGCATCCAAATCAAAAATATGAATAAGCGTACTTCTTATTTGTGAAGTATAGGTTTTTAAGCCGTCCAAATACAGGTTACTGTAATTGATTGAATATGCTTCTTCTGAAATTGGGTTTGCACCATAAATTTTTACGAGAAGCTTCTCAAGCAGACTGATATCTTGTGCTCCAAAGCTCACCGCTATATCATTGACTTCTTGAATTTGACCATCCGAAAGAGTATCAAGCAACTCCTTAGAAACACCCCCAAGACTCAACAATGTGTCTCTTAGGCTTTCTACCTTTGCTTCCTCTTCTACCGGTTCCTCACTTAAATCAGTTTCTTCTGCAGCAGTTGTACTTTCTTCCAAGATAGTCTCAGTAGGGGCGACAGAACTCGCCGGCATTTCTTCTGCAAATACAGAACTGCTTTCGCTAATCACTCCACATAATACTAATCCAGTACCCAACACTACTAACTTTTTCATTTTAACTCCTCCTTTTAATAAGAGAATCGTAACACAAATGAAATATAATAGCAATGTTAGTAATATTTTTAATTAGTCCTACTATTTCTCAATCATATCTCTTCCGTTTAGAAGAAGATGGAATATTTAGTGCCTCTCGATATTTTGCCACTGTTCTACGTGCAATTTCTATATTGTTTTCTTTTAGCTTCTCCACTAGCTTTTGATCAGAGATTGGTTTTGCCTTATCTTCTTGCTCAATCAATTGCTTAATTTGACGCTTCACATCATTTGCCGAAGTGTCTTCTCCATCATCAGAGCTGGCTAAGCCCTGTGAAAAGAAGGAACGAAGCTCAAATGAGCCAAACTCTGTTTCCAAATATTTTCCATTCACGCTCCTACTGACTGTAGATTCATGAATATCCAGCGTTTGGGCAATCTCTTTCAATGTCATGGGCTTTAATGGACGTTCCGGTTTCAAAAAGAAGTCCTGTTGCCGTTCAACAATTTCTGTACCTACTCTCAAAATCGTATCCCCACGTTGCACAATTGTCTTTTGCAGCCACTCAAACTCTTTCTTCTTTTCAGAAATATACTCTTGTACTTCGGGATCAGCAGTTTTCTCCATTCTGCTAAAGTAAGCTTGCTGAAAACGAATCGTTGGAGCTCCTTCTTTATTCGATACAACGAATGGATGACCATCAACGATTTTTACTTTTAAATCCGGACGGACATACAAACCAGCAGTTGAGCCAAACACACTACCGGGAGAAGGTGTCAGGGTCTGTACGTAGTCAAAAACCTCCTGTACCTCAGTTAACGCAATATCAAACTTTTTACTAATTACAGCCCATTTCTTATTTGCAAATGCCTCAAACTCCTCCTCAAGAATGATATAGGCAAGAGCAGGAGAATAGTCATCTCGCTCGATTTGAAGCAGCAGGCATTCCTTTAGGTCTCTTGCTCCAACACCTGCCGGATCAAGCTGCTGCAGTAACACCAGTGCATCCAAAATTTGAACCGAGTCAGCTCCTGTCTGCTCAGCTGCTTTTTCCAAAGAAATGGTCAAATAGCCGTTCAGATCAATAAACTCTGCTAAAAATAGAACTAATTTTCGTAAAAATGTATCGCGATAATTTAGATGGATTTGTTCAATCATATATTCAAACAGAGAAAGCGAGCTATCAGGAATTTGATTCATCAAATTGGACTCTTTATCATTGTTATACTGTCCTGATGAACTTCCTGAATAGGTATAGTCATTCACATTGTTCTGCAACTCAATCAACGGATTTTCCAGTGCCTTGTTTTCAATAAAGGTCTGAAGCTCTTCCGCATTATACTGCAGTACTTGTATCGACTGCTGAAGCTGCTGGGTCATCGCAAGTTTCTGTACTTGCTTTTGCTGCTGAGACAAGTGCTGCTCAAATTTCATAAATTTCAATCTCCCACTTGTTTTTTTTCGTAATATCCGATAAACTAGTATTCGTGCTTGCGCCCTTAGTGTAGTGGATATCACGTAAGATTCCGGTTCTTGAGACGGGGGTTCGATTCCCTCAGGGCGCGTCATTTTAAACGTATTATATAGTCCTTCTATCACAAAAACGCTACTATTGATAGCTTCATAAAGGATTATAACACACTTTTATCTCTCTTTTGTATTTCTCTTTTGGGGTGGATTTGAGTGGATTCATGATTCAAAATTATTAATCGGTCAATCTTAACGGAGAAATAAAATAACATTTTTAGCCTGTCTTATAAAGAGATAGGCTTTTTTGTTCTTCTCGAAAAGTATCTCAGTCTAGATAAACAAAACATTCCCTCATGCAATCTCTAAAGGTGGTTTTATGAGATGTGTAAAAACTGTTCATCTCAAAGAAAGAGCAGCAGTCGATATTTTTAAATAGTAAAAACACCCCTATCCTCCTTAGCTAAAGGAAAACAAAAGTGTTTTAAGTCGTTTTCTTGTAGTGCTTTACTTCCCAAGTACTTATATCGTCAAGCTTGCCAGTTCACAGCGAATTTTGTGCTGTAGCTCTTGAACCTGAAATGCTTCCTCAGTAGTCAATTCATTTCTATACTTAGCTGCCAACTCATCATTGTAAGATACAATATAGCAGATGGCCCAGAGCTTAGGGTCTTTAATTAATCGGTCAGAGAACGGATAGATGAGTGCAAAATGCATCCGAATTTCCTCCAATAAATCCAAGTATAGAATATGGTTGTTATGCATTAATTCCTTTTCCAGATACAAAACGATTCGTTGATAAGAAGATGTTTCCAATGGTCGTGCCAAAGAAGCCGGAATCACTTTGTATAGCTGATTATCTCTCCATAAAAATTCAACTTCTTTTTTATAATGAAGACGAGACATCTCTTCAAGTACCCATGAACGAACAAGATTGTGGATATTAGCATCAATCAGCAGCTCCTTTGCTACCTCAAAAAATTCATCTTGCGGCAGCTGAACAGAATTTCTAATGATTGATAATTGCTGATAATAGTCATAATGATTTAAGCCGCTGAGTTCTTTCTTCAGCTCCTCAATCTTTTTCACTTCAAACTGCTGATACAACAGCTCAGATTGACGGACCTTTTTCTTCAAACCAACTAATGCTCTCATTTCTCCGCTATTTTCCATTAAAATACGTTCGTTGATAATCCCATGAGCGGACAGAAACCGATGATTAAGTATCAATACCTGTATATAGGTCTCCATATACTCGATACACGAAAGATATTGCTTCCGCATTTCTTCAGCAAGTGTTAAAGCCTCCTGATTCTCTCCAACTGCTATATATGCACTAACAAGCAGATAGTTTAAGGGAAATTCCTGACGAATGCTGTATGCTTCTTCATAATAAGAAATAGCTTCCTCCATATTTTTCTGAGCAGCTGCTTCTTTACCAAGCTCAATAAACCGATCATAATTTTTAGGAAATTGTACTTTATTATTCACAAGAAATAACCACCCTTCTAAAAACCTTACGATTTATCTATGTAACTCTTGTTTTTGCATAATTTATACGAGAACAGTTATGGTTTGTATTCCATGCGCAAAATTATTGCCTAATCATTTAACAAGAATTACATACTAAGTAAATCATAACAAAAAAAGAAAACAGTGTATACCACAAAAAAATGGACTTTCATGTGTTTTACAGTTCTCTTTTGTACGATCAATAAAGGTTTCTCAAGATGATGGCCGGCTCTTCCGCTCCATTGGCATTCATTTTTTCCGCTTTTTCTACTAAAGAAAAACCAGCATACCATTCTTTCGTTAATTCATCTTCTACTTTAAACTCTTTGACTGCTTCAACATGCACAGACTCCGGCTCCAATTCCTGTACACTATCCCAGCCGGTATCGATAAAAATCTTTGTATTTTCAGAAACTTGATCATTCTTTTCTAAATCAGAAATGATTTTTTTCAGCTCGCCAAATGTCATTGCTCTTACTTGATGTTCCATTGAATCATCCTCCTGTATCTGTTCAAGTGATGCTTTTGATTCTATCATATTCGACGGCTAATAGATAGGTAGCCATAGGATTAAATCATAAAAAATAATCTATAAAAGTATTCTTAAAATACTTAAGCTGACTAAAAATAGACTGCGAAACAATCCTTAAAGATTCCCTTCGCAGTCTATAATTTATCTCTTAACAAAGTAATGCGGCAGTGCTCCTGTTATTCCACCGTCACACTCTTTGCTAAATTTCTAGGCTTATCTACATCATATCCCCGATGCAGTGTAGCAAAATAAGCAATCAATTGGGTGGGGATAACGCTGACCAACGCGCTCAACAATGGGTGTACCTCGGGAATGACTAGCTGATCGCCTTTTCCAGCCAAAGAATCACTCACGATTCTTAAGGTTTCAGCGCCTCTGCTTTCCACCTCTTTCAAGTTTCCTCTTGTATGTGCTGCGGTCTTTTTATCTGTAATAATACCAATGACCGGTGTGCCTTCTTCAATCAGCGCAATTGTTCCATGCTTCAGCTCTCCTGCGGCAAAGCCCTCTGCTTGAATATAAGAGATTTCCTTCAATTTCAGTGCCGCTTCCATCGAAACAAAGTAGTCCATTCCTCGACCAATATAGAAAGCGTTGCGAGTATCAGCAAGAAATGCTTCAATCAGCTGACCAATCATCATTTTTTCATTTACAATTGTTTCCATCGCTGCCGCTGCCAAACTTAATTCTGTAGACAAGTCAAATGCAGCAGCTGCCGGTTCATGCTTTGCACGACCGATTGCTGAGGCTAGAACAGCAAGCACAGCGATTTGAGCTGTATAAGCTTTTGTGGAGGCTACCGCAATTTCAGGACCCGCATGTAATAACAACGTATGCTTTGCTTCCCTGGATAGCGTGGAGCCGGGAACATTTGTTAAGGTCAATGACGGAAGATCCAGCTCATTAATTTTAACTAACACTTGTCGGCTATCTGCTGTTTCTCCACTTTGACTTAGAAAAATGAACAATGGCTTTTCAGATAAAAGCGGCATGTTATAGCTGAACTCACTGGAAAGATGAACCTCCGTCGGAATTCCTGCCAGCTCTTCCAAAAGTCGTTTGCCGGCCCAGCCCGCATGATAGCTTGTTCCGCAAGCAACAATATAGATTCGATCACAGTGAACAGCTTCATCAATAACAGCTGGATCAACGGAAGTTTCTCCGGCTTCATTCGTATAGTGGGCAAGGATTCGACGCATAACACTCGGCTGTTCATCAATTTCCTTAAGCATGTAATAAGGATAGGTCCCCTTTTCAATATCATTGAGATCCAGCTGGGCTTCATAAGATTCACGAAAAACCAAATTTCCCACTTGGTCCTCGATACGAATGGCATCCGCTCGAACAATGACCAGCTCTCCGTCTGCAATTTCTACAAAACGACTTGTCTCCTGCAGCATTGCCATTGCGTCGCTGCAAATAACATTAAAATCATCCCCCAGACCAATCAATAACGGACTCTTGTTTTTCGCTACATAAATGACCTCCGGCTCTTGCGTATCAATCAAAGCAAAAGCATAAGAACCTTGAATGACACTCAAAGCCTGTCTGAAAGCATCCTTTGTTGTTTCAGTCCTTTCAGAAAAATAGGCAATCAGGTGAACAACAATTTCCGTATCGGTTTCTCCCTCCATCAGATTATCTTGAAGAAATTCCTGTTTAATTTCTTCAAAATTCTCAATGACGCCATTGTGAACCAGCGTAAATCGACCATTCTCTGAGGTATGAGGATGCGCATTTCTTTCGCTTGGTCTGCCATGTGTCGCCCAACGTGTATGTCCAATTCCAATGGTTCCGTTCACATCACCATTCATTTTTTTCTGTAAATCAGCAATACGACCTTGTGACTTAATCAGATGGTTCTCTCCTTGACCATTTGTCACATAAATTCCTGCTGAATCATAGCCTCTATATTCTAATTTCTCCAACCCCTGCAGCAAAATATCTGCAGCGTTCTCTTTTCCAATAATTCCAACGATTCCACACATAATGTCTTTTCCTACTTTCTCACATCAATTTATCTGCAACAAAATTATCCATTACATGTTTCTATCTGCGTGGTCAGTGCTTTGTTATGACTTCACAGCCATGTTTTGTACTGACCTGTAGAGTGCAGTCCCTGAAGCTACCCGCCGATGATTCGATAAGCTTCTCCCTCGTCCTCTGAACTATTCATCCAGAGCTGGCGCTCTCCTTAAATTGGTATATACGACTCCTCTCATGTATTATCCATAGAAACATATTAAATATTATAATATTAAATATAAGTTGTCAATAAAAAATTATCCAAAAACATAAATTGGTATACTCGAATAAACATAAAAAAAAGACCGCTTCAACAAAGAAGCCGTCTATTTTACAAAAACTATTATTGAAATGGATTATAAAAACGTCCGCCATTCACCTTGAATAAAGAGAAGCTTAGCACAGTTAAAAAGACACCTAAACACATAACTGCAATGTCACTCTTGTGAAACGGCTGTTGTGAATACCACGTTCGTTTCTTCTTTTCCCCAAAGCGACGAAGCTCCATAGCAGTGCTAATCGTCTCAATTCGATCAAGGCTCGACAAAATCAATGGAAAAACAATTTGAGCCATCCCTTTGATTCGCTGACTGAACTTTCCTTTTTTAGACAGTTCGTACCCACGAGCCTGCTGTGCCAGCGAAATATCGAAATAATCCTCTTGAATATCAGGGATATAGCGAATTGCCAAAGCAACAGCATAACTAATTTTATAGCTCACGCCCAGGCGATTTAAGCTTGAAGCAAACTCACTTGGATTAGTAGTCAGCAAAAAAATCAATGCTAACGGAATTGTACAGAAATATTTCAAAATCAAATTGAATTCATAAAATAATTGCTCTGAGGTGATTGTAAAGCGGCCAATTCCTTCCCAGAGAACGGTTCTTGATCCATACAGCTCCACACCGTATTCAGGAGAAAAAAGGTATACAGCTAAAATATTCAACACAGAAAAAACAAAAATAAATTTGATTACAAAAGAAATTTGATGCCATTTAATATGAGAAAGCTTGAATAAAATAACAGAAGCTATACTCATTACCAATAAAAAACGTGTATCATATGTCGTCATGCAAGCGACGGAAAGCAAAATCAGAAAAAGCAGCTTCGTTGTTCCGTTGAGCTTATGAATCAGCGTGTTGTCCGGTGTATAGCCTAACATTTGATGTTCACTCATTTTAACCGCACCTCCTGATCATACGTCATGAAATTCTCTGTAAACAAATAGGGATCAGGTAAAGACAAATGTTTGGCAAAGGTAAAGAGACTAGTTTCCTTCAGTGACGCTTTGTGTATCAGCTCCTCATTTGTCAGCACCTCAACAGGTCTTGTATCAGCGATGATTCGCCCGTCAAACACAACCAATGCACGCTCGGTGTATTCCAGCATCAAATGCATATCGTGGGTAATCATGACTACTGTCATACCAGATTGGTTTAGTGTCTTCAAAAAGGTCATCATTTCAGTATAATGCTTGAAGTCCTGTCCCGCAGTCGGTTCATCTAAAATAATCATCTCCGGCTCTAAAACTAGAATGGAGGCAATCGTCACCCGCTTCTTCTGTCCAAAGCTTAAAGCGGAAATCGGCCATTTTCTAAAAGAATACAACCCGCAAACCTTCAAGGCATTTTCCACTCTGTGATTGATTTCTTCCTCAGCAACACCTCTTAACTCAAGTCCCAGTGCAACCTCCTCCCAAATCATTTTTTTAGAAATCATCTGATTGGGGTTTTGCATGACGAAACCGATTTTATCGGCACGTTCTTTAATTGAAAATTGGTCAAACGGCTGTCCTTCCCAGCTTAGCTGTCCCGTAGAGGGTGTGATAAAGCCACAAATCGCTTTACATAGCGTGGACTTCCCAGCACCGTTTTTACCGACGATACTAATCATTTCCCCTTTATTCAGAGTAGCAGTAACTGAATCCAGAACCTTTCGTCCATTTTTAGCATAACGATAGCTGAGCTCTTCTATCCGCAACTGCGAATGCTTGTGACTGTTTATCGTTGTTTCAGGAATGTTCTTCATCCAAACGGATATCTTTTCCTTTAAATCAGGACTGGAAACCTGTTCAATGTCCGCAAGATGAGCAACGGTGGATAAATCTACACCGGCGTACTTCATCGCCGTAACATAAAGAGGTTCACGAATCCCCTGCTCACTCAATATCTCTGTCCGCAGCAGTTCATCTGGAAGCATGTCGGCAATCACTCGCCCTTCATTAAACACGATAATCCGATCAACCGGACGATACAAAACATCCTCCAAACGGTGTTCAATGATGACAACTGTCGTTTCTGTCTGTTTATGCAGCTGATCAATTAGAGCAACTGTCTCTTTACCAGTTGCCGGATCAAGATTGGCTAACGGCTCATCAAAAAGTAAAATCGGCGCTTCATCAATTAACACACCGGCCATTGATACACGCTGCTTTTGGCCTCCCGACAAATCCTGTGGTCGATGAGCCAGAAATTGATCCAGCTCAACGGTTTTCGCCCAACGCTCGACCTCAGCTCTCATTTTATCCAGAGGAACCTCATCATTTTCAAGGGCAAAAGCAATGTCTTCTCCTACTGTTAGTCCTACAAACTGACCATCTGTATCCTGAAGAACGGTTCCGACATCAAAAGACAAATCAAACAGACTTGTCTCCGTCAGCTCTTTACCGTTAATAGTCACGCTTCCTTGTATCTCACCCTCGTAAGTATTTGGAATCAGCCCATTGATACACTGAGCAAATGTTGATTTTCCGCTGCCGCTTGGTCCGACAATCAGAACCTTTTCTCCTTTATAAATCGTCAAGTCGATATCATGAAGAGTAGGCTCTGCCTGACTATGGTATTGGAAAGTAAAATGTTTAAATTGAATGAGCGGTTGCTTCATCGGCTTCTCTCCTTTATTTCTAAACATCTAGTCGCCTCTAAGCATTGATAGCCCCAACCTATCGGTCTATCGTATTCTTTGCCTTCAGCACTATAAATAACGGGACAGAAGCTGCTTCTGTGAGAGTTACCACAGAAAAAGACTGCTACTGTCCCGACTTCTTTCATAAAACATTTTACCACACAATCAGTCTTTTGACAGACTTCCTTTTTTGGTTCGTGTTGCTGCATATGCTTTCATCAGCAGGGTTCCAATAACACCCACTGCTATAGCATTGGATGCCACAGCAATTACCCCTTGTGTGTAGACCTTGTTCGCCGGTTCACTGTAAATCAATACATCTAAGGTTGGTGCAATCAAACCCCAGACAACCGCATTACCAAGTACCTGATAGATATTGAAGGTAATCATATCCTTCTTTGTGAATTCTCCATGCTCCAAATCCATTTTTCTTCCGGCAAACCCATAAATTACACCAATAAGTCCGGAACAAATAATCCAGCTCCACCATGCACTTCCATATGTTGTGAAGTCTTTTAATGTATGACCGATTAACCCAATCAAGCCGCCTGCGACTGGACCAAATAATGCTGACATTAATGCAAGAAACGGATAGGCAGTTTCTAAGTTTGTATTGGGAAAGCCCGTAGGAATAACCGCAAAACGTCCTAAAATAACAAACACAGCAGAGCCGATTCCTATAGCAACAATTGTTTTCACTGAAAAATCTTTTTTCATCTTTTCCACTCCTATTTCTATTCAAAGATAATTTTTGGCGCTTTTCTCAATTGGATTGTCCATTCGGTTCCTGTTCCAATATGGTATAAATCAGAGAAAGAATCTTGATTGACAGCAACACCGATATTTACTAATGAATTGACATATACCAACGGCTCACCGACATTGACATCTGCAAATGATTTAGCAAACTGCATAATATTCTGATAAACCTTTTTTCCTTGATGGAAAATCGTTACCTGCAGATTATCTCCATGAACAATCTGCTCCTCTTTCATATAATCCAGTGGAATATTTGTCCATAAAGAGCCAAAACGAACATCTAACACATCGATACTGCCCTCTAGGATTCCGCCGGTTCTCTTTGCTTCAATCAAAGGAAGAAGCGCCAAACTGTCTGTTGTTACAACACTGCCTAAATCAGTGAAATCAATTTCACCATGAGCCAAACGAGCGCCATTATACGCATAGATATCCCGACCGTGGAAAGTATGACTTTCCTCTGAATGAGGCAGTCTGCTTTTCACCTCATCAATCGCTCGAATTTCCTCAATTCCCTGATAATGATGAATGTGTGTCAACGATCCATTATCCGGTGTAATAATGTAGTGTCCGGAAGCTGTTTTCGCTGCAATACTTCTTCTTGTGCTTCCTACACCCGGGTCTACTACAGAGACAAAAACGGTGCCCTTCGGCCAATATTTTACTGTCTGATACAGACGGTAAGAAGCGACCCAAATGTCATAAGGAGGAATTTCATGCGTCAAATCCTCGACTACGATTTCGTCACTGACCATATGAGCAACACCATACATTGCGCTAACCGCACCATCTCCCAGACCAAAATCTGTCTGTAATACCAAATATTTCCCCATCCTGTCAGCTCCTTCATTAATCAATAAAATAATAGTATAAATTCAGCTCCCATCGTATCATAAGATTAACGTACAATCAAACTAGAAATACAGAAATCATTCGGAATGAATTGGGTAAGCGGAACAGAATCACTAACCTCCCGAACACTAAGCCCGAGTCAGACATCGAATTGGTTAGCTCCTTTTAATGGTGTGACTGCTCCTTAAGTGAAGCAGTTACTCTCAGCCTCGCTTCGTACCCCATTCTACCAGCAGTTCCTACACAAGTAGAATTCGCAGTGTTCTTTACCATGAGACATATTTTGACTTAGTGTCGAGAAGAGCTAGTCTCTATACAGCTAAATATTTTTTCAAAATAATCCTTTATAGCTTCTTGGTACCTCTGAATACACTACTATAAAACATTTATACCTCCTTCACAAAAAAAGAGTCAAAAGCTGCTCCCTCGGATTAGCTTTTGACTCGTCGTTTATTCGAAGTTAGAAAATTAGTTCATACCAATTTCAGCTTGAACAACCTCTGCAATTGTATCAACATAGTAATCTACTTTTTCTTTAGTCGGTGCCTCTGCCATCACACGCAGCAGTGGTTCCGTTCCGGATGGTCGAACGAGAATCCGTCCGTCACCATTCATTTCCTGTTCCATCAACTCAACAATCGTTTTAATTGCAGGAACATCCATCGCATTGTTTTTATCCGTCACACGAATATTTACCAGTTTTTGCGGATAAACAGTAATTTCAGCAGCAAGCTCAGAAAGTCTCTTTCCTGTTTGCTTCATAACATTCAACAGCTGCACCCCTGAAAGCATACCATCACCTGTTGTATTGTAGTCTAAAAAGATCATATGACCCGATTGTTCCCCACCAAAATTATAATCATTTTTCTTCATTTCTTCTACAACATAGCGGTCACCAACTTGAGTAATCACATCAGACATTCCTTCTGCTTCTACAGCTTTACGGAAACCAAGATTGCTCATAACAGTTGTCACAATCGTATTTTTCTTTAAGCGTTTCTTTTCGGATAGATATTTGGCACAGATGAACATGATTTTGTCACCGTCAACAATATTTCCAAGCTCGTCAACAGCAATCAGACGGTCACCGTCTCCATCAAAAGCAAGTCCTACATCCGCACCTTTTTCAAGAACCAACTCTGCCAGCTTTTCCGGATGAGTTGAACCAACGCCATCATTGATATTCAATCCATTCGGACTGGTTCCCATGGTGAAGAAGTCCGTATCTAAATCGGCAAATAGACGGTTCACAGATGTAGCTGTTGCCCCATTCGCAGCGTCAATACAAACAGTCAAATCGGACAAATCTCCAGGAATTGTTTGTACCAAAAATTGAGAGTATTTCAGTAAACCTTCTGGGAATTCCTCAACTGTTCCCAATCCTTCGGCAGATGGTCGAGGTAGTTTGTCCTCTTCAGCATCCAATAATGCTTCAATTTCAAATTCCTGATCATCATCCAGCTTGAATCCATCAGAACCAAAAAATTTGATTCCGTTATCTTCTGCCGGATTATGAGAAGCAGAAATCATAACCCCTGCCGATGCTTTCTGCAAACGAGTGAGATAGGCAACGCCCGGAGTAGCAATTACCCCCAATTGAAAGACCTCAATACCAACAGATAGCAATCCGGCAATTAGCGCTTGCTCCAGCATCTGACCGGAAACTCTTGTATCTCTGCCGACAAGAACTCTCGGTTTACGTGATTCATCTGCTGCATGCTGGCTCAACACATAGCCGCCGCAACGTCCCAACTTAAATGCCATTTCCGGTGTCAGTTCCTTGTTTGCAATCCCTCTGACGCCATCTGTTCCAAAATATTTACCCATCATTTTATCTCCTTAATCACTAATTAGTTTGGTTAATTTGTACTCTGTTCGGTTTGCTCCTGACTTGTTTCAGAAGTCTCTCCTGAGCTTTTACTGTCTGTGCTTGTATCAGTTGTCTTTGACCCATTACTTTTCTCTGATGTACTGCTAGAGCTGTCGCTGCCAGTCCAAGTATTCAATCCGCTGCTTGTTGACCTAGAATAAATTGGATTAATAGTGACCTCTACTTGCGCAGGATCAATCGAGTATTCCCCACTATTTGGAATCGTGATTGTCTGTTTAACTGAGGTTCGAATACCGCTGACATCAATCGGTACTTCTAATGTGTCAATCGTTTCCAACACAGAATTCGACCCGCTGATTTCTACAACAGTTGTAGCCGCATCAAAAGAATAGCTGCTGACATCCGAGGGTGGTGTTCCTGTAGCTGTAAATCGCAAAGCAACTTCCTTCTTCGGCAATGACAGCTTGACTGTAACCTTAACCTGAGGTGCAGGATTCTCAATACTGAGTACTTGACCTTTGCTATCCAACGCCTGTACATTGACTGTCTGATTGATAGTATCTGTTGATTGTGTAACATTTGTTAATGGTGCGGCCACCTGAACGATTTCTGCCATCGTTTCTTCTCCGGTGGTAATTTCTACTGTTTTCGGGCTGATAGAGACAGTATCTACCTTATAGCCTTCCGCATCAAAGCTTTCGGGAATTTTTGCTTCAACCTCAAATTTTTTCGTTACCTTTTTTTCTATCGTTACAGTAATTGTTTTGGTTTCAAGCTCTGCTGTAACTGCTGAACTCAAGCCCGTTACACGTAGGGGTACTTCTGTTGTTCCAAGCGAAGTATTTGTCAGGTCTGCCACTACCTGAAAATTTCGCGTATCTTCATTTGTTTCTAGGTTCAGCTGTATTCGGTTCGCACTGCTTAAATGGACGGCCACCGTGTCCTCATAACCGGAGACAAAATATTGATCCTCATCATATTTCAATTGGACCGGCACATTATAAACCATTTCATCATAAACCTGGCTGGTATTTACTGTATTTCCTGAGTTTCCTTCAGAATTTGCATTAAAGAAGAGCAGTAAAGCAAACAATAGGGCGAGCAAGCCGGAAAACCAGTTGCTTTGATAAGCCTTTTTCATTTCTTTTTCCCTCCTTTGGTCACACCGTCAATAAAGTGCTGTAGGAGGTTTTTACGACTTTTCTTCTCCTCATCAGGAACTAGTTCCTCTCTGAGAATCTTCAAATACTCTTCTTGAGTCAATCTTGGGATCAACTCATTGTTCAAGGTCAGACTAACATCGCCGGTCTCTTCCGACACGATAATAGTTACTGCATCACTAACTTCACTGATTCCAACCGCTGCTCTATGGCGCGTACCAAATTCTTTAGGAATCAAATTGCTTTCTGACAATGGTAGATACGCTGAGGCAACAGCAATCTTTCCTTCATCAATAATTACAGCACCATCATGAAGTGGGGTGTTGGGAATAAAAATATTTATCAGGAGCTCCCCGGTGATATCCGCATCCAAATCAATACCTGTTTCAATATATTCTTCTAAACCAGTATTTCTTGCTACGGTGATTAACGCCCCTATTTTCCGTTTGGACATGTACTGAATGGCTTTATCAAAGGCTAAAATCATTTTTTCATCTTGCTGCTGTTCGCTCTTGGAGGCTTTGAAAAATGAGCTTCGACCTAGATGCTCCAGTCCTCTTCGAACTTCCGGCTGAAAGATGACTACCGCTGCAATCACACCATACATAATAACCTGATTCATCAGCCAAGATAAGGTATGCAGACCGATGATTTCGCTGACTATTCGAATGATGATAAAGACGGCCACACCTTTTAACAATTGAACGGCCTTTGTTCCTTTTACAAGCATGATTAATTTGTACACGAGGTACCATACCACTAAAACATCAATAATATTTATAATAAAATTGCTGGACAACAAGTCATTGGAAATAAATTTCTGCCAATAACTTACATCAAAAAATTGACTAATCTGAAAAGCTGTCATATAAGTTATCACTTCTCTCTGAAGATTTCCTTTTTAGTATAGCATAAATTTTTTGGGGATTACAGAATACTGAAAATCAAAAGAAACTTTTATAAATTAGGGCGCTCGTCACATACTATAAAGAAAAGCAGCTGCAGACAAGACTCCTTCCTGTCTGCATCACTGCTCCCATAGCTTTGTTCTATTCTTTCTCTCTACGAGCAGCCCGTTCTGCACGACGTGCTGCTCTGCGTGCTTCTGCTTCCGGGTCTTTGACACGTTCTTTTCTCTCTCGTGTCGGTTTTTCAATCGGTTGTTCCGTTGGCTCTGTTTCAACTTTTTCTAATTTTGCACGAATCTTTTCTTCCTGACCTGCCAAGCGAGCATAACTATAGAAACGATTTTTCGCATCATCGACGGTCTTTTCGAATAACTTTCCTGCATATTCAGCCTGTGTTGATTCCAAGGCAGAGAAACGAACCTGCTTTCTCATAAAGCCTTTCATTTCATTAAAATCAGGCTTCTTATAATCTAAGGTCATTGGGATTTTCCCTTTTTCTCTGAGTTCAGGATTATAACGATAAAGTGACCAATAACCAGACTGGACAGCTTCTTTTGCTTCTTGCAAGGTCTGACTCATTCCGCCTTTTAGCCCATGAGCAATACACGGTGTATAGGCGATAATGATTGATGGTCCAGGGAATTTTTCTGCTTCTTCAAAGGCTTTGATTGTCTGCATCTGATTTGCTCCTGAAGCAATTTGCGCAACATAGACATTGCCATACGTCATCGCCATCATGCCTAAATCCTTTTTAGAAACATATTTTCCACTTGCAGAAAACTTGGCAATTGCTGAGGCCGGTGTCGCCTTCGATGTCTGTCCACCAGTATTGGAATACACTTCATTATCCAACACAAGCATGTTGACATCTGCGCCGCTTGCCAATACATGATCGATACCGCCGTAACCGATATCATAGGCCCAGCCGTCTCCCCCAATCATCCATTGACTCTGCTTCACAAAGAGATCACGTTTTTCATAAACAGCTTCTAGTAACGGCTTACCGGTTTTTTCGACCTCTAAAGCCGCTGTCAGCTTCGCCGCTCGCTGTTGAGTGCCTTCGCTATCATTCATGTGTTCTTGCCAGTCTTCCATTAGTAATTTCAATTCAGCAGAAGCTTCTGACATCGCATCACTCATAGCAACAGCTAAATACTCTCTTCTTGTTTGAGCAGCCAAGAACATGCCGTAACCAAATTCTGCATTATCTTCCAATAAAGAGTTTGACCATGCTGGTCCTTGTCCTTCGTCATTTGTTGTATATGGCGATACTGGTGCTGCTGCTCCCCAGATGGATGAACAGCCTGTTGCATTGGCAATCATCATGCGATCCCCAAACATTTGTGTCAACAATTTAACATATGGTGTTTCGCCGCAACCAGAGCAAGCTCCGGAAAATTCAAGCAGCGGTTTGTTGAACTGAGAACCAAGAACGGTGTTTGGCTTCGCCGGATTTTCTTTTTGTCTCAAGGTCATGGAGAATGCCCAGTTCATCGCTTGTTCTTTCTGTTCGTTGTATGGCTTCATCACCAAAGCTTTTCCTTTAGCAGGACATGCATCCACACATAGCCCACAGCCAGTACAATCTTCTACAGAGACTTGAATACGATATTTCAGACCATCTGCTCCACGCATTTCGCGTACAATATAGCCTTCCGGTGCAGCTTCCATTTCTTCATCATCTGCCAAAAACGGACGAATGGCTGCATGCGGACAAACAAAGGAACATTCATTACACATCGTACAACGATCACTAATCCATTCAGGGACTTCTAACGCAATCCCACGTTTTTCCACAGCCGTAGTTCCTAATGGCATACGGCCATCCGTCATGCCGTTGCTTACCAAAGCCCCAACAGAAAGGTCATTTCCTTCCTGACGATTGATAGGCTCTACAATTTCACGAATATACGCTGAAACATCCATATTCGGTGCGGCAATCTTAATTTCGCAGTCTTTCCACTCTTTTGGAACAGCTACTTCATGCAGCAGCTCTACAGTCCGATCGATGGCCTCAATATTTTTTTCAACAACAGCTATCGATTTGTGGCCATAGCTTTTCAAGGCTTCATCCTTCAAAATAGGCAGTACTTCTTCGAATGGCATAATGTCTGCAAGCTTGAAGAACGCCGTTTCCATTGCGGTATTAATTCTTCCGCCTAAACCAACCTCTGTCGCCAGCTTCACTGCGTTGATTGTATAGAAACGAATCTCATTTTCCGCAAGATATTTTTTGATTTTTGCAGGAAGAAAACGTTCCAGCTGTTCATCATTCCAGACAGTATTCAGCAGGAATGTGCCGCCCTTTTTCAACCCCTTCAGCAGATCATATGTGTTCAAGTATGCCGCAGTATGACAAGCGATAAAATCCGCATGTTCGATTAAGTAAGTGGAACGAATCGGTGTCTCACCAAATCGAAGATGAGAAACAGTCAGTCCTCCTGATTTTTTCGAGTCATAATGGAAATACCCCTGAGCATATTTATTGGTGTGATCTCCAATAATTTTGATTGCTGATTTATTTGCACCCACTGTACCATCAGAACCGAAGCCCCAGAATTTCGCTTGATAGGTTTGTGCATCTGTCAAATCAACAGCTGCTCCGGAATCTAAGGAGGTTTCTGTCACATCATCGACGATTCCCAGTGTAAACCGAGACTTACGAGCACTTTTATCTTTTAACAATTCGTTATAAACTGCAATGATTTGATTCGGCAATACATCCTTAGAGCCCAGCCCATAACGTCCGCCCACAATCGCAGGACGCAGCTCTGATTCATACAAAGCACTCTGAACATCTAATAGTAATGGGTCACCACCGGCTCCAGGTTCCTTTGTACGATCAAGGACTGCCACGGACTTAACAGTCTTAGGCATTTTTTCTAAAAATGTTTCGATTGGGAATGGGCGATACAGATGAATATTCAAGAAACCAACTTTTCTTCCCTGAGCAGTTAGGAAATCGACAGTCTGTTCAATTGTCTGTGCCACAGACCCCATAGAGACAATAACTTCTTCTGCATCCTCTGCACCATAATACGTCACTAAATCATAGTTCGTGCCCCGCAGCTCATTAATCTTCTTCATATAAGATTGAACGATTTCCGGCAACTTGTCATAATACTGATTGACTGTTTCACGCTGTTGGAAATGGATATCCGGGTTTTGATTCGTTCCGCTGACAGACGGATGGTTCGGGTTCATACTTCGTTCTCTGAACTCCGCTAGAGCCTCCTGATTCATTAGAGGAAGGAGTTCGTCATAATCAATTACTTCAATTTTCTGTATTTCATGACTGGTTCTAAACCCATCAAAAAAGTTCATAAATGGTACTTTGGCTTCTAATGAAGCTAAGTGAGCAACAGGAGACAGGTCCATGACTTCTTGAACACTACTTTCGCATAGCATTGCAAAACCTGTTTGACGTGCTGCCATCACATCACCATGGTCGCCAAAAATATTTAATGCACCGGTTGTTACGGCTCTACTGGCAACATGAAAAACCGTCGGCAGCAATTCACCGGCAATTTTGTACATATTTGGTATCATCAGCAGCAACCCTTGAGAGGCTGTATATGTCGTAGTCATCGCACCAGTTTTCAAGGAGCCATGAACGACTCCGGCGGCACCGGCTTCGGATTGCATCTCAACAATTTTCACTGGTTGACCAAACAGGTTCAATTTTCCTTCTGCTGACCATTGATCTACTAATTCAGCCATTGTTGAGCTTGGTGTAATCGGGTAAATTGCAGCTAACTCCGTAAAAGCATATGAGATATATGCTGCAGCTGTATTTCCGTCCATCGTTTTCATTTTACGCATGTTAATAATCATCCTTCTATCTATCAAAAGTAAAGTTATTTAAACATCTATTCCTAATCTATTATAACGGATAGCTGCAAACAATGAAACATTTTATTGATTTTTTTCACAAACTTTCAACAATTCATTCTCTTCTATTTTCACAAAAACACTTATAGCGTCTTATAAATCGCACTTTCACTCTACTTTATCAAGCATTTTCTTTTTTTAATATTTTCATAAAAATCTGTGAAAAAAATTCATTTCGCATAATTTAAGCTTCATTTCCTGATAATTTCAATGAAAATGTCAATATTTTTTAGCCCCCTTCCGGTTTTCGCTCCCTCACATAAAAAAAACACTATTGGCCAAAGCCAATAGTGTTCGATAGGTTGTTTATTAAAATTAGTAAAGCTCCAGATACTGTTCTCTTTCCCATTCAGAAACAGTTTGACGGAAAGCAGCCCACTCCATACGCTTCGCTTCAACAAAGTTTGCATAGATGTGTTCGCCTAACGCATCCTTCATTACCTCGTCTTTGCGCAATTCTTTGATTGCATTATGGATGGTTGATGGCAAGTCTTCAATCTGAGCTTCTTTTCTTTCTTCTTCATTCATGATGTAGATATTTCTATCTACAGCTTTCGGTGGTACAATTTCATTTCTGATTCCGTCTAAGCCGGCTTGCAATAGAACAGCCATTGTCAGGTATGGGTTAGCCGATGGATCAACAGAACGCAGCTCTAAACGAGTAGACATTCCTCTTGATTCCGGTACACGTACCAATGGCGAACGATTTCTTCCGCTCCATGCAACATAAACAGGTGCTTCATAGCCTGGAACCAGACGTTTGTATGAGTTCACTGTTGGATTACATACCGCTGTATACGCACGAGCATGTTTCAACAGACCACCTAAAAAGTGATACGCTGTTTGGCTTAATTGCATTGGTCCTTCTTCATCAAAGAACGCATTGCCCTCTTCCGTAAATAATGACATATTACAGTGCATCCCTGAACCGTTAATCCCGAATAACGGTTTTGGCATGAATGTTGCGTGCAGTCCATGTTTTCTAGCAATAGTTTTTACAACCAGTTTAAAGGTTTGGATGTTGTCGCAAGCTTCTACTACATCTGCGTATTTGAAATCAATCTCGTGTTGTCCCGGAGCAACTTCATGGTGAGAAGCCTCTACTTCAAAGCCAAGACTTTCCAACTCCAAAACGATATCTCTACGGCAGTTTTCTCCTAAGTCCGTTGGAGCAAAATCAAAATAGCCACCTTTATCATTTAAATCAGTCGTAATTTCACCATCTTCATCTAGCTTGAACAGGAAGAATTCCGGCTCCGGTCCTAAGTTGAAAGAAGAAAAGCCCAGTTCCTTCATATCTGCGAGCGCACGCTTCAGGTTTCCTCTAGGGTCGCCGGCGAAAGGCTGGCCATTTGGATTATAGATATCACAGATGAGACGAGCAACTTTCCCGTGCTCACTTTCCCAAGGGAAAATCATCCAAGTCGATAAATCCGGATACAGATACATATCGCTTTCTTCGATTCTCACAAATCCTTCGATAGAAGAACCATCAAACATCATTTTATTGCTGAGTACTTTTTCCAGCTGACTTACGGGTACTTCAACATTTTTGATTGTCCCCATGATATCTGTAAACATCAGTCGTAAAAATCGAACATTCTCTTCCTCAGCAATACGCTTGATATCTTCTACTGTCTTTTCTTTTTTTGTCATAAGTTCCCTTCACGTCCTTCATTTTTTATCCGAAACTATAATTTCGGGCCTTGCGATTGGAATGGATTTTGTTGAGTAAGTCCTCCTTGAGAAAGAATTTCGTCGTATAAAATTTTCCGAACATCTTCATCTGTCAGAGGTTTACCGGACTCGCTATTGATTTTCTGTTCTTCCAGCTTCATTGTGTAGACACGTTTAATTCCCGCCATGTTCAAGCCGTCTGACAGATAATCCTTGATTTCCAGTAAAGTATCAATATCATTTAACGAATACATTCTACGATTTCCTTCGCTTCTTTCCGGATGAATCAGGTCCTGCTCCTCATAATATCGAATCTGACGTGCTGATAAATCTGTCAATTTCATAACTGTACCAATCGGAAAAACCGACATTGATCTTCTTAGCTCTTTTTCTCTCATATCCACCCCCCTCTCTTAGTTGCCTATAAGAATAACAGCACTTTTTTCTCTTGTCAATCATTAATGTTAGCTTTTCTAACATAAAAATTTATTTTGTTCGGATTTAGGAATTTTGTAACATGACAATGTTGCTTTTTTATTAGACCAACTATAAAAAAATATCTGAAGGATTCGATTATCGTGAAATAATTGAATCCTTCAGATAGTAAGATATCCTTGCTTTTAAACTAGTAACTGCAGCTTCGCTTATTAACAGCAATAATGCCGATACTGCTATGAATAGAACACTTCGTTCACCGCATGAACCACAGCAATCTTCACGTGCTCTGCTGTCAGCCCACCCTGTACATAAAGAATATAAGGTGGTCGAATGGGTCCATCTGCACTTAATTCAATACTGGCTCCTTGGACAAAGGTTCCTGCCGCCATGATGATATCATCTTCATAGCCCGGCATATAGGCTGGAATCGGTGCAACGAATGCATCAATTGGAGAAAATTTTTGAATGGCCTGACAAAAGGTAATCATCGCATCCTTCTCCTTCAGCTCCACCATTTGAATCAAATCCGTGCGGGGCTCATTCCATTTAGGCGTAGAAGTAATGTTGAAGGTTTCCAATAAAGCAGCTGTAAAAACAGCCCCTTGAATCGCCTGACTAACCACGTGTGGAGCTAAAAAGAAGCCCTGTAGCATTTCATGAACGGAAGAAAGCATTGCTCCGCCTTCACTTCCTACACCAGGTGTTGTCAGCCGATAGGCACAACGTTCAACAAGTGTCTGCTTGCCAGCCAAATAACCACCTGTCTTGGCTATTCCGCCGCCCGGATTTTTGATTAATGAGCCGGCCATCAAATCTGCCCCTACTACCGTCGGCTCCAGCTCCTCAGCAAACTCTCCATAACAGTTGTCCACGAAAACAATCACATTCGGATCAATTGCTTTCACAAATGCAACCATCTCACGAATCTTTTCAATAGTAAAAGAGGGTCTTGCAGCATAGCCTCTAGAGCGTTGAATACCAATAACTTTAGTTTGAGGCTTCATCTTCTTTTTCACTGTTTCAAAATCAATATCACCGGATGCGAGAAGGTCGACTTGATTATAATGAATATTGTATTCTTTCATTGAACCGATGCCGTTTCCTGCCAGTCCGATTACTTCTAACAATGTATCATAAGGTGTACCTGTTATATAAAGAAGCTCATCTCCGGGACGCAAAACACCAAAAAGAGCAGTCGCAATGGCATGCGTACCGGATATAATTTGCGGTCGAACCAAGGCTTGTTCTGCGCCAAAGGCTTCCGCATAAACTTGTTCCAAGGCATCACGCCCCATATCATCATAGCCATAGCCTGTTACCGGCATAAAGTGTGTTTCCGATACCTTCTGATTCCGAAAAGCTTGTAACACTTTTCCTTGATTGTTCAGAGCAACTGTCTGCAGCTCTTTTAGTCTCGGAGCAATTTTCTGTTCAACTAGTTCAATTTTAGCAATCAGCTCCGGATGAAGACTTTCCGTCCAGCTCATTCTTCTGTTCTCCCTACCCATTTTGACTCGTTCTTCGCAAACCCTCGCACCTGATAACTATTCTGCTCCTCCAAAAACTCTTCTGAGAGAACAATCGTCTGTCTTTTGAGCTCACTTAACGCCTGCCCCTGATCAGCAGCTAACGTTAGTTCGTAAGGTACTAACAGCTCCATCATTTTCTCGCGGATTCTACTAATCAGCTTCTCCTTGTCCTTGCTTTCCTTCGCTGAAACAAGCACATTGGGAAACAGTGTTGGCGTAAACTCATTCTCATCGATTAAATCCTTTTTGTTGTAAACCGTTAGAACCGGTATGGTACTGAAATCCAGCTCCTCCATCAATGTTGTCACAGTCACCTCATGTTGTAGTCGGTTAGAAGCACTGGCATCAACAACATGCAGCAGCAAATCCATCTCCCGACTTTCTTCCAAGGTTGATTGAAAGGCTTCGATCAGCTGTGTGGGTAAATCCTGAATAAAACCAACCGTATCGGTAATTGTTACGACCATTCCATTAGGCATCTGCCATTTCTTTGTCAGAGGGTCCAATGTTGCAAAAAGCTGGTCCTCTGAATAAGTTTTAGCCGCTGTCAATAAGTTAATAATGGTTGATTTTCCGGCATTCGTATAACCAACTAAACCAATCTGAAAAACATCTGCCGTTTGTCGTTTTTGACGGCTGCGCTCTCTATGAGCCGCCACTTCCTTCAGTTCTCGTTTTATTACAGTAATCTTGTTACGAATATGTCTCCGATCAGATTCCAGCTTCGTTTCTCCTGGTCCTCTTGTTCCAATTCCCCCACCTAAACGGGACAAATGTTTTCCTTGTCCAACCAGTCGCGGCAGCAGATAATTCAGCTGTGCCAGCTCGACCTGCAGCTTTCCTTCTCTTGAACGAGCTCGTAAAGCAAAAATATCCAAAATCAACTGTACGCGATCAATCACACGAATTCCCAAAGCTTCTCCAACCAGCTGATTCTGTCTGGGCGTCATTTCGTGATTAAAGATAACCACATCTGCTTCATAGGCATCGGCAAAATCAATCAGTTCTTGTAGTTTTCCTTTACCAATAAGTGTTTGCCGATCCACTCTCGGTCGTTTCTGAGTTAGGCAAAAAACGACTTCGCCCTGTGCTGTTTCTGTCAGATTCTTCAACTCTTTCATAGAATCCTCAAATTGAGCACTGTTCTCTTCTGTCTCTACACCGACTAAGATTACTTTTTCTTTTTCGTTCGCCATATCTTTGTTCCTTTCTATCGCTCCAGCCACCGGGCAACATCCTGTTCAAGTCGTTTCAATTCATCAGGCTGTCGAAGCAAATCAAACCACTCTGCTTCCAGCCGATTTCGAAACCAGGTTAGTTGGCGTTTCGCATATCGTCTGGAATTCTGTTTTACTTGTGTAACAGCTTCTTCTAAATCGATAACCTTGTCAAAGTAAGGGAAAAACTCTTTGTAACCAATCCCCTGAGCTGCTTGAACGTCCCTATTATCATACATTAACTTCGCTTCTGCCAAAAGTCCCTCTTCCAACATTAAATCCACACGTTGATTGATTCGTTCATAAAGAAAACTGCGCTCAGTCTCCAAGCCAATCATAAAATAATCATACAAGAGCGCTGGTTCTTCCTTTGGAGTCAAGATGCTGTAACCAGTCGCTTCAAAAACTTCCAGCGCTCGAACAACCTTCTTTTTATTATTAAAATGAATAGTTGCTGCGGCTTGCGGGTCTTTGTCCAGCAACAGCTGCCATAACGCTTCATTGCCATGAGTCTCAGCAAATGCTTCATATTTTTCTCTTATTTCCGGTGCTACCTCTTCTTTTTTTCCACCCAATTGATAATCATAGAGCAAAGACTGTATGTACAATCCTGTACCACCAACAATAATCGGCAGCTTGCCTCTTTCAATGATGTCGGCGATTCTTTTTCTTCCTTCATACTGGAAATCTGCAGCGGAGTAGCTTTCTGTCAATTCACGACAATCAATTAGATAATGAGGAACCCCTTCTTGTTCTTCCGGCTTAACCTTTGCAGTGCCAATATCTAGCTGGCGATAGACCTGCATGGAGTCCCCACTGATAATTTCACCATCCAACTGTTTTGCTAAATGAATGCTTAATGCAGTCTTTCCTACTGCTGTAGGACCAACGATTACTAAAACTTTATCCATTTGTTTTTATCCTTTTGCATTTTCTAAAAAGGCAGGTGGATATACTCGTCACTACTCGCTGAGTCTCCGTCCTGCCTTTCGATTTTAATATTTTTACTTACTTTGTAGAAACACTTAGAACTTCACCGTAGCTCAAGTCTTTTTTCTTTAGCCTGCTGCATCTACGAGTCTCAAGCCATCAAGACTTGATTGGCTTTCGATTCTCGATGCAAAGTGTTCAAGCTCAGGCACTTCTCTTCGATTCTCGTCGCATACGATTATAAAGGCTACTTCTGGGAAATGTGCTTCTACGGTTCTCACTACACTTCGTTCCGATCTCATCAATCTCTAAATGGCACAGCCATTAAGAATTGAAGGCTTGCACTGCGATCTTCGGCGCATAAGACTTTAGGCCTTCATCCTACCTTTTGGAAAGGTGCTCCTACGAGTCTCAAGCCATCAAGAACTGACTGGCTTTCGATTCTCGTCGCATACGATTATAAAGGCTACTTCGTAGCCTTTATAATCGTACACTAAAGTCTCCGCCGTTTCTTGTCAGGTTTGGATTATAAAACGGGTCGTCTTCTACGTAAGACAGCCATTTTCCACGGAAGCGTTCGGCTTCTTTCAGGAAGCGTTCTTGTTTTTCCGGTGTATCTTCATATCCTCTTGACTGAGATTCATAATGATACAATTCTGTATCCGCTGAATAGACGTTATACTTGCCTAACTCTTCGTAAACTCTCAAACAAAGGTCTACATCATTGTAAGCAACAACGAAATCTTCATCAAAGCCATCTAGCTGCTCGAAATCCGTTTTCTTAATCATGACACAGGCAGCTGTAACAGCCAGATAGTCTGTATTGGCAACCAAACGTCCAAAGTAACCAAAATCTCCTTTAGGATACGTATGGTGTCCATGTCCGGCAACGCCTCCAAGACCGACAATGACTCCGGCATGCTGAATTGTGTTGTTTTCATAATAGAGCTTTGCCCCAACTGTTCCCACATGATCCAATTGAGCCAGAGAAACCATATTTGTCAACCAATCAGGAGTGATGACCTTGGTATCATTGTTAAGGAATAACAGATACTTGCCTTTCGCATCCTTGGCTGCAATATTATTAATTTTTGAAAAGTTAAACGGAATATCAATCGAATGCTTGATAAATCGCTCACCCAACTCTGTGCTGTATTGATTATACAGCTCCTCCATTTGCGGCTCGTCACTACCATTATCCGCAACAATCACTTCATAATTTGGATAAGTCGTCAACTCGATGATTGAATCAATGCATCGTTTCAAATCCTTATACCCATTTCGCGTTGGAATGATAATTGAAACTAATTCCTTTTCAGGAATGGCATAGTTCACTCGGTATAACCCATTGGCAGGACCGGCTTCAACGGTACCATCAATACTTCTTCTCTCCAATGCTTCCTGCAAAGCCTTTTGACCAGCCTGAAACGCATAATTCTTCGAACCTTGGTTAGCCGCTGTCGACGTTTCCAGCATACGCCAATGGTAAAGGACCTTGGGAATATGAGCAATAGTTTTAGATGAAATCATCTCCGTAAAGCGGAGCACCAAATCATAGTCCTGTGCCCCCTCAAAACCGACACGCAGCCCGCCAATTTCTTCGATAATTGAGCGACGATAAACACCTAAATGAGAGATGTAATTCGTACTCATTAGAAGGTCAGGAGACCACTGTGGCTTGAATGCCGGGTCCGAACGTGTTCCGACTTCGTCAATTTTATCCTCATCGCTATAAAGCAAATTAAGCTCCGGGCGCTCGTTTAATAAACGAACAACTTCATAGATTGCATTAGGCGCTAACTCATCATCATTATCTAAAAGCGCGACAAACTCTCCTGTCGCCACCTCTAGCGCTGAATTCGTTGCTCGACAAATATGACCATTTTCTTTACGGAACACTACTTTAATTCTAGGGTCTTCCTTTTCATACTTGGCCAAAGCATTTAAAAGCTCTTGATGAGTGGAGGCATCGTCTGCGATACAAAGCTCCCAGTTTGTATACGTCTGATCCTTAACCGATTGGATACACTTATCCAGCCACTTGACTTCAACATTATAAACCGGCACTACAATAGAAACTAAGATATCTTTCTCGATTTCTACCGACGTATCAAAAGGACGTTCATTTTTCTCAATCCATTCCAGATACTTGTCGTTTGTTTTTTTCTGGTCAATCCGTACTCGACGATAGGTGTTTAAGATACCATTCCGTTTCAGATAGCCTAGACCTTTTTTAAATTTTCTAAAATATTGCTTCCACTTTTCTTTGCTGGCATTCTGATTCACATCAGGGTAGCTTTTCCCCAAATCAATTATTTGAGTAGTCGATTCTTCTTCATTTGAAAAAAGTATCGTTGCCTCACCATCAAATGCATTTACAGATAGTGTCACACTGAAGCCGACAGAGACATAAGGAGGCAAGTCATAGACTTCTATTACATCTCCTCTTGGCGCCAAGCCAACACGACTTGAAGCAACTGACGCTGACTGCTGTACCTCAATATTTGGGTTCTTTTTATGTGTCATATCCACTGCCCACCCCATAACAGTGAGTTCCTTTTTCTTTTTATCTTTATAAATATTATCGATATTCACGAGAATCTTCTGTTCGTTTGCCATTGATCCGTTCCTTTTCTGCATTTTTTTCCTATTTCTAGAGTACATTTTTTTCTCTCTAAAGTCCACTCGCAGTGCAATGTACAAAAACGAATACTTATTCGCTCCTATTCTTTGATGTGCTTGCGATTGATAGTCTATGTCATTTTGAATTTTTTTCCGTAAAACAGCTACCTCAGCTCAGATGACTATTTCAAACATACTGAACTGTAACTTTTTAGGATACCTAGCTTATAAAACAGATAACCTTTTTTCATTTATAATTCAACACGTGACTGCTACATTTTATCATCAATCTGCCTTTTGTTCTATCTATAAATTTTTTTATTGCATACAATCAGGAAAAAAATGTGAATCTGAAAGCTAAACGTGACAATTTTCCTAACAAATGACAGCCTTTACTCTTTACTATCAAACATTTTTAGTGTCTTATTACAATAAAAAAGAACAAGATGATTTTTGAAAACCATCTTGTTCTTTTAGAGACTTTTCCATTTTTATCTGCTACTTCTTCGATTCACTCGACTGCCAATCATCGGTTCAGATTCAGCAACAGTCGGCTGTTCCTTTTTGCTCGCTCTACTCTTTTCCCGCTCTTGTTTTCTTATATGATTTTGGAAAAGTATAATAATCACAAGAAAGACCACAATCGAAATCAACGAAATGACTGCCGTAACTCGTTGAATCAATGTTTTTTGGTAGAAGATTTTTATTTCATGCGTGCCTGCCGGAAACTCAAAAGCCACTCGGTCGTCTTTTTCGACTGTTTCTATTTTTGTTCCATCTGCAGTTTCTGCACGATACCCGTAGTAATAGACAAATGGTGTTTTCACTAGCATACTGCTTTGAGCATCCGCCGTGATTGTTAAGACGCCACCATCTCTTTGAACATTCTGCAAGGTGAATTGATCCGGTGTTTCAGGTAAAACCTCTGTTGGAATACCTGGTACTACCTTTTCGTACACCATTCCCTCCTTGAGATATTCCTGTCCACCGCCAATCACTGAAAAATGATTTGGTACATCTTCCACACTGTGAAGAGAGAAGAACTTAGGCTGATAAGTATGATTCACATGCCAGGAAAGTCCACCGATTACTACCAACAGAACAATCAGTACAATGTTATTTTCCTTTGCAATATTTTTATACGCATAGGCCACCAGTAAAGAAACCAGCACCGTACAAAATAGAAATAGACGAAACGGAAATTGAATCATTTTTATAGGTGTGTCCGTGAGTGCTTCCCAAGGAATTGCAGTTGTCGTTGCGATAAATAAAAATGTTGCCGAGACGAGCACCACTCTCGCAGTTCTGCCCATCTTGAAAACAAGCGGCCAAAGTAGAATTAGGGCAATTGTAAGGGTCGTGCCGAAATTACGCATGCCAATTGCTTCATCTGTAAAATTCCCTAACAAAGACAGCTTAAGCATCGAGCCTAAGTCTACCGTAGGAACATTTAGAAAGGTCTTCATGAAATTGAACTTCATATGCAGCGTTTGCTCCAGCATTGGTAATAGCTGCCACAGCATCAAGAAAAATGTCAGAACACCACTTACAACAAGCAGGCTGCCGCTTTTTAACAGCTCTGATTTATTCCTGCAAATAATTATTTTATAGACACAGGCAACCAAGATAAAAGCAAAGAACATATACGCTGAGAGCATATGACTCATAATCATTAATGACATGCCGATAACAAGAAAATACCAATCCTTTTTATCCTTAAACAGGATACTGTACAACCCAATCAAGGCCAATGGGAAAAAGGCAAATCCCAACAGCTCTCCCAACGCACCACGGAGAATCATTACTTGAAACCGATACCCCGATAAAACATAGATTGCGGCTAAAAGAAGCGCTGTTTTTCTCTTTCCAAAAACCACTTTTCCAAGGGCATAGGTTGTGATTGTTGTTATATAAGTAATTAGAAAAAGATAGGCCATGAAAGAGGCCGCTGTACTAAGCCCTATCAATCTAAATATAGCATATGGCAGCAATAAAATAGACGGATAAAAAAGATCCGTAGCATATCCGCCGCCGTTAACAAATGCATAGAAAATTTTTGGAAAAAATTCAAATTGTTTTACTGATTCAAAATAGCTCTCCATCCGACTGAAATGAAATAATACATCGTGCTGTTGTAATATTTCTTTTTCGAACAGGAAGGGAGACAAGCTAAGATACGAAATAACAAAAAACGCTAATCCTAAAAAAATAACCCTCGAAACTTTTACAAATACTTTCTGGCTAATTTTCAGCCACCTCCAAAACCTTTATTTTTTCTCCCCTATAGTAGGATGTTCATGCTTTATTACACATCAAAAAAGAAGTTCGTACAAAAATCAGCAGTTTTTCTTTTCCAGCCGCTCTCAACCCAACTATCAGAGTGACCAGTATCAACCTGCGCCTTAGCCTCTAGCTTCTGTACTTCCTTCCGGTCGCCATCCTCAGTTTTCACTATGCTTCTATCTTACTCTAATGGCTACTAAAAACCAAGAATTTTTTCTATCTCTCGCTTAGAACTAGCCAGCTCTTCTCATCAGTCCGGTTGCTGCTCCATGCTTCCTAACTCAACGCAATACGCAAAAAGAAGCCTGCTTCCTATTTACAGGCAGGAAACGCTCAAATCATCATTAGAATCTTCGAGCGTTCCTTGCCATTTAGGAATGCAATGCTTCTACATCAGCTATTTACTTTCTACTTGCAGCAGCCAGTGAATCGACACTGATTAAATCAATTTCAATGAGAAATCCTGTGTATCTAAGGACAGATTAACGTTATAGTACGGGTCGCCATCTTCTAAAATATCAGGCCATTTTTTCTGGAAAACAGCTATTTCATTTTGGAAGCGTTGCACCTTCTCAGGCGTATCTTCGGCGCCTCTGGATTTTGACTCATAGTGATAAAGCTCTGCATATGGGTTATAAACCACTAGCTTGCCAATAGCTCTAATTTTCAGACAGAAATCGATATCGTTAAAGGCCACCGCCAGCTCTTCAGAAAAGCCGTTGACTTCGTTGAACAGTTGCGCTTGAACCATCATACAGGCTGCTGTTACAGCACTATAGTTCTGTGTCACGATAATTCGATTGAAATACCCATTTTCTGTTGGTTTAAAGTTTGTGAATGAATGGCCGGCTACACCGCCAAGACCAACAACTACGCCGGCATGCTGAATTGTTCCGTCTGGATAGTACATTCTTGCGCCAACGACACCTACATCCTTACGCATCGCATAATTCAACAGCTCTTCAATCATGTCCGGATTGATAATTTCCACGTCATTATTCATGAAGAGGTAATAATCACCTTTCGCAAAAGATGCGCCATGATTGTTGATGGCAGAATAATTGAATGGTCCTTCATAGGTTACAATTTTCACACGGCTGTTCTTTTCCAGCTCTTTATAGTAATCAAAGGTTCGATCCTCTACACTGTTATTTTCCACAATGATGTATTCAATATTCTTGTACGTGCTCTTCTCTTCGATGGAATCAATACACTGCTTCAAATCCTCCACATGATCCTTTGTCGGAATAATGATGGAGACAAGCGGATCAGTTGTTCTTTTCAGGTGAGAACGATACAATCCGAAATATTTTCCTTCTTCGACAACAGCCGGTACACCGATTCGATCATAGTGTGCCTGTACGGCTTTTCTCCCAGCTTCAACAGCATATCTCTTACTGTCAGGGTTCTCAGCAGTAGAATCCTCTGAAATACGCCAATGATACAGAATTTTAGGAATATGATAGATATGCTCCGTCACTTCTGAACATCTCAAAACAAAATCATGATCCTGCGCGCCGTCATATTCTGACTGAAGCATCCCAACTTGCTCGATGATATTCCGTTTTACCACTAAAAAGTGACAGACATAATTGACCGAGCAAAGCATATCAATACTAAAATCCGGTTTGAAATGCGGTTGAACATATTTGTTTTCCGCGTCTACCTTATCCTCATCTGAATAAATCATTTCAGCATCCGGATGCTTATTAATCAGCAAAACGTTCTCAAAAAGAGCATTGGCAGTCAATACATCATCATGATCCGCAAAGGCAATGTAATCACCTGTAGCCACCTTGATTGCTTCGTTCGTATTATCAGAGATATGCAGCTGTTTTTCATTATGAACAACTTTAATTCTTGCGTCGCTCTTCTCAATTTTTTCCAGCATCCCTCTAATTGGAGAATTCTCTCCACTGCCATCTGACAGACACAGCTCCCAGTTTTCATAGGATTGTGCTTTGATTGAGTCCACAAGCTGATTTAAATAAAACTCAGGCGTTTTATACAGCGGAATAACAATACTGATTAGCGGCTGATTTTTAAATACAATCTTTCTTTGCTTTGCCAGCTCCCGCTTATTCGGCAGCTTTTGCGCAATCCATTCCTGATAATTTTTAGGAATTGGGGGGGCAGAAGTAATTTTCCGTTTCACTTTTCGTAACACGGCACGAATCAGCTTACCAAAGCCTTCGTTTTTCACCACATTTTTCGCCTTTTCAACTAACTCTCGAAAATTCTCTTTGCGGTAATGCGCCTGGCTCAAATGAATCTCTCTGCTTACTTCAAAGCTATCGTTGTAAAACGTTACAGTCCCTGTGCTGCTTGAACCATAAGAAAAAGTAATGATAAATCCATTCTCTTGATCCAAATCATACTCAGGAAAAAGCGCCAAGATATCTCTGCGCTTAACCCGCTCTATTTCAAAATCGATGGGTCTATTTTTATTGTCTAAAACCTTCACTTCTACTTGCTGATTGGAAATTACCCAACCTTCCATCCGACAGGTTTGTGTTGCAAAATCTACTTCAGTGTCATCATAATACACTTGAATTGGATTTCTTTTTTGCAATATGGCAGAAACAGGGAGCTCACAGCAAAGCTTCTCCGCCCCTTTTTCTATACTGAATATCTGCAAGCTACGGTATGCATCTAAATCTTCCGGAAGAACAATCGTAATCTTTACAAAGCGGCCAATAGAATTATCTTGAATCTCTTTCGGTTCTTCAAGCGTATGAGTCATTTGTTGATCATCAAGCTTAACCGTTATTGTCTGACCGGTTTTCAACCAAGCATCTATGATATATTTTGTTCGATCTTTTAAATGGAATCGATCATTTCTTATCCAAAAATTGTTATCCACTTTTTTATTCTCCTCGTTCTACAGACAGTATTCCCTAATTGTTCTTTTTAAAGGTCTTTTTATATTTTTCATAGGCCTTCCAGATTTTGGTATTTTCCATATTGGAAATTACCTGATTCTGGTAAGCAATTCTGTCTTCTTTCTCCTTCAGCTGCTGTTGGTATTCTTGCTCAGCCTGTTTCGCTTCTTCTGCTTGAGCAGCAAGAACTGCCACCTGCTCATCAGCCGCTTGTTTATCCATCAGCATATCTTTAAATACAACTTGCTCCTGTGCACTGATTAAATGAATCTCATAGCTTATTTCAAGTCGTTTTATCTCTTTCAGCTGACTCAAAATAATTTGAGGATCATGTTCGATAAACACCATTTGATTCTCACTGATTTGCTTACCGTTTGACGCAAAGATTGACAGCTTCTGTCCAGACTCATCTTTGATTTCCAAATCAGTCAAGTAGCAAGCATCCTCATGCGGGTCAAGACGTAAAAAATCTGTTTCCTCAGCCAAATCAATGGTCAAGGATACCTTTTTCTCGATGTTGCACAGAATAACAAGAGACCCTTCTTCTGAAAAAGAATACTCTTTACTCATAAATACTTGGACAGGTGTTTCTCGCTTCTGCTTTTCTTCACTATAGATACTCTTCAAATCAATACTGCCGGGAGAAATGGCTTCGTGCATTTCTCTGATTGGCACAATCATCTTATCCTGCTGTTTTTCTTTTAACAAAAAACTACTTTGGAAATGACGTTCCATATCAGCAAAGACCGCTTGCTCGGTATCAGAAATACCCGCTTGCTCGTACAGCTCCATTTCATCCAATAAACTCTTGAACGGACTACTATTAATGAAATAGTGAAGAATACGATAGATGACAAAGTTTGCCGGAATAGGGAAATCAAAGGTCCATTCGTAATCAATGATTGTCCATTTTTCTCCCAAGATAACATTGTTCAAGACCATATCAATATTCGTTACTTCAGCTGATAAGGCTTCTTCTATCTCAACATCACCGAAGGTTTCAATGAATGCTTCTGTTTTAACAAAAGGATGAACGGCTTCACCTTTGCGTACTTCATTGATATAAGAAAACAACAAGGCTGTAAACTGCTCAGTATTTCTCTTTCTCAGCAGCTGGTTCAGCTCATGCTCCAAGGTAAATTGTGTCAGGTATTCCAACGCAACCTTATCCCCTTGAAGCTCACAATGATTCATTTCTATCTGTGTCTCACTATAGCTTGCACTTAACTTCTGATACCATTTAAAAATATTTTCAATATGCTGTTGTCCTTCAGGATAAAGGCCACGTTTAAAAACAGTCAGCTGCTTTGCTTCATCAGAAACAATATCCGTACGAATCGCAAAACGGCGAGCTCTTTCATTTGAATACTTGCTAAATACTATCTTCTGCATCTCATTCATCTCCTTCCAACACGGTTAAAAACGAGTTTGAAAAAAGAGGAAATAATCCGCTTTTAATCAATGTGTCATAGGCTTGTGTTTCATCGAATGCGTTGACTCTCAATCGGTCATAGTTTTGATGAATATGCAGGTCTCCTGACTGCGGTAGGTAATCATCTGAAAAAATGTACAACGGCAGCTTATAATCAGGATATGGGTAATAAAAATCAACTTTAGAAAAGCCGCTTTTAGTAAAAATATTCTGTAATTCAGGCTTCGAAAAGGTTGCTGCGATTCCTTCATGGTGGTATCCTTCGATGCCATCATAAAGAATGCCGGAATGATCCTCTACACAGCCGGCGAAATATTTTAAGCCCAGTCTATTTTCAATAGCAATGACAATCTTTCCATTCGGCTTCAAATGTTTTTTGATGATTTTCAAGAAATCAACATAGGGATCTTCCGAATTTATGTATCCTTTTCCGTACTCAAAAACACCGATTAACGTAATCCAATCATATTTTTCAGTCAGCGATTCTTCCACATCCTGAAAATTCCCCAATTTGATAACGATATTCTCTTTGTCTTTGTTTCTTGTTGCATTAATTAAGCTGCGCTTTTTCGACAAATCAATGCAATCAACCTTTTGGGCTTTTTCACTTAAAATACCTGTGATTGCACCGCAACCTGCACCGATTTCAAGAACCGTTTCTGTTTTTTCGATTGGCAGCCACTCAACAATGTTTGTACGTATATGCGACAAGTGATAGAGAATTGCCCAATCTTCATTTTCAGCGATGACTTCATTGTACTCATCCTCTGAATAGGTTGACACAATTTCCAAAAGTCTATCCTCAATTACACCATCGCTATAATAATCTTCACCAGGATAATGCGTTTCATCCAGTTTGACTTTTCCTACATATGTATCCACGCCAAGACCCCTTTCGCTTATCATTGAACTACTTCAACTTGAACCTTCGAATCCATATCAAAATAACCTACAGTATTTTTAGAAGAAACAACCGTAATGTTACACACATCATAAAGTCTGTGGTAAACATCAAAATCACCTTTCGGATAACCGGTACATCCTAACGAAAGTAAGTACTCTCCACCTTGAATCGGCATCTTTTGAACAAAGGAGACTTCCACTATCGCCCCTTTTTTACGATCGCTCATTTCGACCTTTTCAAAAAGGCTGTTGGTTCCGGTAATTTCTGTTCCTTTTAAATCCTTAATTGTGAAGGCATAAATTGCATCCTCCAAATCTTGATGAAACTTGATTTTCATCTTAATCATAAACTCACTGAACTTCTCAATCGTGTTTGTTGGTGTTCCATCAGAATCGATGATTGTAAAATCAATGATTTCTGCCATCTTATTTCCATATTCCAAAACATCCGGATTTAAGCTAAATGGTTTATCCCAGCTATCAGTCTCACTCACGGAAGGAACATCCACATCATTTACTCCCTCTGGTACTTCATAGGCTTGGGTTCCTTCTTGCTTAACAAGAACCTTTTTGAATAAATCAACCATTTCTTTGGGACTGCCTTCGTCAAGCTTTTCCCCATTATTCAATAGTACCACTCGGTCACAGTATTTAGAGATACTTCCTAAGTCATGACTTACCAGTAAAATTGTTTTGCCATTTTCTTTAAACTCTTCAAATTTCTTATAGCACTTCGCCTGAAAGAATACATCCCCTACAGACAATGCTTCATCAACGATTAATATTTCCGGTTCAATATTGATTGAAATGGCAAATGCCAAGCGGACAAACATCCCGCTGGAATAGGATTTGACCGGCTGATGAATGTAATCACCGATATCTGCAAACTCAAGAATGGATTCCAATTTTGCATCGACTTCTTCCCTGCTAAAGCCAATCATCGTCCCGTTCAAATATACATTTTCCAATCCGGAATATTCAGGGTTAAATCCAGCCCCTAATTCAAGCAAGGCTGAAATCCGACCATTGACCTGTACATTCCCGCTGGTTGGATTTAAAACACCTGTAATGATTTTCAGACAGGTAGATTTTCCGGAGCCGTTTGTTCCAATAATTCCAATCGTCTCACCTTTTTTCACATCAAAGCTGACATCTCTCAAGGCATAGTGCTCACTGGAATGAACCTTCATTCCCAGTGCCTCTTTCAAACGGTCAACAGGCTTATCATATAAGCGATATACTTTATTTAAATTTTCTACAGTAATTGCATTTTCTGACATTGTTTATCCCCTTCTACAATACATCCGCGAAATGGATTTTTAGTTTTCTGAACAATAGAATACCGATGACAAACAGGATTGCTGTCACTGCCCAGAAATAAAGCGTCAAGCTTGGATATTCCCAAAAACCGATTTTATCGATTAAGGTTGTCCGATACCCATTTACCACGTAATACATAGGGTTCAGTTTTACAAGAGAAGCAACCAAACCGTTTTCTGCCAATCCTAAATCAGGAAAATCCCACATAATCGGTGTCATCCAAATTCCAACTTGCAGTACAATATTGATAATTTGTGTCAAATCTCGGAAAAACACAACGATTGAACTGGTAATATAGGAGACAGCCAACATAAAGCAGAACATACAGAAGCTATAATAAATTACTTGAAGATAGTAAAAGTCTACCTGCATGCCATAGAATACATATAGAAGTAAAACGAACACTAAAAAGAAAACATGAACAAAAAAGGCCGACAGTATTTTAACCATTGGTAGAATACTGATTTTGAACACAACTTTTTTGACCAGGTAATTATATTCTAGAAAGGTACTCGTCCCTGAGACAAGACCATCTTGAAGGAAAAACCATGGAACTAACCCGGTAACCAGCCATAAAACATAGGGTGCCCCTCGATCTGTTCCATTTTGGAAAATATTCCCAAATACAAACCAGTAGACAAAAATTGTAACAATTGGCTGGATAAATGCCCAAAAAATACCTAAATAGGAGCCAGCATATTTCGTTTTAAAATCATTTTTTGCAAGCGACAGAACCAATTTTCTATTCTGATATAATTCGGTTGGTAAACTCATCAACTTTTTCAACATATAATCATTCAATCTCCTACACTGCGTTCTTTTATTTATATTTCATCCATTAAAACATCAATGAATTATATCACTTATTTTAGAAGCAAGCAATTTTCTCTCAAATCCGTAAATAAATTTTTAACATTTTCCTTCCTATAAATAGCCGAAAAAAAAGTAATCTATAGCAAGAACCTTGTCAGCTGCCTTCTTAAAAAAAACCGTGACAGTTGGTTCCCTGACAGAAAAAATACTTCAGAAAGCCTGATGGGCTGTCTGAAGTATTTCTTATCATTTGCCGTTAAAAGGTATCGGCGATTAAAACTAGTTCGTCACGTTCACTGACGGTGCTCCAGCAACCTTCGTAATACCGTTTCCGGCATAAAGATATACATGAATATTGTAGTTTCCTGTATTGTTGCCGTGCTTACTTATATTTACAGTAACCTTATACGTACCATCTGACTGCTTCACAGCATCATACCATTGAATATCTGATTGGTCGCTCTTACTCCAAACTGGTACTCGAACCTTGCTGATACCGGATTTACTGCTGCCATTGACTGTGACAGTAAATGATTTACTTGTTTTATCATACGCACTCACAGACGTCGTGATTGTCGGATCAGTTACAGTGAAGGTTGAAGCTGTTACAATCTTCTTCGTACCATTGGATAACGTTGCATACGCATGAATCGAATACACACCGGCATCCTTATGCTTCGCAATACTTATATCAAAGCTATACGTGCCATCGCTGTTTTTCTTCGCTGAATACCATTGAATGTCGTCCTGACCATTTTTCTGACTCCACACGGCGAACTGGACTTCTTTCGGTGTACCATAAATGCCCATATCGGCATTTAGTTTTGCTGTATAAGTTGTCTCTGTGCTGTTCGGGATCACGTTCAGGGTTCCTGTGATTGCCGGCGCAGTTACATTCAGAGAAGCCATCCCAACCACTCGCGTTAAGCTGTTATTGGTTCTGACATAGGCATGAGCCTGATAGCTTCCTGCATTATATTGGTGATCCTTGATATTTACAGTGACCTTGTAGGTACCATCTGATTGTTTAGCAGCGCGATACCATTTAATATCTGATTGATTACTCTTACTCCAAACAGGTACATCTACTTCTTTGATTCCTGCCGGCGCAGAAGCTGTAACAATGATATCAAAGGTGCCTTTATTTTGAACATAGTTTGCAGAGGTTACCGAAGCAGTTGGTGTGCTCACCGTAAAGCTGTCTGCAGAGGCCCATTTCAAAAGTCCTGCTGATGATACAACATACGTGTGGACTGTGTATGCTCCCGCTGTCTTATGCTTGTTAATATCAATTGTCGCTTCGTATTTTCCATTAGTGAGTTTCGCTGTATACCACTGAATATCATCCTGACCACCGGCGACACTCCACACAGCATATCTTACTTCCTTGATTGAACCAAGAGAACCCGGAGAAACAGTGGAAGAAGCAAGGTAAGTTGTTTCTGTTTTCTTAGTATCCGTAAAGGTTACAGATGCGCTTGGACCATTAACTTCTACTTGCTGATCTAAGGCAACACCTCTGCTTAATCCATTTCCAGCATAAGCAAACGAATGGACAAAGTATTTGCCAGAGTTATATTTATGATTTTTTACATCCACAACCACTTTATACGAACCGTCTGATTGCCTGATTGCATCGTACCAATAGATATCTCCTTGGTTGCTTTCACTCCAAGCAGCGACACGTACTTTGCTGGTTCCAGACACATGATTCGCTGTAACCGTCACATCAAAGGTTCCTTTTTCTTTACTGTAGTTACTGATTGCAGCTGTCATATCTATCGGAGAAACACTAAAACTTCCCGCACTTAGATACATTCTTGCTGATGAATAAGGAAGCATTTGAACATAAGCATGAGTCGTGTACCCACCAGTAGAATTGTGCTTCGAAATGTCAATGTCCGCACTCCAAGTACCGTCACTATTTCGTGTTCCTTCATACCAGATGATATCATCCTGACCGTTTGCATTTGACCAAGTCGGGAACATGACACGATAAGGGGCATAGCCGCCAGCTTCTACTGTTGCGGTTGCTTTAAATGTTGTTTCTTTACTTGTAGGATCAGTAATTGATAAGGAGCCTGTTACCGGAATACTTTCATCCCATCGATCTCCTGCATCTCCTGTGAAAAGTCCGGTATAATCCGTGTTCACATCAAATGGATGAGAAATACCGGGGAAATAGAAATTGGAAGACCATTGCCAAGAGGAATAATCACTATTCCAATTTTGTGACGCTGTTGGTGTATACGGATATTGTGCTACCCAGGTTACATTTTTTCCAAATGTACTGGTGCTGAACACACCACCGTCCACGTCCAGCCAGCTTCTTGATAGATAGTAGGCAACGGTATTGTAGCCCGAGCTGTTCAATTGCTGTTTGAAGGCTAACGTATTGTTGTTCAACGCAGAGGTTCTCATTGCGGTTTCTTCAATATCATTAACCATTACTGTATCTTTAGCAAGAGACAATGACGCCGCTTTACTTGCAAAATAGGCTGCCTCTGCTCTTGCTCCATCAGCAGATGTATAGTGACTGTAGTGATAAACAGACACCTTCAATCCGGCAGCTTTCGCATTTGCTATTTGTGATTGTGCATAGGGATTAAAATAAGTTGTACCCTCAGTTAGTTTAACCACCACACCGCCAACGCCATATGTTTTCATCATCTGGTACTGACTGGTTGTGATTGTTCCATTATGAGAAGAAACATCGATAAAGCTCAAGGTTGGTCGATTTGTTTCTCCTGCCGTTACCTTGTCAATTGTTGCTCTTGCCAAGCTTCTGCTGGCAACAGCTAAATCGGAGCGGCTGGATGGTGCAGGCTCTGTGTATTCATCGTTTCCTTCCACTTCATCTGTTGCTTCATCCGATTCAACAGTCTCTTCAGAAGCTGTATCCTCGGTTTCTGCCATCGTTTCCTCTGTCTGCGTAGTTGTTGAAGTAGACGGTTCTGTCAATCCTAGGTCTTCGTTTTGCTGAGCACCTGTGATTCCTTCCACTTGTTCACTTGAATCCTGAACAGCATTTTCCTGTTCAGCATAGACTGTCATCAGTGGCGCCATGCTATTTAATGTTAGACCGGCACCCACTAAAACAGAGAAAAGATTCTTTTTTTTCATTTTGTTCCTCCTGATATTGTCTGACTTGCAAAAGCAACGCTTCTACAATCATTTTTATTCCCAATACTTCACTTTTTCATATCCTTAAGAACGGTTATTTTCTAGCTTCCAATAATATATTCGGCTTCTGCAGCTTAAACAAATGACAATGTGACAAAGTTTTTATAGACTAAGTAATTGATAAGGATATAGACTATGCCTAAAATAAAATATACTAACATTCTTTTTTCAGGTTTAATCAGTCCATCAACATAGTAAGAAAAACCGGCTACAACAATGACCATCAACGGGGAAACAATCGCCATGATGTATCTTCCCTGTGCCTGATAATCAATGTATAAAACATAGTAAAGGTGCAAAATAACTGTTGTAACACATGCGGCAATCACAAAGAAAACCAGCCATCTCTTTTTCCATTTTACATCAGCTGACTCTTCCAGTGCCGTCCTGTTTTTTACAGAACGAAGAATGAAGCCCACGATGCCTAAACCAAATATCCACATATAAAATAAATAGTAGCCCATCGTCATAGGAAAGGCCATATAACCGAACAAACCTACAAAGGAACGAAAAACCGTACCAATAAAATCCTTGTTTCTAATTAGCTCAAACCAATTGCCTGCAAAGGGAACCTGTAATACAGCGCCGCCTTCATCTAGCCAACGTGTATATTCTTTGTTGAACACGGTCAATCCTAAAATATCTTTATGAAGAATATAGTTTCTGATAAAGAATGGGAAAATGACTACTGCGCAAATAACAAAAACTAACAAAAAGTTTTTATAGAAGTCTTTCTTTTGAGTGATACCATTCTTTATATTCATGATATTGACAATAACAAAGAATAATCCGCCAAATAGTATAAAGCCATACGAATTGGAATAGCCCAGTCCGCAGACAATAACACCTGCTGAAAAAATTAGACTGTGCTTGTAGTTCCATGCTTCGTCATAAGCAGCAATCATTGCATATACAATCATGCTTGCTCCTGCAACGGCAATAATATCATTATTCACGTAACATGATAAAAATGTATACTGCGGTAAAAATCCGAGAGCAACCATACTTAGTAGACTGACTGCCTTTTTCCCGGTTAATTTATACACACTTTTTCCGGTAAATAGAACACCTAATGCGCCAAACAAAACACTTGCACCTCTTGCTGCCACCAACAATGAATGATCTGTTGAATAAAATAAATTCATCACATGCATGAAAAACGCACTTATGATAGCACCCAGCATTTGTGGATAAAAAGCATAAGACCAGTTACCGACTGTATGGATGACCTCCGGTTCATACCCTGTTGGTAATGACCAGTTATTATATATGTACGCCGGGATTTGATAACGCATGTATTCATCCGGACCTTGATTGAACGGTAGTTTATATGCCCAAAAAGCAAACCACACGCACATCATCAAGACTAACCCCAATTGTATAGTAAAAAATTTTCCTTTGCCTTCGAAATAGGAATGAGTATTCGTTCTTTTCCTTCTCGATGCATCAGAGACAGAGTTCTCCATTAACATATTCTCCCTTCCAAATAAACACTTCATCAAGCCCGCTTCACTAAATCGACAAAGCAAGCAGATGCTCCGATTCTCTCGCTTCCCAAAAGCGCTTCATAAAACAGAGCATCAATGATTCTCTACCATCTATCTATTAAGCTGCGCCTATTTCTCAAGCAGCAGATGTCTTGCGACAAAGTTAAAGACCATTGTTACAGCTGTTGCTAGGAATTTCGCCAACATATAATAGACATGCAGCCATTCTATTCCAACATACATTACCGCTTGATTAATCAATAAGCCAATAACCGACGTTACCAGAAAAATCACCATCTGCTTTTTCACTGACAGTCCTTCTTTTGCAACGAATACATATTTCATGCTGGCTATATAATTGAAAATCAAGGACAATGAGAACGCGATTGTTGTAGCAATATATACATCAACGCCCAATACAGATTTCAAAAGAAACAGACTGGCGAAATCGATTGCTGTAGCAATAATTCCAACTATCCCAAATCCTATTATTTTATTTAACATAGATATAACGATTTCCTTTCAAAAGAATCCTCTTAAAGAGAGAGCAGCAGATAGAAAGCATTCTGTATGAAACAGCTTCACAGCTCAACCTTTTATCTGCACTCTTTCATTTTTCAGTAGTAAATCCTAGTCTAAACTTGCCAGCATTTGTTTTAAAGCATCCTGCCAAGTTGGAATCACAAAGCCTAATGCCTCCGCCTTGCTTAAGTCCATCACAGAGTACTGAGGGCGTTTCGCCTTTTGTGGAAATTGTGTGGAATCTACAGGTAGCACTTCCACCGCTGTATCCTTCAAAATTTCTTTCGCAAATTCATACCAGCTGCAGCTATTTTCATTAGACAGATGATAAACACCGTATGGCGCATTCTCTTTTACTACAAACAGCATGAACTCCGCCAGTGTTCTTGTCCAAGTTGGACGACCAAACTGATCATTTACAACAGTCAGCTGATCTCTTGTTTCTGCCAGCTTCTGCATCGTGAAGACAAAGTTATGACCATACTTTCCGAATACCCAAGAAGTTCGAACAATATAGTACTTACTCATGGTTTCTTCCACAATCTGTTCGCCGAGCAATTTTGTACGGCCGTATTCATTTTGCGGATTTGTCTGATCATCCGTTTGATAGACACCATCCTTTTTCGTGCCATCGAAAATATAATCTGTGCTGATATAAATCAACGTTGCGCCAATTGCCTCAGCTGCAGCCGCAACATTTCGCGTACCATCAACATTGATTTTTTCATCTAATTCTTTGCCTTCATCCTCCGCTTTATCAACAGCAGTATAGGCTGCACAATGATAGATAACTTCCGGCTTAAGCCCAGCAATAAAGGCTTTTGTCGCTTCCGGGTTGGTAATATCCATCTCTGCGGCATCCGTCGAAACATAAGACAAGCCCTGCTCATCCAATAAATGGCGCAATTCTGTTCCCAATTGTCCATTTCCACCTGTAATTAAAATCATGCTATTCTCTCCTTCACCTTTGATACGCCATCCTTAACTCACAGATGGTTCAATGCTCTTACTGCACCCTATCTTGATGTAACACTCCTCAACATAGAATTTCCAGTCATTCACTACTAAAATAGGTAGAGACAGAAGTCTGCTGCGTTAAGCGATTCATGTGAAACAACTATGTCTGTTAATCAAGCTCATTTTCTAAGTTGATTAGCACTGCCATATTCGTTTGTCACTTGCTCCCCCTCTTATCGACACAAGAAAACTTTCAACTTACTGTCGATAACGCTACCTCTGTCTCGTTGTCTATTTCCAATTAATCCACTAAGCAACTGTCTATCCTGATTGAAGGATAAACAGTGATAAGCCTGTGATGGTTGTGTCAGTCAAAGATTACTGTCCACTTTTCGCGTAGTTTGCTTCAACAGCTTCTTTTTCTGCTTTCCACCAGTTTTCATTTTCTGTATACCATTTGATTGTATCAGCCAATCCTGTACGGAAATCTGTAAATTCAGGTGTCCATCCAAGCTCTTCACGTAATTTTGCTGAATCAATCGCATAGCGCAAATCATGTCCGGTACGATCATTTACGTGGTCATAAGCATCCTTAGGCTGTCCCATTAATTCTAAAATCAGCTCAATAACGGTTTTGTTGTCTTCTTCGCCATCTGCACCAATTAAATAAGTTTCCCCAATACGGCCTTTTGTCAAAATTGCCCATACAGCTGATGAATGATCATTTGTATGAATCCAGTCACGAACATTTTTGCCGGCTCCATATAGCTTAGGTCTGATTCCACTCAGGATATTTGTAATCTGGCGTGGAATGAACTTTTCAATGTGCTGGTAAGGTCCATAATTGTTTGAACAATTAGAGATTGTTGCCTGCAAGTCAAACGAACGAACCCACGCCTTTACTAAAAGGTCTGATCCAGCTTTCGTTGATGAATATGGACTTGATGGATTATACGGCGTTTCTGCTGTAAATTTCTCTCCCGGTCCTTCGCCATGCTCCGGAAGGTCCTCACGAAGCGGCAAGTCTCCATATACTTCATCTGTTGAAACATGGTGATAGCGAACGTTATGCTTGCGGCAAGCTTCAATCAATGTATAAGTACCAATGATATTGGTTTGCACGAATGGGAACGGATCATTCAGTGAGTTGTCATTATGAGACTCGGCAGCATAATGAACGACAGCATCTGTATCCTTCACCAGACGGTCAACCAATTCTGCATCGGCAATATCACCAATGACAAGCTCTACTCTGTCAGCAGGTAAGCCGGCAAGATTTTCCTTATTTCCCGCATAGGTCAGTTTATCTAATACTGTTACATGTACTTCCGGATGGTTGTTCACAACGTAGTGGACAAAGTTAGAGCCAATAAAGCCAGCTCCTCCGGTAACAATAATGTTTTTCATTATTATGTTCTCTCCTTACTATTCAATCGCTCATTTTGGTGAATCGATTATATCCGTTACTCAGCAAAAAAAGCGCGATGTAGTTCTTTAGATTTCACCATAAACAAATGGATTTACCGCTTCAAACTCTTTTAGCGTCGGATGCTTTTGATCCTTCTCAGAGGTGATGGCCTTTTTGATATCAATTGGCCAATCAATTGCCAACTCAGGATCATCAAATGCAATTCCTCCGTCAGCCTCAGCATTATAGTAATTATCGCACTTGTAAAGGAAATTCACATCAGGGGTCAAGGTAACAAAGCCATGAGCATACCCTTTCGGAACCAATAATTGACGATGATTATGCTCAGAAAGAATGTAGCCTTCCCATTCGCCATAGGTTGGACTCCCTTTTCTGATATCTACGATAACGTCTAATACCGCTCCTGTTACTACACGAATCAGCTTTGTTTGAGCTGCTTCTCCTTTTTGAAAGTGCAAGCCTCTCAAAACTCCAGCTTCGCTGGAAAGAGAATGGTTGTCCTGAACAAAATCAAAATCCAAGCCATGGGCTGCAAATTTTTCCTTTGAGTAGCTTTCAGTAAAAAAGCCGCGATGGTCGCCAAAGACATCCATTTCAATAATCTTTACATCGGTTAATTTCGTTTCGATTACTTTCATATCCTATTATGCTCCTGTCCTGTTAAGCTTCTGCTAATCTTAATAAATACTGACCGTACCCATTTTTCTTCAACGGCTGAGCCAGTTCAACCAACTGTTCTTTTGTAATATAGCCCATACGGTACGCAATTTCTTCCAAGCAGGCAACTTTCAGGTTTTGGCGTTTTTCAATTGTTTCAATAAAAGTAGAAGCTTCCAGCAATGATTCATGAGTACCAGTATCTAACCAGGCAAATCCTCTTCCCATCACTTCCACAGATAGTTTATTTCTTTCAAGATACACTTTATTTACATCGGTAATTTCAAGCTCTCCACGATCAGATGGCTTAATGTTTTTGGCGATATCAACGACATCGTTATCATAGAAATACAAGCCGGTCACCGCATAGTTGGATTTTGGCTTTTCAGGCTTTTCTTCAATAGAAAGAGCAGTCATATTGTCATCAAACTCCACAACACCAAAACGCTCCGGATCATTCACATGATAGCCAAACACTGTTGCTCCGCTTTCTTTAGCAGCAGCTCTTTGCAGCATTTTAGATAATCCGCCGCCATAATAGATATTATCTCCAAGTACAAGACACACGCTGTCGTCACCGATAAATGATTCACCGATAATAAACGCCTGAGCCAATCCATCCGGACTCTCCTGAACAGCATATTCAATATGGATGCCTAAATCTGAGCCATCACCAAAAAGGTTTTCGAATCTTGGTGTGTCTTCCGGTGTGGAAATGATCAGAATCTCCTTGATACCTGCCAACATCAATGTTGACATTGGGTAGTAAATCATTGGTTTGTCATAAACTGGCATCAATTGTTTAGATGTCGCCTTTGTTAACGGATATAGTCTTGTTCCGCTTCCTCCGGCTAAGATAATTCCTTTCATGGAAAAACTCCTTCATAATTTAATATTTAGTCTTTCTTCTACAGTATACCATCGTACATTATCTCATTATCCTAGAAGCTTGTCATGTATTTTCACAATTTATTACGAAATTGTAAAAAAACTATCTTTTTAAGATTTTTCTTTTGAAAAGAAGATACAGTAGCGTGGTACGCCAGTTTAATTGTTGAAGTAAGCTGGCGCTTGTTGCAATTTCACTGACATTCTCATCATGTCTGCGGTAATACGTTAACGGCTTTTGCAAAAAGCCTGTCTCACCAAGCAGGCCAATCCACATGTCATGCATTGGAACATTGTGAGGAATAGGTAGTATTCGTTCCTTCATTCGCTTTCTAAAGCACATTCCAGCTCCGATATATCCGTTTTTCAAAACATTGGCAAAAAAGCCAGTCTTTACTTTCCGATACTCAAAGTAAGAGGACGTAATCGGCTCCAGCTTTTCATTCACAATAATTAGGTCACTCACCACCACATCCAGAGCCAAATGTGCATTGAAAAAGGCCACTGTCTCTGATACTTTTTCAGGAAGCCAGACATCATCCTGATCCGCAAGAAAAATAAAGTCTCCCTGTGCTTCCGTAATTGCCTGTTCAAAATTTGCAATAACCCCATTTCGAGGACCTTCTATTAATCGAACACGCGAGTCTTTTCCAGCGTACTCTTCTAGGATTTCAAGCGTTCCATCCACAGAGCCGTCATCTGATACAATGACTTCATCTTCCTCTGCCAACTGAATCAAAATACTATCCAGTTGCTGAGCAATATATTTTTCTCCATTATACGCCGCTACACATACTGAAATCATTGTCCTTCCCTCGCTAACAGACGATACTCTTGCCAAGTACGCCGCCATATTTTTCTATTTTTCACTGTAAGAAACTGCTTAACCATTCGTTTTAGCAAATGCTTTTCATGAACAGTGAGCATAGCTGTATCATAGTTTTGATAAAAACGTCGCTCTGCGGTGATAATCGATTCGTATCGAGTTAGACTGACCTGACTGTAATCCAATACAGAAAGATCATGCGCCAAGGTCACATCCAATACCTCAATTTCCTGTTTCTCCTGATACAGCTTCCAAAACAGCCAGTGATCCAGAAAATCTAACGGAAACTCTTCATTAAATCGTTCAATTGCAGCCAGACCGGACGCAGTCAAAACAGTTCCTGAATTCACAGCCATCAACCGGTGACTGGTTTTTCCAATCTCAGGAAAACTAAGTCCCCCACCTACATAGTTATCGCTAAAAACCGGTGAAATTTTCTGATTTCCGGAATAAACAAGCGGAACAAACGCGCCAACTGACTCTCCATCCGTTTGCGACGCAATCTTATCTAAATAGGGAAAATCTATCTCTGTATCTTGATCCAGCAGCAGCATGAGCTGTGCAGAAAGTTTTTGGAATAATGACAGTCCTTCGTTATAGGCCGTTGCCAACCCCGGATTGGCAGGGTTATGGATATAATGTACCTGATTATTTTTATAAAGCACATCCCCGTGTTCTTCCGGACTGTTGTCGTAAACTACTACGTGCATATTTTTTCGTTTGCTGACTGCGTAATACAGGGCGTTATAGCTTGGACAGTCACTCAAGCTTTTCTTATACAAAACAAGAACGATTACCAGCCTTTGCTCCATCAGAAAAACCTCCAGCCCCATTTATTGAAAAATTTGTACATTGATTGCATGAAAACCTTGAATGATGAAAAGCTCTTATGGGCAGCCTTCTCATAAATATGGGTGACAGGCTCAAACGGTGTATACAGAATTTTGTAGCCCGCCTGACCAAAACGCAGGCATAAATCGTTGTCCTCGAAATACATGAAGAAGCGCTCATCAAAGCCGCCAATTTCTTTATATTTCTCCACGTCAATCAGCATGAAGCAGCCGGACCCCATCTTAATAAAGCTTGTTTGATCATCCGGTAAGTCTCTGCATTCATAATAGCTCAAGCGTTTATCAAAGAGCCGCTTAACGAAACCAAACGGAACAAAGCGGAGCATATAGTCAAATACATCCAGCTTTTGTCTGACTAAATATTGTGTTGTTCCATCTGTATTCAGCACCTTAGGGCAAACCATAGCCAGCTCTTTATTCTCTTTAATCCGCTCTACCATTTTGTCCAAGGCATCCTTGGTTACAAGGACATCCGGATTGAACACAATGCCATATTTTGTCGATAACTGTTGAAAAATTAGATTGTGCCCGAAACCAAACCCCTTATTTTCCCCATAGTGATGCAGAATAATAAAAGGCTCATAGCTTTTTAACTGTTTTATGTAGTCGTCATCGGAATGATTATCAAAAATATGAATCTCATATTCTGAAGAATCTGCCAACTCAGCTTTAAGATTATCCAGTACTTTGAATATATGTCTGCTGTTATAAGTTACAATAGAAATTGCAATTTTTTCATTCATTTGTTTGGAAACCCCTTAATCATGAAATCCTGTCAATTATTAAAAATATACTAAGAAACCAACAGCTGCAAAAAGCTGCTGAAGCAATGTTGAAATCAACTCGTTCTATTTATTTACCCTAGGTCTATTCTTTGCTATCTATTTCAACTGCCATAAAATAGTTCATGCAGTCTGCACCAAACAAAAAACAGGCCATAAAACACATGAAGACAGAAGCGGCTCTTTCAGAGCTGAACACTCTGTCTCAATCACGCTTCTGCCTTATAAAGTATACCATATGCACCTGATTAACGAAAATCAGCGCTTCTTTTTCTTCGAATGTTTCCCAGCATGTTTGTCCAGCTGCTGCTGACGAAATTCCTTATTACCAAATACTCGTAAAATGTACATCAACGGCTGATGATTTTCGCCAACCAGGCCAATCAATTCAATGAATAGCTCAAGCCCAACCAAGCTGAACACAATCAGCAAAATAGAGGCTAATTGACTGGCATAGCTGAATAGTAAAGCAACAAATGAAAAGACTAGTGCCAAGCCGTAAATCGTCATCACAGCACCTTTGTGGCTGAAGCCAAGAGAAAGCAGTCGATGATGCAAGTGCATCTTATCCGCTGAAGAAATCGGTCGTTTGTTCAGCAGTCGACGAATAATGGCATAGACGGTGTCTGTAATTGGCACACCTAGAATAATCAGCGGTGTAATCACCGAGATAAAGGTTGCATTTTTTAGTCCTTGAAGCGACATTACGGCAATCATGAACCCAAGGAACAATGCGCCTGTATCTCCAAGGAAAATTTTGGCCGGATAAAAATTATAGGGGAAAAACCCAACAATACTTGCTACCAGGATAAAGATAACAATCGGCACGTAGATTGTTTTTGCGTGTAAAAAGAAATACCCTACAAGCCCAATCGTTGTCAAACTGATAATTGAGACGCCGGAAGCCAGACCATCCAGACCATCAATCAGGTTGATTGCATTTGTAATTGCAACAATCCACAGAATCGTCAATGGCAAACTAAACCAGCGCAAATCGATTTGGTTGAAAAATGGCAATGTCACAAAATCAATGCGAATCTCAGCGACAAAGTAAATAACTAACGATGCCAAAATAATTCCCAGTGTCTTCTTTGAAGGAGAAAGCTCCCAAATATCGTCGATCAATCCTGTCGCCACAACAATACCACTGGCAAGAAGAATTGGTCCGATATATTCAAAAGGAATGACGGATTGAAAAATAAACAGGCAAGAGAAGCTGAATGAAAAATAAATGGCCAGCCCACCGGCTGTCGGCATAATCTTTTTATTAATTCTTCGTTCCCCAGGAGCATCGTAAGCGCCAATCCGAAAAGCAAGCAATTTCACGATAGGTGTTATAATCAAGGAAATCATGAATGTCAACAAGAGACGTAGCATGACCTCATAAATAAACATAGACATAAAAAGTCCTACTTTCTTAAGGTTCATCGTATATTATACAGAATCGTTGCCGTTTTACAAGTTTCATCAGAAAGCAGTGAAGTCAATTGATGGCGAAGCTCCTTGCCCCACTATCCTTTTACCATAAAAAAAATTATTTCTTTATCTTGTTTTTTAATTTTCGAAACGTCTGCCGAAACATTCCATGACGGTCTTCGATTTGACCATGAGAGAGATAGTCCTCCACCACTGCGTTAATAATGCCGCCAAGCACAATGATCGTTGAAGCGAAGTTCAACCAAAGCATCAAAACAATAAAGCTTCCAATGATTTGATACCCTGACACTCTTGAACTAAAGTAAGTGACGTAGATACCAAACGCTTGAGACAGCAGCAACCAGCCAACCGTCGCAAAAATAGCTCCCGGAAAAACCGAGCGGCTTTTCAGCTTCACATTAGGAACAACAAAATAAATCAAGCTCAATGCAAGAAACAGTCCTAACGCAGTGACTGGCCATTTCAATGTTTCAAATGTATTCACAAAATCAGTTGGGATATGAACCATCGTTTCTACAAGGTCCATAATATTTTGTCCGACCCCTAAGATTAATACAACACCAACCAGCGCAATTAAAAAAAGGACAATTACAAACAAGGACACCAGACGTACAACAATGAAATTTTTTCTCTGCTCTACACCAAACGCTTTGTTCATCGCTGTTTGTAGGGCATTGATACTCTGACTGGAGCTCCATAGTGTGGCAACTGCGGATATAGAAAGCAAACCGCCTGAGCTTTGTGTCAATAATGATTTAATCGCCGGCTTCAAATCGTTAAAAATCGTCTCAGGAATAATCTCCGCCAAATAAGGCAAGACACTATTAGGATCGATACGTAGATAAGGCAAAACATTCCCTACAGCAATCAATAACGGAAATAATGACAGTAATAAATAATATGCGACGACCACGGAGGTATTCCCTATCTCAGAATCAATCATCCGATCCTGCGTTGTCTGAATAAACCGATGAAGCTTCTGGTTGTTCTTCAATTTATCCAACATTTTTATCTCCCCACTCTCTTGTCGATTCAGTAATGGTCACTATCGAAAAAATCAGGGTCCGGAGCCATCATCATCCAATGATAGACCAGACCCACGCAAACGGATGTAACATTTTCCAACTCTTAATAAGTCAACTCTTCGCCTTGAGAAGTAAGGATTCGCGGACCTTCTTTAGTAATAGCTAAAGTATGTTCAAACTGACAGCTTAAACCGCCATCCTGAGTATATGCAGTCCAACCATTTGGGTCCATTTTCATTCTCCATGTCCCTGTATTTACCATTGGTTCGATGGTGATAACCATCCCTTCCTTTAAGCGAAGTCCTTTACCGGCTTCACCATAGTGAGGAACAGAAGGACTTTCATGAATCGTCGGTCCAATTCCGTGACCTACAAAATCGCGGACAACTGCCAGACCTTCTCCTTCTACGTAAGTTTGAATCGCATGACCAATGTCTCCGATTCGATTACCAACCTGAGCCTGTTCAATCCCTATGTAAAGTGCCTTTTTCGTTACTTCCATCAAGTGATCCAATTCAGGTGTAGATTCTCCAACAACATAAGACCAACAAGAATCCGACATTGCACCTTTCAAATCAATACACATGTCCACCTTGATTAAGTCACCGCTTTTTAAAACTTTTTTTCTTGGAAATCCATGACAAATTTCATCATTGATACTGCAGCAAGTTGCATACTTATAGCCTTCATAACCGATTTGCGCAGCAATACCGCCATTTTTTTCAATAAAGTCTTTCACAAATACTTCAATATCCCAACTGGTAATTCCGGGTTTGATAAAATCTCTCAAATGACGATGAACATCTGCCAATAGTTCTCCGGATTCGTCCATTCTATCAATTTCTCTAGCTGATTTTAGTGTAATCATAGTTAATTCTCGTCTCCTACTTTTAAAAATAATCTATACCATGTGTAAGTTTAGCACAAAATTGGGAAATACGTGAACTTTATGATGAATTTGAAACAATTAATTTGTAACGCTTTTGTAAAAATTAATAAAAGATTTTTTAATCAATTTATGGTACTATTTTAGGGATTGGAGGAGTTTAGCGTTGAGCACCATATTTACTATAATATTCGCATTTTTGCTGATATTCACTACTATTCTATTGTTTAGAAAATTACTATTTGAAGAAAGTAAGGTATCAACTTGGATTTTACATACTTTGGACAACACGTTCATCGTTTGGAGTGTTTCACTGTTCTGTTATACAGTCATTTTTGGTAAAACAACAGCTCTCCTTGCTTCATTAAGTCGATCCCTTTACCTTTTTGTAAGCTTATTCCTGACGGTTGTTTTCTTGTTGGTTATCGCCTATGTTCAATCTGATAAATCAACACTTCCTATAACATTGGAAAAGAAAAAATACATGAAAAAGACAAAAGCAGCAAAATTTCTCATTGGCTTTTATGCTGCAATTATCTTTCTGTCGTTACTGCTTTATACAAGTAGTGCTTGGCTGATTAATGTGTTTGGTCCGGTCAGTATCGATCAGCTGCTTTATACCATGCAGACACTTTCCGGTACGAATACCGATCAAGTATTCACATTTATTGATAAGCCGCTGATTATTTCCGGCGTCTCTACTTACTTATTCGTTCGTCTTGTTCACTTCTTTTCTTCTTATACCTTACGCTTTGGTCGTACAACTGGAAAGAGAGAAGTTGGGAAAGAACGAAAATGGGTCAAAAAATTTCTTGTACCTGCTGCAGTCTTTACTTTATTTGCCGGCTCAGTCTTATTGAGTATCAATAATGTCGGTTTTGCACAAATTAAGCTGTATTTTGAGAAATCAGCGCTTTTCGAAAAAGAATATGTCGATGCAAAGGATGTTTCAATAACCTTTCCTGAACAAAAGCGAAATCTGATTTATATCTTTGTGGAATCATTGGAGGGCAGCTATACAAGTACTGAGCGTGGTGGAACACAGGAGCATGATTTGCTGGAAGAGTTGACTGAGCTGATTGATGAAGGCGGCATCAACTTCTCTAACACCGATCAAGTCGGTGGTGCATATCAAGTACCGGGAACTGACTACACGGCTGCCGGTATCGTTTCTCAAACATCAGGGGTCCCTCTTAAGGCACCTACTTCTGATAAAAATAATTTTGGGGATCAAGATTCCTACAGTGACGGTGAATCATTTCTTCCGGGAATCACCTCATTAGGTGATATCCTTAATGAACAAGGATACAATCAAACATTTGTCATGGGATCGGATGCAAGCTTTGGCGGTCGCAGAACTTATCTTGAACAGCATGGTAATTACAATATTCTTGATTATCCAAAATCAATTGAGCTTGGCCTCTTACCAGTTGGCTATGCAAAATGGTGGGGCTTCGAGGATGAAAAACTATTTACCTTTGCTAAAGATGAAGCAACCAAGCTCTCTGAACAGGGAGCACCGTTCAACCTGACAATGCTGACAGCAGATACTCATTTTCCAGACGGCTTTGTTGAGAACAAGCCAACACCATATGACAGTCAGTATGCAAATGTTATTTCTTATACTAGTAAACAAGTTGCTGATTTTGTTAATTGGTGTAAAGAGCAGCCGTTCTATGAAAATACGACGATTGTTATCACCGGAGACCATTTAACGATGGATCAGAAATTTACTGAAGAATACCTGAATGGGTATGCACGTACCATCTTTAATCTTTATGTCAATTCTCCGATTGAGGCTGAGGAAAGCAGACGCACCAATCGAGAATTCGCCAGCTTTGACCTATTTCCAACAACATTGGCCAGCCTTGGTGCCAATATACTTGGAGAACGTCTTGGAATCGGAACGAATCTGTTTTCAGATAGAGAGACTGTTGTTGAAACGAATACATTACAAAGCGTTCGTGATCAGCTTTCACAACAATCAGATTTCTATAATGACCACATTTTGAATTTCGATCCAAATGATTATAAGTCTAAAAAAGAGGCGGAAAATTCCTCGACCAGCAGTGCTGAGAGCTCCGAAGCGACGGAAGAAGTTTCCGCCGAAGCAAATAAAGCGGAAGAAGCCAGCTCTGAGTCAGTTGTCGAGACAAACGAAACCACTGTTACAGATGGCGCAATTAACTAATCAACAAAACACAGGAAATCTTATAATGATTTCCTGTGTTTTTTATCTGTACCTAATTAGCAAAAACATACCTTACAAAAGCATACTTTATGTAAATAAATTTTTACTGAATTTTCATCTGAAAATAGTTGGTAACTAAGCGTTTCTCCCACTATTGATTCATAACTAAACCTCTACAAACAGTTTTTCCAATTTACATCTTGAATGCCTTTCTGTTATAATCAACACTGTACTAATTTTAAGGAGGAGCAAAATGACCTTAGCTAAAATCGTTTATGCAAGTATGACTGGAAATACAGAAGAAATTGCTGATATCGTAGCAGAAGCATTTGAAAATTTAAATATTGATGTAGAAATCGATGAGTGCACTCAAGTGGACGCAGAAGATTTTACTGCGGCAGATATCTGTGTTGTTGCGACATATACTTATGGAGACGGCGAGCTGCCTGATGAAATCGTTGACTTTTATGAAGATTTACAGGAAGTAGACCTAAAGGGAAAAATTTACGGTGTCTGCGGTTCAGGTGATACATTCTATGAAGAATTCTGTAAATCAATTGATGATTTTGATGCTGTCTTTGCCAAAATCGGTGCGGTAAAAGGAGCTGACAGTGTAAAAGTCGACTTAGCTGCCGAAGAAGAAGATATCCAAAATCTAGAAGCTTTTGCTAAAAAACTAGTTGAAGCAGCTTCTTAATTTTTATTAAGCTATACTTGTTCTTTTATTCTATCAAACTAAAAGACAGCTCCACTGACAATTGTCAGTGGAGCTGTCTTCTTTTTTGTTATCTCTTCTTTATAGTTGGACATAAAAAGAGCGAGACCCTAATGAATCCCACTCAGTACATTTGACTAATCTATTTTATCTGATATCAATCGGTTTTTCCCGCTCCATGATTGTTCGGATACTTTCCTTCAAGATATCTTCTATTTGTTCATCTGTTGGAGTAATAATCCCTGATGTCATTAACGAGCCGATTCCAGTCGCCACAATCCATGTCCCCATATGTAAAGAATTGATCTGAACCTCGTTAAGTGCACTATATTCAGGATCTTGCTTTACTGCACTTGAAAAATAATTATACGAAAACTCCTGCATGCGTTGCCCGCCGCCATACTCCTCCAAATAGAGTGCACGATACAGCTTACTTTCATTTTTTGCGAAATGAACATAGTTTAAAGCTAAGTCAACAATCAAGTTTCCAGTGTGCTCCACAGGAAACACTTCTGTAGAAAGATAATGATGAATCTTATCAAATAACGCTTCTTTTAAATCGTCCATATTTTCAAATTCTAAATAAATTGGTTGAGTTGAACATTTCATTTTTGCTGCAATATTTCTGGCAGTAAACTTAGAAAAACCTTCAGTCGCTACTACTTCATAGGCAGCATTCAGTATTTGGTCTTTTGTGATCGTCTTTTTTCTTGCCATATTCTCAATCCTCTCTACCTATTCTCTAACAAAGCTTCCTGATTCTACACCTAACGTTATTGTAACACGATTACAGATTTCTGCAAAATACTACTATTGTTTTCTCATTATTTTATATTCCTTCTTTCTCATTTAGAGCCTACAATGATTCCTCTTTCAATTCAATTGAGTTTGTTTTTTATACATGTTATGATATTTTAGATTAGAGATAGAAACGACCAGTATTTTCAAACAGAAAAAGGAAACGAGCAACAAAAATCAAGTGGCAAACTTCCTCTTTCAATGAGAAAGTATTAACGACTGTTTCTACTTCTTGAATACGAAAATTTTTCAACCTATATTCAACAAGGAGGATGCTTTATGACTTTACCAAACTTTGATAATTTATTACAAAAATATGCTCGTCTGATTACAGAAACCGGTGTGAATGTTCAAAAGGGACAGACAATCGTTCTTCAAATCGCTGTCGATCAGGCGCCGTTAGCTCGGGCAATCACCGAGGAAGCTTATAAGTTAGGTGCTGGTGAAGTAATTGTTCAATGGACTGATGATGCCCTTCAAAAACAATTCCTTACTCACGCGGAGCAAAAATATCTGGAAGCTATCCCCTCATATAAAGTAGACCAAATCAATGATTGGATTGAACGAGAAGTGAGCAGAATCAATATCGTTTCTTCCAACCCTAATGCTCTTGCCGGTGTCAATCCTGAACGAGTAGCGCTATATCAAGCTGTTTCAGGAAAATCTATGCTAGAGCTGAGAAAAATGACTCAGGCAAATAAAATCAGCTGGGTTGTTGCAGCTGCTTCCGGCGCTGACTGGGCTGCTATGGTCTTTCCTGACCTGGCTTCAAAAGAAGAGCAAGTGGATGCGCTATGGGATCAAATATTCAAAACAACCAGAGTTTACGAGGAAGACCCTGTTGCAGCTTGGGAAAAACATGACAAGCTTCTAACATCCAAAGCTGGTGAGCTGAATAAGGAACAGTTTACAGCATTACACTACACTGCTCCGGGAACAGACCTAACAATAGGATTACCGGAAAATCATATCTGGGAAGGTCCGGGGAGTCACAACGCCCATGGGGATCTTTTCATGGCAAACATGCCGACTGAGGAAGTATTTACTGCACCTGATTCTCGTCGTGTTGATGGTTACATCTCCAGCACAAGACCATTAAGCTATGCAGGAACAACCATTTCCGGTATGAAATTTACGTTTAAAGACGGTCAGGTAATAGACTTCTCTGCTGAAAAAGGGCAGGAAGTTCTTGAACGGTTACTAGCCACAGATGATGGAGCAAAACGCTTAGGCGAGGTTGCCTTAGTTCCTGACCCCTCTCCTATTTCACAATCAGGCTTAGTATTCTACAACACATTATTTGATGAAAATGCATCAAATCATTTGGCGCTTGGCTCTGCCTACGCGTTCAATATTCAGAATGGAACCTCCATGAGTGAAGAAGAGCTGGTTGCTGCCGGACTAAACCGCAGTCAAACACACGTAGACTTCATGGTAGGCTCTGCTCAAATGAATATTGATGGTATCAAAAAAGACGGCACGACAGTACCAGTCTTCCGCAACGGCGACTGGGCATAATTCAAAAATTTAGAAACGCCGGAAAGCTTCTCTTCTGAGACTTTTCGGTGTTTTTTCTTTATTGAAATCAAGATAGAGAAACTTCTGCTTTTAAAAAGATACGCATGTATTGTACCCTTCTATCCAGACTCACGTTATAATAAGGATGACGCTACAGGAGGAGGGATTCATCATGGGAATTTGGATAAACGCCTAACAGTGAGGCAATAACCATTTGTGCCTTACTAATACCTGATAACTAATAAAAATTAGGAGGCAAAACCATGACGTACTTTACGTATCAATCAAAACAAATTTATTTCGAGGAAATCGGAAACGGTCCGCCGCTGATTCTCCTACACGGAAACACAGCATCGGCTAAAATGTTCGATTTACTGCTGCCCCTCTACACAGAACACTTTCATGTCATCCTCCTTGATTTTCTCGGCAATGGACGCTCTGAGCGAATCGCTCAGTTTCCAAAAGATTTGTGGTACACCCAATCACTTCAAGTACTTGCCTTGATTGACCACCTAGGCTATGAGAAAGTGAATTTACTGGGCACCAGCGGCGGTGCGTGGACAGCAATCAATGCTGCACTGGAACGGCCTGATGTAATTGAAAAGGTAATTGCAGACAGCTTTGACGGGCGAACATTAAACAAAAACTTCTTTAAAAATCTAATGGAAGATCGAACCTTCGCCAGACAAGACCCCATGAGTCGACAATTCTACGAATGGTGTCAGGGAGATGACTGGGAACAAATTGTGGACTTAGACACAGCCTGTTTATTCAGCTATCAAAATGAGAATATCCCACCCTTCCACCATCCGATTGAACAATTACAGGTTCCGACATTACTGATAGGCAGTCTGGAGGATGCGTTACTCAGAGATAATTTGGAAGCAGAATACAAAGAAATGTGCTCCCTTATAGCTGATGGCAGCTATCATCTATTCCCTAAAGGTGGACATCCATCAATGGCAACAAATGCCGAAGAAACAGCTAAACTGGTTAAGGAATTTCTTGATAAGAAAAGCTGAACAAGGCAGACGATTAGCAAAATAAAACAAGCTTACGCACTAGAGGCAGGCAAGACAGATTCAATGTCTTGCCTGCCGTTTTTTATACAAAACATTACATCGCTTCACAGAAAATGTAAAGTTTTCTCTTTTCTCCTTTGTTACACTGTATACAACAAAGACAAACAGAAAAGGAGCGAGTAATTATGAATTATAGAATTGAAAAATTAGAAGCATTTACCCTCGCAGGCTACGCTATCCACTCAACCAATGCGTGGATGAAAGGAATGAGGGATTGCCCGGCCTTCTGGAAAAAAATTATCAAAGAAGGTAAAAATGAACAGCTGGTTCCGCTGATTGATAAAAAGCCCTTTGGTTTGATTGGTGCCAGTGTGTATAATGTAGATAGCACGGACCCGAAAAAATTTGATTATTATATTGCTGCTGCAACAACTCAGAAAGCACCGCAAGAGATGGATACCTACACGGTTCCGGCAATGACTTGGGCTGTCTTCCCCTGCACAAGAAAGACCTCAGGAAAAACACAAATGGCCATCGTCAAAAAATGGGCGCCGAACTCGAACTATACATTACTTAATACAGGTTACGCGTCTGGTCGAATGATCTCTGCAGCACCTGACTTGGAAGTCTACGGTCAAGGCGACGATGTGGAAATCTGGGTTCCGGTAAAAGAAAAAATCTAAGGAGAGAATACATGAAAAATTGGTTTGACAGTTTAAATGAACTTGTTCTTTTTATTGAAAATAATCTTGAAGAGGAAATCTCATATGATGAATTGGGGAAAAGGATGGGCTATTCTACCTATCATCTCCAGCGCTTATTTTTGATGGTTGCCGGTGTGTCTCTTTCTGAATATATACGCTGCCGTCGTTTATCAAAGGCCGCACAAGAGCTGATTAGTCAAAACAGCAAAATTACCGACCTTGCTTACAATTACGGCTATAGCTCACCAACCTCTTTTAATCGAGCATTTAAAGCGTTTCACGGTGTTACACCTAAAGAGTTGAAAAAAAACAGTGTCTTGATTAAAGCGTACCCTCCTCTCTCCTTCGAACTATCCATTAAAGGAGCCAACAGCCTGGATTATCGTATTGTCCACACGGAAGCCTTTAAGATTGCCGGGAAGAAGCTGCCTACAACAATGGAAAATGGCGCAAGCTATAGAGAATTACCCGCTTTCTGGCAGCAGGTTCAGCAAAGTGGTGAAATCCCTGATATCCTCGCGCTTATGAATACTGAACCGTTAGGCTGTTAGGGGTCAGTGACTATAATCCAAATCTCAACAAAAGTGAGTTTGATTATTATATTGCCGTGGCAACAACCGCTCCAACACCAGATGATTATGAAGAGCTGATTATTCCGGCAGCGACTTGGGCTGCTTTTCCTCATAGGATGGCAAGCCCTGAAGAAATGCAGAAATTCCAGCACCAAATCGTTATGGATTGGCTGCCCTCAAGCGGCTATCAGTTCGCCTTTGGACCGGATTTAGAAGTCTATGGTCAAGACAATTCATTGGAAACATGGATTCCGGTTACCGGTAGTTAGTTAAGTAAAAATAATAAAAACCGCCTTATCATAAAAAGGCGGTTTTCTTATTATTGTCTCTCTTCTAATAGTTCAACATATTTTTGAATCAACGGACTCTCGGCTGTAAAATCAGCCTTCTCGTTGATTTCTTTCAAACTGTTCAACAACTCATTCACTGTCTTTGCTCCTATAAGATCCTGCCATTGGGTTGATTTCACTTCCCCTTTATCAAAAATCTCAATTCCGGAAATAAAGCCAAAGCCCGTCAGCAATATGAAAAAACGACTGGAATCTGTCCCATAGACTTCCAACTCTTTCGACCATAAAAGATAGCCGATAAATGACCCGTTACCAAGCTCAAATGGAAAAACCCTGGTATCTCTGAACGTCAGATTAGCAAATTCTTTCATGTAAAAACTGCCCATCTCAGAGCTGATTTTTTCACTAAGCTTCAAATAATCAGCATTCTTACTATAATATTCATCATACGCAACAGTCAGCAAATCTTTTAGCTGCTGCGCCAATATCGGATTAACTTGGGTGTCCACCACAAATCCTCCCTTTCTGTAAATCAATGTCCATTTTTTAACATTACTGCAATTATACCATGATAAGAATAAGATAGAAAAAGCAATCTTTTTAGAGTAACTAAATTAACCGCTCCTTCAAGGTCGCATTCTTCGAACAGAGCAAATTTTTTTACAACGGTGTGAATCAGCTTTTAAGCTCAATACAGAAAGTCGTTCCTTTTCCTACCTCACTGACAACGGATAGTGTTCCTCCCAATGCTTCAACAATCTGCTTCACTACAAATAATCCCAGGCCCTTCCCTTGCTTCTGCTTCGTACTACTGAAATATTTGTCGAAGATACGGCTGTAGGTAGCTGTATCCATCCCAATACCGTTATCGGAAACTTGAATGACTAAGCCATCCGCTATCTCCTCAAAATTGATAGCTATCGTTGTTCCTTCAGGATTGTGCTCGACAGCATTCATCAGTAAATTATAAAGCGCTCGATACATCAAGCGTTCATCAAGTACAACGTCTCTTCTTTCCAACGGGGTGTTATATTCAAATAAAAATTTTTCTGCTCTTGGATCATTCGCTGCATCCACTAAGGTGCGCTGCAGAAAAGCCACCAGTTCTATCTGAGAATACCTCAGCTGCATTTTTTCAGCGCCATCGAAAAAGAAGGAAAGATTCAAATCATTAATCAACGACTCTATATAGCTTCCTTTCTGGTATATTTCATTCAGATAGGTTGCTTTTTCCTGCTCTGAGAAGTAAAGCGTTTGATTTAACAATAGGGATGAGTAGCCGTTTATATAAGAAAGAGGTGTTTTCAAGTCATGGGAGACGCCTGCAAGCCATTCATTTTTAGCCTGCTCCATTTCTTTCTGTTCTAAGTCCGCTTTTTGAAGATGGCTCCCTAAGCTTACTAAATTTAACATGACCTCTTGATAAAGAAAGTAATACCATTTTACCTTCCCATTTTTCATAAAAGCGGCGGCAGCTGTCTCGTATTTTCCCTTTGACTGTTCACTAATAACACGAATGATTCGTGAAAGTGGTTGAACAATAAGAAGACTGAAGAGAAGCCCGCCGGATGCAAAACAAACAAGGAAAATGAAGAACGTCATTCCTGAAATGTTTTCATAAGACAGCAACATAAATCCCTCAGGATAAACCAAATTATTGAGAAAGGTAAATAAAAAAATAAAATATACTAAGAAAAGCAGCAAACCGACTGTGCAGTATAAGACGAACCGTACATGCAGACTCTTCATTCTTCAACAGCTCCTGTTGGCGGGACAAACTTATAGCCAATTCCTCGCAGGTTTGTAATGATTTGATAAGGCTTCTTTTCATCATTCAATTTCTTTCTTAGCTTAGAAATGTGAATCGTCACTGTTTTTTCATCGCCGAATTCTGATATTCCCCAGACAGCTTCATACAGATGCGCTGTCGTAAACACCTTATTGGGATGCGCACAGAAAAAAGCCATCAGCTCAAGCTCCTTCGCTGTACAAGTTACCTCAGTCTCACCGACTCTAAGAACTGCGCCGGACATATCCAATGCAATCGAACCATACTGATACACCTCTTTTGCGCCAATCGATTCTTTTACAGAAGCAATATCCAACAAACGACGACGAAAAACAGCTTTGACTCGTGCAACCAGCTCCATCGTGTTAAAAGGCTTTGTTATATAGTCATCGCCGCCGATCGCAAATCCGGACAGCTTGTCATAATCGCTCGTTCGTGCAGTCAAAAAGATAATCGGCGCAGTGGTATATCGTCGAATTTCTGTACATAGATCAAACCCCGAATAATCCGGCAGCATCACATCTAAAAGAATAAGGTCATAGTGGGTTCTTTCTATCGCCTGAAGTGCCTCTGCTCCTGTCTCAACAGTGGTAATATCCCGATAGCCTTCCTTATTCAAGGTAATTTTTACCAGCGTTAACAATCCTTGTTCATCATCAACAAGCAGAATTTTTTCAGAGGTCGCTAATTGATTCTCTTTAATTGTTTTATCCTCCATCCAAATTTTTACTCATACTATCATACCAATAAAACGAAAGCAAAGTGTTTTTTACATTTAACTTTCACTTTACTTATATTTTGATTTGATTCTCTATACTAAGGCTAACTTAAAGAAACGGAGGAATAACATGAACAAACAATTAACAGCCAAAGTAATGTGCTCCCTTTTATGTGCAGGCTTTTTGACCAGTACTCTAACTGCTTGCGATTCACAAAATGCTTCTTCACAACAGATTTCAGCGAAGGAAAACAAAACGGAAGAAACAACAAGCAGTACTGCTTTCGATACAGAGACTATCGAACATACTCGAAACTACTATTCAAAGCAAGTACATACATTAGAAAAGAAATACAAAGAAGCGCCGGATAATGAGGCTGCAGCGATAAACTACGCAGAAGCATTATTTGCTTTGGGTGAGTTTTCAGAAGCAGAAGCGCTGGTTGAAACCCTTATGAAGGAAAGCTCTCCTGATCCTAGAGTCCTTTATCTGGCCGCACAGCTTAGCTATTTGAATGGTGAATACGAACAAGCAGAAAAACAGTACAACGAGCTTCTTGATACCGCTCCAGATACCTTTGGGCAAAAAGCACAAAGCGGTTTGCTGATGGTCTATTACCAGACAAACCAATATAGTAAATCCCAAGAACTTTCTTTGGAAGACGATGATCCGAATAAATCACTTCTTGATATGATGCAGGCTTTTGGTACCAGCACACCGTATGATATGGATTGGAATGGAAAAGAGCAGACCTCTATTCCCTTTACTATCACTGACCCATTACCGGTCATTCCAATCGAAGTCAATGGTGTAAAAATGAATGCTGTCATCGATACAGGAGGCAGCAGCTTGGTCATTGATCAAGACAAAGCAGCCGACTTAGGTATTGAGACTTTGTCACAGGATACAGGAACATTTGCCGGTGGAAATACTGCTGACATCGGTTTAGGTAAAGCTGAGTCCTTAAAAATGGGCGGTATAGATATCACAAATGTTCCTGTCATGCTTGGTCCATTTGATGGATTTGCTGATGTCATCCCTGAGGTGGAAAATATCCATGCCATCATCGGTACAAATGTACTGCAGCAATTCATTCCAACAATGGATTATACCACCGGTGAGCTTGTGTTACGTCCAAGAGATGAAGCTGGTAAGAGTCAATTGGAAAAAGAGCAAAAATCAGAGAACATTGCCGAAACCATTCCCTTTACTCTCGCCAACACACACTTTATGTTTGCAAAGGGCGCTATCAACGGTTACAGCGATTTGAACATGTTTGTTGATTCAGGGCTTGCAGCGGGCGATGGTGCAGGAATGATTTTACCCGAAGAAACAATGAATCTTACCGGTATTCCGATGCCTGAACTGGGAGATGCAGTTGGCGGCGGTATGGGCGGCAATGATTTCCAAGAGGCTTCCTATGATGTTGATTCCTATGGACTTGGAGATTTGCAACAGGAAAACGGACGCGGCTACTACTTTACCGGTGATACACTAGATATGTTTGATGAGACTGGCTTTGTCACAGATGCCTTGATTAGCCACAACTATTTGAAGCAATATAAATGGACCATTGATTTTGATGCAATGACTATGACTTTCTCAAAATAAATTAGTGCAAATTATTCGATCAACCAAAAAATACCTCGAAGAGCTGGAATGATTTCAGCCCGTCGAGGTATTATCTATGACTTCTGTAAACTTCTATTTCAACTTTAATAGCTGAAGCTTATCAATGCTTCGGCTCCTGTATAATCCACTGATAATACAGCACTATCATTCTAAGTATATTGTACAGCTTAGTCCGTTTCTTCAGGCAAATACTTATCAGCCCACTTCGCTATTTCAATAAATACCGGTGCTAATGCGTAGCCACTTTCAGTTAGGGAATATTCTACATGTGGAGGTATTTCGTTAAATTGCTTTCTTTCAATTATTCCCATGTGCTCCAAATCTCTCAAGGTTGTCGTTAACATTGTATTAGTGATTTTAGGGATTGCTTTTCTTAGTTCTCCAAAGCGATAAGCTGGTTTTTTACAGAGTTCGAATAAAACCCATGTCCGCCATTTCCCACTGAATAACTCTAATGATTTTCTTATGGGGCAGTTTTCATTCGCGGGTAAATCAATCAATGATTGGATAAATTTTTCTTCTACACTATCCATAATAGCCTCCTTAGTACACTCTATGATACTTGGTACATTTAATCTGCGTACTTGTTATCGATTTTCATACTAAGTATAATATTTATACTGAAGGAAGTAAAGACAGGTCATACAAAAGAAGATCGATTGTCATAACTGTATTTACAAACAACAGTATAGTGAACGGTTACCGCTAGTATTGATAGAAAATTACTCTAACAAAGACTAAAGCAGTCGATGAAAAACGCATCACAAAAAATTATTATTAAGACCATAAGTCTACAAGGAGGATAACATGAAAAACATCGTTTTATTAGGAGGAAATGGATACATTGGAAGAGCCGTTACAGAGGAATGGATTAGTAGAGACAGTGAAGCTGTATTCTATGTCGTATCACGCTCAGGCAAAAATGAATTGGTGCACCCACGCATAAAAAATGTACGGGCAGATGTCACTAATTTTGATTCTGTTAAGCGAGTATTACCTAAGGACGTAGACTGTATCGTCGATTTTGTCGGTCGTCCGGAGAAAGATCCCGATGAACTGATACGAATCAATAAGCTCCCGGCAGAAGTCATGCTTAAGCTTTCAGTAGACCTAAATATTGAAACCATCGGATTTATCGGCGGAACCTTGGGACCAAAATCATTCACTGCTATCAAATCAGACACACTTTCAATGCTAAAGGACAGTGGCAAAAAAATTGCTTATGTTGAACCCACGCTTGTATACGGTAAAGATCGCAATGACAGTATGGCAAAAATGGCTCCTATTCTAAAATTCTTTGGACTATTTATGAAGAGTCTGCGCCCTGTACGGGTTGAAGACCTTGCGAAAGAATTAGTCGATCAGCTGACTAGCTAGAAATTGAACAGAATGGAATAAGAATGTAAAATACTGACAAATGATTAATGAACTGCATAACCATAGCTGATTCAATCATTTCAAAGAATCTAACCATTAAAGCAGGAAAATGCCGAAAACCTTCTCAAGCGAAGATTTTCGGCATACATTTGGCAACACCCCCGACCAGAATCGAACTGATAATTGACCCTTAGGAGGGGTCCGTTATATCCATTTAACTACGGGGGCATTTTGTTATTCAGTTTTCGAAATAACGATATAGTGCCAAGAAAATGGCTGTTTTACTTACTACTATTAACAGTTATTTCAGCAAAAGCAAGAAAAATCCTGCAAGTTATATTTTACTTGGCGAAACAACTTCTGTCAATTAGAGATAGGTGAAAATCCGTCTTTCTCTCTGCTCCTCAAGCAAAAAAATCGCAAAGCCTCATTCCCAGTGCTATGATTGGGGAAAGAGCAATCAAAGGAGTGATACATCATGACTGATAAATCAAAAGAAAAGATTTTTGCTGAACGTCAAGACAACTACAAGCAGGAAAAAGAAGAGATATTCAAGCAAGCATTAAAAGAAGAAAAAGAAAAAAATGACGAAAAGAAAACTGAGAAATAAAAGAACCGCTTGACCCATTACAACACAATGGGTCAAGCGGTTTTCTTATCAGAAATAATCTTCTAAAATTGGTTTCCCTGTCGGCAATAATTCTGCCAATTCTTGAAGCTGTTCTTCCTTACCGAAAATTTGTTGATGAAAATGAAGGGTCTCTCCGGAACGATACCCCATAAATAGCTGTGTCCAGGTTTGAATCGAAGCTTTTAAGACTGCTTCCTCATCCGGCGTTTCTGTTTTGCTCAGCGCTACTTTTCCATCTAACATCTTAAGCTCCCAGACGCCTTCATTCCAAGGACCAAATTCATCAGCCACTTCTAAATAAAAGACCTTTTCCCCGTCAGGCAGGTGGAATGGGTAAGCAGAAAGGAATGTTTGAACATCCACAATCCGTCCCATCATATATGGCTTAAGCTGCATATCCAATAACGGTGATGGAATCAACCAGCTTAGGTCTTCACCTGCAAAGCCTTTTTTGAAGTAAAACTGATGCGTCGCACCATTATGGGAACCAACAAATCTTGCCAGCGCAGAATAACCATTTTTACTCAACGACTGCCATTCAACAATCGTAAATCGTTCAACATTGGTTTGATAGACAAGGTATCCTTCTGCCTGTCCCTCTTCATTTTTATAGATCGCAAAGCGATGCTCTTTCCCTAAAGCGAACTTGTATTCCTGCCACCACTCTTCGCGCTTGAGTCCACCACGTTGTACCTCTGCGACTTGGCTATAAATCGATTGAATCGTCGCCTTCGCCTGAGACCAATCGACACGCTGAACACTTCCAGCTACCGCACGAATATTCGGCCAATTTCGTGGCTCAATCGTATATTCAATTTGTTCAAAAATCTGCTCGTAGCCATAACGGCGATAAAAGGGGTAAGAAAATGGTGCCAGATAAGATAATGCTGTCTTTTCCTCTGCCAAATCTGCAAGCATTTTTTTCATCAAAGCAGTAATTCCGCCTTGCCCTCTATATTCCGGATAAGAAGATACACAACCAATCCCTGCCATTTTATACTCTACACCATGGAAGTTTGTTATAAATGGCGTCGCCAGCAATTGACTGGTAAGCTGGTTGCCGTCAAACGAACCATAGCATTCAGAATGCTCCGTGACCCAATCAAATCGCTTTTTTCGATCCTCTGTTGTTTCTGAATTGAACGCATATGCTGCAAGCTCAAACATTTGTTGTGTGTCTTCTGCTGTCATTTTCCGTAAGTTTTCCACCGTTAATCGGCCCCTTTCCAAAAGAACAAAAAAGGAAGGAACACTGAGCTACGCGCACTGTTCCATTCCCCAACTATTTCATTTAGTAAGAATTTTCTATTTGCTGAAGCATTTTTTTGAACTGTCTTTTCTTAAGAAAGCCCATCAGTAATCCAACAGCTGCATCATTCATTTTCTGCATTGTACCAAAAGATTCCATTTTTTCTGTATAGTGAATCTCGCACGACTTATCATCTACAGGCTTTATCTTATACTCAGCATAATACTCATTTTTCACTGTAGATGTTTTATAAGCATAGGCTTCATTTTCCACCAATTTTTCAATTTTGATTTTTGCTCGGCTGTTTTTAGAAAATTCCTTCACATATTCAAAATTATTTAGCTGCATAGGCTTCAACTTCTTACCAGTACTTCGATTGACATCAAATAAAATAGATTCAATTACTTTGTCATAAAAATAGGTGGCTGGTACATTCAATTTTTTAACGATTTCCATTCTTTTTCACCTCAGTATGTTGTTCCTGTTTCTCTCGTTTTCTTCCTTTTAAGAAGAAAAATAATCCAGCCCCAAAAAATGATGCTGCAGTGATAATGCTTAGAAAATCATAACTTCCGGTCCTTGCATTTGCACTGTATACAAAAATCAACAACCCTATACTCATCAAGAACAGTCCATTTTTTAACATGATTACCAGTCCTATCTAATTAATAGCTTACACAACTGCTGCTTGGAAGTAAAGAACATTCCCCCAAGGTTGTGCTTTAATCATTTCTTTTGCTTTTGTTGCTGCTGCTGCTGCATCCCCAGTTACGTCAAAAACCAATTTGATTCCTTGTTTTTCTTTAAAAGTATATGTGAAGTCTCCTCCATCATAGTTGTTCAATAACTCTTTGATTGCGTCCTGTTGCATTGCTGAACTAATTCCGATCATTTGTATGTTCCCCTTTCAAAATTTATGTAAGATTAAATCAAGATAGAAGTAGCCGAAGCTCTTTCTATACATTACGACTCTTCAAGCAGAAAACAAACTTCTGGATACGATATCTCAAAAGAAAGTCAGTTTTTCAATTTCTTTTAAAGTCATGATACTAAAATTTTAAGAGTGGGACAACCATCTACCAAGACGATTGTCCCATGCTCAATGTTTTAAGTGATTATTCTTTTTCACCTAAAGCTGGATCCATTTTATTCGCTGCAATAACGAATGGTGCCCAGATAGCGAAAGCAACAGCTAGATTGACTAATGTCAATACGATTGCTCTCCAGTCACCTGCAGTAGCTAAGAATCCGCTCAATGCTGTTGGCATTACCCAGATAACGTTTACTACTACTGGATTAACCAAACCAGCCATTGTCGCAAAGTAAGCAATTGTTGCTGTTGCGATTGGTGCAAGAATGAATGGAATACCCAATAATGGGTTCAATACTACTGGTAAACCGAACATTACTGGCTCGTTGATGTTGAACAAACCAGGTCCGATACCTAAAGTACCGATTGTTTTGTAATCTGCACGTTTAGAGAAAATCAGGATAGTGATCAAGAGTACTAATGTTACCCCTGCTCCACCAGGCCATACAAATGCTTCAAATGAACCTGCAACCCATTTGTAAGGAATTGCTTCGCCAGTTTGGTAAGCATTTGAATTTTCTACCATTGCTACACCATAGATAGATTGTAATACTGGTCCCATGATGTTTGTACCATGCAAACCAAAGAACCAAAGAACGTGTACAAGTAACACAATAATGAATACTGCACCGTAACCTTGAGATAGACCAAGTAACGGAGCCTGGATAGATTCAGAAATCCAGTCAATCAAAGGCATACCAACGAAACGTTCGAACAAGTAATAAATCAAACCTGAAACATACAAAGCAGCAACCCCTGGAATAATAGCGGCAAATGCTTTTGATACTGCTGGTGGAACTGAATCCGGCATTTTGATAATAACATTTTTTTGCATCAATTTAGCGAAAATAATAACTGAAATAAAGCCGAAAATCATTGCTGTAAATAATCCAGTACCACCCATGTATTTACTGAATGGGAAGTAGCCCCACGCACCTGCTGCAATACTTGAAACACCATCAGCAGTAGTAATTGTACCACCTGCTTCAGTAATCATGTCAGCAGCATCTTTTGATAATTCACCAGTCAAAGCCAAAGTAGCTGTTGCAGTTTGTGGAATCCCCATAATGAAAGCAACAAGAGAAACGATTGCTCCTGATAATGTATCAACTCCATAGGCTTTAGCTAAGTTGTAACCAAATGAAACTGAGAATACCACCGCCATAATAGCTAGTGTCCCCGTCCATACCAAACCGTTGATTGAAATCACAGGTGTGAAGAATTTTGTGATTGCATTATCTGCTCCGATATACGTATTTGGAAAATCACGCATAAAGGCATTTAAAAGAGTTGCGACTGCACCGGCCATAGTTGCAGGCATCATTGTGATAAAAGCATCACGTAAGGCAACCAAATGTTTCTCTGACCCAATCTTAGCAGCAACCGGCAGGATGTATTTCTCCATCCAGCTTACTAATCCGTTCATTTTATTTCCTCCTATAAACAATTATTTATCTAAAGAGATTTTCCCCTTTAAATCAAGCCATTAGATAAAACTCCGTTCAAAAAGTTTTCATCTGTTTTCTATCACTCTTCCGTTCAAAAAAGAATGTAGCGATTATTTACTGTCCATACGACGGTAAACGTCAATGATTTCTTTTGCTAAATCTGTGAAAGCAATTGAAGTCATTAGGTGATCTTGACTGTGAACTGTCAATAATGTCACTGTCATGTTGTTTCCTTGTGCTTCTTGAGTCAATAGACCTGTTTGAGAATGATGTGCTTCAACAAGAGAAGCTTCCGCATCTGCAATTTTTTGGTCAGCTTCTTCGAAGTTTCCTTCTTTTGCTGCAGCAATTGCTTCCATTGCGTCACTTTTCGCGTTTCCGCCATACATAATCAGACCCATGATAGCTTCTAAGTTTTGTTCTTCCATTTTCATTTCTCCTTCGATTATTGATATTTTTTGGTCTTTATTTGTTAATTATTTCATCAAAGCGATTGCTTGATCCAGAACTTTTTCACCGTTCATCATGCCGTAGTCAGCCATGTTGATTACGTCTAAAGGAATTCCTTTTGGTTCAAGTTTTTGTTCGAATTGAGCTTTCATGAAACGTACTTGTGGGCCTAAAAGCAATACATTTACATCTTTCGCTTCCAAGTTGTTATCTGCATCTGAAGCTGATACTGCAAAGATGTCTGCATCCATTCCACGCGCTTCAGCGGCTTTTTGCATTTTTGTTACTAGTAAGCTTGTGCTCATTCCTGCTGAACAAACCAGCATTATCGTTTTTTTTGACATGTTGTTCACTCCTTAAAATTTTTAATTACACATTTATATAAGCAAGAAGCGTGCCAAAAAAAGATATAGACCAAACCCTTTAATAGCAAGGATTTGGTCTATATCACTTGTAGGTACACACTCTTTTTTCACACTTACACACTAATTTTTGTGTGTAAAATCATGATTTCCTGATTTTATTCTCTAAAAACATTTTTGTCAGATGAGCCACTTCGGTTTCCGGTATTGAAATACGATAAGCCTTTTCAATGACCATCAGATTCGTCCTGGCAACATCTGTTTCCAAACGGTTCTTCTTCACAAATTCCGTCAAGCCATCAAAAGATTTCGATTCTTCGCCCTTTAGAATCGAATCTACTAGAAAGGCCAGATGAATCACAATCCCGGCATCTACACCCGGCTCAACGATAATGTGCATATCGGTCTGAATTTGATGAACTGTCTTTTGCAGCATCACAATCAGCTTATGCAAGGAATCTACCGCTGTGATTGTATCACTCAGGGACTTAACAATTTTCTCTGTTGGTACCTCATCTCCGGCAATTCGCTTCAGCACATTCAACTTCTCGTCATCAAAAATATCATACGCAGAGAAAAACGGAATGTTTTGATATTCCACATCAACGGTTCCCGCAATTGCTTTGATTTCATACTCTTCCATCAAGCTGTCAATGTGCTTCTTGAAGGCTTCTCTCTCCAAAAACTGCATTTGGATGATTTCCACCTTATCCTCATCAATAACCGGAAGAATTCTTTGATACAGCCTAGCTGCAACTCCTTCTCCTGTAAAGCAGGTGACTACAACCGCCTTCTTCACTTGGTTAGGATTCTTCAGACTGCTGCGGAATTGCTCACGAATAATTCCTTCAAAGGACATCTGGATATTCTGGTAGATATCCTCCAAGCTTCTGCCGACACTGGCCATCCGAATCGCTTCCAAAACAATCATCGTACTCGTCATCGAAATCGCTTTTGTTCGAATCCCGGTTTCCTCGTAAATCATATTACCAAAGGAGTTCAATGAACCCATATCAGTCAAAAGCAGCATTCCGTTGCTCAGTGCTTCCTGATGCTCAGAAACATAGCTGCGCAGCTTTTCGTACATCGTCTGAACTTCCATTGTCAGCGGCATATTCATCGCTTTCCCTGTAGATATACCCAACAGCTCCTGTGCTGTTTTCAACATACTGGATGCAGTGGAATCCCCATGCATCAAAACAACGACTCCAACATTATTCACTTCGATGGTTTCCTTGTTTCCTACATCTATAGAAAGAAACATACTGATGAAGCCAATCTCATCGAAAGGTATCTCAATATCATTTTCTTCTTCAATAATTGCTGACAGGTCGATGGCTACTTGGAATTCATCCTTCATTTGCTTGCGTATATTGTTCAAATTCGGATGGACAATCATATGCCCTTCTCGCACTCGATCAATCGTGCTCTGCAGATGCAAAGCAAACGCAAAGCGAGCGTTCTCATTGTAGGTTCGGGACAAGCGTTTCTCAGCAATGTCATAGAGACGATTAGTCAGCTTCCAGATACTTTCAGGCAGCAGCTCTTTATGAATGGAGCTTTGTGTCAATTCCTCTACATAGGTTTGGAAATACGCATCCATATCTGTAGAAATCAGCTCTTCCAAGTCTACATTTTCTAAATCGTTTTGAGAAAGTGTTGATACTTTTTCTTCAATTTCGTTATAAACCTGCATATCTCGTGCCGGGTCCCTAGACCAGACAACTTCATTTGTTCCCGGTTCAAAGGTCAGATAATTATTTTTTGCATCGACAAAACGATCCAATCGATCGGCAACCTCTTTTATCTTGAGCAAGCCTTTTTGCACCTGCAGTGGCAAATCTTTTTTACGAATCATTAAAGATGCAGAGTTGTGCGTCCGATAGTGCAGGAAAGACTTTGCACACACCAGCTTCAAATCTCGTTTTACCTGTCCGATATTTCCTTCTGCGTCATACAGCATGAAAGCAAGCACAGCTTCTCTCTCAATGTTAATCCGCTGATTCAGTCGGTTCGCTTCCTGTTTAATAAACAGAGCAATAATGTCGTAGCGTTCATCAAGAGAACGTGCCTCCAGGTTTGGCAAGGTGATAGCCATCGGAATTCGTCGATTAAATGTGGTCAGAAAGCTCTCGGAGGATTCTGTCGTTGCACCAATAATCTGCACCGAAGCATTATAGGTCTTCCCACTTTCTCCAAGGGGACGATAAATACCTTTATCGATAAACGTAAACAGCATTTCCTGTCCTTCCGGAGGCAGGCGATGAATCTCATCAAGAAACAGCACGCCGCCATCTGCCTCAGAGATTAAGCCCGGACTGTCATTCTCAGCTCCCGTGTAGGCGCCTTTTTTCACGCCAAAAATATGCCCAAAAAGCAATTGCGGATTTTGTGCATAGTCTGCACAGTTAAAGGAAATAAATGGTGCATTCTGCGGCAATGTCTTGGAATCCACCGCAAAGTGATACATACATTCCGCAAACAAGGATTTCCCTGTTCCTGTTTCTCCGAAAATAATCGTATGGAGCCCTCTTGGCGGGTAAAGAATCGCTGCCTTTGCTTGTTGGATACTGACTTTCAATGAATCGTTCGCACCCACAAGATTTTCAAAGGAAACCTCACTCGAATTGTCTACATGAATCTTTTCTTCGTCCTCTTCAAGGGTTGCAGAATAGATGACAGGTCTGCCTTCTCCTTTAAGAATTCTTTTCTCTTTTGAAAGCTCACTCAAGTATCGACTTGCATTGCTTCGATCAATTTGCAGCTTCTCTGCAATATCGGCTGCTGTCATACCAATTTTCTTCTTTTGCAGCAAGGTTAAAATTTCTTCTTTTCTGGATTTCATGCTTAGCCTCCCTTATGCCCGATGAATCCAAACACAACAGTCAACAATCATTTCCCTTTTTTCTCTTTTCCTGTCGGCCGTCGATCCTCTTTCTTCTCCTTATGGAACCCGGCATCGTAAACAAACAGCTCCTCCGCCGTTTGCCCGACAGCCTTCATCAAACGCTGGAAGTCTCGTTTCGTCCGCTCATTGATAAAGGTCACAACTGCGCCTTCAGCACCCATTCGTCCTGTTCGGCCGGCACGATGGGCGTAGCTGACACTATCTTGAGGAACATCTGCATTAACTACAAAATCAATTGCAGGAAAATCCAGTCCTCTCGCTCCGACATCTGTCGTCAGAAGCATTTTTGCCCGCCTCTGAGAAAATTGAGTGATCGCCAGCTTTCTCATTTGTTTGTTCTGGTCCGAGGCAAGCCCCACCACTGGAAGAGCTTCATAGGTCAGCTTCTCCTCAATTGCCCCTAAATCAGCTAACTGATTGAAAAATACCATACCATAGAAAGATGGGATATGAAGCATCTTTTGAAGAAAGTCCTTTCGCTTTCTAAAAGGCACTTCTATGTAAAAATGTTGAATCTTACCGGCGGAATTATCCTCATTTACTGCATCAACAGTCAAGACCTCTGCTGCCAGCTCACTTACCTCTTTTTCAATTGTATCGGCAGTTGCAGAATAAAACACCAGCTGGTAATCTACTGGTGCACTTTGTAAAATCTGTCTCGTCAAATCCAGCTCACTTTTTTGAAGCAGTAAATCTGCCTCGTCCATAACAATTGTTTTCAGCTGGTGACTTTTGATTTTTTTCGAGCGAATCAGCTCCAGAATTCTTCCCGGCGTTCCAATCAAAACTTCCGGTTTTTTCTTCAGCTTCTCCACCTGACGTTTCACATTGGCTCCGCCAATTAACGTCTGGGTTTTCAGCTCCAGTGTTTTACCCCATTCCTGTGCGACCTGTCCAATTTGTACAGCCAGCTCCTGAGAAGGCGCAAGAATCAGCAATTGACTCCCTGCCTGTTTTTCTACATTCAATAAAAGCGGCAATAAATAAGCCAGGGTTTTCCCTGTGCCTGTAGGTGAAATACCTCTGACGTTTTTCCCTTCTGACAAGGGTGTGAAGCTCAGCTGTTGTATCGCTGAAGGTTCATCAAAACCAGAATCCTGCCATTGCTTCTGCCAGCCTTCTGGCAGCTGTTTAAATAAATCCATATGTATCCTCTTTCAAGAGCAAGGCTGTGACAATCATCCAAGAAATACATGTATCCCTTTCGAATCAAGTCACAACCCTGTCATTTATTAGTTTTAGCTGCTATGAACATCCATGAGCAAGCAGACTTTTCTGCATTATCTCATGTTTTACGCACTAATAGCCTATTCCTATTTTACTTTTTATCAGCATCAAATACAATACCCGCACTAGCTCTTAAATCGGTTACTACCTGATTAACATTGCGAGCCAGCTCAACCCATTCTTCATAAGCGATACCCCAGTTTTTATCTTCCGGGTTTTCAATGACATGAGCAAAATCTGCCGCTTCTTCAACCATTGGATTTTCTTCTGTTGTCAATGAAATGACCTCTGTCCGTTGCTGGTTTCTATCATGAAATTCGGCTTTTGAAATTGCATTGATTCCATCTAAAAGTAATGTGCCGTTATCAAAATAAATTTCTGAATCCAGAGAAGAATCACCGATTTTCCCAGCTTGGATTGTTACATCAAACCGATCATAGCGTAAAATTGCTGTTCCCAATCCATCAACTCCTGTGCGAATTTTCCGCGCAAAATAATGGCTTTCATTCGGGACACCAAACCAAGCAACTGCTGCATAGATTAGGTATACACCCAAATCCATCAAAGCGCCGCCGGAGAAGCGTGGAGAAAAAATATTTGGTTCCTGTCCATCCAGTACTTGGTCATAACGGGAAGAATACTTCATATAGGTAAAGTTTGCCCCGATAATCTCATTCTTCAATGGCAACAAATCGCCAATCTTTTTGAAGCTTTTTTCATGAATATTTCGAGCTGCTTCAAAAAAGAACACACGCTGTTGATTGGCCAATGTGATAATTTCATCCATTTCAGCAGGTGTTGAAAATGCCGGTTTCTCTACAATAACATTTTTTCCTGCTAAGATTGCCTGCTTTGCCTGTTCAAAATGCAACGCATTTGGTGAAGCAATATAGACGGTGCTCATGTGCGCAATATCAAAAAATGTGTTCAAATCAATTGCATATTCCACATCTCCATATTTCTCGCCAAATTTCTGTGCACTTTCCAGTTTTCTTGAATAGACAGCTGCCAAATCATATTTTCCTGTCTCCAATGCTGCCTGTACAAACTGGTCGCTAATCCAATTTGTTCCAATTACGCCTAAATGAATCATGTTATCCTCACCTTTCTTTTAACACTCATGTACTACATCTATTTTCCTATACCGCATCGCTGCTGCATAGTTTCACTCTCAGAAACGACTGACTCCACAACTATTTAGTATCTGAGAATGATAAAACCATAAAATATACTGCATTTACGTTTCATGCTTCTGATTTCAGAGCTCGAACATCAGCTACTGCTGAATAAATGCCTGATTCAAATCAAAAGCGATGGGTCGCAACACCTGAATCGATTCCGGTTGCACCCTACAATTGTAGGCAAGCACCTTTAATCCAGTTTGCTGTCCGACAAAAATTGCTTCCGCCAGTGCCTGCTGCATCTCTTTATTGATTGTCGCTACACGAATCTGTTCAAATTGAGCAATGAACAGTATGTAACACTGATAACCCTCAGCAATAGCCTTCGTTAATTCTTTGACATGCTTTAAGCCTCTAAGCGTTGGTGCATCAGGAAAGGCCCCGATTCTATCATTTTCCAGAGTCATCCCCTTTACCTCTACGAATGCCTTCTGTCCAGTATCTGTTTCGATGTAAATATCGAATTTCGAATCACCATATCGTTGTTCACGCTTTAAAAAGCTGATTTGACCATTCAGCTCCGGCAAAATAATCTCTCCATCTAACAGTCCTTGCGCTGCCAGTGCATTAGGCACTTGGCTGTCAATATTGAACCATTGCTCTGCCTTTTTTACAGCCACTAAGTCATACGCTGTTTTTCTTTTTGGCGAAGGTTGATGACTCAGCGCCACCTCAGCACCATATAACAGCACTTCTTTCCCTCTGCCGGTATTTTTTACATGAACCGTTACCTGCTCATTAGTTTCTATCAACTCACACTCAGCAATAAAGCGATTGGGTCTACTCAAAAAACGGGCCAAATGAACCTCTGGATAAACAATCATACGAACACCCTTTCCTCATCACAATACCACATTTTACAGACTTTGGACAACTAAGTTGTAGCAGATTAAGAAAAGCTGAACGAGCTTGTCCAGCTTCCGAACAATAAGACAAAATTGACACATGGTGTTCTTTACCATGAGACACATTTTGCCTTATTGTTGAGAGAAGCTAGCTCGTGAAGCTAGACAAACCAGAAAAGCTGAACGAGTCGCTTAGCTCATGCGCGATATAGGAAAACGGACCAAGTGTAACGTTTTGTATCGAGGATCGCAGTAAAATGAGAACCGTAGATACACATTATAAATTTTGTATTATGTTCACTGAAGGCAGTTTATCTTATCGTCAAGTGAGCTGACTCGTGAAGCTAGACAAACAGAAAAGCTGAACGAGCTTGTCCAGCTTCCGAACAATAAGACAAAATTGAAACATAGTGTTCTTTACCATGAGACACGTTTTGGCTTATTGTTGAGAGAAGCTATGCCAGTTCGACTTGTCTGTTACTTTAGTCGAATGGTATGCGTGACGTCAATCACACAAAACTTTTTCCTAAAAAGTTTTGTGCTCCTCTTAAATACGGTAGCTGCTCGTAAAGCTAGACAATATTCCGATGGTTCCCTTCCCAATCCTAGGTATCACCGAATTCACAGCCATAAAATTTTTATAATCCCTTCATACGATGCAAAAAAGAAGCTATGACATAAAAATGCCTCAGCTCCTTCTCTTTGTATTAACCTCTTACCTGTTGCTCAATCAGATGATTTTGATCCTGTGTAATAGCTCACGATTGAATAATAGAAACACAAGATAAATACCCAAATCACAGAAAATGCCTGTGTATTTAACGAACGTAAATACAACGTTCCTGCTACCAAAAGAATTGGTACTATAATGAACTTCATCAGCGGGGTACTAATCTTCGGTCTGAGCCATGTAACTAAAAACCGCACTGGTAAAAATACCACACCAAACAGCAACGTCATCAAAATATCTTTCTTTGTTACTTTCATCTTAAATTCCCTCTTTTCCGGCTGATCCAAGAATGTTTCCTGCAACAGCTCTTCTAATAATTTTAGTGAGATAAGGTCCGGTCTGCTTTTCCCCAATTCCCATTTTGAGATGGTTTGGCGAGTGACAAAAACCTTATCTGCAACCTCTTGCTGGGTCAAGCCCAATTCATTTCTTTTACGTTTCATTTTTTGACCTAAATCCATTTTTTCGTTTTCCCTCCTGCTTCGACTTTACCTTCCTGCCTCCAAAAAGGCACGCAACAGTTGCTGTTGCGCAGGCAATTCACATAAATTCTTCCGTTTCATCAGTACCATAGACAATTTCTCTGATTTTTCTCAACATTCTTAAATTTTGTTAATGATGCGTTATTGTTCTCATCATTTTTTCTTCATTCATGCTATCATAAAAAGAAAAGCCGGAGGTTGAAAAATTGAAAAAGCATTGGTCATTTTTGCTTGGGGCTTCTGTCGTTACAGGTATTGCCAGTTCATTACTTTTTAAGCACGGTAAAAAGAAGTTGGATGAGAATCGGTCAACAGCTGATTTGATAAAGGTATACCAAGGACAGTGGTGGTTTGTTGATAAGAAAAAGGCGACACAGCATCAGCTGACAATCGACGATAAGCTGCTTATTCGTCTGGATGGAAAGGAATTGGAGTTTGCGCTCATCGAGTGGAATATGAAACGGTTAGCCATTCAGGATTCCTTCGGTTTCCATTTGATTATCGAGACGAAATCTGATGTTCCAACAACACTCTATGATGAAGCGGATGATAGTACCTATCTATTAGAAGCTGTTGTGCCTGTAGAGAAATTAATGAAGGAAGATTAAACTGTCAACGACTGTTTATAAAACAGGAAAAACAGGCGTATGTCAGTTACAACTATAAAAAACGTCAGGAATCATTTCAGATTCCTGACGTTTTTTATAACTCTTCAATTTCTTTTCTGTCTTTAGTCACGCTTAGCTTGCCTTGTCGCTTTTCAAGCTCTTTTTCCACTTCTGATAGCGGAATATTTTTTTCCGCCAGTAAAACCAGCATATGGTACACAAGATCAGCGGTCTCAGAAATAAGCTCTTCTTGATCGTTTTTTGCTGCGATAACGACCTCGGTGGCTTCTTCTCCAACTTTTTTCAGAATTTTATCCAATCCTTTATCAAATAAGTAGTTGGTATATGAGCCTTCCTTCGGCTGCTCTTTTCTTTCGAGAATTTCATTATATAGTGATTCAAGCATTGTTTGTTTCCTCCTCAAGAATGACATTGAAAAAACAGCTATGAGCCCCTGTATGGCAAGCCGGACCGACCTGCTCGACACGAATCAGCAACGTATCTTTGTCGCAATCTGTAGTTATACTTTTCACGTGCTGGACATGTCCGCTAGTTTCGCCTTTGTTCCATAATGAGTTGCGGGAACGGGAATAGAACCACGTCGTTTTAGTTTCAAGTGTTTTATTGTAGCTCTCCTCGTTCATATAGGCCAGCATCAGCACGTCATTCGTCTGGTGCTCAATAATGATTGCCGGAACTAAGCCCTTTGAAAAATCTAGTTTCATCTGCGTACTGTCACTCCTTTATCCTGTAAAAATTCTTTTAAATCAGGAATTTTCACTTCGCCATAATGGAAAATACTTGCTGCTAAAGCTGCTGTAACTTCTGTTTGCTCAAAAACTTCTAAAATATCTTCTTGATTGCCGCAGCCGCCGGAAGCAATAACCGGAACAGTCACTGCCTCACAGACTGCCTGATTCAATGCCAAATCATAGCCCTGCTTCGTGCCATCTGCATCCATACTTGTCAGCAAAATCTCGCCTGCTCCTAGCTCAACCGCCTGCTTGACCCACTCAATAACATCCAAACCGGTATCTTCTCGACCACCTTTGACAAACACATGCCAGCTGCCCGAATCTGTTCGTTTAGCATCAACTGCCACGACGATACATTGGGACCCAAATTTCTCAGCCCCCTCTTTAATCAAAAGCGGGTTTTGGATTGCTGCCGAATTCAATGAAATTTTATCTGCTCCCGCCTGCAGCATCTTCTTCATATCCTCAACAGAGCGGATACCACCACCTACAGTCAGAGGAATAAATACTTCTGAAGCCGTTCGTTCAATAACATCAACCATCGTTTCCCGTTCATCACTGGTCGCGGTAATATCCAGAAAAACCAGCTCATCTGCCCCCTGATCGTTATAGGCGCGTGCAATGGCTACAGGATCACCGATGCTTTGCAGATTAACAAAGTTAACCCCTTTAACCACCTGACCATCTGTCACATCCAGACAGGGAATAATTCGTTTTGTCAGCATGAGGCTTCCACCTCCAACAGTTCTTCCAGTGTTACTCGTTCATCATAATAAGCCTTGCCAACAATCGCGCCATAGACACCAATTGCAGCGAGCTCTTCTAAATCCTTTTTGTTACTAACTCCTCCTGAAGCGATAATATCAATTGTTGGGACAGCCTGCTGCAACGCTTGATAATGTGCCACACTTGGTCCTGTCAGCGTACCATCTTTAGAAATATCTGTATAAATCAACGTCTGCACGCCAATTGCCGCCATTTCTTTTGCCATCGTCAGATAATCGGTTTCACTGACTTCCAACCAGCCGCTCACAGCAACCTTGCCGTCTTTGGCATCAATTCCCACAGCAATTTTTTCCTGATACTTTTCAACCGCTTCTTTGACCAGCTCAGGATTTTTCAATGCTGCTGAGCCGATAATGATTCGATCAACACCGATCGCCACATATTGTTCCACCTGCTCCATCGAACGGATACCGCCGCCAACCTCAATCATCAAGCCTGTTTCTTTTTTTATTTTTTCAATCAAAGGTGCATTGGTCGTTGTCCCGTCCAACGCTCCATCTAAGTCAACAATATGAAGAAACTTAATGCCTGCTGCCTTAAAGATATGAGCCTGTGCCAACGGGTCCTCATTAACAATGGTCTTTTGTGAGAAGTCTCCCTTCACTAATCGAACTGCTGCGCCCTCTCGAATATCAATTGCCGGTAATACGTACATGATCCACGACCTCCTTGAATCCTTTCAGTATTTTGAGTCCTGCCTCGCCGCTCTTTTCCGGATGAAATTGTGTACCAAAGATATTCCCCTTTGAAATCATTGCAGGCACTTTCAATGAATATTGTGCAAGGGCATCAATAGTATCTGGGTCACAGTCGGCATAATAGGAATGGACAAAATAAACATATTCACCTGACAGCTCCTTTGTCAGTGGCGTTTCGTTTGTAATTATCAGCTCATTCCAGCCCATATGAGGCACAGGGAAGCCTTTTTCAGCCGGCAGCTGTTCACAGATTCCCTCAATCAGCTCCAAGCCTCGGGTAAACCCGTTTTCCATACTTCCCTCAAGCAGCAGCTGCATGCCCAAGCAAACACCTAGGATAGGCGTACCATTTTTTGCCGCCTGCTTAATTGCTTCAGTCAAGCCTCGTTCATTCAACGCTTCCATCGCCAAAGAAAATGCGCCCACACCAGGTAAAATCAAGCCATCTGCTTGAGCAATCTCATCTGTATCCGCTGATAATTTATTCTCCAGCCCAACGTAATCCAACGCTTTTTGGACGTTTCGTGTATTTCCGGTATCGTAATCAATAATGACGATCATCTATAACGTTCCTTTCGTGGAATTAATCCCATGTATATCGGGATTGAAGGTGACTGCTTCCCTCAGTGCTCTGCCAGTTGCTTTAAATAGTGATTCAATTTTATGATGCGTATTTTTTCCATGTAGAATTTTTAAATGCAGATTCATTTGAGTATTAAATGCCAGGGCTTGGAAGAACTCCTCTGTCAACTCTGTATCGAACGCACCAAGCTTGGGGTTGTCAAAATCGGCATCAAAAACTAAGTAGGCTCTGCCGCTTAAATCAAGAGAAGCCATCCCTAATGTTTCATCCATCGGAACAAAGCTGGTGCCATAGCGATTAATCCCTGCCTTATCTCCCAGTGCTTCCTTCAAACACAGACCTAAAACAATCCCAACATCCTCGACTGTATGATGGCTGTCTACATCCAAGTCTCCGTCTACTTTAACATCTAATGACATTCTACTGTGACGAGCAAACAATGTCAGCATATGATCAAAAAAACCAACGCCCGTATCAATTAGAACCGGCTCCTGTACATCCAAATTCAATGATAGTTCAATAGATGTTTCTGCTGTTTTTCTTGTTAAGCTTGCTTCTCTCATTGGTTCTCCTCCTTAAAACGATATTCAACAGCTCGTGCATGTGCTTCAAGACCTTCTTTTCTTGCAAGTAACGCAATATCTGCCTGAACCTCTGCTAAAGCAGCTTTTGTATAATAACTGACCTGACTATATTTGATAAAATCATAAACTCCCAACGGTGAATAGAACTTGGCCGTCCCACTTGTCGGCAAGACATGGTTCGTTCCTGATAGATAGTCGCCAACCGGCTCGGAAGTATAAGCACCCAAGAAAATCGAACCGGCATTTCTGATTTCATACAGCCGACTCATCGGATCATTCATCTGAACTTCTAAATGCTCCGGCGCAATCTCATTCATAATAGCAAACATATCTGCTTCAGTCTCCGCTAAAATAATCCAGCTGTGATCGACAATCGAACGCTCAGCAATTTCTTTTCTCGGAAGAGTAATCAGTTGTTCGGCAAGCTCTCTCTCCACTTCTTCAGCAAGTGCTTTGGAATCAGTGACCAAAAAGGTTCTAGCCAATACATCATGCTCTGCCTGTGAAAGTAAATCCGCTGCAATAAAAGCAGGATTCGCCTCTTTATCAGCCAAAACGCCAATTTCCGATGGTCCGGCAATCATGTCGATACCAACGATACCAAACACCTGCTTCTTCGCTGTCGCAACATAGATGTTTCCAGGTCCAACAATTTTATCTACTTTGGGAATAGTCGCTGTTCCGTAAGCCAATGCAGCAACTGCTTGTGCACCGCCAATCTGAAATACTCGATCCACTCCGGCGATTTTTGCGGCTGCGAGGATAATTGCAGGTACTCCTTCCACTGATGGCGGCGTAACCATGATAACCTCTTCAACGCCGGCAATCTTCGCCGGCAGAACATTCATCAACACCGAAGAAGGGTATGCCGCTGTGCCTCCCGGAACATAAACCCCTACTCGTTGCAGAGGACGCACTAACTGTCCACGAAACACTCCACTTTTTTCGCTATCCATGAAATCATTTTGCTTTTGCTTTTTGTGGTAGCTGATAATATTCTCTTTGGCCTTTTCCAACGCCTGCTTCACATCTTCATCAAGTTGTAAGTAGGCTTGCTCAAGCTGTTCCTGTGATATTTCCAATTCTGTTAAAACTGCTCGGTCAAATTTTTTAGAATACTCAATCAACGCCTGATCCCCGGATGCGACAACTGTCTCGATGATTTCTTTCACAGCAGCCTCAATCTGCTGATTGTCTGACTGTCTTGTATACTTTTCCTTATCCAGTTCAGAAAGTATGTCTTGTTTTGTTCCTGATAGCCATCTCATTGCTTATCCCTCTTTTCCAATTACAGCTTCAAGCTGTTCAAACAGCTCAAAAATTTCCTGACGTTTTCGCTTCAATGTAGCCTTATTAACAATCATCCGAGCAGATATGCGGCAAATATCTTCATAAATCTGCAAACCATTTTCCTTCAATGTCGTACCTGTTTCAACAATATCAACAATCGCATCAGCTAAGCCGAGAACCGGCGCAATTTCTACCGAACCTTCAATCTTAATGATATCGACATCTTCACCTTTGCTTCTGAAATGTGTTGAAGCTATCGTTGGGTACTTGGTTGCAATCCGTTTTCGTTTATGGTCGTTTGGCTGATAATCCTCGGTAGAAGCTACTGAAAATTTGCATTCTCCAATCGATAAATCCAGCATTTCGTAGTAGCCGTGCGGGTGCTCCAATAGCACATCCTTGCCAACAACACCCAAATCAGCAACACCATGGCGAACATAGGTGGTCACATCTGCAGCTTTTACCAGTAGAAAAGTCAAGGTCTGGTCAGCATTTTGAAAAACAAGTTTTCGTTGTTTGTCCTTCATAAAAGACACATCGATGCCTGCCTGCTCAAACAATGCCAATGTCTGCTTCTCCAGTCTGCCCTTCGTGAGGGCAATCGTCAAATTATTTTTCATCCTGCGCACCCACCTTTACTCGAATCTGCTCTTCTCCTTGAATCAGAATAATTTCATCATAAAACCACTTTTCTCCATAGGCCAAAGCTTCTTCCCATGTATCAAAAAGAGAAAGCTCACTATTTTCTGTCTGACGGACAAAGTCCTGAGCTGCAGCGAGTTCATTTAATGAAGCATGTACCAATATTTTAGGATTTTTTAACTCTGCTAAAATATCTAACCGATACTGTAAAGAAACCAGTGTGTCGAGATTGATTCCAAATCCAACTGCCGGAATTCGAGTATGACCAAACTGCTCCACCAGATGATCGTAGCGTCCGCCCCTCAAGAATACTTCCGGTATCAAATCTGCGTAGCCATTAAACAAAATCCCTGTATAGTAATCCATCAATGCAACTGAGCCAAGATCCACTGTCAAAGAAATATCCGGAAGTGTCTCTTCAATCAATCGTGCCATCCCGCTGATTTCTTCAAGAACTGAAGCAAATGCCACGCCCTCAGGCAGCAAGTCCATTGCCTCGTTTAAAACAGGTGTTACTTCACCAAACAGCTTAGGTAATGCACTGATGAACTCATTCAGCTCACTTGGATGCTGTTTAACAAATTCATCCAATGCGCTTAAATTTTTGTTACTTAACAGTTCTCTCAGACTTCTTTTTTCCTCTGCATTCAGTTGCAAATAAGAAGCAACCTCATTGAAAATTCCCGCATGACCTAACTCAAAATGAAAATTAGGAATATTCAGCTCCTTTAGAATTTCTACAGCACAGGAAATACATTCCAGTTCAGCCTTAGCAGATGAAAAACCAATCAGCTCAATGCCAGCCTGCGTCAATTCATTTTGCTCGCCAGTCATTTCATTATTAAACCGAAAGACTCTACCGCTATAGGACAGCTTTAAAGGAGGCTGAATACCCGCCGTTGCAGCAACACGACCAATAGGCATCGTCATATCAGGACGCAACACAAGCAAACGCCCTTGCTTGTCAAAAAAGCGATAAAGCACGCCTTCAATCTCATCTACTTGAAACACATCTTCAAACTCAATCAATGGCGTATCCACCCTCTGATAGCCTCGATTTCGAACAATTGTATTGACCTGCTGTTCCAGCTGATATGCGCCGTTTGCTTCACGAAACAGCTTATCTCTAGTGCCGGAAGGTAAACTTCGATTCCATTTCATGTATAACAACTCCTTTTGCTCATTTTCGTAATCCTCAGTTCATTTCCTTAACTCTAAAAAAACAAAAAGTCCTCTTGGCAAATAAGCCAAGAGGACGAGAAACTTTTTTCACGTGGTCCCACCTCAGATTCATTTCCGCCTCTCAGCGAAAAACTCTGTTAGTCTAAGACTAAAAGCGATAACGGGCAGTACCGATTTTTCCTACAATAATTATTCAGAAAAACAATTTACAGGCGTGTTCAATGACAAGCGGCTATTTCCTTGCACCAACCGGAAACTCTCTGAAGCAGCAAAAATCACTTACTATTCTGATCATTATTTTTTTCATCGTATTCTCATTTATTTCTAAAAACTTTATCATGGATAGCCAAAATAGTCAACAGCTTTCCCAAAGAATCTGGCAAAAAAAGTTTGATAAAAGTATCTAGCTTCGAGAAACAAGTAAACAGGGTGACTATACCTGCTCGAAAATGAGTATTGGTTATTAAAATCAGACAGTAAAGTATCTTTTTATAATGTTTTTAAATATTCTATTTCTTCTTCTGTCCATTTTTGACGAACTAGCTCAAAAATCTGTGTTGAAAGAGTAGTTATTTTTCTTCATTCTGAACTTTCTTTTATAGAAGAACTATCCCAATTTTTCATTTGATCCATTGAAAGATACATCTTTTGTAAAGTCTTGCCTTTTTCTAAAATATTGTTATCTATAATACCTTCATTCAATAATCTACTCAATGTAATTTCACTAAGAAAAGAAGGAGCTTCTATAGCAAATTCTTCAAGCAGATAATATTCAATCAATTCATCTGATAGATTTAAAACTTCCGAATTAGAATGCTTCAATGTTTCTAGAAACAAGTCAAATGATTCTCCAACTCTTATCATACTATTCTTACCTCTCTTCTCATTTAGTCAATTTGTATTGCTGTTCCTCTCAAGTACTAAAATTGATTTAATCTCATTTTCTGTACTTTTATATAGTCTTTCAGGGCTAGAGATGATATCCTCAAGTGATGCTGGCTTCCACTGAACATTTTTAGAAGTTGAGACCTTCAGCCTTTTATCTACGTAAATTAAACCAGCAACTTTGACATCAACAATAATTATTACCTGACCTAGGTAAGTAGGAATTGAAAAAATCTACTGGCACTTAGCTACCTGTCATTCAATTTTTGGATTAAAAAACAATATTTTGGAGTATCCCTCCACTAATATCGTTTTAGCAATTTATCATTTTAACTGAATGTGATTTTCTCTTTTATGACTCTAACTTGGCTTTAAGCTCTTTAAAGATTTCTTGAAATTTAATATTTTCCTTATAATTTTCATTAAGACAGGTTTCTATATGATCTCCAATTTCTTCATAAGAATAATATGCTTTTTCATCTTGAGGTGATGCAGGATATTCAGAGACAAGTAAAACTTGATTATCTTTTATTTCTTGTAGCTCTTCCTCATCATCTTCTTCATCCAAATCTTCTTTAAATAGAATAGCCATAGCATCTATTCTGAAAGATTCATTGTTCAAAAATCTGAACATAAAATCTTCAATATAGTCTCCGATTAAAACAAAATACTGACGAATCAAATTTTCTTTTTCTAACTTATCTTCTACTAATTTATACATACTAATTCTCCTATCTCTTCATTGATGGATGAAAATTTGTCAGCTCACCCGTTACAGCATCTAAGTACCCTGTAAACCCTATATCATTAGAAGAACCTTTTACTATTCTTCCATTTATTGTCCCACTTTGCATTGCTTCTGAACCCCATTGATATATTTGATCATTAGAAAATACATTAGGATCATAAACTGTTTTTGGTTCAGGAATTTTTTTGTACTCATCAAGAACTAATTTTCCCTTCACTTCTTTTGGTACTCTATATTCAATTTCATAAATCCCTTCTACTGTAGGATGTGGCTTTTTATTTATAATGCAGTCGTCAACGTTAAACCCTTGCGCCCTTAGCTCTCCATAAAAAGCATCCATATTATGCCCTCCTATAACCCCTTTTCCTTTTTTACGAACAAGTCCTTGCGAATTAACTAAGTGATCTTTAGCATCAGGACCAATAGTAAAGTTGTTAGGCTGACTAACTTTCTTGTAAGCAACATTTCCAGTACTCTTGCTTTTGTCTAATGTATAATTCTTTCCATTTTTGCTACCTGATAATACATCATTAGACCCGCTGGCATGCTTAGTATCTGCGGCATCATCCAACACATTCGCTACATTTTTAGAAGTTGAAACCTTTGTCTTTTTATTCAAATAAACCAAGCCGGCCATTAAGGCTAAATCTAACAGTCCTGTTTTATTTGCCATCCAATAGGCAGATTCTATATGTGCATTTGCTTGACCGGACCATTCCCAACCTTTAGGAAGCTGGTTCGAGTTAAGGTAATTCTTGCCATCACCTCTTCTTCGTGCGGCTAGGTCCAGTTCATAGATTTTCTCCCAGTCGACCACTTCATAAATGCCTTCTAAGTTCTTGCCGTATCTTTCAACATACTCCTGTAATTCTTTATCAAACACCCTCACGCCGTCTTTATCGATAAACCACATGATTTTTATTTCTTTGGTTTCCGGGTCTTCATACGGCCATGCATATACATTATGCTTTTCAAGTTCCTTGATTTTCTTCTCGTGGTATTCTTTTTCTTTTTTCTTGATGTTCTCCGCTCTGGTTTGCCACTTCTCTGCAATTGTTGCTGTCCAGCCTAAGTCTGTTGGAATCGAGAACCCACTGCCGGTAAATGAAGTACCCGCTTGAGCGGCTCCTTGACTTACCATTGCTTCCAATTCTGAAATAGCTGAAAAAATAGCCGGAGAAGTCCCATGGAAGTCCAATAGCTTATCCAATTTTTTCTGCAGCATATCTCTGGCATCTTCTAACAGGCCTTTCGCCTGACTATTTTGATTTAATTGTCGGATTTTGAAATTGTCCGCTAAATCCTTGCCTTCAATCGTTGCACGAATAGCATCCAAATGGCTAATTTGCCCGTTCAACTGTTGAATCTTTTCTTCGAGTTCCTCTGACTTCAAGTCACCACTATCCACGGTTCCTTGATAGTCCTGTACGAATTTCTGGCAGGCTTCTCCGACCGCTTCCGAGAGTAGAATACCCGCTTTTGCCAGCGGCATCAACACAGCACTATAAAATCCTTTTGCATTTCTATAGGCCGTAGAATTCAATCGATCCTCACCAATGAAATGCTGTAGTGCCTGTAACATATTTTCATAGGCCTGCTGATCTTGTTGGCTTTTGGCTAAGACACTGGCTGCCTGACTTTGGGAAGCTCCTACAAACATGTTAACACTCATTCATAGATACTCCTCGTTAGCAAGTATGCTTTCGCGCGCATAAGAAAGCTCACTTTGGGTATCCTCAATATCTCGTTGTTTCCTATCCCACTGTTGCCGTTCCTCATCCAACTCGCCGAAAATATGAGTCTCACGATGCTGTAAGCCATCTAGTTGCTCGCTTAAATACCAAGTGAAATCAGTCTGTCGGAACTGCTCCTGCATCTCTGAAAACAAGGTCGAGGTGTAATGGAAAAATTCTTCGTATTCTTCTTCAAGCTGTCTCAGATGCTTTCTTCCTTCCGTCACCTGATCCAGTTCTTCCTCCAACAACCGCTCATCCTGTTGAATATCCTCCAACGACTGCGTCATCTGCCTCCCCCTCCTATAGGTGAAGGAATGGATATCAATTTTCTTACCGCTTGATCTGCGGCTTCAAATTCATTCGCAATACTTTGTAAATTATTTGATGCCTGTCCGATGGCCTGCACAATGTTATTCTGACCACCCAACATGGCTTGAATGGCTTCCTGTGCGTTCATATTTCCACCAACCGTTGTTTGCGTATCGCTTAAAATCGCCCCGCCATCGGCAGCGCTGTCCAAGGAATTCGCAATCTTTGTCGCAACCTGTCCAGCAACCACTGAACTACTTTTCACTTCTGCTATTCCACTCATAGTAAACCTCCCTTTTTAATGGTACATAAAAACTTTACCATAAGTGCAGATAGGCAAACAATGATATAAATAATATTTTTTTGAGATAAGAATTTATTGCTTACTTAAACAAGTTTAAAAATTAGGGGGTTATTAGTTATTGTGCAAACTACTATCAACATGTTATCACAAGTAAAGGAAAAGCCTTTAAACCCTTGAAAAACAAAGGATTTAAAGGCTTATTTTTATACCCACTCAACTATAGCAACGAGGTACTCTTCATCCAGCTTTTTTGAAGAACCGGAATTCTTATTGTGCCTGCGCCACAAGAGCACGTAGTGATTGATCGACATTTTCTGCTGCCAAGCGCCCTTCTCGGATTGCCCAGATAACCAAGCTTGGCCCTCTTTTGGCATCACCGGCTACATACACACGTTCATTGTTGGTTGTATAGTCATCATAGACTTCTGCTACCTCTAATTGGTCAAGCAGATTTTTTTCCGGACCAATAAAGCCCATCGCCAATAAAACTAAATCAGCTTTCAAAGTCTTCTCTGTTCCCTCGATTGGTTGGAAGCTTTGATCGACCTGAACAGTTTCCAAGCCGATGACCTGCCCTCGTTCTGCGCCAATAAAAGCGGTAGTGGAGGTTTGATACAGGGTCAGTTCTTCTTCCTGCACATGATGTGCCTCTGCCTGTCCGTAGCCTTCTTTATCTGTAAAGGGATATTCAGGCCATGGGTTCGTCGATGTTCTATCTGTTGGCATCTTCGGTGTAATCTCCAGCTGTCTCACAGAAGCGCAGCCTTGACGGATTGCTGAACCGATACAGTCATTCCCTGTATCACCGCCGCCAATCACTACCACATGCTTGCCTGCCAGTTTTTTACTGGTTGCTTCCGTTCCATGCTTCAGTACGTCTTTCGTTGCTTCTGTTAAGTAATCCACAGCAAATTGAACACCCTGAACTTCTCTTCCATTAACCTTCAAGTCTCTCGGCACACCCGCACCTGTAGCGACAATTACCCGATCAAACAGTTGATACAATTCTTCTACCGTAATATCGACACCAATCTCTGTATTTCCGACAAAACGGATACCGACCTCCATCATGACATCAATGCGGCGCTGAACAACCTTTTTATCCAGCTTCATATTAGGAATCCCATACATCAGCAAGCCGCCAAAGCGGTCAGAACGTTCATACACAGTGACCTCATGACCAAGCTGGTTCAATCGCCAAGCGGCAGAAAGCCCCGCCGGTCCACTTCCAATAACAGCAATTTTAAAGCCTGTCTTTTCCTTTGGAAGTCCTGTTGGTTTTACCCAGTCATTCTCAAATGCGGTATCAATAATGAAGCGCTCATTGTCATGGATAGACACACCGGAGCCATTCAGCGCCTCTGTACAAGATTTTTCACATGGCGCCGGGCAGACACGCCCAGTCATTTCAGGTATTGGATTTGTTCTGCTTAGACGTTCCCAAGCCTTTTTGAACTCACCACGATAAACGAGGTCATTCCATTCAGGAATCAAATTATCATTTGGACAGCCAGATACAGCGCGTTTTCCACCATAAAAGACACCGGTGTGACAGAAAGGAATCCCGCAGTTCATACATCTAGCTGCTTGTTCTTGGCGTTCATCTTCTTTTAATGGAACCTGCAGCTCTTCCCAATCATTGATACGCTCTGCAATTGGACGATAAGGGTTTTCCTTACGAGCATATTTTAAAAATCCGAATGGATCGGCCATGTTAGCCACGCTCCTTTACTGTTGGTTTCTGCGGTGCATTTTGGGCACCAATGACAGCTTCAAATGCCGTTTCTACTAGTTGTTCTCCAGACAAGCCTTCTTTACGAAGCTTTTCAGTAACAGTCACCATTTCATGGTATTCCTTTGGATAGACCTTGATGAAATGCTGCTGTTGATTTTCCCAATCAGCCAAAATACTTTCAGCCTTCTCTGACTGGGTATACTGATAATGATTTTCCAACAGTTCCTTCAATATAAGGTCGTCACCTGATTCACCCAAACGGAACAGTTCGACCATTTCCATGTTACAACGATGTGCAAATTGTTCGTTTGGATCATAAATGTAGGCAACACCGCCGGACATTCCGGCGCCAAAGTTGCGACCTGTTTCCCCTAGAATCACTGCCACACCGCCAGTCATATATTCACAGCCATGGTCACCGACACCTTCAACGACCACTTTTGCTCCACTGTTACGGACACAGAAACGTTCGCCGCCGCGTCCTCTAAAATACGCCTCGCCTTTGTTCGCACCAAAACAAGCGACATTTCCCACAATCGGTGAGGATTCAGCCTGATAGCCAGCATCCTCAGGGGGCACAATAACCAAGCGGCCACCACTCAGCCCTTTTCCTACATAGTCATTGGCTTCTCCTGTCAGCTTCAATGCCATTCCTTGGGTGATGAATGCTCCGAAGCTCTGACCGGCAATACCTTTGTAGTGATAGTTAATCAAGCCAGGTTCCAACTCATAATTACCAAAGCGTTCTGCAATCCAGCCGCCCATACGAGCACCAACTGAACGATTGACATTATTGATTGTTTCTTCTACATAGATTTTTTGATTATTTTTAACTGCTGCGCCGGCAAATGCATCCAGCTCTTTCCATTGGCGCTTCTCCTGAAACGGATCCTCACACTTCCGTTCGATGCCAAATGTATGTCCCAAAATTCTTGAGAAATCCAACGATTTTGCTTTGCCTTTTGCTACAAATTTTGGCTTCAAAAGTTCGGTGTGACCAATCATTTCATCGATTGTTCTGAAGCCTAGCTCTGCCATAATCTCTCTAAGATCCTCAGCGATAAACATCATCGCATTAATAATGTGCTCAGGCTTTCCGGCAAAGAACTTCCGCAGCTCCGGATTTTGGGTTGCTACACCAACCGGGCAAGTATTCAAGCTGCAAACCCGCATCATCACACAGCCAACTGCAACCAGCGCCAATGAGGCAAAGCTGTACTCTTCTGCCCCTAATAAAGCAGCAACTGCAACATCTCTACCAGTCATCAGTTTCCCATCGGTTTCCAGTGTCATACGTTGGCGTAACTCATTTAACGATAGTGTCTGATGTGCTTCCGCCAGCCCCATTTCCCATGGAAGCCCTGCATCTCTAACAGAATTTCTAGGTGATGCTCCTGTTCCGCCATCATAGCCGGAAATCACAACAACATCTGCTCCTGCTTTGACTACTCCTGTAGCAATCGTACCGACTCCTGTACTTGATACCAGCTTGACGTTGATTTTCGCATACGGATTGATTGTTTTTAAATCATAAATCAACTGGGCCAAATCTTCGATAGAATAAATATCATGATGTGGTGGTGGAGAAATCAAACGAACACCTGGTGTTGAGCCGCGAATTTCTGCTACCCATGGAAAGACTTTATTCCCAGGCAGCTGTCCGCCTTCACCCGGTTTTGCACCTTGCGCTACCTTAATCTGAAGCTCTTCTGCACTCATCAGGTACTCAGCATTTACACCGAAGCGCCCTGAGGCAACCTGCTTAATTTTACTATTCAAATTGACACCATTCACCCTTGGCTTGAAACGATTGCGGTTTTCGCCGCCCTCACCACTATTTGACTTGGCGCCGATTCGGTTCATTGCTTCAGCGATACATTCATGCGCTTCTTGGCTTAAGGAACCATAGCTCATCGCGCCCACCTTGAAACGCTTGACGATGGTTTCGGCAGGCTCTACTTCAGTTAGTTTTACCGGCTGACGCTCGCTATTGAACGCCCACATGGCTCTTAGAGTCGTTGGTGTTTCCAACTCTTCCTTGTTCAGCTCCTGCGCGTATTTTTTGTACAGTGCATAATCTCCTTGGCGAACTGCCTGCTGGAAATTATAGATGGTTTGCGGATTAAACAAATGATGCTCACCATCTGCTTTATATTGGAAGCTGCCCCCTGATGGCAGGAAGTCTTGCTCCTTCTCTCCATAAGCCGATTCATAGCGTGCAAGGTATTCTTGCTCAATCTGATTTAGAGATAATCCGCCAATACGACTTGCCGTTCCTGTAAAGAACTGCTCAATGACTTTCTCGGAAAGACCAACCGCTTCAAATAACTGTGCACCATGATAACCGGCAATCGTTGAGATTCCCATACGAGACATCACCTTCACAATGCCCTTTTCAGCAGCCTGACGATATTTTTCCACATTATCCGCTAAATGGTAATCCTTTAAGGTTTCATAAGTACCGTAAGGATGGATACCGCTTGCCCCATACCCAATCAGCATCGCATAATGATGAACCTCGCAGACCTCTGCTGAATCGACAACAATCGATACCAGTCCTCGTTTTCCTTGTTCAACAAGATAGTTGTGCAAACCGGAAACAGCTAACAAAATCGGGATAGCCATTCTACCTTCACCACAGTCTCTGTCTGAGAGAATAATGATTGTTGCTCCGCTATCAATTTTCTCTTCTGCTTCTTTGAACATATTATCCAGCGCTCGCTGTAAACGATTTGGAACCTCCGGTGTTAGAGGATAGTTAATCGATTGCACCGCACTTTTCTGACCACGAACATTCAGTTTTTTTATTTTCAGGAAGTCCTCTGTGGATAAAACAGGGCTTTCTATTTTTAATTTGTTACAGTTTTCCGGCTGGTCGATTAAAAGATTACCATCTCGACCTAAAAACATTTCCGTTCCAATGACCAGCTTTTCCCGAATTGCATCAATTGGCGGATTCGTTACCTGTGCAAACTGCTGTTTAAAATAGGTAAATAGCGACTGAGGCTTTTCGCTCAGTACCGCTAAAGGCGAATCATAGCCCATCGAAATAACCGGCTCTTCGCCTTTTTCTGCCATTGGCAGGATGGTCATACGGATGATTTCATCCGTATAGCCGTTCAATTTCCACAAGCGGTTCAGCTCAGCTTCGGAAAACTGATTTTTCGACTCCTTTTTCGGTGCTTTCAGCTGGTCGATAGTCAACAGCTGGTCATTCAACCATTCTCGATAAGGGTACTTTGAAGCATAGCGCTCCTTGATTTCTTCGTTACGGTAAAATTTCCCGGCAACGGTATCGACGACGATCATATTTGCAGGGCCCAATACACCCTTTTCAACAACTCTTGATGGTTCTAAGTCAACTACTCCAGACTCAGAAGCAGCCACGATGAAATTATCTTTAGTAATTGAATAGCGCGATGGGCGCAAACCATTTCGATCCAATGCAGCACCAACCATGTCTCCATCCGTGAAGCATAAAGCTGCCGGACCATCCCATGGTGCTGTAAAACTGGAGTTGTATTCATAAAAGGCTGCTGTTTCATCCTTTAGATTTGCTTCCTTGGACCATGCCTCAGGAATCATCATCATCAAAGCATGGGGAATATCCCGACCATTGCGGTACAGGTGCTCCATACAATTTTCCAGTTTGGCAGAATCAGAGTTTTCTTCATTGTAAACCTCGACATGGTGGCTATGCATCCAATTTTCAGCACCACGAAGCGTATTGATTTCACCGTTATGTGCTAAAAAGCGAAAAGGCTGTGCGCGATCCCAGCTTGGGAAGGTATTGGTTGAAAAACGTGAGTGGATCAGTGCGATATGACTTTCCATTGTCTTATCCTGTAAATCCGGATAAAATAAACGAACTTGGTACGCATGAAGCATTCCTTTATAGACAATCGTTTTTGAGGATAGGCTGCAGATAGCCAGTTCATCAGGAGAATAAATTTTTTCGATGTCTCTGCGCAGCTGAAAAAGACAGTCCTCAAACGCTCTTCCTGCTTTTACATCAATTGGCTTTTCAATAAAAAGCTGAACAAATCCCGGCATAACCTTTTGTGCGCCAGGTCCACAGTATTCAAAAGCAAAGGGAACGTCTCTTTCCCAAAGTACCCGATAACCGGCAGCACCGATTTCTCCTGTTACAGATTTCAGCAATGCACGTTTCTCAGTTTCTTCTTCCGGTAAAAACAACATGGCAACCGCATAATTTCCTTTATCAGGCAGTGTAATTTTCTCAGCAGCGGCTTTCTTCTGAAAGAAGGTATCCGGCATAGCCATCAAAATTCCAGCACCATCTCCAGTATCCGGCTCTGCACCAGTCCCTCCTCGATGGTTCATTCTTTCCAGCATCGTCAGTGCGTGATCAATCAGCTGATGGGAAGCTATTCCATCTATTTGCGCGATAAATCCCATTCCGCAGGCATCTTTTTCAAAAGAAGGATCATACATCAAATTCTTTCTACTCGTGGTCTGTGTTCCCATTCACATCATTCCTCTTTTTAAATAGTTTGAAAATTCTAATTTATTTTTAATAGTTTACATGGTTCTAGTAAATTTTACAATACTAACGTGAAAATTTCAGAAAAAATAACGCGCGTAACATTATCAATTCAATGAATTTTTGAAAAGAACAGAAAATGAAGCTAAAGTTTTCATATTAGTATCTTATTAAATAGTCAAATAGACTCTTTTCTGATAAACTGTTTTTGATGACTCCTGAGAAAGGATGAAAAATATGACACCAAATCGTGAGGATTACCTCAAGCTTATCTTCGAATTAGGCGGAGATGAGAATAAAATCAACAACAAGCACATTGTTTCGGGATTAAATGTGTCGGCAGCTTCAGTCAGTGAGATGATTTCAAAGCTGGTCAAGGAGAAACTTGTCCACCATTCCCCTTACCAAGGGGTTCAGCTTACTGAATTGGGACTGACAAAAGCGAGCACGCTTATTCGTAAGCATCGGCTCTGGGAAGTTTTTCTAGTAGAACATCTGAATTACTCTTGGAATGAAGTTCATGATGATGCGGAGGTCTTGGAGCACGTGACTTCACCAACACTGGCAGACCGTCTGTCAGATTATCTGGGGAATCCGAAATTTTGTCCCCATGGCGGAGTGATTCCCAAAGCAGGAGAGCCGGTTCATGAAGAACGTCATGAAACACTGGTTGATTATCCGGTAGGAACCAACATCCGGATTGCTCGTGTTTTGGATGAAAAGGATTTACTGGATTATCTGGTTTCCATCAATTTGAATATCCATGATGAATTTTCAATTGATGAAATTGCTGCTTACGAAGGACCAATTACCATCAGTAATTCTGAAAAGAAACTGGCTGTCAGCTATAAGGCCGCCAGCACCATATTTGTTGATCCATTATAGAAGGGGAGGAAAAGTATGAACGAAAAGACAGCATTGTTTACAATATTTGGAGGCACGGGAGACCTCGCAAAGAGAAAGCTCTATCCTTCTCTTTTTAGACTCTATCGAAAAGGAAATCTAGGTGAACACTTTGCTGTGATTGGAACAGCGAGAAGAGAATGGTCTAATGACTATTATCGTGAAATTGTCCGTGATACAATCACTGATTTGAAGCCAACCGAGGAGGAGATTGCAGCCTTCGTCAGTCATTTCTACTATCAATCTCATAATGTGAATGATACAGAGCACTATGATACATTGAAAAGCTTATCAGATGAGCTGGACGAAAAATATCAGCTTCAAGGCAATAGAATTTATTATCTTGCAATGGCTCCGCAGTTCTTCGGAACGATTGTGAATCACTTGAAATCTCAAAATATACTAACCGATAACGGCTTTGACCGACTAATTATTGAAAAGCCTTTTGGAACAGACTACGAAAGTGCGCATCAGTTGAACAATGAGATTCGAGCTGTCTTTCCCGAGGAAGATATTTTCCGTATCGACCATTACTTAGGAAAAGAAATGATTCAAAACATCTCAGCCATTCGTTTTGCCAACAATATTTTTGAATCACAATGGAACAACCGTTACATTGATAACGTACAGATTACTTTCGCTGAAAGCCTTGGTGTGGAAGATCGCGGCGGCTATTATGAAGAAAGCGGTGCATTGAAAGACATGGTACAAAACCATATTCTTCAAGTATTGGCTTTACTGGCAATGGAGCCGCCTGTTACATTTTCTGAAAAAGAGATTCGTTCTGAAAAGGTAAAGGCGTTAAAAGCAATCAGACTTTATACAGAGGAAGAAGCGTTGAAGAACTTTGTTCGTGGCCAGTATGGTCCCGGAGAGCTGGATGATTCTTCTTTTGCAGGTTATCGTGAGGAGCCGAATGTTTCGGAAAACTCACAAACTGAGACTTTCGCTGCCGGTAAATTCTATATCGACAATTTCCGTTGGTCCGGTGTTCCTTTCTACATCCGTACAGGGAAACGCTTGACAGAAAAAGGTACTCGAATCAATATCGTCTTCAAGCAAGTACCTGTCAATGTATTCAAGGACAATATTGAAGAATGTGCAGAGAAAACAGATTTACCGCCAAATGTTCTGACTATCTATATTCAACCAACTGAAGGCTTTTCAATGACCCTAAATGGTAAAGAAATTGGTCAGGGCTTTACAACAGCACCTGTGAAGCTGGATTTCCGCCATAGTGCAGAAATGACGGAGAACAGCCCTGAAGCTTATGAAAAGCTATTACTTGATAGCTTGAATGGCGATGGGACAAACTTCTCTCATTGGGATGAGGTTGCGCAATCATGGAGAATCGTTGATATTATTCGCCACGCATGGGATAAAACTACTGTTGATTTCCCTAACTATGCAGCAGGTACAATGGGACCGGAAGCAGCCTTTAAGCTTTTAGAAGCTGATGGCTTCGAATGGACCTGGGAGCCGGATGTTTGGTACCGTGAACGCGGTCAGCTGGACTAAACTAAAGATAAAAAAAGGCGCATCACTCAAGCTTGAGCGATGCGTCGTTTCTTTTTAGTTCACAAAATAATTAGCTTTCAAATCCTTCTGCTACTGCTTCAGGATAGTTCTCTTCAACAATTTTCGCACAACGTCCACACAGGGTAGGCAGTTTTTCATCTGAACCTACATCTGTTCTTACTGAACGGCAACGGTCACAGGTTTCACCCGGCGCAGCCTCAACAAGAACCTTCATATCCTCAAATGCTACAGCTTCTGCAGGTGCATCCCCTTCAACCAGTTCAAAGGCTGATACAATTAGCAATTGTGCAATATCTGCATCTGCTGCCGTTAATAATGCACGAACCTGTTCATTTGGATAAACAGTAACTTTGGCTTCCAGTGATTTACCGATTAGCTTAGAGTTACGCGCTTCTTCCAAAGCTTTTAATACATTGTCACGGAAATCCATGAACGCTTCCCAAGTATCCATCAACTCAGATTGATTTGGAAATTCTTCATAGCCTGGGAATTCAGAAAGCTGAACATACTCTTCTTCTTCCTTCAAGAAACTCCAGATTTCTTCTGAAGTATGAGGGATGACTGGTGTCAACAGTTTAGTCAACGCTACAGCCGTTTGATAGAATACTGTCTGCATACAACGACGTTGGTAGTCATTTTCTGCTTCAATATAAACCACATCTTTAGCAAAATCCAGATAGAAGGCAGAAAGGTCAACCGTTAGGAAGTTCATGACAGAACGATAAATCTGCATGAAGTTATACTTCTCATACCCTTTTTCACGAATTTCTTTAATGACTTGATTGAGCTTCACGGTCATATATTTATCAACAGAACGCAGCTCTTCAAATGGTACGGTATGCTCTGCCGGTTCAAAATCACTTGTATTTGCCAACAGGAAACGCATCGTATTTCTGATTTTTCTGTACACTTCTGATACTTGATTTAAGATGTCCATTGATACACGTACATCAGACTCAGAATCAACACTGCTGACCCATAGTCTCAAGATATCTGCACCCATCTGCTTGATTACTTTCTCAGGAACAATTGTATTGCCCAATGATTTACTCATCTTACGTCCTTCACCGTCCAGCGTAAAGCCTTGTGATAGGACTGCTTTATACGGCGCAACACCATTGATTGCTACGCTGGTTGTAATACTTGAGTTGAACCAACCGCGATACTGATCAGAGCCTTCAAGGTACATATCAGCAGGGAAAGTCAGCTCAGGTCGTTGACGAAGAACAGCTTCATGTGATGACCCTGAATCAAACCATACATCCATGATATCTGTTTCTTTTGTAAACTTACCATTTGGTGAGCCTTCATGGGCAAAGCCAGCTGGTAATAATTCTTCTGCTTCTTTTTCATACCAGATATTTGATCCATGCTCAGCAAATAGATTTGCTACATGCTCAATCGTTTCAGGTGTGATGATTGCTTCTCCATTTTCAGCATAGAAAATTGGTAATGGTACGCCCCAAGCACGTTGACGAGAGATTACCCAATCGCCACGGTCACGAATCATATTGTATAGACGAGTTTTTCCCCATGGAATAATCCAATCAACTTTTTCAACTTCATCAAGGATATCCTGACGGAATTTATCGATTGAGGCAAACCATTGTGGTGTTGCACGATAGATAACCGGCTTTTTCGTACGCCAGTCATGAGGATAACTATGCGTAAAGAAGTCCAGCTTCAATAATGCATCTTTTTCATCCAGTAAAGCAGTAATCATCGGATTCGCTTTATCATAGAATACTCCTTCAAATCCAGGTGCTTCATCAGTGAATACCCCACGGTTATCAACTGGTGATAGAACCTCAAGACCATACTTTTTACTTACGATATAATCGTCTTCACCATGGCCGGGAGCCGTATGAACGAGCCCGGTACCCGCTTCAAGTGTCACGTGATCGCCTAGCATTACTAGAGAAGTGCGGTCATAGAAAGGATGCTGCACAGTCATGTATTCCATGTCTTTTCCGCTGATTGTTTCAACGATTTCCACGTCATCCCAGCCGATTGCTTCTTTGACCTGATCCAGCAAATCTTTTGCTACAACATATTTTTTACCATAAGCCTTTACAACGACATACTGGTAATCCGCATTAACAGAGATACCTAAGTTTGCAGGCAAGGTCCAAGGCGTGGTTGTCCAGATGACTAATGACGTATCTGTATCCAAAACCCCTTTTCCATCTACAATCTTGAAGGCTACATAGATTGATGGTGATTTCACATCATGGTATTCGATTTCTGCTTCTGCTAAAGAAGACTCACTGGATGGTGACCAGTAAATAGGCTTCAGGCCTTTGTAGATATAGCCTTTTTCTGCCATTTTACCAAATACACGAATCTCTGCTGCTTCATAAGAAGGTTCAAGCGTGATATATGGATTCTCCCAATCGCCACCGATACCTAAACGTTTAAAATCAGCGCGCTGAGTATCTACCTGAGAGCGTGCATATTCTTCACATTTCTTGCGGTATTCAGCCAAAGTCATTTCTTTGCGCTTCACACCTTTATTTGTCAAAACCTGCTCAATTGGCAGTCCATGCGTATCCCAACCAGGAACATAAGGAGAGCGAAAACCTGACATTGATTTTGAACGGATGATGATATCCTTACTGATTTTATTCAATGCATGTCCAAGGTGGATATTCCCATTCGCATAGGGCGGTCCATCATGAAGAATAAAAGAAGGCTTTCCTTCATTTAATTGTTGTCTTTTTTCATAGATTTGTTTTTCTTCCCAATCCTTCTGCCATTCGACTTCTCTGTTCGGAAGATTACCACGCATTGGAAATGCTGTTTTTCCAAGCTGCAGTGTTTCTTTCATTTTCATTCGTATTTCCTCACTTTCAAATAAATATCTCTTCGTTGTATATAAATTCTGTTAAAGAAATAGTTTTAACCAATGATTCCTTTGTTTGCACTTAAAACAACAGTTAGTTTTCGTGCATAAGGTCTTTACAGTATCTATACATATTCCAAATTCTGCTTCTTTGAGAAACATAAAAATTTTTTCCTGATACATCAGGAAAAAACAAAAAAGCACTTCCATCCCAAGGGACGAAAGTGCTCGCGTTACCACCCAAATTTAGAATCACTTATTCAGTAAATGATTCCCTCTGATGATTGCTATCGTAATCACACGTCAAACTTTACTGATTAATTTCAAGTCTGATTCGGAATAGAGGATCTTTTCGATAGCAGGGTCTTGTCAATCTTTCACCGTCATTGACTCGCTTCAAAGAATAGCTATCGACTTTTCTGTTCTATTCACTAAGAATAAATTATTCATCTGTTTCAGGTTTACTATCTAAAAACTCCAGTGATTCAGATAATTTCTTTGCATCTTCCAAAGAAGAAACAGTTGTTGGTGCAGCCACAGTTGGTTCAACTACAGGAATTGTCCCTGTCGCACCAGTATCTTCACCATCAGCAGTCAGTTCTTTAGAAAGAACCTCCTGAATAACAGTGTGACTATCACTAACATAGCTTGAGAATGGTTTCAGCAAATCGTTCCATTCCTCACTCTTAACTTGCTCTAGCTGTGTTTCCAGCATCAAGTTTAAGCGTTGGTGGAAGACTCTTGTTTTCTTCTTCAAGTCATCTGTCTCAGCTGCCAATTGGCGCGCACGATCAGTGGCTTCAGTCAGAATCTCAGATGCTTTATCCTCTGCCGCTGTAATCAACGCATTAGAGCGACGTTCCGCATTGCTGACCATTTCATTTGCTGTATTTTCAGCAGAAGTAACAATAACCTCTGACTCTTTTGTTGCGCTTGATTTTACTTTATCAGCTGTATCTTGTGCAACAATAATTGATTGATTTAATGCATCTTTTAATTCATTAAAGTACTGCAGTTTTTCTTCTGCATGCTTCAATGATTTTTCTAATTCACGGACTTTTTGAATAGAATCTTCATAATCTTTAGTTACTTGATCAAGAAAATCATCTACTTCGTCTTGATTGTATCCTCTCATTTTCGTAGAGAAAACCTTATTCTGGATATCTAACGGTGTTAATGCCATACGTATTCACCTCATCGTTTTATTTTCGCAGTACTCCCAATAACAAACGGTATTTTTCTTTCTTTGTCTTGCCTTCCAACTCCTGTATCTGTATGCGGCCGAAGCCTCTGATAGATACAATATCCAACAACTCTAAAGGAAAATCCGGGCGAAGGTTTTCAGCCCAGTTGATTTTGACCTTTCCAGATTCTATCAGCTGCTTAGAACGCTGTCTGGAAATATTATATACAGTTGAAATCAAATTATCCAGCCTCATTGAACTAACGGTGACCCGCTCTGATGTCCATTCATCCTTCGGAACGATAATTTCTGTATACTTTCTTTCTTCAAGCCTCACAGCTATTTTCCCAATCTTATCCACTTGAGCAATTACAAAGTTCATCGTTTCTTCAGCAAGAAATATCTGCCAATGCTCCCCATCAGAAATAATATCTCCAAAGTACTGGCGTTTAATTCCAGTATTCATGAAAGTACCTAATATTTTCCCATGAGAAAGTGATGTAAACTTCACAGGATAGACTATCTCTATCAAATTGATATTGAAATCTTCTGTTGTCGGCTCATAGTAATCTGGAAAAATCAAACATCTTTTTCTTTCAGCCTGCTCATACCCACCGTAAAATCGAAAGGACAAATCACTGTTCTGACGAATAATCGTTTCGAGAATATAAGCCTGTCTCGGGTCTAAAAACTCAGTCAAATATGGTGCATATTGGCTTTCAACCTTTTCAATCCAATCACCGACGGAATCAATAAAAGGATGCTCATCTTTCCGAAAATGCTGATACACATTTGCATTCATAGATAAACCACCCTTCTTTTATCAATAACCTATAAGTGACAGGATAAGCATTCTCAGCCCACTGTTTGCCAAATTCAAGACAAGAATTCCTATCATTACATTAAAGCTAACCATTCCAATATTCAAATTCAATCGATCAAATAAACTTAAATACGGCTCACAAAGCTTGGTAACCAATTGTCCAAGAAATGAATCATGTGCTCCCGGAAACCAAGAAAGGAGCGCATAGACAACTAATACACCTGAATAAATCTGAACGGCCCAGTTTATAAAATACAAAATCTGAATAATCATGATTACCTCCTAAACTAAAAATCAAACATTTGTTTTTTAGCTAATGATTGCGCCGTTGCGCTGTCTATTTCCATATTCGGTGGTGTACATAAGAAAATTTCATCACCAACACGTTGAATGTCTCCATCCAAGGCATAGACGGTTCCTGTAAGAAAATCGACAATTCTTCGTGCCTGACCTTCTTCAATTAAATGGAAGTTGATTAATACAGCTTCCTCAACAATGATATGCTTCGCAATGTTCATTGCTTCTGAATATACTCTAGGTTCAATAATCGAAATCTTCATTGGTTCATCATAACGATTGCTCTCCTGTGAAATAGATGATGTATTAGAATTGCGCATGGAGACAACCTTTTTCTCATTGTATGATCTTGTCTGATGACTACCACTATTCGGATTTTGATGTTTTTCTGTTGAACGATAACGAGCAGATGGTCTTTCTCTCAAAGGCTCTGAACTAGACTGTTGATAAGTCTGCTGTTGGACATTTTGCTGCTGAGGAACCGCCTGCTGCGCTCTTGGTTGTTGTCTGACACGCGGCTGCTGTTGTCTCGGCTGCTCATTCACAACGCTTTGCTCCGAATAACTATCATAGCTGTCTTCATATTCATCTTCACCAGATAATCCAAAAAAATTTGATAATGCATTTTTATTAAAAATTGACATAGATTCCCCTCCTTTACGCACCTCTAAATAATCCTCTACCGACGCGAACAAATGTCGCCCCTTCTTCTACAGCTATAGAAAAGTCATTGGACATTCCCATACTAAGCTCCGTACACGGTGCAAATGGCAAGTTCATTTCCTTTACCATATTCTGAGTATTTTTCAACTCCGAAAAAATTTCATGTAGCTTCTGGTCATCGGTGTTCAAAGGCGCCATGGTCATAAGACCAACAACACGAATTTTATCCATGCTACTCAATTGATTGATAAAATCCTTTAATTCTTCTTTTCTTAGTCCATGTTTCGTTTCTTCAGCAGAAATATTTACTTCAATAAAGCATGAGATAGCCTTCTCTGCCCTTTTTTGTATTTCTTCTGCTAAACGTAAACTGTCCAAGGCATGAAAATAGTCGATGTCGTTGATAACTAATTTTACCTTTCTCCGCTGTAAATTACCAATCAAATGCCACTTTATCGAAGAAAATTTCTTCAATGCAGCCTTTTTGTCTAATAATTTATCTACACGGTTCTCAGCAAAATCTTCAACCCCAAGCTCAGCAAGCTGCTCAGCTACTTCACTATCTACTGACTTTGTTACAGCGACTAACGTTACTTCTGTTTCTGAACGATGGGCACGCGCACATGCCAGCTTGATAGTTTCTTTGATTTCATTCAAATTATCTGCCAGCATGTGTCAATGCCTCTCTATCTTTTTCTTCTGAAAAATGGTGGTGTATTTAACTCATCATCATTATGAGAAGATTCTTCACGATGGAATGTTTCAAATTCTTTCTTTTCAACATTTTCAATCGTTGTTTCTTCTACTTTAGGACGTACATTCTGTTCGCGACGAATATCCCAATCGCCAAATGCACTTGTTTCTTCCTGTGGTTGTGATTGTTGAGGCTGTGTATTTCTAGCCTGCTCCATGTCTAAGACAGGTGCCTGTTGAACGGATTGAATCTGTGTGTTTGCAGGTCTTTGTCTTTGTGGACGTCTTTCCTTTTTAGAAGGATCGATCCCTGTAGCAATTACAGTGACACGGATTTCATCTCCAAGGTCTTCATTGATTGATGTACCCAAGATAATGTTCACATCGCCAGTTGCGGCACTAGTAACGATATCAGATGCATCCTGTGCCTCGAATAATGTCATATCCAGTCCACCGGTGATATTTAATAGAACTTGCTCTGCGCCATCGATAGAAGTTTCCAGTAATGGAGAAGAAATAGCTTTCTTCGTCGCTTCAATCACACGATCTTCACCGCTGGCAACACCGATACCCATCAAGGCAGTTCCTTGATTTTCCATCACTGTTTTCACATCAGCAAAGTCCAAGTTCACATAACCAGGAGCGGTAATCAAATCAGAGATACCTTGTACACCTTGGCGTAAAACATTATCCGCTTCACGGAATGCTTCAAGCATTGGTGTCTTTTTATCTACAACTTCTAATAGTCGGTTATTGGAAATAATAAGAAGTGTATCAACGTTTTCTTTCAGCAAAGCAATTCCTTCAGCTGCAAAACGTCCTCTTTTCGGACCTTCAAAGCTAAATGGACGAGTAACCACACCGACTGTCAAAGCACCTAGCTCTTTAGCAATCTTAGCTACAACAGGAGCTGCACCAGTACCAGTTCCGCCACCCATTCCGGCAGTGATGAAAATCATATCTGCACCTTGCAATGAATCGGAGATAACCTGTTCGCTTTCTTCTGCTGCTTTTTGACCTACTTCCGGTTGAGAACCGGCACCTAAGCCTCGTGTATATTTAGGACCAAGCTGAATCACTGTCTCAGCTTTTGAGCTTTTCAATGCTTGAACATCAGTATTCGCAGCAATGAACTCAACGCCCTTGACATTTTCTTCAATCATACGGTTAACAGCATTGCCGCCACCACCGCCGACACCGATGACTTTAATGACAGCGCCGTTGTTGATATTGTTATCTAAAGAAAATTCCATATTATCGTTTCCTCCTGTTTTAGTGATTAATCAAAGATATTTGAGAAAAAGTCTTTGATTTTTCCGGTAACTTTTTCATTTGATTCATGATTTTCAGCATTTTCATAATTCGATTCCATCGGCTCTTCTTGATAGTTCTCATAAGAAGCTGCTTCTTGCTGTTGTACAGCAATTTGAGGCGCAGAGGATGTTGATTTCCCACCGGGAACAGCTCCTTTAGCAATGTGATAGATTTCCGGAAGCTGTGCAGAATACTCAACAATACTAATAACATTTGTAAAGACAGGATTGCGCAGACCCATATGGTTTGGCACATAAAGCTTCACGCCTGTATCAAAGATTTCCTGAGCCAAATCTACAACACCTGGAAGGCTTGCGCCGCCGCCGGTTAAAATAATACCACCAGGCAATTCCAATGCATCAATTTCGTCCAGTACTTCTTTTGACTTTCTGAATATTTGCTCTATTCTTGCTTCGATCACTTCTGAAAGGTAGCGTTCATCCACTTTTACAGGTTCAGATTTTCCGATAACATCTACAGGAAACTCTTCACTGACAGATGTACGTTCCGGGAAAGCATCACCGTAATTGATTTTTAACGCTTCTGCATTATTGAAGGATGTGTTCAGAACAATAGAGATATCCTTTGTAACGAACTCTCCGCCTTCTTGGTTCACGTGATTGAATTTCAATTGCTTGTCATGCATCACCGCAGTCGTTGTTTGGCCGCCGCCCATGTCGATGACAATCGTTCCAAACTCTTTTTCACCATCTGAAAGAATTGTTTCAGTCAGTGCAAGAGGAGCGATAACCATTTCATTTACAGATAGTCCGGCTTTTTCCACACACTTGCGTGTATTGTGAATAATCGTTTTAGGACCAGTAAAGACTACACCCAGCATTTCAAGGCGAACGCCAATCATCCCACGTGGATCTTTAATCCCTTCAAAACCGTCAACAGTAAACTCTTGAGGTAAGATTGCAACGATTTGACGTTCTGGAGGAGTTGAACGAACCAAAGCTGCAGATGCAACGTTTCGCACATCCTCATCATTGATTTCTTTTGATTCACTGCTTACAGCAATCATTCCTTGGCAGTTTTCTACTTCCAACATATTAGCCGGCAAACCTACGTTAACACTCTTGATTTGAATCCCCGCTTTTTCTTCCGCCTGCCTAACAGCACGCTGGATTGCATTTACGGTTTTATCAATATCAACGATGATTCCTCTGTTTAAACCATCAGATTTCGCGTTTCCCACGCCAATTATATTCATTTGGCCTTCGATAAATTCAGCTACGACAACTTTTACAGATGTTGTACCAATATCAAGGCCTACATACATTCCTGTTTTTGCCATGAATGGGGTTCCTCCTCCTAATTAATCCAATATGTAAGCGAACCTATACGCTCGTTTATCTATTTTTTGTCAATACTCACTTCTTTCAATTCTACCATAAACAAGGGCTTTTTAGAAAGAAGATTCTACTATTTTCTAATTTATTTTTTTACTGTTGTTCTTCGACTACTATTGAGCTCTCTTCTGTGCTGTCAGAACCCTCAGTGTTCTCGGTTTCCTTCTTATGAGAGTAAGAGAAAATTCCAACTTCCATGTCGATTACACCAGGCTCTGTCATCTGACCGGCAACCTGAGAATAATACTTCATTTTTTCTGCTAATTGAGTAATATTCACAATCACCTGATTGCTGTCCTTCATATAAAGTGTTATAAGCTCTTTGTTAGACTCAGACGGCGAGTATTTAATCTCTGTAATCTGTTCCTTTTGTTCTTCCGGAAGCTTATTATATGAATCCATCAATGACTGAATGTATTTTTCGTCTTGAAAATTAGCAAATACCGGCATACCGCTGATTGGATTATCCAGCTTGTCAGTTAGTACCTTACCGTTTTCCAAGATTGGATAATACACACCATCCAGATAATCAACTGCAAGTACTTGATATTCCTCGATAGCAATCTTAAAGCTGTTGACGCCATTTAAGGAAATCGCAGCTTTTTTTACTCGAGGAAATGTTTTTTCAATATTCTTTTCATAGACAGACTTATCAAAAAACTGAGTCCATAGTGCATCATTAATGGTCAGCTTCGAATCAGTAACTACAGCCTGTGAATCAACATTTTCATTACCGATGACCGTCACTCCGGACAGTTTACTAAATGGCGAGATGAAGTAGCATAGAACCAAAATGATTACCGCCGAAATTGAAATAATCAGCGTCAAACGGCGCATCAAACGGGTATTTCGGACCTTTTTGACATTTGGCAATCGGTCGGCAAAAGATTCGTAAGTATTTTGCAGTGCATCCTGCTCAGGTTCTGAATCTTGCTGTTCGTCAGAAACGTCTTCCGATTCATCAGCTTCCACTACAGACTCCTCTTCGGCATCCGCCTCGGGTTCTTCTTTTCTTTTCTTGGGATGCCAGATAGGAGTATCGCCTTGATTTCTCATATACTCAAGGTTCTCTTTCTGCCACGGTGTCAACTGATCTTCGTCAATCTCTGTGTGTTCCTGATCGTTGCCTTCGTTTTCAAAATCCTTCTCACTAATCTTCTACACCTCCCGTCATTGTACAAGCTCCTCCACTACCTGATAAAGACGCTCACTGGCGTTTGGAATCCCTTCGTTTTTAGAATTCGCAGCCATTTCTTTGCGAGCCTCATCATCCAACAGAATACGCTCTATCGCAGCCACCAATTCTGCACCGGTAAGTTCACCGTCACTGATTAACTGTGCCGCTCCGGCTTTCACCAGACTTTGAGCATTCTTTGTTTGATGATCATTTGTAACATATGGGCTGGGAATAAGAATCGACGGAAGGCCTAATGCTGTGATTTCAGCAATCGAAGTAGCACCTGCCCGTCCTACTACTAACTGTACATTCCCCATGACATCTGCCATTTTATCAATATATGGCTGGATACTCACATTTTTCAGTGTTCTTTTAGAAAGATTTAACTTTTCTTGAAGCTCTTCAAAATAACGTTCTCCGGAAGCATACAATACTTGATACGGTTTATCTTCAAAAAAAGGTAAAGCCTCTAAAAAAGCTTGATTGATTTTTAAAGCACCTTGGCTGCCGCCGAAAATAACAACTGTCGACTTATCTGACGCCAAGCCGTACTCTGCCAAAATTGCTGATTTCTCAATATCTGCAACCTCTTGCGCCCTTGGATTACCAGTCAAAACAACCTTTTCTTTTGGAAAATAGGAAATAACATCTGGAAAACACACAGCAATTCTTGAAGCGAATTTGCTCAAAAATTTGTTTGTGACTCCCGGAACACTGTTCTGCTCATGAACGATTGTTGGTATTTTCAGCTGCTTAGCTGCAAATACAACTGATCCAGAGACATAACCGCCCGTCCCGATGACAATATCCGGTTGAAATGAACGAATGATTTTCTTCGCCTTTCCTATACTAGATAGAAAAAGATAGACTGTTTTAAAGTTTTGAGGACTTAATGACCGACGAAATCCCTGAATTTTAATTGTTTCAAAAGGGATGCCATAGGTAGGGACAATTTTACTCTCTAACCCGCGCTCTGTTCCAACGTACATAAATTCCGCATCTGGGTGTGTCTTCTTCACATACTCAATAAATGCCAGTGCCGGATAAATATGTCCGCCTGTTCCTCCGCCTGTTACTAGTATCTTCATGCTTCTTCTCACTTTTCTATTTGTTTTAACTGCTGAAATGCCTGCATAAATTTCTCTCCGCGTATTTCAAAATTGGGGTATTGATCCCAACTTGCGCAAGCGGGCGACAATAAGATAGTATCATTTTTTTGTGAAAAATCATAGGCTTCTTTTACAGCAGTCTCAACATTTTCAGTTAAAATGATCGTTGTGATTCCAGCTTCAATTGCTGCTTGATTCAGCCTATCCTTTGTCTCTCCAAACAGAACGATTCCCTTTAGTCCAACTAGAAAAGGAACCAACTCGTCAAAATCATTGCCGCGATCCAATCCACCGGCTAGAAGAATTAACTCTTCATTAGCAAAACCACTCAATGCTTTTTCTGTTGCTAAGATGTTTGTTGCTTTTGAATCGTTAAAAAATCTACGACCATGAAGCTCACCGACATATTGGGTTCGATGCGGTACACCAGTAAAGCTCTTTAGTGTTTCACGAATCGCTTCGTTCGGTACCCCTTTTAATTTGGCAACAGCAATTGCTGCTAAAGCATTTTCAATATTGTGACTGCCGGGAACCCCTAACTCAGAAGCTTCCATTATATAGTCACCCTTGAAATGCAGTTCACCATTCTCATAGAAAGCACCCTGTACCTTCTCTTTGATTGAAAACGGGACAACTGTTGCTTTCGTCCCTTGACTTAATTGGCGCAATTCTTCCTGATCCCAATTCAAAATCAGGTATTCAGCGTTTGTCATATTTTTTTGGATATTCCATTTTGCTTTAACATACTCTTCACGTGTACCATGATAATCGATATGTGCTTCATAAAGGTTTGTAATAACAGCGATTTCCGGTTTAAAGGTCTCAGTTCCCATTAATTGAAAACTGGATAATTCCATTACCAAATCATCTGCCGCAGATGATTCCTGAGCCACTTGACTGGCCGGAAAACCGATATTTCCCGAAAGACGAGCCTGACCTGATTCACGGTCTGCATTTAACAGCAGCCCAATCATTGTTGTTGTCGTCGTTTTACCATTTGTACCTGTAATACCAATAATTGGACATTCAGCAATTTGATAGGCCAGTTCAACCTCAGTCAATACAGGCAGCCCTTTTTCCAAGGCTTTTTGCACAAGCGTGTTTGAGTAAGGAATACCCGGATTTTTAACTACCATTGAAAAGTCCTCATCAAGAAGCTCAATTGGATGGCTTCCTGTAACAACACGAATACCCAAGCTTAATAAATCTTGGGCATCAGGATTTTGATCGAATTGTTTGAAGTCATTAACAGTTACCAGTGCACCTAGCTCCTGCAATAACTTCGCGGCACTGACACCGCTTTTGGCCAGGCCGAGAACTAAGATTTTTTTATTTTCATATGTCGTAATTTTTTTCATGATGAATCCCCTTCGCTTCCTTAGAAAATAATCCAAAGCGTAATCCCGGAACAGATTAAGCTAGTCAACCAAAACACAATATCAATCTTCCATTCCGTCCAACCACTCATTTCAAAGTGATGGTGGATCGGAGACATCTTGAAAATACGTTTTCCAAATACTTTAAAAGAAAATACTTGCAGCATCACACTCGCTGTTTCAATTACATAGACTAAACCAATCAGCAGCAGCGTCCATTCCTGTCTCAGCATAATTGAGATAGCTGCCAGTAAACCACCCAAGGCAAGCGAACCAACATCACCCATAAATATTTTTGCCGGTTTTTTGTTGTATGGGAAAAATCCCAACAAGCCGCCAATAACACTTAAACAAACAATGACTACATCAAATTGCTGCTGCTTCCAAGCAATAATTGCATATGTTCCAAATGAAATTGTCCCCAGACCTGAAACCAGACCATCAATTCCATCGGTTAGATTTACTGCATTGGAGAAGCCGACAAGCCAGACAATAATAAAGGCTCCGTAAAAGATGCCCAAGGGTAATTCTACCAGTCCAAACAAATTCAGACTGTCGGGTAGATTGTCCATTCGATAGACTAAGTAAAAGACGATGCCGCCTAAAATCTGTCCAACTAATTTTTGCTTCGAGTTAAGCCCCATATTTCTCTTCTTGAATATTTTAATGAAATCATCTAAAAATCCTAGCAAGCCGTACAAAACGAGGATGAATAATAAAACCAACACAGAAGATGTCAACTGCTTCAACCATATTCCGGCAATCAAGGTAGTGATAAACGCCGCTGTTAAGAAAACAGCTCCGCCCATCGTTGGGGTTCCTGATTTGACATTATGCCAAGTCGGGCCTTCTTCTCTTGTTACCTGTCCTTGTTTTTTCATTTGAAAATAGCCAATAAACATCGGCATGATTGAAACAGTCAGCGCAAAGCTGACCGCTATGGGAATAAAAATCTGTGTCCACTCCATATTATCTCTCCTAATTCACTTCAAACTCATTATTCAGTTCCTTCAGCGACAGTTGTGTCTGCTGCTTGTGTATCTACATCTGTTGACTTGATCTCCATTGCCAATTTCATTAATGGGTTGGCAATTTCAGCCAATGATGTTTTATTGTAATCTGTATTTGGTCTTTTCGCTGTTATATAGAGAATATACTCAGGATTTTCAGCCGGTACCATTTCAACAACAGAATAAAGATAGTCTGTTGGTCCAGTCAGATAAACACCTGTGTCTTCATCTGTAATTTGCGCCGTTCCTGTTTTAGCAGCAACTCGGTAGCCCGGTACAGTATAAACATCATAAGCAATCCCATAAGTTGGATCTTCTACAGTATCTATCATGTATGTCCGAACATCGTTAACTGCTTGTGCACTCACCGGTGTCCCCACTTCTTCTCTTTGCGTTACTTCCTTTTCCCCTGTTTGAGGATTTACAATCTCTTTTATATATTGCGGCTTAAGCATTGTGCCATCATTAGCGAAAGCACTAAATGCCTGCATCATTTGAAAATTCGTTACTGAAACAGCTTGACCAAACGCAGACATTGCCTGATCGACTGTATTATCAGTTGGAAGATGGCCGGGAGACTCTGCCTCTAAGCCTGAATTTGTCGATTCGCCAAATCCAAATTTCTTCAAGTATTCTTGCCATTTAGCTCCACCCATACGTCGTTCAAGCTCAAGCATCCCAACGTTACTGGACCATGAAATAGCCTGTCGGAAATTCAACGTCCCTTTTTCGCCTTTATCCCAGTCATTAACGACTGTTTCATTTCCAGGCGTATCATCGAGAACCACGCCCCCATAAGGATAAGCAAAAGTTTCAGTTGGGTTGAAAACACCCTCTTGAATGGCAGCAGCAGAAGTAATAATCTTAATTGTTGATCCTGGTTCATACTTATCTTCTACTAAAAGATTACGCCACAACTCCAAGCCTTCTTTTGTTTCAGGTTCAAAGGATGGACGTTGAGACATGGCAACAATATCGCCAGTCTTCGCTTCCATTAAAACGGCAGTCAATTCTTTGGGTTCAAATTTTTCTACAAAAGGATCAAGCAAACTTTCCAAACGCGTTTGCAAACGAATATCTAGTGTTGTTACAATGTCTTGGCCATCCTGTACCTGGCTTTCCTCTACTACTGTTCCCGGAACAGGGTTGCCGTTTACATCTTTTTGGTAATCAATTTTCCCGTCAGTACCGCTTAAAACATCGTTATAGGCACTTTCAATTCCCATCATTCCAGTCAGACCGACAGATTCATCATCCTTATTCGCTAAATCCGTGTAGCCGATAAGATGAGAAGCAAAAACACCGTTAGGATAAATACGATCCGGGTGATCCTCAAAGTAGATTCCTTCAATCCCTTGTTCCTCTAGTGCAGCTTCAATATTCTGCTTCTTTTCGAGTGTCAGGTTTTTTCCGCTTGTTCCAAACTCTACTTGAAATTTGGTTGTGCCATCTTCATTCGTACCACTATTTAAGTATTTCAATGCATCTTCTTTGCTTAAATCGGTATTATTCGCCAAGACAGTAGCAATTGCGTCGAAATCTTTTTTCTGAGCGTATAATTTTTTCTTATCCTGCCCTAAAAAATCTTCTGATAGAACCGCATAGAGAGAGTAGGAGGTGGCATCTTCTGCAATCACCTGACCATTTCGATCCAAGATTGACCCTCTTTTTGCTTTGATTACGGTGCTGCCATTATAAAGCTCTTCTGTTTTTTCTTTCAAAGAAATACCGGCAACCTTACCGGTACCGATGATATAAGATAATCTGAATGCAAACAAAAAGAACAACCCAATACTTGTAGCAAATAGAATAATGCCTACTTTTTTGCGATTGTTCATTGGATTTAAATTCTTTTTACGAATAAACATCTTGATTCTATTTCTTACGCTCATATTAATTCACTTTCCTTAAGTTTCCGTCGTTTTCTGAAAGCCCCTGTTTTCCAGCAATATCTTTGATTCGCTCTGCTTTAGACAGTTCGTTTCTTTCCTGTTCAAGTTTTAAGGTCGTTTCTTCTTTTTGAGTGATCTCAGCCTGAGCATCCGTGATTTCATTGGTTGTCTGAACAATTGCTGTCCTTACTTGAATTGTCAGCACAGCAATACTAATCACAGCAGCCAACAGTAACACGGACAAAAATTTTTCAAACAATGACACGTTCCTCAGACGTCGTTTCGGTGAATAGAGCAAGTCGTCAGCAGCTTCAGCCTTTTTTGCAGGCGCTTCTGTTTCAACCACGGCTTCGTCGATAATTTGCATATCATAATGTGTTTCTTCATATTTCTTCAACTCAGCCATGTTCTGCCCTCCTCATCCTCTAAAATATATTACAACGTACAACTTTCTGTTACGTCACTAAATGACCTTTTTTATGTAACTTGCGGATTGCTTTCATCCGCTGCAATTGAATATAAAACTGATTCAATAAGTAATCCGCTCTATATAGTTTACTTTTTTATTCGTTCCGCAATTCGCAGCTTAGCGCTTCTGGAACGATTGTTTTCTTCTAATTCTTCTTCACTTGGTAAAATCGGTTTTCTGTTAACTACCTTCAATTCCGGCTGAAACTCATCGGGTATCATAGGAAGCCCCGGCGGTAAATCCTTCACTGAACTATATTCCTTGAACATCGTCTTTACGATTCTATCCTCTAGTGAGTGAAATGTAATGACGCTGATCCGACCATTCAGATCCAGTAGCTCAATCGCCTGCTCCAAAGATTCTTCAACCACACTTAGTTCATCGTTCACAGCAATTCGTATCGCCTGAAAAACACGTTTGGCAGGATGTCCGCCATTACGTCTTGCAGGTGCCGGAATAGCCGTTTTGATAATATCTACCAGCTCTCCAGTTGTTTCGATTGCCTGTTTCTCGCGAACACGCTCAATCTCTCTGGCAATTTGCTTCGAAAATTTTTCTTCTCCATAACGGAAAAAAATCTTTACCAGTTCCTGATAGGAATAGGTATTTACAACTTGATAGGCACTCAAATCAGCACTCTGATCCATCCGCATATCCAGCGGCGCATCCTTATGATAGCTGAATCCGCGTTCTGCTTCATCCAATTGAGGAGAAGATACGCCCAAATCATAAAGCACACCATCAACACTATACACATTAAAATCAGCCAGCCTGTCTTTCAAATAACGAAAATTTGATTTGACAAACGTGACCATACCCTTATCAACATATTTTTTTAATCGCTGTGCTGCAAAATCCAATGCCTTCTGATCTTGATCGAATGCATACAGATGACCGGTTTCATCTAACTGGGATAACAAATACTCACTATGTCCTGCTCCACCAAGTGTGCAATCGACATAAATCCCATTTTTTTTAATTGCCAATCCATCTACTGTTTCTTTTAACATCACAGTATAATGCTGAAACTCCACCATCTTTGCTCCTCATCCTTAAAAACCAAAATCAATCATTGTCTCTGCAATCTCGTCAAAGTTCTCTTCTGCTTCAGCTGAAAATGCTCTCCAACGTTCTTCATCCCATATTTCGATGCGATTAGATACGCCGATAATCACACAACCCTTTTCAAGGTTTCCGTGTGTCCTCAATGTCGCCGGGATATTAATTCTTCCCTGTTTATCGACTTCACACTCTGTAGCAGCAGAATAAAAAAAGCGGACGAAAGTACGGGCATCTTTCTTTGCTAACGGCATTTCTTTCAACTTCTCTTCTAATATTTCCCATTCTGATAATGGATAGCCAAACAAGCACCCATCCATCCCTCTTGTAACAATAAACTTTTCTCCAAGTTCATCTCGAAGTTTGGCTGGAACGATTAATCTGCCTTTGGCATCAATATTATGTTGAAATTCGCCCATCAACATAGCTGATTTCCCCGCTTTTCCACTTGATAGAAACAGTCTACCACATTCCACCACTTTCTACCACTTAAAACAAGAAAACTTCCCCCAATTAATTGTTATTTAAAAAGTTTGTAATATTTGACCTTTTTATTTTTACACAAGAAAACGTAACCATTGTCTTTATCATACGATTTCTCTATTAACTCCCGTTTTAGAACAAATAGTGGCCGATATTCATCAAAATCAAAAATCCATAGACCAATAGAACCAATAAGAAGTTCAATCGCCAGAACATTTTGAAGAAGCGACCGTAAATAAGCTCCCCATAGTAATATGCTTGAAATAAAGCAACACAAATCCCTAATAGTAAAATCGATATAAACATGTAGGGAATGATTGTCTGTCCATAGGTGTCCTTAGACAACACATGCAGACCAATCAACAAAAATGGAATGGCAATATCCGGTGACTTGACCTTGTAACGCTCTGCCAGCGCCAACCGTGAAACAATGAAATTAGCTGCAAACAACACCGCAACCGGAAATACATACCAAAGAAGCATAACAATTGAAAAAGAGACCATCCCAAACAATTCCTTTCATAACACTTGATTTAAATATACTTTATTTAGTTTACATACATGTTTCATTTCCTTTAAAACTTCATGCCTAAATAATACTATTTTACAAGGCAATCCGATACTAAACAAGAGATTTATCGCTTATAATGGATATAATAAGTAAAACCAAAGGAGGCAGTACGATTGATTACCTATTTAAAAAAAGAAAATCAGCAGTTTCTCACTGAAAAGAAGGATACGAACGAGGTGAAATGGCTCATCGCAGAAGCTCCTTCCAAAGATGAGATTGACTACCTGACTTCCACCTATCAATTGCCTTCCGATTACGTAACCAGTGTCCTTGATGAAAATGAGAAAGCCCGCTCTGAAGGCAATTGGCATGATATCAGCGAGCGTTCTGCGTTAATCCTGATTCAGTTTCCTAAAGCGTCCATCAGCCCCAGCGGTTATATGCAGCTGAATACGTATCCTATGTCTGTCATTCGGACAAAGGACAATAAAATTATTACAATCACTGATCAGCCAACAGATTTTATCGAGAAAATAAAAGAAACAGGGCTTCAAAGTTCAGAGCTGTCTGTTCACAGCACACTTCTCTTTCAGCTGCTTTGGGAGATTTCGAAAAGTTACAACGGGTTTCTCTCAAAGGTCATTACAGAAATTGGACACCTGGAAGGGGAGCTGAAAATTGCAACAGAAAACAGCCAGCTTTATCAAATGATGGACATTCAAAAAAGTCTGGTTTATTTTGAATCGGCACTCTCAGAAAATATTAACGTCATTAAGCGCCTTTACGATGACCGAGAACGACCAGATGCCTTTGATCATTTGCCGCATCTCCATGATATCCTTGTAGAGATGAAGCAAGGGCTAACCACCACCCGAATTCAGCTTAAGCTGGTTGATCAAATCAGCAGCACTTTCTCATCTATTGTTTCCAACAATTTGAATATTGTAATGAAGATACTGACCTCCTTGACGATTGTCCTGACAATTCCTACAATTATCGGCGGAATTTACGGGATGAACGTTAAACTTCCCTTTGCCAACCGGGAAGATGCCTTTCTTTGGATTTTCTTTATTACCTCCTTTCTTTGCGGAGCAGTCATTTATTTCTTAAAGAAAAGGAATCTTCTCTAATTTTGTATTGCCGATTCTTTTAAAAGAGGGTAAACTATAAAAAGGCAAAGGATGTGAATAATAATGGAAAAAAAGAAAACAAGTACATTCTCAAAAGTCACTAAAGTAGTTGTTTGGCTGATGCTAATCGCCATTATCGGTTCAACGCTTGTTACCGTATTTTCGACTTTTAGATAAGAATATAGGTAGAATAGAGAAAAAAGAGTTTTTTTGTTGTGCCATCTCCATTTAAAACTAAAAAAAGCGCAAAGCGAGAGTAAGACAGTAAGCAGTCATATTCTCGTTTTGCACTTTTTATTTTTTATGAACGTTTTTCTTTCTGCGCCATGTTGAGCAGCTCTTTTGCATGCTCCATTGTCAAAGGCGTAATTTCACTTCCGGCAAGCATGCGGGCAATTTCTTTCGTCCGCTCTTCGCCTGATAACCGACTGACTCTAGTCTCCGTGCGACCATCAATAATTTTCTTTGAGATGAAGTATTGATAGTCTGCAACAGCAGCCACCTGCGGCAGATGAGTGATACAAAGAACCTGTGAATCGCTGGATATTTGGTAAATCTTATCTGCAATCGCCTGTGCTACACGACCACTGACTCCTGTATCCACTTCATCAAAAACAATACTTGTGATTCCCTGAGTCTTAGAAAATATCGTTTTCAATGCCAACATCACCCTCGAAAGCTCTCCTCCTGAAGCAACCTTAACTAACGGCTTCAACGGCTCTCCCGGATTCGTGGTAATATAAAATTCTACTTTATCCAAGCCATCCTCCGTTAATACGGTCTCTGCTTGCTCAAGAAATCTCACTTCAAAGGCAGTTCGCTCCATATAGAGACCCTTCAGCTCTTTCAAAATATCTTTTTCCAGTACTGCTGCCGCTGTTTTCCTTATCGCGCTAAGCTGTTCACCGATTACTTGAACCTGCTGCCGCTTTTCTACAAGAATCTGCTCCAGCTCGTCTGCTTTGCCATCCAGCAGACCATTTTCTTCAAGCTCTTCGGTAATCTCCTGATAATAACCTAAAACAGCCTCTATTGACTCACCATATTTTCTTTTCAATTGACGAATTAACTCTAAACGATTTTCCACATCATTCAAACGGTTCTCATCCAGTTCAAGCTGCCCAAGATGGCGAGCCAAATCGGCACTAGCCTCTTGCAGCTGATAGTAGCTATTTTGAACGGCCTCTGAAATTGACTGATAATCCGGATCAAGCATCTCAATCGTAGCCATTTCGTTCATCGCATAGGCGATGTTATCCAGACTGCTATTCTCTTCACTGTTGATTGCCTCATAGCTGCTTGAAAGAGCATCTGCGATTTTTTGAAAATTCGCTAGCTTATTCCGTTCCTCAATCAGCGCTTCTTCTTCCCCAGCTTGAAGATTGGCTTCGGCAATCTCATTGCTTTGAAACTGCAACATATCCAATCGTTGCGCAAATGCTTTTTCGTTCGTTTGCAGGTTCCTTACTTTTTTCTCCAGCTGACGATATTCTTGATACGCACTGGCATATTTCGCTTTGACCGCGCTAAGCTTGGCACCTCCGAAATCGTCAAGCATGCCTAAATGCCGCTCACTATTCATCAGCTCCTGATGCTCATTTTGTCCATGAATATCGACCAGAAATTCACCGATTCTTCTAAGCATAGCAATCGTGATAATTCGCCCATTGACACGGCAGATATTTTTTCCGGACGAAAAGATATCCCGTTGCAGGATCAGCACACCCTCATCTTGGTCAATCCCCTGCTCTTCTAATAATCCAGCCAATTCAGGATGCTCAGGCAATGCAAACAAGCCTTCCAGCGTGCATTTCGAAGCCCCTTGACGAATGAAGTCACTTGAGCCTCTGCCGCCAGTCAACAAACCGACAGCATCAATGATAATCGATTTCCCGGCGCCCGTCTCACCTGTCAGCACGGTCATTCCCTTTTGAAACTCAAGCTCAAGCGAAGAAATTATTGCAAAATTCTTTACTGAAAGCTGCTGCAGCATATATATTCACCTCTGATTATTATAAGTATTTGAAAAATTCTTCTCTTAGAAATTTTGCATTCTCCTCGGTTCTTGCAACCATCAGAATGCTATCATCGTCACAGATTGTTGCGAACAGCTGCTCTTTATACTGTTTTTCGATTAAATCCGCTGACGCTTTGGCGTTTCCCGGAATTGTATGTAAAACAACAAATTTCTCCATTTGATCGACAGAGACAAATGCCTCTTTCATCAATTTTTCGAGTCGCTGCGACGTGTTCTCTTTTGTTTCAACAGGAATACTGTAACGGTAACGATTGTCAGCAGTAGGCACCTTCACCAGCTTCATTTCCTTGATGTCTCTTGAGATTGTTGCTTGGGTGACTTCAACACCTTTTTCCTGAAGCAGTGCAACGAAATCTTCTTGTTTTTGTATATTGTTGTCCGCAAGCAGACGGGCAATCATACGATGCCGATCTTTCTTCCTCATACTAAACTACTCCTTTTCAGGTTCATTTCCTTTTTATCATAGCCTATTTTTTTCTCTTTTTAAAGCAATAAAAAGAAAGCGGGTCTCATTTCTCACGATTTTGTAAACATTAACATCTGTTTTGTCACTGCAGCCATCAACCTCGATAACAAAAAACTGAAGCAGACCAGTCATTCACTGCATCTGCTTCAGTCTAAAAATCAATGATCTTTCTTCAGCTCGTGATGTGCCCGTGTGACGATTTCTTCAAGGTTCACATCGGAGGCAATCGAGCCTTCCTGTTCAACTGAGACTAAATGAGCAAGAAACTCAATATTGCCTTCACCACCTGTAATCGGAGAATAATCCAATGCTTTTACAAGGTATCCGTTGCCAGCTGCGAAGGTCAAAATATCCTCCAAAACCGCTCTGTGAACAGCTTGATCTCGCACAATCCCCTTTTTTCCGACCTGATCCTTGCCTGCCTCAAATTGCGGCTTAATCAAGGCGATTACATCCCCACCGGACTTCAATATGGCATGCAGTGGCGGAAGAATGAGTCGCAAAGAAATGAAGGAAACATCAATAGTCGCAATTTCCGGTTGACCTTGAGCAAAATCCTCCGACTTGCTGTAACGAAAGTTCGTCCGCTCCATCACAACAACACGCTCATCCTGACGAATTTTCCACGCCAGCTGATTGTAGCCGACATCTAAGGCATAGCTAAGCTTTGCACCATTTTGCAGAGCCACATCTGTAAAACCGCCAGTTGAAGAACCAATATCCAGCATAGTTTTTCCCGCTACATCAACATCAAAAACTTGCAAAGCCTTTTCCAGCTTGAGCCCGCCTCTTGAAACATAGGGAAGTACTTGTCCTTTGATATGCAGCGGAGTCTCTAAAGCTATTTTCTCTCCCGGCTTATCAAGACGCTCGTTGTTGCCATCATAGACTAACCCAGCCATTACAGCACGTTTCGCCTTTTCCCTTGTTTCAAACAGCCCTTGATTATAGGCCAGAACATCTACACGTTCTTTTTTCATGTTCTTTTCTCCTCACTGAAGCTCAAGCTGCTTTAAAATTTCTTGAAGCAGTTCCGGCTGAAAGTCACCATTGTTTTTTTGAATAGCTTCTAGCTGTTCATTGGCTAATGTCATTTGTTCATCAAAGGCTTTTCGTGCTCCCTCAATACCCAACAAACCAGGATAGGTGCTCTTATTAAGCGTCTCGTCTCTACCAACTTGCTTACCCAGCTCTTCTTCTGAGCTGGTTACATCCAACAGGTCATCTCTGATTTGAAAAGCCAAACCTAGATGCTGGGCAAATGTGCCCAATAACGCAACGATTGCATCTGTCTGTTCAGCCAGAATCCCTCCTGCAAGCAAAGCAAACTCAATCAATGCACCTGTTTTTCGCTCATGCACCTCAATCAGCTCTTCAAGAGTTAATGAGCGCGACTCTCCTTGCAAGTCACCGGCCTGACCTGAGACCATTCCTTCAGTTCCGGCAGCCTTCGTCAACAATTGAATCAATAATACCTTCTCATCCAACGCCAGCTGACTTAAGGCCAGCAGCTGAATCGCTGCGGTCAACAAACCGTCCCCGGCCAGAATTGCATGCGCATCTCCATAAATCTTATGGTTTGTTGGCTTTCCTCTACGCAAATCGTCATCATCCATGGCTGGTAAATCATCATGAATTAGGGAATACGTATGAATCATTTCTAAAGCTGCTGCTGCCTGAAAATCCTTTTTCTCCAATTTCTTATCAAAAGAAGAAACTACAGCAAGCAACAAAAGCGGTCTTAAACGTTTGCCGCCGGACTGCACAGAATACAGCATGCTTTCCTTCAAATAGGCATTCGCTGTATACTTGTCGATAAAATCAGTCATTTCTTGCTCAAGCAACGGTATTTGCTGTTGTTGAAATTGGCTGAATGCTATCATGCCTGTTCACTCTCTTCAAAAGGAATTTCTTCATTCGTTTCCGACATCATCTTTGTTAATGTCTTCTCTGCTTTTTCCAGCGTGTCCTGACAATGCTTACTTAGAACCATTCCTTTTTGAAATGCATCAAGTGCTTCTTCTAAAGGCACATCGCCTCTTTCAAGTCGTTGGACAATTTCTTCCAACTCGTTCAAGGATTCTTCGAATGTTGCTTCTTTGTTTTTTGGCATGTCTTTACTCCTTCTCCACTCGTTCAATTTCAGTAACAGCAGCAGCGACTTTTCCATCACTGTAATGAATCGTTATTTGATCTTCTATCTCCAGCTCTCCGACTGACTTTACAACCTTGTCTGCCTTGGTTGTATAGCTGTAGCCGCGCCCCATGATTTTCAGCGGACTCAGCAAATCCAATTGCTGGATAGCAGAAATCAATCTCTGTTGGCGTGTCTCCATATAATGTGCCATTCGCTCATTCAAACGCCTATCAATAAACGATAACTGTTGAGAAGCTTCTCTAATTCTTCCTGATGGATTTTGCTGCTCCAATTGACTGGTAATTCGCTGCTTTTCCTGATACTTTTCATGGTAAATGGATTGCATACTTTGACTTAGTCGTTGAGACATCTTATCAAGCTTTACCTGCTGCCCCTCATACAGTCGGTCAGGCTGCAGAAAAACATACGAGTTACGTAATCGTTTATAGCGTTCATTTTTTTGTTGGAGCTGATAAAGAAAGCTTTGCTCCAAGCATGTTTGTTTTTCTCTGATCCTCAAAAGCTCTTCCGACAAGACCGGAACCGCCAGCTCAGCTGCAGCTGTTGGCGTCGCAGCTCGAACATCTGCCACCAAATCAGCAATCGTTACATCTGTTTCGTGTCCGACAGATGATATCACAGGTATGTTTGTCTGATAAATGGCTCTGGCTACCTGTTCTTCATTGAAAGGCCATAAATCCTCAATCGAACCACCGCCGCGCCCGAGAATTAAGGTATCAAAATTCCCCTGTTCTTCTGCTCGATGGATATTCCGTACAATATCCGCTGCTGCCTGGTCTCCCTGCACCAAGGTTGGGAACAGCACAAGCTGCGCAATCGGATAGCGACGCTTCACGGTTGTAATGATATCTCGGATAACCGCTCCACTGGGACTAGTTATCACAGCAATTCGCTTCGGGTATCTTGGCAAAGGCTTTTTAAATCCGTCAAAAAGACCTTCCTTTGAAAGCTTCTCCTTCAGCTCTGCTAATGCCTGATACAATGCACCAACGCCGTCCGGCTCCATGTGCTCAATATAAATTTGATAAGACCCGCCATTTTCATAAAGTGAAATGCGGCCCACAACCAAGACCTTCATCCCTTCCTTCGGCTGGAATTTCAGTTTCTGAAAGGCCGATTTGAACATAATCGCAGAAATCTTTGCTCGGTCATCCTTCAAGCTGAAGTATTGATGTGCATTTGGTCTCGGACGAAAATTAGATATCTCTCCAGTCAAATACACTCTTCCCAGATACGGATCTGCATCAAACTTTCGTTTTAAATATTTTGTTAATGCAGTCACTGTCAAATATTGCTGCGTCATCTCAATCACCTTATTTCAACTTTTTTGCGGCTTCAATCGTTTGATACATCAGCATCGTGATAGTCATCGGACCGACCCCTTTTGGTACGGGCGTAATATATTCTGCAAGCTCAGATACTTCATCAAATTTTACATCGCCAATCAGCTTGCCGTTTTCATCTCTGTTCATCCCTACATCAATCACGACTGCACCGGGCTTCACGAACTCTTTGGTTACAAAGTGACCTCGGCCAATTGCTACAACCAAAATATCCGCTTCCTTTGCCAATGCCGGCAGGTCTTTGGTTCGTGAATGAGCAATCGTTACCGTCGCATTTTCCATCAGCATCAGCTGTGCCATTGGTTTTCCAACGATATTACTTCGACCAATAATGACTGCACGTTTTCCTTCAAGAGGAATATTGTATGCTTCAAACATCTTCATGATGCCGTAGGGTGTACATGGGATCATCGTTGGATTGCCAATAAACAGATGCCCCAGATTCATTGGATGGAATCCGTCTACATCCTTCTTAGGATCAATAGCCAATAGTACCTTCTCTTCATCAATATGAGCAGGTAAAGGTAGTTGAACTAAGATACCATGAAAATCTTCGGAACGATTATAATAGTCGATTCTTTCCAACAGCTCTTCCTCTGAAATCGTTTCAGGCAACCGTTCAACCTTTGAAAGAATTCCGATTTTTTCTGCAGCCAAATCTTTATTTTTCACATACGTTTGACTGGCAGGATTCTCACCAACCAGCAACACAACCAATCCAGGACGAATTCCCTCTTTTGCCAGCTGGCTGACCTCTTGCTTCATTTCTTCCTGCATTTTATCTGCTAATTCACGTCCGTTGATTAATTGTCCCATGGTGTCACTCCTCCATTATTATTGTCAGCTGTCACCATCATTTTTGATTGATAAACAGACTGTATAATTTCCCATTATTTTTCTTTCATTCCCCTGCATCTCCCGAGGCTTCAACCCTATTCTCACTCAGCCTTCAAATCAAGCCTTCTGCAGCAGATTTTTCAATGCTTTTATTCTATATGAATACGACTAAATAAGCAAGATTGCTATCGTTTATAAGAAAAGCTTCACGAGCTTGCCCAGCTTCCGAACAATAAGACAGAACTGGCATATGGTGTTCTTTACCATGAGACACGTTTTGACTTATTGTTGAGAGAAGCTTGCTCTTGAAGCTGGACAACTAGAAAAGCTGAATGAGTCGATTAGCTCATGCGCGATATAGTAAACTGGCTCAGTGGTGTTTTTTACCACTGAAGACAGTTTATCTTATCGTCAAGTGAGCTGACTCATGAAGCTGGACAACTAGAAAAGCTTCACGAGCTCGCTCAGCTTCCGAACAATAAGACAGAACTGGCATATGCTGTTCTGTCTGACATCACAGCTCTATTAATTTTTACAAAAACACTGTTTTTCAACAATTGTAAAAAACACTCTGTGCCTCCGCTGCTACCAAAGGATAGCAGCAGGAAACCCCAGAGTGTTCCAGCTTTTTATTCGATTTCCTTCATTACGTTAGATAAGACTCCGTTGACAAATTTCCGCGAACGATCGTCGCTATATTTCTTTGCCAACTCAAGTGCTTCATTCAATGCAACAGTATTGGGTACATCACTGACATAGTTCATTTCAAAGATAGCCATTCGCAAAATAATCAAATCCATTTTTGCAATACGCTGAATTGTCCAGTTCTTCCCTAAATGCGCATGAATCGCTTGATCCAATTCTTCTTTCTTCTCACAGACACCGCCAACGAGAACATCAAGATACACAGGAACAAACTCTTCGCCGTCCTCACTAACCATTTCTCCATGATCCAGCTCCAATGCATGAGTAATCGCATCCTGCTTCGTCAAATCGCTATTAAAGTCTAATGGAAAAAGAGACTGCAGTGCTTTTTCTCTAATCTCGTGACGAGTAAGCTCTTTACTCATTCTCTTCCCCATCCTCCTCTGGGAAAAGCTCAGAAAAATCCGGTTCGGGAATTCGCTCTGGAATCACTGCTACAACATGAATATTCACTTCAATCAAATCGATATCTGTCATGAACAATACTTGCTGTTTCACACGCTCTTGCATTTCAAGTGCTACTTTAGGTACAGAAACACCATAGTTCAAATAGCAGTAGATATCAACCTTCAGACCTTCTTCTTCTGCATCTAGGAAAACCCCTTTTCCATGAGCAGCACGGCCAAGAAATTCTGTTACGTTATTGGCAAAGGTTCCTCTCATGCCATAAACGCCATCTACTTTTGAAGCAGCAATTCCAATGATAACTTCGATGACCTCAGGAGCAATTACGATTTCTCCAAGTGCATCTTTTGTATTGATAATAAGATTTTTTTCTTCTGCCATTATAGGTCCTCCCTTTTATTAAGCCCGTGACACGTAAGTACCATCTGCTGTATTCACAATCAGACGATCGCCTTCATTCACAAAGAATGGTACATTTACAACCAAACCAGTTTCCATCGTTGCAGGCTTAGAGCCGCCGGAAGAAGTGTCTCCCTTGATATTCGGGTCAGTTGCAGTTACTTCCAATGTCACTGTATTCGGCAAATCAACACCCAAAATCTCGGAACCAAACATGATAATGTTCAATTCCATATTTTCCAGCATATACTTCAGCTCATCTTTGATTTGTTCTTCCGGAATCTCAATTTGCTCGTAAGATTCCAAGTCCATAAAGACATGGCTGCCGCCGCTTTCATATAAGTACTGCATTTTACGGTTATCGATTTGAGCTTTCGCTACTTTTTCCCCAGCACGGAACGTCTTTTCCTGAACACCGCCTGTGCGTAGGTTTTTAAGCTTAGAACGAACAAAAGCAGCCCCTTTTCCAGGTTTTACATGCTGAAAATCTACGACACGCCAAATTGCGCCATCTACTTCAATTGTAAGACCTGTTTTGAAATCATTGACCGAAATCATTTGAGTCCTCCTCTATCGTCCATACTTTTTACTCGTTCCTAGTTTAACATTAAACGATTCGTTACGCTACCAGAAAAAACAAAAAAGATTGGTTGGTAAATCACCCGGGACAACTCTCTCCGACCTTACCGAAAGCAGTTATCCAGTTTCTTATTCTCATCCGCAGAAGGAATGTTCAACGGCTGATTTACACTCTTTCCTTCTATAGTATAATCAACTCTTTTGGTGAATGCGTCAGTACCCGATTTCCTTCTGCGGTAATCAGCAGGTCATCTTCAATACGGACCCCACCCAAACCCGGAATATAGATTCCCGGTTCATCAGTAATCACATTCCCAACGACAAATTGCTTGTCTGACTTGAATGATACATTCGGTCCTTCATGGATTTCCAAACCAATACCATGTCCGGTGCTATGTCCAAACGCTTCGCCGTATCCTTGAGCAGTGATATAATCACGTGCAATTGCATCCAGTTGAATGCCTGTCAATCCCGGCTGCGCTTCGTCCAAGACTTTTAGCTGTGCGTCTAATACAATCTGATAAATGTCCTTCAGCTTAGAATCAGGCTCACCTATTGCAAAGGTTCTGGTCATATCAGATACATAGCCTTGGTAATAACAGCCAAAATCTAAGGTTACAAAATCGCCCTTTTCAATCAGTTTTTCACTGGCAACACCATGAGGCATCGCTGATCTTAAACCACTGGCAACAATGGTGTCAAAGGAAACACCGGAAGCTCCTAAGGAACGCATATAGAAGTCAAGCTGATTCGCTACTTCAATTTCTGTCATGCCCGGTTTGATGACTTTCAGGATATGGTCAAACGCAGAATCCGCAATACTACAGGCCTTCTCGATGATGGCAATCTCTTCTTCGTCCTTCACTTCTCTCAGCTCTTCAATCATTCCGGCAACAGGAATCAAATCACACGTCAGGATTTCTTCCAAGATACTGTAATCAGCAAAGCTGACATGCATTTCTTCAAATGCAATATTTTCAAGCTTTTCTGCTTCTGCAAGCTTCATCACTTCATCAAAAATCGGTCCTGTATTCTTAACAATTTCATAGCCTTCCGCTTGCTGAGCTGCCTGTTCCGTATAGCGAAAATCAGTGACAAAAAAAGCTTTATCCAATGTGATGACAGCCAAGCCTGTCGACCCGGTAAAGTTCGTTAAATAGCGTAGGTTATACGGACTTGTGACTAGAAATGCCGAAATATCATTTTTCTTCATTTCCTGTCTTAATTTGTTCACTCTTACGATCATCGATTATTCCTTCTTTCCAAAATTAATTGCTTCTATTTATATAAATCCTATTAAAGATTCTATACACGAAAACTTAAGCCTTCTATGGTCGCTGCAAAAGAAAAATTAAAGAACATTTCTTTATGAGCATTTATCTATTATTATAGCAAAGTTCAACGATGAAACAACTTTTATTGTTTTTTCTAATTTACTTTAAAGAATCCATTAAAAACCTTTATTTACTGCCCATTTCCACTATACTTAACAGATATTACAGAAGGAGGAATGTCATGAAAAAGCTCATTCTCATTTGTATCAGCCTTTTAGCTCTGGGTGGCTGTTTGGCAGCCTATGGCTTTTTTATAGAACCGAAACGCCTCACAATCAAGCATTTTGAGCTTGGCGAAAATACTGCTGAACAAAACACCGTTCGATTAATTCAGCTTTCCGATATTCATCTCCAAAAAGCTTATACCACCGAACAACTGGTAAAAATTGTTACAGCAGTCAACCAGGAAAAACCGGATATCGTGGTGTTTACCGGAGACCTCTTTGATAACTACGCTACTTACGGACCGGCGGACGAAACAATTGAGCTGCTTAGCCAGATTGAGGCACCCCTAGGAAAATATGCTATCTGGGGAAACCATGACTACGGTGGCGGTGCTGTCAATGTCTACGCAGAAGTCATGGCCGGCAGCGGCTTTCAACTGTTGGAAAATAGCGGACAGCTGATTGAGCTGACTAACCAAAAGAAGTTATATCTTGCAGGTATTGATGATTCCCTGTTTGGTAATCCATCGATTGAAGCCGCAATGACAAGCCGAACGGAAGAAGCCTATTCAGTACTTCTTAGTCACGAGCCCGATGTCGTTGATTCTGCTGCTGATCTCGGTGTGTCCTTAGTTCTCAGCGGACACAGTCATGGCGGACAGGTGAATATTCCTTTTTTCCCAGTAACAACTGCCTTAGCTGAGAAATACATCAGTGGATTTTATTCACTTGGTTCTGAGTCCCAGCTTTATGTAAATACTGGTTTGGGAACCACCATGATTCCGGTTAGAATTGGTGTCCCCCCGCAGATTGCTGTATTTGACCTTTCTATCTAGCAATTGGAGAAAAGTTTTAATGGTTGGATTCACAGATGCTTTACTTGCCTCTGTGAGTCCAACCATTTATTCTTTCTCAACGTTCCGTAGTGCTTATACGATAATTTCGCGTGTCTGCTTATCCGCATGAATCTTTGCCGTCCAGGTTTCAAAAGAAAGAACCACCGGCTGTTTATGCGCTAATGCCTGTTGGTAATCTGTCAGAGATGCTTCTACTTCTTCCATAGATTCTATCGGCTCAATCGTGAATTTGCCTTTGAGAGACATGCTTTCAAATTGCATTTCCTGATAGCAGCAAACAGAACCATTAGGATTTCGCAAAATATTTTGGACGGTCTCACCATCCCCATCAATATAAAAACGCATTCTCAACAGCCCCTCCCGCCATAACGGTCTGGATACTGTGATAACATTTGGAAATCCTCTTTGATCTATTGTTGCAATCAAGAAAACCGTACTCGAACTCAACAATTTGAGAATTCGCTCATGAAGCTCCATAAAAACTCATCTCCCCTCTAGTTTCTTTCATTATAACAATAGTTTGCCAAATCGATAAACTATATCCCTTTTCAAGCTGTCATTATCAAGCAAAGAAGCAGATTGCAGTTCTAAGAAAAACAAGCAAAAATCATTTAAGTGGCATTTTTTGATATACTCATAGTATGCTACTACTATCACTTTTCAGGAGGTCTTTTTTATGTTTTCTCAACAAATTCATCATATCGCAATTAATGCGTCCAATTATGAAAAATCTAAGCATTTCTACGTCGATATTCTAGGCTTCTCAGTCATTCGGGAAAATGTCCGTAGTGAAAAAAATGACATCAAGCTCGATTTAAAGCTGGGGACACACGAACTGGAGCTCTTCGTGAGTGACGTTTTTCCAAAACGGCCATCTTATCCGGAAGCTTTAGGCTTAAGACATTTAGCGTTCAAAGTGACGAGTGTACCAGATACCATTACTTATTTGGAGCAGCACGGTGTTGCATGTGAACCCGTTCGAACAGATGACTTCACTGGTGAGAGAATGACCTTCTTCTTTGATCCAGATGGATTACCATTGGAAATTCATGAATAAAATATCCTCTATGTCAATGAGGGTTAAAACAGTTTTTACACACGAAATTGATGCTACCTTTTTTCAACAAGTCGGCTTTCTTACAGAAATAAAACAGAGAAATTTTTTCCTTAATTAACATACCCATACAAGAGGGCTATTATCTCACCCTCTTGTATGGGTATGTTGTTTCGATGCAGTTGTTCAATTCAATGAAGATTCTGCTCAGCTTTTTCAGTCAAATTTTCTGAGATACTTGGATAACAAGGCCATTCCTTTACGTAGTGTCTCTTCACGGCAGCAATAGCCTAGACGAGCATGCTGGGGCAAACCAAAAGCCGTTCCAGGAACCAACAAAACTCCTGTTTCTTCCAACAAATCAATACAAAATGAATAGTCATCTTGAGGAATATCTAATTTAATGAACGAGGTCGACACGTAATGAGGAGTAACAAGACTTACTCGCGGCTCCTGCTCCACCCATTCTTTTAAAATAGCCAGATTATCAGCCACTATTTTTCTATTTCTACTCAAGATTTTATCCTTATTTTTGAGTGCATGAACAGCCAGCTCATCTGCAATCACACCACCGCATATCATTGTGTAGTCACGATATTTACGAAAATGCTCTGCTATTTCGCTGCTGGAAGCTGTCCAGCCAATGCGAATACCTGGAATAGAGTAGGTTTTCGATAAGGAATTCGTCGCAATCCCCTTTTCGTACAAATCAGCAATAGAAATGAACTCACCTTCATCTGTCAAAGGTGCATACACTTCATCCACAACAATATACGCGTCTACCTCTTTTGCCATCTCTACAATCGCCGACATCGTTGCTTTATCAAGAAGTGTTCCTGTAGGATTATTGGCACTATTTAAACAAATCATCTTTGTATTCGGCTTAATTTTAGATTTCAATACATCCAAGTCTAATTGCCAATGCTCCTCTTCCTTCAGTTTAACAAAGTCCACGCTGGCTCCAAGAGCTTTTGGAATATCATATAGCTGCTGGTATGTTGGCAGCATAGATACCACATGATCCCCCGGCTCTATTAGTGCAAATAATGCCAGTAAATTAGCCCCTGTTGCACCATTTGTTTGTAAAATACTATCAGGAGATACCGTTTGATACAGTGAGGCCACAAGCTCCTTGAATGTATCTGAGCCCTCAATCCAGCCATAGTCCAGTGGTTGCTTGCTTAACGCTTCAAAGTATTCCGTCACAGAAGTTCCATCCAGACCAATCAATTCTTCCAAAGTCAACGCTTCGATAGAGCTCTGAGAAATATCATATTTCGCTTTTTTTTCCCAGGTGTTTAACCATTCTTCTACTCCAAAATTTGCTATTTCCATTTTCCTACCTCCTATACAGTAATCATTCCAGTTGCAATCATCACAATGGACACAACCGCGGCAGCCGCAATACAGCCCATTACTATTTTTTCTCTGCTGTTATTACTGTAGTTCTCTTCTCGGCAAGCCTTCACATAGAAATAAAACCCCGGAATATAGGCAATACTGCACATAAGAACATACGTAAAACCAGCCAGCATTATTCCAACAACTTGAAATGCCGTTGCAATGACACCAATCAATAATTGCTTTGCTTCTCCTTGTTGTCTGGAATAGATAATCTGATAAATGCCTACCAGTAAATAACAAATTAAAATTGCCGCTGTACACAAGGAATAAGCGAATTGATACGCATAATCAGTAACTAAAAATGTCAGTAAGAATAGATTGGTTAATCCAGCTGTAACAAATAACGAATAGCTAGGTGCTTTTTTTGAATTGAGCTTGCCCCAGTTTTTTGGGAGCATCCCATCACGAGCCATCAACATCGTGGTTTCTGCCGGAAGCATCGTCCAAGATAACCAGCAGCCGATAATCGAAATAATCAACCCGATATTAATAACCGCAGCTCCCCAGCCACCAACGATGTACCTCAGAATATTCCCCATTGCCGGTTGAGAAATCTCCGCCAGCTCTGCCTGTGTCATCACCCCATAAGGAAGTAGTGAGGCTAAGATATAAACGGCCAACAACACGAGTAACCCGATAATCGAAGCTTTTTGTGCATCTGAACGCTTCTCTGCACGATTTGCCAGAACACTGGCCCCCTCGATTCCTACAAATACCCACATCATCACCATCAAGCAGCCCTTGATTTGATCCCATAAACCGCTTGTGTTCCCAACGGTATTCCCTAAATTATCTGCTGCATTCCCCCAGAAATCAGCAGTAAAGATGCCTGCCTTAAAAGCAACGAACCCCATAATCAGAAATAGAAAAAGAGGAACTAACTTGCAGACCGTAACAATTGTATTGATAAAACTGGCACTTTCTATTCCATTATTCACCAACAATGTCAGCCCCCAGATAAATACGCTGGCAAGTAGAATAGAGGGAACATTCTGCCCTCCTTTAAAAGTAGGAACAAACTCGCCGAGCGCACTCATCAGCATCGTCGCAAAGGCAACATTTCCCAGCCAAGCAGACAGCCAATATCCCCAGCCACTAATGAACCCGCCAAGCTTGCCAAATGCTGCTTCAGCATAGCCGAAAATCCCTCCATCTAAATCCGGACGTTTTTCCCCCAGATTGTTTAGTGATAGTACTAATGCCAAGATACCGATTCCTACAATCACCCACGCGATAATAGCTGGTCCAGGTGCTGCTGAACTCGCCAAGTCACTTGTTATGCCGAAAACACCACTTCCTATTGACGAGCTAACCACCAATGCAACAAGACCCATTTTACTGATGCCTTTTTTCTTCTCTTCCATCTTTTTCCCCCACTCTCAAATAATTTTAACTACAAACTTTTTTTGACTTTTCTGTTTCTTAATTCTTAAAAAAAATACGCCTTCAACTTGATTTGAAATAATAACCCAAAAATGTATACGCTTTCAAAAAAACATTTTTATTGTCACGGCATAAGAAAGAAATCTACAACTCTTTTTATGGCTACACCTTTAAGCGCAACAGATTTAATGAGTTTCTGAGGATGGCTTTAAACATGAAAATCCTTAATGCTATCCTCTAAATGACAGTTCCTCTTGGTTTCAAGCAGTTATTTCTGCTTTCATAGCGCAATTGTAGCATCTGAAAAACAGAGCCGTTGTGAGATTCATCACAAATAAAATGAAGAATATCATTTGTTATTTAATTAAAAAGAATGAAATTACATTATGAATTCAAAATATTCAGTCATTTAAAAAAAAAACGTGCATAACAGTCTGCATATTTGCATAAACATTCCTTGGAATTTTTCTTAATAATTTATGATCTATCAAGAAAGCAACAAAAAAACCGACTTTTCCGAGTCGGTTTTTTTGTTGCTTTCTATATTTTTATTAGGAGTATTCAATCAATACTTGTCGTCCACACATTTACGTCAAGCACGTTTTTTCTTTTGAAGATAGCTAAAGCTTAGTAACACGCCGACCAGACCGACAAATCCCATAATCTGATACGTCCCTTGGCTTATTTCGCCAGTCTCAGGATATTTGCCGCCTCCCGGTTTCTTAACACCCTCAGCTGTACTTCCCGAACCAGAATCACTTAGTGAAGACGAGATAGGTGTTGAAGAGTCAGAAGTTGTACTGCTGCTCGTTTCTGACGTTGAACTGGAAGAATCAGTTGTTTCTTCCGGCTGTTTTTCATATCCATAAATGACTTGTTGTGTTTCTGCTGTAAATTTACCCTTAGCATTTTCCGGTGTTTTTTCCAGCTTGTAGCCGGCAAACGTCTTTGCTGCAGTTTCATATGCTGCGCCAAGAACGCCAACCAGCTCTACATCCTCAGCCAATTTCTTTCCTTGGCCATCCACATGCTGAACCACAACTTTCCCTGTTACTGCTTCAGTATCAACCAATGTATAAACTACGGAGATACTTTGTGGAGAATACTTGAATGTTTCACTAATTGCTGCCGTGTCTGTTTTGTACCCTTCAACAGCAGGTATAGGCATTTCAAGGGCTGTACCAACCTCTCCCTGAACAACAATTTCTTCCGCTAGAAGCTCATCTTTTTCGTTAACCAGACGCACTGAAATATTTCCTACCGTTTCATAAGAAGTCGGCAGCTTGTAAATTTGCTGAGTGCCATACTCTACGCTATCAGGTAAAATTCTTTGTCCTATGTTTAAATAGGTCAGTCGCTTCATATGAGCAAAAGGTGCATCTGTATAAATATCAAAGGTAACCGTTTCTCCCGGTGCAATGAACGTTATATCTGCTGCTGACAAATCCAATGACTGGAATGGTTTGACAGAAGTCTTTGCATTTTTTCCAACCTCAGCTGATAAGCTAAAGCTTTCTCCTGATTCCGCTGGAACTGACAGCACAGGATTTTTGATTGTCTTATGATTTTTTTCCACAGCCTTTAAAACATTGTCTGTCTCTGTCAGTATTTCTTCATTGGTAATACTTATTTTGTATCCTTCAACACCGCTTACCAGAGGTGTCACTTCCGTCTTGATTGCTAACGGCAATGAATCCACATTGTTTGCCTGCGGCGTAGTGTCTTTATACAGACCGTCATAGATAGCCGTTGTTAACGTGTCACGTTTTTCACTCTCTTCTTGTGAAGGCTTATCCTGAGACTGCATCCACGTGATGACTCCCCCCAGACCTTTTTCACGAATATACTTCGTCTTTTCCTGAATGGATTGTACACTGTCATACGTAAAGAACACCTTTGATGATTCACTGTACATATAAGAAGCCTTCGATTCATCATCCCAGTATTCTGTTAAATCAGAATACTTTTCTTTTAGCTGATTAAAAGAACGATAGGCCCAAATACCGCCATTACGTCCACCGTCACCATTTACTAAAGGCTTCTCGTTCTCCGCCCCTCTGCTTTTATTCCCATCCGCATCGGTTGTCGCAAAATCCGCACTGCCAAATAATCCAGGCAGTTTTTCAGGATCAGGTCCATCGTTTTCTACATTGCCCCAGCCTCTGCTATAAAACGCAGCACCGATGACAATCTTTTCAGGTGTCGCACCATTGTTCAAGAAAAAATTGACACTGTCATTCGTGCTGAACGACCAGGGTTTACCATCTCCTTGCGGTGCTTTTGAACTAGTGTACAAACCGCTGTGATGATTGGTTGTATTTTCCCATGCCCCATGAATGTCATAGGTCATCAAATTAGCAAAATCGACTACTTCAAAGACACCGGCGATGTCTGTTCCCATGTTCAGCGTATAAGGTCCCGCAGCAAGAGCAACGGATAACTCATAGTCTTTTCCGGTTTTCTTCCCTAAGGTTTCTAAGCCCGCTCTCAACTCTTTCAATAGCGTAACAAAGTTTTCTCGGTCTTTTTCAGAAGCCTTCGGCGTTCCTTCATCATTCTTACTATCTACTAAATCCGGTTCTCTGACGCTTCCCGGATATTCCCAGTCGATATCAAGAAAATCCATTTGATTGTATTCCACAAACTTAACCAGATTGGTTACCAAATTTTTTCGATACGTCTCATTTTGCGCATTTAAAGCAAAATCGCCTGATTTCGTCCAACCGCCAACAGAAACACCAACCTTTAAATTGTTGTTCTTCAGCCGCAGCTCCTGCAACGCGTTCAGTAATCCTGCATTCGGTGCATTTTCAACCACTGTACTTTCTCCCCCAGCAGTTCCGATTGCAGCAAACTCATCTGTCCATTCCAGATTCCCTTCTACATCAAAATCAAGAAAAGCGAAATTCAGATGTGTCAGTTTTTCAGCAGGGATATCCTTTGGAAAGAAATTCCCCTCACTGTCTTCAATGGACCAGTCGCCGTAATACATAACATTGCGATAGGTTGCTTCTTTGCTTTCTGCATGGACGATTTCCCCAAATCCAGTTCCTGCCAATGTTGAACTTACTGTAAATAACCCTAAAATAATAGCGAATAGTACAGGAACTATTTTTTTCATTTTATCCATAGATTCTCTCCTTATATCTTATTGTTTGCGTTTCCAAAATGAGTGTACCATATTTAAGCAGGTATTTAAATATTATAATGTAATAAAGTTACTGTTTTTTAATAATATCTCTAATTCAGTCATTTTAATCAATAAAAAAACAGAAGCAAACCTTTTTTGGGGTAAGCTCCTGCTTTAGAAAATATTCTTTTTTTGCATAGAACAATCATTCATTCCTACATTAACGCTCCTGTTTTTTCTGATTTTTCAACAACGATCACCAGCTCTTTCACACGACCGCCGATTTTTTCTGCAAATTGCTCTGCTTGATTGACGTCCCGAAAAAGCAGTGCCTCCTCCTTTTTCCTTGTCCGTCTGCCGCAGCCATCAATATATCCATGAAACACCTTCACTGCATACACCTTCTCACCTCCTTCATTATTTCGAGTACTCGAATCATTCAATAAAATGAACAATAGAAGAACCCTTCTAAAATCGAAGATACATAAAATTAGTGATAGAGTCAACGAATATGTCTTGAGTAAGAAACATTTTTTTAACCTTATCAATTTGAGCTATTTTTTGAATGATTAAAGAAAGCCCCTTGATTCTCTTTCAAGAAGAATCAAGGGGCTTTCTACTCTAAATAATCATTTTATCACTTCGTGATTGTATAGCTGTCAATCACTTGATATGCTGCAGTATAAACCGTCACCTTCAGCGCATCATCTTCTACACTAATTGCAGAGAAAACCGTATTTTCAGGAAGATTGTCTTTTCCGGTAATATCTCCTGTCGGCGCCCAACGAACATCTGTCCATGCTTTCGCCGCTTCTAGTTTATAGGTTTTTTCTCCACTATTTCTGGATACCATATAAATTGTACCGTTTTGACTCGTTGAAATAAGTGAAGTATCCTCCATATCCGTTACAGGCTGACCATTTTTGATTGGCAGGCTGCGGATGTAGTTATGGTCGTGACCGGAAAGTACCAGATTTACACCCAGTGTTTCCATGACCGGAACCAGCTTGGCCTTGATATTTTTCGACCCCAAAACTGAGCTGCTGGAGCTAGTCCATTTTCCGCCGTAAGGGCTCTTATGGAAGGAAACTACAATGAATTTCCCGGCACCTTTTTCAGCAACCTCTGCTTTCATCCATGCAATCTGCTTATCCAGATTAGCTGTAGAATCATAGTTCGAATTGATGTTGAAGAACAGAACATTTCCATACACATAAGAATAATTTAAAGGAAAACCATTCACAGAATCGACATTAAATGCGGATTGATAAAACGCTTCGCTCGTCTTGTACTCATGGTTACCTAATACCGGAAGAAACGCTGTGCCTGCCATTTTTGTCCCTATTGCATTGAAGAATGCAGTAAAGTGAGACTCATTTGGTGTCTCAACCATATCTCCCGTATGAATCACAAATGGTGCATCAGGAAAACGATTCAATGCCTGACTTAATGTGTTGCCAAAATAAGGTGCATAGCCAGCGGTGGAACTTTGTGAATCGGCCAAATGTAAAAATGTAAATGGTTGAGCGCTCTCTGCTTCTGTCGTAAAAGTATACACAGGGCCATAGTACGTCGTCTCTGAACCAGTCTTCGCATTTTTAAAAATGTTCCCAACTCTATATTGATAAGCAGTTCCTGCCGTCAAACCGTCAAGCTGCACTTTATTCGTCGCTTTCTTGGTAAAAATTTGTTTGTTTTTCTCAAGTGTACCGGAGTAAACTTTCTTATTTTCCGAAGTAAATGCGTCTCCCGCAGAAACAACCTCTACAAACGGATCACTAAACATCATTGTCGTATCTGTCTGCCAGCTAATAGATCGTGTCGTTTTTGCATCCCCACTGAAAGCATTATTCAATGCATAGGGTGTCAGCTCTTTGGCTTCCCGCTCAGGTGTGGCACTGTGATTAATTTGAAAAGTATCAACAGTCTCACCATCTACTGTGTAGGCTGTGGCTTCAATTTTTTCTGCCGTAACCTGAATCGCCGTATACATTTTCTTTTCTGCCAATTTCTTTTCTGAACTGCTGCTGAAATCACTGGCTGTATTCATCCATTCACGGTTGCCGGAATTTCCGTTTTTCTGTTCGATACCGGCAGCTCCCGGCGAAACATAGATTGTGCCATCTTTCCCAGAAATCACTTGGTCACTTGGATAATCTGAAAGAATCGTGCCGTTCTTAATTGGATAAGACCGTTGGTAGGCAGCTTCATTCCCTTGAATCACCAGATGAATCCCTAACTCTGCAAAAGCTTCTTCCAGCTTCTTTTTGATTGTAGTCGTATTCGACCCCGCACCATAAAAGCTATTATTAATAGAAACGATTTTCCATTTATTCGCTCCTTTTGCAGCAACCTCTTCCTTCAGCCAGCTAAGATGGCTGTTAATCGCTGCTGTAGAGGTTAATTTCGTATTCAACTGTAAAAATAAGGCATCACCATAAACAAACGAATAGTTTGCCATGTCATTGCCGGAAGCTGTCAGGTTATGGTTCAGCGTAAAAGCCTTGTTACTTGAACCTGTTGATGACGTCGTTGCAACTAAAGGATAGTTTTCATACGTACTCCCAGCTTGTTGGAAATAGCCGTCCCAATAAGCCTCCGAAGATAACGAGCTGTTGGCTTGCCCAGTGTGCAAAATGAAGGCAGCCTCCGGATAATGTTCAACTGCCTTACTCAAGGTATTTCCAAAATAATTTTGATACGATGAAGTTGTTCGATAATTTGCATCCGAAGCGGCGATAAAAGAAAAACTGTCAACCGAAGCTTTTGTTCTAAAAGAATACTCTTTCGACACTGCTCCGGAGTTATTATCTACAATTCGATAATTGTAGGCTGTGCCTGGTTTCAGATTATCGATATCTGCTTTATGATAAGAAATTTTGCTGCTTTTAGTTGCAGTTGCTGATACCTTTTGATTAGAAGCAACATCAAATTCTTCTTCTGCTAAATAATAATAGACAATCGTTTCAGGCTGAGCATCTCGACTGGAGCTTGTCTCTTCCGTCCTATAATTCAAATGTACAGCTGATGTCACATCGTCTCTTAATGTTTGATTTAGATTGTATAGCGGCAATTCGGTTGTCTCAGCAGAATAACTAACCGGAAACAACGATATGGATACTGCCAATGCAACACCAACAATCCCCAGCTTCCCCCTACTCATTGCTCTATTCATCCTTTTTCTCCCCATTCCATTATTTTATGTCTGTTTAATCACTTCTCATTATTTTTTATGAGTATATAAAAGCCATGAGATACCTTAGCTATCTATAAGATAAAACAGCCATTACCTAAATAATAACAGATAAACGGAGGTTTATTAACGAAAAATCACAAATGTTTTTTAATAAAAGAAAATAACCATCAAAAAAATGAAAAATATCTCAAAACCATACCATTATACACCTTGGATACACTACTGGTCAGAAGCTATTTGTTCAATGGTACAAAACACCACTTTAAATCTATTAAGCGGTGGGCAAACTCGCTTCTGAATGAACAAACTAGATACCTATATTTTGACACTGCCTTACAACCACTTCGTCATTTTTTTATCCAAAATTTTACTTTTACTCAGAAACTCAAATAACGGGTCTAATCCAGAAGAAAATGACACATTATCAAACTCACTAATAAACTGAACGCCCTTAATTTTGTTTGGCTCATTCAATGTTGGTTTTCCTTTTGCACAACCAGCAAAATAAAAATGTGCCACCCATTCAACACCTTCAAAAGTTAAATCATCACTGAAGACCTCTTCCAAGTTCGAAATCTCCAAGCCAAGCTCCTCATTCACCTCTCGTATAGCACACGTTACTGCATCCTCCTCTTTTTATTGTTTTCCACCAGGGAAATTCCACATCCCGTCTCTATCTCTTAATACAAGGATATCCCCAGAAGTATCTTTGATAAACACCCTAGAAAATTCTTTTTTCATTTAACCATTCCTCTCAAATAAATTTATCTACATTTTATCATCGTTATACAGAAATCTCCCATTTAAGTTAAAACCACTAACTAAATCCGTCGTAAAAAAATATTTGAGCAAAATAAAAAAGCTAGAACCCTTATCACCTAAGGATTCTAGCCATATCTTTAAAAGATTAGTTAGCTACTGGGTAAACTGATACTTGTTTTTTGTCGCGGCCTTTACGTTCGAAACGTACAACTCCGTCAACTTTTGCAAACAATGTATCATCTCCACCGATACCAACGTTAGCACCTGGGTAAATTTTAGTCCCGCGTTGACGGTATAAAATAGAACCACCTGTAACTGTTTGGCCATCAGCACTTTTCGCGCCTAGACGTTTAGATTCTGAATCACGTCCGTTGGAAGTAGAACCTCCACCTTTTTTATGGGCAAAAAACTGTAAGTTAATTTTTAACATATGATTGCACCTCCTAATTTTCAGTAGTAATTTGAATGAACGCCGAATGTTCCTCTTCAATCCCTTGAAGCCCTATTAAAAGACTTTCAAGCAAAATCTGAGAGATATTCGTCTGTTCTTGATTTACATCAAAAATCGTTTCCACGTACATGTAGCCTTCATCAATTTCATCCATATCAACAATGGGTTGAAATCCAGCTAACGCTTCAATTCCATTTACCGTATTAAAGGCAAGAATTGAAACAGCAGCACAGATGATATCCTCACCGTGTTCAGCTGCCATGGCATGTCCACTTAGCTCGAATGAAACAATCATGCCCGCTTCATTCCGTTTGAAAGAACCTTTAATCATAAGTTAGGCCTTCTTTCTGTCAATACAAGTAATTACGCGTTGATTGCTTCGATAACTACTTTTGTATATGGTTGACGGTGACCTTGTTTACGATGGGTATGTTTTTTCGGTTTGTATTTGTAAGTAACCACTTTTTTCTGTTTGCCGTGTTTTTCAACAGTTCCTTCAACTGTTGCACCTGCAACGGTTGGAGCTCCTACTTTCGTAGATTCGCCACCAACTAGGATCACCTCTTCAAAGACAACTTTTTCGCCAGCTTCTACGTCTAATTTTTCAACATAAATTGCTTGACCTACTTCAACTTTAACTTGCTTACCACCAGTTTTGATAATTGCGTACATGCTATACAGCACCTCCTTCTTCTAGACTTAGACTCGCCATCCCAAGTGACAATAATGTACTTACATGACTTGTTCTGAGCGGTTGTAGCTGTGGAGACCACAATTACAACATTAACATCATACCAAAAACCTCTTCCTCAGTCAATGAAAACTTCCATAAAAACGAATTATTTCCAGATGCTTTCTGCTTTTTCCTTGAGAAAAAATTTTTTCATGCTGCTTCTACTATGTTAAAATGAGAGCCTATTACAAAATTTATCTAAAAGGAGGAGTTAAAACATGAAAGAATCTTATTTTGACGGAGGACTTGGCAGTTATATCATTACATCAATTATAGCCGGACTAATCACCAGTCTTACGCTTGGTATCTGTGCACCTTGGGGAATCTGCATGATGTACCGTTGGAAAATCGAACACACTGTTATTGAAGGACGTCGTTGTCAGTTTACCGGTACAGCTGTAGGCTTATTCGGCAGCTGGATTAAATGGTTAATCCTGACGATTATCACATTAGGAATCTACGGCTTTTGGGTTCATATCAAACTAGAACAATGGAAAGTCAGCCATACAAGGTTTTATTAATCATAAAAATTGTCTCAATAGGAACTAGAAGACGACAGAGGGGAAAGCAAAGTCAGAAGCAACAGCGAATGAAATCCTGTGATTTTTGACCTATGTATCCATTTTATTGCTCCTCTGTCCTTTCATTGTTCCATTTTCATACTGGTTGCTTCATACTATAAAGGATATCCTTCCATGAATTTCTAAGGCTAATCTATCATTAAGAAAATAGTTATTTTTAAAGTGAAAATTTCACTTGCAAGAGACACACTTTTTTGATAAGATATTGATGTTGCTGATTTACAGGTCAGTTGTTTTTCTGTTTATCCCAACACTACAAATAGTAGATTTAATTACTATCTGTGCTAGTAGCTCAGCTGGATAGAGCACTCGCCTTCTAAGCGAGCGGTCGGGGGTTCGAATCCCTCCTGGCACGTGATAAACCGTTTGAAGCTAACACTTCAAACGGTTTTTTATTTTAGAATTATTCCCTTCACTCATCAGTTAACAGCGTGAGGGAAGTTTACCTATTACACAGGCCATAGCTTCATATCGCAGCTTTCATGCAACTGGACTATTAAAGGAGTTTTTTTATGTTATTTCCGCTAATTTTTTTCGTGTTAATTCTAATTGGTATTTTTTCGTTTGTGCTCATCCGTTTAGATACCCCAGTTACCAGAATCATTGTCAGAATAATTATCACTCTGTTGATTTTAGTCATCGTAGCCACAGTTGCCGTACTTCTCTATATTATGTGGATACTTGGAGAAAAATAAGGTTATTATCTTATCAGTAGCGCTATGCTCTTCTGTATTACATATTCTTTTGTTACTTTTTTAGTTTATACTTTAACAGACTGTTTTCACTCGATTCATTTTGGGTTGAGTAATAATAAAGCTGCACTATCTAAATACTAAACGCTCATCATTCATACTATTGTCTGTATTCAAGCCAATCTCCTCCAATGGAGAGGTATTTATCTGTTAGTTCAAGCAATTTTCCGGTAGTCTTATCCATAAGGAACAACCTTTCTGATGATTCGTGGTTTTAGACGATTTCATTTATCAGTTTGTTGTTCCTTTTTTGTGTTGGAACACTCAAAAAAGTGTTGGTAAGTTTTCCTTTAGGAATTTCCACCAACACAAAATATTATAGAGCCTTAATTTCAAAATCAACAAACCGATTGCTTTTTCCTTTAGCAATTAATTCAACTTCCTGTTTGCCAGCGCAACAACTGGCCATCATCGCGGACTCGTTTTTTATATTCTTGAAACTAAATGGCATTGCATGCTCTAGCTGTTTCAAGTATCCGAGTGCCACTTGCGAAAAGAAAGTATGCTGATTTACCAGAAAAATTACGTGGCTACGGTTACCGGTTCAACCTTATCTTCATTAAAGTCATGAGAAGCATCAATGCGGCTCATACCTTTTGTCTTACAATACATGTTCTGTTCGTGCAATGATATCATCCTGTGTAGCTTTGGATAAGACATTAAAAAATGCAGAGTAGCCGGCTACTCGAACAATCAAATCTCGGTGCTTTTCAGGATGCTTCTGTGCATCGATTAATGTATCACGAGAGACAACATTGTACTGGATATGATAGCCATGCAGTCGATTAAAGAATGCTCGAAGCAGCAGAATCAATTTCTGTTTGTCCTCTTCTTTCGCCAAGGTTTGCGGATTCACTTTTTGATTTAGCAGTACACCACCGATGATTTCTTCTGTTCTCAGCTTGGAAACAGATTTCAATACAGAGGTAGGACCGCTATTATCCATATTATGGGATGGTGAACAGCCCTCTGCTAACGGTACCCACGCATTTCGTCCGTCCGGTGTGGCCATCGTTCCTTTTCCCTGTCCAACATTGGCGGAAATGGAAGAGGTTCCCGAATAGCGTGTGCCGCCAATAGGTCCGCGACCAAACCGCGTATTAGGGTATTTTTTTACTTCCTCTATATAGCTGTCATAGGCCTTTGTTACCAAGCTATCCACATAATCATCATCATTTCCATATTTAGGTACATCATGAAGAATCATTTGCTGGATTTCTTTGCTGCGTTCGCTTTCATAATCGGTCATCAGCGCCAACCAAAGCTCTTCCTGTGTTACTTTTCTTTCTTCAAACACCAGTCGTTTAATGGCTGCAAGAGAGTCTGCTAAATTGGCAATTCCGACCTGAAGACCGGAGATAAAATCATAGACTGCGCCACCTTCCTTCAGCGTCTTTCCTCGCCCAATACAATCCTCTGTCAAAGCAGAACATAAAACATCCGGTACCTCACGTTCCAGTCCCAGATCAATAGCATTTTCTACAATCACACTCATACGTGTCAGCTCTCGAACAGTTTTATCCCAAGCCTCTTGAAGCTCTTCAAAGGATGTCATCGCGTTGAAATGACCATAGCCCTTTACAAAACGTTTGCCGGAAACCGGGTCGACGCCATCATTCATTGCAATCATTAAAATCTTTGGAAAATTCATATAGCTCATCCCTGTGCAGCGATAGCCCCATTTACCGGGAACAGCTGTTTCGACACAGCCAATTGCACTGTAATCATACGCATCCTCTTCTGTGACCCCAATAGCCATAAAGGACGGAATAATGATTTCATCATTATTGAAAGCAGGCATCCCAAAGCCCAGTTTCATCACTTCGATACACTCATTCATAAATCGATTATCTAAGCCAGCATGATAACGAACCGTCAAATTAGGCTGTGGCAGCTTCGTCTGTGCCACACTTTGCAGGACAAGGTAAGAAAGCTTATTTACCGCATCTCCTTTATCTCTCGTTTGACCGCCAATCGTAACATTTTGATAAAGCGGACTGCCGGCACTACTGAATGTATGCGCCTGACTCCTGATTTTATTGATTGTTAAGGTTTTAATCCATAGATTTGTCAGCAGCTCCACAGCTTGAGTTTCACTAATCGCCTTCCGCTCTAAATCAGCTTGCAGGTAAGGATACATGTATTGATCGAAACGTCCATAGGACAAGGAATGGCCATTTGATTCGATTTGTAGGATTAATTGAATGAACCAGACCGCTTGCAATGCCTCTAAAAATGTTTCAGCCGGGTGATTTGGTACTTTTGTACAAATACGGCTGATTTCCAATAATTCAGCCCTTCTTTTTGGTTCAGCATTCTTTGACAGCTCCTTAGCTAATGCAGCAAACCGTTCTGCGTATGTTTTTACTGCATCAAGAACAATTAGTATTCCTTTGTAGAACTGATATTTATCGATGCTTTCCGGTTGTGTCAAATCGAGCTTGGCTTTTTCTTTTAGGGTTCGCTCCCGATAGCCTGCAAGTCCGATTTCAAGTACCGTTCTATAATCAACAGCTAAATGGGCATCACCTGAGTTCATCTTGCCTTCCATACCAAAGAAGCCTGTCTCCATAAATACAGCTACTTCATCAGGAAGTAAAGCTCCTGCCTTAGCTCTCAAATTATTGTTTTCCCAAAAAGAAGCAATTGAACGTAACTCTTCCTTTGTTTCTTCTGTAATGTAGAAAACATCGCCATCACGTTTCTCGAATAAATCCAGCTCATTCAAAACAAAATCTAACGTATACTCTGGAAATATTGGCGCATCTCTATTAGAGGCCGCCTGATTCCCAACAATCATCGTCTCATCCTCAATATAAATAGACATCTTTTCTAAAATATTTTTTAGCATCAATGCTCGTTTCACGACATTTGGCTGATGCTGATACTCTTTGTAAGCTTCCGTTGCTAATAGAGCACGCTCAGCACAAATATAAGGTTTGGCAGTTAAAACTCTTTCCCGGTATTTTTCCATTCTTTCTGTCAACAATCCAAAATAAGTCTTCTTTTGTTCTTCCACAAGAGCCGTTTTCATTCTAATGCACCTCCACTTTCTCGAAATTACATTCGAAACACACTTTAGTTTCTTTCGAATAAATTGTACCATCTTACTTCTACTTTCTCAATCATTGCCACAGAAAAAACTACTGCTGCACAAATGTGCAGCAGTAGTTCATCGTTCCTTATTAAGTTGTTATGACGGATATTTGTTCCTTCTCCAAGAATGCTTTTATCTGGACGGGAATCCCCTGATCCGTATAAACCTCGGCTACTTCCTTGAAAGCAAATTCTGCAACAGCCCCTTTTTTATGGAACTTGCTTGAGTCCGTTAACAGAATTGTTTTATTGGCATGGGCAGCCATGACCTTTGCTGTATCACATCTATTGATGTCACTGCCTGTAAATCCTCGCTCCAAATCACAGCCATCGACGCCAAGAAATATTTTATCCACATGGAAGTTCTCAATTACCTGCCTGATTAAAGGTCCCACATTTACCTGTGATTCCTTCTGGTACTCTCCACCTAAAAGAACAATTTTGACATTCTCAGCCTTTCTAATATGGGAGGCAATAAAGCTCGAATTAGTAATGATGGTAATATCTCTCCGATGAAAAGCCAGTTGTTCTGCCAATAACGTGCAGGTAGAACCCGATTCGACCATGACCATCTCACCGTCAGCTACGCTTTCCGCTGCTTTCTTGGCAATTTTTAGCTTTAGCTCATAGTTCTTAGCCAAACGGTAATTAATATCGGCCTCATTATTGAGCAGTGCAAAGCCATGTTGTCTATGTAAAATTCCTCGAGCTTCTAATTTATCTAAATCTTTTCTGATTGTTACTTTCGAAACCTCCAGCAGCTCTGCCAAACGGTTAACCTCTATCTTCTTTTGCTTACTAACCATCGCAATAATCTTTTCTTCTCTTGACATAATACCCTCCTTGCCTGTCCATTTTATCATAGCATCATCCATATCTCAAACCCGCAATAAGTTTCATTCGTAATTAAAAACATTTACGTTTGAACGATCGCATGATAAGATTAAGTTGAAATCAGGAGGGATTTATGATGAAAACAAAAGCGTGTATCTTCAATATTCAGAAATTCAGCATCCACGACGGTCCCGGTATTCGATCTGTAGTCTTTTTTAAAGGCTGTCCTCTGAGATGTTATTGGTGTGCAAATCCTGAATCTCAATCAGGCAAGCCGGAAAATATGTGGGACAATCAAAAGAAGCAAACAACTTTAGTTGGAGAATACAAATCTATAGAAGAGATTCTTGAAGAAGTGTTGAAGGATCGAGCCTTCTATGAAGAGTCTGATGGTGGCGTGACATTATCTGGAGGAGAGGTTTTATATCAAGCTCCCTTTGCAATCGAACTGCTGAAAGAGTTGAAGCACCGAGGAATTCATACTGCCTGTGAAACAACAGGATTTGCACAGATAGATGTCTTTGAAATGTTTAGCCAGTATGTGGATCTCCTCTATTTCGATATAAAGCATTATGACGAAAAACGACACCTTTCCGGAATCGGTGTTTCCAACCAGTTGATCTTAAAAAATCTAAAGAAGGCAGCGGCAACACACCCAAATTTAGTCGTTCGAGTTCCTATTATTCCGTCCTATAATGACAGCTTGGACGATGCCAAACGCTTCGCTGCACTATTCTCTGAATATGGTGTAAAGAGAGTCGAGCTCTTACCCTTTCATCAATATGGAGAGAAGAAGTACGAATACTTGAATAGAGACTATAGGTTGCAGAATGTCCCTCAGCTGCACACGGAAGACTTATTGGACTATCAGGAAATCCTAACTGCTTCAATGCTCGATTGCCTTGTCCGCTAACACTTAATCTGGATATATCGAAGGCTTCCATTGTCCTCTTTCTTGAAAATGACTTCACAAAAAGACGACTTATATATAAGTTAGTTCCAAAAGTATATTTACCCTGTATCTGTTCTTATTCCTACATATCACAACTTTGCACACCTCGCTCAAGAAAATACTTTTTTTTAAATAATATTTTTTTAATTCATTTTTTTGACAGAAAATGAAAATAAAAGAAATATAATTGCATTGACCTCCATACTCGATGCATGCTATTCTTTCCTTATAAAAAGAAAGGAATGAGAAAATGAAAAATTTGAAAAAGATTGTTGGTACTGCTGCATTAAGCATGCTGTTGTTGACACCTGTCACAGCACAGGCGTGGGGGAACGAGGGAGAGTACGTCCATTTCTTTGATTCGGATATTCGTCTGCCCCTTGTTGGCAAGACAGCTACTTTCACGCAAGAAAAATATGATGAGCTTATCAAACAGTTCAACGAAAAATATCAAGTAGACTACGATGCCCTTTATGCGGAGTACGATAACAAGCAAGAGGAATTTGATCGTTTAGATGAAGAGCTGAGTGACCGTTACAGCAATGAGGAGATTACAGAAGAAGAATATACAACAGAATCTGAAAAGCTTCAGGCTGATCGTGAGGCATACAACACTGATTTCGACCAACGAGTAGAAGCCTTTGAAGCCGCATTTGAAACGGGTCTTGAGAAATTGGAGAAGCAGCAAGAGGACGATGTTCATACTATTGAAACTTATGAACTAACGACTAAGGAAGTTCTAGCTTCTGTTGACACAATCTCAACAGAACTCCTGTCTTTAAACCCAAGTTTGTCAGGATTAGAGTTTGTACCAAACCTCAAGAATTTTACTGGAGAAATGGGCAAGGAGTGGACCGTTTCTGATACTAGACCACTTTTAAAAACAACAAAAATGGAAGTAATGGATTTACCAATCAGTAACCAAATGAATCTAAACTCTATGAAGAACTTGACAAACCTCAAAATTCTGAATGTTGTTGCCGGCGGCTATGCAAATGATGAGGACAGAGAACAAATTGAAGAATCGGCGAATACTGAGCGCTTCACAGAAACATTGTTAACAGATATTTCTGCATTGTCTAATGCAACAAATCTGGAAAGCCTCTATATCCAAGCTGAGGGTGCATTACCAGTCGTAACATTGAAAAAAGGAACTACTTCATACGAGTTGGTTGACCCGCTTGTTCTATCTTCACAGTTTGATGGTGCAGCAATCGCTTATACTTCTGAGCTGGAAGACAATTATGATTACAGATTTGAGAGCAATGACCAGCTAAAATGGGAAGGCTTAACTGGTGAAGAAGATGTTCTACTATTTAACTGGAATGTCAGCAAAGGAAGATTCGGCTACAATGGGACAGGTCAAATTCCTATTCGCTGGAAGTAATATGACTAAATAAAGACAAGAGGTATAACGACTACGGTTAGTCGTTATACCTCTTGTCTTTTGCATTGATTAATGATAAAGCATTTCGTGAGCGATATCATCGGCTGAAAGTGAGGCTGGATAGTAGGTTGGCCAATTATCCATCTCTTTAAGAAGCTCCTCTTGACTAGTATTGCCGAAATAAATATGGTAATGTGCTGATTTTTCCGGTGCGATAATATGGTCGCTAAACTGCACAGCTTTTGGTGCCGCCTCATCTCCATCTACTTTATCAAACAAATAGCGAACGCCTTTTTTGCCAGATTCATAGGTTAGGATTTGATAGCCGGCATACTTATAGCTTCCTGCAACCCACTCTCCAGCTTGGTAAAATGAAATCAGGTCTTCATAAATATCAATTTTTTCTACCTCGGTTTGATAACCAATTGTATAATACTCCTTGTACTCTTCAGCAGTCTTCTCCCCGTCCTCGGCTTTATGCTCGAACACATCATCCAGTGCTCCGTCTTCCAGATAAGGAAATACCGATTGCCATTCACCCGCCCAATCAGAAAGTGCCCGATCCTTTACCTCGTTATCCTCGAAAATTCCCTGCGCAGCTTTGGTCTTTGTATGAGAATGATTATGGTCATGCTCCGTCTCAGATACTGATTCAACAATCGCTGCATCAGATGAAGAAGCCTGATCGCCAGTAGTTTCGCTTGTACCACAGGCTGTCAGTCCCGCGATGAGCCATATGAGTGTACCTGTATAAACACCTATTTTTTTCAAAATTATTTCCTCCTAAATCATAAATAGTAATAATTACGATTTACATCGTACCATACAATATAATGCCTGTAAACAAAAAAATGGACTCAATCATTCATAAGGAAAATTATCCTCACAAATGATTGAGTCTATGATTTTTTAATCGCACCATATGGCTTAGACTTGACTATTCTCAGTCAGCTCTAATTAAGACAGTTCTTTTCTCAGTCGTCTCTTTTCATAATAAATTTCATTTTCTCGTTTTTCCAAGTCTTCCTTTTTCTGTGTCAGCATTGTTTTCTCTTTGTCGATCCGCTCAAAGATGTCCTGCTCCTCACTTTTTATCTCCGAAAAAAGCTCACCAAAAATATACTTTGTCTGACTTTTTTGGAACATCTTTTCAAGTCTCGAAAATAGTTGTGCAGAATGAGCAAATATCCCTTCATAGTCCTTTTTCAGCTTTTTCATTTCCTTCGTTGTTTGCTTTGCCTTATAGTGTTCATTGGCAACACGATTCTCTTCCTGCTCTAAAGCAACCAAAAAATCAGCTTTGTTTTTCTTTTCCATTTCCCTCTATCTCCACTTCTATGTATGTCATGCTAAGACTTCTCTTGACCTAGTGTCCAAGCCTATCATAATCCCCAATCATTCTTAGGCTGAAGTCTATGTTTTCCCATTAGAAATATTGTTGTTTAATCCTTGTAACAACATTATCACAATTATAAATAATTTTATACTAAAAGAAAGTATTTTTCCATATAAAAATATTTATATATTGAAATAAAACTGTTCTATACAACAAAATACCCACCCTTAAATATAAGGGTGGGAAAAAGGAGTTAAATGAAAAATAAAAAGGGTTGTTAGTTGTTGTGTCATTATAATACTATCGCTTAGATGAATTTGCAAACAATAACCCTTCGGAAAGAAAGATTTTTTTCAAGTTCGAATATGAGTGCTGTTTAATCAATCATCAGACTCATTAGTCGGACATCTAAAAATTCATTTTCATCGGTTTTCGCTCCTCGATGCATTATTGCTTCTGTTTGAAATCCAACCTTTTCATATAGCTTGATTGCTCGTGTATTTCGTTCCTGAACGGTCAGCTCCAATCGGCGTATAACACCACTCTCTGAAGCCCAGTCAACTAACGCCATCATCATTGCATAGCCTAAACCAAACCCCCAGTACTCCTTCAAAATGCTAATTCCCACTTCACCTAAATGTTCCATTCTTTTTTTGGCAGAAGCACTCACAGAAGCCGTCCCAACAATCTGTTCATCTATGATTGCCACCATCAACACATTGTTTTCTGAGGCATAGAGGTCTGCAAAGTTATGAGCCATTTCCTCCACATCAAATGCAGCGCCTTTACCATCCATTACCAGATAGGGTGTTTCGCCTCCCACTTGCTGAAGCACTCTGGCTACTTGGGCAGCGTCATCCGGGATAGCTTCTCTAATAGTAATCTCAATCTCTTCCTGTGTCATAGCTTTTCCCCCACTGTTCTTCAATTTTATCAAGAAACGCACGTCCGGCTTGACCAACGCCCTGAAGGGAAATAGTTCGTTTTTCTTCATCTGCCGTATCTTTTTCTAAGTTTATCGCAAGGTAAGAGTCCGGTATATCTTCGCCAAGCAGCATTCCCCATTCAACCACACTCAGACCGCCTCCCTCAAAATATTCTTCCAGACCCAAGTCTTCTGTCTGACCTTCCACACGGTACACATCCATATGGTATAACGGCAAACGACCACCCTGATACTCTCTGATAATTGTGTATGTTGGGCTTTTAATCATTCGCTCGATGCCCAGACCAAGTGCAATTCCCTTTGTCATCGTCGTTTTCCCGGCTCCCAAATCACCGGATAATATAATAATGTCGCCAGCTTGAGCTGAAGACCCGATTACTTTTGCCAAGGCCTCTGTTTCATAACTGTTATTTACTGACAAATCCATTTTTTTCATGTCCTTTCATTCATCACTTCAATCGATTAGTATCAACATCAGCAATAAATATCTGCAGTTTTCTTGAAAATTACCTATCCTATCCGGTAACCTTCCTTTTTGAGAGTATAGCACAAAATAATCTTTGGAAACACTCTGCCAATAAGATTGATTAAAGAGATATCATCAAATTTCCTTAATAAAATACCAGTCCTCCATATCCCTTTACTTTTACAGTTATGCACCGATAGTCTATAATAAATATGACCTATTATTCGGACATTTGGCTATCTGTTCTACCCGCAGCTGAATAACCAATGTCCATTATAAAAGAGGAGGAGAAAGAATGGACAAGGAAAAAAGCCGCTGGCAACGTTTTTTAGGCGGAGGAAACTTGATGTTCACATTAGCTATACTATGTCTTAGTGCTGTATTGATTTTTTTACTTCACACAATTTCATTTATTTTTACCCCTATTCTAGTCATTATCGTAACCGTTCTTCCTCCAGCTGTTTTCGGACTCATTATCTATTATCTATTGAATCCTATTGTAAAACGACTGGATAAAAAGCTGCCTCGTGTTTGGATCATTGCTGGTCTATACGTACTCGTTTTAGCCTTATTATTCTTAGGCGGTTTACAGCTTTTCCCAATGATTCAAAAGCAGACGGAAGAATTGATTGAGCAATTTCCAACCTTCTTAAATGATTTTCAAAAAACAACGGAAGCTTTCGTTGCCAAGACTCCTTTTGCCGGAGAATTCAGTCAGGCAACCGAATCACTTGAAAATCTTTGGGACAAAATTAGCGGTGTAGCCGGAGATTATCTGCAAAAGGGAGCGCAGGGCTTAGGGAATGTGTTCTCGGCGGTATCCACAACATTTCTAACCATGTTTACCGGACCAATCATCGCCTTCTTTCTATTGAAGGATAAAGAAAAATTTTACCAAACACTAAAAGGGATTATGCCGCCAGTATTTCGTAACGATTTCGATGAGCTAAGCAAAATTGTGAATATCCAAATCGGTGACTACCTGAAAGGACAAATTATTGCATCACTGGTTCTCGGTGTTATGTATCTACCGACATTTCTTTTAATCGGTATGCCATTTGCTGGCATTTTAGCACTTGCTGCGGGAATTCTATGTATCATTCCATACATCGGGCCCTTCATTGCATTTATTCCCGGGCTGATTATTGCCTTTCAAGATTCAACCTTTATGGGCATTAAGTTTTTGGTCGTCTGGTTTGTCATCCAGCTGATTCATGGTGATTTAGTCGTTCCTCGGGTTATGGGAGATAAGCTGAAAATTCATCCAATTACCATTCTGCTTGTTTTACTGGTTATGGGGGATCTTTTAGGATTAGTGGGTGTCATCTTTGGAATTCCGATTTACTGCCTGTTGAAGGTTGGAGTCATTTACTTATTCCGAAAATTCAAACAGCGCTACAACCGCTTCTATGGCGAAAAAGGCAAGTATGAAGACACAACATTTACCAAAGACGAGTATTTAAAATAGACCTGCTCATCTTTTTGTGTGTTGCTGCGCAAAGCTGACTAATACAGCAGTGACTATTATGACAGCTGTATCAAAAAAACCGACATCCTTTGATGTCGGTTTTTCATTTCTTAATTATTTATCCATCATTGCTTGTGCAGCAGTGATAAGCGCAAGTTTATACACATCTTCTTCATTCGCCCCACGAGACAAATCTGAAACTGGTTTATTCAAGCCTTGCAGGATTGGTCCGATTGCTTCGAAATTACCTAAACGTTGTGCAATCTTGTAGCCAATATTTCCAGATTGCAGTTCCGGGAAAACAAAGACTGTCGCTTTGCCGGCAACATCAGATTCCGGTGCTTTCAGTTGTGCAACAGATGCTGCATAAGAAGCATCAAACTGTAATTCACCATCGATATCCAAATCCGGTGCCATTTCTTTCGCAAGCTTTGTCGCTTCAACGACTTTATCTACTTCAGGAGCTTTTGCAGAACCCTTTGTTGAGAAGCTCATCATCGCAACTTTTGGCTCAATATCAAATAGTTTCGCTGTTTTTGCACTTTCAATTGCAATGCCAGCTAACTCTTCTGCATTTGGATTCACGTTGATTGCACAATCAGAGAAGATATATCTTTCCTGACCACGGCCGCGGAACATAATCATTGCACCACTTGTACGGCTAACACCAGGTTTTGTCTTAATGATTTGCAATGCAGGACGTACAGTATCTCCGGTAGAATGGATTGCACCACTGACCATACCATCAGCAAAGCCCATATATGTTAACATTGTACCGAAATAGTTCACGTCCTTCAGGATTTTTTCAGCATCTTCCTTGCTGACTTTCCCTTTACGGCGTTCTACAAATGACTCAACCATTTCATCCCACTTCTCATAGTTTTCAGGATCAACGATTGTAAAATTAGATGTCTTGATTCCACGTGCATGGGCTGCTTTAACGATTTCTTCCGGGTTCCCCAGCAATACAGGTTCCAGCAATTCTTCTGCTTTCAAACGAGCTGCAGCTCCCAAAATTCTTGGATCTAACGCTTCCGGAAAAACAATCTTTACATTCTTGTTAATGACCTTCGCTTTTAAGTTATCGAATAGTTCCACAATACACCCTCCAATATTCTTTTACATGTTCATCCACAATCATACACCATCCGAAAAGAAAATAACAGTTTTTTTTGTCTGTATTAGTGAAAAAACCTTATTCTGATAACTTTTTCACAAACTACACAATCTATACTATAACAGTTTAAAGCTGTTTTAAGACACTGTATCAGGAAGCTGCCAGTTAATCGGTTCTTCTCCCAACTGCTGTAATGCCTGGTTCGCCTGAGAAAACGGACGCGAACCAAAGAAGCCTCGATGAGCAGATAACGGACTTGGATGAGGCGATTTGATAATCACATGCTTATCCGTATCAATCATGCGCATTTTGTCTTGTGCCGGTTTGCCCCATAAAATGAACACAACAGGCTTTTCACGTTCATTCAATTTTCTGATTACCGCGTCTGTCAATTGTTCCCATCCTTGTCCTCTATGGGAGTAAGCCTGACCAGCTCGTACAGTTAGCACGGTGTTCAGTAGCAATACACCTTGTTTAGCCCAGCTTTCTAAAAAGCCGTGATTAACCGGTGCGTAGCCTAGGTCCTCCTGCAGCTCTTTATAGATATTAACAAGTGATGGCGGTGTCTTGATTCCCGGTTGTACCGAAAAACTCAAGCCATGTGCCTGATTTGGTCCGTGATAAGGGTCTTGTCCCAAAATCACTATCTTAACCTCCTCATAAGGGGTCAGCTCCAAAGCGGAATAAATGTGATACATATCCGGATAAATCGTCTGCGTTGTATACTCTTTTTTCAAAAATTCTCTTAACTCACTATAATATGGCTGATCGAATTCCTCCGCCAACATTTCTTGCCAGCTATTATGAATAATTGTCTTCATGTCCTCAGCTCCTTTCCCTAACTAGAATAACCAACTTTATTAAAAGTTACAAGGAATTTTATTATAACAGTTAGACTGAAAACATGGTAAACTATAGGTACGTAAAATGAATGAGGTGGAAATAGTTTATGATTAAATTAATAGCTTCAGATATGGATGGTACATTGTTGGATTCTAAAATGGCCATTTCAGATGATAATGCTTCTGCTATACGCGAAGCGGCTCGCCAAGGTGTCGAGTTTATGGTCGCTACCGGTCGGGCCTATTCAGAAGCTCAGCCTGCACTTGAAGAAGCTGGGATTGATTGCGCAATGATTACCCTGAATGGCGCTCAGGTTTTCGATAAACAGGGAAATACCATTTTTACTGCCGGAATCGAAAAGGACACAGCGAAAAAAGTGCTTAATCTGCTGGATCAGAACAATATTTATTATGAAATTTCTACAAATGAAGGAATTTTCTCTGAGCATCAGGAAAAAAGAATTGAGAATTTTGCAGCGCACATTGCCGAAACAATGCCTCACCTTACTTATAAGGTAGCAATTGCCATGGCTGCTGCTCACTTATCATTGCTAAAAATTACCTATGTAGACGATATGAAAACAGTGATTGATCGTGGAGACATTGAAATATTGAAAATCATCGGCTTCAGCATTGACGGACCTAAAGTTCTCGGTCCTACCGGAATGGAGATTGAAAAGCTGTCGGATGTAGTAGTTACTTCTTCGGCTCAAAACAACATTGAGGTCAACCATAAAAATGCCCAAAAAGGGATTGCTGTTGCCCATGTTGCAAAATTACGAGGGATTAATGCAGATCAAGTCATGACAATCGGAGATAATTTCAATGATGTCAGCATGCTTCAATGGGCCGGAGTCAGCTTTGCCATGGGGAATGCGGAAGTAGAAGTTAAAGATTATGCTAAATATGTCACATCAACGAATTTGGAAAACGGTGTAGGAGAAGCAATTTTACGGGCAATTCGTGAAGATTTATAATTTTTTATTGGTGAATCTGAAAAGAGGTGGAGCTTCGTGTCTGAATATTTTATTCAGGAACAACAATTAAGCAATGTGACTCGAACGATTGTAAAGGATGAAGACGGTCAATCACTTTTTTTGCTGGTGGGACGTTGGGGCACTCGCGGAGACGCCTTATCTCTTTATGCAATGAATGGGGAATTAGTCGCCAGCATCAAACAGCTGTCTTTTTTCTTTGGTACTCGTTTCGAGCTTTATAAAGGCTTTGAAAAGGTTGGTACCTTGAAAAAATTGTTGAATCTGAATGCCGATTTTTACTATGTCAACCAGCTTCACTGGACTGTGATTGGAGATATTCGTAACCATTATTACACCATCCATCATAATAACCATAAAATTATGGAAATGAGCAAAGCCACTCTATTTACAGGTAATTATTTTTGTCTGGAGGTTGAGAACGATGAGGATGCTCCCCTATGTATCTGTATTGCTGCAGTCCTCGATTACTGGCTCTATAACAAAAAGAAAGACAACAATCAGAAACGTCAGCCTATGGTTGGCTGGGGCTCCTGTTGAAAAATAAAAATGAGCGAATCTCTTAAAAAAGACGATTCGCTCATTTTTTTATATTCAATTTATCTCTTTTTGCATATGCTCATAAAGGTGTCCGCTAATCATACGCTCTTCTACAACGCTAAAACCATGACGCTCATATAAACGTTTTGCGTTCGGGTTTGCTTCGTCCACACTTAAGCCAATTACGTGCTTCCCTTCTCTTTCAGCCAATTCAGGTAATGCCTCTAATAGCTTAGAGCCGATTCCCAGACCTCTATAATCCGCCCCAACTGAGATTGTATCTAAATACCATTCATTTGGCATTGTTTCTGGATCAACAAACAGCTGGACATCTTCATGAATACCATACTGTTTCAAGACATTCTTCAACGGCTCATCAATCAGCGGTTCTTCTTCGGCAGAGTAACCAAAAGCGATACCCGCTATTTTTCCATCCACTTCATAGACAAGACCTCTTTTGTAGCCATATCGATAGGTAGGATCTGCGATAGCCTCTTCCAAGATTGATAAGACCTGCTCCTCTGAAATCCTCTCAAAAATAGGAAGCTCCATATCCTTTAAAATAACAAGAATCAATGGTGCGATCATCGCGCCATCTTCCTTTCTTGCAAAACGAATCATTCATATCACTCACTTTCTATAGTGAGTGTACCACTTTTTTATAGTAATTTCACCCTTATTACCTTTTCTTGCATGTAAAAAAGAACATCATTTTCTAAATTATCTACCTTTTTTCTTGACCCATATCAGCTCAAAGCTGCTTGAGGATACGTGATAAATAGGCTAACCATATAGCTAATTTCATCATCCGAAACCACTACATGGTATTTTTCTTCAATACCTTGAAGAACCTCCCTGATTACCAGATGCTCCCAAGCATATTTTTCTTCATATAGCTGCTGATCCGGAAAATCGTTCCCTCTGCATCCTTTTTTCAAACCATCCACCAGACAGCAAACATGGAAAATCGCACCAAAAATCGTTCGCTTATGAAACTGCCGCTGCAGCTTTTTCTCTAAGATTGGCAAAAGATTCTTCACATCCGCAACGATCTCATTACTATCAACCTCTGACAGCTCTTCTTTTAGCGTTTGACCAATATTTCGATAAGTACTATCGATATCCACAATCTCCTGAATTTGTGATAAAGCTTCTGGCTGGAACAGGTCGTACAATTGAAATTGTGTAATACTGGTTTTGATTGGCAGGGATGAAACAATACAGAGAATGGTATATTTTTTCTGCATTGCCAAGAGGTAGTTCGCCGCACTCTCATTATGAAGTAGAGTAACCGGAATAATCTTTAACTCCTTTGGATCAATGGTCAGTTTATTTTTTAGGATATTCTTCATTGTAATGGCTGTACCCTCACCTGTGATACAGAAGGTCAGAATCACCGATTCCTTCTTGTCATCCCAAGCAGAGTGACACACGGAGGACTCAATTGGCACAGCGTATTCATTGACCTGCAGTGTTGATTGATAGACTTCCTCTAGTGGAATTCCCAACACGGCCTTCCTAGTAGCCTCCAACACATGAGAGGTACTGACCAAACCAATCGTGGCACAGCGATTCCCCAATTCTTTTTCTATTTCATGTCCGATGTTGTTCAAGGAACCCATATCTACTAAAAACAGCAGGTCTGCTGTTGTTTTGCTTTCAATGAGAAGCTGCTTCAAGCGTTTCAGCATGGCGCTTGGACTCTCTTCCAAATCCATATTGATGCCCCAAGCTCCCTGTTCTACATTTAATAGACGATTCACAAAGGTTGTCATTGAGGTTGCTGTAGATGCACCATGAGCGAGTACAATCACTTGAACCTGCTTCGATTTTTCAGGATTTTCATCGCTATTATAGATAAAGAACATCGCCAGAAAAACAGCCTCTTCATCAGGGATATTAATATCCAAAGAACAGTTCAGGTATAAAAGGCATTCCTTCGCAATCATCACATATTCAGGATAATTGGTTTCTATTTCAAGATTATCCGGATGGATGGTCAGGTGGTCTCCTCGTCGAATACGATCATACGTATTCAACAGATGAATCGCCAGACTGGCTTGAATTTTTTCATTCAATTTTCGTTTCAACAGCTGTTCCGCTAATTGAATTGTTTGGATACAGGTTTCATAGAGCGGCTCAGAAAAAACAGCTTTTAGATTTTTAATGGAGCGTCCATCCTGTTCTGTTTGATACAGGGATTGATAATTCTCCTCCACGATTTTAACCAGCTCTTCATAACTCAATTTTCCGGATTTTACTTCATCTGTTTTTTCATTCAGCAGCTTATAGATATTATTTTGGTCGGAAGGTCCATCCTTATCCAGCTCTTTGTCCGGTTGAAACAGTACATATCTGCCAACCGTTGTTCTCATTTTTTGCCAAATGATTCGCTTATCCGGTTCTTGATACAAGCCATTCAGAATGTGCGGCATCAACTCCGGACTATGTATACGAATATCCTGCTGACCGTTCAAAAGAAAATCAGCATACGCCTTCGCACAGCATAGCTGAACATCGCTTTTAAGCTGTCCGATATTACTTGGGCAATGATAGCTAATCAATGCCCGCAGGCTGTTTTGCGTAATTTTGATTGGTTCATTCAGGCGATTTGCTTCTGCTTGTAAAAATAGAGATACCAGCCAAGCTCGCTCCTCAAGTGTCCGCTCTGCCAAGCTGGGAATTTTCAACACCATTGGTATCCGTCGCTGAAACGTCTGCAGCAATGCAGAATTTGGTGCTTCGGTTGTAGCAGCAATCAACTGAACCGTCGCTCGTCGCTCCTTCGCTGATTCTCCTAAGCGGTTATACGTTCCGTAATCAATAAAGGTAAACAGCATTTCCTGTCCCTCCGGCGGCAAGCGGTGAATCTCATCTAAAAAAAGAATGCCTCCATCTGCCTTCTCAATCAGTCCTATCCGCTCTTCCTCAGCCCCGGTATAAGCATTTTTAGTTACTCCAAATAGCTGCCCCATGAGCAGTTGAGGGTTATTGGCATAGTCTGCACAGTTGAAACGAATAAACGGATACTCTTCACTTTTTCGTTTGACTGTTTTCGCATAATCATAAATGTACGAGACAAACATGGACTTTCCAACACCGGTTTCCCCATAAAAAAGCATATTCAACCCATTTGGCGGGTATAAAATAGCTGCTTGAGCCTGATTCACAATCATCTTCAATGATGGATTCTTCAGCATAAATTGTTCCAGCTCTGACATTTTTACTACTGGGTGATACAAAACCGGCTTCCCACTTTCCTTGCGAGCCATTCCTTGAGCAACCAATTGATTCAAATCACTGCTGACATTCGCTCTGGAAAGTTCCAGCTCTTCCGCCACTTTATTAGTTGTAATGCCGGTTCCTTCATACAAATGCTTCAATCCTTCGTAAACAAGTTCTACCCGTTTCATCGTGTCACCCCTCTTTGTATCCATTTTAAAGGGTTTTCATAAAATGTAAAGGTCAATGTGCTTTCATGTGTTTCATTTTTTTATCTGAAATAAAACACATCTTTTTGAAAGAGGCATTGTTGGTACACTTTCATCCTTTTCAGACTAGAAAAAAACATCAGCTTCTGCCTGTACGGTAATGTCCATCTCTTCTATCCATAAACGCTAACTGCTTTTTCTAAACAAGGCATGTGTTTTGGCACACTTCTTGCATTATATAAAAATGAATCAGCTAGGACGGGAGGGTTTGTCAATGGAAAATAAACTTGTAGAGGAGGATTGGATTATTGGCTTGATCTTACAGGGGGGAACAGCACGAAGCTTAGCCATGCAGGCAATCGATCAGGCAGCCAGCGGAAAATATCAACAGTCAGAAGAGTTGATGACACAAGCACATGAAGCACTTAGCACCGCCCATGATTATCATTCTCTGCTGACACAGGAAAACATCGAGGAAACTGTACTCCCCACCCCATTACTTCTGATGCATGGTCAGGATCACCTGATGAGTGCAATCACTACAATGGATATGGCCGATCGAATGATCCAGCTTTATCATCGACTGGATAAAGGAGGAATCTAAATGATTAACATCACTGTTGCCTGTGCAGCCGGAATGTCGACTAGTCTTCTAGTCAGCAAAATGGAAAAATATGCTGCGGCGCAATCAATCGAGGTTTCAATCCTTGCGGTTCCCGAAAAGCAGTTTGACAAGCATTTAGCAGAAACAGATATCTTGCTTCTAGGTCCTCAAATTTCTTTTTTGGAGGAGAAGTACAAGCAGCAGTTCAAAGGAAGCGCAATAATTGTAAGTACTATCTCAATTATTGATTATGGTCGAATGGATGGAGCAAAAGTAATAGAAATGGCATTATCATTAATAGAAGGAGGACAAAAAAATGAATAAATTTATGGATGGGTTACAGGACAAATTAGGTCCTATCGCTTATAAACTGGATTCAAATCGCTATCTATCCGCTATCAAAAATGGTTTTTTCGTTGCAATGCCCTTATTGATTATTGGTTCTTTATTCTTATTGGTTACACAATTACCATCTGATGCTTACTTAAGCTTTATGGCTTCTGTTTTTGGTGAAGATTGGATGGGCTTATTTCTTCAAGTAAACAATATGACCATGAATGCGATGACTATCTTCGTTATTCTTGGCATTGCCAGCGAGCTGGCAAAATATTATAAAGTCGATCGAGGCTCTTCACAAGCAATTGCAATTGTCGCTTTTCTTGTATTAACACCACTAACTTCTGATGAGTCCGGCAATATGTTTTTACCATTAGGAAACTTTGGTGCATCCGGCCTTTTCGTTGGAATGATTACAGCCATTCTTGCTGTTGAAATTTTCCGTTGGGTGACTCAGAAGGGCTGGACCATCAAAATGCCTGAATCTGTACCATCAAATGTATCTAAATCATTCTCTGCTTTGATTCCGGGCTTTTTCGTTATTGTTGTGTTCAACTTGATTCGAATCGGCTTCACGTTCACTGAATTTGAAACTGCTCAAAACTTTATTTTCAATGTATTACAGACACCACTGCTGGCTTTGGGAAGCTCACTACCTGCAACCTTGATTGTTCTGCTGTTTGAAGCGTTGCTTTGGTCCTTCGGTATCCATGGCTCAAACATTATCGGGGCTGTTATGACACCGATTTGGACAGCCTTAGCTGTAGAAAACGCTGAAGCATTTGCCCGTGGCGATGTATTGCCGAATATTGTAAATGCACAGTTCTATGGAAACTTCATTAAACTGGGAGGCTCCAGTGCAACAATTGGATTGGCAATCGCTTGTCTCTTCTTTGCCAAATCTTCTCAGTTCAAGACATTGGGTAAACTGTCCTTTGCACCAGCCATTTTCAATATTAACGAACCTTTAGTATTCGGTATTCCGATTGTATTGAATCCAATTATGCTGATTCCATTTATCATTGCGCCATTGTTAATGTGTATCATTGCTTATTCCGCAATGGCGACCGGATTAGTACCTATTACGAACGGGATTCTGCTGCCATGGACCACACCACCAGTTGTCGCCGGCTTCTTACTCTCCGGATGGCGTGGCGCTCTCCTTCAAGTTGTTCAGATTCTCCTAAGCTTCGGTCTCTACTATCCATTCTTCAAGATGGAAGACTTGAAAGCCTACAGAATCGAAGTCGAAGGTGAAAAAGCCTACGATGCAGAAATGGAAGCGGAAATCGCTGAAGAAAGCTAAAACCCTAGAATCATAATTTCAAAAAAATCTAACCACTATTGATTTATTTGAAGTTACTTCTTGACATGGGAACATTCCCATGTCTTATTGTTTATTTAGGATGTAAAACGGAAAGGATGAAAACCATATGACGAACCATTTTCCAAAGAATTTTTTATGGGGAGCAGCAACAAGTGCTTATCAAGTAGAAGGGGCTTGGGATGAAGACGGCAAAGGAAAATCTGTTCAGGATGTCAAAATCTTACCTGACAATACCAGCGACTTCAAGGTAGCCGCCGACCATTACCATCATATGAAAGAAGATATCGCTCTATTTAAAGAATTAGGATTAAAGGCCTATCGCTTTTCAATTGCTTGGACACGTGTCGTTCCTGACGGCGACGGTGAAATCAATCCAGCAGGTATCCAATTTTACAGTGATTTAATCGATGAATGTATCAAGCATGACATTGAACCCGTTGTGACAGTCTATCATTTCGATTTACCTGCTGCACTTGATGAAAAAGGCGGTTGGGGCAACCGTGCAACCATCGACGCCTTTGTACGCTACTGCAATATCTTATTTGAGCATTTCAGTGATCGTGTCACCTATTGGCAAACAATTAATGAACAAAACATGATGGTTCTTGCAGGTGCTGCAGTTGGAACCGGTGACCGTCCCTATAAACAGCTGTTTCAGGAAAATCATCACATGCTTGTGGCTCAAGCAATGGTTATGAGAGACTATCATGAGAAAGGCTACAATGGAAAAATTGGACCTGCTCCTAATATCGCAGTTGCTTACGCGGAAACAGATAAGCCTGAGGATATGCGTGCCGCTCAAAATTTCAATGCATTGAGAAACTGGTTATTCCTTGACGCTGCGGTTTACGGCGTATATAACCATCAAGTATTAGCTATGCTTCGTTCTATCAACGCAGAGCCTGACATGACTGAAGAGGATTTAGCCGTAATGAAAGCGGGCACCTGTGATTTTATCGCCTTCAATTATTACAATACCGGAACGGTAAAAGCGAATCCTACAGTGGCTCAAGGTTCAGGAAAAGCGGACCAGCAAAGCGGCTTTGCTCTACCAGGCTACTTCCAAAGTGTTAAAAACGAACATCTAGGCACAACTGAATTCGGCTGGGAGATTGACCCGGAAGGCTTCCGTACAACAGCCAATGAAATCTATTCTCGTTACCACCTGCCAATGATTGTTACTGAAAATGGACTCGGCGGCAGAGATGAATTAACCGAAGATGGGAAAATCCATGATACCTATCGCATTGAGTATCTACGTGACCATATCCGTACAATGAACGAAGCGATTGGTGACGGAGCAGATATCATCGGCTACTGCCCATGGAGTGCAATGGACTTAATCAGCACCCATGAAGGCATCAGAAAACGGTATGGCTTTATCTATATCAATCGTTCTGACTTTGATATGAAGGATATGAAACGCTATAAGAAGGATAGCTTCAGCTGGTACCAAAAAGTGATTGAAAGTAACGGTGCTGAGCTAGATTAACACTAACTAAAGAAAATAACAGGTACACAGAGGAAATTTTCACTTCCTTGTGTACCTGTTTTTTCTTCAATTATAATAATTCGTTTTTATCGGCCATCGCTTTATACCAATAAGCACTCTTTTTAGGGTATCGCTGCTGTGTTTCAAACTCTACATAAAATAACCCGTAACGTTTATTGTAGCCATTGGTCCAGGAAAAGACATCCATCAAGGACCAAATAAAGTACCCCTGAACATTCACACCTTGCTCGACAGCTTTTAGGATTGCTGCCAGATGTTGTCGAACATAGTCGATTCTGGCATCATCCTGAACCGTTTCATCCATCAGGATATCCTTATCGCCCATACCATTTTCAGTCACGTAGATTTTTTTGTAGTTTGGATACGTATTTTTAACGAATACCAGCATGTCTTCCAAGCCTTGAGGATAAATTGGCCAATCCCAATCAGTTGTTGGAATCAGCGGATTATTGACACGCTCTCCAATCCCTTTCAAAGCGAAAACGCTACTGCCCTTTTCACCGGTACCATTATGATGGATTAAGCTGTCACCATCATAGGCTTTTAAAAAATGACTGGCATAGTAGTTGATACCCAGAAAATCAATGTGCTCAGCCGCATAACTCAAATATTCAAAGTCGCTTGGCTCGGTCTTCAGTTTCCCATCATTTTTCATCAAAATATCTTCAACGATCCCCATGACTTCATTCGAGTATCTTCCATTGAAGGTCGCATCCAGCATAAATTGATTTGCCAGTATATGTTCTCTAGCAGCTGCTTCCTGATCTTCAATAGACTGAGTAATTGGATATTTCGACTCCAAAATGTGAACAATGCCGATTTCTCCTGAATAGGCCTGTTCCTTATATAGCTTCACCACTCGAGCATGTGCAACCATCATATTATGCATTGATTGGATTGCTTTAGGAATATCGTAATGAATATTCGGAGGAAAATGACCGATAATATATTGTCCGGCAACCACTGACCATGGCTCATTAATCGTAATCCAATAATTGACCTTGCGCCCATATTCTTTGAAACAGAAATCTGAAAAAGCAACATACGCATCAATCATTTCAGAAGATAACCAATCTCCCTTTTTGTACAACGGATAAGGTGTATCAAAGTGATGCAGGGTAACAAAAGGTTCTACTCCTTGCGCCAAACAGGCATCGATCAGCTCATGATAAAATTTTACCCCAGCCTCATTGACCTTTCCTGTTCCTTCCGGAAAAATCCTTGTCCAGGCAATTGAAATCCGAATCCCATTTATACCAAATGCATGAGCCTGTTCAATATCTTCTTGATATTTATGGTAAAAATCACTTGCTGTATTTGGGTCAAAAGTGCCTTGCTCTTTCAAGTAGTCATCCCAATACGTTTTTCCTTTACCATCGGTTTGTGTTGCTCCTTCAGCTTGGTACGCCGCAGTTGCCGCACCAAATATAAATTTTTCCGGAAATTTCTGCATGATAAACTCCTCTTCTTTTATTCTCTCAACAATCAGCACTAGGCCAGATTTTCAAATACAAAGTTCAATGCCTGCTCTGGTGTTCGAGCAAGTGCAACATACTCAGCACCGGAGGTCGAAGCAGCTTTTGTCTCATACCCTTTGACATCCTCCTGTAGTTCGCCAAGCATAGAGGCCATCTGAGGGGCTAGAATAATCAAATCAAATTCGCCAATCAACTCTTTGTGCTGGCCATAAGCCATCGCAGTGGAATCTAATGGAACACCTTTTTGCTGTGCCCCTTTCTTGATTGCATTCGCCAGCATAGCACTTGTTGCTCCGTTCGCACACAATACTAACACTTTCTTTTCAGTTTTCGTCTCTGCCATTGCTTCGGCAGCAGCAGCGGTCACGACCTGCGCTTCTTCTACTTCTAATTTTTCTTCTATTACTTCATTTTCCTGTGTTCTTTCCTTCTCCAACAGTTCATTGTCATATACCTTGAAGAATGGGAAGTAGACAAGAAAATCGACCACCAACAGAACAAGCATCAAAATAATTGCCTGAAAAGCAAAGCCTGTCCCCATAATCAGTCCCAGTGGTCCCGGAGTTGTCCAAGGCAGGTTATAAATAAATCCGTTCATACCTAGAACATCTACAAAGAATTTAAATAACCAGACATTCAGAATCGGCGTTAGAATAAATGGGATAAAGAAAATTGGGTTTAGTACGATTGGTGCACCAAACAGCATTGGCTCATTCACTCCAAAAAGCACTGGTACAGATGAGGCACGTCCAATCGTTCTTAGCTGCTTGGATCTTGCCATAAAAGCAAACATCAAGGTAATTACTAAGGTTGCGCCCGTTCCACCAAGTGTTGCAACAAAATACTGTGTTCCTTGAGATAAAATGCGGTTCGCCTGTTCACCATTTTGATACAATTGCAGATTTGCTTCTACGTTTGTAATATAGATTGCTGCAACAGCAGGCTCAACAATCGATGGGCCATGAATACCGACAAACCAGAAGAATGCCATGGCTCCAAAAATCAGTGCCAGGCCTAAATAACCATCTGCTGCACTAAAAATAGGTTGGAACAGTTCAATAATTTTTTCAGAGAAATTCGTTCCAACAAAATTTCTAAAGCCAAGGTCAAACAACCAGAAAAAGACAACCGAAAGAGTGATTGGAATTAAGTCTTTAAAGGTTTGAGAAATGTTTCCCGGAACCTCCTCCGGCATTTTTACAGTAATATTATTCTTAATACAGAATCGATAAATATTTGGTACCACGAAACCAACAACAAATGCCGTCAGCAACCCTTTCGTTCCCATAAAGCCAGTAGACAATCCGCCTTCCAGAGGATCAACACCAAGTAATAAGAAAGAAATAATAGCCGCTATCATTGTAGACACATTATTGATTTGATTCGTTTTTGGTAGCTTGCTGTTAAAATTATCCGTTAAGCTCTTCGCAACAGTGGATGACATCAACAAACCAAGAATCCCCATAGAATAGTTGTAGGCTTTCATAAGAACTGCTTCTGTTCCCGCACTCCAATAGAAATCGAAGATATTCGGAACATAAGCAACTAATAGGAAAATACTTGAAAACAGAATAACCGGAATCAAACTAATAAACCCATCTCTAATTGCTCGTAAATATGGATTGTTTGATATTTTCTCAAACGTTGGCTTCATTTTTTCTATCCGAGAAACTAATACATTCATGATAAAACTCCTTTCTCTTTTTCAATTATTTCTTATAAATGTTAAATAAATGCTTGATTGTATCCTTCAATAACATAGTTGTCATCAGGTGATCTTGCGCATGAACCATAATAAATCCTACCTCAACCGCTTCTCCTCTAGCCTCAGCTGCCAGCATCTGGGTTTGTGATTTATGCGCCTCGATGAGGCTGCTGTTCGCTTCCTCTACTAAACGATCTGCTTCTGTAAAATTTCCCTTCTCCGCTTCGCTCAACGCCTCCATTAATTTAGACCGAGCTTCCCCTGCGAAAGCGACCACTTCAAAACCAACCATTGCTGCTTCTTCTTTATTCATTATCGTTCCCTCACTTTATGTTTGTTTTTGTTTATTTATGTTCGTTACAAACAAATAATATACCGCTTTCATTTATATGTCAACCTAATTTCTTTAAATAAACAAAAATATTTCCCATTGACAGAAAGGAAAATAGATGATAAGTTCTATTTAAACATAAACGAACATTTTAAAACAAAAAAATTAAGGAGGAGTTAGATTTGATAAAGGAAGAACGTCAAAAGGCTCTGCTTGATCTTCTAGATAAAAAAGCATTTTTGAAGGTGAGTGACATCACTGAAAAGATTAATGTAACAGAAATGACTGTACGAAGAGACCTAAAAGAACTCGAGCAGCAAGGAAAATTGATTCGTGTTCATGGCGGAGCAAAAGCCACAAAAAGCAATGACCTTACACTTATGGAGCTAAGTCATATTGAAAAAAAGAATATCCATTTATCTGAAAAAGAAGAAGTCGCTAAAAACATTGCTGCTCAGATAGACACCGGAGATACTGTATTTCTGGGACCCGGAACCACAATTGAGCTGGTTTATGATTATCTGACCTGTGACTATGCGAAAATCATTACAAATTCAATCCATGTATTTGATAAATTCAAAAATGACAGTCGGTTTGAGTTGGTTCTAATCGGCGGCTCTTATCGGTCAAAAACCGGTGCATTTGTTGGTACGATTGCCAACGATACAGTCGCAAGCATCCAAGTCCACAAAGCATTTATTGGTGTCAATGGGATTCTCGATACGTTCGTTACGAATTCAAATGAGGACGAAGGGGTTACACAACGCACAATCTTGCAGAGTGCCCATACGAAATACATCATCGCAGACCATTTTAAGCTGGATAAACAGGATTTTTATAAATTCTATTCCTTGTCAGATGCAGACTATCTCATTACGGATAAGACAATTCCCGAGGAATTAGTGACGAAATATGAAAAAATCATCCAAATTATCAACTAGGAGGAAACAGTGATGCAAGTAATAATTGGTGCCGACAAAGAAGGAACACAGATGAAAGACATGATTCATGGCTTTCTTAAGGAAAAGGAGTTTGAGGTCATAGATACAACAGGAGCTGAAGCTCTGGACTTTATCGACTCAACAACACGTGTCGTTGAAAAAATCAGAGAAAATGACGAAGCTTTTGGCATCTTATTTGATCGTTATGGTGCCGGCAGTTTTATAGCTGCTACCAAGCACAACGGGATCATTGCTGCTGAGGTTTCTGACGAGCGCTCTGCCTATATGACACGAGAACACAACAACTCTTGTATCATCACGCTTGGAAGTGGTATCGTGGGACCGGATCTCGCAAAGAATATTGTTTACGCTTTCTTGACTTCCCACTATGAAGGCGGCCGTCACCAAATTCGTGTAGATATGCTCAACAAAATGTTTTAGGAGGAAGAAGAATGAAGATTGCTATTGGCTGTGACCATATTGTCACAGATACAAAGATTGCTGTATCAGATTTTTTAAAGAGTCAGGGACATGACGTGCTGGATGTTGGAACCTATGATTTTTCTCGCACTCACTACCCTATTTATGGAAGAAAAGTGGGTCTGTTAGTCAGCTCAGGACGAGCAGATTTCGGTGTTACGATTTGTGGTACCGGCGTTGGGATAACCAATGCGGTCAATAAGGTTCCCGGCATTCGAGCAGCATTAGTCAGAGACATGTCTACTGCCGTCTATGCAAAAAAAGAATTGAATGCGAATGTCATCGCTTTTGGTGGAAAAATTATCGGCGAACTCTTATTATGTGACATCATTCAGGAATTTTTAAAAACAGAATATCAGCCGACACTAGAAAATAAACAATTGATTCAAAAAATCGAAGACATCGAAACGACCCATGCAGAAGAAATCGCTGATGAACACATCTTTGATGAATTTCTGGAAAAATGGGATCGCGGCGACTATACAGATTAGGAGATGGATCTATGTTATTGACAGTAACACTCAATCCTTCAATAGACATTTCTTATTTTGTTGACAATCTACAGTTGGATGATGTTAATCGGGCAGCTCAAGTAACTAAGACATCTGGTGGAAAAGGATTGAATGTCAGCAGAGTACTCCATCAATTGGAGATACCCGTCACTGCTACAGGCTTTCTTGGCGGTCATACAGGTGAGCTGGTAAAAGATGGTCTTGACCAACTAGGTATCAAGCACGCCTTTGCCCCCTGTGCCGGAGAAACACGTAACTGTATTGCGATTCTATCTGAAAATAAACAGACAGAGATTCTAGAATCCGGACCAGTTATTACTTCAAAGGAAATCGATCAATTCTTAAAAAATTTTACTGCTTTGATAAAGACAGACATCGAATGGATTACCATTTCTGGAAGCTTGCCTCAAGGATTTCCAGAAGACTTTTATCAGGTGCTGCTTTCTCAGGCAGCCAACGAAAACTGCAAGGTATTGCTGGATAGCTCTGGAAAATATCTTTCTCAGGCTTTGACAGGTAAGGACAAGCCGTATCTTATCAAGCCGAATCACCATGAACTTGCTGAACTAGTACAAAAGGACACCAGTAAAAATATCGAGCAATTGCTGGATTATCTGCAAAATCCTCTCTTTGATGGTGTCTCATATATTGTCGTAACACTAGGAGCAGAGGGCGCTCTAATTAAGGATGGTGACAGCTACTACAAAGCTTCACTGCCAAAAATCCAAGCAGTTAGCCCTGTTGGTTCCGGTGATGCGTCATTGGCTGGGTTCGCTGCTGCACTGTATCAAAGAAAAACGTTGCCTGACATCGTAAAAACTGGCATGACCACCGGTTTGCTTAATACCTTAGAGCACCAGACCGGAGCGATTAATACAGAGCATTTCAAGGATTACTTTGACCAAATACTTGTAGAAAAACTTTAGGAGGAATAACATTGAACGACACACTAAAACAAGCTGCAATGACAAGACTTGCTAATCAGGACGGCGTGATTGCTGCACTGGCAATTGATCAGCGAGGAGCCATGAAAAAAATGATGACTCGCTTTCAGCCCGCAACCGATGAAAAAGAAATCGAAACATTCAAAAGCTTAGTTTCAGAAGAACTGACCCCCTATGCTTCCTCCATCTTGCTTGACCCAGAATATGGCCTTCCTGCAAGCAAGGTACGAGATGAACATGCTGGACTGCTGTTGGCGTATGAAAAAACAGGCTATGATTCTTCTGTAAAGGGCCGCTTTCCCGATTTACTCGATCATTGGTCAGTACGTCGGTTGAAAGAAGCCGGCGCCGATGCCTGTAAGTTCCTGCTTTATTACGATGTAGATGAGAGCAATGAAATCAATGATCGAAAAAAAGCCTTTGTTGAAAGAATCGCCTCTGAATGTCTCGCAGAAAATCTGCCGTTTTATCTTGAGCTCCTTTCTTACGATGATACAATCGATGACCCGCAATCTAAAGAGTATGCACAGGTCAAACCAAGAAAAGTAATTGAAATGATGAAGGTTTTTTCTGCACCTCAATTTCATGTCGATGTATTAAAAGTAGAAGTACCTGTAAATATGAACTTTGTTGAAGGCTTTGGCGAAGAGATTATTTATACAAAAGAGCAAGCACAAGCTTACTTTCTTGAGCAAAGCGAAATAACTGATATTCCCTTTATCTTTTTAAGCGCTGGTGTTTCAGCTGACTTATTTAAAGACACACTTCATTTTGCTAAAGAGGCTGGCTCAACGTTTAACGGCGTTCTTTGTGGACGAGCTACTTGGGCTGGTGGTGTGGAGCCTTTCATCAAGGATGGTGAAGCAGCCGCCAGAGAATGGCTGCAAACAATCGGACGAAAAAACATTGAAGAACTCAACGCTGTTTTGAAGGAAACAGCTACCTCTTATACTGCCAAAAAATGATGTAACTAAAAAACGATGGTTTCAAGAAAAGGCTGTTTTCTTGAAACCATCGTTTTTATTCCTCTATATTAATGACCATCTTCCAATACTGGTGTTTCAGCCAGCTCAGGCACCTCGGCAACTTCTTCTTGTTCCGGTATGACTGTTACCATTACTTCATCGACACGATGTTCGTCCATCTTCTTGATTTCCAGCTTCAGACCAGTAATTTCAAGGACTTCACCAACTGTCGGTACATGTCCTAAAGTAGACATGATATACCCACCAAGTGTTGTGGCTGTCGTGTCATTCTCAAGATTAAAAAGGTCTTCCAGCACATCGAACTCTGCTGCCCCTTGAATCAAGTATTGGCGCTCGTTAAGCTTTTGGTAATCTGTCTGCCGATCATCATGCTCATCCCATATCTCACCGACTAGCTCTTCCACGACATCTTCCAAGGTCACAAGACCTTCTGTTCCACCATACTCATCAACAACGATTGCCAAATGGCTTTGTTCCATCTGAAATTTCTTCATCAGCTCTGATATACGCATTGTTTTATGGATAAACAGCACCGGTTTCACAATCTCCGTCAGTTCCATCGCACCAATTAGCACATCATAATAGAAATCTTTCTGATTCACCACGCCAATCACCTGATCGATTGTTTGGTCATAGTAAGGCAGACGAGAAAGCCCACTTTCCCGAAATAAATCTGAAATCTCATCCAGACTCTTTTTACTGCTGATTGAAACAATCTCCGGACGCGGCGTATAAATATCCTGAACCTCAAGATCATTGAACTCAACCACGTTTTTAATCAGAATTTCATCCTCTTCATCAATCGAGCCTTCTTGTACCGCTTCCTCTACTAAAGTTAGCAGCTCTTCCTCAGTGATTGACGGACCACCATCCTTTTTAGGCATCAGCCAGACCAGAATCTTTTTCATTCCTGCAAAGAGCAGGGTCAAAGGCGATAAAACCATAATCAATAGTTTTAAAGGTCTTGCAAAAGCCAACGCGAAATACTCCGGTGACTCCTTCGCAATCGTCTTAGGTGAAATCTCAGCGAAGATTAATACAACGATTGTCATCACTACCGTAGACAGCGTGACACCCATATTTCCAAAATACGCGACAAACAGCATCGTCGCAATAGACGAGCTGGCAATATTCACAATGTTATTTCCTATCAGAACCGCGGAAAGAAAACGGTCAAAATCATTTAACAATTCTAATGCAATTTTTGCTCGTTTATCACCGGCTTCCGCCAGCTTCATCATTCGGATTCTATTCAGTGAAGAGTACGCTGTTTCACTGGAAGAGAAGAATGCCGAAAGTAAAATCAATATAAGCAGTACAGGCAGCATCATGCCTATCTGGGGGTCCATAAAATGTCATCATCCTTTTTTTCTTTTTCTCTATTATAACGGAGTGGTCTATTATCCGTCTATATTATTCTTAAATATCTCTGAGAGTATTATTTCAGACATCCCCCAAAACCGGATACTTTTCCTTACTACAAATAAAAGAGTGATCTGATGCTCCCCATTTGGACCATCTGACCACTCTCTAGTTTCTTTATAAATTTAAGCAATGCTCTCTTTTATCTCTTTGTATAATAAATGCGGTCTAGGGCAATCGTCGTTAACAGGAATACTCTATGATCGTGTGCATCGTCGATTTCAAGATGATATTCGTCACCGCCCATAGTCAGCTTCCGCTTGTCGATATCACACAGAACAGCGCCATCCAAAGTAAATTGATGACTGCCTGTAGCACCATAGCCTAACTGAACGGCTCCAATCGAAGAATCAACATTGAAATTATAGCTGAAAATATTCAGTGATCGTGCAATCGATAACGCTGTCTGATCTTCTACATCAATGTGGTATTTTTTAAAATTGTACCGTAAAAACGAGCCTAATACACTCATCAGGTTTACATTGGTTTTACATTTCGCAACAGTTTTTCCTTCTAAATCGGTAATTTCAAAACTTTCTCTGCCAAGAAAGCTACCTTTTACTTTATAAACCGCATTCCCTGCACCATCTAAAATTTCATAGGTCGGCTTCAACGCGACCAATTTCTGTTTCACAATATATTTCATTGGTTGTGCTCCATTTCATTTTTTATCTCGCGTACTCATACAATTGAAAAACTATGGCACACTGTTTTTTGTTTACTCCACAATCGTATTATTACCAGGTATCGTCTTTACTAGAATGCTCGTTTGATTTTCTCACGATTCGTTACTCTAAAAAGTTCTGAGCAACACTTTCCCACCGACAATATAGACATTTATTTCTTTGCCATCTACTGTATATTTCAAAAGCTCTATTCCTTCACTGGCTGTATCTAGCATATCAGTGAGTGCTTCCTGCATGTTTTCTTCACTGCCGCCAAAAAAAGTCACGACTTTCTGCTGCTTTTCTTCATCTGCCAAATCAGCTTGCAGTTCTGTCATATCGGTTGTCAGCCCTTGAATAACTTCAGTATTATCAGAAATGGTCTCCTCTGGCTCACCATATGTTTTGACTAGCTCATCCTTTGTCAATCCAACTTGAATTTCATCAAAATTGGCCTGCTTTTTTTCTGTTTTTGTTTCTTGGCTACTACCAGCTGATTTGTCAGCAGCTGCTCCACAGCCAGCAATCAGCATAGTTATCATCGTCAATAAAATCCCCGTATATAACAAATTTTTTCTCATTTTACTTCTCCTCATATCCTTTTTTTAACTTCTGGACGTGCTTCATGTAGACCTACCACACTCTTATAAACACTTCCTACTTTGCTTCTGAAAGTTTTAGACTTTGCTTGTTCAGTAGAGTATATTCATCATCGTACACTCGCATCTCTACAGGCATGTCCAGTTTGATTAATTTTAGTGCGGAATAATACAACAGCTCTGTACCTGGTTCCAATAACTCAATACTCAAAGCTGACGGATCAAGTGCTTCATTGTGGTCTGCTAAAACCGTATGGGTCAATTGCTCCCCTCCCTGACTAAAGAAAAAATGGGTCTTTATCGGAGAAGCAGCAATCGATGCTTTTTTATTTTTGAATGTATAATAAATAATCATGGTCTGGTTATCAAATGCATCATACAAGATTTCAGTATCTGCAATTGTTATTTTATACTCATTCGTTTCAATCATTTTTTCAGCTGTCATATTTGTGGTACTCGTTTGCTGCTCTATACTCACTGCCTCAATATCCAGAATATTTATTCGTTGATTTTCATGAACTGCATACAGGTAGCCGGTTGGTATTCCTGTAATTCTTAGAAGATCACCGTCTTGCGGCCAGCTCTCTCTTTCGATCATCGAAATATTTAAATAAATGGGTATGCTCTGATCCCTTAATAGATAAACAGCAACATAGGATTTCCCTGCCAAAGTAGTATCAGGAGATTCTATTTCCATAGACTCCCCGCTCACTTTAGCGACAAACGTGATTTGCTGTTCAAATATTGTCGCTTGAGTAATCAGCTGAGGATTACTGGCGTACATATGGAGAATACTATATAATTCTTCTTTTGATTGACTAGCTACGTCAATCAGTTCGTCGCCTATCTCTGAGCTTTCCGTTGTGGATACCTCAGATACATCCGGTGCATCCGGTGTTTCAGATTGATTACGAAATAGGTCATACTTATTTATTGTGATTACTACAATAAATAAAGCAATCAACCCCAACAAATATTTTTTATTCAAGTAATACCCCCTAAAACTGAGAGTGTTGTTAAGTTCATTTGTGCGCGCTCACATTTCATAACTACAACATGTAGTTATACTAGCATACGTTATTATATTGTGTCAATATTCATGTTATAATTAAATCGCTAAAGTCTTTGTCATTTTGCTGACAAGAGACAGTAATTATTAAAAAGGAGACTGAAGAATGGCTACATTGATATCCGACTCAGAGCTAGAAATACTAAAGATTTTCTGGGAAAACAATCGTCAAATGATGTTTTCTGAGATTGTCGACGAGCTGCACAAAAAAGAATTTACATGGAAAAATAATACAATCCTGACTTTTTTATCTCGCTTGACAGATAAAAACATGCTGAAGGTTCAAAAAAAAGGCCGGAAAAATGAATATATGGCTGTCCTGACAGAACAAGAATACCTTAAACAGGAAACAACTGATTTTGTGGGGAAGGTTTATGAAGGTGAAGTCAAAGGCTTGATTGCTACACTAGTTGAAAATGATTTGATATCCAGCGATGAAATGCAGGAATTAAAAGAATACTGGGAGAAAAATGCGAAATGACAATCGAAATATTTCTCAATTTGCTCTTCTCCCTTAGCTTCTCCGGATCACTCCTCTTTCTTATATGGAGAATAGCCAGTCCTTATCTAAAAAAAATTTTTTCTCAACGTGTGCAATACTTTCTGTTGTTAATTGTACTTTTTCGCTTCATCCTTCCTGTTTCAGCCAGATATAGTCTAATAGGTTCTTTCTATCCTTTCGTTGAATCAACATCTGCTTATGAGCTGATATTTGGCAAAGGGAACAGCGCCTCTCCAATTATCGTAGGAGAAAACGTAGCTATCGGGAATAATGTTGTGCTAGGGAGTGTACGTACACCTGTCGAAAAGTATATAGCTATTATTTGGTTACTGGTCGCACTTTTTCTGATCGTCCAAAAAGTCACAAAATATCAAAGCTTTGTTAAATATATCAAAGCGAACTGGACACCTGTTGATGACCCTAAGCTGCTGGATCTCCTAAGTACCATTTGTGAAGAGAAAAAAATAACTGCGCCAGTTGAGCTTTACACAACACCTTTAGTATCTTCACCATTATTGTTGGGCATTAGAAAGAGCAGTATCGTTCTTCCACATACGGACTTGACGGAAACTCAGCTTCGCCATATTCTCACACATGAGCTCAGCCATCTTAAGAGCAAAGATATTTTATACAAATGGTTTATGCAGTTGATTCTTTGTCTTCATTGGTTCAATCCTCTGGTTTACGCCATCAGTAAGGCGGTCAATCGAGAATGCGAATACGCCTGTGATGAGGCCTCGACACGTGGACTAACAAAAGAAGAACGCTATGACTATGGTATGACCTTGATAGAAATGAGCAAGCATTCGGGAAAATACAAAGAAAAAACAGCTGCTGTTACGCTCTATGAGAATCCCAACGAAATACAACGTCGATTACAAGCAATGCTGTCCTTTCAACAATTACGACCAAGAAGCACTATGGCTGTTATCTTTATCAGCTTACTTATGATTGCTCTCGCCATCTTCATTGGCTCTTACAGCGTCTCCCCAAGAACAGAAGCTCAGGCTGCAATCACCAATGAGACACAGAACGAATCTGCCAATTCCTATTTGAACAATTCAATAGACCAATCAGTTGGTCGACCGTTTATTTACTCACCAGTAGAACAGTAACATTCTTGCAAAACGCTCGTATACTTCTATATAAAAAAGGAATTCTTCCGCTTCTTGCTGAAGAATCCCTTTTTTATTTACCTATTCTATCTGATTTTTACGCAACAAAAAAACTCCCTCTGCTAATAAAAGCAGAAGGAGTTAGAAGTTCAAACTAATTATTTAGCTAAAGCGCCTTTAGCTTGGTCAGACGATTTTAAATTTTCATATAGTGTCATGGGGTTTCATAATTGAATGCTAACGCCTAGTATCCAATCAATAACCTTTCACTATAAATCATGGTATATCACATACATCTGGGTCAATCTCTGGGTCAGTTTCATTTCTAGCAATAAAATATCTGGGTCAACAAATTTTCATAAGCGTGGGGCGCTATACATAGAATAACAAACCCCTCAATTTAATCTAAGGGTTGTCCTATTTTGGACAGGCTACATAATTTTGTGCAACCCCATTTACTGGCAACGCATAATTGCGTTACCGGATGACGTCGGTTTATCCGAGGTCGTCTCTAAAGTAACTAATCACGACGTTAGAAAACTTTTCTATTTTTTACAACTATTTCACAATAATTGGTGATTTTTAACAACCGCAACGATTCAACCAAAGTACAATTATTGGTGGTGTTTTTCAACTGAAAGCTTTTCTATTTTGCATTCTTAGCTCTTTTGATAAATATGAACAAAAGCAATAGACAACTTAAAAGTTCAGAGAAGTAAGTGCCTATCGCCTATATGAATAACCTTTTTATGTATATAGTATATCAAAATGTAAACAAAAAATCTCTGTCTATTTTAGTGAATATATTACCCTAAAGTGAAAAATAACGTTGTCTCAACATGTAAAAAAACCGCCTCCGAAAAGACGGCTAAAGAGATAGTAAGATTTGAGGTCTTCCCTTACCTCAAGTCTAGCATACTTCTGTTCTAGAGATTATACAAATAAAGCACCTACGAAATACTCGTTATTCGTAAACTGACATCAATTTATCACAATTGATATTTAAATCTTCTGACTGTTTCTATCATTAATAGTGTTATAATTATATTGGGGTGATCATATGGAAAACTATACAGGAATATTAAATAATGTTCGTATAATTCAATACTCTCCTATCATTGTTCGTTTTGTGCTAGAAACTACTCCTTCACCTATTCATTGTATTGTTACTGACCATGACTTAGCCAATGAAATCTTATCGCTTCCTAACGGAAGATGTAGCATCAGCGCTCACGGTCTTATCAACAAACAGAAAAAACTAATTATGACCTCTTTTTCTATTATCGATTCTGATGCATATTAAAGCTATTGACAGAAAAATACTTATAGAGTATGAGTTATTCATACAAAAAAACCGCCTCTAGAGGCGGTGAAGGGCATAAAATAATTCTTTTGACTTTGAGGTGTCAATACCCTTAGTTTCATCACTAGTATACTAAACAATCTATCGTTTGTCACTGTCTAATTAGGTGAATTTTTTTACTTAATTTGAAAAAACTCATTCCATTAAAAACCACTCCCGAAGGAGTGGTAAAGGAGCGTCACCCTATAAGAGTAACAATGAAAAAAAATAAAAAAGTTGTTTTGGTTAAGTCCATAATAGCTGATATATTAGCAATTGTCAATCTATCTAACAGTTCCTCGAATTTATTTACCACGCTATCAACTCCAATCCAGATGATTATACTATAAAGCAAAAAAAAACGTCTCCAAAAAGACGGTAAAAGGAGATAAGGTAATGAAGTCTTCCCATACTTTATTACCCTAAGAGTATATCTAATATCAATAGTTTTCAAATAATTAGTATAAAAAATAACAGGCACTTAAATTTCTTCACTCTAGGCAAACGATGTCCGACATCATAAAATAAAATATATCCACAAAACCAGTATGCTCTATTTAAAAACAAATGTCTCCTATATTTTAAAAATTATTTAATAAAAAAATACCACCCCGAAGAGTGGTAATACTTTTATCTTCTATGAGGCGGATTCATAGAATAAATAAAGTATACTATCATAAAAATTCACTGTCAATTATATCATCAACTTAAATCCTGCTCAAGTACCCAACTGCTAATCTCTTTCAGCAAATACGCCTTTTTAGAATTAGACTGATTTACGCTCTTCACTTGCTGCACTGTATAGGTTCGGTTTTTAGCCCATCCAGGTATCGCCTCAGTCGTCTGATAATGCGTTGCATGCCTTAACAGCTTTACTTTTTGACCTACCTTAAAACTGCTGTTAGGGCTTCCTGTCTGCGCCCCTACATAACGATAGATTGTGTTTGCTGGTCCATTGTTATAGTTCCATATCTGATCGTGATTGTTCACAGTAATGCCATTGTAACCATAGTTACAATGAATAATGTTATCTTTATCAACGAATATCCCTGTATGTCCTGCTGCGCCTCCACTTTGTCCACGGACACCCCAAATGAATATGTCGCCTCTCTGTGCATCGATATAGTCATTTACTTCCGGTAATTTCTGCCAACCGTTCGCTTCTAGGTGTTTAAAAAGGCTGTCTGTATTCCCCATTGTTCCAGCTGGTAAAAATCCTCCGGCAATCAACGCAAAATAAACCGCTGAACTGCAGTCGTAACTTGAAGGACCTAAACGGCTATTCATTGAGTAAGTGACTTTCCCTTTTCTATCATTCATCCACTTTATCATATTTTCAATACTAGCCATTTTCATCATCTCCGTTTTTGTGGTAGTTCACGCTTGATAATCCAAGACTAGCGCCTAAAAAAACAGTCACGGCATTAAGTACCGTCACTGTGATTTCCGTATATTCCCATGTTAGACTATTTCCTACCGACGAAACCAGCACCGCCAACGCCGGCAATACAGTTAATACAATCCATTTTAAATAATCATATGTTTTATTGTTCATGTTGTCCTCCGTTTCTGTGCGTTCCTTCCCATTTATCGTGCTCTTCTAATACGGTCACACGTACATCTATTTTATTGATCCGCTGATGCAACGTTTGTCTATCCGCCTTGCTCTCTTCTAATTGTCTTGAAAAAATAGCAACTGTCTTCTCTAAGCTGTCAATAGATGATTTCAACGGAGCTATGACTATTGATTTAAATAGAAACATAATCCCACTGAATCCACCACCCAATAAGCCTATAAGAGTTGCTATTTCTCCTAATGTCAAACCTAATAATCTCATGTTCCACCTCTTCATTTTAAATTGTTGAAATATCACTAGTTGTAACCCATGATGTAGAACCGGCACATACTAATGCAGCTGATGCGCTGCCTCTATCTCCTGCAGTATATGTTACCGTTCCGTTGTCATTGAATGAAAGAAACTTGTTCGATAATACGTAGTTTACCCCGGCATTTCTAGTTACAAGCATGTTTGCCTGTACCGTTGGGCGGAATGCTTCTGGAATAACTGGCGCTGTTTTTCCATTCCATGAAGCTGATACCGTAAGCGCCATATTTTCTCCTGTTCGAATCCACTGGTTTAGTAATGCTTGCCTAAATAGACTTGCAACTACTATCTTTTGATGCCTAATAAGCCGAACAGTAAGACTTCTGTTTGTTCCTGTACTGTCAACTTGCGTGAGTGTAACTACACACGTTTGCGGCACGAAATCTTGATAGTTTAGATACGACCAAGCATCTGTATTCTTTGTATATGTGATACTTGAGCTATTTGTTGATACTGCACCTAGGTTAAACGTATACAATACCCCTCCATCATTTAAATCTTGTTGATTTAGTGCCTCTACAAATTCGCACCGTAGTTGATTATTCGTGAAAACGTAATCACTTGAACCCGGTGTGCCTTCTGATTCGTTCAGCTCAGATAAATCAATTGTAATAACTAAGAATCCGGATGTATTCGCAGGAATTGAAACGGTTTCTGCAGCAGTAATTTCTACTAACCTTCCACAAATAACCGCTTGTCCTGTGTCTATCGTCGCATCTAACCCATTTACGCTTACTGCCATTTCGTTTCCTCTGTCTGTAATTACCGTAGATTGGTTCAAATGTAATGCGCTATAGAGCGATGCATCCTTAAGAGCTGTAACTTTTGCCCTATCGAATTGATACCCTTTAATTGTCATATTTTATCCTCCTATAGATTGTTTAAAACATCCTGCAGCGTGGAGCGAACATGACCGAACCGCAAGGAAATGAACTCCGATTCCGAACTAATCACATAGCCGGTTAAAACACTGCTGTAAATCGTATCATTATAGACGATATCAACAAGTAACCCCACCTCTAAATCATCAATATCTATCATGTTATTATCCTTTTTGATATCGAAATTTATTTCGTGAGCATATGTCTGCCCGGCAAGCTCAGATTGAGCTACTTCCAAATAGGTTGGTCTGTCCTCTTGTTCCATATCATAAATATAGATTTTTTGTCGTGTTGGCGTGTAAATATTGTCATTAAGCGATTGAGTCAACTCTCCATACTTATCGATATACCAGGTACTTAGAATTATCGGGTATATACTGTTTGTTGACCGTTTATCGATAATCTGCAGCATGTTTTCTGCCTGTTTTCCTGCTGGTTGTTCATACACGGACCAATTGACGAAATCATAGGCATTATTTTTCAATCGTATCTTTTTCGTTCTTCTTTCTACCTTTAAAACAATGTTATAGCGGTTATACCATGCAACCCTTGACAAATAATCAACATCTAACACAATGTTATACTTCTTAAAGAAACCTATCACATAGTCTAATAGGTTTGTAACTGTTGGCGGATCGCTTGGCAAGTATGAATATGCTGTGTGCGTTTTCGGTGTGATAGGTAGCCCTGTCTTTTTGGACAGGTCCAACGTTACACGCATGGTAAACATGTTTGTTAAATGACTTTCGGCGCTCACTCCTGCCGTTGCGCTCCCTGTTGCTCTTGTTGCAGCAAATGGAAAATTCATTAGACTGTATATAATACATGCCTTAATTGCATCGTTCTCAATGCTATCGATTACCCCTAAAAAAAGGGGGGTGATTGTTGTTATTTCACCAATTGAGCTATCTATGACACCTTGATTATCGCTTCCTATTTCTTTTGCCATAAAAAAATCGCCTGTTTCAAAGTCCATTTTTGAAAGAGGGATAAAACTACTTTTTTCATTTGTTAAATAATCGATGTTTATTTCCCAATCGTAGCATTCACTAATAGATTTTAATGCTAAATCTTGTCTATTAAACACTGCTAGTTGTAGCCTCATTTAAACGACCACCATTTCTTTTCTAAGTCTGTATTTAGTAACCGCTCCTGTATCGAGTTTTAATGTGTATGTTCCTATTGGAATAGTAACAAAGTTTGTTTTCGTCATATCTTGCGACTGATAAACATTTGATACCGTGCCATTAGGCGCAATTAGTCTAACGAATTGGTTTTGCGGTACACTCGATACAACAAACTCATACCCTGGCGGAATATCAATGAAATACCTATCGTTTTGAATCAGTTCGGAACCTGAATAAAGCTCCCATGATGGATTTGATACCCCTGTTTCTCCGCCGTAGATTGTAATTTCTAAAGGTGAACCCTCAGAAACTCCCATGTAAATAGAGTCGTTCACTACTTTAAACAATCCTCGGCTCTCCTCATTCTGTTCTTCGTAGACATAATCATAGATATGAAAACCTTCATTGTTTGCCATGTCATTGTTAATATATATTTTTCCGTCGCCCAATTGATCGCTATATTCAGTGTGAATCCCTTCAATCCATTGATACCAAGGCGTTAGGAAATCGAGTTCTATTGCTTCATCAATGATATTCCATTCGTTTATCTCTGTTTTGGTTAAAGTATTCAACCGACAATCACGCTTGAAAGTACCTTTTTCAACTATTGAATAGTTCAATGTAAGAGGTTGATAGTTTAAAAACTGAATGAACTCATGATATTTCTGATAGTAACGATTTTTTTCTGGACTGAAAAGAACACGGATGCTAAAAACAGGCTGGTTTAATGCTACGCTGCTTACAAGAAAGTTGCCGTTTGCTCCATAGTATTCGTTTGAAAAAGAAACGCCTAACCCCTCAGGGGAATAGGCGAATAAATCTTCATCATTATTAAGGGAAACAGTTTCCCCTTTTGCGTTAGTAATAGAGAATTTTCTTACTTGATTCATAGGCTTACCTCGTCAATCTTCTAACAATTTGTCGTTCAACTGCCGTAGCAATTGCATTCGCATCGTTACCAGTTGCTTGTACGGAGATATTCAAATTAGTTGTTGAACTACTTGAAGCAGCACTCTCAGACATTAAGCCATCTGCTTTCAATTTGTACATTGAACCAATTGCACCGCCATACTCTCCGGCTATCCCTAATGTACCACTGAATGATTTCCCAAAAATACCGCTAATCAATCCACTTGCTGCATTCTTCACACCTGATATAGCGCTTGTAATTTTACCCATAATTGCGCCGCCAAGGTCGCCAATGCCTCCAATAATGCCATCAACAATAGCTTTACCTATACTAGAAAGGTCGCCCAATGCTTGCATAATTCCCGATGGAACACTTCTAAAGAAATTCGCAATTTTATCTCCAATTCCGCTCACTACATTAATAATACTATTAACCCCATTTCTAAAGACGTTGACAACCGACTGCCACACTGAATTAACAATATTTATTATTGTATTCATCACTGTTGTAATGATATTTTTAACTGTATTAAACGTGCTTGATACAACATTAGATATAATCTTTACTGCTGTTGAAATAGTAGCCGTTATGCCATTCCATACCGCTGAAATAATCGCTTTGCATGTATTTAGCACCGTCGATATAACTGTTTTAATGATATTGAATCCGGTAGTGATTACAGATTTAACTACCTCAATTGCAGTTGTTACTACAGTTACAATCACATTCCAAGCTACTGTAAAAATAGTTTTCCATACAGTAAACACCAATTCGAAATATGCTTTTATTCCATTGAAAACAAGTTCTATTGCTGCTTTTATTAGGTTAACAACACCTGTAACGATAGCAAGCAACACATTCAATCCAATATTAAATATCTCCTGTAATGCGGTCCAAAATCCTGAGAAGAATACTTTCATGCCTTCCCATAAACCCTTAATCCATTCAAAACCAGCTGCAAACACTTCTTTGATTCCTTCCCATAATCCTGAAAAAAATGTTCCCACACCTGCCCATACGCCTTTAAGCCACTCTAAAATACCGCCCCAGTTTTTAATCGCTACGATAACCCCGACAATGACTGCCACTACTCCAGCTATTACGCCAATTGCTATCCCCATCGCTGGCAACAATCCCGCGGTAAATATGGCGACTACTGCTGCTATAATAGGTGTTAACATTGCTACAACTGCCAAAACTCCGCCAAAAATAATAATGAATTGTTTAACTGGTCCTGGTATCGCATTAAACATTTGTGATACTGCTTTTAATACATCTACTAAAGTTTCAAAAACTGGTGCTAACGTCTCCGCAATCGCTCCGCCTAACTCTGCCATTGTGTTCGTAAGTTGCTGTTGTGCAACTGTTATTTCATCGATTGGGTCTTTTTGCTTTTCGAATGTTTCTCCGACTAAACCGCCATTTTCTTTCGCTGCAGCGCCAAACTGCTCTAAATCTAAAGTTCCATTTTTAATCGCATCCGCCATCGCTGGACCTTGTTTTGCTCCAAATATTTCGGTCGCTAGATTCAAAGCATCTTGATCGGAAGCAGCGTTTTTTATTCTGTCACTCGTCTCAGCTAATCCATCATTTAATGTCTTCCCTTGTTTAGCATAGACACCTGTCGCTTTTGTCAAAGCTGATACTGTCTTATCTGCATCAAGTCCAGACTTAGCGAATTGCCCTAATACTTCTACTGATGTATCAAAATCCAATCCCATACGCTGTAAAGACGGTGCCCCTTTTTCTACTTGTCCAAATAAACTATCTACTGATTGCCCGGTTCTTTGTGCTGTTCCTGTCACTGCATCTAAAACAGCTGGCAACTGGTCTGTACTCAACCCGAACAAATCCATTGCTTGTTTTGCGTTTATAGTTGATTGTGTTACATCCGTTTCATTAATTTGCGCAAATTTCAACATATATACAGATGCATCTTCAAGAGCTTGGTCTGTCAATCCAAATTGAGTGTTGACCTCTCCAAGCGCTGAACCGATATCCGTTAAGCTATCTACCGCAATGCTTGATGAAATATTTTCATATAAACCTTTAAACTCGTCTGATGCCATACCAGTCTTTCCAGTTATCGTGTCCATAGCGTCATCAACTTCTCTAAAAGCGTCTAACGCTTGTCCCCCAAAATCTATAATACTTTCACCGACACCGGATAGAGCTTCTGCAGCTTCCATTAAGTTTGCAGCATCCAATTTACTTCCAATATCATCTAAAGAGGTAGACGCTTCCCCGATATTATCAAGTTCGCTTCTGAACTCCTTTGCTTCGAGTTGTGCTTCAACGATTTCACGCTCTAAGGCTTTCCATTCATCGGTTCCTATCTTTTCTTCTCCCAATGCTGCTTGTTCCTTTTTTAAAGCCTCTACCTTTTCATCTGCTAAACGTGCTTGCTTTCCCAATAGCTCCATTTTTTCTGCAGCTGCTTCAACATCATTAGGGTTTAACTGTAATTTTTTATTTACTGTATCTAAATCCTGAGCCACTTCGTCCAGCGCTTTATCTAAATTATGAATGGAACTAGGGTCGCCTACTTCTTTTATCCTGCTTGCTGTTGCCTGCATCGTTCTATCAACAACTTGCATCTGCTGTTCAACCTTTTGAATTTCTAGCTCTAACTTGTTCCATTCCTCTGTTCCTACTTTTTCGTTCCCTAAGTCTGCTTGCTTTTTTCTCAGTTCTTCGATTTTTAAAGCGCCGACTTTTGCTTGCTCCTGCAGGTTTTCCATTTTCTTGTTCAATAAATCGATATTGTCCGGATCGAACTTTAATTGCTTGTTAATCGTTTGAAACTCTTTCTTAAGTCCAGTCAAAGCCTTATTCATGCCCTTAACTGAATTATCAAACTCCACTGTATTCGCCCCAAATTTGACGAATAAGCCTTCAAATTCTGTAGCCATCTTTCCACCTCTAATCTGTCATAACTTTTTGAAGTTCGTCTATGCTCATTTGTCTAGGCTTTCTATCCTCTTCTGTCTCTGAAACGGCTGCTAAAATACTAAGCAAGTAATTTAAGTGTTGCTGGTCCGCCCAAAAAGGATCAATACGATTCAAAATTACGCCTCGATAAACTTCTACTGCAGTTACTTTTATTTCTTTTTTCCCTTTTTGTTTCCCTTCGGTGCTTTTCCCTGGTTGGCAGAAATCTCTTGCAACAATTCACCGAAAAATTCTGCATTTACAAGGTTCATCAACCATAGAGACATTTCGGCATTCGATGCTGTTTCATCATTCTGAACAAATCGACCGTCGACCACTTCTGTATACATACACGGCGCTGCCTCCAATACGAACTTCAATACCTCCGGATTAGATACAATAGGCAATAGGCTTAGCTGCTGTTCTTCTGTCATGTTTTTTACATCGTCAACATCTGCGCCCGATACTTTAATTAAATCGATAAATCGAGTAAACGCTTTGTGGTAATCATCAAAGAAAGCTCGTCCAGTTCTTTGCTCGTAAAGCCTCAAAGCAGGTAATGTAAAGATGAAGCGCAGCTGTTCCTCTTTTTTAATTTCGTCGTCGCCCTCTAAGTCTGTATATGTAACCGTTTTTTTAATCATCCGTTTTCCTCCTAAAGAAAAAAGAAGACTAGCGAAAGCTAATCTTCTTCTACTAAAATTGTTAGTTCTAAATTTGTGTAATCGATATTCAAAGCACTTGCTGTCTCTGCTGTTCCACCGCTTGCATCTGCATACACCAAAACGCACAGCAAGCCGTCTGAGACAGTTTGCACGCTATCAAGCATAATTGTGTTCTGTTTAATTTCTGTGCCTGTTGTCACCGTTTCATTGCTCCATGCAGCATTAACAAATACCGCTGTTCTAAATGATGTAGAATCTAAAGACGAACCGAAACCGTGAACATTTGAAACGGCTTTTATCACTTCTTGATTGACTACAGCTGCCTTCTCTTCGTTTGTCGTTGCTTGTCTATCGCTAAAATAGTTGCTGTCATAGCTTTCGAAAGCAGAAAAAACATCGTAGTATAAAGCAACCTGTAATCTGTTGTTAATCGTCGCATTTGTGACTGTGTAGCGCTTGCCGTCGCTTAATTCTTTTATTCCGTCATAGCGTGATTGCGTAAGCTCATAGAAGCTACTAGAATCAGGATTGAGCAAAGTTTGCGAACCTTGCATTTTTGCGATGTTAGCATTCTCAACCACACTACCAGCTACCTTGTTCACATAGTCGCACGTTATTGTGACTTCTTTATACGTGATTTCTTTTGTTTTAAACGTGACTGTATTACTTTCCCCATCTTCATTTACTACCTTTGCTGTATAGGTCGTATTGGGTGTCAAATTCTCCACGGTATAAGGAGAACTAACATTTTCTATTGTTTCTTCATTTAGAATCAAAGCCCCATCGCCCCCATCCAATTTTAATTTTACTGAGTCTTTCGTTAAGTCCGAATAAGTGAGATTGCGGGGCTGATTAGGGTGTGGGGATTGCTGTATCTGGTAAGATAATTTGACTATATGCCAAATCAAACAGTGCAGCATTCGCCTCTGTCTTTCTAATCTGCATAAAGGTTACTGCTTTCCCTTCATCATCAACAACAAGGTTGTTCGGTTGTGCAGTTACAGGAATCTCAAACTCTTTAGGCTCCACACTGTCCTCATCGGTTGCGCTTTCGCTGGTTGGCGCTGATGCTGAAACGTTATAGTAAACAGTTAATTGCTCGATTTCTGTTCCGAATTCGTCTGTGATTGTTTCAATATACTGCCATACAAAGTTAGCCGGCTTTCCTGTATCAATCAATGCGCCAGTCGCCGCAATTTCTTTATACCCTAAGTGATCCACAACAAATTTTTTCGGCATTTGATATACTGTGATATTTCCTTCTGTTGTCTTGTTCCCTCTAAGCTGTACATGTGTTTGATTGTCTGCGTAGTAAGGGTTTGACTCTTGTGTTGTATCAAGTGATACAGCACGCAAGCCTGTAAAGACTGTAGGCGCAACGCTGGTATCTAATTCGCCCGAATCCGTCTTAGTGATTTTTGAAAATGCTCCCCATGCGTTACCGTGCGTTACTTCTCTTGTTTCGTATTGTCTAGCCATGCTTTTTATCTTCCTTTCTGAATTAAAAATAGAGACTAGGCTCTAATTCGGTCTAATCTCTATCTTTTGCATTTCGCTTAAATAGTATTGTTTGCTCGTGTTGTATTCTGGTCTAATGTGCTCCTGTGGGGCTACACTGCTACCTGAGCGTGTTCTGTGTCCTAGTTCGATTAAATGGCTCAACGAACTATGTTCACCTTCATTCCCCACTGTAACGCTCTTCTCGTTCTGGTCTACTTCGGACGTCCATCCAGCAGCATATTTCCCCGAATACCCTTTAGGCGACTTCTGTTTAATACCTGCAGCACACTTCTCTCCGGTCTTACTCAACACTCGCAAAATTTCTTGTTCTAAATTGATATTCAATTGATTTACTTGAACACTGCCTGCCATGTTACCATCTCCCCGATGTTAATATTTCAAGCCTATAATACGTTGCAAGGTAATCTGTATCTAATTGCTTTAAATCATATTGAAACGCCTCTACAGCAAAATTAGACAGCATCAACTCTTCGATACTGTCTAATTTCTTTTTATGATAATGTGTGACCTGCAACAGCACTTTTCTCATGTGTATCTGGTCGTCTGCAGTCAAAGAGCCATTAGGCGATAACCGATAATAGACAATATAATTGTCTGGGCTTCCTGTTGGCTCCCGGTCCGCATAACTGGCACTAGCCTGCAACTCATTGCTCGAAAGTATTGATTGTATTTGCTCACGTGTAAAATACTTTTTAGCCATCAAAGCATCTCCCCAATCTCGATAATCATATAATGCGATTCGATATTGTTTACAACACTTGAAACTTTATAACGTGCGCCTTTCCATTCAACGTACTTAATTTCTATGCCTGATGAAAAACTACTGCGTATTCTAAAGCGTGCAGTTAATGCAAGCCCCTCAGCTTGCGCCTGGTCGATACGCCGCTGGTAAATCTGTTCTTGTTCTGCCTTGATTGTCTTTTGGCTTTCGATGTTCTCCCAAACGCCAGCTTCTACCTCTTCTCTGCTCGTGTATGAAATAGTGATTGCTGTTCTCGATAATCTCACGAGCGATCACTCCTATCGTACTTGCATTTCAATTGATAGATAAGGTTTGTCATTTCCGAATCAATCCATGTAGCTGTTGTCGTCTGATTTCCTGTCATGAGTGTTCTATCAAAACGCTGCAGTATTCTCAAATGCAACCAGTCTAGGATAATCAAATAATCGTCCTCGTCTATCTCGTTCCACTCGGTACTTTCCGAATTCTCTTCAATTTTTCCAATCGGTACATTATTGTTAATTAGGTATTGAATCCCTGAGTTCGCATATAAAAGTAACTGAGAATCGTAGATGGTTTCTTCCACATCAACTTCAATAAGATTTTTGATTTCCTCTAATATTTTCACGTTTCAACACCTGCCAACTTAAGCAATTCAGCTTTATTCATTCCTGACAAATAAGAAATATCTTGTTCATCTAAATAGGCTTTTATTTCAGCGTTTTTGCTGTCTTTGGTTGGTACGTTCGAACCTATCACTATATCCCCTGGTCCTCCATCCCATTCAAGTATGACACTATTGTTTGTCACATCTAAATAGTTTAGATTGCGGGGCTGATTAGGGTGTAGCTTTAGTTAATACTGCAGCGGATTTGAAAGTACCAAGACCTCCGCCAGAATAGATTTCCATAAGATACTCATTTTTGTTTTGACTTAGTGTGAAGTCTTCGTACGAATCCATAACATCATCACCAACAACTTTATACGCATTTCCGACGTATTCAATTGCTTTAGGTGCTGCATCCAAAGCCATGAAATCAGGGGTGAAAATAGCTTCATAGCCTAATGCGCTCGCCATATCAGAACCAATAGGGAAAACTAATCCACCGCTATTACTAGTTAGTTTCAAATCCGCTAATGTTGTTCGAGAAACTACCAAATAGCGTGCACCATCCGCCGTAATAGTTGCATCCATTTTTACTAAATCTTCTAACAAGTTTGTCGTTTCTTCTTGCGTTGATTTATAAGCAAGATCTGAACTTATAATCGCCTCGTATGAATGAATATGTTCATCATCGTTTGATGCTCGACCGTCTCCAATCATCGCAGCACGCTCAATTTCTGAAATGATACGGTTAGGCAATTCAGATAAAACATAGTTAATCAAAGCATTTGTATCTCGTTGCTCTCTGATTGTCTCTTTATCTAGTGTGATGTATTTGAAAATGTATTGAGCACGAATCTCTTTAGGCGCAAGCGTGATCTCTTGCTCAGTTTTTGTTTTTCCTCGTTTGTGTCCTTTAGCTCTTGATGAATCGTCAGTATTTGTATTATGCATAACTTTCAACATAGTTAAGCCTGTATGGTTGAATGTCGCAAAGATAGAGCCTGATTTTTCAAAGGCATCGGTAATAGACGTTACAACGGCTTGAGGCAGCAATACCTCCGGATTAGTAATTCCTTTTTCTTTCAGCTGGTTGCTCCATGCTTGCTTTAACTTTTCGCCGCCTCCGGTTTTTGCTAAAAGCTCCGCAAAGTCTTTAACCGCTTCTTTCGTTTGTAAATACTTCATTTTTGAACCTCCTGTTTTTTCATTCTTTTCTTTTACTCTTTTTGCGATTGCGTCGAGCGACTTTTCTTCGTTCGTGATATCTTCGGATAAAGCAGAAATGGTCGTTTCAAGTTCATCAACTGCAGCAGCTACACGACTAGCCTCTTCCTCCAATTCTGCCAACTGGTTATCTGTTAGCGTTACTTCTTTCAATTTTAAAGTGACTGTTTCTTTTTCTTTTACTACTTTTTCAAGTTCCTTACGTTTCTCCTGCAAGGCTTCTCTTTTGTCTGCTAAATTCATGTGTGTACCTCTCCTTTATCTAATGTTTTTAAAATAGCTGCTCTTCGTGCTTCTTTTGCTTTTTCTTCCGTTTGTACTTCTCTTACCGCTTCTTTGATGATTTCTTTAAAAGCAGCTGCCTCTTTATCATCAAATGATTTCACAACATCAACGACGGCTTGTGTGTTGCTCGGAACTGTAACGATTGACGTTTCAACGACTTCGGCTTCTTTTATTTCCCAACCTCCAAATGGTCTGTTTTTGTCAATCGGTTCATAATCTTTCACTAAAAAGCCAACGCTCATAGAGTCGAGCGCACCCATTTTCATTAAGTCATAGACTTTTTTCGCTACTTCATCGTTCAAATTAAAAAAGCCCTTCACTAGAAGACCTTTTTCATCTACTTCTATTTCCAATTTTCCAATAACACTGTTCCGGTCATGATTGAATAACATAGGAATAACCGACTTTCCTTTTACTGATGCATCAAAGCATCCTTTTAACATCTTGTCGCCGTCTCTGTCCTCGTTATCATAGGTACTTGCATAACCCTTAAAATGAAAGCTGCCTTCTTCTGCTTCTTTGATTGTCTCAATTTCAAAGCTCTTATTTCTCATTTATCCACCCCTCCTTTCAATGGTTTATTTTAATTTCTCAAGAATCTGGCTCATTTTTACCTCAAGCTCAAATAGCTTCTCTTCTGTCTGAGCCGTACCAATCGGCACGGCGTTTTTATTTGATTCAAATACTTCGCCACCTTCAAACTCTGCATAACCTAAAATCTCACGCAATTCATTAGCATTCATGATTCCGCTGTACTTCATTTGATAAGCAAAGTTATTCAAATCCTTAAGGCTCGCAATATCGAACAGGTCAATATACACGAATAGACGTTGCCCTTGTGTTCTTGCAGTTTTGCTAAAGTATTTCCGATAGATTTCTTCTTCAATGACACGCAAGTATACTTTAACAACTGATTGATAGTATGCCCGGTATTGATCCTCAGTATAATCACACGTGAATAGTTTTTCGTTAATACCAAAGGCTTGATAAAGTTGTAACTTTAAAAATTCTAGTTCTTCTTTTGATGCTGTGCCGTAAGTGTTTGTTAACTCTTCGAAATCTTCATCACGTGCCAAATAGCCAATTTCTCCGTTTGCGGCAACTTCCATAATGTTGTTCACTCTATCCTGTGCTTTTTGCTTTAGTTCATCATCAGCTAAAGTAGTTGGAAGTTTTAACAATCCTTTTAACGTTGAACTCTGTTCGTTGATTTTCTCTGATAATGCTTTCAAGTTATCATCGATGATATTAGTTATTTGATTCAATTGAGCGGATAGGTTCTTTTTAGGATTTTCAAAAATCCAAACTGAGCCAACTTCTAACACTTGCGATTCTTCGTCAATCAAAACAGTTATTTTCCCACTATTTATCATCACAACATCATCCACTAACCGAATTTCTTTCAGTGTGCCATTTTCATATACCGGAATAACGACTGCGAGTTGTTCCTGCAGCAACTTTCGAATGACATTCGACCAAAACACTATTGGTGTGTCTTCGTCGTTCGGACTGATTGACAAACACTGCGACAAATCGCTCATTTCCTGCCATTCCATGACTTTTAAATTCTTACCGTTATCTCCTGTCGTGTTTGTTACTTTCACATGCTTGAATTTCATCATCGCAACATCTGTCGCAATCTTATTGAAAATGTTATCCAAGTAGATTGAATTGCTTTTCCAATAGCTGCGCTCTCGAAAATACTTCGGATGGAATACCTGATGATGTCGGAATTTCCACCACGATGTTTTAACTCTTGATAAAACGTTTGTAAATGCATTCGCCACTTTCTCCCCTCCTTTCAATCAAAGTAATAACTCAAGTCTTCTTTATAGTTCTCGTAGCATATGAACGCATCCAATTGTGATGCGAACACGTCAATTTTGTTCTTTGCTTTTGCTCTGTTAGGAAAAATATTGTTGTTTCCATCAATTTTTATATTGACGTTTCCATGACACCAAGTTGAAACAGGATCGTTAAAGATAATCTTTCCAGCTTTCAATTTCTCTTTGTAGATTTTTAGTGGCGTAGAAAGAACTTTAACCGTTTGAGGTACTTCTTTACAGATATCTCCGTAATAGTCGTTAAATCGCTTCACAAGCTGTTTAGCACCCCATCGGTCATAACCTACAGCTACCGGATAAATTTTGTTTTCTTTCATGTACTCCAAAACGGTATCGAAAATAAATTCTTCGTCGTTGTAATCAAGTTCATGAACGATTAACTGACCGTCATTTTTCCATTGCTCATATTGCTCCTTGCTTTCCTTTGGCATATTCTCCACGGTTGCTGCTGGTACAAACTTCAAATTATCAAAATATCTTGTATCGCCATCAACAACCATGAAAGAAACCGAACAAATGTCATTAACATCTGATAAGTCAATACCTAACACACATCTTGTATTCCGTTCCTCATTCCCAATAAAAATAGCCCGGTCAAATTTATCGTGCGAACCTTGACACTCTTCATTTGTGAAATAGGCTAAATGGCTGTTTGATGGTAAATTGAATGTTTTCGCCATTAACTCTGCTTGCTTTGCAGGATTCCCTTTTGACATTTCTATGTCTGTAGCAATCGTTTCTTTTTCTGTGGTAATTCCCAAGAGCGGCATAGCTTTAACCCATTTTTCAGGCTGACGGATTTCTTCTGCTGTATCAAGTTTGTAAATCCAAGGCATAATAGAATCATTGTCTTTTTCGCCGTTAAGAATCGCCATCCACTCGGCATAATACTGGTCGAATAACTTTCCTCTCTTTGTTCCGTTTGTAGAAATGTACCAAGTCATCCAGTTTTTTCTTTTCCGGCTTGAGCCATCGTTGACAACCTTTATAAAGTCCTCGTCGTAGGTGTGAACTTCATCAAAAATATTATAGTGTGCGTTTGTACCGTCCAATGATTCATAATCGGATGTTTTGATACTCATGAGCGAATTGGTAGGCTTATACAAAATACCTCGCTTTGTACTTCTTAACATATCTGCTTCACGCATTAGATGAAGTAAACTATCTTCATTCGATAACATAGCTGCAGAAGCGTTAAACAAATACCCTGCTTGTTCTCGATTGTAGGCAAGCATTTGAATATCTGCCCCATATTCATCATCGATAATCTGCCCGACTTCTCCAATCGCTGAACCTAGTGTAGTTTTCCCTGTTCCTCTTGGTACGATGATTGGAACCTCGTTGATTAACCGCCGTTCTTCTGTTGCTTGATATTCTTCTAATGTCTCAGGGTCAGTTTTTGTTACTTTAGCATCGTGATAAAAGCCCCATGATGTTTCAAGCCAAACTTTTTGAGGTAGCGCCAGTTTTAACTTGCCTGAATTGCCTTTTGTTTGTGAGCATTCATTTTCTATGAAATCGATTCGCTTGTATGCTTCACTAGCTTTAAAACGATAAGTTTTCTTAAACCTCTGAACTCGTTTAATTGATAATTTAACAGGTTCGCAAACTTCTATTTTTCCAGCTTCAATCAATTTTACGTACCTATCAAAATATTTCATGATGAATAGCTCGCCAGTTTCGCTTTAATCAACGATGCCAAACTTTCCTCAGCTGGATTAAGGGTTTCTATCGTTCTTGCTAATGACATGTTTAGTTTTTGGTACTTTTCCATCATGTCACTTTCCAATTTGCTTGGTGTCTCACCATCAACAATGCAAGTGTTAATTTCTTTTGTTAAATGGTTAATTAACACTTGGTTAGAGTTGTATTGGTCTTTCAAGTTCTTTAGCTGCGTAGAATCATTAGGTAGTATCTCCAAAAATCCGCTAGAATCATTTGAGAATTGCGCAGCTGCCACAACATCCACTTTCTTTTTACCTTTATTGTTTGATGGTCCAGGCTTTATTTTGCTTGCAGCCATCTTTTTAAACTGTTCGACTGTTTCCTCCGGTACTTCTTCTGTAGTTTCTTCCACAATACCAAGCCTTTTGCGGTAGTTATAGATAGTTATTCGTGATACTCCGACGGCTGCCGGCACATCTTGCAATTTCAAATATTCCACCTCAATTCCTGTTAACTAGTTATTTTTGATAAGGGAGAGATACGCAAACCTTCATACGCCGTTTTCTTAAAGGGTTTTATCTTAACGTTAAGAGGGGGGATGCTAAAACAAATTAACATCATTTCTGTTTTTCATTTCGTAATCAATTTGATGCGCAAACGTCTTTGAGTTATGGCAACCTAAGCAAAGTAACTGCAGGTTATCCTCATTGAGTGTAATGCTTACATCATATTTGTTACCCGGTGTGACTTCCTCTATGTGGTCCACGATACTCTTACCTCTAATCAACTTACCGCATTTGTTGCAACGCATTCCGTTTATATCTCTTACTCTGTTTCTAAGTTTGATCCATTCTTTCGACCTATAGAACTTCTGTTGCCAGTCTCTAAACTCCTTACCCCATTTGCGCTCACGTTCGTTATACTCTCTCACTCCCATAAAGTTATTTCCTTTCGGGCTTAAGTAACTTGTAGTCTGGGTTTATCTTTAAATCTTTTGGCGGTACAGGATTCCTTCCGCTTCGCATGACTGGTCCGAATCGATTTTCTATATAATTAGAAATAGAGAATAGCAAGAGCAGCTCTAGCAACAATAAAGCTAATCCAGCTATGCAGATAGTCAATATAATGTTTGTCATGTCTATTCCTCCTTATGCAAAATAAAAAGAACGCCTAAGCGCTCTAATCAAAATTATCATTCCTTATTATATTTTTCAGCCCTTCAATATATTATAACCTGATATTTCCTGTTCATTTCACCAGTTATTATATTGAATGCCATATAAATATAATACTGTGTACTAGCAATCTACACGACGACCATCCATGTGCCGTCTGCCGTTTTTCCCTTGTACTTCGGGAGCCCGCTCCTCATCCTCGATTGCTAAAGGGTCGCAATCCTAAATCCCATGCCTGGTTATCTAGGTGCTCCCTAATTACTAAGGTGTGGATTTGCACCACACATGAGTTACTTTCATTCTTCACTCTTTATTGCGTCTACCTATTCCGCCACTTAGTAAACATATATCGCTCACAGACTATGGTAGATTAAAGGAGCAGGATTTCACCTGCCTTCATTTTTTTGTTTTTAGGAATAAGTCTCAGACTGTGAGCGACAGTAAGTTAAACATCAGTAAAAGTTTTCCTTGTTTGTTCGATCTCTCCTGATGTTTAAACTTATTTCATGCTATCATAATAACACATAGTTTGGGACATTTGTTGACACGATTTTGACATCAAGCGAAATCGATAGCAGCAGTACCGAATAGCAATACCGACATATCCCTGATAGCAGCCTTTGTATCACGATAAACAGTTTTCTGGTCAACAAACAGTTTTTCACACAACTGTTTAGCTGTCAGCTTCTCGTCAACCAGATAGCGATATTTCAATACTTCAAAGCGCCGTTTTTCTTCTGGTAATCCCTTACCACAATTCCATTCATATGCCCGAACCATGGCGTCAACATGCTTCATCATCTTAACTGTTTTGAAGTGGTATTTCTCCAAAGTCTCTAAGCTCAATGTTGATAAATCAAGGACGGTATCCTCGTATTCGTCTACTTCGGTTTCATACTCTTCAGCCATCGCTTTTAGCTTGGTGTAGTTCTTCATCAGCAAATCTGTATTTTTCAAATTGCGTTCTCGCTGTTCAGCCTTTTGACGTTTCTCTTTTTGGTCCACGTGCTTTGCGGCTTCTCTGCTGGCAACTTCACTAATAATCTGCAGCTGGTGCTTTGTCAATCCTTTAGACATCCTCTTACCCTCCAATTCTTTTCGACTAATTTATTTTTTCAATACTGCTTTTACTGCTACCCCAATAATCAAAATACAGATTGCAGCAGTCACACTGGCTAAAATCGCTGCACCGCATAAAAGAAAAATATTCATTCTTGAACCTCCCAGCCACTCTGGACTAATTTCGGTTTATATTCTTTCTCAGTCCATCCATGCCCATTGCACAGCGGGCACTCTGTTTTCTCATGCCTAACCGTTGGAGGATAAAACCAAGCAGGATCATTATTCTCAATAACGAATTCTTTCATGTAGCTACCAGAGCCATCGCAGTTTGGGCATTTAAAAGGCTTGTCATAACATTCAAAGATGGCATTTAAGGTTTTATAGCCGCCCCATTCATTTATCAATTTCACTATTTCATGAGCCTTCATGTTCAATCCTCCCTCAGTACATTCAAAACTCTTTCAATGCTCCGGTCTGATATATCCGATGGAAAGCCTTGTAGGTATGCAGACAGCTTTTCCGCTCGTCTTCTTCTCTTGGTGACAGCTACTGGCACGCCATCAACTGATACAACGTGACGGAGTGGTCCATTGTATTGTTTAACTTTCGTGATTGATATTTCCATGGCTATTCCTCCTTGTACCAGATAGCGATACTAGTTGCTATTCCCTGATCGTCGCTGGTTCCAAAAGATGCGCTGCTATGTGTTACGTGTTTAATCTTGATATCTGGGTTATCTTCTAAAAAGTCTGCTATGTCACGTTCTAGCTGATTGATATCCCAATCGCTGAACATTTCCACTTGCATTCCTGTTTCTTTATCAATCTTTGCAATCACGATCCATTCGCTATTTACAAAAGAAACGTCGAAATCGATAATCTCATACCCCATCGGGCATTTTTCCACAGCTTTATCCACAGTGCTATCTAAATCTTTTCCATGAAAAACTTCTACTTTTGAATGTTTCATTGTTTATTCCTCCTAGATTGGCAATCGTTTTAATTGACTACGCTTTTCTTTATAACTTGCCTGCGATATATTAAATGTCCAATTCAAAGCATCCGGATTAGCAACACTGTAGCCTGATAAAATCATTGCGCCTTTGAATTGTCCGTTAGTTACATAAAATCCTCCTTCACTCGCTTCAAACCAGTGTTTTAATCCGTAAGAAGTATGATGTGGATTAGGTCGCTTGATAGTCTCCATTCCTGAACACCATTCTAATAATTGTTTTCGCTGCTCTTCCGATAACTCATAAAATGATTTTGGGTGGTCCAGACGTTCGAATGTTTCCTCTGCATCTGACTTCCGAAAGTATGAGGCGTTTTTCGGAACGTTGAATTTTTGGTTCATTGATAGTTTTTGCATAATTTAATTCTCCTCTGATACATTATCAGTTATTTTTTTCATACATATAGAATAGTAGTATCCATCAATATCCATAAATAAACGCTGGTATATCAAGAAATATCCATAAATCCATAAAATTTCGAAAATCTTTTATTATATACTAATAATAAAACTAGTATTGTTCTTTTATTTTATAAGAGTTCGTCATTTCTTGGATTTTATGGATAAACCCTTGGTAACTCTACTTTTTTTATGGATAATGCTTGGATATCACTTGGATTTTATGGATATTTTGAATCACACCACATCGTCAAAGTCATATAAAAAGGTAGCTGTCAGCTTCAGCCCACTAAAACGCCATTGTTGAGAGCCACCATCTTTGAACCCCTTTGAGTTTTTCACTTTGATGACTCCTAATGACTCTAAGTAATCTCTTAGAGCTTGAGGACTTTTTACATAGTAACCATTTTGTTTAGAAAATGCCGTATATTCTTTATGAACAACTGAGGCTATTTCTCCCCTCTTATCCTCTATATTTATTTCGGTAGCCTCTAATATAAACTCAGCAATATGGTTATTATCAAGAAGCCATTTACTTTTTTCTTTTTCCATATTTTTGGTTTTTGTGAACTGCGCTTTTTTCCCATCGAATATTTTGGTAAACTCGACAATGCAGCTATAAACAAAAGCTGATGTTTCCGCTTCGACTTTTCCCATATCATGATTCTTCCAAAACGTAGCACCTTTCACTCGTTGATTCCCGTTAATGAAGGGAACAACAGCCAAGCGGTCAGCAAAACCGTCTGTTTGGTCCTTAAATTTCGGTAATTTATTGGCACTATAAAGCATCTTTGCATAATTTAGCATTTTAAACCCCTGTATTCCCTTATATTGTGCATACACAGGGTCGCCACCGGTTAACCTCTTAATGATGCTAGAATCTTCTATATAATCCGCTTTGATATCCGCGCTGATATTGGCCGCTTTACCTAGTAATTCAACTACTTGAAAACGATCATTGGCTAAATCTTGAGGTGTCACTGCAGAATAATTGTCTCCGCCTAAGATGTGATTATTCACATAATTGATAAACGTAGACTTCCCTTCTCCTCCATTACCTTTAAGGAATAGCATTTCTTGAGCTGGTGCATGACTCCGGTAGAACATATAACCGATAAATTGTTTCAAGAATAGGGTTGAATCGCCTACTAGTCCATTAAACAATGCATCTGTGTGAGGTGTAGGTTGACCGCTCATATCCAAATCATAGTTAAAAGCATTTAGAATATAATCGTTCGGATCATTAGATTTCATTTGACCTGTCAAGATATTGTAAGTTCCATTTTTGAAAACTACTAATTCCGGTCGGCTCGTTTCAAATGGTGTGGCATTTGGAAAGCTTTTATCATAGGTTTTTTGTAAAATATAAATTCTGGTCGGTGTGATCCGCTTTATATCGTAGTAGCCCCAAGCTTGCAATTCTCTAAGTGTTTCCCTTTCAGCAAAATCTTTCATCTCATTTTTACCAAAGTAGCGCCAATACCCGCGACTATCATCGTATACAGCTCCTTGAAGTAATTTCGGAAAACGAACTAGATAATATTTGCTAATCAATAAATCTCCCATCTTTACATGGTCGTATCCGTGTGAATAATCAACTTTTGTTACATTCTCGCCGTCTCGCTTAATCTTAGTAGCTACCCAAAACCATGATGGCGTAGCTTCATTTAGACTGTTCAATGCATTGGTTAGGTACTCAGCCTGTTCATTCATCGAAGCAAGAGATTGCATTGATTTTTCTATTTCTCTTAGCTCAATTCCAATGTGGATTGGCTTATATTTTGTTGTCTCTCCAACTTCTATTCCTTTGAAATCATCGTGTGGATTAGCTATAGCCCAACCAAAAAAATCAGTAAAGGATGTACCATTCACAACAGGAGTTGAATCTCGTTTAAAATGCTCGATGTTAGAAGCAGCCCAATCATCATGCCCTATAGCTAAAATAGTTAAGCACTCCTGAACTGTTTCCCAATCGATTTCTCTCTGTTCATACGCATACTTGATATTCATGTATGGATTGAGGTAGTAAGTTCTATCTGCTAATTTATCTCCGACATGGCTTGTATACGCGCTTACCATTTCTACTGCAATTTCATGAGTCAGTTCTCCATCGAAAGATACAGATGGTTTGTATTCCTTCTTAACAATCGGTTCATACAAAAAACTATCTATATCTAAGGGCTGCCCTTCTTGTTTAGTAATAAGTGTTGAAGGAGACAATTTATTGAGCGTAGGCATTCCCATTAGTTGACTATATGTTTTAGAAGCATTGTCTGCAGGGATCCCAATGAAGTCTATTACATTCTGAATTAACCAATCACTCTCTTTTTCTGTATACGTTCGGCTCGTATCAATAATTAAACGGAACCGCATCCCCATTTGTCCTATATAATTGGAGATAGATGGATAAAGAATAAAACTAACATTTTGCAGCTTCTCTTTAATCGTATTTAGAAATACTGTATATTTTAAATCGATGTCGTCGTAATCAATCACAATCATTTCTTTTCGAATCAGATTGCCGTTGTTCCGTTGACTATCTATTAACTCCCCAGCAAGAAAGTAATGAATTTTCTTCTTATAAGGTGCAATGGCATGCTTTGTTTCTTTTATGGTGTTTTTTGCGAAACTTTCATCAATCGGAACTTCCGCCGGTTCATATTCCCATAGATAATCAAACGGTCTTTTATCTGTCCTTATTTGCTCCATTGTATTGGTACTGTAGCCAACACAGGTGTATAAATTCAATGTGCATCACATCCTTATTCCTTAAAATTCTTTTCTAACTCCAGTACCTTATCAAATACAACATCTCGTAGCGTTTCTAATTCATCAATACTTCTATCAATCTCATATGCCAATCTGGAGGCTGACTCTTTTTCCTTAGCTCGGTACTTCAAAGACCGGTCTTGCACTTTCTCGAAAGTGTCGCCCATGAGAAAAAGCAAATGCCGAATCCGTTCTAATTTGATACCCACTTCAAACTTATCCATCGCTATTCCTCCCCTACAGTCGATAGCAAGTCGTCGCTATTCTTGTTTAATACCTCAGTGCCCTTTAATAGAACTTTGTCTATATTTTGTAGCGCTCCATCCTCATACAAAGTCATGTGTAGCCTAGCTAGGCTTATTTCATCATGATTATTTTTGTAATTTGATGCTAATACTGAAAAATAGTTTCGGATAAACTCTAATTGATAGGTAAAATCTGATATATCGTATGCAATATCTTTTATCGCCTCGCTATCAGCAGTTGGTCGCTCATTCAAAAGATGTTCATAGTGATTGATAATGGCGAACTCGTTCGGAGTAATGCCTCCTGCTTCGCTTTCTTTGTAACCTTCCACTTGTTTTACTGCAGCCGTCGCATTTAAAAATTGTTCATCTGTGTACTGTTTCATTGTCATTCCTCATTTCATGATTGATTTTACTTGCTTAGTTCTGTTAGAATGAGGATAGAATTATATTTTTTGTGTCTTTTGCTGATTCCGCCAAGAATTTTGTAGCAAAAGGCTTTTTTCTATCCTCATGTTTAGTCATTGCTGTTCTGCCTCTTTCTTTAATCGATTGTTTTCTTTTAGACAGCAAGCCAGAATATTATCCATTGCCGTTTCATCCATGTTCATTCCGTTTATCATTCGTACAATAATATCTTTAAACTCCACAATGTCTTTCTGAGATAGAGGTATATCCTCTATGTAGGATTCATGTTTCACTCCGTTCCCTCCTCCACAACATAAACTCTACGAATTGCTGTTTTATCACCAATATAGCCGCCTATTTGAATTTTCCCATGTCCTTTCAAACGATCAGCAATACTTGCAAAGTATTCTTCGGTTACTTCGGTTTCATATGAGCTAAAGCCAATGAAATTGTCATGAATAATCCGGATTTTTACTTTCTTTTCTTCGTACTGTTGTTCTAACTTGCTTTGGAAATACTCGATTAACTTGAGTGTATACTTTAGCTCTACTTCTCCGGCAGCCATTTCGTCCTTAAGTGCCTCCTCTTGGTAATCTAGTAGAATATTGCTGATTTCCTGTTCATTCCAATCAGGAAAAATAGAACTATTCGATGGGGTTTTCTTGGCTTCCTTTGATAGTTTTTCTAAAATTGATTCGCTCATTTTGCTGATTCCTCCGGTGTTGATTCTACTGTTTCTTTTCTCGTATTGTTTGTCATGATTGTTCCTCCCTATTTATCGCCATATGCAGCAAGCATTCCTTCAACTTCATCAATTTTATTTTGAATAACAGTCAAATCGATGCCGTATTCTTCAATTTTTTCGCATTTCTTTTTCTGAGTGTCTAGTTCGGTGTCTAGTACAAGAAACTCAGTTTTATTGATTTTCGTACCTACAAAATAAGTCCATATCTGTTTGTCGTCACTTAGATGTTGCACGAAAATAAGTTCATCTGATTCTTCTTGGCGCATAATAAAGCCTGCAGTATCGTCTGCTGTTTCTAGGTAAGAATTACCAACAAAACTTTCAAAAGAAGGATAATCAGAAGTTACAACTCTTTTGGGTATAATTCCTTCTTTGATAAAATTTGCGATACTCTCGACTGCGGTAGTTACATTCTCTTGTTGCTCGTACAATTCATCTAATTCTTTTTCTAGTTTTTCTACTTGATTCATAACTTAGTTCCTCCTGTGTTGTTTTTGCCAGCGCCCCACGCCTGCAATTATTTTTTGTTTTTTTCCATGAAATCATCGGCATCTTTTTGGTCGATTTTTTCATAGCCATCGATTACCACTACTCTTAAACCTTTTTTTAATATAAATACTTTTTTTAGTGTGTTATAACTCGTATTCATATATTTTGCTGCCTGGTTATAGTTCATATACTTCGGATAAGCAAGCTTCTTTTTGTATTCTTCGATAAAGATGATTGCCTGTCGTTTCCCCTCTTCTGCAGCAGCTTCTCGAACTACCTCACGCAAAGCAGGTGACAAGTCCAATTCATCTATAGTTAGTTTCATTTTTTGTCACCGTCCTTTATATAGTCGTTCTAATTGCACATTTAGGTTAGATTGGCATCATTAAGAAACTTGTTGACAAAATGCGTTTGTCCCTTGCCGGTAACTAGAGGGGTGAATCTTGTTTCAACTTCCCCATTCCCGTTTGTATGGAAATGCTCACGATATTCGAACAATCCTTGATCTAAAGATCGCTGTGTAGGTTTGTTGTAATGACCTTTCCCTTTGCCTAGGTAACCATTTCCTCTGAGATACTTGAATAGTCTGTTTTGACCAATATCAATCCCATTTTGTTTCAGCAAGACTGATAAATCTTTAACTAGACAGCTGTTTGTACTGCCGCTCACCGCATCAGCAAATAACGCCTTAGGCTTCATAGCTTCGTTTTCCAACTGCAGAACTTCAATTTTCTTTTGTTGAAACTCAAGTGCTCGTTTTGTAACCATTTCCGGGCTGTTCCAGAATTTTTCTAGTTGGATGAAATATTGCCTAGCTTGTTTTCCTTTTTCGTTTCGTTGAATCATTGAAATTTCTTTTGCCATACCTAGACTCAAAGCATGATCTGTTTTGTGATAAACACGCCCTCTTGCCACGTTCTCAACTTTGAGAGTATGAAAATCTCTGTTTTCTTCAAACCCATATTCAGTCATTCGAGGAAACCAATCTTCATATTTTGTTCCTACTTCTAAGAATTCATGTAGTTCACGCCCGCTTACTAACTGTTCATCATTTTCATTCGTTGTCACTCTAATTATTTCGTTCATTTTCCTACCTCCTTTAATTGATTAATAAAAAATTTGTTTATAACTTGAGTTTTCTAATTTGATAAACCACTTACTATAAGATACAATGTAAATGTAATTGACAGTTACTTTAATTACCTAATCTTGTAATCTGAAATGATTCTCAAAATAAGCTTGTTGCCTCTTGGGTTGCTCTTTCTGCCTGCAAGATAATCTGCTAAGTCTTGTTTTTTGATGTTGTACATTACAGCTAAATCACTGATGGAAATGTTGTTTTCGTTCAAGTAATTCTGGATTTTTTCCCTAGCTACTAACGTTTCTGGCATGTTCATCACCTCTTTTTAATTAAATAATTGTAAGTCTAATAGACAGAATTTTATATTTTCTATTGACAAAAAACTTAAAGTTTTATACTATTTGAGTATAGAAAATAAGCACAATAAAATATCAATATTTTTAGCAGTCAGTCGCCAAACTTACGCTTTATAAAGATAATAATAATCGCTTTTTTTCTGTCTAATTAGCTTACAACAAGAGTATAGTATAAAACTTTAACCTTGTAAACACCTTTAACTTAATTTTTTATACTATAACATTCTTGTTAGAGAGGAATGTCCATAATGACTTTATTTGAAAGGGTTTCTGAATTAGCAAAAAAACAACATATAGGTTTAAAAGAGCTAGCTGGTGAAATAGGCTTAAGCGAAAGCGCAATTTACCATTGGAGGACTAGCAGCCCTAAAGCTGAAACTTTGCAAAAGGTCGCAGAATATTTCGGTGTAACTACCGATTACTTATTAGGTAGAGAAGTAGAAAAGGAGGAGAAAGTTTCCGAGCTGTCAGATGACACATTAATAATGACACTCGATGGAAAAGAGGTATCTGCAGCTGATAGAGAAATTATTTTAGCGGCAGCAAGAGCAGTGATTGCACAAAGAGAAGCAAACAATAAAAATGATAAATAGGACGTGCTGCTTATGTTAAATAAATTGCTTTCAATAGCAAAGAAATTCGATATCGAAGTTGTGTTTTTAAATGAGGTTTGTTCATCGGGTGGATTTTTACCGGAAGCCGACTTGATATTTGTTAATGCAAACAAGAGCGAACATGAAATAGTAAGGATTTTAGCTCATGAAATCGGTCATGCAATAAAACATAAGAAACAAACTGCGTTATATGTCGCGTCTAATTCTGCGCATTCAAAAATGGAATACGAGGCAGAATGCGATACAATTGATTTTTTAATAACTAACTATCTTTCTGATGATTCATTAGAATTGGATCAATTGAATTCAATCAGAATTATGAATCAATACAATATCGACTATTCATATGAAAATATAGTAAAACAATCGATATACTATTTTTTCGCAAATAAAAAAGCTAACCAGTACCGCAAATACTGATTAGCCTAATATCCACATTATATGCAGATTGTAGCAAATAAATTATAGCATAGAAATGAGGAAAATAAGTGAAAAAATGGTTTGTTTTATTATCTGGCGTAATTCTATTAGTCGGGCTTTCTGCCTGTGGATCGTCTGAGGAAGAAAAAAAAGATTACAGTGAAACTAATTCTACCATAAAAGAAACTGAAAGTTATGATAAAGCTGAATTTATGACTTTAGCTGCTAAACATATCGAAGAACTATTCGGAATTTCTGGTGTGACTATCGAGACCGATGCCAGCGTGAACCAATTTCCTGATGATAAAAATGCAGAAACTGGAGAAGAGTATAAAAATGTTTTAAATGGAATCGGAAACTTTGTTTTTGAAGGCAAAAGCTACCCATTCTCTTTTATGTATTCCAAAAAAGATGATACCACATATAACATCTTATATTTGTATAGCAACTATGATTCAACTAAAGAAATATCTGTTCCTTTAGAATCAGATTAAAAAAACACACTACTCTCCCCCTGACAAAGATTGAGTAATGTGAAACTAAACACCGCCCATGATGGTGGGCTATTTATGATACCCATTTTACCAAAACGAAAGGAGTGATGCAACGCCTTTAATTCCTAATAGTTCGCCAGCGCCCCACGCTTGCTACGGAGGGAAAACAAATGGCAACAATCAAACAATATACAAAGAAGGACGGTTCAACCGCCTATATGTTCAAGAAATATTTAGGGGTCGATCCTGTTACTGGTAAACAAAAGGAAACAACTAGACGTGGTTTTGCATCAAAGAAAGAAGCGAAGCTCGCACTCTCAAGGTTAGAAGTCGAAGTATCAGAGGGTTATCTGCAGATTAAGAAAAACATGTCTTTCTACGATGCTTTCGAGGTTTGGTTTAATGAGGTTTATAAATTCAAAGTTAAAGAAAGTACGTACTGGAACACAAAATTAATATTTGACAAACATATTCTGCCCGTTTTCGGCTCCTTGAAGCTGAATAGAGTAAATGTCGCTTATTGTCAAAAGCAAGCGAATATATGGAGAAACAGCAGCCCTAAACGGTATCAGAGGTTTATAAATTATACTGGAATGGTTTTTAAATATGGGGTATCAATCGGAGAATTACAGAGTGATCCTATGGGAAAAATCATATTACCTTCACCAATCGAAAATGATGAGGAACAACAACCCAACTTTTTTGATAAGGATGAGTTACTATTTTTCTTGCAATACATGAAGGATCACTACTCGTTAAAGAGATTCACGTTTTTCTTTTTATTAGCTTATACTGGTTTAAGAAAAGGAGAAGCGTTGTGTCTTACTTGGCGTGATATCGATTTGAAAAAGAAACTGTTAACAGTGAATAAAACTCTTGCTAGTGGTCAGAAAGGCGCTTTATTGATACAAAAGCCCAAAACAACAGCAAGCAATCGTTCTATCAGTCTGGATAACGACATAGTAGAAGTATTGAAGAGCTGGAAGCTGCAGCAACTCAGGGAGTTAGAATCTCTTGGACACATACATTCTTTAGAGCAGCTAGTTTTTTCAACGATTGATAATACTTTAATGTATCCTAGAACACCGCAAAGTTGGTTAGATGTGTTCTATCGTAAGAATCACCATATTAAACGAATTACAGTTCACGGGTTCAGACATACACATGCATCTCTATTATTTGAAGCTGGTGCAAATATGAAACAAGTACAATCAAGACTTGGTCACACAACTATAAAAACAACTATGAACGTTTATACTCATGTGACGAAAGAATCGAAAGAAGCAACTGCAGAGATTTTCTCTACTTTCATGAGAACTAAAAATAATCTGGGTCAATCTCTGGGTCAAAAAAAGCCCCTCTCATAGGAAAGGGGCTTGAACGCTGCTATATCAATGTTTTAAGGATTAATTATTCAAAGCGCCTTTAGCTTGGTCAGCTAAAGCAGTGAACGCAGCTGCATCGTTAACAGCCAAGTCTGCAAGCATTTTACGGTTAATATCAATTTCAGCCAATTTCAAACCGTGCATCAATTTAGAGTAGCTCAGGTTGTTCATACGAGCTGCCGCATTGATACGCGCAATCCATAATTTACGGAAATCACGTTTCTTTTGACGACGATCTCTGTATGCGTAGCTGTAAGATTTCATTACTTGCTCTTGAGCTGTTCTAAATAAAGTATGTTTTGATCCGTAGTAGCCTTTCGCTAACTTAAGGATTTTTTTACGACGTTTACGGGTTACTGTTCCACCTTTAACACGTGCCATGTTGAATTCCTCCTAAATATCTATCATTTCTTTGGATTTTTATTTTTTCGTTACAAGAATTGGTTCTCTTTTTATTTCATACCTGCTAATTGTTGACGAATACGTTTGAAATCGCCAGCTGATACCATTCTTGCTTTACGTAATTGACGACGTTGTTTTTTAGTTTTACCGTGGAAACGGTGACTTGTAAACGCACGGAATCTTTTTAAACCGCCTTTACCAGTACGCTTGAAGCGTTTTGCTGATCCGCGGTGTGTTTTTTGTTTTGGCATGACTAATTTTCCTCCTCAAAATCTTTTGTTCTGACGAACAGGTCCATTGATATTTCTCAAACTACTTGTCGACTTTCGGTGCCAGCGTTAGAAACATGCTGCGTCCGTCCATTTTCGCTTTCTGTTCCACTGTAGCAATATCTGCTGTTTCTTCAGCTAAGCGATCAAGAACTTTCTGACCAATCTCTTTATGGGTAATGGCACGGCCTTTGAAACGGATCGAAGCTTTCACTTTGTCACCTTTTTCCAAGAATTTACGTGCATTACGAAGTTTTGTGTTAAAGTCATTGACATCAATTGTCGGACTTAAACGAACTTCTTTTACGCTGATTACTTTTTGTTTTTTACGAGCTTCACGCTCTTTTTTCTGCTGTTCAAAACGGAACTTTCCATAATCCATTATACGTGCAACAGGTGGTTTTGCGCCTGGAGCAACAAGGACTAAGTCCAGGTTTGCTGTTTCAGCAATTTGTAAAGCTTCTACTTTTGTCTTTACACCCAGTTGTTCACCATCTTGCCCGATCAAACGTAACTCACGCGCACGAATCCCGTCGTTCACCATCATATCCTTTGCTATGGTCATTCACCTCCAAGTTTTTTAGAGAACATCCAGCGGAATGCTTCATTCTTTCCTTTGTCTCAGGACAAGGCATAAAAAAAGCCGGTTCTATTCAGAACCCGCGTAAATTCATACTCATATCTTACTGATACAAGGAATCCTCTTATCCAGCCCAGTGATATACTCAACTAAGGCGAGAAGCGGGTGCTTCTGCTTTTATTTCTCAACTCGATTAGTATAAACCATATTCCCTTCGATGTCAACACGATATTTCGTACTTTTCTATCGTGCCTCTGTAGCAAACCCGCAACTAAAAAGAGTTTGGAACAGAAATAAAGTTCCAAACTCTCTTCGTATCAAACAACGGACAACCGGTATTCCCAAAGCAGCTCCTTATCAATTCTCAGAGCTAGACGCCTTTGTCACACCCTCCGTAATACTCTTTATTAATAATTAGTGAACTGCCCCTCAAGTTAATTGAAGAGCTTCTTAGAAACAGATAATTTAATATCTTCTATGCCCTAAGCTACCCCTGTAGTCCCTACAGTTCTTCATACTTACTGGTTCAATCCCTGTAACAACAGTTGAATACTGGCAGCAGTCTCCGGATCATTTTTACTGAGCTCCGGATCGATATCCAATGTCATTTCTGTCGACGCTGTTGTCACTATTTTGTCATCATTTTTTTTCAACTTAATCAGTTGTTTATCATGCCACATCGCTTTGTATTCCAGCTTGGAAACAAACAGCGACCAGGAAACATCCGAAACTCGTTTCGTTAGCTTGCAATTTCGATTAAATTCCTTTTTATGCGCATCTTCAATACAGATTAAATCATATTCCTTAACCAGATGAGTCGTCACTTTATTCAAAAAATCATTTCGTTGATTCAACAAGCGTTCCCTCAATCTGGCAACCTTCATTTTTTGTTTCTGATAATTTTTCTGTTCCAGCAAATCCAGACCTTTTGCACTAGCCAAATATTTTTTTCTGGCCAGCTTCTTTTCTTCTCGTTGAATTTTCCTCTCAATTTCTTCCGTCAGATGATCGTTATCAATTCTGCGGCCGTTTGATAAAACAGCCAGCTCAGAACATCCTAAGCTGATTCCAACTGCTCTATTCGTCTTTTTTTGACAACAGATTGTTTCTTCGCAGAGAATTGACACAAAGTATTTTCCAGTGGAAGACCTTGAGATTGTCGCAGACTTTATCTTTCCCTTCGGTTCACGGTGTACCTTTACTTTTATTAATGATTTTAATTTCGGAATTTTCAAACAATTTAGACCAACAAACTTTATTGTTCCATTTTGATTGTTGGTTGTGTATGAATTAACCGGGTTTTTCTTCGATTTCATTTTGGGAAAGCCAACGTCCTTCCCACTGTAGTAACGTTTTAGCGCCCGCTCTAAATGAACTTGCGCATTTGCAAGAGCGAGACTATCAACCTCTTTCAGCAAAGGATATTCCCTTTTATACTTTGCCGGAGTCGGTGGGCTCTTTTTGCTATTTGGGTTCTTCTTTGCTTCTTTGTATAAATTGATTCGATCCTGCAACAGAAGATTGTGAACCAGATAGACACTCGAAAAAGTCTTTTCAAAAAATTCAATTTGAGAAGAAGTTGGGTACAGTCTGTACTTACAGGCTTTTAGTATTTTCACCAATAACACCACCCTGCAAGAATGGCTGAAGAGGAAGCTCACGATTGTTGGAATGATTATTCATTTTAACAATCGTTTCCCCAAACAGACCAGACTCGTATTTCCTTTTTTAAACTTACCAAGAGTATTATAAAAGCTGAACAGCTTTGTTCAGCTTTTATAATGTTTTTCATCGCATGACGCTTATCTTAGTGACGTGCTTGCGCCTTTTTGCTTTCAATTTTTTCACGATACATATCCATTTCATCTTCTGCACAGTACACATAGTGCTCCGGTGCTACCTCTCTAAGCTTACGGGCTTTTCCATCTTGTGGTTGAGGCTTGTAGATGATTCGTTTACGAGTACGCTCATAATCCGGATCAGGTAACGGAATAGCTGACAATAGACTTTCTGTATACGGATGAACACCGAAATTATAGATATCATCACTTGAACCCATTTCTAGCAACTTACCACTGTGCATAACACCAATGCGGTCACTGATGTGTTTTACCATTGATAAATCATGGGCAATAAACAAGTATGTCAAGCCGGCATCTTTTTGTAAGTCCTGAAGCAGATTCACTACCTGCGCCTGAATAGATACGTCCAACGCTGAAATCGGCTCATCACAGATGATGAATTTAGGATCAACAGCTAGGGCACGGGCAATCCCGATACGCTGACGCTGTCCACCAGAGAATTCATGAGGATAACGTGACGCGTGACTTGGATCAAGTCCAACGACCTTCAAAAGCTCTTCCACTCTTGCAGTCCGTTCTGCATCATTTTTCGCTAACTTATTAATGTCAATTCCTTCAGCAATGATATCGTTGACTTTCATTCTTGGGTTTAACGACGCATAAGGATCCTGGAAAATCATCTGTACTTCACGACGAAACGCCTGCATTTTTTCCTTTGAACGGATATTTGCAATATTTTCGCCATCAAAGATGATTTCACCGTCTGTTGGATTGTACAAACGAATAACGCTTCGACCGGTTGTTGACTTCCCACTACCGGATTCTCCAACTAAACCAAATGTTTCACCTTCATAAATATGAAAGCTGACATCATCTACTGCTTTTACTTCATCAGGACGGCCAACGTTGAAATACTGTTTTAGTCCTTTAACGTCTAAAAGTAATTTACGTTTTTCTAAATCCACTAGTTTGCCCCTCCTGTCTCTGAAATGTTATGACGTTCTCTATAAATAGCCCAACGTCTTTCGATTTCCGCCGGAGGTGTTACTTTCGGCGCTTGTGGTGCTAATAACCATGTTGCAGCTCTATGAGTAGGTGATACCTCAAAGTAAGGAGGCTGCTGTTCTGCATCGATTTTCAATGCAAACTCATTTCTAGGATAGAAGGCATCCCCTTTCGGAGGATCAAGCAGATCCGGAGGAGATCCCGGAATCGCATAAAGCTTGTCTTCTGTTCCTTCCAATGTAGGCATAGAACCAAGTAAGCCCCATGTATATGGATGTTGTGGGTTATAGAAGATTTCTTCTGAAGTTCCCACTTCTACAATACGTCCACCATACATAACAGCGACACGATCAGCAACGTTCGCAACAACACCCAAGTCATGGGTGATGAAAATAATCGATGTGCTGATTTTTTGCTGCAGGTCTTTCAATAATTCAAGAATCTGTGCTTGGATTGTTACGTCCAATGCAGTTGTCGGCTCATCGGCAATCAGAACCTCCGGATAGCAAATCAAGGCAATCGCGATAACGATACGTTGACGTTGTCCACCGGAAAATTGGTGAGGATAGTTTTTCAAACGCTTTTCAGCATTCGGAATACCTACCAGCTTCAACAATTCCAAAGCCTGAGCAAGCCCTTCGCTTTTAGATACTTTATTATGTTTAATCAAAGATTCCGCAACCTGTTTACCAATCGGCATCGTTGGGTCCAATGATGTCATTGGATCCTGGAAGATCATCGCAATCTCTTTTCCTCGAATACTTTGCATTTCTTTTTCAGTTTTATTGACAATGTCAGCTCCCTTAAACAGAATCTCACCCTTGTCAATATTCGCATTACTGCTCAACAGACGCATAATTGTTCTGGTTGTTACAGACTTCCCACTACCAGATTCACCAACGATTGCCAGTGTTTCTCCTTTATGAAGATCAAAGTTCACACCGCGAATGGCGTTGACTTTACCTGCGAATGTATCAAAAGATATATGCAAATCTTTTACTTCTAATACTTTTTCCATAGTCATTCACTCTACTCTTTCATCTTAGGATCTAAGGCATCACGTAATCCGTCAGCCAGTAAATTGAAACAAATCATAATTACAGATAATGTCGCTGCCGGAATCCACATCAGGTAAGGCAGGAATCTGAACGTTTTGTACCCTTCGTTCAATAGTGTTCCCAGTGAAGCGGTTGGCGGTCTCAATCCCAATCCGATGAAGCTCAAGAAAGCCTCGAAGAAGATTGCAGATGGAATACTAAACATCATTTGTACAATGATGATACTTGAAATATTCGGAAGGATATGTTTTATAGCAATTTTCAAACGGGACTCCCCTAATGTTTGTGCTGCTAATACAAATTCCTGATCCTTCAATTTCAAGGTCTGGGCTCGGACTATCCGCGCCATCGAAATCCAGTTCGTTACAACCATCGCAAGAACGATAGATAGGATACCTGGATCAAATACTGTAAGCATCAAAATCATAACAACTAAGTTCGGAATACCGGAAAGAACTTCCAGAATACGCTGCATCACAGTATCTACACGTCCACCTAGCAATCCGGAAATCAATCCGTAGGTTACACCGATTGTAATATCCAGAATCGCAGCAATAAACGCAATCAATAGCGACACGCGCGTTCCCATCATCAAACGACTTAGAACGTCACGTCCTAATCCGTCTGTACCAAAATAGAAATTAGTACCTTCCGGAACTTTAGCTTGTGCATATTTATCTACCACTTGTCCTGCAACAACAGCTTTACCATTCAATCCATCAATTCCATCTAAGCCAGGAATTTTTGGAGGCAAGTTGATATAAGCAACATTTTGCTTGGTTGGATCATGAGGAGATACCCAAATTGAACCAATAGAAATGATAATAATCACAATCAAAATAGCCAGAGAAATAACCGCAGCCTTATTTTTCTTCAGGCGGCGCCAAGAATCCTGAATAAAGTTCAGTGAAGGCGCAACGATTCGTTCTCTTTCTTTTGATGTCGATGCATCTAAAAGTTGAAACTCGTCAGAAGGAATATTTTTAACAGAATCAGGTACTTTGTTCAAATTGATTGTTTCCATTAGCTATTCTCCCCTCCTGATACACGAATTCTTGGATCAATTAATCCATAAAGCAAGTCAACAATCAAAATAACGATAACCAGCATTGTGGAATAAAGAATCGTTACTGCCATAATTGTTGGGTAGTCGTTTGTCATGATTGACTTAACGAATTGCTCCCCGATACCAGGGATTGCAAAGATATTTTCAACTACAAGAGAACCTGTCATCAATCCGACAGCTAAAGGTCCCAATAACGTAATCAACGGGATTAAGCTGTTTCTTAAACCGTGTCTGAATGCCACCTGCCAGCGGCTCAATCCTTTCGCTCTCGCTAACTCTACATAATCACTATGTAAGACCTCAACCATTTCGGTTCGAATAAACCTGGCCGAATCTGCCATAGGACTCATCGCTAATGCGATGGTTGGTAAGATTGTAGAAGCAAAGGTTTCCCATTTCGCGATTGGCAGTACACCCAATTTCATTGCAAAAACATATTGAAGCAGTACCGCAAAGACAAAGTTCGGAATAGACCGTCCTAAGATTGCAAGCAAGGTTGCCAATGTATCCACCCAAGTATTTTGACGCATTGCTGCGATAATACCTAATAGGATACCTACAAGTGTACCGAATATAATCGCCTGTCCACCTAATTGTACAGAAGGACCGATTCGATTAATCAAGAGTTTTGCTACCGGCTGATTTTTAAATTGGAATGAAATCCCAAAATCACCCACTACAAGATTTTTTAAATAGATTCCGTATTGAACGATGACCGGTTTATCCAGCCCGGACTGTTTGTTCAACATGGCAATTGTTTCTGGACTTAGTTTTTCCTGATTGGTATATGGAGTACCTGGTAATAATTGCATTAGGAAAAACGTAAGTGTTGCGATTAACCACAATGTGATTATCATGAAGAAAACACGTTTAAGAAAATACTTCCCAAAACTGTTCAAGAATGACACCTCCGAAATTTTTTTGACTTCAACAGCTGTTTTCGATAAAGTATAGACAATAAAACTAATATAGACAAGGAAAGAACCCATGAAAAAATTAAAATGGCCATTGGCCACATTTATAATCTCCAGTTTTGGCATTTTTATCTATCTATTTCTAATAAAAAAATCAGTTACTGTCCAATCCATATCTGATACCTTCTTCATCGTTTCACTTTTCTTTCTCATTATCGGAATTGCAATGTGGATTATGTCCTCAGGCTTCTTCGATAATTTCCAATACTTTATGAAAAAAGCATTTCAGTGGAGAAAGAAAAATGAACCGAAAGAATTCATACCATTTTCAGAAATCGGCAACGCCCACCGGCTTTACTGGCTTGAAACAGGGGGATTGTTGTTGATTCCAGCTATCGTTTCCTTACTATTTTACTTTTTCTAAGCAAAGATAGCAAGAGGACCGTTGCCTTTTCCTAAGAAGGCAAGGGTCCTTTTGCTATATAGAACTCCTATTAAGATAGATGAGACATACGATTGTTTCCTTTGTTTAAACTACGTTCAAAAGCCAATTTTCGTGTGTTCAAGAATCTAACAGAATTTATATAGACGGCTATTTCAGCTTATTCTGAAACGTATGTCCACTTGTAATCGTACTGAGCTCCAGCTGGGTGGAAGCCAACATCTTTAACCTTAGCTGAACGCATATGACCTTCTGCTTTTTGGTAAAGAGGAATGACACCCATTTCACCTGTGATAACTTTTTCTGCATTAACCATGTCTTCCCAACGTTTTTCAGGATCATTGGCATTTGTTGTAGATGCAGATTTCAAGTACTCGTCATATTCCTTGTTGCTGTAACGTCCACGGTTATAAGAATTACCAGTGATAAACAAATCAAGGAAGCTACTTGGATCAACATAGTCAGCACCCCAGCCGCCCATTACAACATCAAAATCACCCTTATTTGAGCGATCCAGACGTACAGAGAACGGTACAGGACTCAATGTTACTTTTACTCCATCCAATGCTTCTTGAATAGCGCCTTGAATATATTCAGTTACTTTCTTAGAAGAATCAGTATCAGAAGAAAGGATGTCGAATTCAAGAGAATCAATCTTCAATTCTTTTTTCGCTTTTTCCCAATATTCTGCTGCTTTATCTACATCAGAGCTGATATCGTCGCCGGCATCTTCTACAAAGTCAGCGTCTGTTTCAGGGTTCGTAGACATATCTGCAGGTACTAGACCCTTAGGAGCTACTGAACCATCACCAAGAATAGAAGTAACCAATGCATCACGGTCGATAGCATAAGAAATTGCTTTTCTTAAGTTTTCATTTCTAAATGGTGAATCTTCTTCGATTTGGTTCAATTCCAAATATTGTGTAGATGCTTCTTTTTGAATAACATATTCAGGGTCAGCTGCCATTTGCTGTGCAAGCTCACCTGTTAGAATAACGTCATCTGCTTGTCCATCTTGGAACAGATTCAATGAAGTAGGTGCTTCCTTAACAACACTCACTTTCACTTCTTCCAGTTGAACAGTGTCTGCATCCCAGTAATCTGCATTTTTCTTATAAGACCATTCAGTATCTGTACCTGGTCCGTCGAATCCGTCTAATACAAACGGTCCGTTATATACTGCGTTTTCACTTGTTGCTGCATATTCTTTTCCATATTGTTCCACAATGTCTTTTCTTTGTGGGAAGAATGAAGGAAATGCTAACAGGTAATCAAAGTAAGGTGTTGCTTGCTCAAGCGTGATTTCCAATTCGTAATCACCAACTGCTTTGATTCCAAGTTCTTCCGGCTTCGCTTCACCATTGGCAATTTTCTCACCATTTTTTACCGGTGCAAACATGTAGCCATACTCTGAAGCTGTCGCTGGATCAACTGTACGCTGCCAACCATATACATAGTCTTCTGCTTTTACAGGCTCACCATCAGTCCATTTAGAATCTTCATTCAGTTTTACTGTGTAAACTGTTCCATCTTCACTGATTTCAGCCATTTCAGCTGCACCAGCAGTGATTACTTTGTTGTCCAAGTCTAATCGGTATAACCCTTCATAAACGTTGTTCAATGCAGTAAAGCTGATTACGTCTGTCGCTACTGATAAATCGGCACTAGGCATTTCCTGTTGTTCGATTACACGAAAGACTTGTTCTCCGCTAGCTTTTCCAGTAGATTCTGAACTTGCAGATTTTGAATCGTCTGTTGAACCTCCGCCGCCTCCGCAGGCAGTTAATACTGACACACTAAGTAAAGTGATTGTCCCTAAAGCAAATGACTTCTTTAACTTCATTCCCTTTTCCTCCTAAAAAATTCTGTCATCAATTTTTCTGAAAACTCAGAATTTAATAATTATTTATTGCTATGGGATATAGTTTACCTTCATAACATTAAAAAATCAAGAAAAATCTTATCCTATCCTAATAATAAGTCATAAAAAATTCTTTTTGCTCAGAATTAATCACCAGAAGTGTATAATATACAGTCCTTCTCCCTATATTTCTCCTCATTTTTCTCACAGAAACATTAAAACCCGCTTTTTCTTTTATTGTCACTAATTTCTTCTAGTATAATAGAGAAGAATTGACAGTGAAAGGAAGTCCTATATATGAAAGAAAAGAAACGAATCACTCCAATTGTACCGGAGAAACTAACAACGGTGACGCCTCTATTTGAAGATGAGGCAATGATTGAAGCTGTTTTAATCGAAAATACTTCGATTAACTATGCAGATTTCCACCATTTATTTATTAAAGAAAGCCAAATTAAAAAATTACAGATGCCCGGCAGTCGACTTAGCCAGTTCGAATGTGTCAATGTTATCTTTGAAAATTGTGACTTCTCTAATTCTGAGTGGATTGGTGCAGGACTCCATCAAGTAGAATTTCGTCAGTGCAAGCTGACAGGCTGTAATTTTGCTGAAGCCTATTTAAAGGATTGCCTTTTCAGTGGTTGCATTCTTGATTACGCCTCCTTCTCAATGTCTACAATGAAGGTTGTTCATTTTGAAGAAACCAGTTTAAGGCAAGCTGAGTTTTCCGAGCTTAACTGGCAGCAACTAAAAATGAAGGAATGTGAACTTACACAAAGCCAATGGTTCAACACACCCTTGAAGGGTCTCGATTTTTCAGAAAATCATTTTGATACGATTGCTCTTTCACCTGAGTCTCTCCGAGGAATAATTGTTAATGCAGAACAGGCCCTAACGATTGCCGAAACACTGGGAATGATTCTCAAGTAGCCTGTTATTTTATCCTTGAAATCCAGTTAAATCCCTACTTGATAGGCTTAACGTTTTCTTTAGAAATGAGTAAAAGAATTTTACTTGCCTTCTCTTTTTCGATAAACTAATGAAGGTTAAACTTGTGAAATAAAAAAATGCAGACGAATGGCTAACGTTATGAAGTCTGCTTTCTTTTTTGTGCCTGGCTGTCACAAACTTGAAATAATGGCCGTCTAACGCGAACTTCTTCGAAGAAATGCGAACTGATGTCTATCTAATTTCAAAAGCTGATTGCTTCTGCCACAATCCTTTTATTTCACAAATCGAAAGGAGAAAAAAAGTGAAGAAAGAATTTATTGAGATTTGGGGAGATCTCGTTACTATCAAGGATTTAATCCTTGCCATTGTTTTATGCAGTGTTTTTACCATGGGCGGCTATTTTATTGCCCCTGCTTCTGACCAGACCAAACAATTGTTTTTCGGTCTCGGCGGTGCTGTTCTAGGATTTTTACTCTCGGCTTTTGTAATCAAGCCTAAACGTACAGTTATCGAAGAGGAGGAGGAATAGCTATGGATATCTCTTTATTGCTGCAGATGCTCTTGGCCATTTTTGGTGCAATTGTTCTTTATACCTTTATCGGCTTTGTTCCCGGTACAGACGAAACATCCGTCCTGATGCCTGTCACATTAGCCTTGGTTCTCTCAGGTGTGAAACCGATTGTCGTTCTGACATTCTTTATTGCCGCAATCATTACATTGAATCTGATGAACGCCATCCCAACGGCTCTTGTCGGATTACCCGGCGGTGTCATGTCCACACCGATGATTGAGCACGCTCTTTTCCTTAAGGATAAAGGACTCGCTGCAACCAGTATCAAAAAGATGGCAACAGGCTCGATTATTGGTACTGTAGTTGCCATTCCAGTCAGTCTTTTACTGGCAAACATTTTAGCGCCGTTTTCCGAGTCCGTAAAAGCTTATGCGTCATTACTATTCGTATTTGGTGCTGTTTTTCTGGCTCTTATCGGAAAAAATAAATTATTTGCTTTATTAAGTATTATTCCACTGGCCCTTCTTTTTCAAGGCTTACGTTATTTATACTGGGGTATTGGTGCCGTTCCGCAAGAGAAAAATGTAACAACTTCTTTCTTTTTAGGCATCACCATTGGTCCTTTGATTGTTTCATTATTAGGCCTGTTGAATAAACAGAAACGGGATCAGTTGCCGCGACATGACAAGAAAAAAATCACCATCAAAAAAGTGAATGAATCAGACAGCTTAAAACATCCACTAAAAACAGTTACGAAAAAAGAAGCTGGAACCAGTGCGGTTGTTTCATTGTTGTCTAACTTTCTTTTCTTTTTAAGTCCTGTAGGATTAACGATTCTTTTTGGTGAAATCACTGCCAACAAAGAAAAAGACCCTGTGAAAAAAGCCAGTATGGCCATCACATCCATGAGTGCCCTTTCTCATGCTACCTACCTTTCAGGCGTAATCATTCCATTGATTGCACTGGGCATTCCGCTATCTCCGGTAGCAGTAGGTCCGGCAAATGCTCTGTTTAACGCGCCGCCTGTCTTTACATTAGACAATAATATTCATCACCTGCTATCTCGAAGTGAATTTATTTTTTCTATTTTATTAGCCGCAGTGATTACATCGATTGTTACGTACTTTATCGCGATGAAATATGCGCAGCAGATGACTGCCTTTGTCTTGAAGAAAATCCCCCATGAAGCAATCTTAGGACTATTCATCGGGTTCATTCTTCTACTGGCTTATATGGATGCCGGACTTATCAATATTTTCGGTGTGCTCCTTGTTGGAATCGTCTGCGGCACGCTAAACACTATGGGCGTGAACTATGGCGTTCAGTTTATGATACTCTATGCGGCTCCTTGGATTACCGCTCATTTATTATTTTGATATAAAAGGATGTATAAAATGAAAAACACTCATTCAGGGATTGGCCATGCCACAGGAAAAATCATCCTCATTGGTGAACATTCCGTTGTCTATGGAGAGCCGGCTATTGCCTTTCCCTTTCACGCCGCTGCTGTGACTACTGTTGCTGTGCCCGCAGAAGAAATGCAGATAAATTGCACGTATTTCTCCGGCAAGCTGGCAGATGCACCTAAGCAGCTTCATAATATAAAAGAAAGTATTTTACAAACGCTGGCATTTTTAAAGAAAGAGGAAGACTTTTCTTTGACAATTACCAGTACAATTCCTCCTGAACGGGGCATGGGTTCTAGTGCTGCGGTTGCTGTTTCAGTCATTCGCAGTCTCTTTGACTATTACAACTACTCCTATTCCGAGGAAGAGTTAGCACACTTAGTGAGCAAAGCGGAAAAGATAGCCCACGGAAACCCAAGCGGGATTGATGCTGCAGCTACCAGTGGAAAACAGCCAATTTTCTTTATCAAAGGTGACGCTTTACAAACCTTTCCAATGGATATGAGCGATACTTGGTTGGTTGTCGCAGATACAGGAATCAAAGGGCAGACACGAGCAGCTGTAAAGGATGTCGCCCACCTATTCGAAACAAACAAACACGACACCAGTGCAAAAATCACAGCACTAGGACAGCTTACACGAAAGAGCAAGAAAGTGATTTTAGCCAATAATACGCAAGAGCTTGGCCGTATTATGAAGCAAGCACAGCAGCTTCTCACTGAGCTAACTGTCAGCCATCCGATGATTGAGAAATTAATCGCAGCGGCAAATGATGCCGGCGCACTAGGCGCAAAGCTGACAGGCGGCGGTCGCGGCGGCTGTGTGATTGCTCTAGCAGATTCTTCTTTTTCTGCACAAAAAATTGCAGCTGCACTTGAAACTTCCGGTGCAGTAAGTACTTGGATTCAGACATTGGAGGCACAAGCATGAGCATAGGAGCAGCGAGAGCTTATACCAATATCGCACTAATTAAATACTGGGGAAAACAGGATGAACAGTTGATTTTGCCCATGAATAGCAGTCTTTCCTTAACATTGGATGCTTTCTATACTGAAACCAGTGTACGGTTTACTTCAGAGCTTACAGCTGACCGCTTTTACTTAGACGGTCAACTGCAGAACGAAAAACAGACAAAGAAGGTCAGCAGTTTTCTCGATCTTATTCGTCATAAATACGACGTTCCGCAATTTGCAGAAATAACAAGCAACAATTTTGTTCCAACAGCTGCAGGTCTGGCATCCTCTGCCAGCGGATTAGCTGCTTTAGCGGGGGCTTGCAGTGCAGCGTTAGACCTGTCACTCTCACCTACAGAGCTTTCTATGTTGGCACGAAGAGGCTCCGGTTCTGCCTGTCGTAGTATTTTTGGTGGCTTTTCTGAATGGCAGAAAGGCGATTCAGACACTACCTCCTACGCTGTTCAAATCCCTTCCGATTCTTGGGAACAGGAGTTGGCAATGCTATTTATTTTAGTTGATGATGCACAAAAGGATGTATCCAGCAGAGACGGCATGAAGCGAACAGTCGAAACTTCTGTTTTTTATGAAGGCTGGCTGACAGCTGTTGCAGATGATTTAGTGAGCGCAAAGCAAGCAATCGCAACAAAGGATTTTACCTTGCTAGGAGAAACAGCTGAATCGAATGCCCTGCGTATGCATGCTACGACACTTGGCGCAACGCCGCCATTTACCTATTGGTCTCCAGACAGTCTAAAAGCCATGAATCTCGTTCGAGCCTGTCGGTTAGAAGGCATCCCTTGCTACTTCACCATGGATGCCGGTCCTAATGTCAAAGTCCTTGTGCAAAAAAAGGATGCTGACAGACTAACAGCTCGGTTTGCTGAGGAATTTAACGAGAATCAATTGGTCTTGGCACATGCGGGACCTGGGATAGAGATACTTGATTCAGAAAGGTCGTTGACATATGATTGAAATTTCTGCACCCGGCAAGCTGTTTATTTCAGGAGAATACGCAGTCGTTGAACCGGGACATCCAGCTGTGATTGTGGCTGTCGATCAATTCGTTACAGTCACTCTTGAAAAAGCACAAGGCGAAGGCAGTATTCAGTCAGAGCAATATCGTTCGATTCCTGTACGCTGGACAAGAAAGAATAATGAGCTCGTACTAGATATCCGTGAGAATCCATTCCACTATATTTTGGAAGCCATCCGCCTGACAGAAAAATATGCACAGGAGCAGGGAGCTCCGCTTTCCTTTTATCATCTGAAGGTGACAAGTGAATTGGATAATGCCAATGGACGAAAATACGGTCTCGGTTCAAGTGGTGCTGTCACAGTCGCTACAGTAAAAGCACTGAACGAATTTTATCACTTAGAATTAGACAACGAGAAAATATTCAAGCTGTCCGCACTTGCCCATTTGGCGGTACAAGGAAATGGTTCATGTGGTGATATTGCTGCCAGCTGTTATGGGGGTTGGATTGCCTTCTCCACCTTCAATCATCCATGGGTCAAGGAACAATTAAATCATCTGACACTACATCAGCTGTTAAACAGTGATTGGCCGAGCCTAATGATTGAGCCGCTTCCCGTACCAAAACAGTTAAGGCTTCTGATTGGCTGGACAGGGAGCCCCGCTTCCACTTCAGATTTAGTGGATCAGGTCCATCAGTCAAAAGGGAATAAAGAACTGTCCTATCAATCCTTTCTGGCTGAAAGTAAAGTCTGTGTCAATCAAATGATTCACGGCTTCAAAACAAATGATATCCGCACGATCCAGACAGCATTAAGAAAGAACCGTGAGCTGCTGCTTCAACTCACGGATTTGACAGGTGTAATCATTGAAACCCCTGCCTTGAAGAAGCTTTGTGATTTAGCGGAACAATTTGGTGGCGCTGCAAAATCATCCGGTGCAGGCGGCGGTGACTGCGGTATTGTACTATTTAAACAAAAATCGGGCATCTTACCCTTAGTCAGCGCATGGGAAAAACAGGAAATCACACCGTTACCGCTGCATGTCTATTTCTATGGAGGTCAAGAGCATGAAGAATCGAAAAGATGAACATTTATCCTTGGCAAAAGCCTTTCATAAGGAACACGAAAATGATTTCGATCACCTTCGTTTTGTCCATCATTCATTACCGGAGACAGATTTAGCCGCTGTAGATATTACTACCAGCTTTCTTGGTTTCTCTCTTCCTCAGCCTTTTTATATTAATGCCATGACGGGGGGCAGTGAGAAAACCAAAAGCATTAACCAGCAACTGGGAATTCTTGCAAGAGAAACCCATGTAATGATTGCGACAGGCTCTGTCAGTGCAGCACTAAAAGATTCCGATACAACTGAATCCTTTGCCATTATGCGAAAGGAAAACCCAAAAGGCATAATCTTTGCCAATCTCGGAGCAGGTGCTTCGTTACAGGATGCAGAAAGAGCCATCAACCTTTTTCAGGCGGATGGGCTGCAAATCCATCTAAACGTGCCTCAAGAACTGGTTATGCCTGAAGGGGATCGAGATTTCAGTAATTGGCTGACCACTATCGAGGAAATCGTTCATGGCCTCTCCGTTCCGGTCATTGTAAAAGAAGTTGGCTTTGGTATGAGCAGTGAAACCATTGAACAGCTATATCAAATTGGTGTGAAGGCCGTTGGTGTCAGTGGTCAGGGTGGCACTAGCTTTACTCAAATTGAAAACGCTCGTCGAAAAAAACGCGAGCTGGATTTTCTTACAGACTGGGGGCAATCAACTGTCCTTTCTTTGTTGGAATCTTACCGCCATCAAAAGGATATGGCGGTATTAGCGTCCGGCGGCATCAGAAATTCATTGGATATCGTCAAATGCCTAAGCCTTGGTGCTAAAAGTGCAGGTATTGCAGGAACTATTCTAAATGAACTGCTTACAAATGGTCTGGATTCAACCATTGATTTAGTGCGACAATGGCAGGATGAAATCAGGATGCTTTATACCCTTCTGGGAAAAAGAAAAACGGCGGACTTAGTAACAACCGACCTAATCTTCAATCGTTCACTTATCGATTGGTGTGAGAGCCGCGGTATTCCTTGGCGACAGTATGCACAGCGTAGTTAGTCAGTAACTATGCCGAAATAAACAAAAAGAAGGCTCGCTCAATAAGCGAGGCCTTCTTTTTGTTTAATCTACTTATTACGTCAAATCAGCACCATTGCTGGCAATAACTTTCTTATACCAGTCAAAGGAATCCTTTTTCGAACGAGCCAACGTACCTTTACCTTCATCGTCCAGATCAACATAGATAAAGCCGTAGCGTTTAGACATTTCGCTGGTACTTGCGCTGACAAGGTCAATACAGCCCCAAGGTGTGTAGCCCATCAGCTCAACGCCTTCATCAATCGCAATTTCCATTTCTTTGATATGGTCACGAAGATAATCAATGCGGTACGCATCATGGATACTGCCATCTGCCTCTACAACATCCTTTGCACCTAATCCGTTTTCTACGATGTAAAGCGGAATTTGATAGCGGTCGTAAAGTTTATGCAAAGTCACCCGCAAGCCGACAGGATCAATCTGCCAACCCCAGTCACTCGCTTTTAAGTAAGGATTTTTCTTCGAACCCAGCAGATTTCCGCCAACCTGATCGCTATCCTTCTCGTGTGTTGCAATGCTGCTCATGTAGTAACTGAAGGACATATAATCCACAGTGCCTTCCTTCAGCAGTTCATCGTCTCCCGCTTCTTTCTTAATCACAATATTATTGTCACGGAAGAATTTATTCATATAGCTTGGGTAATACCCACGAATTTGTACATCTGAATAGAACAGATTGGTATGATCACTGTAGATACTTTCCATGACATCCATTGGGTTGCAGGTATCTGGATAAGCTTCCATTCTTGCCAGCATACAGCCAATTTTCGCATCCGGAATAATTTCATGACATGCTTTTACAGCTAGTGCACTAGCCACAAATTGATGATGAGCTGCTTGGAATTGTGCCTGTAACAGATTTTCTGTTTTATCAGCCAAGATACCACCGCTCAAATAGCCAGTCATTCCGATAATATTGATTTCATTGAATGTCAGCCAATATTTCACTTTATTCTTATATCTTTCAAAAAGAACACGAGCATATTTTTCAAACGCTGCGATTGTCTCGCGACTCTCCCACCCATTCTGCTTAAATGCCAATTCAAGTGGAAACTCATAGTGGGAAATGGTTACTAGCGGCTCGATGTTATATTTCAAGCATTCATCAAATACTTTGTCGTAAAAGGCCAAACCCGCTTCATTCGGTTCACTCTCATCACCATTCGGGAAAATCCGAGGCCATGAAATTGATAATCGGAATGTTTTAAAGCCCATTTCTGCGAATAAAGCAATATCCTCTTTATAACGATGGTAAAAATCAATCCCATGACGTTTTGGATAAACACCTTCTTTATCTGCCATTGCCGCTTTAACATCGGCTGTCGTCATCGGTTTTGTAATAGCATGAATATCTGTCCCATTTTCTTTAATGTAACGCGCCGTATCTGCTGTTGACCAGCCCTTACCGTCTTCTAAAAAAGCTCCTTCAAATTGGTTGGCTGCTGTTGCGCCACCCCATAAAAAATCCTTAGGAAATCCGCTCATTCTTTTCATCCTTCCTCTTCTGTTCAAGTTTTGTCCATCCAACAAAAGAAACGAATCATTATTCGCCCGTTTCTTTAACCAAAATTATATATAGTGTATAATTGAGGCACTTGATTTCCTTTATCTTATCACAGGAAGAGCACATTTGATTTTCCTGTTTTTACAGCTATTTTCATTTTTCATAACCATTTTCACTCTTATGAAAATGACATCTATTGATTGGAGTGTTTGCTGTCTATGTTTGATATTTTTGATTTTTTAACCTATTTGAATACACATGGAAAAGATACTACTTATTCTAAAATCATTATTTTTCTTCTTACCCGCACAGAAGAGATTCCTGCTCTGACGATTTCTGAAATTGCAGACAGATGCTTTGTTTCCCCTGCAACATTGACACGCTTTGGTCGCCATTTTCATTTTGCCTCTTTCGCAGACTTGCGAGATGCCCTGCAGCAGCTCAACAGTCTCACACCTTATAGCGGCTTACGAATGAATGAAAAAGATTTTCAACTATTACAAAAAGACCCTAAGGCTTATTTAACCAGTTATAGTGAAGAAATCACTGCATCGATTCAGGACGTCCTTGAAACGATTGACATTGAAGAAATTGATCAGCTCCTTCATAGAATTCACACGGCTTCTGAAGTGGTATTGATTGGCTACAGTGCAACACTTGAGTTAGCCAAAGAGGTACAAACCTCCTTTTTATCCAGCAGAAAAATCCTTTATATAGGAGAAACGGAACAGCTGCAAAAGGACTTGATTGAGCACTTGGATAAACAGGCATTGATTATTGTCATTTCCTCTTACGGTACCTTATTGACAAAAAATCCCGCCTTGATTCGAACAATCAGCCAGAGTCCTGCTGATTCCATTTTCATTACACAAAATACTAAAAACACGTTAACCAATCAATTTACACAGACCATTCGAGTAACAAAGGAGAATTATGTCCAAATCGGCACTTACCCGCTGACTTTCTTTTTTGATTACTTCACACGCAGATATGTCAGTTTGTATGACTGACATTAATGCCATGTCCTACAAAAAAAGGAAAGCGAGGCTTCTTGCCCCGCTTTCCTTTTCTGGTTAGCTTTCCATTTCCATCTATAGCGAACGAATCAGGATAACTTCTCCCTCATCATCCTTCTCGCCAGTTTCTTTAAAACCAAGCTTACGATAGACATTTAGCGCAGTTGTATTTTGTTCATGACAGGACAAGCCAATACTTGTTCCTTTCCCAAACGGTGCTGTTTGAAAATAGGCAATGACTTCCGCCAATGCGGCTGTCCCATAACCTTTTCCTTGCTGGTTTTTATCAATCAGCATATGCCAGATACAATACATACCGTCTGACGGATCATAAATGGTTGACACATAACCGACCAGCTCCTGACCGTCATAAATACCAAATGGTCGACAATACTCATGATTTACATAAGCATATGCCAGACTTTTGGCCACGGGTGCAACAAATGACTGCTGCTGCTCAAGCACAGACAGCAAAAGACATGAATCAATCGTTTCCTTCGTTACTGGTTTTAGTTGAATCGTTGTCATAGGTGCATCATTCTCCCTTTTCATTTTTATTCAATACAGTGTCCCAATCTCTACCTACATCGACAAAGCCCAATTGATGATAGATATTCTCTGCAATGGTATTTCCTTCTGTGACAACCAGATATGCTGCGTCAAACTCCTGAGATAATGACTGGATTACTTCCTTCAAAATCACGGTCGACAGCCGCTTGCCACGATCCTGCGAACGGACTGACACATAAATAATCAAAGGTATTTCTCGAAAGAAGCTGACTAGTCCGCAGCCTTGAAATTCGCCGCTTTTGGCATCAATAGAGATAAAAGAGTGTTCACCAAGAAACTTGCCGTACTTTCCGTTAAGCATTGCTGTCACCTCTTGTTCCATTTCTTCCGGTGTTTCTCCAAGATCATCTATCGTTCCATGAAAGGTTTCCCACAACAACCAAGCCAATTCTTTTTGTTGCTTCGCTGATAGTTTTTCAAGATTGATAAACTGCTCTACTGATTTTCTATAGGGCTGATTTTCTGAATTCAGCTCTCTTTTCATAATGATTTTTTGTCTCATCGTATTTTTCCAACCTTCTTAACCTTTAAAATTATAAAGGGGCTTGATAATTTCCTGTATTTCAACACTTGGCTGAATATCTTCCAGCAGCTGTTTAACAGGCTTGTATGCTTTCGGTGCTTCATCAACCGTTTTCTTCGAAACGGAGGTTGTCCAGATATTCTTCATGACATGCTGATAGCTTTCAAGGCTGATTTGTCTCTTTGCTTCGGAACGACTCATCTGCCGACCTGCGCCGTGAGGACCTGAAAAATTCCATTCCAGGTTACCCTTTCCGACACCCAAGATACTGCCATCCTTCATATTCAACGGAATAATCAGCTGCTCATTTTTTTGAGCAGAGACCGCTCCTTTTCTCAAAATCCCCTGTGTCATATCAATATAGTTATGAGGGCAATCAAAGCTGTCAATAATCGCCTTCTTCCACTTCATCCCCTTTAGGATAATCTCTCCCATCAAGCGGCGATTCTCAGCTGCATACTCTTGGGCAATCTTCATATCTGACAAATAGTGTGTCATTGCCTCACCGGTTAAGTAGGACAATTCATAAGGCATTTTGATTTCTTCCCGTTCTCGTTCCAGCTCTTCTGCCAACTGCAGATTATTTTTCTTCTGCGCATGTTTTCTTTCCAGCTTCAGTTCTTTTCTTCGGTCTGATAGTGCTTGATAGGCCACTTCCTGATGATACTCTGCAACTTCTTTTCCAAGTACACGACTACCGCTGTGAATCACCAAATAATAGGCATCTTTTCCTTCATTAACCTCGATAAAGTGATTGCCACCACCCAATGTTCCCAAGCTCCGCAAAGCCCAGCCTTTATGAATCGGCGCATGGATACCACCAAGCTCAAAATCTGCTGCAGCTTTACTATGTGTCTGACTGCCATTTGGGATTCTGGTACGAATAATTCGATCCAGCTTATCAAAGTTCAGCTTCACGCTCTTTTTCATTTTCACGACATACAGACCACAGCCAATATCTACACCAACTAGATTAGGCACTACTTTATCACCAATTGTCATAGTCGTTCCAATCACACAGCCTGTTCCGCTATGGGTATCCGGCATGATTCTGATGGTGCTTTCCTTAGTAAACGCCTGATTGCACAAGCCAATAATCTGACCAATTGTTCCTTCACTGACTAAATCTGTATAGACTGCTGCTTCGTTATATTTTCCTTGTAATGTTAACATTCTGCTTCCTCTTTCAGCAGCTGCGGTAATTTCTTTATTCCACCACAGCATGTTTATTTTGACGTAGAGGACAGATGATTTTTTGTTCTGACCTATACGTTTGTTACGCTCACTTTTCTCTTTGTTCCAATCATTGGTAACACCTCCGCTTAAATTTAACCTTTCACTATTTCTTCCGTGCTGAAAAGCACAAAAAGACCCGTTGATCTCGAAAAATGATCAACGGGTCTTTTTATCTGAAAACAGATGAAATTTATACTGTAGAGAGTACATGAAAATCATTTCCACACACACTAACAGCATTACCTATTACACAATCATTCTTCATTTTTCTACTGATATGTTTGTTTTGGTTCATCATAATCATGTCTCTCCTTTCTTCATTAAGTTAATGTTTGTCTCTTCAAAACTATGAAAAAAACAAACAAGTAATAAAACACTTACTTCGTTATGTTACCATGTCGCTTTACTTACTGTCAAACACTTATTTTATACCTTTAGCGTTAGTGATGTTCATTTTCTTGTTCTCAAATAATCTTTTTCTGGGGTCAGCGAATTGCTAAATCATCTATTTACACTTTTTATGGAATGCTCAACCTCTATCCGATCACTTTCGAAATAAGTGTAGGCTCCTTCCGGCAACACCCAATTAACAGTCACTTTGCTAGGTAAAAAAAACTCGTTTTGTTTTTGATACTTCTCGTAAGTGACAAACCAAGGAACGAGCTTGCTGCCTTTTCCATTATCATCCATGTAACGGTCTTCCGTATCAAAGCGAACGATGTTGCCTCGGTCATCAAAAGTGAATTGACCTGTAGCGGATACACCCTTCCAAGTAATTGTTCCGGCAACTGTCGTGTCATCAACCGCTGTCCACGAAACAAAATCCTGTAAAAACAATGCCGGCATAAATACTGCATCTGCCAGTGCCGTAATCAACTGCCCTTGATCCATTTCCGGTCCTGTTGATTGAAACAATTGAACCTGCTTAGCCAAAACACCAGTCATTGACCCAACCCCATCAATCGTACTGTCCTTTGCCTGAAGCGGCAAGCCGAACATCCGCGCAGTCAAAAATGCGTGGCGATCCGGACGGCTGACAAAATTGACCTGTTGAAAATCAATAGCCATTGGCTCCTTCTCTTGAGATAAGCGAAACTTCGTATTATAAAAATGAATCAGCATGTTACTCATTAATGGTTTATCCAAATAACCAGCGTTCTCAATATGCCTTTGTAACGGATCGGGAAGCTCTTTGATTGTTTCTGCTGTAAAGCTTTTCGGCTCAAGCGATTCCTTCTCCGTTTTTTTAATTGACACAGTAACTTCATTCAGATATTGTCGCCAAAGCTTGCCTCCGGGAATTGCTAGATAAACGACGCCTATTCCAAAAAGCACCAGTATAAGTCCAACGATTAGCATTTTATTCCACCTTCTTTTTTTATAACTATTTTCCATCCGTTTCACCCAAATGCTGCTGCTCCATCCGTTCGATATTTGTCTGCAACTGAAGAATTCCTCTGAACAAGCCTGTCATGCTCTCTTCATCAATTCCTTGAAACAAGTCTGATAAAAAGGCTTCTTCCAGCGCTCCCCGTTCAGCAAAATAGGCTCGACAATAATCTGTAATCGAAAGAACAACTGCCCGCCGATCCTGCGGGTGCTTCGTAAGCGCAAGAAAACCTTGTTTCTCTAAAATCACAGCCATTTTTTTGATATTTTGATGGGAGCTGCCGATTATTTCAGCCGCTTCGCTCACCGTAAGTGCCTGATTCTCACTTTTGGAAATAACCGCAATCAACATCCATTGCTTGATTGTCATATAATCTTCCAGCTTATCGCCAAGCTTCTGCACTCTGTTTGCCAATGTAAAAATGCTGGCAAATATGTATTCTCTTTCGGGTATATTCATTATAAATCGCTCCTCTAAAAAGATAACTAGTTACCTAATTATATAACTGGTTATCTTTTATGTCAATACACCCTTTATGATGTCACTCCAAATCACCTAGATACACAGAAAAACGCACACTTGGAAAAATTCCAAGTGTGCGTTAAATAATCTAATTACCCGTTGTAAGCATCAATGATGATTTGTTTCAATTCACTGATTAGAGGCTCTTTAGGGTTAGCAGTTGTACATTGGTCTTCGTAAGCCAATTCAGCCATACGATCAACAGTAGAATCCAATGTTTCTTGAGTCACGCCTTGCGCTTTCAAGCTCATGTCGATTCCTACAGCAGTACCTAAGTCAGCAACAGCTTTCACTAAAGCGTCTACCAATTCCGCAGTGTTCTTACCTTTCAGACCTAAGAATTTCGCAATGTCAGCGTAATCTGTGTCTGCACGGAAGTAGTCATATTTAGGGAACATTGCATGTTTTGAAGGATCTTTGGCATTGTAACGGATGATATGAGGCAATAGAATTGCGTTCGTACGTCCGTGAGGAATACCATATTCTCCACCAATTTTATGCGCTACTGAGTGACAAATTCCCAAGAAAGCATTCGCGAATGCCATACCAGCCATTGTAGAAGCGTTATGCATTTTTTCACGAGATTCCATATCAGGAGTTTTCACTGATTTTTCAAGATAATCAAACGTAAGTTTAATTGCTTGTAAGCTTAGTCCACGAGTGTAGTCAGATGCCATAACAGATACATAAGACTCAATCGCGTGTGTCAATACGTCCATACCAGTATCAGCAGTTACTGATGCAGGAACTGACATAACGAATTGAGGGTCAACGATTGCTACGTCCGGAGTCAAAGCATAGTCAGCCAATGGATATTTCACGTGCGTATCGCTATCAGTAATAACGGCAAAAGGTGTTACCTCTGAACCGGTACCTGAAGTTGTAGGGATACATACAAACTGAGTTTTCTCAGGTTTATCAATCTTGTACGTACGTTTACGGATATCCAAGAATTTTTGTTTCGCGCCGAAGAATGAAGTATCTGGGTGCTCATAGAACATCCACATTCCTTTCGCAGCATCCATTGCAGAACCCCCACCTAAAGCGATGATTGTATCTGGTTTGAAGTCTGCCATTACTTTTGTTCCGGCATAAACAGTATTTGTAGATGGGTTAGGTTCCACATCAGAGAATACTTCGATTTTCACATCATTTTTACGTTTTTGCAATTCTTTACGAACTGTATCAGCATAACCGAATTGAACCATACCTGGGTCACAAACGATCATAACACGTTCAACATTTTCCATTTTTTGCAAGTACTGTAATGAGTTCTTTTCAAAGAAAATTTTTGGTGGTAATTTAAACCATTGCATATTATTTCTCCGTTTCGCCACAGTTTTGATGTTGATCAGGTTGATTGCAGATACGTTTTTAGATACAGAGTTTTTACCGTAAGAACCACAACCTAGTGTCAATGATGGAATCATTTCGTTGTAGATGTTACCAATACCACCCTCAGCAGATGGAGAGTTAACCAATACACGACAAGCTTTCATACGAATACCGAATTTGATTTGCAGGTCTTCGTCTTCTGTATGGATAACAGCTGTATGTCCTAATCCGCCCAATTCAAGCATTGCTTCACATAAATCAAAGGCATGTGCTGAATCTTTTGCTTTCATCATTGCTAAAACTGGAGATAGTTTTTCACGTGAAAGTGGGTACTCAGGTCCGGCACCTTCAAGCTCAGCAACTAAGATTTTAGTTCCGGCAGGTACTTTGATACCCGCTAATTTTGCGATATGTTCAGCAGAGTAACCTACGATTGCAGGGTTTACTGCATATTTACCTTCGTTCATTACAGCATCTTCAAGTTTTTGTAATTCGTTTGGTTTCACGAAGTATACTTGATGTGCTTCAAATTCAGCTTTTACAGCTGCGTATACATCTTTGTCTACGATAACTGCTTGCTCAGACGCACAAATCATACCATTATCAAAAGATTTAGAAACGATTAAATCGTTTACTGCACGTTTGATTTTTGCAGATTTTTCGATGTATGCAGGTACGTTACCAGCACCAACACCTAAAGCCGGTTTACCAGTTGAGTAAGCTGATTTAACCATTCCAGGACCACCTGTTGCCAATACGATTGCAACGCCAGGGTGGTTCATCAACATAGAAGTTGCATCGATTGATGGTTGTTCAATCCATTGTACACAGTTCTCAGGAGCGCCAGCTGCAATCGCTGCATCACGAACGATACGAGCTGCTTCAGCAGAACATTTTTGAGCGCTTGGATGGAAGGCAAAAACGATTGGGTTACCAGTTTTTAAAGCGATCATTGCTTTAAAAATAGTAGTAGATGTTGGGTTAGTTGTAGGTGTAACACCACAAACAACTCCAACAGGTCCAGCGATTTCAATCAAACCTGTTTGCTCATCGTTACTGATTACGCCAACTGTTTTGTTATGTTTGATACTGTTCCAGATATATTCAGAAGCATACATATTCTTGATTGCTTTATCTTCAACGATTCCACGACCAGTTTCCTCAACTGCCATTTTTGCAAGAGGCATATGCTGATCCAAAGCAGCCATTGCCATTTCGTGTACAATATGGTCAACTTTTTCTTGATCGAAGCTTTCCATTTCTTTCAAAGCAACATTTGCTTTGGCAGCCAGCTCATCAATCATTGTTTGAACGTCAAGAGCTTTTGTTTCTTCTTTTTTCTTCGTTTTTGCCATTGTAATCCTCCTAAGAAAATTTATCATTAATTTGTTTGTTAACTATTTCACATTCACATCATACAACATTCTCGTTTTCTTGTAAATAGTTTTTTGTGATTTTTTTCACAGTTTATAAAAATTTATTTTTCAAAGCGTTTTCAACAGAAAAACATTATAATATTAAGACCCATCCACTGAGTTTTCATTTTCAACTCAGTGGATGGGTCTCAAAACGATTATTTCCTTATTCCATTTAATAACACACTTTATTTTGTTCACAATTCCACAATCTAGTCATATACTACATTCTTTTGTAGTACATACCCGTCGATTCCGGCAAGGTTTCTTCAAAACTAAACAGGATGAGCTAATCATCTTCCATATCAGTATCCCAAGACTCCTTCACATACGCTAGCGTCTCCGCTTCTTTCAAGCTAAGCTTGTTTGCTTCTTCAAAACTCATTGACAGCAACTCAGAATATTTCTGCTGAAATTCTTTTGAGGTCGACCATGTTTCCATACCATTATATCGTCATTTAGTACATAAAATGCATTAATTTGAAGTTCTTGTAGGCGCTAGGAATCCTTTTTTTCAGTCAATACTCCCACGGTTCCTCTTCTGCCAGCATCGTTACTACTTCTTTTAAACTTAATTCATTGGCTTCATCATATGTTAAGCATAGTATGTCTTTATGCTTCTTCTCAAACATTTCTACAGACTGCCAACTTTCTAATCCATCCTCACTTATTCTCCCGCCTAAATCCTTTGCAAGTTTGATTGCCAGAATGTACAGTGCTCTCTTGTCTACAGTAAGAATAGTAATATGTTTTGAACCCAATTCAATTACATCTTTTTCACGCAGGGCCTCTATTTCGATATCTTCATTCTCAATAGGATTTTTTATGAGTTTCCAACGGCTATCATTGAGCCATTTATCTATTTTCAAAGTTAAGAAAAAATTTTCTTGTAATGTTTCATCATTTCCAACATGAGATATCTCTAACTCTTTTCCATTTTTTTCTTTAAACCACATAGCTTCAGCTAATTCACGATACCCCAGAGTTGTTTTCTTTCCACATGTTTCTACATATATTTTCATATTCTCACCTCTATTTTGCTTTTAACCAAACCCAAGCACGGTAAATATTGTCTACTAATTCGTCAAGTTTTCCTTTACCTATTCCTTTTTTTATAAATTTAGGAATTTCATTATAAATACTAGCTCTATCTGTAATTTTATCAACATCTATTCTATAATCCAAAGGAGATCTTTTACCATGCCCAGTCTGAATTTGAATTTTATCCCCATCTGGTTCTGCATCTACTCTGATTTTAGATTTCTTCCCATCCACTCGACCTTCTATCGGCTTACCAAAAGTCTTACTGGTAATCTTCCCATTATTTGAGAATTGTACAAAATCCTTTAAAGTTAGTGTATCAGTTAAAGTAGCTGATCCGCTTTCGATCGCTACACCACCTGAAACAGTGACGGCTCCGTAAGAGCCATCATTAAACCTGACAAGTACTCTGTTACCAACCGCTCCAACAATTTCACTAATAATTCTTTTTATACCACTACTAAAAGTAAGAGAAGTTCCGATAAAAAGAACGAATTGACTGAGCTTGTCTTCTGCAATACGTTGTCTCAGTATTGCCGCCATTTCATTTTTCAAAAGCTCATTGTACACTGTTGTTGCATCTCCATCAAAAATCCCATTAGTATAGACTTCGTATGTCGTTCCACCTAACGAATTTTTGCCTTCCTTAACTTCTAGCTGTACATTTTTCCCTTTATTTTTTTCTCGCTCACTCCATTTTTTCTGAACCGGCTTGACCCACGTCATATCCAATCTCGAAATATCAAATGTTCCGGAAGAAGCATTCCATGCGCCACCTTTACTCAACGCAGCAATCGCCGCCTCCAAGTTTGCTATATTCGCTTCTGCCTCAGAAAATATACTGGCTGACTCGCTATTAAAATCATAGAACTTATCTAATCTCTCCTGTAGCTTGTCAATACTAGCCTGTGCTCGCATACACGCTTGTTCCATCCGTGGATTTGACTTCTCTAGATTGTCTAACACTTCAAGATATGAATCTCTCAGTTGCTTTCCTTGCTGTATCTGCTCCAGTAACCGATCTTCTTCCGTATCTCCACCACCGACACTCGATTGATACATCGCCGGATACTTCGTGTGCGCTTCATTAAGTGATTCTGCTGCCAAGGTCAACGCATTAGATAGCGGTGGATATACGACCCTAAAATAATTTCTGGCTGAGTCATAGGTTTTACTTGATAGTGGTGCATTCAAAAAGTGATTCACACTATCTTTCAATGTGCCCGCATGTTGAATATACTCATTTGCCAGTTTTACAGCGGCGCTTGACTGTGTTTGAACTTCACCAACAAAATAACTAAGCCCCATCTATTTTCTCTCCTTCTTTATAGAGATTCTCCTTATCATCCTCTTTACTCATAGCAATCCGTTTTCTTTCCCATAACAATTCATCTTCAGCTAGTGATAATTGCTTTTCTTCCTGCCTTAATTCCTCTCGATCATTTTCGATTTCCAAAAAGTTCTGTCGATGTAGCCCCTTGACTTCATCCTCTTCGGATAGGAAATAGTGCTTCATCTCCTCATCCTCTGCTGTTTGAAGAATGGTAGAAAGAAAAACATCATGCTGCATCGATAAACGTTGACAATCTTGTTCCAGCTCTTCTAACCGCCATTGCTGTTTACGATTTAATTCTTGATTTATTTCCACCTTGGAAAGCTGTTGATTGATTTGTTCCTCTTCTATCGTGATTCCCATCAAAATTTACCTGGTCCAGATAGAATAGTTAATCCATCGAATCCCTTGCCTAGCTTCTGATCGATTGCGGCAAATTCTTCCGCAACAGAATGGATATTGTTACCATCTCTAGCCAACGCATTGGATATCTGTTGACCAACAACACTCATCCGTTGTATCGTGTTTTGTGCATTGCTTTGTCCGGAGACATTTGTTTGTCCGGCACTGGCTGCCGGCAAAGAAACACTATTCAACGCACTGGCCGCCTGACTGAACTGCTGTGAAGCTGCACCAGCGATTGTCACATTCACATCTAAGTTACTCATTTGTAATTCACTCCTTTTCTATAGTTTAAATTAACTAACTATTCGTATCAAGAGTATTTTAAAAATGTAAAAAAGACCAAAAAAACAGCCCTCAAAAATGTCTGGCATTTCCCGAGTGCTGTTCTGTCTATATTCACTTTTTCCTCACAAGGCTCTTCTTATAAAAGATCCTTGATATCTGTCCAATCGTTTAGCTGGAATGGACTTGTTTGAGCAACTAGCTGCTGATAGTCGAAGAAATCATTTGGCTCAATATGTAAAATGTCACGTTTGCATTCTTTGATGGATAATCGTTGACGATTTTTCCAGCGGTATAAAAGCAGGTAGTCGAGTAGTTCATTCTCATTTACCCCTTGATAGCCGTTTTCTTGAAAGGAGCGGCATTTCATTTTGATTTCTTTTGATAAAAGTACCTTTTGATGCCAAGATAACTTTTGAGCTTGAATCTTAATCCCCTCCCTAACTTCGTACAGAAAAACTTTGCAGAAGAATGACGCTTCTAGTAAAACGCCCTCTGATTTCAGCTCAAATAAGACATTTTTCCCTATCTTATTCGGACATAAAGGCCAAGCCGCATTTCAGCAGCTCAGCCTTCGTAATTTCTAAATTAATAAACAATGTGTTTATTCTTTCGTTTCGTCTACAGAGTCCACTGAATCTGTTGATTCTGTCGGTTCAGTAATTGTTTCCTGTTTTTCAAGAACAACAGGCTCTTGTTCAACTACTGTTGATGTCGCTGCAGTATTTGGTTTTACAGTACGAATTGCATTTTGGTCAAATTCTAAAAGAATGCCTTCGCAATCGATGAAAACTGTTTTGCTGACATTGTCCATTTCAGAAACAACCCCGTGCAAACCACCGATTGTTACTACTTTGTCCCCAACTTTCATACTATTTAAAAGTGACTGACGTTCCTGCTGCTGTTTCTTTTGAGAACGAGACATCCAGAACATCATACCGCCCAAAAGGACTAATGTAAAAATCATTGTAATTCCGCCGCCCATTTTTTTCACCTCACCATATATAATTAATCTAATTTTAACTGTAACAAAATTTCCTTGAGAACACTAGCGTTTTACTATATTTTTTAGAAACTTTTCGCATTTTCTTTGTTAAAGCCGTACTCTTCAAAAAAGGCTTGTCTAAATTCTAAAAGCTGATCGTCCATAATTGCCTGACGCACTTGCTTCATCAGATTTAACAAGAAGTATAGATTATGATAAGACGTCAAACGAATACCGAACGTTTCATCACATTTAATCAAGTGACGGATATAGGCTCTCGTATAATTTTTACAAGTGTAGCAATCACATTTTTCATCAAGTGGTCGGAAATCACGTGCATACTGAGCATTCTTCACAACCAATCGACCTTGTGATGTCATACAAGTTCCATTGCGGGCAATTCGTGTCGGAAGAACACAGTCAAACATATCTACACCACGTATCACTCCATCAATCAACGAATCAGCTGTTCCCACGCCCATCAAATAACGAGGTTTATTTTCGGGAATCAACGGTGTTGTGAACTCCAACACTCGATTCATTTCTTCTTTTGGCTCGCCAACAGACAGACCACCAATAGAGTAGCCTGGGAAATCCATACTAATCAAATCCTTAGCGCTTTGACGACGAAGGTCTTCAAAACCGGCACCTTGAATAATGCCGAACAGCCCTTGACGATCAGGGTTACGGTGTGCCTTCAGTCCTCTTTCAGCCCAACGTGAAGTCCGTTCAATCGAGTCCTTCACATAATCATAGCTTTCATCAAACGGTGGGCACTCATCAAAACTCATCATGATATCTGAGCCCAGTTTATTTTGAATATCAATCGCTTTTTCAGGAGACAGGAACATTGGGGAACCGTTCAAGTGGTTTTTGAAATGAACGCCTTCCTCGGTGATATTTCGCATATCACTTAGTGAGAATACCTGAAAGCCACCGGAATCTGTCAAAATAGGTTGATCCCAATTCATGAACTTATGTAATCCCCCGGCTTCTTCTACCAAGTCTTCACCAGGTCGCAGCCATAAATGATAGGTATTACTTAGAATTACACCGGCACCCATCTCTTTTAATTCTTCCGGCGCCATAGTTTTCACTGTAGCTAAAGTTCCTACCGGCATAAACATCGGTGTAGGAAATGTACCATGCGGTGTAATCAATTCACCTAGTCGTGCACCTGTGTGTTTCTCTTTTTTTATTAAACGATAACGAATGGCTGGTTCTGTCATTCATTTCCCTACTTTCTCTTCAAAATTCGTCCTTTCCCATCATACTGTTTTTCCTGTATCTTTGCAAGATTTCTATAAAATCACTTTTCTATTTAAGGTATATTTTATGAAATCCCAATTTTTTTCGTTTCAGCATTGTTCCTATAGTTAAAGCATCGACAAGATTCACTGATTTCTTAAGATAAAAATGGAAAGGAACAACGGCTTTGCTGCCGTATATTTTTCTATATAAACGACCGTTTATTTTGGGTGGCAGCAACGAACCGCAAATCATTTGCTGATTATTTACTCACCGATTATGATGAAGAGGTCGGTTTGAGAAAAAATTAAAAAGCACCTTGAGTGTAATAAAAAAGCACCGCCTGCCGGAAGCAAGGGTAACAGATATTTCTCCTGTTAAACTTGCTTCCAGCGGAACACTGCTTACTTTTTTTAGCGATTATTTTTCTGCCATGAATACTTCCAATGCCCTCATGGCATCTTGAACGACATCTGGGGTAATTATTTCCTTCATATAATGAATCGTCTCGTGTGGTTCTGCTGCACGCTCTGCAACGGCTTGATATTCTTGGTCAGAAAGCCGAAGCTCCATTTCTGAAAGCGAAGCCGGCAAACCGATTGAGCCATAGAAGGGCAGTAGCTTCTCAATCTCTGACCACTTCTCTTCAATTACTAACTGGACAAATACACCATAAGCAACCTTGTTGCCATGCAGCTGATTGTGGCTATCTGGGAGAATGGTCAATGCATCATGAATGGAGTGAGCGCCTGCAGTTCTACCATAGTCATCACCAAATCCGCCAACCATGCCGCCAAGTAAAATATTGGTTTCAATTACGTTCAGGAAGGCTTGGTTAATTACAGCATCCTCCATCGCCTGAAGCCCTTGCTTACTGTCTCTAAGCAGCACGTCTCTGCACTGTCTTGCTGCAAATGAAGCAACTTCAATTTCAATTGGATGAACCTCCAGCTGTGAAATCATTGTGTCTGCTTCATACCACTTGGCTAAGGTATCACCGATTCCGGCAATCATTAAATCAATTGGTGAATGAAGCAGCACCTCCGGCTCAATCAGAACCAACGCGTTACTTACAGGAAAAACGTCGTAGCGGTCCATAGAACCATCTTCATTATAAATGACACTTAAGGGAGTGTATGCTGCACAGGTAGCGGCTAACGTAGGTAAAATCAATATCGGCAATTCACACCTATTTGCGATGGCCTTACCCAAATCAGCAATTTTCCCACCGCCCACAGCAACAATTCCTGTCAGCTTTTCATTTTTCACTAATGTGGAAATAGTCGCTGCCTCCTGATCGGTACAGCTTCCATTATAGGTCATAAAACAAGTATAGGTATCTTTCAGCTCCGGAAAGAATGGTTTGGCTGCCTCCCATGAAAATTTGCCATGAAGCACCAATACTCGATTAATGTGTCGACGTTGTAAATGTTTCTCTAAATCATTCCATGCACCTGTTCGGCATTCGTATTCCTGTGGTGCTCCTCTGACGATTAACGACTGTTCCATATATTTTTACCCCTTAAATTATTTTTATTCACTACATTAAATCAATGGCAATTTGGTCTTTTCCTTTTATACAAACTATGATATGATAAACCACATCGAAAAACAATAAATTTTTATACATTTATGCTGTTTTTTAAGAATAATTACTGCATAAAATTTCAAAAGGAGTTAAGCATATGAACCTATTAAAAAAATTATCTGCTCTTATTTTATCCGTCTTATTCGTGCTCTCAGCACTGATCCCTGTTTATTCAGCCTCAGCAGAAGAAACTGATCCCGTTTATGACAGAATCATCAACCGTGGGGAGTTGATTGTTGGCCTTTCGGCTGACTATGCGCCGTATGAGTTTCATACTGATGTCAACGGCAAAGACACTATTGTTGGTTTCGACGTATCCATCGCTGAAAAGATTGCTGAAGACCTTGGTGTCAAACTGAAAATCGAAGAGCTTGGTTTTGATGCATTACTAGGCGCTTTGAAAACAGACAAAATTGATTTGATTATCTCAGGTATGGCACCTACACCTGAACGTCTAAAAGAAGTCGATTTCTCAGATCCATATATGACCGTTCAACAGCGTGTGATTGTTCGTAAGGATGACCAAGACAAATATCATTCGACAAGTGATTTCTCTGGCGTTAAAGTCGGTGTACAAAAGCAAACAACACAGGAAGACCTGGCAAAAAATGAGTTGATTGGTTCAATTCCTACCTCGCTTCAAAAAGTACCCGATATTGTTATGAACCTGAAAAATAAGAAGGTCGATGCAATCATTCTTGAAGGCCCTGTTGCAGAAGCCTATGTTGACCGAAATGAAGACTTAGTGTTTGCTGATGTTTCCTTTACAGAAGGAGAAAAGCAGACTGCGATTGCAATGACTAAAAACACACCTGTTTTGAGAGAAAAGGTTAACGCCTCTATCAAAACAATTAACGATGACAATCTATTAGATGGTTACAAAAAAGATGCTGCTGAATTGATGTTTGATGATAATGAAGGCTTCATTCAGAAATACGGAAAATTCTATTTAAACGGTGCCGGCTATACGATTTTTCTTGCGTTTATCGGTGTACTATTCGGAACAATTTTCGGTGGTTTACTGGCATTAATGAAGCTGTCAAAATCAAAAATCTTACGAGCGCTGGCTGTTATCTATATTGAATATGTTAGAGGAACGCCACTCTTGGTTCAAATCTTTATCGTTTATTTCGGAACAGGCGTTTTAGGATTGGATCTTTCTAAGGTTGCCGCCGGCTGTATCGCATTAACCCTAAATAGCGGTGCCTATGTAGCAGAAATCGTCCGTGCCGGTATCAATGCGGTAAACAAAGGACAGATGGAAGCCTCACGTTCATTGGGAATGAGTCAATCTCAGGCTATGCGCTTCATCATTCTGCCGCAGGCAATCAAAAATATCTTACCTGCACTGGGAAATGAATTCGTTACGGTTATCAAGGAATCTTCTGTCGTTTCAGTTATCGGTGTATCCGAGCTGATTTTCCAAGCCGGAAATGTACAGGGGGCAAGCTTCAAGCCATTCCTTCCATACCTAGTTGTGTCATTGATTTACTTTGTATTGACGTTTACGATTTCCCGTCTTTTAGGTGTTGCTGAAAGGAGAATGAGCACAAGTGATTAAAATTGAAAATTTGCATAAATCGTTTGATAAAAATGAAGTATTAAAAGGCATTGATTTGACTGTTAATGCTGGTGAAGTGGTCGTTATCATCGGCCCTTCCGGAAGTGGGAAAAGTACCTTTCTTCGTTGCTTGAATCTGCTGGAGCAGCCGACAGCCGGAAAAATCGAATTTGAAGGGAAAAATTTGCTGGATAAAAGCACTAATATTGATGAGCTGCGCCAGAAAATGGGTATGGTATTTCAAAGCTTTAACTTATTCCCTCACAAAACAGTATTAGAAAACCTGACAATCAGCCCCATCAAAGTCAAAAAGGAAGACCCAAAGCAAGCAGAAGCAAAAGCACTTGAACTGCTGGAGCAGGTAGGCTTACAGGAAAAAAGCAGCAGCTATCCTTCCAGTCTGTCAGGCGGTCAGCAGCAACGTGTCGCAATTGCACGTGCTCTTGCGATGAATCCTGATGTTATGCTTTTTGACGAACCAACTTCTGCACTAGACCCTGAGATGGTCGGAGAAGTGTTGTCTGTAATGAAAGCACTGGCTGTTAAGGGCATGACGATGGTCGTTGTCACTCACGAAATGGGCTTTGCCCGTGAAGTGGCAGACCGAGTAATCTTCATGGATGCCGGTATTATTCAGGAAGAAGGGACACCAGAAGAAATCTTTGGTCAGCCAAAAAATCCAAGAACACAGGATTTCCTGAAAAAGGTTCTATAAACTTAGAAATGGTTATCAGCCGTTCTTTCTGCTTTGAATAATAAGCAGAGGGAACGGCTTCCCTTTTAAAGTCTGAAGCGCAAAGAATCGCTTTGCTTATTCGGTGGAATGTTTTACTATAGAGGAAGAAGTTTTTTGCAGAGCAGTAAAAATCATATATTGATGGATAAATGAAGGAGATGTTTCTTTAGATGGATAGCTCAAAAATTGCCAAACGACACCAACAGCCAGCTGAAAATATTTTAATGGATATTGCTACACTGGCAAAACAGGTGCCTGATTTAATCGACCTTTCTATCGGTGACCCTGACTTGATTACCGATGAACGAATTATTGACGCCGCATTTGCTGACGCGAAAGCCGGTCATACAAAATACACGGCCTCCGGAGGCAGTACAGCCTTTTTGGAATCCGTCATTAATTTCTACAAAAAAGAATATGATCTTACTTTTGACACCTCACAAGTTCGAGCAACTGTTGGCGCGCTTCATGGGATGTACCTTGCGTTGCAGGTCATTCTTGATCCTGCCGACGAGGTCATCATTCACGAGCCATACTTTTCGCCTTACAAGGATCAGGTTCTTTTTGCCGGAGGCGTTCCTGTTTTTTTACCAACCTTTGAAGCAGATGGCTTTCAAATCAACATTGACTTACTGAAAGAAAAAATTACCGATAAAACAAAGGCAATCATTATCAATTCACCAAACAATCCAACGGGGGCAGTCTTTTCTGCAGATACCTTTAAAGCGATTGCCGAGTTGGCGATTGAACATGACTTCTATATCCTTTCCGATGAAGTCTATGAAGCCTTTTGTTTCTATGACACATTCACACCAATGGCCACCTTTGCTCCTGAGCACACCATCACCTTTGGCAGCTTCTCCAAAGCCTTTGCGATGACAGGCTGGCGGATTGGTTATATGATTGCACCGGACTATATCAATGATGCAGCGAAGCTAATCAACGAGAGCGTGACCTATTCCGCGCCTAGTCCCTCGCAACAGGCTGGCATCTTTGCTCTGGCGCATTCGGACATGCTGATTCCAGAAGTCGTTTCTGTTTTTAAAGAACGCTTAGAGTATGTAGAGAAACGTGTAGCAGCAATTCCATTTCTTTCTATGCTGCCAGTCCAAGGAACGATTTATGCCTTTATCAACATTGAGAAGACCGGCTTGGATTCTGTTGCTTTTACTGAAAAGCTGTTGAAAGAAACCAACGTACTTGTCATTCCCGGAAAAGCATTCGGTGAAACAACCGGCAATCATCATGTACGGCTTGCCGCTACACAAAATCTTGAAGAACTCAAGGAAGCCTTTGATCGAATAGAGAAAATGATTTTTTAATAATTAAATGCCTCGCTTGATTTGAATGTTCTCACATTCAGTTCCAAGCGAGGCGTTTTTGAAAAACAAGTACCTTATTTGACTAAATAAAATCTATTAAATTATTTACCAATAAAGGATTCCTTCATGCTCCTTCGCATTATATACACGAATCAAAATAGATGAAATTTTCGTTTCCGCTTCATTTACTTTGAAAGTAATACCAATATCATACTTCTTATACTCTTTGGTCAATGTCCCTTCATAACTTACAAAAGGAGCGACTTCTTCATATTGGTACTTCTTCATAACTTTTTCTACAGTTGAACAGATCGTAATCCCCAAAGCCCATATCCAGATTCGTTAATCGATACATACCATCATAGAAAAAATACATTCCTTCTACCTGTTCATCGTCTGTCCTTATAAAATCAGGTACCATATCACTCATTGCACTTGTTCTTCCCTCTGGGTTCTTCCTCTTTCCATCCTTCAATGAAAAAAAGTCCAAACCCAAATGACTATTAGCTTTCAAGATTTCAACTTCTTTAATTGTTTACTGTATCAGTTCATTTTGTACTTTTTTAGTTTTTATCTGTTGGTATTTTTTTATTAGATAGAAGCAGGCACCAAAAATCAAAATGATTCCAACTACTATTATAACTACTTTGTTTTTTTGTTTCATCATTTACCTCATAAACAGGATTTTAGAAGTAGGATGGAATAATATTGCCCGGATTAGCCCTACTAGTTATACTTTTCAATACATTTTTCCATCGTCTTCTTTTTTACTTGATGCTGAAAGAAGAATAAAACTAATTTCTTTTTCCCCTTCTTTTACTTCGAAGGTCAGGCTAATATCATATTTTCTGTATGCTTTTGTTAAAGTTCCATCGTAAACATAAAGCGGTTCAACTTCTTTATATCCATAAGCTTCCATTACTTCTGCTACAGAAGTAATCTCATCCGTCACTTTTATTCCAAATATATGATAATTCGCAGAATGTAATTCTACTTGGGTTAGTCGCTCTTTGCCAGCATACGTGAAATAATAACCATATACCTGTCCATCGTCAACAGATACTCCCCCCGGAGCTATATCTTTCATCTCACTGTCTTCCTTAGTATCGATATCTTGCCCACCACTATCTTTCAGTGAAAAAAATTCTAAGCCTAATTTACTGTTAGTATTGATGACTTTAGCTTCTTTTATTGTTTCTTCAGTTTCACTATCTGCTTTTTTAGATTGATAATTCTTAAATATTAGGTACCCTCCTATCGATAGCAAGAAAACCATAACTAGTATTATAAAGATTCTCATTTTTCTTCCTTTCATAGATTACTCCTTTAGCTTGGCTGTTGATGGTCTTGCTAATGCCGCAAAAGCTTTGGCATCCTCTTCCACCGATTGTTGGTAATAGTTACGATAATCATCCTTTGCTTGTATATACTCAGCGCTCCAATCATCTATTACTAATTCTGGAGCATTATATTTTCCAGGATTTTCACGTACTTCATTCTGATAAATATGTCTTGTTTCATGAGTAAGTGTGTCAATCACTTTGTCAACAGAGTAATTTTTTTGAGGATCATCAACAAATTCCGGATTAATACTGACAGTCCGAGAGCCCGTCCACCAGAAAAGAAATTTACTTGGATTAGAAGCGTAACCATAGCCGTCAGCATCATAGACAACCTTGTCATGAATCTTACTTCCATCACCTAAAACCTTACTAAGTTGATCTACATAATTTTCAATAATCTCTTTTCGTTCCGCTGCAGACATGCTATCCCAACCAGCTCGTACCTCTGGTGTGAAAACTTCTTCTGCAACCTTCCTGCAGTCTTCTGCTTTAATAAATTCATCTTTCCAGAAACGAGCTTCTTTGATGTCTTCCTGTAATGTATCGGATAATTTATCTTTGTCCAGATTTTTCGCTTTTTCCTGAAAATCGGCTTTCAGCTCATCATCTATAATCGTAGAACTGATTAAATCTGTCAATGATGTATTTTTATCAAAGAAAAAGAACTGTGTCCCTGTTTTGACTGTGATATCTGAAGGGTTTAACTCATAGGCCGCTTGAATCGTTTCTGATACTCCCACTGAAAATGGATTATCTATCAACTCAGAAATCTCATAATGAACACCATTACAAAAAGAGACTAATGTCCGACGTTTTTCATTCAACTCTTCCACTTGAGCAATCGTAACGGGCAATGATAATGAACCGATGTCTCCTTGTGCAGTAACCGCATCTACTGCATCTTGAGCTTCCTTTTGTGCATTATATAATTTTGTTATTTCACTAGATATGTTGTTATAAAGTCTATTCGAGCGATCCAACCAATTCTCATTTCTTGTCTTTATTTGAGGCATTGTTATTTCCCACCTCCTGAACTTGCTGTGGAACCAATTAAATCACTCGGCTTCATAAGGGCACTATCTAATGTAGCCATTGTCGTCTGCGTTTGTGTGACAAACTGCTCTGTACTACTATAACATTTCTTTAGAAATTCCACATGCTCAATAATCTTGGAAACTGCATCATCAGAAAGAGGACTGCCATGTCCTTCATAATTATCATTCAACTGGTCCTTCAACTTCTTCAAATTTGTGAGGATTGTTTCAGCTTCTGTGGTACAGCTTTGATACTTCCCACTGATTTCCTCCATCAATTCCTTGTTAAAATTCAGTTTATCAGCCATGTATTTTCATCCTTTCTTCCAAAAACTCTATAAAGGAGACATAATTTTTTTTGTATAACCTGCGATTAAGATAATCATAGATATAAAAGGATTCTTCTTTCTTAAAAAACAATGCTTTTGCTTCATTGTCTGCCGATTTTGAATGAAGCTTCACACTCAGTTTCTTGTCATATCCCAATCTTTCCAGTTTTCTCTCCGAGCATCGCATCTCAGTTTCCTCTATTTCTGCTGAAACAGTCTCACTTTTCAAAAAGGTATAGGCATCCTGCAAATGCTGGACCCCTTTCGAAATATCTACTCGTTTAATTTCATAATTCTGATAAAATGGATTCTCAACAATTAAGATAGCTTCTTGATCATTGATGATTCCCAGCGTTATTGTATCAATCTGGAAATAACTCTTCGCATTTTTAAATTCCTGCAAACGTTGCGCGGTCCTCACCCCGTTCATTGTTAAACTAGAGTGATTTTCCAATAAACCTTTTTCAATCATTCGCTCTTTAATCGTATCAGCAACTAACTTAGAAATGTTCATTTCTGAAAACAACGGTAAAGAAAAGACATCTTTTCCATCAATCACACTATTTAAAATATACAACTCATATATATCATACATTTTTGTATCCTCCCGCTTAAATTGATTGTAGCATCTGGACATTTTCAGAATCACCAACAAAACTATCTGTATTGTCAATCAGATTCTTGCAGTGCTTTTCCATCTCTTCACATAATGATTGTATGGCATCATAGTAAATTTTAACCGTTTCATGAATGAACTGACATTTTTCCTTGGATTCCCCTGTCCATTCATTTGAAGATAAAGAGGTGTCTATTTCCTGCATTAGCTCACTCAAATTATCTAATCCTTCGTTAATTGTCTGGCATGTGCCAATTGTATCAGTCAAGCCTTCCTTTACTTCAACAAAATCATTCATAGCAAATTACTCCTCTTCCGTCATACTTATTCTGTCATACCAAAGCGTTGCCTTTGCTTCCGCATTTGTAATACATGTTTGCAGACTGATCTGAAAGTTGTCAAAATCTGTAACCACTTGATCTACTTGGTCTCGCCATTCTTGTTCTTTTTCAGCAAATTTATCATAATAGTCACCGGAAACATCACTGCCTATATCCCCTGTTGAAAGACTTAAAGAGATATTTGTCTGTATCGTACTTTTGTAATTTTTCAATTTAGTTACAACCGAATTGTATTCATTATACTTTGTCCGTGCCTCAGGATACTTTTTTTTAGCCATTCTCCTCATCTTCTCCAATCGTCTTTTTGTTAAAACAATTGTATCACATGACACATATAAATTAGAATGAAATATTGTTTAATTTTTTTTCAAACTATATTTTTGCAAAAAAAACAAGGACAACGGTTTCGCTCATCCGTTGTCCTTGTCCAAATTTCAGTATGTCTATTTAGTTAAGCATTTTCTCTAACTTGCTTCTGCAGCAGTTTTTTCGCATTGGTAAACACAGGAATATCGAAGGCCTTGCTTAAGCTTCCTGCTAGGAAGTAGGCAATATTGAAATCAACGATGCTGTGTATAATTCCACCGACACCCATCAATAGTAAAATCGAATAGATATAGCCATCTGTATAATAAGTTTCAGGAAGATTTCCCATTGTATAAAAGGCAGTAATGACCACCAGCTCAATCGCCGAATGAATCAATGCAATCACAAAATTAAATAATTGAAAGCGACCGTTTAATAAAGAAAACTGTTTTGAACCTAGTGCAACTTCAGGATGCTTTTTCAAATACATCGCGCCAATAACAGCGAAAACCAAATGAGACAATGCTCTAAGCGCAATAATTGGTGTTGCAGATAAAAAGAAGCCAAATCCAGTCCCCAGCGAAACAGCAATCGCTGCTTCCGGCGAAATGAACATTGCTAAAAAGACAGGTACATGACTAGCCAATGTAAAAGACGCTGGTCCGATGGTGATTCTAGGCATAACCATTGGAATGATAATCCCCATTGCAATTAGTAATGCAGAAATCGTTAATTGTCTAACAGAATTTTTTCTCATTTTCTTCCTCCCTAATGTGTCTTGACACATCTATGAAGCCTATTTTATTCAAAATAAACAGAGGTGTCAAGACACATCTATTAAGAAAGCCTTTCCAATTTTAATAGTTGTCTTTTTCTTGTATATTTTAGAATTTGAGTACAAGAAAAAGGTTGTTAGACACGCACAAGGATTTGTATGCGTATCTAACAACCTCTTAATTATAATGACTTATTCTTCTCCAAAGTATTACTTAGACGAGCAAATTCTTCCAGTGACAATGTTTCTCCACGTCTTGAAGGATCAATCTCTGCTTCAGCAAGACTGGTCTTCAGCCATGCAACAGTTGCTTCATCTTTGCCATAAAAATGGGTCAGATTATTCCAAAGTGTTTTTCTGCGCAACTGGAAAGAAGCCTTTGTCAGCTTGAAAAATTCCTTCTCATTACTGACTTCAACTGCCGGCTGTTCTCTTCTCTTCAAGGTGATAATGGCAGAATCCACATTCGGTTGAGGGACAAATACTGTTTTCGGCACGATAAATGCGACAGCTGCCTCCATGTAATATTGAACAGCAATCGATAGTGAACCATAGGCTTTCGTACCTGGAACCGCAGAAATTCGGTCAGCGACTTCTTTTTGCATCATTACAATCATTTCAGCAACATCTAAATCAGATTCCAAGAAATGCATCATGATTGGTGTCGTGATGTAATAAGGCAGGTTCGCTACCACCTTGATTGGCAGCTCTTTTGTAAATATCTGTTTCGTTTCTTCGATTAAATTCGCTTTTAAAACATCCTGATTAACAACAGTTACATTGTCGTAAGGACTTAAAGTATCCTCAAGTACAGGAATTAACCGATCATCAATCTCAAATGCCAGAACTTGAGCAGCGTTCTTTGCCAAATGCTCTGTTAACGCCCCAATCCCCGGTCCAACCTCGATGACATTCGTTTCTTGGTTAATCTCTGCAGTCTCGACAATCTTTCGTAGGATGTTTGGTTCAGTTAGAAAGTTTTGGCCTAAGCTTTTCTTAAAAGAAAAGCCATGCTTCTTCAAAATCTCCTTCGTTCTGGATGGTGTTGCAATTTCTTTATAATCAGTCACAGTGATTCCTCCACTTTATCCATCGCTTCTTTCAGCTCTTCTTTGGTTATTCGGAACATTTGCAGACGTTTTATCAGCTGCTTGCTGTTAGTGTAGCCAATACGCAGCTCATCTCCCAGTTTCTCCCGACGCTCCTTTGAGCGTGCCCCTGCTATTAAACCATAGTCCAGCAGCACTTGTCTAGGTATTTCTTCATAGTCATCTGATTCGAAAACCGGTGTGACAACTTTTCTCAAGGCCTCAATAATGGCTTCATCACTGGCATGTTCGACGCCTAAGCTGCTGCCTCGACGCTTCGGTTCAGCCAATCGGCGCGACAGAAACGCGTGCTTCGCATCAGGAACGACTTCCATAATCGTCTTACGAATCTTCTCTCCTGAATAATCCGGATCAGTGAAAATAATGACTCCTCTCATTTCCTGAGCATGCTCAATTTGAGCCAAAATATCCTCATTGATGGCAGAGCCAATCGTTTCAATCGTATCTGCTTCGACAACCTCCAACAAACGGCGTGTATCGTCTTTTCCCTCAACGACGATGATCTCTTCAATCTTCATTTTCTCTGTCATTTGTCAATCCTAAATAGCTGATGCGCATTTTTGGTTGTCTGTTGTGCCAACTCTTCCCACGGCATAGCTCTCAACTCTGCAATTTTCTCCACGACATAGCGCGTGTAGCCCGGCTCGTTCCGCTTTCCGCGATAAGGTACTGGTGCCAGATACGGTGCATCTGTTTCCACCAGCAGTCGCTCAAGCGGCGCTGTTTGTGCTGCTTCCTGTACTTCCACTGCTTTTTTAAAAGAAACTACGCCACTGAAGGAGATATGCATGCCTAAATCAAGGAATCGCTTCATCCACTCGCTGTCTCCGCTATAGCTGTGCATAATCCCGCCAATGTCCTGAACTCCTTCTTCCTTGAGCACACGATAGGTGTCCTCAATTGCGTCCCGCATATGAATGCTTATCGGCAGCTTCATTTCCTTTGCGATAGCAATTTGCCGACGAAAGACACGGTCCTGTACATCCTTCGGGTCTTCCATCCAATAATAATCTAAACCGATTTCACCTAAAGCAACCACTTTAGGCGTATCCAAAAGCTCTTGAAGCCTTGCCTCTATATCCTTTGTATAGCTTCCGGCTTCTGTTGGGTGCCAGCCGATAATACTGTATATATCTGCATATTCCTTGCTTAGGGCCAAAGATTTATCAATCGTTGGTGTATCAAAGCCGACAACGGCCATTTCGGTAACGCCTAATTCTTTGGCTCGTTCAATTGTTTCCGGTATATCATCATTGAACTGCTCTGCATTCAAATGGGTATGTGAATCAAAAATCATTTTTCTTCCTCCTGCCAGTTAGACTCCCTCTCATTTTACCAGAAAGCCGAATAAAACACTTGAAATCAAGAAAAGTTCTTTTCTTCTTTTTGGTTTTCAACTATTTTTCAAAAAACGATATTCCTTGTCAGTCCCAAGCCTGATGTCTGGCAAAACATTTCCTGTTACACTACCCTTACATCTTATTAATGTTAGGAGTGAATCTATGAAACAATCATTTTCAGCTTCTGAACTTGTTAAGTCACACATTCAGCAAAAAGTATCAACTACCCGCAAAGAACAGACACAGACGATCTGGCATTGGAGTTTACTGATACTTTTTTCTATGCTCACGTATGCCGGTATAACACAACAGCTGCTGCTAATCGCTTTACTAATTGGTATCACGGCGCTTATTAAAGGACCTTTGATGATTTTATGGGGAAGTATTTATTCAGCGATGATTGCGTTTTTCCCACCAATTGCGCTTCTATTGTCATTACTCTTTTTTGTTCTTAACCTTGATGCTGCTGTCAAAAACTGGCGCGTCACCATAGCTGGTGTCTTCTTCTATAGCTACCCGTTTATTGGTCGTTTCTTGCTTTCACACACAACAATTGACTCTCGTTGGTTGACGTTGATTCTATTGTCTGTCGGTATTACGGCCTTTCATTTTCTATTAAAATGGTTGTATCAGTACGGCTTTATCAGCCGACCTCTATTATGGGCAATCGTCAGTATGCCGCATACCTTGTTCTTTCTTTTTCTGCCGAAGAAAATTCGGGGATTGAAAAAAGCAAAAAGTACTTATCGTTGACCAAAAATATAGCAGTCTTGATTGCTCTCAAAGATATGAACCAGCAGAAAAATTTTGTTAAAAATAATCAATAACGACTTTCTATAATGCTCAAGGCTTCTAGCCCTAAAAACGAAAGAAACGAAATCAGCCTCAACCGATTTCGTTTCTTTCGTTCTCTTTTTTGAACGGAGTTTATAGGAGAATATATGGTCACATGAAACAGATGTCATGTAATCAACTTTATTAAGAAGAAATGAATACCGGCTCAAATCTGAAGACTTGTTTTCCTTTAGCCAGTTGTTTCTCTATGTTGTCTGCCTCGATATCCAAGCAAGCTAAGATACGCTCACAAATTTCCTGAATAGGGTGTTCAATCGTCAAAATGATCTGATCCAAAATCATGTACAGCTCATAGCCATCAATAGAGATGATATCTATCTTTTTAGTTTTGCCCGTTTGTTTGTACACGCGCAACAGACTTTCCAAGCAAGTGTCATTAGAGGCAATAAAAGCCGTTGGTGCATAGCTGCTGCTCTTTAACATCGTTTCGATTTTTCCGCCGAGACTTTCTTCTGAACCAGAGAGAATACTTGGCAGAACACCTTTCAAATCAGCAACAGCATCCTGAAAAGCCTCCAGTCTTTCTGTTCTTGGTGTCACTTCCTCTTGAAAAGGCAAGCTAAGATATGCAAGCTGTTTATGACCACGATCAGTCAAGACCCGAACCGCCTCTGCCATTGCTGCCTGATTGTCCAAAAGAACACAGAAATAATTTTCAACATTTAACGGAATTCGATCGACATAAACGATTGGCACTTTTTTTTCATCAAGCATGCGATAATACTCAGTATTTGTCCCTGTAGGAAACAATACGATACCATCCACATCCGAAGCAATTGCCTGCTCGATCAAATTCTTTTCTTTTTCACCATCATCATCTGAATAAGAAACGATTACCTGAACAGACGGTGAACTGATTTTGCGATCGATATACTTGATTACATTGGTAGAGAACGAACTTGAGATATTCGCCACAATGATATTGATTACCTTCACTTTTTTGAACTTCAAATTCCTCGCACTATTTCTGGGAATGTAGTTCGTTTCCTTCACGATTTGAGCGATTCTATTTTTTGTTTCTTCACTCATAAATTTAAAATTATTGTTTAAGTAATGGGAAACAATTGTTTTGGAAACGCCCGCCTGCTCCGCAATATCTTTGATTGTCACCCGACTCATACCTGTTCCCCCTCCTTCTTCAGCATTTGCATGTCCCTGTCAATTATACAAAAGGAACGATCTCTTGAGAAGAGGAACAGCTATATCCACTAATTTATTTCAACGATCAGTTCGATTTCTACAGGTGTATCAAATGGCAATGTGTTCGTCCCAATGGCAGAGCGTGCATGACGACCTTTTTCGCCAAATACCTCGACTAAAAATTCTGAAGCACCATTAATCACGTAAGGCTGTTCAACAAACTCGTCTGTTGAGTTAACAAATGCCAGCATTTTTACAACCTGCTTGACCTCGTCCAAGCTACCCAGTTCTTTTTGTAGGACTGCCAGAATGTTGACAACAACTTGTTTTGCCGCTTCTTTTCCTTGTGCGACATCTAGCTCTTTACCTAGCTTGCCTTTAAGTATCAGCTGCCCATTTTTTCTACAATCGCACCCTGAAGTGTAAACAAGGTTTCCAACTCGTTTTGATGGTACATATTCTGCTACAGGTGTCGGCACTGTTTCCAGTTCGATCCCCATTTTTTTCAGTTTTTCTTCAATGATTCCCATGATTGTCCTCCTGCTTTTTATTGCGTTTTTCCTCGAGCGCTGACTGCTACTTGCTCTCCATCTCGAAAATAGTAATAGTCATATAAATTGACTGTACTGCAAATATGATTAGGGATAATTTCCAACGTCTCACCAATGGCAAGCGACTCACCATTTAATTGAAGCACGCCATGCTCTTCGTTCATTCGTTCAAAAACGATTGCCGGATGTCCTTTGACGATACCAAAGCCATTGATTGGAACGATACCTCCTGTTGGCTGAACATCGGTCGCAAAGCTTTTGCTTCCGCCATCAACTACTGCACGATCTCCATGAATACTTACAATCGTCACTAGAACAGCTGCGGCACATTCTTCTATGGAACAAACGCCATAAGCGACCTGCATCGCATCATTAAAAATATAGGTTCCTGGTCGGACTTCTGTGATTCCTTCTACAGCTAATACACCTTCCAAGGTTGGTGTAGAGCCTACACTGATATCCTTGATTGGCAGTCCCTGTTCTCTTAGCTTTTCAGCTAAATCGACCATCAGCCCTGCCTCTTCAACACCAGCATGAAAAGTATCTTTGACTACTTCTCCAGTACGTGCCTTTGAACCTCGGTAGGTATATATCCCTGTGATTTGCAAACCTGGAAGCTTATTGAACCTATCTATCGCGTCGACCGCTTCCTCCAGTGCTAATCCAGAGCGAAATAAACCAGTATCTATTTCAACTCTGACTTCTGCCAATCGGCCAGCCTCCACGGCTTCCTCCGATAATAACTGTGCGCCCTCATAGGTGTCGATACTATAAATCCAACGATCAATCTGTTCAGCGAGTCGCAGTGAGTGACGGATTTTCTCTCTATCAACAAGTGGATATGCTAGAAAGATATCTCGAACCCCATGTTGAATCATCACCTCTGCCTCACTTAATTTCGCACAGGTGATGCCGGACTTGCCTAGCTGGTTTTGCTTGATGGCAAATTCAGGTGTCTTATGGGTTTTGATATGAGGTCTTAGCAAGATGTGATTTTTCTGATCAACTTTTTCCTGCATGACTTGAATATTCTTCAAAGCCACTTGTTTATCTACGAGCAATGCCGGTGTTCTCACAAGATCCCTTCTTTTCTAAAAATGAATTTTTTCCATGGTGTGATGTATGGCAACATAAAGTGTTCTTCTTTCGGAATCGATCCAACAACATTCCAAACACCATCATTTTCTCTTTCTTCTAACGCAATCTGCAGCTCACCCGCATAAATGCCATAGCTTTCATTGGCAACCAATACATCTCCAACTCTGATTGTTTTATCTGCCGGTCTTGCCTCGATTATATGTCCTTTGTACTTGGATCTGGAAGCCGTCGACCGCACCATATAGCTGGAAATATCTCCTCGTTGAAAATGCAGCTCATCAAAACAAATTTTTGCTTCTATTTCGGATAGCGTGTCTACTTGGTTGATTGAAAAATTGACTACATAAGGCTGGATTTCTGAAAGCTGCTTCAGCTCTGTTTCTGTCGCATAAGCATTGCCGATGATGATGTCATCAATATCTGCACACGCCCACATGGCCCGCGCCTGAAGATCAATCGGCAAATGACGATCCCTTTCTAATGTTGGCTGCCCTTCTGACACATCCCAAGGTCCGATATTACCCGTTTGACTACTGACAAAGGCGGCAGTATGCAGGCCTAGGTCTTTATAGCGTTTAGTTGCCTGAATAAAATACTCTTCCTTTAAGCCAGAATAACGTTGCGGATAAAAATTATGACAACCAACCAAGCAATCTTTGTTCGGTTGAAAATCCAAAATATTCTCTACATAGCTTGTATCGTTACTTATGTTTACCTCAATAATCAGCCCTTCCGGATTGTAGGTCATTAAGCTTTCCTCTGAACCGGAAAAGCTGCGATCCAAACGAAAACCCGCCGCCCCCAGTTCGTTAAAGAATGACAAATCATCTAGAGCTATGCCCATATTAGTGAAGAACGACGGGTATACATCAAGGTAGGTGTCGATACCCAATGTTTTTGCCAGACCTATCAATGGCTTGTATTTTTCTATAAGTTCATTTTTTGTAAGCTCTACGGAAAGAAAGCAGGTGAACATTCTTTTAAAGCCATACGCTGCGGCCAATCGAATATACGCCATGTCCTCCTCTGCGCGAGTCTTTTCAGGATAGATAGAAAAGCCAAGCCCTCTAGTCATTTACTGTTCCCCCTCACTTGATTGTAAAAATTGTTTTTCAGCTGCTTTTAGAAACGGCATATAGAGAACGACCGCAATAACAAAGTTAACAAGTGCCAATGCACCGCCGCGCCATGAACCTGTTGCTAGGAAACCTCCGATAACAGGTGGCGTCGTCCATGGAACCAGTACGATTGTTTTTGGCACAAGCCCAGTGCTGATTGCAACATAAGAGATTACTGTCAATATCATTGGAACCAATAAGAATGGAATGAATAGCAACGGATTCAATACGATTGGGAAACCAAACATCACAGGCTCGTTGATATTGAATAAGCTCGGTGCTAAAGACAGTTCAGAAACAACCTTATACGGTTTATTTTTTCGAGTGAACAACAAAACACTGACTACTAACGCTAAAGTAGCACCTGTTCCACCTAAGTAAACAAATGAATCAAAGAATGGTTTCGTCACGATATTTGGAATATCCAGCCCTTTTTCCAACGCCGCAATATTTTGATCGATAGCAGGTAAGTAAACACTTTGCATAATTGGCTCAAGAATACTACCACCATTCAATCCGAAGAACCAGAACAAATGATTTAAAAATACGATTAGTAATGCAGTTGGCAATGTATTCGCCATCTTTACAATTGGCGCTTGCAGTAAGTCATAAAAGGATTGATGAATGCTTTCTACACCTGCAACATTGAATAACACACGAATAAGTGCAAAGAAGATGATTGTCAGCATACCTGGCATCAATGATGAGAATGATTTAGCTACAGCCGGTGGTACACCCTCAGGCATTGTGATAACTAGCTTTTTATTACTTGATAATCTTACGAAAATCTCTGTAGCAATCAATGCAACAAAAATTGCAATAAACAATCCTTGTGCCCCCATCCAAGCAAATGGCAAACCTGATGTCGCGCCATCTTCCGTTGAGAATGAAGCCATGATTGTAACAAGTGAAGCTAATGAGATGGCACCTGCAGTTACACCGTCTTTACTGTAAGACTTAGCTAAAGCGGAAGAAACTGTATAGACAACAATCAATGACATCACATTGAAGGCCCCTTGTGAAATATAGCTGGCAAAGTTTTTCCAACCATCTCCATCAAAAATCGAATTCATCAAGTTTTGATAAGCATCGATTGGTAAATTATTGATAAGTACAGCAAGCGAGCCAACAATCATCAGCGGCATGATTACAACAAACCCATCTCGAACAGCAACTAAATGCCTTTGAGAACCAATTTTTGACGCAATCGGGACAAACTTTCGATCCAATAAATCAATGATCTTTTTCATTTTAAATCCTCCTAATCTATTTATATTAACCGGTTAACGTGATTTGATTATAAGCGCAAAAAAATAAGATGTCAACACCTTTTCAACCGCTTACATTATTTTATTGTGAGAATCAATCTGTTCCAGTAATCAGTTGTCTTAGAATAAGCAAACAGGAAAACACTTATAAGCCCTTCGTTTGTCACTGCTAAAAATGTGAAATCTAAATTCAGTTTTAAGAAATACTTTTTTCGCAGCAAAACGCGTTGTTGCAACCATTTAAAGCTCTAAACAGGAGTAGCAAAAGATTAAGATTTTATTAAGATTCTCTCTGACTACTCTCTATATCGTCGTATAATAAGAAAGAAGGATATCAAAAAGATTGCTTTATCATGTGCCTTATTGCTGTTTTAACAACCGATAGACGAAGCATCAGATACTCTTTTGAATCACTAAAGGAGGGATAACATGTCGTTTACAAATCTAGGGAAAGAAGCATTACATCATGTTCGCTCCAGACAGATTCTTCTGGCCCGTCAATGCTCTGATTTGATTTTATTTCATCGTGAGCAGCTGACACATGAGACTGGGACAGTTGAAGACTGCAGCTACTGTCAACAATTTGCAGCGATGCAAACGGAGTTTTCGACGAATACAACTAAGATTCAGCAAATCATCACTTTAAAAAAAGAGGAGGAAGCAAAACAATGAAGCCTTTTGTAAAAAATAATCCGGGGAAAACATCTTTTTCCCTATACCAAGAAACATCTGTCAACCAACGATTTTCTGAAGGGCAGACGCTCTCCTTTTACTCTGAACTGCTTCACTCTTCTCTTCAGGGGATTCTTTTGAAAAAATATACGAATAGCTGTCTAATTGATATCTCTGGTTGTCATGAACTGACGATTGCCAGTAGAGAAAAGTATAACAGCCGACTTGTTATCAACTATAAAATGATTTTTGAAGATATGTAACTAAAGAAGCTATGCAGCAGATTTTCATCTACTGCATAGCTTCTTCTATTCCTCATTCAATAGCTTTGCTTTTCAGGAATGACACCACGAACGCCACCTTTTGGTTCAGTCATATCTCCTTCATACCGTGGAATTAAATGAATATGGCAGTGCATCACACTTTGACCAGCCGCAAGCCCGCAATTACAACCAATATTGAAACCAGCAGGCCTGTAATGCTCCTCTAAATAAGCTTTTCCAGCTATCAAAAGCGCATCAATTGCCTTCTTTTCCTCTGATGACAATTCAAAAAAATCTTGCCGATGTACTTTTGGAATCACTAATAAATGTCCTTCATTGACAGGATACTTGTCAAAAAAAGCCCCTGCCAGCTCATTTTCAAGAATGAAATCAGTTATGTCGCAAAAAAGACACTCTTTCATCTATCTACTCCTCCTCTTCTGCAAAAAGAAGAGAGACAATAATTTCTTGTCTCTCTCCTGTAATTTTTAGGCAATAATTGAACCATTTGGCATATCTTTTGGTGCTTCGATGATTTGCAGTCTGCCTTCTTTATCTTCAGCAGAAAGAATCATTCCCTGACTGATTTGCCCGCGCATTTTTCTTGGTTTAAGATTCGCAACAATTGTTACTTTTGTGCCAATCAGTGCACTAGGATCTGGGTAAAATTCAGCTATCCCCGATAAAATTTGACGATGCTGCTCATCTCCTGCATCCAGACGGAATTGTAGGAGTTTATCTGCACCTTTAACTTTCTTACAGTCAATAACCTCAGCTACCTTAATCTCAACCTTGTCAAAGTCTTCATATTTAATCTGCTTTTCTTTTACAGAATGCAACTCAGTCTCTTCCGGGTCCCACTTGATTTCTTCTGCATCTTTTTTGGCCCCTTGCGCCATCTTGCGTTGGATATAGGCAACTTCTGTCTCGATGTCCAAACGAGGGAAGATTGGTGTTCCTTGACTTGTTACCTTCACACCTACCGGGAATTCACCAAAGTGAATCGCTCCCATGTTCATCTTCTCCGGATCAAGTCCCAGCTGCTCAAAGATGCGTTTTGGCGTTTCAGGCATTACCGGCTGCAGTAAGATTGCAACAATTCGCAGAGATTCAGCCAAGTGAACCATCACACTGTCCAGCTCCGTTTTCTTCTCTTCATCCTTCGCTAAAATCCAAGGCTGTGTTTCGTCAATATATTTATTTGCACGGGAGACTAATGTCCAAACTTCTGCAATTGCTGTGTTGAACTCCATTTTCTCCATTGCTTCATGGTATTTTCCAATAACGTTTGCGGCAGTTGTTGACAGCTCGCTGTCAAATGGTGTTACCTTTGACTTGTACTCAGGAACATGACCATCACAATACTTATTAATCATAGCAATGGTACGATTTAGCAAGTTCCCTAAGTCATTTGCCAAGTCATAGTTCAGACGAGAAACAAAGTCTTCCGGTGTGAATACTCCGTCACTGCCAAACGGAATGGAGCGCAATAAATAATAGCGCAGCGCATCCAAGCCATAACGCTCAACAAGCATTTCAGGATAAACGACATTTCCTTTAGATTTAGACATTTTTCCGTCCTTCATCAATAACCAACCATGACCGAAAATCTTCTTCGGCAACGGCAAGTCTAATGCCATCAACATAATCGGCCAATAAATCGTATGGAAGCGAACAATTTCTTTCCCAACCATATGAACATCTGCCGGCCAATATTTTTGGAACAGGCTGTCATCTTCGGAACCGTACCCTAATGCTGTAATATAGTTAGATAGCGCGTCAATCCATACATAAACGACATGCTTCGGATCTTTTGTCAATGGGACACCCCATGAGAAGGTTGTCCGAGAAACAGCTAAATCCTCCAAGCCAGGCTTGATGAAGTTGTTAATCATCTCATTTTTACGAGACTCAGGCTGAATAAATTCAGGATGCTCGTTGTAATATTCAAGTAAACGATCCGCATATTTACTCATACGGAAGAAGTATGACTCTTCTTTCACTAACTCGACTTCGTGACCACTTGGAGCTTTTCCGCCAGTCACTTTACCTTCTTCATTTCGGTAAACCTCAGCAAGCTGTGTTTCCGTGAAATACTCCTCATCGGAAACAGAGTACCATCCTTCGTATTCCCCTAGATAGATATCTCCTTGTTCCAGCAGACGATCAAATATCATTTGCACTGCTTTCACATGGTAGTCGTCTGTTGTACGAATAAACTTATCATAGCTGATATCCAGTGTTTTCCAAAGCTTCTGAACATCTGCCGCCATTTTATCTACATACTCTTTAGGCGTTACATCTAGTTCCTTCGCCTTATGTTCAATTTTTTGTCCGTGCTCATCCACGCCAGTCAAATAAAAGACGTCAAAGCCCATCAATCGCTTATAGCGCGCCAACGCATCACAGGCGATTGTTGTATACGAATTTCCAATATGTAATTTCCCACTTGGATAGTATATAGGTGTTGTAATATAAAATGTTTCTTTTTGTGTCATGTAGAAACATCCTCCTTCTATAATTTTTCCATAATTCCTGATTTTCACTCCTAAACAGTATACCATAATTCTTTTTATTATAACTATATAAATCCAGTAAAAGCATACTGTTTACAAAGAGTTTTCACTTCCAAGTTTCTAAGTTGCCGATATAAATAGTCGATACATCAAAATAAAATCAGTGGTCACTGAAATGGGCTCTGTTCCCTGTCGATTCTCTAAAAGAAATCGAACCCCTATGCTTCTATTTGCAGAGGTCCGACCGCTTGAAAGATACATTTGTCCATCAATCTCAAGGATTCATCAATTTTTGAGTGAAAAATTCTGTAACCTGATCCATCAGCTCTCCTTGAACCAGATGTCCCTCACCCGTACCTGTCAGAAATTGAACATTTTTACTGTATTCTTTGTTGGCAATTAGCTGTTCAAAATCAGCCATATCTTCATAGGGAATTTTCTCATCTTCTGTACCATGCCAGAATAAAACCGGCCGATTGTCGAGCTTCTCAGGTACTTGAGATAAATCATACTTTTCTACCCAGCTCAGCAGCAAGGGCAAATCCTTTGGAACAAAGACGGACATCTCTGCTGCCTTTTTCATTACTCGCTGAATATATCTTACCGGATAGGGGGTTCCCATCAGACAAACTGCCACCTGAACCTCAGGATGTTGAGTCAGTATTCCGCTAGTCGTGATTCCTCCCATTGAGACGCCACCAACCCCAACTTTGCCATCCTTAATCAGCTCTAAGCGATCAAAAAATCGAACCAACACGGAGAATTCAATAAGATTATATTGAATACTTGACCAAAAAGTAATAGATGGAATCGTTGAAATAGCTCCCGTTTTACGTTCACCATGATTCATCGCATCAGGTAAAATCACTCGAAAACCTTTGGAGGCTAGCTTTCTTGCCTGTGTCAAGGACAGCTCTTTGGCGGACTGCCAGCCATGATAATAAATAATCAACGGTAACGCCTGATTTTTTGTGTCTTCCGGCGTAACTTCCAATACCGGAATTTTCTTTATATAGCGATGTCGAATACTCAGCTTCATAACTCTTCTCCTTTTCTCAATACAACCTTCATTCTAGCATTGATTTGCCTCAGGACAAATAAAAAAGCTGAGCAACCCAGCTCAAGCAACAGATTCCTTTGCCGGTTATTTCTATAAAAAAATCAATCCTAAAAACAACCAATAAGGCTGTCCTTTAGGATTGACACAGTGCGCTCTTATCTTGACTCTCAATAAAAATGCGTGTAAATCAGAGACGCAATGATGTATAAAATCCAGATATGAGCAGGATAGAAGATATAGAAAAATTGCTTCATCCCTTTTCCCTTTTGACCGTTATACAAAGCAATCGGAATAATCGCCAGAACCATCATCCACTGCGTATTGGTCGTAAACAGCGCTGTGACATTGACTCCTGCGTACAATGCCCCCACAACAGCAATTGCTATGCACTGTAGCACTCTGTTCTTCCTAAACAGATAAAGCAAGGTAGCCAAATAAACCATGATGGAATTCTCTGATAAAATAGTTGATGGTAAAACATAGCCAATCATCAGAATCGACATGGAGCCGTTTGTCATCGCAAGCAGGATAATCGCTGAAAGCAGCAAGGGGCTTAGAATACATAGAATTCCTTTGAACAGGGTTCCATATTTCTTCGTTTTGTAGCCTTCCGTAATCAGTTCAATACCATACATCGACAAAACCGCCACAAATAAATCTGAAAAAATGTTATTCACTAACCCTAGATTTCCTACTGAAAAGAAATACTGAACCAAATAATTGCCGATATTCATTATAAGAAATCCAAGCCACAGCCTTTTCAAATACTGCTCCTTATTTCGAGTGTGGGTAAAGCCTTCCACACTGATGAAAAAGAATAGTGTTGCTACCGGTCGGCCAAACCAATCCAACCATTCAGGCGCTCCCATAATTGAAAACATCTCATAGATATGGTCGATAAACATAAAAACAATGCCCAATACTTTCAAATCAAAGGTCGTCAAGCCTCTTTTTCCAGTTTTTGCTTCTATATTCATTAAAATCCTTCCCTTCTCCATCTGATTATACTTGGAGAAAGGGGCAGAAATACAGGAACAAAATTATAAGACCTGTGACAAAAATGAAAGGTACAATCCATAACCTTAGTGAATGGCTTCGTTGCTTTTACTCAATCACATTCCAACTGCGGTGTTCATCGAAAAAGGCCGCTTCCTGCTTAGCAGCAGCTACTACCTCTTCAGGATAATCCATGATTTTTAGTAATTGCAAGGCATTACGTGTTCGTGCCTTCCCAGCTTTCAATTTATAGTCAAACAAAATACCGTTTTCTTCTACACGCTCTTCAAAATGAACATTTTCACAGGTTTTCTTCAAGATTTCTGTCAGCTCAATATCATGCGTTGCGACAAAAGCTAACGAATCGTAGGCCTTCATCCAATTGACGATACTGGCAGAAGCAGAGATTCGTTCAATCGTATTTGTTCCTTTAAGAATCTCGTCGATAAAGCAATAGCAGCGTGTTTCTCGCTTGACCTGATCCATGACTCGTTTGATGGACTTGATTTCTGCAACAAAATAACTGTCGCCTTCAAAAATATCATCCTCCACTGCCATAGAAGTCAGTACATGTCCTCTTTCCATCACAAAACTTTCAGCTGCGACAGTATGGATCGTCTGAGCCAATATGCAATTGATGGCGATACTTTTTACATAGGTTGATTTTCCGGAAGCATTCGATCCCGTAACAAGGGTGTTTCTTTGCCAATCAATTGGATTTACTACCGCATCTTCACTCAACAAAGGATGATAACTTCCCGCTGCAGTAACACCACCAGCTTCAAACACAGGAATTGTCGTTTGAGGCATATAGGTTCGAAAATTCAAAATAGCATAGGCAGCTTCCAGTTTACCTAAGATATCCCAAAGTGCCACCGCCTGCTCATGATGCTCCGACAATCGCTTCAAAACAAAATTATAAGAAATGAACGGAACCATCAATGCCATATTCACGTAATCGAACATCAACTCAGCCTCTGAATTCGATTTTACTCGAAAGGAAGCACCAAACTTCAAAATATTTTTTAGCGGTGCCAGCTGTTTCTGTAACGCTGATTGAACAGGTGTTTCAACCTTGCTGACCGCTTTGGCAACACCCAGTGTCTGAACAAAATAGCGCATGCTGTTCAGCTCTGTTTCTAATAATTCTTTTTTTCTTAAATAGTAGATAACATTAAAACAAATACTCCCCAGAGTCAGAATAGCACCAAACGTCTGACCTAATGCAAGCAGCAGCAAGCCGATAATCGGAAGCAGCCCCAGCAAAACATGTAAATAGAAGCCAGACAACTCTTTTCCCTTTGTCGTGGATAGATAGTGCTTTACAAAGTTATTGTCTTTTTTTCCCAGCTGAGCAAAGCGAAATTGTATTTCTTCACGCAGCTTCGGATTTTCTTGGTAAAAGCTGAGCAGTTCTTCCAATTGCTCTGCCGATTTTTGGTTAAAATCAAAATTTCTCATCTGTTGATAAAGCGCTTCTGAACCAACACTGGAGTAGGTGGCATTGACTGATTCGAATACATCCATCATATCTAAGTCATACCAAGAAATATCGTCAATCTCGCTATCAAAGCTTTGATAGCTCTGTGCATATTTCCATGCCTGTTTCAGGCTCTCCTCTTTATCTAACCGTGTCCATGCCGGACGTTTCCCCCATTCAAAATGAATGCGCTGCTTCAGCTTATAATTCGAATAAACATCAATTGCCCACATCAATAGCAAAACAAACAGAATTAAGGCAACAACCCACCAAATACTTTGATTCATTTCCAACACTCCTTCATAGTATCCAATAAGTGTATCACGACTAATTTGGCGTGTAAAATCCCTTCAAGAAGAGGTTGCTCCAAAATAAATTTTATAGAGATGGTAACGCCTTCTTTTGTTCAACTTTTTTAAGCATCGTCTTTGACAAAGCTACCCGTACGTGAGATTCTTGTGCCGTAAGTAATCAACTAAAAATTGGAGGGATTTCCATGGCTACAATGGTTTTCGTTAATTTTCCAGTAACAGATGTGCAACGTTCAACAGAATTCTATCAAGCACTAGGATTTGTTCAGAATAAAGATTTTTCCAATGAACAAACCAGCTCCATGGTCTGGGATGATAATTTTTGGATTATGCTCCTCGATCATGACTTTTACAAACAGTTTATCAAGGACAAAAAAATTGCAGATACAAAAACAACCAGCAGTGTATTGACCGCCTTCAGCATGGAAAGTGCGGATGCTGTGAAAAAATTTGCGGAAATAGCTAAATTAAACGGCGGCGATTATTTTCATATAGACATGGGGATACCGGAAGAGCAGATGTATGGTCTTGAAGTACAAGACCCGGATGGCAATACATTAGAGCCTACATGGATGGCCGTATAGTAGAAAACACGAGCCTAACCTAAGCTGCCACAAGTAGAATCGCTTGAAGAAATGACGATTTTTCATCCTTAAACGAATAATTAGCTACAAAAAAACTGCAGGAGCCTGATTTGCTTTCGAAAAAATATCTCGAAAGAACTGAATCAAGCTTCTGCAGTTAACTTATGAGAAAATCAAAGTGGAACCGTCACTCTCTTGTATACTTGGCTTGAATAATTATTTCCATACAATCGGAATCGTTGCGTCTCCTTCATAAATGAATCTGTACCAGCCTCTTGCATCCGGCTTAGCCTTGATAAGCCATTTGAATGTCACTTCTTCGGTCCGCGCTTCTTCAAAGTAGCTTTCCCCATCTTCGTCAATCACTTCTACTCCTTCAGTGATATTGTTCCAAATTAGTGTACCGTCCTGAACGCTAAAATCTGAATCATAAGAAGAGTATTCGATTGTTGCCCCTTCGAATTGCTTCGACACAATAATTGGATCAAACAGCTCATAGGAAGTTGTTCCTCTTCTTAATACGATTGGCTGTAACTCTCCCCTTGAATTAATATCAATTTCTTCAAGTTGATCCATGTTATCCAACGCAGAAATATCCGTTAAAGCTAGATTTCCATTCGTTACATCTTCATAATATCTATCTGCACGAGTAGAAAAATGGAGCGTCGTGAGATTCGTCAATCGACTTAATGCGTTCAAATTGCTAACACCGGCTTGCAAATCGATTTCAATAGCTGTTAATTCAACCAGATCACTAATTGGACGTAAATCATAGATGGCTCCGCCCTCATGACTGATTTCTTTCAAATTAGTCAGATAGTTGACTCCCTCAAAGCTTCTAGTTTCTCTTACATCCTCCCAACCAAAATGCTCAGCATACGCTCCATATTCTTTAGAAATAGTTGAATGTGCAGTATATTGTGAAACCAGTTCAGCTAATACGTCATCCCTTCTTTGTGAATACAGCTCTCCTTCAATGCTCGAAAAAATTGCTTCACGAATTACTGAGGAAGGCGCTAAAATATAGTCAGTTGGGTGATATTCCTCATGATTAATCGGATTTCTCTCATCTCTTGCCAATGATTCACTAGCCCCGCCTAATAAGCCAGCTGTAATTAACCCTAATACTACCATTTTTTTCTTATACAAAACGATCACTCCCTGTACATTTGTACAAAAATCATAGCACAAAGGACTTCTTTTTTAAACGTATGAAAAACAAATCATTCTTAACATATCGGTAAAAAAACAGTATCATCTATCAAATTTATTTCATTAAATACAGACTAAAGCTAGCTGCGTCTTTTATCACCTTCTGCGTCATTAAGCATTGACTCTCTCTGATTTAGAGTCAAACAAAAAACCGCGAATGACTTACTCGCGGCTTTAATCGATTTAAACTAGCTTTACATAGGCAACTGAAGAATTTTTTCAGTTTTTTTAATCAACTCCTGATTATGTGTCACAAAAACAACGGTGGCATTGTGTTCAGTCTGAAAATTTCTTAGAATTTGAAACACTCGTTCAGAATTTTTTTCGTCCAAATTTCCGGTTGGCTCATCAGCAAACACATACTTGGGTTTCTTCAAAATGACTCTTGCCAGAGCGACCCGCTGTTGTTCACCACCACTGAGCTCAAATATTTTCTTATCCAAAATATTAGACAACCCAACTTGTTCCAAACTTTCCAGCATTAACTGCTCTCTTTTTTGCTTGGTGTAACGAAATCGTTTCAAGCCAATCACTAAGTTATTTCTGACACTTTCATTTGCTAATAACCCGAAGTTTTGAAACACATAGCCTATTTTTTCTCTTTGTAATTTTTCTACTTCACGATTCGTCGGATTCTTAATTCCATCAAATGTTATTGCCCCTGCCGATGGCTTCTCCAACAAGCCAAGTATATTTAGCAACGTTGTTTTCCCGGTCCCACTCTCTCCAAATATCCCAAGAAATGCGCCTTCTTCTATTTGAAAAGATACTTGATCCAGTATTTTTCGTTTCCCTTGAACTTTTACTACCTGATTCACTTCTATCATACCTGTTCCCCCTTTTTAGATAATTCGAAAATGGTAATTAGCTTCCTCGTATGAATGAGACTGACTGTCGTAATCAATAAATCGAAGAACAGCCATATTCCAATCAGCACAACTGTTGTTTCAGAATAATTTGTTAGCAGCACGACAACAGTCAACAGACCGTTCAATATCAGTTGGATCGCAAGCAACGGTGCAATCAGTTCAAGATAACGGTAACCTGAAATCTTTTTGATGTACATGCCATATTTATTTTTTTCGATAATTAAATGATTTGAAAAATAGATGTTTCCAATTAAGACAATAATCAATACACCTAACATAACCAGTAATGTCTGCAATAAGTATTTTTTCTGGTTAATCTCCTCTGCTCTGAAATTGTAAATCGCAATGGTATTTTGAATATTCGGCAAGGTGTTCGTTGCTATCACCGATGGCAAGATGAAGCTGTAGCCATCAGTCGCCTCTGATTTTACAAAAGCTTGGCTTGTCAGCCAAGACGCGTAGAAGGTTGCATCTATATTTCCGGTATCTACAATTGTAATTGGATCAATAATTGTGAAATCCTTGCTGTCAATCTGGGGATTATATGTAAAATACTTTTGCGTGTCCTTTACATAGACAATATTGATTTTTAACGGTACAACTTCTTCTGTTTCTTCAGGCAATTCATTGAAGATATACTTTTGAAATTCAAAGCCCTCTGTATGATACATGCGAATTGCTTCTTCGTATTCTCGAAATTTTTCCGGTACCAAAAGATTTCGCGTATCCTGTTCATAAACAAAGTCTTCTGTACTGACCAGTGTGTGGTCTGATTTATAAATGGGGTTATGCGTTAAGTAATTGGCATTAATCGTCATACTACGGCCATTTGGAGAAGCAATTTCCTCAACTGGATCCGACGTGTTTGCTCTATAAATAAACTCATTATTCGACAGCCGCTCATAATTGGAAGCATCCACCAAAAATAATCCTTGCTCTGCTTCCGCCTTCTCAAAGAACGCTTTTAAATTTTTCTCGTAGGGGCGATATTTTTCCATATTATTTGTAATGTATCGCAGCTCTACTGCATAAACACTTCGGGTTTTCTCCCAGTAAGCGTCCTGCTTCTGATAGTCCTCAATCGTTTTTTTCAGCTCAATCACATTTAAACCAATGAGAATGATAGCAAGTGACACACAGATTCTTGAAAATAAATTGAAAATGATTCCTAGGTTGGAAAAATTTTGACCCTTGATACTATTCACTTGCCTGCAGGCTTTTGAGTGTAGGAAGCCCCAGTGGACGATTATATACATGAAGATAAGCAGCATGAAGGCACTCACTAATACGGTGAAATATGGTACGGCAGAAATAAATCCGCCATCCTTCAGGTAGTAGTACCCGTAGGTCAAAGTAAAAATAACTCCAATCAGCAAACTACCAATCTTTAACAATGGAGCAATAAACGAGCCTAATACCTCTCTATTTTTCCATCCAAATGACTTGAGAACAGCCAATTTTGTACTGCTTCTCATTAGGTATTGAATTAGAACAGACAGATTGATAAGGAAAAGAATCACCCAGACAATAAGCACTAGATAATTACCCAAAATGTCTGAAAATACTCGATAGTAGTAGTCATTCGATGCAGAATACTCTACCTCGCCAATATGGGTTCGAAGCTCCTCAAGAAATTGCTCTCGATCATTGCTGCTAGCAGCGGAAATGTAATATACACCTGAAATCCCTGTTCTGGCGAACGCATCCATCGAGATAATTTTCATCGTCAGCCCTGCATCATTCCAAACAAAATCCTTTTGTGACAGATACTCTGCTTGCTGGTCTTCTGTCGATTCACGGAAGCGGATACGATCTTTCAATGTCACGTCTGTTGTATAGATGGATAAATCATTATCATCAGTGAAGATGTATTTATTGACCATTACTTTATATTTTTCAGCAGCATCTAATACAAGCTGCGCCTGTTCCTCCAATACAAGATTACTTTCCCGTTCGGCTTCTAAAATGGTAATCTTTGATTGATTCCTGTATAAGATAGTGTTTAGCTGCAACTGGTTCATAATCGAAAGGAATATGAATGCAGTCAAAACAATTTGAGCAATCATCCCTATATAAAGTGTCTTTTTCATCCTCGGTTCCTCCGTGCCTTTGTGATTTTTTATGTAGTTATCCATTAATGTGGGGCTTCTGATACGTCAACTTCACGTACTATGTTTTAAAACAGAAGAAAGAGCAATTATTTAGTGGTACCCATTGCTCTTTCACTGCTTATTTTTTAATTTATTTCCTCAGATAATTGTCTCTATCCCACTTTCACAATTCTTATCTATGATTATAGTAAGCTCTGTTTCCACCTAGTACCGTCCAACCAACACTTGCTTTACTCCAAGTATATGCTGATTTCCACCCGCCGGATTTGAATGTGCCATTTCCATTTTCACATGATGCATGACCTTGTTTAGAATAGTGCTGGTATTCAGAAATATTTGAGCTGCCGTTTTTCCCACGACGCCACCAGCCACCATCAACACCACTAGAAGTTAGACGTTGTAATGGGGAATCCTTTGTTTCAACAACTGCTGTAAGATTGTCTACATTTTCACCAAAGCCTTTTTCCGCATATAATGTTGGTTCAGCAGCCTGGGCAACAGGTGCCATCAAACTTGTTACACTTACCAAAGTAATAAAACTTGCAATAACGATTTTTTTCATAATAATTTCCTCCAATTTTAGTAGTCTATATCCTCAGCTTAAGATGGTATCCACAGCATTAGTAAATGACATGATAGATTCAAACTTGGCAGATACTGAATAGTGTGCAGCTATTCATAAATATACTTCCCTCCTTATTAAGTGATTTATCTGCTTGAAAATCCGCCTTCTTCTTATTCGTGCTGCGGCCAAGTACCGTCTTTCTTTTCCAATAGAATACTTTTTATTTTTTGTGTAGATTGTTTTATCTACCTTACACCATTTATTATAGAGAGATTTCTCCATAATCTATGCTTTGCGCAGAAAAACAACCTTGCTTGTCAGAAACGTCCAATAAAAATGCTATTGAACAGTTTTGACTTCATAATCGTCATTGTATTATACGAATTGTCCCGAATCGGCTATTTCAAAAAGCTTCATTCCAAGCCGCTCTCCCTACCGGATTTTCCACACTATCAACAGAATCCTCTAGCTATTGCCCTCATTTACTCCACAAAAAAACTGAGCGACAGTAGCGCTCAGCCATTCTTATCTAATCTATTTTCTTCAGTTTACGCATGGCTCGAATAGATAGGAGTACCTCTTCGCCATTCACCATCTCAATGATGCGCTCTACCTTATTGATTTGTTTGATGTTGTTCACATTTACGACAAACGATTTATGACAGCGGTAGAGACACTCATCCTTGTCCTCAAGCTCACGAATGGACCCGTAAAACTCAAGCTGTCTGCTCTGCGTATGCAGAACTACTTTATGTGGAGAAATGCCTGATTCAAAAAACATGATTTCTTCATATGGAATTGATCGAATCGTATCTCCAAGCTTTACTTTAAACTTACTGTTTTTTCCATCACCATCCATCAAATACCTGCTGATGGCCAAATCAATACACTCTCTGACACGCCGTTCAACTTCTTCCGGCTGGCTCTTTATGATGTAATCCATCGCCTCTACCTTGTAGGTAAACGTTAAATATGATAATTCGCCATGTGTTGTGACAAATACAATTTTGCCAATATCATCGACTTTTCTTATTTCCGCTGCCAGCGTTAAGCCGGACAGTTCATGCTTCAAGTCAACATCTAAAAGATACAGCCTTGTCTGACCTTGGGAAGCATTCACATACGTCAGCACTTCATCTGGATCTTTTGTTGCTAAAACAAGCTCTGCATCCAGTTCCTCTATCATAATATAATTATTGATTACTTGCTCCATTCGCTGAAGCTGCTTACTATCATCCTCACAAATAATAATAGATAACATTATTTTTTCTCCTTATTTTTCTTCTGATATATAGATAATTTGAGTGAAGGTATCATTTTCGATAATTGTTTCACTCATCAGCATAGGCATATCACTTACAAGCTCAGTAACATTGCTTAGGCCCAGGCCTCTATTCTCACCTTTAGTAGAATATCCGCTTTTTTGCAGCTTGAATAATGGTTCAATATCCTTTCGACAGGTGTTCTCAATAACCAGCTGTAGCCCATCTGTGTGAGAAATAGCTGCGACTCTTACTACGCCATAGCCAAGACTTGAAACCTCTTCAATGGCATTGTCTAGCAATATTCCCAGCAATCTGATTAACAGCAAAGGATCTACCGGTATTTTGTGAATATCTTCCCTCGCTTCAAAGGAAACATCCAATTCTAACTCCTGTGCATAGATTAGCTTGGAAACCAATAAACTTTTTATAGACATTACTTTTATTTTACTTAAATCATCTAATCGAAAATTATTGACGGTAATAAAACGTGAAGACTTCCGAATACTTTTCTGGTAGTAATTTCGCAGGCCATCCCAATCGTCCTCTTCTATATAACTGTCTAACGAAGAAAGAATATTTTGATAGTCATGTCGAAATTTACGGATTTGATTGTATTGAGACTCCAAGCCTTCTGTGTATTGCTGTATGGATTCATACTCTGCCTTTGTTTGCTTTATCCTCAGCTCTTTACGCAATGTGCGTGAATAAATAGAAAAGGCAACCAAAGTGAAGAGCAGATAAAAAATGAAAAAAACGAGGTTTAGCTGGATTAAATCAAGTGTATTTCCTAATCTTACACCTAAAAAAATACAAATTAAGTAAACACCATACGTGAAGAAGAAAATGAATGATACAATATTTCCTTCATTCGAATTTAAATTTCTCAGAAGATAACGTGATAAAATTTTCTTCGCTAAAAAGATGAATACCAAAGAAATTGCTATTGCAATCAGCATATGAACCAAAAGTACCCATAATAGCGAATAGTCACGAGAAATCTCAAAGGAATTCAAGACCCATGAACTAAGATGATCTGCCAACACATTAAAAATCATGACCAAGGAATGTATTCCGATACTTGGAATCCAATTTTTAAGTGATTTATAGTTGAAGTAGCTATTCACGAGAAACAAAAAAATAACTGTATACACGCCGATCCATTGAAATAAAATACTCCCCACTATACTTGCGGCTAGAATTTCCAAAATCCTTCGCTTAGATATTCTCAGCTTACCAATAAACAAACTGTTTCCAATATATGCAGATACCAGCTGCAGACCTATACCAACCAATGTAAGATAATCCCACATAACCAAACACCTCATCTTTCATATATCCAGTATAACGGAAATACTTTACATTGACTATTCATATATCTACTAAAAAGAAACAATTATAAAAACAGCGAAAAGGCAGATGGTCACTCACTTCATACCATCTACCTAGCAGGGCTCACTTTCTATTTTTTGAATAATGGCGCTCTTTCTATGATTTCAATTCTTCCGGAATTTCCGGTTCATAATTTGTAAACAGACAACAATTTTGAATACTTAATGTACCAATCCCCACAAACAAATTCATTAATATCGTTCCCATTCTCTCATATCCTTTCTACTATTGAATTTAATTGAAAATAAATTGTTCGTCAGCGGAACAACCAGCAGCCCTGCAAGAAAACTTCCTAAAACAATTAGATTGCATATCCTTAAATCTGAAATTGTAAGAAACACTAGCAACACAAGAAGGTTTCCTATTAATGAACGCCGCTTCAACAGTCGTTGATGTTCCTTGTCTCCCAGAAAATTTTTCTTTGTTTTTCCGGGGGCATATTTTGCTAATAAAATAAAATTGACTAAATTAATTAGCAGTAGTAACTCTGATGAAAGCAAGCCTTCTTGTAATACATAAGGGATTCCTACGAAAAGCAGTAAGCTGATACTTGTACAGGCAAAACTGGACACTGCATGAGCACCATAAGAAAAAAAACGAATCAACATAAAAGAGCTGTGAAAAATAACTACTTCTTTCGGTAAACCAAGAAAAAAGGCTGTACTGTAGATAATAACCAATTTTGTAAAATTAAGAAAAAAGACTTCCATTCCCAACTTACATTTCAAGTAATTCACTTTAGATATTTCTGTTGTGCCGATTAAGTAATCAACAGCTTTCTTTACTGTTCTTTCTGTCATTGATTGTTCCATTCTGCTCACCTCTCCTCTTTATCTTACAAAAAAAATACTTGGCATTACTCATTCCCTCAAAAAAACGTGGTTCTATTTCTTTTTCGTCCACTTATAAACAATCTATTTGGCAAAATCGTTCATTTTTTTGTCCAAATCGTATAGCCCTCAATAAACATAGCTTTTTAGATTTTAATTATTCTAACGATTTAGCCAATTTTTTCAAGCATATTAATAAAAACCGATTTTAACACTTATGACTTTTTCAATTCGATAGGGAAATTCTTGGAAAGTACGTGTATCTTTTGATAGAACTTGATAATGTGAATGGTAACTCTGGAAAAGAAAAAAAAGCTTTTTCTTAAATTGGTCAGATAATCTAGACGTGAACACTAGATATTGCTTTCCTTTTTCCATGGTTATGTCACAGCTGCTCTTATATATATCGATGTCATGCTCATTTCGAATAAACAGAGTATCTCCATTCAGCACAATCATTTGATGATAGTTTTGACTCTCTTCCAGCAAAAAAAGATCCAATAACAGCAAGCGGCCATCGTTCGCCTTCTTCATCTCCTCCAATAAAACAATCGATATTGACGCTTGTTTTTCCAACTATTCTCCTCCCTTCCTAGCTAAATTGTTTACACAATCAGTCTACCCTCAAATTCCAGCTCCCCTCCTTTCCTTTCCAAAAAGAATCGTTTTCTGTCAAAATCGTTCATCCTAACAGGAATTTACTTCACAACAATGCTTGCACAAAAAATCGTCCCCCATATTCAATGGAGGACGAGGAAAGGATTTCAATTTTAAGAACGCATAGCAACAAATAGAATTACAGTACCAACCATAAGAAGCACGCATGCCACAACTATTTCTCTTTTTTTCTGCGGATACTGCCTGATAAGGTATACATTGATTGCACCATAAGCTCCTGTGAAAAGGAGAAAGAACACTAGTACAATTAGGAAAATATCCAGCGGAAATGGTTGATTGGCCCCACCTGTTCCCTGCTGCGGATAAAAACACGACAAAAGAACAGCTATAACAACCGGGCTCACAAGCCCATAAATGATTGCATTTAACAAAAACAAAAGTACATCGATGTATTTCTTCATTTTTCCTCCACCAACCTTTTCCTATATCATACACTATTCATCAAACAGAGGGAAAGGCAATGTGAACAACCATTTCTTTACTTATTTGAACAATAAACGTCGCTGAAGTGAACATGGAGAAGCCATCTTATACAAAATAAAAAAGCTGTAATTGATTATTTTGTATAAAGACGAAAACAGTATCTATTCTGTCAAAAACCAAATATAGCTAAAATTTCTTATTCTACTTAAGTAACACAGATGTCTTCCAGTTTTTACAACTATCTCAAAATAATCGTAGCGATTAAATTGAAAAACTATTATTAGAGTTATTTTTATAAATAGAATTAAAAAAATTATAATTGTAGTATTAAGTTGGAAGGAGTTCTATTATGAAAAAAATATTGTTGGGTTTCTTTTTTTTAGGTACTATTATCATGCCTTTACATTCTTTTGCCGAGTCTGATAATTCCCATTATTCCTATAGTCCTGAAACAAACAAAGTCGAAGTAAAAGAAACTGGGGAAACACTCAAAATCCCAATCAATGACGACTCATTTATTGAGTTAGATAGTGCTTATAATGTTTCATCTGTTATTTCAAATCAAAGTACACCAAGCCAAACAAGAAGTGTAGTTTACACAAAAGTTATAACAATAACTAGTACGAGTCCTAGTTTTGCTAGTACCACATATTATTCAGAATACAATAACACTTTCAAACGTTGGTATGCAGGTACTTTACAATTTAGAAATTCCAAATATCAAAGTGGTAACTATGTCGCAACATATAGTGGTCCAATTGTAATGCAGAATTGGTAACATAAAATCCCTACTACTCTCAATCGAGTAACAGGGATTTTTTATTTTGCAGTTTCTCCATTTTTAAAAGTCACAACTAGCAAATGAGCGACATGCTAAGTATATGAATTTCTGAACGTAGGTAAAAACGTAGTTAATTGTGATTTTAGACAAAGTAAAAAGGCTCAATCCCTTGCCACACAAAGGATTGAGCCTATAGTTAAATTTCTTATTTAGTTTCACGGTGTAAAGTAACTTTTCTTTCACGTGGGCAATATTTTTGCTTTTCCATACGATCCGGATTGTTACGTTTATTTTTGCTTGTAAGGTAGTTACGTTCTTTACAAGAAGTACATTCTAAAGTAATGTTTACGCGCATTTCTTTCCCTCCATATCTCAATTCATTTTATTCTAAGAGATTTCTTAGCCTCAGTTATCATACCATGTTTCATTATGAATTACCAGACTTTTTAGTAATTTTGTAAAGGAGAACTCCTTTACAAAATTACTGCTTGTACATTTCCGCATAAGCATTGATTACCGCTTTTGCCATGTACTGGTTATTCTTGAAGTTTTCACTATTGTTATTTAGATTTGGCAGGATAACACTTACTGCAATCTCCGGATCCTCATAGGGACCATAGGCAATTACGTTACTATTAACTGTTTCATGGGCTACACCGTTTGCATCTACGTAAGTAGTTTCCGCCGTACCAGTCTTAGCTGCTATAGTCATTAACGAATCGCTCATGTATTTCCCAGTTGTATAAGCACTATTCCCATAGACAACATTATAGAAGCCTTGCTGAATCAAATTCATTTGATCGCTTGAAATATTCACTTCATTCAATATTTTAGGTTGTGCAGCTTCCTTCAGCGCTCCTAAGGTTCCATCCAAATTGTTCTCATAGATTCCTTCAACGATATGCGCCTGCATTCTTTTACCGTCATTCGCCACTGTTGCAACATACTGTGCCAGCTGTAAAGCCGTGTAGTTATCGTACTGACCAAAGGATAAATCAAGTAAATTTCCGGCATTTGGTGCAACTTCAGGATTATCAAAGTCAGTATTAACCAAACCTGTCGATTCACCAGGTAAGTCAATACCTGTGGTCACACCCATCCCATACTCCGCATACGCATTCCGCAGAATTTCAAATACACGAGAATCTCCCGTCGTATATGGAACCATCATATTCGGTGTATATTCCGTTCCCAGCATTTTGAAGACTAGCTTCATCATGTAGGAGTTGGATGAATACTCCAATGCCTGTTGTGCAGTGATTGGAATCTTGGAATACAGGTTAAAGTTTGAAGATTTCACATTACTTCCGGCAATCTGGATTGGCTCATCATCCATTCCGTCATTGCCTTGAATTACGCCGCTTTCATAGCCGGCCGTCAGGGTAGCTCCCTTAACAACAGAACCCGGTACAAAAACTTTATTGATGGTTGCCAAAGGATTCGAGGTCAGCTCGTTTGTAGCCACGTCATGATCGTAAGCGACAAGAGCCAAGATTGCTCCGGTCTTCGGATTCGTCACCGCGATATACACCCCGTCAGAGTACGGCGCATTTCCGCTGGCGATTAGCTGTTCGTATTGTGCTTTAACGACTTCCTCAAGCTTCTTTTGAAACTCTGCATCAATTGTCAGTTTTAAATTTTGCCCTTTTTCTCCCTCTGAAAGCAAGGTTTGGCTCGTTACTTTTCCGCTGCTGTCAAGGGATACTTCAGATTTAGATTTCGTTCCTTGAAGAACCGATTCATATTGCTTCTCAAGATAGCTCGTTCCGACCCGGTCGTTACGTGCATAGCCCTTCGCAAGGTACTCTTCGGCTTCTTCAGCCGGTAAACCAGTCTTTTCCGTAGAAATCGTTCCAAGAATACTTCGTAAAAGAGAGCCTTCCGGATATTCCCGTGACCAATCCATTCCCGTTGAGACACCTGGAATCTCGGCAGTATGTTCACCAATAACTGCTACTTCATCTTCTGAAACCTCTGTATTCTTGATAAATGTTGTATTCAATTCAGAAACAGAGTTCATTCGTTTATAAATCGTTGCCGCCTGAAGTGTCTGTTCATCAAAATTGATTTCTTCTTCTGTTACTTTATCAACGGTCAATGCATACAGTGTGCTTTGGTCGGTAATTGTATTGCCATTTTCGTCTTTTTTATCTTCATCTGTCAAACGATCCTGTGCAGCCTTAAGATTATCTTTGTTCGCCAACCAGTAATCCTTTTTATCCCGTTCTGTCAGATCGTCCGCCGGTACATGAATCAGTTCATTGACTCGATTGGAGATTTCCAGAAGATCCTCAGCCTGTACATTTTTCCCTCTAGTATATGTAATAGCCAGATTAGACTTGTTACTTACCAGAATCTTGCCGTTGGCATCATAGATTTCCCCCCGCGGCGCCCCGGATTGGACAACTAAATTCGATCCTTGAGCAATTCGTTCCACATAGCTGTCTCCCTCCACAATTTGGAGATAGCCCAGACGGACAATCAGCGAGACGAACAAACCGAAGATAATAAAAAATAGAAAGTTCAATCGAAAGGGGATGTGAGACTTTCTCGCTTTATATGTACTTGGTTCTTCTTGATTTTTTTTCCATTTATCTAAAAAGTTCATATTCTTCATATCGTATCCTTTCACTCAGGAAAAGTCCTGCCTTCTTATTTTAACGAATAATGACTAAAAATCATAGAGGAAACCGCAGGTCTAAGCAAATATTTAAAATTTTCTATCAAAATCAGCTTGAAGTTTTTCTTTGGACAGAGAGTATGTTCTTTTCTATAAAAAAGAATACGACACCCCTTGTTTAGAACCTAGGGATGTCGTCGTATTCTAAAGTTCACTTTAACGGCTAAAGTTTTGCACTTCGGCTGCCATGCTGTCTACAAAAATATTCAATTCTTCTACAGATGTTTCTTTGCTGCCATAGCGGCGAACATTCACTGTTGCTTCTTCTACTTCTTTATCCCCTACAACTAATTGATAAGGAACCTTCTGCGTTTGTGAAGCACGAATCTTGTAGCCCATTTTTTCATTGCGATCGTCCACTTCCACTCTTAGACCTTGAGCTTGCAAACGTTCTTTGATTTCATACGCATAATCAGAATGTGCTTCGACAGAAACCGGAATGATTGTTGCTTGAACAGGTGCCAGCCACGTTGGGAAGGCTCCTTTATAAACCTCTGTCAGATATGCCACAAAGCGCTCCATCGTTGAAACAATTCCTCTATGGATAACGACTGGACGATGTGTATTTTCTCCATCTTCTCCGACATAAGTCAGATCAAAGCGTTCCGGTAATAGGAAATCCAGCTGGATGGTAGACAATGTTTCTTCCATGCCAAGAGCTGTTTTTACCTGAACATCCAATTTTGGTCCGTAGAAGGCTGCTTCACCATCTGCTTCAAAGTAGTCCAGCTCCATCTCATCCATCGCTGCTTTCAGCATTGTCTGAGCTTTTTCCCACATTGCATCATCATCAAAATACTTGTCTGTATTATTAGGATCACGATAGCTCAAACGGAAACGATAGTCCGTAATATTGAAATCTGCATATACGGCTACCATCAATTCCAGTGTACGTTTAAATTCATCTTTAATTTGATCCGGACGAACAAATGTATGCCCATCATTCAGGGTCATTTCACGTACACGCTGCAGACCGGAAAGCGCACCTGATTTTTCATAACGGTGCATCATACCCAGCTCGGCAATACGGATTGGCAGCTCACGATAGCTGTGGATATCATTTTTATAAACCATCATGTGGTGTGGACAGTTCATCGGACGCAGCACCAGCATTTCGCCATCGCCCATATCCATTGGTGGGAACATATCTTCATGGTAATGATCCCAGTGACCGGATGTTTTGTATAGATTCACGTCAGCCATAATTGGTGTGTAGACATGCTGATAACCAAGACTGATTTCCTTATCTGTGATATAGCGTTCGATAGTGCGACGGATTGTTGCACCCTTTGGCAGCCAGAATGGCAGCCCAGAACCAACCTCCTGAGAAATCATGAACAGATCCAGCTCTTTTCCAAGCTTACGATGGTCTCTTTCCTTCGCTTCTTCACGCAGCTTGATGAATTCCTTCAAGTCTTTTTTATCGAAGAAAGCTGTTCCATAGATACGTTGCATCATATGATTGTCAGAGTTTCCTCTCCAATATGCTCCGGCAACTGAAAGCAGCTTAAAGATTTGGATACGGCCTGTTGAAGGCACATGAACACCACGACACAAGTCAACGAAATCGCCCTGATCATATACTGTAATCACTTCGTCTTCCGGCAGCTCATTAATCAGTTCTACCTTGTATGGGTCATCTGCAAATAATTCCAACGCTTCAGCCTTTGATACGACTTTACGTACAATCGGATTGTTTTCCTTAACAATTTTCATCATCTCAGCTTCGATAGCAGGCAAATCCTCTGCTGTAACAGGTGCCTCGCCATTATCAGTATCATAGTAGAAGCCGCTATCAATAGCAGGTCCCACGCCAAAATTGATTTTTGGGAAAAGACGACGCAATGCATTTGCCATCAAGTGCGCTGCCGAATGACGCAAAATACCTAGCGCATCCTCATGATCCGGTGTAACGATTTCAATCGAGCCGTCTACTTCGATTGGACGTTCCAAATCAATCAGTTCTCCATTAAATTTTCCAGCCAAAGCTTTTTTTGCCAGACTGTTGCTGATTCCTTTTGCGATTTCCAAAGTTGAGATGCCAGCCTCGTATTCTTTGACTGCACCATCAGGAAATGTGATGTTGATTGACATAGTATCTATTCCTCCTCTGATTTCATTGATTGAAAAGCAACGTTCTTTCATACCTATAGTACCTGTTCACTTGAATGATAACAGGAATGGCAATGAAATAAAATTAGTTGAAACGGATAGCTTGAACGACGAAAGGCTGAACGAGCTTAGTCGTGAAGCCGGACAATAAAAAAGTCCTAGTATCTATGACTAGATACTAGGACGAAGATTCGTGGTTCCACCTAATTTTAAACAAGACAAATATTCCTTGTTCCTTGAACGTGATAACGGTACGATCCGCCTTTGCTTCAACAAAGGTTTTGAAAGTGGTCATCCCCTGTGCTTCATCTGAAAAACTTTCAGCCGCGGTTTTTCTCTCTAAAAGATTGCTCTCAGGTTCAGTTGTCTTTCGCTTCAATCAAGTATGTTCTAATTTAATCACTTCTGTAAAAAAAAAGCAAGCCCTTCTCAAGAAAATTCAACTTTTCCATTTTTCTTTCTGCAAACAATTGAATAAAATGCCCATTCCTGATTCCTTCTATTGAACACGGTCAACGCTTCTCATGCGTTTTAGCTATTAATTTAATAACAACTGTTTCACGGTATTGCCTAGCTAGATAAACTTTGCTATGCTAAAAGTCTATAAAAGGGAAAAAGGAGATTATTTATGTTTATTGTTTGGGGATCACGAGGGTTTGAAAAGGATTTAGGAGAAACGATTGTCCGCTGTACTTGCGGAAACTGCAACAACGATGTAGTGATGGAAGCAAAACAAATCGGCAGGAAATTTACGCTCTTCTGGATACCATTATTCACGACATCCTCCGCTTATTATATGCTTTGTCCGGTTTGCCATCATGGAAAAGAGATGACAAAAGCAATGATTGACCAGTACCTGGTTGCCACTACCGAGCCGACTGCTGAATAAAAATGAAAGAGAGTTTGGGACAAAAATAAAGTTCCAAACTCTCTTCGTATCTAAACACGGATAAACGGCGGTCCAAAAAATGCGTATTTCTTGAAGAAACACACTGCGTGTCCTGTCTCTTTCTACATCTAGTTGAATCGTACAGTAAGAAAGGCTTCCTCAGCCTCTTTGGCAGTGTACCGCTAATCCCCCTGTTACTTTTTCCATTCTCCGCCCTGTGCGTAACGATTCTTTTTCATTTCGTTGACAATTACATGGATATTTTGCTCCGGCGCTCCAGTATTTTTCGAAACAACTTGCGTTACTTCCTTTACCATATTCGTTAGCTGCTCTTCGCTACGACCCTCAATCAATTCAATATGTACAAATGGCATCTTCATTCTTCCTCTCTTTTTCAATTCGTTTATTGACCAGTATACACTATCCTCACTCTTTTCTGCTATGATTATTCCTTTACAATCAAGCAGCTTAAATAGTTACATACTGTCAAGACTCATCTATCGATTTCCTCTTGTTTGTCCAGCTTCATGAGCTGGACGAGCCCATTCAGCTTTCCTAATTTTCTTGTATTCGTTTCATCGCCTTTATGCCAATTTTCCAACCAAGATAGAGATTGATATCTTCAATAGAATCAATAATTCGCCAACGATACGCGTCACACTCCCTTAGAAGCTGCAGCAATATCGGCTTCACTTTATGTTTTTCAAGCTTTCCCTTTGTCCGTGCAACATAGGCTAACCCTAAAGCGGCATTTGCCCGCACACGCTCATCCGGGTCATCCATTAAAGAGAGGCAGCAATCCTGTGCCTGCTTCCAATCCGTACTGTACTCACCGACTCTTAGCGGAAGCAGCATTCGTTCCTCAACTGTTCCGCTTGCAAGGATTCTTTTACTTTCTTTCTCGCTTATTTCTTCTAACGGCTTATAGATAGGTTTAATCATATTCACCTTCTTCCTCCTAGTTAAATATATTTCCATTCCATAAAAAAACAGACCGAAAGATTATATCCCTCGGTCTGTTGATTATCCTATACTGGTTCCCCGTGATCAACAGGCTTATCGAACTCACTAGGTGCATCATCGTAGATTGTTCCATAGATGATGACCGGCATTCCCGGATAGGAGCCTTCAAATATTTGAGCCATTGCCTCACCTGGCGTATTGATACAGCCGTTACTTCCAAGATCAGTCATATACGCTTGTTTGTTCCCAAAATGCTCTAGCTTGTAATCTGCATCATGGAGACCGATTTGAGTAACTACACCGCCATAACTCAATAATGGCATCCAGTAAGTTACCGGCACACTGTATCTTGAGCCATCTAACATTGAGCCTTCCAATTTCGTATTTGTATCCTTATAAAGAATGGTATGGAAGCCTGGTACTGTAGCAGTTCCTTTGTTGTATCGGCCAGTGATTACAGGTGTCTCCACTGTCTTCACACCATTTTGGAAAAAGTACATCATTTGATCGTTCAAATCAACTTCAACATAGGTTTGATTGACCACAGAAGATTGATTGATGTCTCCATCAATAACTGCTGTAACCGTTTCAGTAACATTCGCGCTATCTATTGCCTGCGCAATCAATGCTGCTGTTTCTGCCGTATTAATTGACCAGCCATAGCTACCATTGTTTTGATAGCGTCGTGTCTCACCATGAACATTTGTAAATGTGATAGGCTGACTGATGGATGAATATTCCGGACTAATTTGTACTACCCAAGCCTCAATCGCTGCAGCATCTGCATTGCCATCGCCATTAAGGAAAGTCTGAAGTGTTTCTTTGGGAATGTCCACTGTCTTATCACTGATTGCCACTGTAATCGTCTTATTTTCTTTCTGTGTCAAAGCAGTCAGCTGATTAGCCAGCTCCTCGCTATCCTTTAAAACAGCAGGCTTCTGATAAAAATCAGCAACATTATACGTATAATTCCCTGTGTTTTTCTCCACATCTTCAAGAACTTTTTTCATTAGACTTTCTTTATCAACAATGGTTCCATACTGCTCAGCAACAATCTGAAATCCTGCTTCTCCACGCTCTATGTATGCATCTTGACTAGGAGCACCTTCCGCAAAAGTCAGTTCATTCAACTTTGTTTCCAAGTCCGTTTTGAATGTCTCATTGATTGGCAATGTAATAGATGATTGCCCCATGTTCTCATCCAAAAATTCTTTTGTTACGCTATACTTTTCAGGTAATTCAATTACCTGCTGCTCACCATTGGCAGATTCAATGACAACCTGTTTGGAGTCATTAAGCTCTTCCAATTTCTTTTGAGCGGCATCAACATTCATCCAGCCGATTTTTACACCATTCGCTTCTGCTGTCGGCAAAAAGTGTGACTGGAAAAATACATAACCGATAGATAAAAATAGAGTAAATATCATAATTGCTGCAATCATCGGTATGTATATAGAACGGCTCTTCTTATTTTTAGGCTGCTTATTATTTTGCTTGCCACTTGTTCGGGCACTCCGTGTACTCCGCGTTTCTAATTCTTTTTCTTCCATTTCATCGATCTTCCTTTTTATTTTTATACTAGTTCAACCAACACATGCCCTTACTATTCCACTCTACAAAATAGATAATTCCTATAACTAGACATTTTCCTATTTTACCACAAACCGTAGGATTATCGTAGACTTTCTTTGCGAATTTTTAGAATCTCTTCGAAAAAATAGTCAATTCAGCAACTGTTCATCAGCAATACTACCTATCAATCATATAGGAATACTTAAATGTTTTCTACTTATTTGCTTTTTATAAGTTCCAAAATGCTTAACGCTTTCTGTTAGAAATCCTTCAAGAATAGCTAAAGATGTTTAAAATTTATTTAAAGTCTGTAAAGATAAAAAAATTTGCATGTGTCATGCTCTAAACTATATAAGTGAAGAAAGAAGGGGTAGGATGAAAAAAATGTTAAAGTTGTTGGCTCTCTTAATTGGGATTGGCATTATCTATGCCGGTACCATGCTGTTATTGATTGTACAAGGAACAAAAGATACACCCGCTGAAAATCCTGACACTGTGCTGATACTTGGCGCACAGGTTAAAGGCAGCAGTAAAGAAACAGCTTACCCAAGCAGTGTGCTAAAGGAACGGCTAAATGAAGCATTAACCTATATAGAAGAAAATCCACAGGCAACGATTATCGTCTGCGGCGGTCAAGGGAAGGATGAGCCGGATTCCGAAGCCAATGTCATGGCGAACTATCTGATTGAACACAATGTTGATCAGGAAAAAATTGTCAAAGAGGATTTATCTACAAGTACAAAAGAAAATATTGCCAATGCTATGGAAAAAGAGGACCTTGGAAAAACAGTGATTATCACCAGTGATTTTCATATCTATCGTTCGAAACTGCTGGCACGACGTTTAGGTCTCAAAGAGGTCAGCGGCTTACCCGCCCGCTCTCGGACATCAGTTACAGCGAATATGTACAGCCGCGAGGTATTAGCCTTAGGCTTCGCAGTAATTTTTTCCCATTGATAAATCAGAAAAGCTTCACGAGCTTGGTCAGCTCTCGAGCAATAAAACAAACAGAAAACCGAAGGCACAAAAATCATTTCAGCGATTTTTGTGCCTTCTGTTTTTATTATTCTCTATTCTATCAATCCTGCTTGTTCAGGTTGCTGTGGCGATACCCATACGCAAAGTAGATGATGAAGCCCACAACCAATGCAACGGCAAATACGCGCCAAGTAGCGGCCTGCAGCTGCAGCATAAGTGCTCCACTCACCACCACTAAAACCAATGGCAAGACAGGAACGAAAGGAATTCGAAATTCGCCTTTCTTTGGTTCACCAAACATCTTTCTTAAGCGGAGAATTCCAAAGCCCATGAAAATCAAGTACATCAGTGTCACAATATTCGTCAGCTCAGCCAAAAGATTTAACGGAAAGAAACCTGCAAAAAGCATTGAAGCAACACCTGCAACGTATGTCGCATTTTTCGGTGTCCGTCTCTTTGGATCAATTTTACTCATGAATTTTGGTAATAGTCCATCCTTGCTGATGGCATAAACAATTCGAGCCAAGCTATACATCATGGCAATCGTAACCGTCAGCAATGTTAAAATCGCACCAACAGAAATAATGCCTGCCACTGCATCCTTTTCAACGAAACGCATCGCAAAGGCTACCGGATCTTTCACACCTAACGAAGTATACGGTACAATCCCAGTTAGAATTAATGTCACAACAATATACAAGACGGTCGCAATAAGAATTGAACCGATAATCCCTCTTGGAATATCTCTCTGAGGATTCTTCACTTCTTCCGCAGCCATACTTACGGCATCGAAACCAAGAAAAGCAAAGAATACAATGGCTGCACCACTGATTACACCGGAAAAACCAAAAGGCATAAACGGCTGCCAATTATCAGGTTTGACATAAAAAACACCTACAACAATGAATAATAAAATAATACCAAACTTTACATAAACCATCAGATTATTCAGACGCAACGCAGTTTTTGCCTCTAACGATACCCAAAAGGTAACAAATATCAGTACCAGTACAGCAATCAAATCAACGACGGTTCCATCTGCAGCATTGTACGCACCGCTTAGAGCCTGCGGCAATTCCACGCCCAGACTACTCAAAAAGCCTTGAACATAGCCCGACCACCCGGAAGCAACGGAGGACACTGCCAAGAAAAATTCACAGATGACCAACCAGCCTGTCATCCACGCGACGATTTCGCCAAACACTACATACATATAGGCATAAGGACCGCCCAATACAGGAATCCGCGAAGCAAACTCTGCATAGCATAATCCGGAAAGAATGATTGCACCGGCTGCCACTAAAAATGACAGTGTTAACGCGGGTCCTGCACTTTCCTTCGCCGCTACACCTGTAATAACGAAAATACCTGTACCAACAATTGCACCAATTCCCAACATGATTAAATCACTGGTTTTTAACTCCTTTTTCATTCCACTGCTCTCAGCTGTTGGTGCTGTCAGCGCTTTTCTTCTAAATATAGACATGATTTCCTCCAAAAAATAGTTTTACATCCCCAATTATCCCCTCTATACATCTCAACGGTTGGATAATAGAACGCAAAGAAAAAGATGGCAGGTGTTCTATCGCTTAATCAGTAAATATACCTCTTGCCAAGCACCTGTCAAATGCATTCCTCCAATAGTCTAACAATAAACCTGTACGATGTACAATAAGAAAATGATAAAAAAACAAGACATGGATAGACAGCAATCAATCAGATATTTTCCTTTGCCTACCACGACAATAAAGACAGACCCTCCTTTTGAGAAGTGGCCTGCCTTCTACCGCGGACTCATCTATGCGAGTAAATCAATTTTGCCTATTAGAAGTAGAACAACTCTTCAAACTTCTTTTCCAAGGCAATGCATAAAATCAAGGCCAATTTAGCCGTTGGATTGAACTGCCCCGTTTCAATGGAGCTGATGGTATTTCTTGAAACCCCTACAAGCTCTGCCAATTGTGCTTGTGATAAATGATTTTCCTTCCTTGCTTCTTTCAAATGATTTTTAAGGATTAATTCTTCATTCATCTCATCACCAACTCTTCACAAAGTAGGAAATTAGCAATGCTATACCGGCAATAAAGCAGACCACCATCGTTTTCGTCGGACGCTCCTTCTTATCAGCTAAGCGAGACATTCCATACATAGCTGCCGGAAAATACAACCAAGTAATTGCCAACACCAGTGTAAGCTCTGTAATCCGCCACTTCACAAGAGTATAAAGCATCAGCACAACCATGAGAACACTAAACACAAGTGCCCCATATCTCGCGCCCTCCAACATCTGTTGCTGCTCAATTCCATCTTTCTCACCATTTTTAGAGTTTCGCGCTCTTTGCAGTAATTCTTCTTTATCCATTTCATTTCCTCCTGCTGTTCCTTTAAAGTAATAAGACCTTATCCAAAAATACCAAGTTTACTTGTCAAAACAAGTATAACATGCCAAGTTTTATTGTCAACATTTTTTTGACAATAAAACTTGGCATGATTTTTCTTCAAAAAAAAATGAGCAGAACAATTAGCGTTCTACTCATTAATCTTCTATAGTGATTCTTCTAACTAGCAAAAACAGTCAACTATCTCGTCGCTACTTAACCTCGAGCTTCTTGATAGTAGCTGATAACCGGAAAGAAGAGCTGCAACGTTGTGCCCTTCCCTACCTCTGATTCCACCGCCAGCTGATGTCCAAGCTTATCGGATAAGCTTTTTGCCAAATAAAGTCCCAAGCCTGTCGCATGCTGTTCACTTAACCGACCATTTTCTCCGGTAAAGCCTTTGTCAAAAATTCGGTGAATATCCTTTTTTGGAATACCAATTCCTGAATCTGTAAGTGAAAGAAGAACCCCTTCTTTATTTTTAGACAATTGAACAGTAATTTCTCCTCCTGCCGGCGTATACTTTACGGCATTACTTAACAGCTGCTTAAAAATGAACTCCAGCCATTTCCCATCAGTAAGCACACGTTGATCCTCTCCAAGGAGTGAGAAGCGAAGGTTCTTTTGAATAAAATAATTAGCTTGTGTTTTTACTACAGACTGAACAAGCTTTTTCAATGAATATTCCTGAATCAAATAATCTCTGGAAAAGCTGTCTAATCTGGAATAATATAGAACCTGATCGACATGTTCATCAATTTTGACCAATTCATTTTCAGTTTGATAGTACGCTTCATCAGAAATATCATCCTCAAAGGAGTCCAGTAACAGGTGTAGCGCAGCCAAAGGAACTTTAATCTCATGAACCCATGAATTAAGGTAGTCCTTATACCCCTCCTGATTATCAATTACTTGCTCCATGACCTTATTGTGCTCAATCAACAAACCATTGACATACTCCTGTACCAGCTTTTCATCTGAGCGGGAAGCATTTTTTAAGTATTGATCCAGCATCGGGGGTTGCCCATTTGGGTCAAGAGCCTTCCACCATCTTTTTTTCAGAAAAAAATCAATAGCTAAAACTGCCAGCAACAATAGCAAGCCTAAAAGCAGTAAATAGCCGATAGATGAAAAGCTAAGGTGCAGCGACGGAGACAGCCATAAAATCAAGCTCGTTAAGCCCATAAAGGACAACCAGCCGGAGATAAAAAGCCATTGATCCCTTAAGTATTTCAAAAATGCCATATCTTTCTCCTAACCAGTCTAAGGAACAATATATCCCTGACCTACCTTGGTTTCAATGTATCCATTAATACCCGCTTGTTCAATTTTCTTTCTTAGACGGTTGATATTTACTGTTAAGGTATTGTCGTCAACAAAACGTTCATCCTCCCAAAGAGAACGAAGTAGTTTTTCTCTGGTCAAAATCTTTCCATGCTTCTTCATCAACAAATAAAGCAGACGGTATTCATTTTTGCTGAGATCAATCGTTTCTCCGGCAATCTCCATATTGCCATTATCTAAGTTCAGAGTGATTCCGTTGTGCTCCATAACCTCATTTCCCGGCTCAGAGTAATTGTATGAACGACGCAAAAGTGCATTGATTTTAGCAACCAACACGTCTATCTGGAAAGGCTTCGTCACAAAATCATCCGCTCCCATATTCATTGCCATAATCATATCCATGTTTGTATTCCGACTGGAAATAAAGATGATTGGAACCTTAGAGACCTCACGAATTTTCTGACACCAATAATACCCATCGTATACAGGAAGGTTGATATCTAAAAGAACCAGCTGCGGCTCTTCGCTTTGAAAATCTTCAAACACCTGATGAAAGTCCGTTGTACCAAATACAGTCATTTCCCATTTTTCCAACTCTTTCATAATCAAGCCGCGAATCGTCGCCTCGTCTTCCACAATCATGATTTTCGCCATGTAATCCCCTCCGTTAATCTTCTACATTCTATTTTACATTATCAGAAATCTTCCGTCATTTATATAGGCCTTTTAGCCGATTTTATACATGGAAAAGCTGAACGAGTCGCTTAGCTCATGCGCGATATAGTAAACTGGCTCAGTGGTGTCCTTTACCACTGAAGACAGTTTATCTTATCGTCAAATGAGCTGACTCGTGAAGCTAGACAAACGGAAAAGCCGAACGAGTCGCTCGATATAGAAAAACGGAACAGAGCGGAAACTTACAAGAAATTATTGTTACCAAAGACAAGCCAGTCTACCTATCCCATTCGTTCCCCCCGCTTAACCATCTGATACACCATTTCCCCTGCACCAAATAAATCGGTTACTAATGAAATAAATTGTTCTTTGGAAGAAAGCTCTTGGCAGACAAAAAGATCGACAGCTGCATAATTTTCCTCCGGCCAAGTATGAATCGTAAAATGAGATTCCTTAAGAACCACCACACCGCTGACACCCCATGGCTCAAATTGATGAAAGTAGTGAGTTACTGCTGCTAAATCACAGGTCTCTACAATGGCCAGCATCGTTTGCTCGACAGTCGAAACAGATGCCAAAAGCTCTTGAGGACAGCTCTTTAGTTCTATTAAATAATGATCGCCCAGATACCACTTTTCATGTGAAACAGTCGCGGCTGCCGCCTCACGGGATACTCGCAAAAAATTATCCGAGCCGCAGGCAGAGCAACACTGTGCTTTTAAATACTCAATCGTTTTGAATGTCTGTTTAGCACCTATGATATAAGTTTGTTGGCAGTTTTGGCATCGATATACTGTATTACGAGGATTCAGCTCTCCTGTATACATGAGCTCAAGGTATGGCTTTTCAGCTAAAATATTGGCATAGCTGTCCGCCTGTGTCGACAATTCATAGAGTGTACTCACACCATTGATAATCGAAGCACCTGAATAATGGTTAAACTTTGGTCGAATCTGATCGATGAGCAGATTTTGCTGGCTGAATAAATGCTGAGTTGCCAATTGACTCTCCGGGTCCCTTTCTCCAAAGGATAAATAGATTTTACTGTTCCCAAGCTTACTGCTGGAAACGGCACGTGACAAAAACAGCTTCAAGCCGGAAAGTGTATAAGGCGGATCGACAAAAATTGAATCAAATTGATGATTAAACCATTTACACGAACCTTGACGAAAATCAACTTGTTCACAACAGATAACTAGACCCAATTTTTCAGCTGTAGTCTCAATGCAATCAATGATTCCCGCAGACAGCTCATACACCGTCAGCCTGATACTTTCTTCAATTGCTCTTCGTTGGATTTTTTTTACTAGCAGGCCAACTGCTAATGATGTCAAATCGTCATCACCTAGGAATAATATGTGTTTCTTTGGAAATGTACAGTCTGTCAGCAACAGAAAGGCGCGATCAACGATTGTTTCAAGTGTCGCGAACGCTTGGTCGTAAGCCACTTCGACTACAGGTCGATTACTTATTGCAGCCTCTAATTCCTGTACCAGCTCGTTCTTTAACGCTTCCTTCTCTAAAGTTGAATCCAAAAGCCTGAGATACTTCTCGGAATCAATGGCTAACCAGCCAAGCTGTTGTTCCACATAGAGACGCCCCCTCCTAGTGAGAACCGCTCCTTGCTGTTCTGTGACAAGTCCTGCTCTCTTCAGCTCTTTTCTTATTGCGGAGACTACCGGAAGCGGCAGATTCACTCTATCTGCCATACATCTTGTTGACAAACGATGTCGTAAGTAAAGCTCAATCAGTAGGATTTCAATGACCTCTTCTGATTCTCTCAAATTCGTTTGTTTCTTAATTTTTTTCGCTATATTCATTCGTTACGGTTCCGCTTATGTGCGTTGAACCAGTCCATCCCTTCGTTGTTTACTCTCGATGAAATGACTATCCGCACTAATTTAATTAATGTTATCTACTATTCTATTGGCTATCAAAGGAAATAAAAAAGGCTGGGAAATTCCCAACCGTTCAATCCTATTCAAAGACCTTTACATACGTAAGTGTACTTAAAATATTTTGAGGATGTAAGAATACCTATAGACACACCAAAATAAACTATCGTTTTTTTGGTTATTAAATTAGTCTAGATAGATATCGTCACACTGCTCAAAAAGCACACCTCAGCTATTTAATTTCACTTACTTTACTCAAAATAATTTCCAATACAATATACCATACTAGCTGTTTTGAATCAAATACAGGATAGGGAAAGCAGCCTGAGAAAAAGCGTAAAATCGTTGGTCCTACACGATTTTACGCTTTCTTTTACTTCTCAATAAAGCTTTTTACAGTATCTGCAAATCGTTGGGTTTGCTCAATTTGCGTCCAGTGTCCACATTTTCCAAAAATGTGCAGCTCTGAATTCTTAATTGTTTTCGCAAGCTCCAGCGACGTTTCCACGGGAATCACGCGGTCTTCACGACCATGCACAACCAAGGTGTCATGAGGAATATCTCGGATATAGTCCTTATTACCTGCCATCGCCTCCACACTGTTTTGGCGCGGCTCTGGAAACATTGAAGAAAAGCTTTCATGAAATTCTGCTTTTTTACTGGATTCATAACGTGTTTTGATTAAATCCGGTGTAACAAAAGAATGATCGTAAGTAAAGATTTCCAACAGCTCCTCCATATTTGCCAGCGAAGGCTGATAGCCCCATACACGATCCAACCCATACGTGATGGGGAAGCTGACGCCCATACTTCCCATCAGTATCAATTTGTTTACTCGCTCCGGATACTTGATTGCTATGGATAAAGCCAAGGCACCACCAAAAGAATTCCCAATCAAATTGGCTTTTTCAATCCCTGCTGCATCAAAAAAATCGATAGTCTGTTGTACCCAGACATTCATGTTATAACTAATGCCTGCCGGTCTTTCTGTATAGCCAAAGCCCACCATATCCGGTGCATACATATGATAGTCCTTATCCCAAAGCGTGAAGAGCTTATTCCAATTCGCCCAAGCAGTTACCCCGGGACCCGAGCCATGAAGAAGTACGATTTTCTCGCCATCCTTATTTCCAACATCATGGTAATTCGTCTTAAAATTTCCTGTTTGAATCATATTCGCAATTTCCGGTCTCTGTTCCATTCTTCTCTCTCCCTATATAAATGTTATAGTGGACGCCTAACGTTCCTCTGTACTCTTCTTTTCAAAAATTTATGCTCTTTTACTTCAACTAAAACGGTGTAAATAAACAAACTTATTCACACGATGTTGATGCTAAACTCATAGAAGCGGCCGGAGCAAAGCAGCTTTTTTTCAGTAACAGTTACCTGAAAACCGAAAATACAGCTGTCTTTGTCCTGACCGCAATTATTCAGTTGTATACTTAATAAAATGGTTTGATTTCTGAATCTTCAATCACTGGTGTACCATAACGGAAGTAGCTGTGTGGTAAGCCTGCCCCATACCAAATGATTGCTTTTTCAGCATCATCAATGTTCCACTCGACCGGCTTCCAAGTCGGATCAAAGATTAAGTAGCCAGTATCACCAAAGAGCTCAATACGGTTCCCACCCGGTTCGATGGCATACATACATTTTGCCTGAGACACACCATGCTTCAGCGGACCTGCCTCAACAGGGATACCCAATTCCGTCAACGCATCTGACAGGTATTCTAAATCTTGAGGATCACCGAACCAATAAGCCACATGATGGAGACGACCCGGTGCCGCTTTTTCCATCATACCATCTGTCATAAAGGCAATCTCATGAACCAATGGTGAAACAGATAACCATGCAGCACCCTTTGAACCATCCTCTTTTGCCAGATACTCACGCACATTGAAGCCAAGGTGTTCGGTGAAGAAGTCGACATTCTTGTCTACATCCTTCGCTAAGCAATTCATATGATCCAAGCGGCGAACTGGTACACCGGTCAACGGGCGACGTTGCGGACGGTTATTTAGTTTAGATTTTAATTCTTCCGGCGCTTCGTAATACTCTACATCAAAGAAGATTTCAAATAAGTGATTGTCCGGACTAGTAAACTCGTAGGCTTTTCCTCTGCCGTATGCCGGCTCAACCCAGCCTTTTCCTTGAGGGAGATTAGATAATACTTCTACTCGACGATCCATAGCCGCCTGACTGGTTGCTCGCCAGCTGGCTTTGACCAATCCAGCCTCATGGTGCGGTGTCAGCTTCATGCTGTATTTGTAAGGATCTTCATAGGCACGCATGTAGACACTGCCTTCTTCATCTGTATGAACGACGATCATGCCCATCACTTCAAAAAACTTGATTGACTCTTCCAACTTCGGTGTGTAAAGGTTGACCATTGCTAATTGAGCGACTTCGAATAAAGGTTCCAAATTTTTAGTTGTCATGATTAATTTCTCCTTTTATCTTCCTAATTTTTTAGCAGATATTCCACCCATTCCCCAATGGGTTTTCGGTATTTCATTAACAATTACACGAATACTTTGCTTCGATGAGCCTAAGACTTGTTCCGTCGTCTTTGTTAGCTCAACTATCAATTCTTCTATTTTTTCTTCAGAGCGACCTTCAAGAATCTCAATGTGAATAAACGGCATTTTCCTTTCCTCCTACGATACAAACAAGCGAACCACTCCTACTCCTTCTCCAAATTTTACTTCAACGTAATCTCCCGCCTCAATCTTTACAGCTGCAGTCATAGCCCCTGTAAGTATCGGCTGTCCGGGTTTTACGGATTTCCCTTGTTCTGCTAGTATATTTACCAGTCGGGCAACGGCTTCTGCCGGATGATTAAGAACAGCAGCACCGGCACCGACTTCCTTTACTTTTCCATTTATTTCCAGAACCACACCAATAGTCTCTAAGTCCAGTGTTCCAAGTTTTTTGATAGAGGTTCCGAATACAGCTCCTGCTGCAGAAGCATTGTCTGCTATCACATCAGGTAGCGTAAATTGAAAATTACGATAACGACTGTCGATGATTTCTATTGCAGGAAAAATGAAGTCCGTCGCTGCTAGAACATCTTCTTTTGTCACACCCGGTCCCTTTATCTCTTCTTTTAAAACAAAGCCCAGCTCCGGCTCCACCTTAGGATGGATATACTCGTTGATTGCTATCGTGCCGCCATCTTCAATTAGCATTGAATCAAGTACGTAGCCATAAATGGGGTCATCAACAGCCATCTGCTGCAGCTTAGCTTGACTGGTCAGCCCCATTTTAGGTCCAGCGATTGCTTCACCACGAGCCAGTCTTTTTTCTATAAGTGCTTTCTGTATGGCGTATGCTTCTTTGATTGTCAAATCCGGACAATGTGTCTCAGTCAGCTTGTTAATTTCAGTGTGCTTGTCCTGAGCGCTCAACAGATGATTAACCAGCTTCTCTATTTTCTCCAACTCCAAGTATCTGCCCTCCTTTTCTAGCGATTAACCATTCGTTTGGCTACATCGATAATCATGTCTTCCTGTCCGCCAACGACCTTTTGTTTGCCCAATTCAATCAGAATATCCCGTGGATCAACCCCGTATTTCTGTCCTGCTCGCTTAGCATGAAGCTGAAAACTGGAATAAACTCCGGCATACCCCATCGTCAGACTATCCTTTGTTATTTCCTGTGGTGTTTTCAATAATGGGGCAACAACATCCTCAGCAGCATCCATAATATTGTAGAGGTCGATTCCTGTCCGTATCCCTTTTTTCTCAAGAACTGCAGCAAGAACCTCTGTCTGAGTATTTCCGGCGCCGGCACCAAGTGATCGAATACTGCCATCGATTCGTGTTGCACCCGCTCGAATCGCTTCAAGCGTATTGCCCATAGCCAGCCCCAAATTATTATGTGCATGAAAGCCCACCTCAATAGTCAATGCGTCCTTCAGCGCAGAAATCCGTTCGTAGACTTGGTCCGGAAGCAAGGCACCAGCTGAATCAGTCATGTAAACAGCTTCTGCACCATAACTTTCCATCAGTTTTGCTTGCTCAACCAGCTTTTCAATAGGTGCCATATGTGACATCATCAAGAAGCCAAAGGTCGTCAGCCCCATTTTTCTGGCCTCTTGAATATGCTGTGCGGAAACATCTGCTTCCGTGACATGGGTAGCCACTCTGACTAGTGAGGCACCCAAATCCTTTGCCCTTTTCAGCTCGTGAACGGTGCCAATCCCCGGTAACAATAGAACCGCTATTTTTGAAAACTCAGCCGTTTCCACAGCTGCTTGAATCAACTTAAATTCATCAACTTTTGAAAGACCATATTGCAGTGTACTTCCACCCAAACCATCTCCATGAGAAACTTCAATATAAGGGACTCTGGCTTTATCCAGTGCACCAACCACTTGACGAACCTGCTCTTCTGTAAAGCTATGGCTTACCGCATGGCTGCCGTCACGCAACGCGACCTCAGTAATGATTACATCTAAATCATCAAACACGTCTTCCCCTCCTTCTATCCATTCATTTGTGCGATTTTCTCAGCTACTCTAGTTGCTGCTGATGTCATGATATCCAAATTTCCTGCATAATTCGGTAAGTAATCTCCGGCTCCTTCTACTTCAAGAAAAACAGTAATTTCTTTGTCTTCAATAATTGGCTCAGTTCGTAAATGATACCCTGGTACATATTCCTGAACTGCCTGTACCATTGCTTCAATTGCAGATAAAATTTCTGTTACTTTTGCTTGATTCTCGACTAGCACACGAACAGTATCTCGCATCAGGATAGGTGGGTCTGCCGGATTCAAAATAATAATCGCACGTCCTTTTTTTGCCCCACCAATTTCTTCAATAGCTTTACTTGTTGTCTCAGTAAATTCATCGATATTTGCTCTTGTTCCCGGTCCGGCACTTTTACTGGAAATAGTTGCAATAATTTCTCCATATGCAACGGGCTGAACGCTATTAATTGCCGCAATAATCGGAACGGTTGCCTGACCGCCGCAAGTCACCATATTGATATTTCGCTTCATGATATGCTCAGTCAAATTCACCGGAGGGATAACAAACGGACCAATTGCTGCCGGTGTCAAATCCAACATAACTTTTCCAAGCTGTTCCGCTACTTGATTGTTATGAATATGCGCATTTGCAGAAGTTGCATCGAAAAGAATATCTGCTGTATCCGGCGCTTCCTGAGCCCATTGATCGATTCCCCCGGCAAATGTCTTTAGCCCGTGCTCCCGTGCACGCTTCATTCCCTCAGACTGATTATCCAGTCCTATCATAACGGTTGGTTCAATTACCTTTGATCGAAGCAGCTTCATCATTAAATCGCTTCCAATATTTCCCGAACCAATAATTCCTGCTTTTATCTTTACCACCTGTCTTTCCTCCTTTTAAAAACTGACATTTACACTCCCCATTTGATTGAACTTCATTTCAAAGAAATCTCCTGCCTCAGCTGGGATTGCCGCAGATAGTGCTCCGGACAAGATTACCTCTCCCTTTTTCAAATAAATATCATAATTAGCCAACTTATTGGCCAGCCAAACCACCGCATTGATAGGATTATCCAGACACGCTGCACCAGTTCCGGTATTTTGAAGAATACCGTTCTTGTACAAAGCCATTCCTACTACTCTCAAATCCACATCTGGTAAGCGAAATTGATTTTCTCCAAGCACGTACAGCCCTGATGAAGCGTTATCACCTACCGTATCCTGCAAGGTCAGCTTCCAATCCTTGATACGACTGTCTACAATTTCGATTGCCGGTACAATATAGTCCGTTGCTTGGATTACATCAAAAGCAGTCACATTGGGTCCTTTGAGATCCTCTTTTAGGATAAAGGCAATCTCGCCTTCTACCCTTGGCTGCAATACCAGCTCCGGCGAAACCTTTCCATTATTTTGGATTTCCATTGAATCCAATAAGTGACCATAATCTGGTTCATTTACACCTAGTGATTGCTGCATCGCGGCTGAAGTTAACCCAATTTTTTTGCCGGTAATTCTCCTCCCCTGCGCCAATTCCTTTTCAATGGTTGCCAATTGAACAAGGTATGCTTCCTGTACCGTTAATCCTGGAGCTACCTCAGTCAACGGTGTGCTCCCCTTTGTGATAAAGGCCTGTGACAGATGAGCAGATAAACGGTTTGCATCGATTGTCATTTGATTGCCTCCTTTTTCGCCAGTATTTTTCTATTACCTATACTACAGCTGAACTGAAACACTCCTTCGATAAATTATTTTCCTGAAAGCCTGTTCTCTCTCGCTGCATTCACTTTCCTACGTCAACAGCTATCTTGCCTTGCTGCATAGTCAAGTGTCCTTGTCTTCTGTTTCATTATAGAATCGCATAGATAAAACAACAATCTTGCTTTCCCGCTCTATGCAACACTTCTTGATTTTTTTCTTTTTTCAGTTATAATGCCACTATAGACAGCGCTTTCATTTTATGTTTTTCAGCAGTAGTGTTTCACATACAGGAACAAGGAGGTTAAAACCATGTCTCAAGAGCTTCAGTCTGTAAAAAACGCTCTAATCATCTTAAAATGCTTCTCTACCGAAAAAAGTAAATTGCGTGTCACAGAAATCAGCACCTTGACAAAGTTATCAAAAAGTACCGTCAGCAGAACACTAGCGACTCTTGCAAGCGAAGGCTTTGTACGAAAGAGCAGCGACGGTCAAGCATATGTATTAGGATTAGCCATCCTGAGTCTTGCCGGAATCACCTTAAGCTCAATGCGTATTCAACAAGAACTGGCTCCTGCCCTAAGTCAATTGGTTGTTCGAACCAACGAAAGCGGACATATCGCTATTCTTGATGGCATGGAGATTGTATATATCCAAAAGGATGAGTCCTCCATCCACACAAAAATGAAAACTCATTTAGGTCGTCGTAATCCTGCCCATGCAACCAGCTCGGGAAAACTATTATTAGCCTATCAAGAGCCTTCTTTTTGGGACAAGATTATTGAAAACAAATTGACCGCCTACACAGCAGACACTATTACAAATCCGTTTAAGCTCAAGGAAGAACTGGCACAAATTCGCTCTTCAGGCGTTGCCTATAGTAAAAATGAGCTAACAGAAAATGTTTCATCCATTGCTGTTCCTGTCCGTGATTATACAGGAACAGTCGTTGCCTCTATCTCGTTGGTTGGTGCGACAACACGTTTCACAACTAAAAAAATCAACGAGCTAATCCCGTTGTTGAAGCAAGCTGCCATGGAGTCCTCAAAAAATTTAGGGTATTGGAAATAAGAAATAATGGAGATTCTCCAAAAGTATTCATCACTCTTTAAAGAATCTCCATTATTTAACTACTGCTGATACCAACTACTATGTTTTTCAGCATTCACTCTATTCATTTTTTGGTGATGACAGGTCAATCATCAGAAATTGAACTCCTTGGACCAATTAAATGCTGCGGATGTCTCCACGTTTTTGGGCCAATGCTCACTCCAGTAAGGCACCTCCGGATTTTCCACGCGATCTTCACTAGGCGTATATGGCTTTATATCCAACAAGGGACTGCCATGCTCCGCATCGATAGCATCTACATGAATTCTACCGTTTTTCAAATCTGCTTCAATGATTCTTACCGTTGAAAGTGCCAAAAGATTGGGTCGGACAGGTGCTCGTGTAGCAAAAATACCTAATACGTCAGGTGCTTTCTTGTAAGGACTGGCTACCTGTAAAATATCTCTCATCTCCGGTAAGTCCATCCCATCAAGCCAATAAATAACTTTCAAGTGACTGAAGCCCTCTAGTCCTTCCAAGCCTTCGATAAACTTAGGCAGCAATTGAATGTAAGCACCCTTTTCGTCGTTTTCAATCGTACCAATCGTCTGTACTGTAAATGTTTGTTCCATGTTCATCCCTCCTGTAGCTACAGGATAGACCCTCTCATTATGTGAGAGTCAAGAAATTTTTGTGATAGGTATTTGGATCTCCGTCAGGTAGTTCCTCGGATCAGTCTCTGTATCCGGGCCACGATGGCTAACCTGACGAGACAGCTTCAGCATTTCATACTCTTCATTCTCTGCCAGCCAATCAGCAAAATAATGATACGCTCCTTTGATATTGTCATAGGAACCTATAACAAAAATGGACGCAACCAAAGGGATTCGTTCTGCTTGGTAACAAGTTAACGGTTCTTTGACCGGCAAAATTTGCTTGACCTTCAAGCAGATTTCGATATCTACGCCCTCCTCCTGATAGCACTCATCATGAAAAACAGTAAAGTTGTCTGGTGTCTGTTTGAGATAATCCAGCTGCTCTGCCTCTAAAAGCTTACCAAACTCCTGCCATAGCTCACCTTCATGATAATAACTGGGGATAATCTTACGAAGGCTGACAACCGCTTCACTTGGCAATGCCCGAAAAATGACATGCAGATTTTGCTCTTCAGGCTCTTCAATTTGTTCGATTGTCTTTGCCAACTGCAATAGACGCCTCTGTTCTTCAAGAATCGTTGCCTCAATCTGTTGATACTTCTTTCTCAATTGCTGCTGAAAATACTCATCAGTTAAATTATCAGCAATCAATGCTTTAATTTCAGCAGTTGAGAATTTGAGATTCTTTAATAGAACAATTTTTTGTAAGGTCGAAAGCTGACTGACATGATAAAAGCGATAGCCGCTCTCCTGGTCGACCTTTGCCGGCGGCAGCAACCCTTGTTCGTCATAGTAACGGAGCATTCGAACCGATACTTGAGATAATTTTGAAAACTCTCCTATTTTAAACATCTTCTCAACTCCAATAATTTTTCAGCTTACAGCGCCTTTCTCGATCAAAACAGCCAATACAATCAGCGCGCTGTCTAATAATAAAATCAGCATATTGATGCCAAATAGGATGGCTAGTTTTTCCATCCCTTGTATCTCTTGCTTTCTTTTAAAAAAGCGATAAAGAAGGAAATTTCCTCCATAAGTTACACCAATGAGTAAAAACATTACTTCTATTCCAATAATCATATATTCTGCGCTCCATTATTTGTCTTTCTTCTATTCTAAGCCAAGAGACCAATTCTTGAAATATATTTTTTTGATAAAAATAAGAAAAGCTGAACGAGCTCGTGAAGCTAGACAGCAGCCTAACGATTTCCTTCCTAACCCTCGATATCTCTGAATTCACAGACATAAAATTTCTATAATTCCTTTATAGTCAAGCAAAAAAAAACGAGACAGAGTTCACTCTGTCTCGACTTTTTCTTATTGAACCACAACTCTTACGTTGTGACGACGTCCCCATTGACGACATTGTTCAACAGAATTGAAGTGAACGTCAATGATGTGTCCTTTGATTGCACCACCGGTATCACCGGCTACTGCAAATCCGTATCCTTCTACCTCTACCAGCTTACCAAGTGGGATAACACTTGGATCAACAGCAATCACGTTACTTTGAACACGTAAATCGATGCCAATCGCTGTAATATAACCGGAACCTGGCTCATTAAATGAATAAGCAGTTGATTCCATATACATTACCTGTCCACCCTCAGCACTGCCACCGGCATTTCCTGGATTAGAAGGCTCTGTAGAAGATTCAGGCGTTTGAGCTTCTTCAGCAGCAGAATCAGCTTCTGTTGCCGCTGCTTCCGCACTTAAACGTTCCTGCTCAGCAGCTTTTGCTGCCTCAGCTGCCTTCGCCTCTTCATCTAAACGGGTTTGTTCAGCGATTTTTTTATTCGTAATCAGCTGCAATGTTTCATCGTTGCTCGCCAGCTCCTGTTTCAAAGCTGCTACTTCAATATCCATAGATTGTGCTTCTTCCTGAAGCTTCTCTTGGTTTACTTGAAGCTCTGCCTGCTTTGTCTTAACGGTTTCCTGAAGCTCGCTCAGTTTTTCCTTCTCCGCAGCCAAACTTTCAATCTTTTCGTTCTCAGCATTTTGCAGAACAGTCATTGCATATGCTCTGTTGAAGAAGTCTGAAAGACTTTCCGCTTCAAGCAGAACCTGCCATGTACGAGTTTCTCCATTTAACTGAATCGTCTTCATTCGATCACCAATGGCATCCTTACGACGATCGATATTTTCCTCTGTTACAATAATCTCTGCTTCAGAGCTTTCGATTGTCTCTTCTGCACTGGCAATATCTTCTTTTAACTTTGCAATTTCAGCATATTTCTCATTTACTTCAGTCAATGCTGTATCGATATTTTGATTAAGAATTTGTCCCAACTCTGTCGCTTGTTGTTCTTCATTTTCCAAAGAATCTAGTGACTCTGCACACGCAATAACAGAAGGGAAGGCCAGATTTAATAAGATGATTGCCGATAATACGGGCATCAGCTTTTTAATTCCCACTGAATCCAACACCTTTCCTATAATAAATCCTAACTTTATTTATTATACTAATCTTAAGAGTTTATATTGTTTCAGTCACGTTACAAATTATTACATTTTAAAGAAAACTTAAGAATTTCTGTAATATTCATCTGTATCTATTTGAAACAAATCCAATTCATATAGGAAGAAGTTATTCAGCCAATCAGCGTCTTTCCCTTAATAAAACACAGTTCTTTATCTGTTACATTTTCTTTCTTCTTTCTCTAAATGAAGTCACTAAACGTTTTACACTCTCCGGATTTTCCAAATCTCTCAATGAGAGCTTAGGATAGTTTTTAATCCAACGACGTTGACTAAAATTCAAGCGCTGCAGACGTTGGCTTACTGCGCTGTTTTCCTTCAATTCATCCAGAAAAGCTTGCTGCTTGGCTGTCCGCTCCCCAACTTCCTGTTCCAAGGTTTGCTTCCATTCTTCCCATTCAGCTTTCAGTGCTTCACTTCTTTCAGCAACATTCTCTGACAGCTCTCGGGTTCTTGTTTCCAAAAGGTCGTTGACTTCCTTTGTCATTCGACGGAAGGCCTGCATGTTGGTTACTGTATAAATCAAATCTGCTACTAATATAACTGAGAACAGCGCTGGCAGCACCCAATGGAATTGAGCCACTAGGTAGTCTGATACAATCTGGATACGGGGATGGATGACCTTGACAATCAACACACAGGCGATCCCCCAAAATGCCGAAATCGGCAAAGCAATCCGCCCGTTCAAATTTAACGGTACATCCTTGTAATCCCACCAGGAAGCATGGAACATTTTTTCCAGTGCATAACTAGTTAGATACTCCAACACACTGACAAGCACAGCAGAAGCAAAATACAAGAGCACCAAATTATTTTTGAGCGGTTCAAGAAAATAAAGAACTCCTAATATACCAAACCCGTAAATGGGACAGTAAGGACCTGTTAAGAAGCCCCGATACACAAATCTTCCAGCTTTGAGTGAACAATAGATTGTTTCCCACACCCAGCCAATAAACGAATAAATAAAAAATAATAAAATAAGTTCCGACCATTGATCCACATTATCACATTCCCTTCTTATCAGATAACTATCCACAACCATAGCACTCGTTTAAGTTAATCTATTAAACCTGAATACCTGCAGCTTCTATTCATTGTAGCAAATAAGTAACAAGAAAAGCGAGCATCTTTAATTGCAGAAGTAATTGAGATACAATGGAACAGATAGAAGGAGGAAAAAGATGTTTCAATTATTAATTTACGCTAAAAAATACAAAAAACAAATTATTCTCGGGCCGTTTTTCAAGTTCCTTGAGGCTTGTTTTGAACTGGTTCTTCCTTTGATGATGGCTCGTTTGGTGGATAATGGCATTCAAGCCGACGATAGTGGATATGTCTTGAAAATGGCAGGGCTGATGGTTCTTATGTCTGTGATAGGCTTAGTCTGCGTAATGATTTGTCAGTATTATTCATCCATCGCTTCACAGGGCTTTGGTACTGAGCTTCGTGACCAGTTGATTCGCAAAATTAACACACTCTCTCATGCAGAACTGAACGACTTCGGTACAGATACCTTGATTACTCGAACAACAAACGATATCAATCAGCTGCAGCTGGCGCTGGCCATGCTGATACGTTTAGTGATTCGTGCACCATTCTTAAGCATTGGTTCGGTGGTCATGGCCTTTTATATTGACGCACAGGCGGGATTACTTTTCTTGCTCCTATTACCCGTTTTCTGTCTTATTCTATTTCTCATCATTCGCATCACTGTACCACTGTATAAGCGAATACAGGCAATGATTGATAAGCTGAATCTTCAGCTGAATCAAAACCTTAGCGGAGTTCGTGTCATTCGAGCCTTCGCCAGAAAAGAAACAGAAATGAAGCAGGTCAATCAAACAACCGACGATCTAGCAGATATTTACTTGCGTGTCTCCAAAATTTCTGCTTTTCTGACTCCTGCAACAACCTTAATTATGAATGCAGGTATTATCTTCTTGCTTTATATCAGCGGCTGGAAGGTCTCAATCGGCACATTACAACAAGGCGAGGTGCTGGCGTTAATCAACTACATGAATCAAATGCTGCTGGCCCTAATCGTTGTGTCAAATCTTGTTCTGATTTTCACTCGTGCCTCTGCTTCTGCATCCCGAGTCAATGAGGTTTTTGCCGTTACACCTAGCATTACTACTAAGGAGCACACTGTCTCTGTATCACCTAGAGAAAACGAGGATACAGAAGTTGTCTTTGAAAATGTCTCCTTCCGCTATCAAGCGGATGCAGGGCTTGCCCTAAAAAATATCAGCCTACAGCTTCCTAAAGGCAGCATGCTTGGTATTACCGGTGCTACTGGCAGTGGGAAAAGTACCTTGACACAATTGATTCCTCGTTTTTACGACGTTTCCGAAGGAACGGTAACAGTTGATGGAGTAGATGTTCGTAACTGGTCGCTGGATCAACTGCGTCGAAAGATTGCTATGGTTCCCCAAACAGCGGTTCTTTTTTCCGGTACGATTCGTGAAAACCTTCAATGGGGAGTAAACGATGCAGATGATGAAGCATGTTGGGAGGCATTGGACATTGCTCAGTGTAAGGATTTTGTTGAACAGCTGGAACAAGGATTGGATACCCCAATTTATGAAGGCGGGAAAAACTTTTCCGGCGGCCAGAAGCAACGGCTGACAATTGCACGTGCGCTAATTGGAAAACCGAGCATTCTTGTCTTAGATGATTCTCTTAGTGCACTTGATTATCAGACAGACCTTAAGCTGCGTACTGCTCTAAACGAACGATTGGAAAAGACGACATTAATTGTCATTTCACAACGTATCAGCTCCATTCGGCAGGCTCAGCAAATATTGGTCTTAGATGAAGGTAAAAACGTTGGTCTTGGTACACATGAACAGCTGATGCAGTCTTCGCCACACTATCAAGAAATTGTTCAATCTCAGGAGGATGCCAATTATGATGAATAAAACAAGTACTCGTTCATTTAATAAGTTTCTTCCATACCTACTCCATTATCGATTAGAGCTGATTCTCTCTCTTATATTGGGAATTGTTAGTGGGCTGGCGACAGTCTGGATGACCTATGCGGTCGGACAAGCGGTTGATACAATGGTTGGCTCTTCTCAGGTCGACTTTTCCAAGCTTTATACAATCCTTGCTCTACTCGGAGGAATTCTAGTAGTTACAGTCATCAGCCAATGGCTAATCCAACTACTGGGAAACAGACTTTCCTATCTTTCTGTCGCAGAACTGCGAAAAGACACCTTTGCCAAACTGAATCAATTGCCCTTAAATTACTATGATCGGCATGCGCATGGCGATATTATCAGTCGCTTTACAAATGATATGGACAACATATCCAGTGCCGGAACGGTTGTTTTCAATCAACTGTTTTCAGGTGCCGCAGTTGTCATTATTGCTTTTATCTTTATGGTACGACTTAGCTTTATCCTGACTCTGGTTGTACTTGTCACAACACCGATTATTTTCCTGGTCAATTGGCTAGTGGCTACTGCCTCTCAAAAGAACTTTGCCGCACAACAAAAAATCGTCGGTACCATCTCCGGCTTTGTTTCAGAAATGATTGGCAACCAGAAAATTGTTAAGGCCTTTCAGCGGGAACAAATAATGGAGCAGCAGTTTGGAGCAATGAATCAGGATTTGTATGTTCAAGGACAGAAGGCCCAGTTTTCTTCTTCTCTGACAAATCCACTGTCTCGCTTCATCGATCACCTTTCCTATGTTGCGATTGGCTTGGTTGGCGGACTGCTTATCCTGAATGGCAGCACTGCGGTAACTGTTGGAGTAATTTCCAGCTTTACCATTTATTCCACTCAGTTTACTAAGCCCTTCATTGAGCTGTCAGGAATGATTACTCAGATTCAAACTGCTTTAGCTGGGATTGAACGAACCTTTGAGATTCTTGAACAGCAACCGGAAACACCAGATGACAAACAGGCGTTAACACTTACCAACATTTCCGGAGAAGTGACCTTTGACCATGTTTCATTCTCATACACACCGACACGGCCATTAATTGAGGATTTTACATTAGAGGTCAATGCCGGAGAAACGATTGCAATCGTCGGGAAGACCGGGGCAGGCAAATCAACTCTCGTCAATTTGCTGATGCGTTTTTACGATGTAGACAAAGGCATGATTTATGTAGACAAGCAGCCAATCAACAGGATTACCAGAGACAGCTTAAGAAAAGGCTTCGGTATGGTGTTGCAGGATACTTGGCTCTTTGATGGCACGATTCGCGATAACTTGACCTATGGAAATAGTGAAGCAACAGACGATACTATTCGACATGCACTGCAGAAAACCCATACTGCTGAATTCATTCAGCGGCTGCCACAAGGGCTGGATACAGAAATCGGCAGCCATGGAATTAAAATTTCCGAAGGTCAGCGACAGCTCTTGACGATTGCGCGAACGATGATTAGTAATCCGCCAATGTTGATTCTTGACGAGGCAACAAGTTCGGTAGATACTCTGACTGAAAAGCATATCCAATCCGCCTTTTTGGAAATCATGAAAGGCCGAACCAGCTTTGTTATTGCCCACCGTTTATCCACCATCAAGAATGCCGACAAAATCCTAGTCATGGAACAGGGAAAAATTGTCGAAATTGGCGATCATCATTCATTACTTGCGGTACCAAACGGGTATTATCGAGCGCTTTACGAAGCCCAGTTTGAACAGCAGACAGCAAAAAAACAATAACGCTGTACAAAAAGAGGAACCTTCCGGGGATGGCGGAAGGCTCCTCTTTTTTTATTTATTATGAACAGGTGTTAATTTACTCAACAATTGCTTATAGGGCAGTTTCGCCCCAATATAGTAGGTCCCCACCACTTGGATTGGGAAAAAGATAACATTCTTGATAATTCGAGGAATCCACCAGCCAACGATGCTCAAATCAATCCCATACATTAAACTCAACCATAATGGCGTCAAAATGAAATGATTGATAATCGTTACCAGCAAGGTAGCCATAATCACTCTAAACCAAGTCAGCTCCTTCTTGTAATAAAAGAAGCCATAGATTGCCCCTGCGATAAAGGCATTCAACGTAAATCCGGGAAAATAGCCCCCCGTTTTTGGAAAAAGAATCACACCGACACCATCTGCAATCGCACTGCCTATTCCGGACCAAAAAGGACCGAACAGCATAGCCATCAAGGCTTCGGGGATAAATGTGAGGCTGACTCTTAGGTCCTGTGTTTCATAAGAAAAGAACCGCGTAAAGACAACAATTACCGCAATCAGTAATGCCAATACCGTCAGCTTCCGTGTTTCTAAAACTCTTTTTTTCATTCCTAGCATCTCCTTTAAGAGCTGCTACAAGTCAATGCAGCGAATGCGAAAATAAAACCGCGGATTTCTCCTTCGTCCACAGGGCGACATCCCATCCCCGCAGCACTTAACGCTTTATTTTCTACTCTGTATTTATTTTTAGGCAATTAAGCCTAAAAGGACTATAGCACAGACTTTCTTCAAAGGCAATCAGGAGCGGCAGGCTAAAACGCTTTATTGATGCCCATTTCCAATTTTTTCGAAAAAAAAACGATCCCTCTAAAGAGAGATCGGATGATTATCAGTTTCGTGAACCACCTGTCTAAAATCAGCAAAGCCGGCATCCAGTCCTCGAAGAAGTATTTCCGCTGTACCAATATTTGTTGCTAACGGAATCTCGTACACATCACTTAGGCGAATCAATGCATTCACATCAGGTTCATGCGGTTGAGAAGCTAATGGATCACGTAGGAAAATTACCATATCCAAATTATCCTCTGAAATCATTGCACCAATCTGCTGGTCTCCGCCAAGCGGTCCTGACTTAAAGCGATGTACCGAAAGTCCTGTAGCATCAGTAATTCTTTGTCCTGTCGTACCGGTCGCAAAAAGCTCATGCCTTTTCAAAATCGGCAGATATGCCAAGGTCATTTTTACTATCAAATCCTTTTTTCGATCATGGGCAATCAATGCTATTTTCATCTTCTAACATCCTTCCTTTTCACCAACTATACCACAAGTATCTGTCTGATACTGTTGTACGCTTCCTGACCTGCACCTCAAACAACTATACTTCTCTATCCGACAGAAAGCTTGCGGCCTCCCTGTTTACTTGCTTCAAGTCAACGCCTTGCTTTTGTGCGGCAAATAGACACCCGCAGTAGCATTGACGATAGACATCATATTCCTTGCACAGCTCAATTGATCGCTTATAGCCGTTATTCTTTTTGAAATCCCCCGGCAGATAATTTGTTTTGTAAAATTTCTGAATATCAATACCGATTTCATTAATCAGCTGGCTGTTTTTCTTTGGGGAAAGTGTCAAAGCACTGCCAAAATAATCATACCCCAGCTCCTGCGCCTTCTCTGCAACAATATCTAAACGCATTTGAAAACAGGAAGAACATCTTTTCCCACCTTCCGGTTCTTCTGAGAGATTATTCTCCTGTACAATTTTAATAAACTGACTCGGCTCATACGGTGCTTCTAAGAAACCAACCTCTTTTCCGGTCTTTTCATTAAAATCCTGAACAAATTTTTCTTGAACAATGGCTCTTCTTTGGTACTCAGAACGCGGATGAATATTGGAATTGGCGAAATAGATGGTAACATCCGCATACTCTGTCAGATACTCTAACGTGTAGGTACTACACGGAGCACAACAACTATGCAGTAAAATGGTTGGACGAATCTCCGCCTGTTCCCATTTCTCAATCATCTTTTTCAACACACGATCATAATTAATCTTCTGATTACTTGCCAACTTCTCTGTGACTTCAGTTACGTTATACATGTTTATGTTTCCTCACTATACTCTCCGCCTTCGACCCCTAGATATTCCTCCAGCGTCACATTTTGCTCATAAATTTTCGCAGCATCCTTCTCACCAATATAACGAACATGCCAAGATTCGGCGATATAGCCGGTGATGTCTTCCTGACCTTCTTTATAGCGGACAATAAAACCGTAGCGGTGAGCATTCTCTGCAATCCAATCTGACTCTGCTTTAGAGCTGACCAGTTCCCCTGCTGTATCAATGAAATCAAAGGCCAAGCCAGTCTGATGCTCCGAATACCCCGGACGTGATGAGTAGCGCTCTGCTTCTGACTTCCCATCATCTGCCACGTAATTTTGATATAAGGCTGCCTGTTCCGAATAGCTTCGATACCCACTATATTCCTTTGCAATTTTCAGTCCCAAAGCTCTCATTTCCTCATTCATTCGCTTGAAGGCCGCAACAGCTTCTTTACTTTCTCCCGGATCATAGGATTCAGGAAGCGGATAACGTTTATTGACAATGATAATCCCATTAACTTTCATTGGTTCCTTCATATTTTGCGGTGTCAAACGTTCCTCAGCCTCTTTTTCTTTTGACACTTCAGTCGAAGACTCCGTTATTGCTTCTGTTGATTCCTCTGTGATTGCATTCTCCTGCTCTTTGGTATCAACGGTTGCCACAATTGCTTCACTCGTTGTCGTCCCTAAGGTGCTCTCCATCAACCTTGCAATCTTCCTCTGATTATTTTCATAATAGAAAAAGGACAGCAATAGTAAAGCGATGGCAACTATACTGAGTTTTAGATATCGTTTGTTTCTTCTACCCATTTTCGTTCCGCCCATCTTATATAAAATAATGATTCTCTCATTATTCAATTTTCTTTCCTTATTATACTGATAAAAAACGGTTCTGGCGACTTAAAACCAAAAACCCAAAAAGAATTTAAGAAATACGGCTGCAGATATCCTTCTTTCTATTTAATACGAAAACGGAGTCCTGACAAAAACAGTTATTCTGTTTTAAGGCAAAAAAAGAGCGGGACTGATTATCGCCCCACTCGCTTCTATAATTATTCATTCACATTGGTCAAACCCAATCAAAAGCTGCGGTTATTCCAGCTCTTCTCGTTTTCTTTCAACCAAATGTGTTTTTCTCGTATTTCCTATAATCAGCGGAACAGATTCATATTTCACATCACTGTATTCCAAACCAAACCAATTTTCCGGCAAGATGGTCATTTTCTTAATAGCAAGCTTCAATTGCATAATTTGACGATCCCATTTCTTCAATTCGGTCACCTTTGACAACTCTTCGCGAATCAGAATAAATTGGAAGTCACCGACTTCACGTCCCGGTGTGATGGTATATTTCTGCGGCTGCCTAGGCAGTCGTCCTTCCTTCATCAAATCATGAACAATCTGACGCAGGTAGACATTCACTTCCTGGGATACTCTAAAGCCCAGATAAAGCTGTACCTGAACGATAAAATCAGTTCCCATCATATCAATAGAATATTCTTTCGTAAACGGTTCGTCTGTTACCTCAACATTAACAAACCAATAGACCTTTGCTCGTTTCGGACGTTTGTCCAATATGGAGTACATAATCGCCCGTCCAATTTCATCGCTGATAAGGTCAGGTGTCATAAAGACAACATTTGTTTGGTAATAAGCAATTCCCTGATCTTCACGCAGCATCCGCAGCTGATCGACATAATCACGAATCGGTACTGTATCTGAGGTCTTCTCCTTGATAAGATTTCCCCACTCCCAAATCGTCATGATGGATAAAATCAACAAAGCAATCCCTACAGCTACATAACCGCCATGGAAGAATTTTGCAATACTTGAAATAAAGAAAATTGTTTCAATACTTGCAAAAAAGAGGCTGATCAAATAGACAAATGGTTTTGGCAGCCCTCGTTGTTTCAAGAAGAACATCAACAGAACAGTTGTCATCAACATGGTAACCGTGATTGAAAGCCCATAAGCAGCTTCCATATGTGTCGATGTTCTAAATCCGATAACGATAGCGGAGCACGCCAGCCAAAGGATTAAATTCAACACCGGAATGTACATCTGACCAATGTTTGTTCCGGGATAAATGATTTTCATTCTAGGCAAAAGCTTCAGCTTGATTGCCTCTGAAACAAGTGTAAAAGAACCGGAAATCAGCGCCTGTGAAGCAATAACAGCGGCCAATGTTGCAAAGACCACACTAAACAAGGTGAAAGACTCCGGAATCATTTGAAAGAAAGGATTCAATGATTCTATTTCTGCAACGGTAGGATCTCCCTTTGCGTTCAAAATCCAAGCGGCCTGACCAAGGTAGTTCAGCAGCAAGCAGACTTTCACATAAGGCCAGCTGAATCTAATATTTTTCTTTCCAACGTGTCCTAAGTCGGAATACAGTGCCTCTGCTCCTGTCGTTGCAAGAAAGACATTCCCAAGAATAAAAATACCTAGATGATTCTCAGAACTAAACAGCAGCTCAATGGCATAATACGGGTTTATCGCTCGCAGAACTGTCCAATCCTGACTGAAATTAATCAGACCCATCAAGCCTAAAAAAGTGAACCAAGCGAACATGATTGGCCCAAAGGCTTTCCCCACTGCATCGGTTCCAAATCTTTGCACAGAAAATAAAATTAGAATAATAAATAGCGTAATCCAAACGATAATATTTTGATCCATGCCGAACCTATCAAAGAACTGCGGAATTCCCCTCAGCCCTTCAATCGCAGTCGTAACAGTTACAGCAGGTGTCAGCACCCCGTCAGCGAGCAAGGCTGCGCCTCCGATCATTGCCGGAATAATTAAGTACTTCCCGCTTTTTCTAACTAATGTATAAAGGGAAAAAATCCCACCTTCGCCGTGATTATCTGCATTTAGCGCAATCATCACATATTTTACGGTTGTCAAAATCGTCAAGGTCCAAAAAATCAGAGACACAGCTCCTATAATAAAGTTCTCAGATACTTGCGAAATACCGCCATTATCGCCAACAATGGCTTTCATTACATAAAGTGGACTTGTTCCGATATCTCCGTAAACAACCCCCATCGCTACCAATACACCCGCAGCAGTCAACTTACGGTGATTATTGGACGCCTTAAACTGCTTTGTCACTTGTTCTCTCCTCCTACAGCTAATTCAAAGATATTGAAACAAAAAGCCAAACCAATCCACTTGCTTCAGCTCATAAGTAGTGCACTACTCTAGCCACTGACTAACCGGTACAGACTCACACATACTCTGCCTTATTGTCCACTGAGTAAACACCCAAAAAGACAGAAAGGATTCATTTGCTACTCACTATAATACTCTTCCTAATATTTGGCAACATATAACTTGAAAAAGCTGTAAATTTCATGCCGTATTTTCAATTTTCATGAAATGGAGGAGATTGACAAAATACAGCACTTCATAATCTACTGGCTAGTTTATACTAAACTTAAGCCTTCAAGCATCTTTTACTTCATATTTATTAGATAAGGTATTTTCTTTTTCCGCAATGATTAACCGCCGTTGTTCCAATGCTAACTCGTTCTCTTTTTCTGTCAAAGCAGCTTTTTCCACTTTTATACTGCGGTGAGCATCCTCCAGCTCATCCATCATTTGATAGGAAGCCATCTTCGTACGATGGGAGGTTTCTTCCAGTAAAGAAAAAAGCTCTCCTTCCTGATAGTTTTCCTTCAACTCCTCAATAAATACAACAGAACCATGGACATGGTACGCTAAAAAATCCGAAAAATCATTTAAGCGGCGCTCATCCTGTTCACAATCAAACAGCTCTTCGTTGATGTTTCTTCGTTTTGCAAGTATCTTCTCTATTTTATCCATTTCATTCCCCACCAAATATTCGGATGAAATACATCACTTATTTTCGTATCTAACACTGCAAACTCAGTAGCCACACTCTGAATATTGGCACTATCCTTCATCAATGATGCGGTTAATTGCTGCACCCATTGATTCGGCTGCGCCACGGGTTGCTTAGCTTTTTTATTTCCCTGAACCGTCGTTTGCTCAGCAAGACTTCTTGCTCCACCTTGTGCCAATTGTTCTATACCATTACTCATAGCAGTCGCTAACCATCGTGCCACTACTGGATTGCTATTAATTTCACCCATACCATCCACTCCTTATTACTTAATGAATACCAAATATATAATTATTTTACCATAACATTACGCTTGTTTTTCTTACTTCTTTTCAAAAAAACAAAAATTATGATTACTTTTCACAAAAAAAAAGCTGTCTATCACCAAGGATAGACAGCCACACTATAAGTATTTTTTTAGAAACTATTTCAGTAGTTATTAGATTGACCTAACCGCCCAATAATGAGCGAAGAATTAGTCTTCCTCTTCATCAGAGTAATGAAACTTAATCATTTCATTGACGAAAATCGGTACAATCGACAAACCGATAGCTAGCTCCCAATGAGTAAGTCCTATTGGAACTAAGTAGAACAACTCTTGAGTGATTGGCAGCAAAGCAATAACTGTAGTGATGATGATCGCCAGAACAGCCATCTCAAACAATGATTTGTTTGAAGAAAGTCTGACTCTGAAAATAGATTCTGTACTTCTGACATTAAACACGTGGAGAATTGATGAGTAAGCCAGAACAAGGAAAGCCACCGTCTGACCGACTTCCGGGCTGGCACTTACCCAATGAGAAACCCCATCAACATAAGCTCCGAGGTAGAAACCAAGCAGTGTAACAATAGTAAAGATACCCGCATTAATACCGATTTTTTTCCACAGACCTCTGGCAAAGATTCCTTCATTTCTTGGAATCGGTGCCTCACTCATAACACCTTTTTCGGCTGGTTCCCGACCAAGTGCAAAACCAGGCAGTCCGTCTGCCACAACATTGACAAACAATAATTGAACAGCTGTGAACGGTGCGCCCCAGCCTAACAGCATGGCGATAACCACGATAAAAATTTCAGATACATTACAGCTTAGCAGGAAGTTGATAGCCTTACGGATATTTCTATACACTGTTCGACCTTGGGCTACCGCATCAACAATTGTTGCAAAATTATCATCGGTTAAAATCATATCTGACGCGCCTTGCGCAACGTCTGTCCCTGCAATTCCCATTGCACAACCGACATCGCTGGCCTTCAACGCCGGCGCATCATTTACACCATCACCAGTCATTGCTACAACTGCCCCTGTTCGCTGCCAAGATTTGACAATGCGAATTTTATCCTCAGGTGTTACACGCGCATAGACAGACAACTCTTTTACGCGAGCATCCAGCTCTTCATCACTCAGCTTGCGCAATTCACTGCCCGTCATTGCTTCTTCTTTACTTGTCAAAATCCCAAGCTCCTTCGCAATCGCTCCGGCAGTTACCACATGGTCTCCTGTAATCATAACTGTTTTGATACCGGCTTTTCGAGCCTTCTCAATTGCGCCCTTACTTTCCGGTCTTGGCGGGTCAATCATACCGATTAATCCAGACAGGCGAAGATTTTTCTCCAAAGCTTCTGAAGAAATATCCTGCGGCTCTTCATCATAGACAGCAAAGCCTACTGCAATAACCCGCAGGGCACGTTTCCCAAAGCGGTCATTAACAATTGCTGCCTGGTCGACATCGCCATAACGGAAACGCGGATACAGTACATCAAAGGCTCCCTTTGTAATGGAGATATACTTTTTCCCCATTTGATGAACGGTTGTCATCATTTTTCGGTCTGAATCAAAAGGCAGCTCAGCAATTCTCGGATACTTCTCTTCCAGCTCTTCTTTCGTATGATAGTTTTCCTCCACAGCACGAACGATTGCTGCTTCTGTTGGATTACCTTTAACAACTAAATCATTGTTCTCTCGTTCAACCGTAACATCCGTACAAAGCGTCGCCATCTTCAAGACTTCCATCGCTTCATCTGTCATTGCATCCTCTGTATCGGTTACTTCATCTCCCCGAGACCAGACACGGCGAACCCGCATCTTATTTTGGGTCAATGTTCCAGTCTTATCTGAGCAGATAACATTGGCAGTTCCCAAAGTTTCCACTGCTGGTAGTTGGCGAATGATGGCGTTCTTCTTTGCCATTTTCTGTACGCCATAAGCCAGTGTCAGCGTGACAATGACTGTCAAGGTTTCCGGAACTGCGGCTACCGCAAGAGACACAGCGGTCATAAACATATCCAGTACCGGCTCTCCTTGCAGCTCTCCGATAATAAATACAAGTGCTGCGGCTGCCAATGCAAGGATACTGATACGCTTGCCTAGTTGATTTAGGCGAATCTGTAAGGGTGTTTTTCCTGCCTCATGATCACCTAATAGTCCGGCAATTTTCCCCATCTCCGTATCCATTCCTGTAGCAGTGACCATCGCTCGACCTCGACCATTAGAAACCGTACAGCCTTTAAAAACCATATTGATTTGATCGCCTAGAGATTCTTCCTCGTCGGCTATGTACTCCGCGTTTTTTTCAACCGGTTCACTTTCTCCTGTCAAGGCAGATTCCTCTACCCTCATCTGAGAGGCTTCAAACAAGCGCGCATCAGCAGTAATCATTGAGCCTGATTCCAATATCAGGATATCACCAACGACAACTTCCTCCGCATCAACAGCTTCAACTTTTCCGTCACGTAAGACAGTACTTGTTTGCTTATTCATATCTTTTAAAGCATCCAGCGATTTTTCCGCATTTCCCTCTTGAACGATTGTCAGTACTGAGTTGATGATAACAATTGCTATGATAAGAATTCCTTCAAAATAATCACCATGCTCTGTGACAACTGCTGTATAGAATGAAATTGCAGCGGCAATCAATAAAATAATTGTTGTAAAATCCTTCAAACTAAATAAAAACTTTTTTAAGATTGATTCTCTCTTTACTTCCTTAAACTTATTCGCACCATTTTTCTCAAGACGTTCCTGCGCTTCCTTTGATGACAGACCGTTTTGTTCATTGGCTCCTGTCTCTTCAAAGACCTCTTTTATCGACTTCTTATAACTATCCATCCTATCCCTCCAGTAAATTTCTTCCTATTTAAATAGTCGTGCTCTACATCCACTATAACATGACATTTTTTATTCCTTCAATAAAAACGCTTGACAAATCATCTATGCCTGTCTGAAATCATTCTTCTTCTACTATTCAAAATAAGTATACATTTCTTTTTTCAATATAATTGTAAACGCTTTCTTATTATGCTATTATATAGATGAAAGGAAGGTGGCAACTCAGTTATACTAAACGAATTTCTCGAGTTTCAATAAATACAGTACAATCAAGTGAAGTTTGTTGGAAGTAAAATATTCAACTTTGTTACAATTACAACCAGTTAAAGCAAAAGAAACATGTGCATTACACAGAAGTATGTCTATATTATCAAGATAAACTTGGTGTTCATTTACCTCATGAGCATTCAACTAGAAAAGAAACAGATTTGTGTTAAAAAGAACAGAAACACATTTTCAGGGATAAAACATTTAGTGTAACTGAAGCCTTCCATTTATTTAAGCCAAGCTATTCGAGAAGCTTGGCTTTTTGCTATGTTTTATTTGTCACCTAAACAAAGATATGGTATATTGACTATGCACTTTCTATTATTTAACTACAATTCGAGCATTGGAGGGATTTGCATTGCCTAAAAAGAAGAACTCATCTTTTGAGAGTTCCATCCACGTCTACAGAGCTATGAAGCGTATGACCCAACAGGAATTAGCTGACAAAGTAGGCGTATCAAGACAGACAATTATCCAGCTTGAGCGTAATAGATACAACCCTTCTCTATTACTGGCTCATGATATTGCTGAGGTTTTTGAAGTGCCAATTGAAAAGATTTTTACTTTCAAAAGATTGACAGACCAACCACAAGAAGAATCAGAATAACTATCCAAACTAGCGGAAGGAATAAACATTCATGACAGATTCTTTAACAAATTTTTTCGATAACTTACCTGTGAATCATTGGTCTAGCTTATTAGTAGGAGCACTATCACTTGTATTTTTCGTCTACTCCATCTACTTCTTTTTCAGTAAGGAAGGGAAAGATGAACGTGGTAGAAAAATTTTAGCAACTGCCAGCTTTACGGCGTTTATCGTAACTGTCGTTGCATTGTTCGCATTCAATATCTTGTTCTATGAGGTAGCTACTCATAGTTCGACAGCGTATTCTTGGATGATGAACTTTATCATGTTGATTGTGTCTGCTACAGAAGCTTTAATGATTACTTCGTTAAAAAAAGTAATTTAAAAAGTTGAAACCTGAAGTCTCCCCGACTTCAGGTTTTTTGTTTTTTTAGAAAAGACGATCGTTTGTTTGTAGCCAGCTAAGGTGAAAAAAGAGGCCCAACAATTTCAAGCGGTCACGAGAAATTGCTTTCTTCTGCTGCCCATCCATGCTTTTGAACAGACAAAAAAGATGAGACGTTATTTACATCTCATCCTTTAATTATCGTTATACTATTGCTTCAATTAAAACAGACAAATGATTCGTGACCACCCATAAAAGAAGTCAGATTTGGTTTCGTCAGCTCTTTTTGAGTCTTCTGCAACATTTCGTTCAAATCCGGCACCTACGACACAATCCATTCTCTTTTCGTCTGTTTTCGCTTCCATTTTTTCAATCGATACTTCTCTCATTCTAAAAAACTCCTCCTCTTATTCCCTAATTCGTTAATTCACAAATAAATTATAATTCTTTCCCCTTCTAAAGTAAAGCTATTTTTTCATTTTGTTCACTTTTGTTTCAAAAAGAGAATTGACCGAACTTTCGAGTTAAAAATACTCCGTAGCAATTGATACCCAATACCTGAGAGACCGGTAAATAAATCAAGTGGTAAATGATCTTCATCCGAAGTCAATCGAATAAAGGGATTCGTAACCAGAGAGCTGTTCAGCAGCTCTTCATCCGATAGAATTCCCGCCTGACCATGGCAGATACAATCATCCAAAATATTTGCTCTTAAACGTTTTGTCTCCGCTTCCTCATTCCCTATCGTCAACACACTCTTCAAACCGATTGCTCCTCTACACCACGAGAGATTGTGCATTTCTTCATTTGCGTAACTGCTCAACAGCATGAATCGACATTGACCGATTTTTTTCTCCAGCTCGTTATCTTGAAGAACCTCATCCATTTTTTCCAGGGCGTACAATACACCTGCATAACCATGAGCGAAACTGGCATCCTCCATTTTTTCCAATACAAAGCTTTTCCCATGAGATACCAGCAAATCTTTTATAATCGGATAAGGATATACCTTATAGATTTCACTCAAAAGCGTGTATAGGCTGGCTGTTCCACCAAGCCAATCGCTTTTTCCTGACAGATTCTGCTCTGAAAGCTCACACAAGCTTTCTAACAACCGCTCTTCGTATCTCTTTTCCTGAAGCAGCTCTGCAGCAAAAAAGTCCAATAGTATCCTCATGCCCAGTCCTGTGACAATTCCCTGAGACGCATCTGTGCTTTTCCCATCAAATAGCTGTTTCTCTAATTGCTCTAGGCTGCTCTGGTAAGCTTGTTTTGGTACGAAGTGGTTCAAGGTCAGCAAAAAGAGATAGATTCCACCTAAACCATCATATAGATTTTCATCTGAATAAGAAATAATTGGCTCTTGCTTAGCTCCTAAGGTCACCTTCAATGTAAAAATCCGCTGTGTGCCGCTTTCGCGGAAAAGCTGTTCAACGACCATATCACCAATTTCTACTGCTCGCTTTATTCCCGCGGATGGGTATGACTCGTGCGTACATTTAATTGGAAACGACTGGAGCTCATAGTGCAAAAGCTCAAGACCTTCCTTCAGCAGAAGCATCGACTGTTGTACCGTCTTACTGTCAATTGCGCTGATTCGACAACGCACCGCTTCAAGAGGACTTTTTTCGGCCACTATAATCGGACGGCCATTTGCTATAATTGTTCGTTCGGAGGAGTTAATCTGGAATAAAGGGACATCGTTAACTGTCATTGCTTCAATCTCCTCTAGGACCAAATCCTCCGGTACATGCTCTGTCCGCCATAAATTACCAATCACTCGTTCTCGCTCGACATAGTTAGACATACATTCCGGATGAGCCGCAAACATCAGATACTCACCATAGCTTTGTGTGTCGCGCAGGATTACACGAACTGGTACATCCGCAAACAGTGTACTTACTTGTTCAAGAAAGGCAGCTTTATGCTTCAACAGTGCCTCATTCATTGATTGAAATCCAGCTACAATCGCCTCACGATACGCCATATAATCAACCTCTGCACCATTTAAAATCGGTACATTTTGTGCTCCCTCCATATAGCCATCTGTCAATTCAAAGCAAATATCACTGGAACTGCTTTGGCGTAGTTGCCTAACCTTGTAGGGTAATTTTTGTCTCTGTCCTGACAAGGCATCAATAGCCACTGTTTGCCTGAAGCTTCGCTTATGAGGAACCAAACCGCTCGTCAGAACAGAATCTCTTTCAAGTGCCTGTTGCCCTGTTTGACAACTATTTTCCGCGAAAAGCTTCGGACGAATCAGCGTCTCCACATCAATCAAGACCGGATAACTGCCGCAGGCAATCACATTTTCCATGTGCAAATCTGTTGCACCAAGCCAGTAAGCAACTGCCAGCAGCTGACCATACCGACTATAAAAGAGCTCTACCTCCTCATCACTTATGCAGGGAGTATACCTCACTTTTTCTTCAATCGTGTATGTCGTTTCCACGATTCTATTTATTTGATAAAAATCAACAGTTGGAATTGTTGTCTCCAAAAAGCTTAGAAGCTGATTAAAGCGATGAGCAATTTCAAGATTTTTGTATTTAAACATCAATTCTCGCCCATTGACTCTAAACTCAATCACAGTCTTTCCTTTTTGATGACTATCTCCTTTCCCAACAATAAGCCGATCTATTCGAAAAGGCCCATGAATGGAAAACTGCATGGACAACTGGTCTGCGCTCGCTAGAATACTGTCAATAAATGCCGCAAAGTTATCACAGGCAAACTGCAATCGACAGGCTAACAGCTTGGCAAGAACCGGATAGGCACTGAAGAAATTGTACACACTATCCTTCGTTCCTAAATAATCCATGATGTATTTTTCAAATTCAGCTTCCTTTGTCAGCCCTTCAGACGACCACTGTTCAACAACCTGATGCACATCCCAAGCAAGGGTTTTCCTCGCTATAAAAAACAGTTCATCTTGAAATTGCTCAACACAATCAGCTAACGCAGAGGAGGTAACCTCCAGTTGATTCGAATATTTTTTCAAGTACTGCCCAATTTGTTCTCGGTAATAATCCGCATGAAAACGCAAGGCAGTTTGAAGCTCGATGGTTCGTATCGTATGATCCTGCTCTGAAGCAAATAGCTGCTGATGCAGAGAGAACCATTCCTCTTCCTCAATTTCACAAATCAATAGCTTCGCTTTTTCCTCACTGAATGACGAAAGTCCGATATCAATCTGTGCTTCATCCAAACCGTTGGATCGAAGCATTTTCTGATAATCTTCAGCAGTCAATAAGCTTTTTCTCTCTTTAAGTGTTCGAAAGTTTTGGTAATCTTCTGTCGCCGAGTAATGCTCCTCCCAACAATTAATCCTTTCCTTTAGCGATGCTGCATAGCTATAAGTAATAGTTTCCATTTATCCGCCACTCCTAAATCCAATCGCATGATTTTATTCAAACTTTTCAAGCTAAATAAAATTCCATCCCAAAAACATTATACTTCATACCTAAAGAAAAATATACGTTTTTAATATAATATAATTTTTATCGCTTAGAAGGCAAAAAAAGGCGAAGAAGTGGTTCTGAGTGCAATAAAAAAACCGAGAACCGCTCGAAGCAGCGTTCTCGGTATAAACTTATTGCTTCTATTTAACAAACATGGCATCGCCAAAACTAAAGAAACGATATTTTTCATTGATGGCATGCTGATAAGCAGCCAATGTCAACTCTCTTCCTGCAAATGCACTCACCAGCATAACCAGGGTTGATTTTGGTAAATGAAAATTCGTTGAAAAAGCTTGAACAATTTTAAACTCATACCCAGGTGTAATAAAGATATTTGTCCAACCGCTGTCTGCTTTGATTTTCCCATCAAATTTCGTACCGATTGTTTCCAGCGTACGGATTGATGTTGTCCCAACAGCAATGATTTTCCCACCGGCGTCTCTGACTTCATTTAGCTTTGCAGCAGATTCTTCTGTTAATCGATAGAATTCACTGTGCATCTCATGCTCAGAAATATTGTCCACTGATACTGGACGGAATGTCCCTAAACCAACATGAAGCGTCAAATAAACCAGTTCAACCCCTTTTGCTTGAATTCTTTCCAATAACTCTTGCGTAAAGTGAAGCCCTGCAGTTGGTGCTGCTGCTGAGCCGCTTTCTTTCGCATATACAGTCTGATAACGGTCTGGATCATCCAAACGTTCTTTTATATAAGGTGGTAAAGGCATTTCACCAAGAGATTCAATAATTTCAAGAAAGATTCCTTCATAATCAAAGGTAATAATTCGTCCGCCATGGTCCAGTTCCTTGATAACTGTCGCCTTCAAGCGACCATCTCCAAAGCTGATTTTTGTTCCTACCTTCGCCCGTTTTGCCGGCTTAATTAGCGTCTCCCATGTATCCCCTTCGGTATTCGTTAATAGAAGAACCTCCAAATGCCCGCCAGTATCAGGCTTTTCGCCATATAAACGCGCAGGGAGCACTCGTGTATCATTCATGACTAAAGCATCTCCTGCATTAAGCTCATCAATGATTTCGCTAAAATGCTTATCTTCTATCTCCCCTGATTCACGATTCAGCACAAGCAAACGTGATGCGGTACGATCTGCCAACGGTGTTTGTGCAATCAGCTCTTCCGGTAACTCAAAATCAAAATCCTCTGTACTAAGCATGTATTTATCCTCACTCTCTAACTCTTGTCCTTGGTTATTCTAACATTTTTACGACGCTAAAACAAAAGCAAAAACTTTTCCACAAGGTAATCCTAAGGTTTGTGAATCCCCAATAACTGAAGGGCAGCCAAAATGAAAGTACATGACAGTAGTCGTTTACATGCAGCAGTCAATAAGTCTGATATCAGGCGTCTTTCTTCTCACCAACTAAACAGTCAGAATAGTCAAAAATAAACTTGCATCTCATTAGTCATTGAAAATGCACTTACTCCCTCCAATAAAAAACATCCATTCAACGATATCGCTTTTTTCATTAAGCGAATTCAATAGAAATGACAGTGATTTTCTTAGAAAACGAATATCTTGGCAGAAAATCAAAAAAGGCTTATACTTACTTTAAGTAAGTAGGATACGAAAGGAGACTGATAGTATGACACCCTTTATCCACCATGTTTCTCTACTCACACGTCATAGTGAAGAGAATCGTGCCTTCTATATTGAACTCTTAGGTCTGCGCGTTGTGAAGCACACAGTCAATCAAGACAATCATCGAATGATTCATGATTATTACGGAAATTATTACGGTGCACCGGGCTCTGTTATCACTTTTTTCATTGTTCCCATGCTCGGACATCGATATGATAACAACCATTTTCTCAGTACAATTGGACTAAAAATACCAGCCGGCAGTCTGTCTTTTTGGAAAAATAGACTCGCTAATGCATCTGTTGATTATCAGGAACAAGAGCAGGAATTATCCTTTTTTGATAAAGACCACGTAGAAATTCATCTAGTAGAGGTCAATCAAGCCATTTCGGACGCAACACTGCAGGTAGCCAATGATATTCCTGCAAACAAACAAATCCTTGGACTACTTTCCACAGAATTTCACGTATCAGAACCAAAAAAGACAATAGATTTTTTTGAACAGCTGTTAGGCTGGAAGTCAGAGAGCAATCGCATTACACTAAATGAAACTGATTTTGTCAATGTAGTAAAAACATCATCACAAGAGCCGATGAGGATGGGGCGTGGCAGTATGGACCATGTTGCTTTTGCTATGGCCGACGATACCGCTTTAGATGCATTGTATGAAAAAGCAAAGCACCAAGGTTGGCAGATAGAAAAAATCATCAATCGAGGCTACTTCAGAAGTCTTTACATTCGTGAACCTGGCGGAAATCGAGTCGAATTTGCTACAGTCGCTCCTGGATTTACCATTGATGAGCCGTTGGAGGAATTGGGTGAGCATCTCGCACTTCCTCCATTCTTGGAAAACCAACGAGTGGAAATCGAAAAACATCTCTATGAAGAAAAATAACCATACATCGCATCCACTTACTTTTTTTACTGATAATGCGTATGTTACTACGATGAAGCCAGCGAATTTTCTTTGATTTTGCTGGCTTTTCTTCAAGCAATCACCTTATCAACCGATATAAAAAACCACCGTTTAAAAAAAACTTTATTTTTTAGAGAAAAATGGCTTCTTTCATCCATTATTCCTCAGTTCGTATCTTAAAAATGACTCGTTACTCATTCTATTTTCTTCCACATCTTTTTTTTGATTTCCGGCTTTTTTTAATCAGGCTCAATCGACTGGCTTCATTACCTTTAGAGGAGATATATTTGTGAAAAAAAATCTTTTTCAGAAAAGTATTTTGAAAATCATTTACATAGAAAAAAGAACGCTTGTTTTATTTTTTTTACAAAAAAGCTGTCTCTTTTCCTTCCGATGAAATCCCTCGACTATTCCTGAAAATAGAGGCTTCTCATTTGTTTTTACTATTTATTTGAAGCATACTATTATTGAGGAACTATTAAGTTAGAGGTGAGTATATTGATTGAATTTCAACATGTGTACAAAATTTACAAAGGCGGAAAAGTAGCCGTCGAAGACATCAATTTATCCTTTGAAAAAGGGGAATTCATTTGCTTTATCGGAACCAGCGGAAGCGGAAAAACGACTTCGATGCGAATGATTAATCGAATGACCGATCCATCAAAGGGAAAGATAATGATTAATGACAAAGACATTAAAACAATCAACCCTGTCGAATTACGGCGGAAAATCGGGTATGTGATTCAAAATATCGGATTGATGCCTCATATGACGATTCGAGAAAACATCACAATCGTCCCTAAACTGCTCAAGGTAGAGCAGGAAAAAAGAGACAAAATTGCCGAAAAGATGATTGATTTAGTAGAACTGCCACGTGAAATGCTGGATCGTTATCCTCATGAGTTATCTGGTGGACAACAGCAGCGGATTGGTGTTGTTCGTGCCTTGGCAGCGGATCAAGATATTATTCTAATGGATGAGCCCTTCGGTGCCTTAGACCCCATTACCAGAGACTCTCTTCAAGATTTGATTAAGGACTTGCAGGAACGCCTAGGTAAAACAATTATTTTCGTTACTCATGATATGGATGAAGCGTTGAAGCTGGCAAATCGAATTGTCATCATGAGTGAAGGAAAGGTGATTCAATTTGATACACCTGATAATATCCTAAGCGCGCCGGCAAATGAATTTGTTGAAGAGCTGATTGGTGAAGACCGCTTGATTCAGGCGAAATCCAATACAACAACGGTTGGAGAAGTAATGTCTCACAATGCGATTACGATTACACCGGAAAAAACATTATCCGATGCCATCAAAGTGATGAGAGAAAAACGGGTAGATACTTTGCTTGTTGTCGATGCACTTGGCATTTTGAAGGGCTTCATTGATGTCGAAACGCTCGACAGACAACGGACAAAAGCAACGAGTGTCAGCGATATTGTCAATAAAGATGTTTTCTTTGTGAAAGAATCCTCTCTTTTACGAGACACCTTGCAGCGAATTCTCAAACGTGGACTCAAATATGTACCTGTCGTTGACGACAAGAAAAAGGTCGTCGGTATCCTGACTAGGGCTTCTCTTGTAGATATCGTTTATGATGTCATCTGGGGCGAAGAAGAGTTGGCTACAATCGCTTCTGAAAACACAGTGGAAGAAAATAGCACTGCGCCTCAAACGGAGGTGTAGAAAGCATGAATGAATTTTTAATGGAAAAAGGCGGCGAACTGATTGCCCGAACCGGAGAACATATTTTTATTTCTGCTGTTTCTCTAGGACTCGGGGTTTTGTTTGCAGTTCCTTTAGGCATCCTTTTAACACGAACAAAGCGAACTGCGTCAATCGTGATTGGACTGACAAGTGCCCTACAAACTGTTCCATCCTTAGCATTATTGGCTTTGATGATTCCAATTTTTGGTGTCGGACGCTTTCCGGCAATCGTAGCTTTGTTCATCTACTCATTGCTTCCCATTTTAAGAAATACCTATATTGGGATTAAAAATGTGGATCCTGATTATAAAGACGCAGCCAAAGGAATGGGGATGACAAATACACAGTCAATCTTCATGGTTGAACTGCCAATCGCTATCCCTACCATCATGTCCGGTATTCGTTTGGCAGCAGTTTATGTTGTCGCCTGGGCTACTCTAGCCTCATATATCGGTGCAGGCGGTTTAGGTGACTTTATTTTCAGCGGGTTAAATCTCTATCGTGCCGATTTAATTTTCGGTGGGACAATCCCTGTTGCATTAATCGCTTTGGCAGCAGACTTTCTTTTAGGCTTGCTGGAAAAACGACTGACTCCTGTCGCATTGAGAGGTGAATCAGAATGAAAAAATTAAAAACTATGTTACTCAGTTTAGCGCTCCTAGCTACGACGGTTTTAATGAGCAGCTGCTCATTACCTGGGCTGGCAAGCGGAAATGATAAGAATACAATCAGTATTGCCGGAGGCTCGACCTCTGAGATTCAGATTCTGGCCAATGTTGTCAAAGGAATGATTGAACATTATACGGATAAAGACGCTGTAATCATTAATAATTTAGCAACGACAACCGTTATTCATCAATCCATGATAAATGGGGATACCAGTATCTCAGCTTCTCGTTACACCGGAACAGATTTAACTGGTACACTGCAGCTGCCTCCTGAAAAGGAGCCCGAAAAAGCATTTGAAATTGTTAAAAAAGAGTTTCAATCTCGTTACCAGCAGACTTGGTTCCCTTCTTATGGTTTTGCTAATACCTATGCCTTCATGGTGACCAAAGAAACCGCAGAAAAATATAACTTGAAGAAAATCAGTGACTTGAAAAATGTAGCTGATCAATTAACAGCCGGTGCAGATACGTCATGGATTGACCGACAAGGGGATGGCTACAAAGGCTTCACTGAAGAATACGGCTTTGATTTCAAGCGTGTTTTCCCAATGCAGATTGGGCTAGTCTATGATGCTGTTGCAGCAGGTAAAATGGATGTCGTTCTTGGGTACTCTACAGACGGACGGATTGGCAGTTATGATTTAGTCATGCTGGAGGATGACCTGAAATTCTTCCCTCCTTATGACGCCAGTATCGTTGCTACGGATGCTATCTTGAAGGATAATCCTGATTTGAAAGATATTTTAAGTAAGCTTTCCGGAAAAATTTCAACAGAAAAAATGCAGGAATTGAACTATCAGGCAGATAATGACTTGATGGAACCCGCGATTGTAGCGGAGAAATTTCTAGAAGATAATCACTATTTTGATACTGATGGAGGTGGCAACTAATGGAAAATCTGCAAAATATGAATCTTGTCGAGCAGTTCTTCTACTACTTTAGTCAAAACGGCAGCTATGTCTTCAGTCAAGTCGTTCGTCACTTTCTAATCTCTGTCTATGGTGTGCTGTTTGCGGCAGTTATTGGGATTCCTATCGGGATCTTCATTTCTCGTCATTACAAACTGGCTGGCTGGGTCATTAGCATTGCTAATCTGATTCAAACGGTTCCTTCTCTTGCGATGCTGTCAATTTTGATGCTGGGCTTAGGGTTAGGAGTTAATACCGTTATTGTGACTGTATTCCTCTACTCGCTGCTTCCAATCATCAAAAACACCTATACAGGTATGCGGCAGGTAGACAGCAACATCCTAGATGTCGGAAAAGGAATGGGTATGACCAAGCTGCAGCGCTTGTATATGGTCGAATTACCGCTTTCTGTCTCTGTCATCATGGCGGGAATTCGTAATGCCTTGGTAGTAGCTATCGGGATTACGGCCATTGGTGCCTTTGTCGGCGCCGGCGGTTTAGGCGATATCATTATCCGCGGGACCAATGCGACAGATGGTACCTCTATCATTCTAGTTGGAGCATTACCGACAGCGTTGATGGCAATTTTCACAGACTGGATACTTGGTATGATTGAGCATCGTCTCGATCCTGCAAGTAAACATTCTTCTTAAAATACAAAACAAAAAGAGTTCTGGCAGTCATTTCCTGACAATTGCCAAAACTCTTTTTTCTTGCTATGGGCAGATTTTTTTGCACAAAGTATATTCTTCCCCAGCTTAGTGGCCCAACGATTCTCCTCTCATGCCTGTGTTTCCCATTTTTACAGCTATCCAGATTTCTTTCCTGTCATCTTGCAGATAACATTCAATGACCGGCAGCGGATTCAGTTGATAGCCTGAACCCAGCAGCCATTCTGAGTAGGTTCGTTGGTATATGTGTTCGGTCGTTCCGGGAATCTTCTCATTTCCGTCAAAAACTGCCCATGTTGCAGCGGGAATCTCTATTTCCTTCACATCCAAAGACGTTGTTGGTTCATTCGCCACATGCTTCATGACGCCAACCATGTATTCAAACGCTCCTTTTGACAAATCAGTCGTCACCCCAAGAAGTCCTACAGGTCGCTGTTCCAAATTCTGAATCAATTCCATCAGCTGATCAATCTGCCCACTTTCCCAGATATTTTCCCACACATCAGAAATTGTCTGAACCGACTCCTGTTCCCAGAGAGTATAACGATAGCCTATGATTTTAAATGCCGGCCAGTGTTCGATTTTATAATTCATATACTTCTCCCCGTTGATTTTGATATGAAAATGAAGCTTCGGACAGGATCTTAGCTGTACAGTATGCCTTCTTACCTTCGAAGGCACGATTCCATGAAAGTTTTTAAATGCCCTGGCAAAAGAATCCTGTGAAACATATCCATATTTCATTGCAATATCAATCAATCGGCATTTCGTGTTCATCACTTCATAAGCAGCCATCGTTAATCGTCGGTTTCTGATATACTCAGACAATGGGCGACCTGCCACATACGAAAAAATTCGTTGAAAGTTGTAGATTGAACAGCCGACGATTTTTGAAATTTCCTGATAAGATATTTCACTGTCCAGATTCACTTCGATATAATCGATTGCCTGATTCAACTTTTCAATCCAACTCATTTCTTCACCACCATCATTAGTGTAATCCAAATCAAAATAAAACTTCCGACAATTTGTGCCGTATTAAATCGGATGTGTTCGTAATTGACTCCTATCATCGCTTTAGCTTTCAATTTTCTATCGTTTAAGAACAAAAAAGAAGCATGCTGATGATTACTCATCCATGCTCCCTATTACAAATTTTCCTGTACAGCTAATCCCTTACTATCTCTTCAAAACAGCTAACACTTCATCAGAGCTACATTGAAAAAGGACAGTTGACAGCCAGCTGAAGGCACAAAACAACCAAGAGCTGCTTCACGGTTTACTGATAGTACGCTAAGTATCCAACACAATCAGTTTTCTTCAACATTTTTCACTGGCTCCGGAAAATAAAGCTCTTTTTGCCGCTTCAATCGATACTTCATTTGTCGAATAAATGATTGCGGTTCAATCACTTGTAAAAATGGTCCAAATGACAGAATATTTATTAGCAGCTCCGTTTCATCTTGAGACGGATAGTAAATTGTCAGCTGATACTCATACTCATTTTCCGTCTTCTGAGTAACCTTTCGATAATTCGAAAAATGAAACATCGCCCGCTCCAGCGTATCTCGATCATCCTTCAACAGGCAATTAATGTACTTGTCTCTTACGTTTCCAGACCGCTGTGTACCGTCTATTGTATCCAGAGGCTCAACACCCACAATTTCGGATAGATTGAAGGTCACACGTTCCCAGTTCCCTGATTTTGTTTTTCTTTTCGCTTTCAAACGAAATTTATCGTTTTTTTGAGAGTATTCCAGCTTTTCAGGAAATACCGTATGCTGTATCACCGTCTGACTCCCAAACGTTTGATACTCAATACTGACTAATCCTTTTGTTACAATGGCTTGAAGCAGTGTTCTCGCATGCTCTTCATACAGCTGCTCTCCGTAAGGATCCCCCTCTTGAAAACGATCAAAATAATCAATCATTTCAGCAGAAAATAAACTTTCAAATGCTGTCAGTTCCTCCAATAAATCGTCTACACGCGCTCTAGGCAAAAAATTATAGATGCGCCGATCCTCCAGCATTGTTTTTAGCCAGCGCTTTTCCAACTCTGTTACCGGATGCAGCGGCTGCTTCTTCAGAATGCGCTGATACCCGTCTTCCGCTTTTTTTAGCAGGTGCCAGTTCTCCTCCTCTGATACTAACGAAGGAAGCAAACTAAAAGCAGTCTCACCAAACCCCTCTATCTCCAATATCCTTCTGATTGATTCCTCACTATGCGTTTCAGATTGCAACACTGTCGCAAGCAAACGAAAATACTTTCCATAAACCTCATGAAACAGTTGACTCATCTTGTTCACCTCCAAAATACAGCGTGTACATCTGCTGGTAATCCTTCCAAAATTGCTGTTCCCAGTTACGATTGCTGCACTGAATCCGCTTGATTCGACCAAAGAAGGTTCGTAAAAACGGATTGAGTGCCACCATATCTACGACGGCAATCGAAAACTGATATTCATTTTCTCCGGTACGTGTCACCGTGCCCATTCGTTTTTCCTTCTCCAACCGCCGGATTAAGTATTGCTCCTTTTCTTCATCAATTTCAAGATACACCTTTAGCTTTTGTGTTTTTCTGGACGTAAACGCTGCGTTCCAAGTTAGACTTCGCTGCTTCTGAAACTGCTGCTGCACCTGCTCGAACTGCTCTGCGGCACCTCCAAGCTTAACATCTGCGATAAAGCTGATACGAATGGAATAGAGATGACGCTTCCCTACTACTCGACCAATTAAATATTGTCGACCTGATTCACAGCTGGAACAAATCTTTACCGGAATAAAGCGGTCAAACTGATTCCTGTCAGTTTTAAAAGACACCTCTCTTTTTGTTCGAATGGCCTCCAATAATTCTACAACAACCTGACTATCCAGCACCTGAACCGGAAAAATATGCTTAAACTGAAAGGGCGCGACTTGGGTCTCTTGACCTCTCAATAAGTATTCACCTAAAATACCGATTGGAAATATTTCCTTATAAAAACTGATTGCCCGGCGAATATCTGCATCAAGCTTCAATGGCGGTACCAATGAATAGATACATTCTCGACCAATCTTCTCCTCCTGAAAAATTCCCAAGCCTGTATACTCTTTGATTTTTTTTCTGACTGTCAAGGAATCTAAAAGATAACCATCATTAAAATGAAACAAATATTCCTCATCAATTTGGTCAACAAGCTCTTGAATCGTCCATTTTTCTCCATCTGAAAAAATATCAAGTAGAACAAAGTGCAGGAAAATATCATTTTTTGTGAAGGATTTCGATTGCCACACTTGAGCTAATGGATTATTCGTTGTCTTGTGGGGATCAATTTCCAGACGGACTCTTTTCTTTCCATAAACAACCTCTGTCTCAATCCATTCCGACAAATAGCTTTCAATCCTGCGACGCTCATTATCATAACCACGCTGACTCCCATAGGAAAATTCATCCCGCTCTTTAAAACCGTATACATAGAAATCTCTCGTATATTTACGAATCGTATCAAACTTTTTGACTAACTCTTGAAATTTCTTCGCCATAACAACCTCTCCTTTCCATCCATTTTAAACAAATCGGGTCATACTGCGCAACTTTTTTTAAAAGATAGTTCTGCAATTATGCTTTATTATTAAGATACAAACTTACAGGAGGTTCTACTTATGGCAATCATGAAACTAACGTCAACAAATCCGGCGTTGTCTTACATACTTTATAAAAATCCAGCTAGCGGTGTTCAATTGAGACGCATTCGAAAGGGCATGGGTTACGGCTGGTATCACGATGAGCAGGAGTATCTCGCTTACTTTACCGACCAAGGAACAACAACATTATCCTTTCGACCAAATCGGGAAGAAGAATTTCATTACCTAAATGCGGCACAATATCAAGCTCCTTTAGTGTATCTTTCACTGATTACGGAGTTTCTCGGACATCCGCTAAAACGCCAAGAAAAGGATACAGAAGGCTTTGAGCATAGCTTAGAGTTACCCTTCATCGCAATGAAGCGAGAACATTTTCTGGTTTTTTTCCAGCGTCAATTTCCCGATATTCAATTCAACTATACAGAAATGATGTCAGGACACGGCAGCCTTACGTTACAAACCGCTCGTCCGGTTCACGACCTGCTTCATGCGGCTCAATTGTTCTTACTCTTTCAGGCATTGTTTGCCAAGGAATTTTTGGACGAATCAGAAACCTTGATTCAAAAATATGTCCAGTCGCTTAATGCGATTGATGCACCCTTTTATATCAGAAATCTGTTTATTCGTAATTTCCTGGGACGGCGTAATTACTTTAAGCGCTTTATTGAAGAAGCTTCTGCTACTGATCGTTATAACATCGAGTTCAGCTTCGGCGGTACAGGACTGCAGCGACGCAATCTGGCAGAATCTTTATTGACATTTGACTATCCTATTTTAGATATTGGCTGCGGTGAAGGCTTCTATATTGCTTCCTTTAGTAAACAACTAGGAATGCTGCCTTATTATGCTGTAGATATTGACCCTGAAGTTCTCGAAACTGCTCAGAAAAGAGCGGAACGAAAAGAGTTGGAAAATGTGACCTTCTATTCTTCTTTAGCAAACTGGGAAAAGCTGAACATTGCTGAAACAGTCGATGTCCTGTTGATGGAAGTCATTGAGCACATGCCGCAGGAAGAAGCAGCAATACTAATCAAGACAGTCTTAGAAAAAAATATCCATCAGCTGGTTCTTTCAACACCAAACAAAGAATTTAATCTGCACTACGATTTGACCGATGACAAGAAACGACATGAGGACCATCAATGGGAAATGACCCGGCCTGAATTCCAGCAATGGGTAACTGCGCTCGTTGATCAGAATCAGTATACACTGGAATTTCTGGCAATTGGCGATAAAGTGAACGGCATCTCTACAACACAGGGTGCCCGTATTTTAAGAAAAGAAATGGAGGTCTGATTAATGCTTATTCAGACAAAAACACATACAATCTTCCTGCTGATTGGACCTACAGAATGTGGAAAAACCACCTTCTCTAAAGAAGTCCTTATGAAGCAGCTTGGCTTTGAAGAGCCAGAGTATAACTTTTACAGTAATGTACAGTACATCTCCTCTGATGATCTTCGTCAGGAAATTTTGGGGCATGATTATGATAAATACGATCAAATCATGTTGGAAGCCAGCAACATTGCTTTTCCATATTTACGTAAAAAACTTGAATTCGTTACGACCTATCCTGTAGCAGCAGAGTTTGTTATCGTTGATACTACAGGGTTGGCAAAAGAGTTTCGTCAAGAGATACTTGAAATTGCAAAAGCACAAAATTACAACATTGAAGCGGTCATTTTCGATTATAAAAACCGAGATGATTTCTATGCCAGCGAACGTTCTCGTCGATTAATCAGCACTCATATCCAACGTTTAAAGCGAGAAGTATTACCGGCGCTTGCAAAAGAAAACTATCACGCCATCCATCGAATTCCTAAAAAGGATTTCTCTGAAATAGAAATTGAAGTTACAGATAAAGAAGAATACCTTGCCTGTATCCTTCCTCCGGAAGAGACCTATACTGTCGTAGGAGATATCCATGAGTGTGTCGAAACCTTCCAAGCGCTATTAACACGTTTGGGGCATACCTTGACAGATGGTCAGCTGACAGTCAATGAGCATGAGGGGAAACTAATTTTAAATGGTGACTGGATTGACAAAGGCAAACAAACAGCGGCAATCATTGAGTTCCTTTATGCGAACCGTGAGCATTTTCTCCTGACCGTTGGAAACCACGAGCATTTTGTCTATCATTATCTGAAAGGTGAGATTAAGGGCGTCGACCTGCAAACACTGAACAACTATTTTGATTCCATCCCTGTTCTGCAAAAAGATACAGAGCTAAGAGAGAAGTTCTTTACTCTTGTTGAACAAGCGAAACCCTTCTATCGTAGAATTGGCGGGGACCAGCAATCATTTATCGTTACACATGCACCCTGCAAGCAGAAATATCTTGGGAAACTAAATACTGCTGCCAAAAGAAGACAGCGTAACTTCAGATTGGATCGTGAAAAACCGATTGAACCGCAACTAATGTTTTTAGAAACTGAAAGCTACTTCAACTTACCGCTTCATATTTTTGGTCATGTTGCATCGAAGGAGGCTTTCCGACTTAAGAACAAACGAAGCATTGATACCGGAGCTGTTGCAAACAACCGACTAACAGCGGTTAAAATACTGCCTTATAAGACGATGCTCTATTCAGTAGCTACCGCTGAAGGAGAAGGACAGACTGAAGAACTGCCATTGATTTTTTCAAAACCAAAAAAACCTTCTTGGCAGACCTTACCGGAAGACCAGCAGCGACGTCTACGCTATATGGCGAAAAATAAAGTACAGTATCTTTCAGGAACGATGTCTCCATCAGCAGCCGATTTGGAGAAAAATGAGCTGGAGTCTTTAGAGCAGGGATTGAACTATTTCAAAGAAAATGGCGTCAACAAGGTCGTTTTACAGCCAAAATATATGGGCTCCCGCTGTAATATCTATCTTTCTAAAGATATTGATCAATGCTTTGCAATATCCAGAAACGGCTATATCATTCAACGTCTGGACCTAACCGCTGTCTATCAGCAGCTATTGCAAAAATTCGAAGCCTATATGACCGAGAACGACATTGAGACTCTTTTATTGGATGGAGAGTTAATGCCCTGGAGCGCAATGGGACAAGGATTGATTGAAAAAGAATATCAGCCGATTGCTTTAGGAATCGAAAAAGAACTGGCGATGCTTCAAGAAAGCGGTTTTGAACAGACTTATCAACAGGCAATTCAGAAAATGGCTGAAACTGAGTATAAAAAAGACTGGCATCATAAGGACAAAAAAACGCTATCTACGCTTTATGGTAGCTACGCTGCCGGACAGTTTGGCCTATTGACGGAAACAGAAAAACGACAGGTTCCTATGGTTGAACAAGAGGTATACTTGGAAACCTATAAAAAACAAATTGAGCTTTACGGCTATGAAGGGGAATTGATTTACAAACCCTTTAACCTGCTTAAAATTATCTATACGGATGGTCAGGAAGAAATCCCTGCATGGGCTACCTCTGCTGTCTATCCATGGCTGTCAGAAGACCCTTACTTGGTGCTTGATCTGACTCAAGATACTGCATTAGAAGAGGCTCAATCGTATTTCCAAACAATTACCGTTGAGAACCAGATGGAGGGCGTCGTCATCAAACCGGATACTACCGACAATGATAAAACTGCACCATTCATGAAGGTTCGAAACACAGATTACCTTACATTGATTTACGGCTATGATTATCTTTCTGAAAAGCGCTACAGCAAACTGATTGCAGATAAAAAAATTAAAGGCAAGCTGGCTGCCTCAATAAAGGAAGCGAAACTGGCTGAAGAACTGTTAAAGATTCCAAAAACTGATATTTCAGAAGAAAACTCAGAGTATATGGATTTACTAGCCGGTATGATTTTTGAATTCGAGAAAGAAAGAGACTTGGACCCGCGTCTATAATGAGCTCGGTGCATAACGCACGACTATATGATTACTTTGGAAAAAACTATTTTCATACAGCTGAGCAACATGTCTTACTGAAGGAGGGAACCACATGAAAAATACAATCATTCAAGAGCTAAAAAAAATTGAGACAGCTGAAAATATTCGCATTCTTTATGCTGTCGAGTCTGGAAGTCGGGCATGGGGATTTCCCTCAAAGGACAGTGATTATGATGTTCGCTTCATCTATACACGTCCCAAAAACTGGTATCTGCAGCTGCAGAAAACCAAGGATACCCTAGAATACCCGATTTCTGATCAGCTGGACATCAGCGGATGGGATTTAGATAAAACCTTGTTATTGCTAAAAAAATGCAATCCCTCCTTGCTGGAGTGGCTTCATTCGCCGATAGTGTACCTTGCCGACCCGCTTTTTCACCAAGAACTCCTTGCACTGTCTGAGCAAGAGCTAAATAGCAAAAGCTTGATTTATCACTATTTGCATATGGCCAAAGGAAACTACAGAGAGTATTTACAGGGCGATCAGGTCAAAATAAAAAAATACTTCTATGTACTGCGTCCGCTGCTGGCATGCATGTGGATTGATCAATTCGCTCAATTGCCGCCAGTTCCCTTTGAGGAGTTGCTGAAACAGCCGCGGCTTTCAAAAGAATTCCTCCTAGCTGTCGCTGAACTACTCAAGCGGAAACGGGCAGGAGAAGAAATGGACTTGGAAGAAAAAATTCCAGTAATTGATCAATTTATAGTGAAGCAGATTGATTATCATACAGAGTCCGTTTCCTCGCTTCACTCTTTCCAATCTTTATCGGAAAATAATCTCAATCATTTCTTTTTAAAGTGGTACGGATTAAATGATTAGTTTAAAAAAAACAAAAAAACTACCTGAACAGCAGCTTCTGTTCAGGTGGTTTTTCGGTAATTACGATTCTTCTCTTCTAAAAAGCTCATCCTCATAGCGTGAGAACGTTTTATTATTTAAGACAATAAATGGTTCTTCCTCTTCCGTTCTCTCTGGTACATCATTTCTCACGGGTTCTTTCCTCATAGGTTCTCTATCTGCAACCTCTTTATCGATCATCCGCTCTCTTGATCTAAAGTGGGTTCTTTCTGTTGAACCATTTTCAGCAAATACTGATTCCAAATGCTTTCTGGGTTTAGGTGCTTCCTCTACTATTGGAAGCGGCTCTTCCTCATATTCCGGTTCTTCCATCCTCTGAGTGAAGCTTTCTTCCTCAAACTGTATACCGCCTTGGTCTCTTCGCGCCTTCTCAAGTTTCAACGCATCAAGGTCCTCTTTAAGAACATCACGTTCATCAAACAAACGATACATCAGCTGTTTTTCCTTAACCAATAAAAAGCTCAATACAATAATCACAACGACAAAAAAGTACATGACTGCCAAAAATGTAAAATCCATCTCTCTCAACTCCTTATCGTTAAGAATAACATGGATATTTCTTATTTACGTATCAGTTTTTTTTGGAAAACAGAAATTTTATGAGAAAAATGACGATAGTTATTTTAAAGTAGGTAATTATGATCAAAAGTTATGTTAATTTCACACGAACCAACAGATTCATTCATATTTTTTTGAATTATTTCCATTATGTTTTCATCTGTTCTGTTATATTTGTTCGGGACAACCAAATCAAAGTACAGCACATCTTTCTCGTTATGAGTGATAAAACGAATGTCATGCGCCTTAAGAACAGGATCAATGGCAGCGATAATTTTCTTCACCTGTTGATGAACAAATTGCTGCTGCTCATCGTATAGGTTGACCGGATCTACATGGCAAACCAACTCAACACCCAGCTTTTCTTTAAATACAGCTTCAATTTGATCAATGACCTGATGTGCCCTATTCAAATCCCAGCGGTCGTCGACTTCAATGTGAACAGAGGCAAATATCTTATTAGGACCATATTGATGAATCAGCAAATCATGATAACCAACAATCTCTTCAAAAGACGAGAGAAATTCCTTCATTCGATCAATCTCCGACTGCTCCGGACGAATTCCCATCAGCTCATTGATGAATCCCCAAAGCAGCTGCACGCCGCTAAAAATAATGTAAATTGCAATAGCTCCACCAATGTAGCCATCCAACCTTAAGCCTGTAGCCCCTTCAATTGCAGTTGAAATCAACACGGCAATCGTTGTAAATACATCATTTAAGCTATCCTTTGACGCCGCAATCAATGTGTCTGAGTTAATCTTCTTGGCGATATCACGATACACCGCTCCTTGCCAGATTTTCAAGAATACTGACAACAGGAGTACCACCAACGTAACCCAGGAAAACCCAATACTTTGAGGGACACGAATACGGTCAACTGAAGTAAGTAAAAACTGAAAGCCGACAAATGTAATCATCAAAGACACAAACATTCCGCTGATATATTCAAAGCGCTCATGTCCATAGGGATGCTCCCTATCAGCTGGCTTCCCGGCAATATAAAAACCAACCAAGGTTAAGACGGAAGAAATCATATCTGAAAGATTATTGACTGCATCGGCCATAATCGATACACTTCCGGAAAAGAAGCCGATAGAGAACTTTCCAATGACTAGAATTAGATTTGAAATAAGCCCCATAATTCCGGCGAATATTCCAAAGCTCGTACGCGGATCCTTCCCTCTCCCATATTTTTTTTCAAATAAACGAATCATTCCTTTTATCATATGCTATCCCAACTTTTTTTAGAGTATTTTAAAAATATACCTCAGTTAGACTTGATTTGCACACCATATTCACCCTTTTTTAGCATCTTTTTATTATTTAGAAAAACCAAAGTTTGCAGTCTCTGCTCCCCTTCTCATAAATCTTAGGACTGCCTAGTTTTAAACAAACTGTCTTGTTATCGCCATTCAGATACCTCTATGACAGGCAAAAAAAACAGAAAAAGCCGCATCGAGTGTTCTTTCTTCGATACTTTTCGCTTTTTCTGTTCTTTTAGTTGAACGCTACTCATTATTTTTTGTGCCACACTCATTCTACACTTAAGAAAATCAATGGAAGATATGACTCTTATGTGAGATTTCCGCCAGTTTTTTCATTTTCGGCTGCAAAATTGGATAGAATAAGGTTCCTAAAATTCCTACCACAATCATTAAAACAGTTAATATAATGATTGCCTTCCACGCATTTGGCCAGTAAATACCGCCTGCTGATTCCCTCAACAGATTAACTGCATGAGTGAAGGGCAGAAATGGATTAATAAACTGGAAGAATTTACCGGATACCTGAATAGGGTAATTACCGCCGCCGCCTGAGATAGACAGCACAAGGATGATGATTGCAATCCCTTTACCGACATTGCCGAAAAGTGCAACCAGAACATACACAAGTGTCATAAAACTCAGGGCTATCAATAATGCAAATAGAACACTGAAGACCGGATCTTTGACATCTACACCCAATAAGAAGTAGTTCCCTAAGGTCACAATTAACGCTTGAGCCAGCCCCATAACGATGAATGTCAACATACGAGCAGAAAACATCTCTCTTTTTGTGAAACGTTTCTTGTCCTTTTCTTCTAAATAATAATCCGTTGTGGCAATACTTGAAAAGAGCACTGCCCCTACCCACAAACAAAGGGCGGTATAAAATGGGGTACTTGCTGAGCCATTGTTCGCGATTGGATAAATTTGATTTTCTTTTACTTCAACTGGTGCAGTGAAAAATTCGCTCTCTGAGGTTGCATCCAGCTTCAACAGCTTGATAACCTCTCCTAAGTCGACTTCACTTTCCCCTTTACGTATCGCTTCAGCTGCTTTATGCAGACCGGCTTTGATATTGGGCCAGTCGTTCTTGATTAGGTCATTGGCCTGATTTAGGACGGCCTCTACCTGAGGAAGCTTGTCATCAACCATCGTTAAGGTACTCGTGATATCTGATTTGATTCCCGGATAATCATTTTTAATGAAATCAGCCGCTAATCCTAATTTCTGCTCAACGACAGGCAAGTCATTATTGTACAGGTCCGCACCCTTATTGATGCCATTAACAATTGTCTCCATATGACCATTCAACAGCGTATTCGCATCATGAACTTCCTGTTTAATAGCAGGCATCTGTCCTTGATATTTTTCCAGAATACCGATTGCATTTGAAACGGTGTTTTCTGTATTCGCTAAGAGTGACGCAAAATCAATCTGCTGTGCTTGGGAAAGCACACCTTTTGCCGTTGTAATCGTATCAATTACGTTCGTAAGTAATGTATTAACCGTTGCCGTGATTTGATCGGTATTGATACTTCCTGCTGCGGAAGAAATATTACTTGCAGTCGTACTGATTTCATTCAAAACCGCTTGCAGCTCAGCTGTCGTGATTGTGTCCACATTTATCGTATCTACACGGTTCTTTAAGCCCTGTATAAGTGTACTGATGCTACCCAACTGATTAATAATTCCTTGAAGGTCTTGATTGCCGGCTGATTGTTGAATGTTTGTCAGCATCTCAGCTAGCTGTTGCACAGCCGTTAACTGACCATTCAAGCTGGTTGAAAATTGTGCCAGCAGTTGCTTCAAGGAAGCTCGCTCTTCGGCAGTCAGTTCATTATCTGCAAGAATCTGCTCCATCTGACTAGTAATAGAAGAAATATTTGTGCTGATGTTCTTTACAGACTCTAAGGTTACCTCCACACTGCTGGCAATGCTCGGTAATGCTGTCTGCAGCTTCGTTGCACCATCCAGCGTCACTGTTCCCAGCTGATCCGCCTGTTCTCCCAGCTTTTGGATATCCGGCAAGGATTTTTGAACGGTCTGAATAATCGTCAGTCCTTGCTTAGCTTCCTCGATTCCTTCATTCATAACCTGCTCAACAGAGGCGAAATCATCATCAATCATGGCCAATTGTGTACCGGCATTTTGGATTTCAGGAATCTTATCCTGCAAGGTCAAAATAACTTTTGCTTGCTCCTTGATGGTCGGCATTTTGTCGTTCAGCTCTGTCACCTTCGTTGTCAACGCATCAATCTGAGGAATATAATCGACAAACTCGTCCGCCTTTGCCAACTTATTCTTTATCTCCGGCATTTTGTCATGAAGCGCAACAACCTCCTGTACATAGGAATCGATGGTATCAATATTTTCATCTGTCGATAAAATCAGATTTTTTACCTTATTGATACTAACTAGGTTAGAGTCAATATCATAACCAATCTCATTAAATACCTTAATCAGCGTGCTACTGGCTGTACTGATAAATTGAGAAGATATTTCTGATTGTAATGACGTCGCCCCTTTGTCTGTAATCTTCGGTGCAATGGCATTGATTTTTTCATTCACGGAATAGATGATTTCCGGCTTCTTGATTTCTCCGGTTGTAAAGCTTAATAAGTCCTTTGAAAAATTCTTAGGTAAATAAATGCCTGCATAATATTTTCCGGATTTCACGCCTTCATCCAGTTCCTTTTTTGAATCAACAAACTGCCAGCCCAACTGCTTGTTTTCATGTAAATTGGTTAGAACCTCATCCCCAATATTAATTGTCTTCCCTTGAAACGAAGCAGCTTGATCATCACTGTAAACTGCAATAGGCAGCTCACCTGTATTCGCATAGGGATCCCACAACGCTTTGATGTTAAACCATGCATAGAGGGAAGGAATAATCATCAACGCAATGATTAGCAATGCGGCAATTGGATTTTTCCAAATTCGTTTCCAGTCCAAAATAAAAAGTTTAAATGTGTTTTTTAAATGTCTCATACTCTCACCTGCTCCTTATAACGGACTTACTTTAGCACATCTTCTTTTTCTGCAACAGTTTGAATTCTCCGGAGAAGACCATTTTTAGACAACCTTTTGGATTTGTCGCAAAACTGCCCTGCTGTTTTAAAGAATCTCTAAAGTTTTCATTACACGAAAAGCTGCCAGCGCTGCTATCTTTGTCCCCTTTATCCAAATGATAGGCATACGAAAATAGCATTGGCTGTTCTATCGAACAATCAATTCTTCTCGTTATACTCGCTTGCAGTTTTTTTCCAGAACAGTCCATACTTTTCTTTACGCTGCCGTCATTCGCTATGCTGTAAACAGCAGCATTTCTTCTTAATTTGTAAGTTTCATAGCTAGGAAGCTTAAGACAGCTGCGTGCGTTGCTGAGCTCTATGGCTTATCTAAAGACCTTCAGCTTTGATAAACTCATACCTCAAATACTTGTGCAGCTGTCTCCAAAGCTTTTTCGATTAAAAATGAGGCTTCCTACCTATAGATGTGTCAGCTTGTGTACTGCTCGATAATCTTTTTCGCTTCTGCTACCTTGTCAGGATTCAGATAAGAAAAAAGACGGGGTAAAATGCCAGTCAAATAAGCCTTATCCAAACCTCCTCGTTGTTTTCTTTGTACGATTTCCTGAAGAAGTGTTTTCATTTCTTCTTTATGCTCTGGCAATGTACCATCCTCCATATAATCAACGAAAAGCTGCTCTTGTTTTTTCATAGCTATTCCTCCCAGTAACATTTTCTCTATTATAAGATGAATCCGCCATAAGTAATAATAATTTGATTTATTTCTGACCAATGAACGCATAAAAACAAAACGAGTTTAGACAGCTCTCAAGCAGTCAACCTGAGACTGGCACATAGGGTTCTTGATTAGAATACTGGCCGCAACTTATTCCCTAAGAGTCCTAACGCTCTTGAAGCCAACAACTGGAAAAGCGCAATAAGCGAGTACTTGTTATTCACAGCTCTCCGAGAGTAAAGGTTCCATACTCCATAGCAAAAAACACCTTTTTTCCGAATAACTAAAAATTCGGAAAAAAGGCGTTTACTAGACGTACTTATTTTTTGTATTTTTTTATCATGAACTCATACGCTGCCTGACTGATGATGCCCATCGGACGATTCAGGGTAGGATTAAAATAGAAATCCGTTGTCACCAGCTCATTCAAGGTTACTTCCTTTTCAATTGCTAAAGACAAGGTATTCACAATCTGAGTAATATCTTTGGTTGACATAATTTGACCGCCAATTAAACAATTGCCTGCTTTGGAAAATACTAATTTAATATAAACCTCTTCCTGCAATTCTAAATAAGGCAGCTGATAGGGTAACTTCAAAAAGATACTCTCTACCTCAATCCCTTCAAAGTTGGCTTCTGTTTCTGTAAGCCCTGTACTGACAATATAATAGCCGAAGACATGTGTGGCAGTTGTCTTCTGAGTTGTTGTATAGCTCATTGGATTACCTGTCACATTCATCGCTGCCACGGTGGCACTTCGCACGACATTATTCACTAATGGAATAAAGGATTGACGGTAGCTGTTATGAACAGGATAAGACACAACATCACCCAAGGCATAAACATTTGGATCACTTGTTTGCATATGGTTATTTACACGAATTGTACCATTAGAGTTCAAATCTAAGAATTCCTGAACAAGTCTCGTATCCGGTCGAGCATTGACCGCAACTACAACATACTCATTCTCAATCTCTTCCGTCGTTGTTGCTGTTACAAATGGAAGCTGATCGACTTCCTTGAAGTTCAATACTGTTTCGTTTAAGTGAAGCTGGATACCTGCATTCATCATCTCTTGCTCAAGTATTTCGGAAAGCTCCTTATCAATATAACGAAACAAAATTGTATCTGCACTTTCAATGAGATGAACTTCTTTTCCTTTGTTTTTCAACGCATCACATAACTCAATACCAATATATCCGCCACCAACGATCGATATGCTTTTTGCTTCTTCTATCTTATGTAACGCTTCTAAAGAGCTGGTGTAGCTCTTAAAGTAGGAAATTCGATCGTTATCTGGTAAAGTAAGATTTAATGAAAATTGGTTTGAGCCGGTTGCAAGAATTAGCTTGTCGTATGTTACAATGGATTGTTCGCCAGTCAACAATTCATAAGTAACAGCTCTTTTCTCCGGTTCAATCGAAATTACAGTAGATTCCAAGTGAACAGCAATCCCCATTTGCTGCAAATCTTCAGCTGAAATATAGCGCACGTTGTCAAGCTCTTCTACCATGTCATTCAATTTTATAATAATCCCACTGGAAACATAACTAATGTTATTTCTTTTCTCTATTAGTATGATTTCTACTTTTGGGTCTAGTCTCTTTATTGTTAAGGCTGCCTGAATCCCGCCATGGGAAGCTCCAATTATTACTACTCTCAAAATTCCATTCTCCCTTCTGGTAAACTCTATTCATACCAGAGTCTGAAACACCCATTGGTTCTATGTATATATAACTTCGATGAAAAAGGAAATCCGCAGTCGCTAATAATATTCTTTTCTCAGATTAATATTGCCATTTTATCATGAATCAAGTATGCTTAAAGTGAGGTGTCTATCATGCTAAAACGAGATTTTTTAGAAAAGCCCTATGACTATATGAATGATATTTTATTGTTCTTATACAACAATCAAGGACAGTCGACCAAAAGTAAATTAATCGAAGCTTTTCAAATAAGTTTACCTACTCTAAATGAGTATCTTTCTTTTTTACGCCAATTTCTGGATGAAAACGGCATATCTGATAAAGTACAAATTTCTGCCGAAGGCGATAACCTGTACTTGAAAAAAGAACTTGGATTCCCTTTAAAAAAAGTGGTCCTTCTTTTTCTTGATAAATCTATAAAGTTTCAAATGGTTAATCAGCTTTTCCAAAAAAATGAAGTAAGCTGCGATTATTTCCAATTAACCTACGCTATCAGCTCTGCAACCTACTATAGAAAGGTAACGGAACTGAATGAGCTCTTGAAAGAGTTTCGCTTACAAATCAAAAGAGGAAAACTGGTTGGTGAGGAGAAGCAGATTCGTTACTTTTTCTTTAATTTCTTCTGGTTCCTTTTTGAAGATAAAACAGAACTGGAAAAAGAGACATCGAATCAATATCTCGGCTTCGTGGATACATTGAAGGAGTCGTTGAGTGTAACGTTTGACCCAACTGAAGTATTTCAAATAAAGCTGTGGATGAAAATTTCTTTACGTCGAATGACGACAGAATTCAATCCCGTCATTAGTCCGAATTATGATTACCCGGATCGCCCTTTATTTGAAGAAATAAACCTATCTTTCCATACATATATGAAAAAAATTGATCGTCCCTATTCTATCTATGAAGCATATATGTTTTATGACTTCTTTTGTTCAATGAACAATTTCTCGCCAAACTCAGCGTTTGCTTTTCGTCTTGCGGAAGCACAAAGAGAAAACGGCTCGTATCTTAATTACATGAACAAAGTAATCTTGAAATACTTGAAGCAGCAAGGCTATCTGTCCAGCTATGCTTCATCTTCCAGACTATCTTATATTGAAAATTTATTGTTCCAGCTGCATTCTCGACTGTATTACTTCGATGGATTCATCCTGCCTTTTGATAACTGGACGATTGAATCAATTATTCACGCACAGCGACATCCGTTTTCCGGAAATGAAGTTAATGAAATTATGGAACTGGCTTCTGAAAAATTTGATTCCAGTGAAGATAAGGATCGTTTTGAAAATAGATTTACAGAAATCAACTATACAATCATCCTAAATCACATTGCAGAGCTGAATGAAGAAAAAATCGTGATTGGTGTCTACCATTCATTAAATCCGTTTATCGGTGAATTAGTTATACAGCATCTGGATAACGTACTTGGTCATAAATACCCGATCAAAGCTGAGCTATATCAAGAGGATAGCTATTATGATATCTTGCTATCAAATATCTATAGTGAACATATCTCCGAAAAACAGAAAATAACTTATGTTTTTTCTGACATTGGTAATAATTATGATATGAACGAAATAGAGCAACTGATTTTACAGCTGTTGAACAAATAATCTGAGCATCTATATTGACAAATTCATTATAGCAAAGAAAACTTCCTAAAGTTCTCTATTTTCTCAGAAAAATCGAAATTTACTGAGAATTGTTGTCAAAAATAGCGGTTTTATCTTCTTTTACTAATTGAAAGAAATCACAAAAAAATAAATAAAAACATCACAGGTGTGCTTACTCATCCACCTGTGATGTTTTTTTATTATTTTTTCTTTTGTATAATCAAAAAACTAAATTAGTTTATAAAATAACTAAAAGATAGCATTTTGATAACGAAACAAGCACCCTCGCTTCTAGTTTACCCAACCAATAGAGCCCATCGGTCCATAACGAAATGAAACAACGCCTTCAATCGAACTGCTTCCTACTAAACCAAAATCTCGACTATCCGTTGAGTTGTTTCGATTATCACCTAAAACAAAATAGCAGTCATCCGGAATTTTTTCAATATTTCCCATCTGCTCCAAAGCCTTAGAAGAAAGTGTGACCTTGATTGTTCCATCAGGCAGTTCATTCGCCGAAGCTTCTTCAATGTTCTCAGGAACCTTTCCGCCCTCGTTAATGAACAAATCAGAACCGTTAACCCAAACTGCATCACCCGGCATTCCAATCACACGTTTTACGTACTGAAAATCACTGTCCACCGGAGGATCGAACGTAATGATATCATACCGCTCCGGTTTCTTCGTCCGAGTAACAATTACCTTATCTCCATCAATCAATGTTGGATTCATTGAGTCGCCATCCACCATATGAGGAGATGTCTTGAAGATGAAAATGAAAACAATCGCTGCCATGATGATGACCGGCAGAATAAATTTGATGATTTCCAAAATTTGTTCCTTCTGTTTCTTTTTTCTCCGACGTTCAATTTCTTCAGGACTTAGCTTACGTCTCTTCTTCTTTGGCGCTGTCTTTCTCTCTAACGGTCTTTTCTTCTTTTCTTGACTCGGAGGAACTAAGTTACTTTCCGGTCTCTGACGGCTTTCTCGTTGCCTTTCCGGACGTTTCTTCAACTCTCGTTCAGGCTGTCTCTTCAATTTTCTTTTTTCTTCAGTCATTTTTGCCTGACTAGTCAAATCTATCTTTTTTCGTTTATTTGTTATCGGGCGTTTTCCTTCTTGGGAATTCCCCTGACGTTTCATCTTTTTTAAGTTTTCTACAAACTCGTCCATGCTGCACCTCAATTTACACTCTTGTCCATTTAAGGATAACAAAATGCTGCCTGATTTACCATAAAAACCGATAAATACTAAAAGAGTTTTCAGTTTTGATAAACAAACTGAAAACTCTCTTGCTCATTCTATTTTAAGATTATTTCTTTACCAGTAATTCTTGTCCGGTAAAAATTGCACTGCTGCTTAATTGATTGGTATTCATCAAATCCTGCAAAGACATCTCTGTTGACTGAGCAATCTCCCAAAGGTTCTGTCCTTGCTGAACCGTGTAGATTTCCGTTTCCCGTTCCGGCTCAACAGGCTGCTGAACGTCCTCAGAAACAACTGCCTGTTCCTCTGATGCCGGTGTATCTTCAACACCCTTATCTGAAGAATCAGCACTTACACTTGTTGCCGTCACTTCAGCATCTTTATTCTCTTCACTTGATGTTGCACTCGTCTCAGGCGTAGAGCCTTCAATCTGAGTTGAACTCACAAAATAAGTAGCCAGTCCAATGATTCCACTAAAAAAGAACAATGAAACAATCGCTTTTATACTATTCTTTTTCATATTGAATCACTCCTTACTAAAATTTGAGGAAATGAATCAAGTAATTGATTCGTTTCTTCATTTTGGTGGTCCGTTATCCATTACTTCTAGATGGTCCTGCAAAAGAGTAATGGTACTCCTTACTAATTTTTGAGGAAATGAATCAAGTAATTGTTTCATTTCTTCATTTTGGTGGTCCGTTATCCAAGCGGTTCAGGCTTAATGCTTTGTTTCGAGAATCGTTAGACTCATAGAAACAATTGTTGCCTAGTTGCTTGAAGGCGTAATGGTACTCCTTACTAATTTTTGAGGAAATGAATCAAGTGATTGTTTCATTTCTTCATTTTGGTGGTCCGTTAGCCAAGCGGTTCAGGCTTAATGCTTTGTTTCGAGAATCGTTAGACTCGTAGAAACAATTGTTGCCTAGTTGCTTGAAGGCGTAATGGAGACCCTTTACTGAAATCTGACAAAACGGATCAATTGCTTGATCCGTTTCTCTATTTAGCCAGTTTGTTAGCCATTATTTTTATCTAATCGAGAAAGCTTATTCAATCTTTCTTCAAGCTCACGATAAATTGTCATTACTTCATTCTTAGATTCTTCTACTTCATTTGAAATATTTTTCGCACGATTGCCGATATTCAGCATTTCTAATTCAGCAGAGTTAATCATGTGTTTCGCTTCAACCTGAGCTTCACTGATGATTCTGTTTGCTTCTTTCTTAGCAGAAACCATTACTTCACCGATTTCTTGTTGAGATTTCAGCGCATCTTCCTGCAACGATTGATTTTTCAGCAACAAATCATTGATTTGTTGTTTCGCTTGAAGAAGCTCAGCTAATTGCTCGCCTCTTACTTCGCCTGATGCAGAACCGCTTTGCAACGCACCTAAATCAGATTTAACTGATTCAAGCTCAGCTTCTTTAAGCTTGTAGCTGTCTCTTAATGTCGCCAACTCAGCTTCAAAAACATCTTTTTGAACAGATAATTTATCATTCACTGCTTGGATACGGCCAAGTGTGCTTTCCACTTCGCTCTTCTCTTTAAGAACTGATGCTAATTCTTTTTTCAGCTCTTGAACATGCTCGCTTGCACCTGCAACAGATACATCTGTTGTCAGCGTCGCAGCTTGACTGTTCAACTGGTTGTTTTCATCTTCTAATTGAGTCAGTTTTTGTTGAAGATCAGCAATTTTTTGGGTAAGAGCCTGATTTTCTTCTTCACGTGTCTGAAGCTTTTTGTTCAATTCTTCTAATTCCATTTTCACCGTCTCCAATGCTTCTTGTTTTTCCGTCACTACGCCGCGAGATGATAAATCAGTCTGCAGTTGAGCAATTTCCTGCTCTTTCTCTGAAATCTTCGTTTCCAGCTCTTTGTTTTTCACTAGAAGCTCAGCTTCAAGGTTGCTGATTTGTCTTTGTGCTTCAGAATTTTCTTCCTGTAGCTCTTGAATCTGCTGCTTCAATGCTTCTGTTTCTGTAGAAGCAGATGAAACTTGATTATTTCTCAGCTCATCAATTTCTGCTTCTCTTTGATTCAATAGTGTTTCCAGCTCGTCATTCTTATCCGCCAGAGCATCCATTTCATCTTGATGTGTCTCCACTTTTTGTGCTAATTGTTTGTTTTGCTGAGAAAGCTTGAAATTCTCATCTCTTTCTTTCTCATAATCTTCTTCTTGCAAACGATACTCTTCAAGCAGTTCACGTAAATGTCTGATTTCCTGCTCTTGCTTCTCAAGCTGCTCTGTTAAAACAGCAGAACTTCCGATTTCTTCCGTACTGCTTTCCGAATTTAGCACATCCTGTGCCAATTCTTCATCAGAAACTTCGTTAATCTTTTTAATTAACCGTCTCTTTGCCATTTGTTCTACACCCCATCTTAATTTATCTTACGTTCACGTTATCTTCAATTACTAATTAAGTTCAACTTTGCTTAACCCTTCACCTTGGGCATCCTTAGAGTAAACCATCGACGCTTTTGTCAATGTATTCGTTTTATCCCGATATGTAAAATTGAAATCCAACATTGCGACTTCCGGTACGCTGCCTAGCTCCTTTACGAACTTCTCTACATTTTTTTCTGCTGTAGTGAAACCGGAGTAAGCCAGCGAGGAAGAGAAGACTGAAATCGTCAGTGAATTCGTGTTCTGACTTCTAACAATCGTCACACTGACATCACCGAAAAAAGGCTGCCATTCTCTGGAAAGCTGCAGCTCATAATTTTTTAAAGCTGCAGCATCTTGATTCTCTACAATTTTTCCCCACGAAAAATCAGCTAATTTCAAGCTGTTTTCCGTGTATTCTTCTACAGAAGCAATTTTGCCGCTGTCACGTGTTTCTATCTCCGTCTTCAATGATTCATTATCTTGCTCCAGTGTATACTGTTGATAAAGAATCCCTAATAAAAACAATGAAATGAGTATTAGTGCAACGATGATGGAGACAATCAGACGGCTATTTTCCTGCTGTCTGTATACATTGATTTTTCTTTGCATTTTAGCATTTTCAGCCGGCAGCCGATCCAGGTTAATTCTCTTAATCAACTCGTAGCTGAAAAAGGCCAGGAGAGCGATGACTAAAACACCTATAATGATTATGACCAAATAAAAAACCCCTTTATAACATAATAAAAACACGAATCATTTGTGTGAAGTTATCTATTTTCTACCCAATTATACATAATCCATTGTAACATTACACTTTATTCTTGCCAACTTTTTTTTCTATGATACATCCTACTAAGTAATCCGTATGCAATAAGTTCTGAAATTCATTTCTCTAATAAGGGCTTTTCAGCCCTGTCAACGATTCAAAAAAGCTGCTTTATTAAGATTCCTGCAGAGAACAAACTGTGATTGACTGCTTCTCAACATTCCTCACTATGTATAGCAATTGGCTGATCCATTTTCTAAATGTCATAACCATTATATTTGATATGTATCCACTGCTTCTTCTGCTTCCAGTATTCCAACACTGATTCCCAGAGCTCTGTCTACATCTGTCATTACCTCGATACCAAGGTGGCAGACCTTTTCTTTCAGCCTTGCTTTGTCTATCGTTCGTATCTGTTCCAATAAAATCACTGAATCTCTTTCGATTCCCGTCTCCCCTGAGTTAATTCCAATATGAGTAGGTAATTTTGGTTTAGCCATCTTAGCTGTGACAGCCGCAACGATAATCGTTGGGCTGAAATGATTCCCCAAATTATTCTGTATAACCAAGACCGGGCGAATCCCGCCTTGTTCCGAACCCACAACAGGAGAGAGGTCAGCAAAATAGATATCCCCGCGTTTGACCATGGTAATCCTCCCTATTTATATTCTCTCTGTATGCGCTGTGAAAATGTACAAACGACTTCATAATGAATCGTTGAAAGCTGATCGGCAACCATCTGCATCGTGATTACTTCTCCTTGGCTTTCCCCGACTAATGTCACTTCTGTTCCGTCAGGCACATATTCAGGCAAACGAACCATGCACTGATCCATACACACTCTTCCAATAATTTCACATTTCTTCCCATTGACTAATACATAAAACCCCTGCATATGTCTCAGCCAACCATCCGCATAACCGATTGGCAAAGTACCAATCCATTCTTTCTCCGCGGATACGGTATATGTCTTCCCATACCCTACACCGGCTCCTTGCGGCAGCTCCTTGACCTGAATCAGTTTGGTTTTCAGCTGCATCGCAGGCTTCAATGGATACGTCTCCGTAATTGCTCGTCCTGAAGGATTTAAGCCATACATTGCAATGCCAAATCGAATCATGTTTCCGGGACTTTCAGGATGCCACAGAGCAGCTGCGCTGTTTTCACTATGGATATATCGCGGTTGTTCCGGCAGCTGTTGAATTATTTCTTTAAACATCTGCTCTTGCTTCGTAAAGTATTCTGCATCAATCGCATCAGCTGTAGCAAAATGAGTAAATATTCCTTCCCATTCCATTGCAGGATTTGAACGAACTGTCTCTACAGCCAATAGGGCGCTCTTGCCGGAGGTAAAACCAATTCGACCCATGCCGGTATCTACTTTAATATGTATCTTCAGCTGCTGCGCTAACGGTTTTTCTGCTAAAATCTGCTGTGCTTCTTCAAGCCATTCCTGTGTCGCTGCAGTGACAGATAACTCATATCTTACTATTAAATCTATGTACATTGATTCCACTACACCAAGAATGAGGATTGGCTCGGTTATGCCTGCTTCCCGCAACTCTATCCCTTCATCCAATAAAGATACACAGAAGCCCGTAGCGCCTCCCCTGCGTGCACTGAGAGCCGTTTGAACAGCCCCATGTCCATAGCCATTTGCCTTAACTACTGCAAAAAGCTCACTTTCCTTCGGTAATCTTGCCACTTCTTGAGACACATTTTCAGAGATTGCCTGTGTATCAATAATTAATTTTGTAGGTCGGTGACTACCGCTGACCATTATGTATCCCTCCATCTTCATTTGATTATGTTCGGTCACTCTTCCAAAACGATTTGTGCTATCGCTGTTGTTTCAGTATGGGAAATCGATACAAACACTTTTCCCTGATGCGGTGACTTCGTCATTTTAGGTGCACCGCTTTCATCCTGCAATATCTCCATCTCCTGAAAGCCAACACCGGAAATTCCAGTGCCCCAGGCTTTTGAAAAGGCCTCTTTGCAGCAGAAGCGCCCGCCTAAAAATTCGATTTGACGGCGTTTAGACAGCTGATGAAAGATTTCCAATTCATTTTCAGTCAACACTCTTTTGACAAAGGATGACCGATTGTCAATGATTTTCTCAATTCTTGAAAGCTCAACAATATCTATTCCAATCCCTTTTATCATAATCTGTCCTGCACTCCAAATCAATAAATTACATCCATTCTAACAAAAAAAAAGAATTTTTCCTACAAGAACCCCAAAGAAATTCTGAAAAGAAATAATAAAAAAATTTCAGACAGCGGGATATGGTCGCTAAAGGCCTTTCCCGCCGTCTGAAATCGTATGTTTTACTTAGTTGTTTCCTTTTTCGCGAATGACAAAGCCTCTGCCTTTGTCATTGCTGCGTTTGGAAGAATAATTTTTCTTCCCTTTGTTGTAGCTGCCGTTTCCGCCGCCACTATTGTTATTCCCATTTCCATTGCTGCTCTTATTGTTCTTGCCTCGGTATGAACGACCGTCTTTGCGCTGACGGTTTCCACCGCCTCCGCTGTGACGCTTGTTCTTGTTGAAGCCGCCGCTTTTCGGTGAAGGCAACGGACGTTCAGGCGTGATTTTTACCGGCACTGCGTCTTCCGGATCATTTGAGATTGTCTTAAGAAGTAACGCAGCCAAATCTTGAGGAGAATACTTCTCAAGCAACGCATCAGCCGAGTCAAGATATTTATCCAAACCATTCTCAGCCAGCTTATCGCCAACTGATTCTAATGCCGCACCCAGTTTTCCATGGAATGCTTCTTTAGCGGTCGGTGGTTTCAATGGAGACATTCTTTTCTTCGTCAATGATTCAATCACGTGAAGATAGCCCATTTCACTTGGTGTTACGAAGGTAACTGACATACCGCCTTTTCCTGCACGCCCAGTTCTGCCGATACGGTGAACATAGCTTTCAGGATCTTGAGGAATATCATAGTTGTATACATGGGTAACACCGGAAATATCCAGTCCTCTGGCAGCAACGTCTGTCGCTACTAGAATATCCAGATTGCCGCTTTTGAATGAACGCAGAACGCTCATTCGTTTTTGCTGAGACAAATCACCATGGATTCCTTCAGCTTTATAACCGCGCGCTTCTAATCCGCGTGCCAGCTCGTCTACTCTACGTTTTGTACGACCGAAAACAATGGTTAATTCAGGCGTTTGGAAATCCAACAAACGAGTCATAATATCGAATTTTTCATAATCCTTTGAACGAACATAATACTGATCAATTAAATCAGCAGTCATTTCCTTCGCTTTGATTTTTACGTGTTGAGGCTCTTTCATGAACTTCACACCGATATTTTTGATGGCAGGCGGCATTGTTGCTGAGAACAACAGTGTTTGGCGTTCAGAAGGTACTTGAGAAATAATTTTCTCAATATCTTCCAAGAAGCCCATGTTCAGCATTTCATCTGCTTCATCTAATACCAATGTTTCTACAGTACCTAATTTTAATGTGCGGCGATTGATATGATCCAACAGTCTGCCCGGTGTTCCCACAACAATATGTGGATGGTCCTTCAAGCCTCTGATTTGACGACCAATATCTGCCCCTCCGTATACAGCCTGTACACGAATTTTTTTATCTTTACCAAGACGATAAAGCTCTTCTTGTGTTTGAATAGCAAGCTCTCTTGTTGGTGCAATAACCAAGCCTTGCAGTACACGATTATTCGTGTCAATCTTTTCAAGCATTGGCAGACCAAAGGCAGCTGTTTTACCAGTTCCTGTCTGAGCCTGTCCAATAACATCTTTTCCTTCTAAAGCCAAAGGGATTGTTTCCCCCTGAATCGGTGTTGCTTCTTCAAATCCTGAACGTTCAATAGCAGATAGTAATGTTGATGATAAACCAAGTTCGCTAAATTTCAATGTGATCCTCCTAATATCTTATTGTTCGGGGGCTTCTGCCCCAATGCTTAAACGTTTCAATAAGTCAATAAATCCAGCCGCGGAGTTTGCTTCGTTGAATGAAGCCGACCGCCGAACAGTGGAGGGCTGCTTCACTCTATGTCAAATAGAGATATACTCTTTTATCAAACTATCTTATCAACTCTATCGAAAAATCCTATCGTATGAAGTTTGACAACAGAAAAGCCAAACGGAATCGTTCAGCTGTTCAAGTTTATATAAATAATTGGCGCTATACTCCGCCATCTATTTCTATTCAAATCTTCTGACAACAGTTAATTTTAGCATAATTCAAGCTTTTCAGCAAGTTTTATGAAAATCAACTTTCATTTTGCAGAGCTGCTACAACTTCAGCTAAGCCCATGCCGTTACTCCCTTTTAAGACCACCATATCCTGCGGCTCAAGAACTGCTTGCAATGCCTGAATCAAATTATTTTTTTGCTCTTTTTCATAATGATAGATGTGTTCACCATACGCTGCTTGCAACTTCTCATATAAGCTCTGCATTTCCTCACCATATAAGAAAACTTCTGCTATTTCCTGAGGCTTCAAATACTCGCCCACAGAACAATGCATCGTTTTAGATTCCGGTCCAAGCTCAAGCATATCCCCCAAAACAGCCAAACGTTTGCCATTGGTCGGCATTGTTCTAAAATTATCCAGAACCAGCTTCATCGCTGTTGGATTTGCATTATAAACATCGCTTAAAATATCTGCTCCGTTTGCAGCCTTCAGCCATTCTGTTCGATTTTTCGTTACGATTAAATCAGCCAGTCCTTGACGAATCTCCTCTTCTGACAGCCCGAACCAGCGTCCGATTCCAACAGCAATCAATGCATTGGTTACATTATAGGAACCTGGTACTGGAATACGCAGGTCCTCAGAAAAGCCGGAAACAGTAAAATCTGTATACTCCTTACCACTTTCTCTGACAGCTCCTTGATAAGTCGCAGCCGCTTCCCAGCCAAAGGTTTCTACCGTTTGACTCAGACCGCTTATTAACGGTTGTAATAGAGGCTCTTCGTTTGGTACAAGCAGTAGGCCGCTTGCTTTCAAGCCATCGACGATTTCCATCTTCGCTGCAGCGATTCCCTGACGGGAGCCTAAGTATTCAATATGTGCTTCGCCAATCATGGTAATTGCTGCGACATCCGGTTGTGCCAAGGTTGATAAAAACGATATTTCTCCTGCGTGATCCATCCCCATTTCAAGAATCAGCTTTTCAGTCTCATCAGGCATATGCAGAATTGTATACGGCAAACCAATGTCATTATTGTAGTTGCCCTGTGTTTTGTAGGTATTGAATTTTTGTGAAAGGACAGCTTCGACCATGTCTTTTGTTGTTGTCTTTCCATTGCTCCCGGTAATTCCGATAACAGAGGGTGACAGCTTCTTTAAATAATAAACAGAAAGCTTTTGCATCGCTGCCAGTGTATCAGCTACTTTTAAAATGGGAAAGGCGTTTGGTGCTTCCTCTTTACTACTCCAAAAAGCTGCTGCTGCGCCGTTCTCCTGAGCCTTATTGATAAACTGATGGCCGTCGGCATTGCCTGCCAATGGCACAAACAGATTACCTGTCTTGATGATTCGGCTATCAAATTCTACACCCGTTACTGAAAAATCTTCCCACTGCTTCCAATCATTTTCAGCCTGTACAGCTTGTGCAATTTCCCAAAAACTAAGTTTCATCACATGATTCCTCCTGTTTTCATCGTAAGTTGAATGGTTGGTTATTTATTATTCTAATCTAACCCATTAAAAAACCAGGGCATCTATTCATAAAAATGCCCCGGCTGTAAATTCTAAAGTCAACAGTATTATGACTTGCTTCATCCGCTCTATATGGTTAATCAAGCCTCTGTTGTCGTATGTCGACGCTGTTTGTACCGATTCAAGGCTAACTGAATCAGCTCTTCAATCAGATCACTGTATTTTAAGCCCATATTTTCCCATAGTAATGGATACATGCTGAATTGAGTGAATCCAGGCATCGTGTTCAACTCATTGAGAAATAGTTCATTTTTACTTGTCAGGAAGAAATCACAGCGACTCAATCCGCTGCCATCTAAAACCATATAAGCCTTTTTCGCATATTTTCGCGCTTCCTGATGAACTTCTGCGGGAATTTCTGCGGGAATCTGCATGGTAATCTTATTATCTATATATTTGGAATTATAGTCATAAAACTCTACATCCTTCACGATTTCCCCAGCCGATGTTGTTCGCACATCTTCGTTTCCAAGAATTGCCACTTCAATTTCTCGTGCTTCAATCCCTTGTTCAACAATCACTCTTGAATCATATTTATATGCTTCTTTCAAGCCATATTGAAGTTCTGCTCTGTTTTCCGCCTTGCTGATACCAACACTGGAACCCATGTTTGCCGGTTTGATGTACATCGGATAAATCAAGGAGCCTTCACACTGCTCAAAAATTTGTTTTGGATTTTCCTTCCATTGATTTTCCAGTACCGGAACAAATGGTACTTGAGGAATCCCCACCGTTTGAAGCAAGTATTTAGTCATAATCTTATCCATTGCTGTTGCACTGGCAAGAACGCCGGTTCCAACATAAGGAATATCCATCGTTTCTAAAAAGCCTTGAATCGTTCCATCTTCGCCGTTCGGTCCATGAAGGATTGGAAAAACAATCGAGTCTTCTTCTTTAATTTCACAGGGTGTGATAACTTTTCCAGTAAAATTATCTCCGTCCGACTCTTCTCCTTGAGGATTCCAAGTAAGGTGCAGAACAGCTTCGTCTTCAGGTGCTTCTGTCAGCACAGGTCCTTTAACCCACTGTCCTTCTTTACTTATATATACTAATTGAACTTGATAGTAATTATAATAAACTGCTTTTAAAATGGAAAAAGCCGATAAAATAGAAACCTCATGTTCCTCACTTTTTCCGCCATAGAGCAATACAATTTTCAAATCCTTTTCCTCCTAAACCATTCTGTTATATGACTACGGTTAAATGAACGACATGACACAATGACCATTGCCTTAGTTTTCAGACAACAGTATGTTTCGGTATCCCTCATTTTTCTGTTCGCCCCATATAAAGCCATGTTTTCTATAGTAAAAAATTACTTTTTCATTATTTTAGCATAAAAACAATTTTTGTAATAGGTACAATCTATTTTCTCATTGAGGGTGGAACAGAAGCGGTTAACCTCAAGTCCCAAGTAGGGACCTGCTCTGCTTATAGAGTAAGCAATCACAGTGATTATAAGCGATAAGAAGGTATTTACGAAAATTGCATCTGCCGTTATTCGCTTACCTTTAACTCTCTTTCAATCACTTCGATTAATTTTTCTTTAAAGGCTGCCCGGTCAGCTTCTGTAAAGGGCTTTGGCCCTTTCGTTCGACCACCGCTCTTTCTGACCTTTGCGCTAAAATAGCGTTGCTCCAGCAGTTGGTCAATGGTCTCTTTTGTATACTCCCGCCCCAGCTGGTGGAGTACTAATGCCCCTTTAGGCAGAACAAGAGAAGCGAGTCCATAATCCTGGGTAACTAATATATCACCCTTTTGAATCAGCTTTAGAATTCGAAAATCTGCTGAGTCAGCGCCTTTATCCACATAAACAAAGGACACAGCCTCAGGATATTCCTTCAGCGAATAATGATCGACACTAGTGACTATGATTACCTCCAGATGATACTTACAGGCAATCTCTATCGCTGCCTCTTTTACCGGCGAACCATCTCCATCAATAAATAATTTCATCTATTTATACCCTCTCTTAAAAAAGCTGAACGAGCTCATTCAGCTCTCGAACAATACGCTCATGAAGCTAGACTGTGTTTCAATTGTTCCACTGCTAATCCTTGGTATCATTGAATTCACAGTCATAAAAATTTTATAATTCCTTTATAGTTGAAAAAGCTGCCTCAGCTGACATACCAAGACGGATAGCGAGTCAAAAAGCGCGAGACTTCTTCTGCGATTGCTTCGCGCAAGACCTTATACAGCTCCGGATTTCTAATTTTCTGCTTCACAGCTCCGGCATATCGCGGCCGCTCGACCTGTATTGAAAGAACAAAATCAAAGCGTTCCGGAAAATTTTCAATCGTCATAATCTTCATACGGCTTGTTTCTTCCAAAAAACGATTCATGCCATCAACTGCGCCTTGGATAAACCCATCTAGGTGGGTTCCACCTTCAATCGGAAGATGGCCATTCACAAAGCTGTCTCTGATACTTGCAGAAGGATTCTTTGAAATCACTGCTTGAATGGACACGCCTTCTCTTGCTGTTTTAATAACCAACGGGCGAATCCCACGAGTCAATGCATAGTCCTTCTGAAAAATATATTCAACAAGCCCTTGCTCATAGCACAGATAGTTTTTCTGGCTGCCTCCATCCGACAGCTTGATTGCCAACCCACTGTAAAGCATTGCCAGTTGCTGGCAACGATTGAACAAGACAAAATAGGACACCTGTTTTGAGCCCAGAAACGCTTGGTTCGGTGTGAAAGCCAGCTCCAAACGATACTCATCAATCGTTGAAGCGACCTCTGCCGATTTAACCAGCATACCTCCTTGATAAATTCGAATATCTCTTTTTCTAGGCGTTTCTATGCTTAACCCTAACTGCTCAGACAAAGCCAATAGAACCTGAATGGGCAGGTAAGAAGTGTTTCCATATTCACTTTCCAAACCCAGACGCCATTTCTTCTTACAGGTTAAGGAAAGAATCATCTGATTTTCAGAAAGTTCAATATTCAATTGTGCCTGCTCCGGTGAATCAGATAGCTTTAATAATTCATCAAAAAGCTGAATCATCATATTTTCAAAGCCAGATAAGCCTAGAGCGCCAATATACATACCCGGACGTTTACGGATACTTTCCAGCGTCTGCTCATTTTCCAAAGCATTCCAAAAATCCTCAGACATCGTGTTTCCTCCTGCATTTACTTCAGCTCATCACGAGCTATCCTCTCTATTATAATGAAAAACGCTTAGAAACGAAAGTAAGTTAGAAAACTATCTGAAAAGCCGCTCCTATTTTCCACTTTCTTCTATCTTTTACTCTCTTTTCTCAACAAAAAATCCGAAATGTCGAATCCGGAGACAGACATTTCGGCAGAACAATTATTCCAAATAAACTAAGCTGCAGCATTCATTCACCTAATTCTTATAGTTCAGAACGCCACCCTCTAACAGCCTTCAGTCTCACTTAACGAATCAAATCAACTGTTGGGTGATTCATAATATGCTCGACCTGTTTTCTAGTCGTCAATGGTACGTCGCCTTGAATCGTATGAGCTAAGACACCATTCGCCGTCGCAAATGCAACAGTCTTTTCAGGCGCCCAATCCTCAGCATAGCCAAGCAGAACACCTGCAGCATACCCGTCGCCCGCACCAATTCGATCAAGATTGATAATTTCTCTTGGCTCCGCCAGCTCATAGCCGTCTTTCGAAAACAGGAAACCTGAAAGATAGTATTTATCATCTTGTCTGGTTCTAAATGTTCCTGCAAACTGTTCGATTCCGTATGTCGACATAAATTCTGCTGCCAATTTTTTGAATTGCTCAGTACTATCTAATGCTTCATCGACAGGCATCGCCAAAAGATCGGTTAAATCTCTTTGACTGCCAAATACGATATCACAATATGGAAGAATACGTTCATACTGCTCACGCATAAATGCTGCTTCATTATTTTTGTTCAAGCTTGGTCGGAAATTGAAATCAAAACAGATTTTCTTTCCTTGCTTATGCGCTTTTTCTGCCAACGCAAAAGCTGCTGCTCTTGTTTGGTCTGTCAAGCTCAGGGAAATTCCACAAATATGCACCAAATCCGTCTCCTTCAAAAAATCATCAAAGGGATAATCTGTTGCATCGCTGACACCAAATGAACTGCTGTGGCGGTTTTGATAAGTAACTTGGGTTGGACGAGGACCGTACCCCATCTCAGCAAAATAAGAACCGATATGATTGCCTTCCTGACCAATCCATTTGTCATTAATCCCTAACTGACGCACACTGGCTTTTGCCGCTTCACCCAAACGGTTATCCGGAAGATTCGTAATCAAGCTAGTCTCACAACCAAAGTGTGACAAATTACTTAAAATATTGACACCTGTTCCTGTAAAATCCATCCGCAAATCCTTCGTCTGTTCAAGCATCAAGTATTCGGGAGGGGTTAAACGCATCATGATTTCGCCAAAAGCTGAAATTCTCATCTTTTTTTCCTGCCTTATCCAGCGTCCTGAAGCAGCCCTTAAACAATCGTCATCCGTCTTTCAACGTTTTGCGCTTTGATGACTGGTTTAAGGGCTGTTCTATCAGCTTATCTTTTTATTTTAATGTATTTTTCATCATGTCCAGTAAGGTTTTTACATCCTCTGGTCGTGTGTCGCCTGTTTCTGAGTCGATAATTGAGCTGTATACGTGTGGAATGATTTTCTTCACGCCTGCATCAACAGCAATTTGAACGATTTCTTCAAAGTTTTCCAAGTCGATGCCGCCTGTTGGCTCAAGGTAGAAATCATATTTTGCACAAGCTTCTGCCACTGCTTTATATTCTTCTTTATGCGCTAAGCCCTTCATTGGGAAGTATTTGATTGAGCTGCCGCCCATATCCTGCAGCATTTTGATTGCTGTTTCAATTGGCACTTCACCTGCCGGAGCCTGTGAGCTTAATGGACCTGTTGCGATATTTACGTAACCTACTCTACCAGTCGGAGAAACCAGTCCATTCACAACTGTTTCATTTTGACCTAACAAAGCACGAGAAGTTCCCACACCGGTAAATACTTGGTTGACGTGCTGCGGCTGTAAATCTTTAGAAATACGTGAAACCATTTGGCTTTGGTTTGGATCGCCGGCACCTAGTCCTACGGATAACGCATTATTTGTTTCCGCTGCATATTTCTTCATATCCTCAATCGCTGCTTCATCTGTCGCGTAGTTTTTAGATAGTACGCCCAAAATCACATGTCCGTCTGCTGCTTCGTAACAAGCTTTCGCATTTTCTACTGAATTGGCTAAAACATTTAAACATAAACGATCTTCTAAATAATTTGGTGTAATTGACATTCTTCTAATCTCCTCTTGTTTATCTATTCTATTATGTGTTCTTCTTGTTAAACCAAACGTTGCCCCGCTCACCAATCTAGTTCATGATTTCGGTCAGACGTTTCGTAATTTTCGTCATTTCTTCACTGTTGACAGAACGAACATCGAACTCAATAATACCATTATTTGCTTGGTATTCTCTCGTATAGATGGCAGGATTTTCCGTTTTCAGCTCTTGGATAACTTCCTTCGCTGATTTCGGTCCGGACACCTTGATACTCGCACGATAAATATCTCTACCAGCTCCATCCTGAACAACAGAAGCCGTGATATTTTTGATGTCATTTAAGTCAGTGATGAATGGTACCATACGCTCTTTCATGGAAGCACCTGACTCACTGCCGTTTTTCAAGTAATCTTCTACTGCTTGAGTAAAGCCTAAAATATTGTCTTTCCCAATTTTCATTGCGCGTCCGATACCTTTACCCTGCAAACGAATCCAATCGATATATTCCTTCTTGCCGATGACCAGACCGGCACTTGGGCCTTCAATCGCTTTTGCTCCACTATAGATGACTAAATCAGCGCCTGCTTCAGCATACTTGAACAAGTCCTCTTCTGCTGCCGCATCAACAATCAACGGCAATTTATTCTTACGAGCTACCTCTGCTGCTTCTGTCACGCTCAGCATACTCTTTTGTACAGTATGGTGGCTCTTGATATACAAAATTGCTGCTGTCTGCTCCGTAATCATCATTTCAACATGCTCTGCTGAGCACATATTTGCATAGCCGGCTTCAACCACTTTTCCGCCGCCTTGCGCAACCATGACCTCTACCGGTGTACCATAATCGACATTATGCCCTTTAGGTAAAATGATTTCTCGATTGGCAACTTTTTCCGTGTAAGGGTGGTAAGCATGGTAGACGGAACCTTGCCCAATCAGCGCCGCAACGCTTTGTGCAATCCCTGCAGAGGCAGAAGAAACGATTTGGGCATCTTCAACCTTCAATAAATCCGCCAAATACTTGCCTGTTTGTATGCTAAGCTCACTCATCTCAAAGAAGTGCTCTCCGCCAAATTTCTGTGCAGCCAAAACTGCTTCAGAAACCTTTGATACGCCTAAAATTGTCATTCTTCCCGACGCATTGATAACCTCTTTCAAATCGAACTTTTCATAACTAATTGTCATAAACCGCGCCTCCAATAATGGTTTTCACAGGTTTGATCAATTCTTTTGCTTCTCTGGTAAAGCCATTTGAATCTGTCAGTGTTTTACTGCCCTCTTCAATCGTAAAAATCGTCAAATCCGCATCGTAGCCTGACTCCAGACGACCTTTCGTCTCTAAATGGAAAGTCGCTGCCGGAACAGTCGTTACCTTCTCAATGATTTCTGTCCAGTCATAACCAACAACACGAAGTTTTTCCATCGTTGTTGCCAAGTCATAAACCGGGCCATTTTCACGATTACGAATGTAAATATCTGTACTGATTGTTTCTGCCTTCATGCCTTCCTTCAAGGCTGTTTCTGCCACATTGAAGTTAAAGCTGTCGGTGCCGTGTCCAATATCAAAAACAACACCCTTGTCAAAAGCAGCCCATGCAAAATCTTTGATTTTCCCTGTCTTCTGATCTAGGATACCATTCGGCTTGCCGTTAAAGCAATGGGTCAGAATATCTCCTTTAGACATATGTGCTAGAATTTCATCCAACTCAGGCGGTGCTGAACCAATATGAACCATCAGCGGCAGATTGTTATTGTCTTTTTGGATTTTTTTCGCCAGCTCTAATGGGGTAATCCCATTTTCACCGATAACCGTCTTACTCATACGTGCCTTAATGCCAATGACAAAATCCGGTAGTTCAGTCAAAACCTTTTTAATCAGGTCTTCCTTAATTTTCGTCAAATCTGCCAGTTCATCCTGTTCCACGATGCCCCATTTAGAAATGTTTGCCAAAGCATAGACATTCGTTTTTGCCTGAACAGCTAAATCGTAGAACTCATGGATATTTTCTGCCCCAGTTGTTCCTGCATCAATAACTGTCGTAACACCCTTTTTCACACCAATTTCATCTGGAAAATCATAATACAATGTCATTTTTTCAAAGCAGTGTACATGATCATCAATCCAGCCGGCTGAAATAAAGGATTTCCCTTCTAAATCAAGGATTTCTTTGCTTTCTTCGTCGATTGCAGCAGCCGCTTTTGCAATCTTACCTTCTGACAAGGCGATTTCTATCGGCTGTCCATCGATCGTCTTTCCATTTTTTATTAGTAGATCATAAGTCATTTGCTATCCCTACTTTTCTTTCAATCTGAATTTTGTCCATGGTTTGATAAATTCCAGCAGCATTTGCTCATCCGAAGCGACACTGCCAATTTTATTTTTCCGTGTGTCTGTATGAGGCTGTAATACAACCTGCAATTCATTTTTATATTTGCCAAAAGCATCATTTCCAATAACGATATCGCCAATTTGGAACTCTTGCTCATTGTCGTGGGCCGGATTCTCATCCTCTTTATATTTTTTACGAACTTCTGTAGAACGTGCCATCAAATCTGTGATATCCCCACGGCGAAAATGCTGCTCGTTCAAGGCGATTGTCTTCTCAACGTCGTTGACAGCCTCTGTAAATTCAATGCTGAATTCCAACTGATAGCGATTCAAGTTTCCTAACGCTTCCAACTCTTCATCAGAAGCATAGGCATTTCCAATAATGACATCGTCGATCAAGCCGGTCGCAAAGAAATGCTTCGCTTGAACTTCTATAGGCAGATGACGGTGACTCTCCAAGGTAGGAAGTCCATCATTAATATCCCACGGGCCAATTATCCCTGCTTGTGAGGTAACAAAAGCGGCAGTACGGATACCGTTCTTTTTAAAACGAACACTGCATTTTTCAAAAAAGTCGTATGGAAGAGCGGTACCTTCCTGAGGATAAAAATTATGACAGCCATACAAGAATGGTTTATTGGCTTCGTAGGTCAAAATATTATCTAAGTATGCGACATCATTACTCATATTTAGCTCAATGGCTAAATCAAATGGATTAAACGTCAGCTTTGCTTCTTTGTTTCCATCAAAGCCTGCATCCAGCCTAATTCCATCTGCTCCAAGCTCGTGGAAAAAGGATAAATCATCATAAGAAATCTCCAATTCGTCAAACAGAGCAGGAACAACGTCTAAAATCGTTTCAAATCCCAGCTCCTTAGCATAGCCGATTAGATGTTGAAATTTTTTCTTCACGGCCTCTTTGCCGTCTGTTACTTCCAGCATACTCATAAAAATTCTAGTAAAGCCGCAATCTGCTGCCTTTTTCAAATAGGCCTTGTCTTTCTCTACATCACTATGGTCAGGGTATACTGACACTCCTAAAGCTCGTTTCATCTGCTTTCGCCACGCTCCATCTTTTCAAATTTTTCTCTATTTTTCCAGGATACTAATGAGCCAAAGAAAATAGTCACCGTACCTACAACAAATAATGGTTGATTAACAATTAGACCGGCAATGATTGCCAATGTAATCCCGCCAATCGAATACAGACACACTATGCGTAACCTAGCAGTCCTCATTTTGGCTGGCAGTATCTCTTTTTCTATGATTACTTGAGCAACGATAAACACCAGAATGAACCATATCCACATTTCTTATGCCTCCTTATATCACTTACATTGATTGAATGAAAAGGGTCGAACTGCACATTTGTACTGTTCCACCCTTCTCATTTTTTCTATCTACTCAGCTTCAGTTCCTTTTTCCATTTCTTTCGCCAGCTGCTGCTTTTCATAAATTTTGAAGAAGGGATAATAGATAGCTAATGTAATAATAAAGTTTATCACAACCAATACTCCGGCCATAACACTATAGTCTGTACTCAGCCATGCAGCAATTGGTGCAGGTAGTGTAAAGGCTAAGCGAACTGCCATCATTGGTATAACATTTGTAACTGTTAATACATAAGATAATGTTGTTGTAACTAGTGGTGCAACAATGAAAGGAATACCTATAATTGGATTCATTACGATTGGTGTACCGAAAATCACAGGCTCGTTGATATTGAAAACGCCGGGAAGAAATGACATTCTACCTAGACTTCTCAAATACTTAGATTTTGAAAACATCATCAAAACAACTAAGGCAAGCGTCGTACCTGCTCCGCCAATCCATACAAACCATTGTAGAAATTGTTCTGTAAAGATGTTTGGCAGATCACTGGCTGCAACTCCATTAATAAAAGCTTCGTTGTTTTCAGCGATTGACATATCCCAGAAAGGACGGATAACCGGTCCCATAATTGCCGGACCATGAATCCCTAATACCCAGAAGAAACAAATCAAGAATACGGTCAACAAACCGCCGAATAGACTGTTTCCAGCAAGAACCCCTTTCAAAGGCATCAAAAGGCTGCTCAAAAATGCATTCAAATCAAATCCAACGATGTGGCGTAATCCCCAGAAAAGCAATAGAATAACTGTTCCCGGAATCAAAGCAATAAACGAATTAGATACTTCAGGCGGTACGCCTTCCGGCATCTTAATCGTGATGTTTCTTTCAACAAAGAAACGATAGATTTCAACAGTGACAATAGCTGCCATAATTGCCCCAAACAATGAAGCAGCTCCTAAATTGGCTAAATTGATGTATCTCCCTGCATTGATAACGTCAGGAACATCTTCAAATACTCTTGTCGGCGGTGCCGCTGTTACTAAAAAGGACAGCAACGATAAAATCCCACACATCAAAGTATCAAGCTTATAACTAGCTGCCAGAGATGACGCTATCCCGAAGGTCGCATACAAAGCCAGCATTCCCATTGTGTAACGTGACGGAATATCCATGACTGCCTGATATGGTGCAATAAACTCCATATATGCATCAATTGGAATATTTTGAAAAAGCGTGAAGAAAGAACCGACCAGCGTCAGTGGAATTGTCGCAATCAATCCTTTCCTAATAGCAAGCATGTGACGCTGCGAACCAAACCTGTTTGCCATTGGCATCAAATGCTGCTCCATCCATAACATAAACCCATCCATCTTGTTTCCCCTGTTCAAAAGATTATAATATTATAACTAGTTCGAGTACATAATACCACGATAACATTATAATGTAAACGGATTTCCAAATTTTGGAAAAATGGATTTTGCACTAATTATTGTGTTAGTTCAACAGGGAAGAATGCCCCGAAAATCATCGCTCCAAGGATTGCTCCACCTGCAATTGGTTTTTTCCATGCGTAGAAAATCATTGCACCAATTGTTGAACCAATTCCGATTGGAATAGAAGCACTTGCTGCGCTCAAAATGATTAGCGGACCTAAGAAACGACCGGCTGCATTTCCGGCACCCATCATGATATCAGCACCAAACGTTGAGTTTCCTTGATTGATAGTGAACTTACGAATCAAGATAATTACGCCACCCACCATTAGACCTAATACAGCACCTGTCAATAATGCTAACGGGAAGTTCTTAATCGGTGCGTCAATGTTCATACTCAGCAGGATTGCCGGTACACCGATACCCAGACCTGTCAGGATTGATCCACCTAAATCCAGGATACCTACTAATGAACCTTCTAAAATGCGGGCAAACAAGAAGCTCGCACCGAATGCTGCGGCTGCACCATACGAACCGCCATCCAAACCGGCTTTCAACATTGCAACGATTGATACTTCGTTAAATGCTCCTACGCCATGAACGACATACATATGTGTTCCTGCGAAAACTGCTGCTGCCATCAATCCAACGATAATCGGGAAAGACCAGTCAGCGTACCAGAAGCTTTTTGCTTTTAATGCTTCTTGAATTTCTATTTCATCTTGTGACCATTCTGTTTTTTCTTTTTCATCCATAATTTGCTCCTCCTTCTGCTTTAAGCTTATTTCACTGTGAACACATCATGCAGATTGTTCAACCAGTTCGGTACAGTCATCTTGAAGCTTTCGATTAGCTGCATATCGAATCCACGGAAGAATCCGCTGAATACGAATAATAGAATAATCGCTGCCATCATACCTTTTGTCATACGAGTCCAGCCTAATTCATCGACACCTTTACCGATTAAAATCCCCAGAACAACACCTGGAACGGCATTCCCCATAACTAGCTGAGACAGACCGCCAAATAATGTTCCCCAGAAACCGGTACGTTTCCCTGCATCCAATGCAGCTAGCCAGAACAATACCGGCATAACTGTGTTAATTAGAATCGTTGCAGCTGGTACCAATACGGCTACGGCTGTTACCTGTAGTGACTCAGGAATCGCTGCTGCTGTACTGTTCAAAAAGGTCACTGTGATAATCCCGGCAATCGCTCCGGCAATCCCCATTTTTTTAGGATCATGCATCGTTTTCGTGACATCTTTATCTTTTACTAATAATGCTGCTGCTGCCCAGTTAGGAATGATACGGTGTGTCACATCCTGTGTGAAAGCACCGGCCCCTACTGCAGAAGCCCAAGCATTAAAGAAGAACCCCAAACCGAATGAAAAATGTGACGCCGGGTCCCCTTCTGCTGCGTTCATTTCCCCCAATGTTCTAAAAGCACCTAACCCTTGTGTTTGCGGTGCATGGAACATTCTTGCCGCTCCGACACCCGCTGCAAAGCCAAGTAGTCCGCCAATAATAACTGATTTAAATAGAATAACAATTAAGTCCACTCGCTTTTCCTCCTTATTCCTTTTTTATTTTTTGACCATGTACGCTAGCTGTTTGTCCTGTTCTTAAGTAAAGAAAAGCAGGCAGCATCGTCAATTTTATATTTTTTTTGTTGTGAACGGCACGGAGACACCATTTGGGTCCTGCGCATCCACCTGTTTGAATGGCACATCTGCCATATCGATCATACTAATCTCTACTTCAACATTTAACTCCACTTCGTAGCTTGTACGTTTTCTTGGAAAGAAGAAGAACAGGAAGCGCTCCGTATAATTCTTCTCTACCGCTGAAAGGATTTCTACGTCCTTAGGTTCGATTCTCAGCAATACATCTGTTGATTCTTTCAGAATCTTTTTTGACACACTGCTTAACGCACTGGCAAATGCCGCCGCCTTATTTTCCCCTTTTCCTGAAACTTTCACGATCTGAGATGTCTTTGTCGTTGCACTCACAGTTCTTCCTCCTTGTTATTTTTGTGGGAACAGCTTTGATTCTTTGATTTACTGTTCCTTTATTTTGGAGGTCCGGTGTCCAAGCGGTCCAGGCTTAATGCTTTGCTTCGAGAATCGATAGACTCGTAGAAGCACTTGTTGTTCGCCTAAACGCAAGAATAATGGCCCTCCTTGTTATTTTTGTGGGAACAGCTTTGATTCTTTGATTTACTGTTCCTTTATTTTGGAGGTCCGGTATCCAAGCGGTCCAGGCTTAATGCTTTGCTTCGAGAATCGATAGACTCGTAGAAGCACTTGTTGTTCGCCTAAACGCAAGAATAATGGCCCTCCTTGTTGTTTTTGTAAGACAATGTTAATCACACAAATCCTCATAAACGGTGTTCTAGAAGCAGCTCTCTCGGAAATAAACCGAACAATATCAAAAATATGAGAATCTATTTTTAAATTGTCCTTTTTATTTAGCAATTGCATGTCTAAGGAACGACTGTTCACGAACAGTCAGCTTTTTTGCAAGTCGCATATATCATTCCACTAAAGAACCTTGAGTAAGTGGAACTGACATCTCAGAGCTAAACGCTTCTATCACAACCTCTCCTATTCACCGTGTTTTTTTACAAATGCTTCTGTCAGACGTTTGCCTAATTCTTCCTGATCCATGAAGCCAAAGCCCAGTACAGTTTTCCCATCGTTGATTGCTGTAATTCCTTCTTCAACAGAACGCATACCGTGACGCTCAGGGTAGCCGTATTTATTTGCTGCAGTTAATGCACCGGCACCGCCGCTTCCGCAGAATGAGATACCCATATCAGCATTCTCCTGCTGCATGACATCACCTAAACGCATATCTGCGCCCATTCCGGGAACAACAACGGCACGTCCGCCGGCTGCTTCTACACCTTTAGCTACATTTTGTCCTTTTCCTAAACGATCTGCGATTACTACTGTTATCATGGTTTTTTCCTCCTAGATTGTTTTTATTTATTCAGCCGCGTTTTGTTTTGCAGCCTCAAAGTGTATGGATAATACATACATTTCGTCTATTGGTAAATTGCCGATATGCTTAACCAACTCGTCCGCAATTGATAGTGCATCCTTTGATACCTCTTCAAACATTTCCGGATCAACACCCGCCATCTTTTCGTCCGCCTTTGAGCGCTTAATCATTTCATTGACATGGTTGATTAGAATTGTCCATTGCAGCTCAGTGGGTACAATAGCTGCGGTCTGTAAAAGCTCCTCAGTTTTTGCGATTGAGGCCTCTAGCTCTTCGCGATTTTCTGATTCGTTGATAATTTTCTTTGCATCTTCTGTAAATTCCATAGTCTCACTCCTCTCTGATGTAATTCAATAAAGCTGTGATTTCTGCTTGATTCACGGTTAAATTATTCTTGGCAAAAATCCGCTCGATTTGCTCTACAAGTTGTTGCTGAGCCATCAGGGTCTCTTTTACGATATTCCCTTCATTTTCATACTGACCATCGAAAATGATCCGGTGGACCATCAACATCACATGGAGTAAGAAAGCCTCTTTGTAACCATCATTCAATTTCCCGGCAAAAGCTTTAAGTAATTCTTCATAAATCACATAGGATCGTACCAGGATATCTCTACTCTCTGCTTCCAGTCCGCGATTTTCCTTTAGCGGTTGGCGTGGTACCAACCGTGGAATACTCCCATCTCGAACACTTGTCAGAATCTTATTCACTTCCTCCTGAATCTGTTGAATATCATTTTCAGTCGGTAATGGATTTACCTTGATAAACGGTCGGTTTATTACCTCAATAGGAAAAATACTGAGAACAAGGTCGGGATTTTTTTCTTCAATGATATCTGTCGCATTCAGCACAGAAGCAAAACCGGCAATTTCTACATTGGAAACCTCTTCCAAAATCTTCTGCTCAATTAAACTGGTTACTCCCAGCCCTGTTGAACAGACATAGACGATTCGAACAACATTGATTTCATGCTGATTTTTTTCATAAGCCACTAAGAAATGTAACGCGATATAAGCAATGAATGAGTCATTAATAAACAATGCTGCATTCTCTATGTCCCGACTGCTGGCATGCTTAATTGCATTAAACAGCTGAGGATATTTTGCTTTGATATCATCAACAAAGGGATTGTATTCATTGATAAATAGATGTTTCTTTGTTAATCGTAAGGATAAGTGAGCGAATAGATTGGTAAACAGTTGACGATCCCGGTAAAAAGGAAAACTAATTTCCTCAGAAACATCTCGAATCAGTTCCTCCGTCAGTTCAGCGATATCCTGATGACTGTTCGTAATGAACACATCACTATAGATATAAAAATATTCATCTGCCAAAAGCGGCAGCTCGTAATGCTCAAAGACCTTGTTCATTAATAAAAACGGCAGCTCTTGCTTTTGCATTAATTCATCCTGATTTGACAGAATTTTATAGCCACTCATTGTATGCTGCAGCTGCATTCTGGATGTAGCAATTGCCACTCTGAGCGTAATGGAAAGTATTTCTGCATAGTTGAACTGATCCAATAAGGATGGGTCAAGCAACTGGGTCATCTCATTTAGTGACACCTGATAGATTTCCTGAAAAATCGTATTACCACCCACATGAACATCAATCAATCGTTTATGGTTACCCGCTTGAACAAAATGACTCATGATTTGGTAAATGTCGTATTCTGTAATTTCCTTCTGACTGATATACTCCATCAACAACCGAATCTTGCTCTCTTCACCATAAATGGAAAAGCCCATACGACTTTGCCGATCCAACTGCAGTTCATATCTTTCAATGAACTCTTCAACGCGATCTAAGTCCTTTAGAATCGTATTTCTGCTAACCTGAAGCTCATCCGCCAATTCCTGAGAGGTCAGGTGCTTCTCCGAAAGAATCAGATGAAAAATCAATTGATTCATTCTCAGCTCTTGATCCGGATAGGTTTCAAAACGGTCGACTTCCAAAATTTCATTTTTCAAAGTCAATCGTTCAGAATCCGGCAATTCTAACCAAACGCCCTTATTTCGCCTTGCCTGCAAGCTGATGTTTCTTTCCTGAAACCATGCACGTACATTGTCCAAGTCGTATTTGATGGTCCTTACGCTTACACTAAAGGTTTCAGCCAGCTCTTTTGTCGTAATACTGTTCTCCAAATCCAGAAGCATCAGTAAAATATTAATTTCTCGTTTTGATAAGTGCAGTGACATCTTCTACTCACCTTCATTTCTTCCCTTACACCTGCAACTATAGCTCGATTCTTCACAAGTAACAATACAAAAAAGTTGCACTTTTGTAAGTGCAACCGTAGCCCAATTTTTTTCTCTTAAACACAAAAGAAGACCTCTATTTTTCATTCAAAAAAACTGTTCCCCTTAAAAAAACCTTTATATTTAAGGACTTGCCATAAAAATTAAGTGCAACTCTTGAACAAAGCATACCACAAAAAGTAATTGCACTTAACTCAATTTCAAGCAGTCTGTTTCTCTATTTTGCAAAATAAAAAAAGAAGATTTTCATCTTCTTTTTTTTGCAGTATTTATATTACTATAAATAGATGAATTTTCTCCACAAAAACCTCATCCGACACGACTACAATCCGGTAGTTGATGACCAAACATCGGTGCCTCTGCATCAACCAACCACTAGTCGATAAAATCGAAATGATTGAAACAATCATCTGGTTGAGTCAACTCGTCGCATGAGACATACTTTATCATAAATTACCTAATAACACAAACAACCTTAGATTTTTCTTATTTTACAGCCATTGCTTATACATTTCTTCCACAAGGCCTACCGTATCAACTGTTAACTTTTCGGTCATTATCGGACTTTCTTGCAAGCCGCTAAGTATACATTCATTCACATGATTGACTTCAAATACAAACTCACTGCTGACAGTACTCGTTAACGATTCCTCACGACCATCATTATAGGAAATAGCTGCATGGTCTGTTTTCCAAAAATAAGGAATTGTAATCTTGCCCTTTTCTCCATAGATAACCATTTCACTCGGAATATCCAGCTGCACGGTAATAAAAACACTCGCCAACACCTGTCCGGGAAACTTTAGAACAAGCTCAAATTGATCATCCGATCTTCCTTTTTCCATTGAAGAATAGCCGGTATATCCATTTGGAGCACTCCCAAGTATATATTGAATATACTCAAGAGGATAGCTGCCGGAGCTATGGAGCACACCGCCACCCGCATCAAGTGAATGAAACCATTTCAGGTGTTCAATATTAGGATAGGCAGTAACCGACCGAATATGTCGGACACGACCAATTGCCCCTTGCTCAATCACTTGTTTCACCTGACTAGTGATTGGTAGAAAAACAGCTTTTTGCGCTTCCATTAGGAAACAATCATTTTTCCTTGCTAAAGCAAACAACTCTTCTGCTTCCGCAGCTATCAAGGTAAATGGTTTTTCCAATAAAACATGTTTTTTATGTGTCAGTGCCAGCTTAGCGGCTTCATAATGTCCCTTATTGTAGGTAGCAATATAAACGATGTCAACCTCTTGATCCAAGCAAAGTGCTTCATAGCTGCCATAAGCCTTTGGAATTTCCAGCTTCTCAGCAGCTTCCTTTGCCCGCTCCAAGTCTCTTGAAGCAATCGTCGTTACTTCCCCCACCTTACTTTCTCTTATCCCTCGAACAAATCGAGGAACAATCTGCGCTGTACTTAAAATACCATAGCGAACCCTTTTCATAGTTATACCTCCTGCTTCTTTCTACTCACACTATACCTCTAAATAAAAAAACGTCAAACCATAAAAGAAGGAAGTTGATTTCTACTTCCCTACTGTGTGCAAAAAAAGCAAGCCGCTTATAACCTGAGCTTAAGCTGTACAATCAGCTGCACCTCGCCTTTTATGGAATAGGCAAAGTGGCTGCCGGCCTTAGAAGACTTCTTCTGCAGCCTCAATGTATGACGCTTTTCAACAAAAAAACCGAGATCAGCTGACCTCGGCAATCGATTACAGTATTAGACCCTTACAAACAAACCACCAAAACTACCCATTTTCGCAGCTGTATTCACCTACTGTTATTCTTATGTATTAGCTAAACTAGCCTATCGAATACCTATACTAACCTTTAATGCTTGATTGACCTTTTCCATATCACCATCCTGTAGCTTACAAATTTTTTGCAACATCCGTTCCTTATCCAATGTTCGAATCTGCTCCAGAAGAACCAAAGAAGGAGTCATTTCTTCCTCATGAGGAATATTGACTTTCACTTGTGTTGGCTGCATTTTCTTTCGTATATTCCGTGTAATCGGTGCAACAATCAACGTTGGGCTAAATAAATTGCCCTTGTTGTTTTGAATAATCAGTACAGGTCGAATACCACCTTGCTCTGATCCAATAACCGGCGAAAGATTAGCGTAAAATATTTCTCCCCTTCGCATCATTTTTTCTATCCCCCCTTTTCAAGAAAAAATCTTTTTACAAATTATAACATGATTCATACAGGTTTATTTTTCAACATTTTGCTTGAAAATGCAAAAATTTGATAATTCGCAGTAAAATAGCCGACAAATTATCCGTAATAACTATGTTTGTTTTAACACACAATTTCTTGCACTTATTTGTGGAAAGTGCTTTTTGTCCAAGTTTATTAGAATTCTGTCAAGACATATGATAAAATCAAGTGTGCATATGATTTTGGCGATTTCATTTGCTCAGGGGATGATAGTTAAAAATGTGAATATTTAGAACAGAAGGAGTGCTGCATGAATATATACTCAATCAAGATTTCACCTAATCGGCCATTCAATCAATCTGAACTGACCTACCTGATGGAAAGGTGTGGGATACTTTCTAAAAAGGCATTGGCATTGGATTATATTAAAGAATGCACTTATGATTATGATGAAAAAGATGAGTCATTTACGTTTGATTTTCTCTGCGTACATAACAAAAACTTTTCTTTAAAGATCGTAAAGGATGATCGCTCAGATAATTTCATATTTTCAATGCAAAAATATGAAAAATGGGCAGTTTTACGGAAGGATTTTATCAAAGCACTTGAAGTTATTAATACGCTTCATACACAATCTCACGAATAAGATTTTCGCTTTTATTCTAAAATCAAATAAGCAGTCGGCAAATATGCCGACTGCTTTTCTATTTTTTATTCCTTATTTCCGTTATTCCACTGTGTTTCGTTCAATCTTTATCGTGTCAGTCCAAAATACTTTTAACCTTTGTTGTAATTAAATCAATGGCTACGTGATTTTCTCCGCCTTCCGGTACGATGACATCCGCATATCTTTTCGTTGGCTCAATAAATTGATTATACATTGGCTTAACGACAGTCAAATACTGTTCAATCACAGAGTCAAGTGTTCGTCCGCGCTCTTCCATGTCTCGTTTAATCCGGCGAATAATTCGAATATCATCATCGGTATCTACGTATAGCTTGATATCCATCAGCTCACGTAATCGAGGGTCTTCCAAAATCAAGATTCCTTCAAGAATAATAACCTCTTTCGGTTCCTGTATAATCACATCCGAGCTTCTTGTATGCTCCACATAATCATAAACTGGCTTTTCGATAGATTCATAATTCAATAATTGTTTCAAATGCTCGATCAACAGATCGGTATCAAAGGCAAAAGGATGGTCATAATTTGTCGTCAGTCTTTCTTCAAAGCTCAAATGACTCTGGTCTTTATAATAAGAATCCTGTTCCAACATCATAATTGAATGGTTAGGAAAATGGTTGAAGATTGCCCGACTGACGCTCGTCTTCCCACTACCAGAACCACCTGTTACTCCAATGATTATCGGTCGATTGTTTTTCATGAAGTTAAACCTCTTTCTTTTTCAGCAAATAGCCATTATCGTCCTTTTCTATTATAATAAAAAGTGAGCAGAATACCACAGAAATTTAAAACTTTTCTTCATTGAAAATAATTTTAAGGAGATATATGATGACGATTACGCCAGTTACTACCTTAACGGAAGAACATTATGCACTTTTATTGGATGCCGATCCTTCAAAAAAACACGTTGATGACTATACACAAAGAGGACAGGTATTCAGTCTCTCAGACCCTGAATTAGTAGGTATCATGGTTTTGATTCCTACTCGGCCTGATACGCTTGAGCTAGTCAACATTGCTGTATCAGAAGCTCATCGAGGCAAAGGTTATGCACAAAAATTAATTGCCTTTGCATTCGAAACTGCGAAGAAGCAGGGAATAAAAACGGTGGAGGTCGGTACAGGCAGCACTGGCTATGAGCAGCTGCACCTTTATCAAAAGTGCGGGTTTCGCATGACATGGATTGATCGAGATTTCTTTGTTCGACACTACGAAGAAGAAATTGTTGATAATGAGATTGTGTTAAACGATATGGTCCGCTTGAGTATTGACTTATAGAACTCAGCAACCAGACATTAAAATAGTCAGGCAATGAAAATAGACATCTTCTTTCATTCAAAAACAGCAGTGAGAACTCTTTCGAAAAAGTTTTCACTGCTGTTTTTAACTAGCCTTCTTTCCCTTCAAACTAAAGGACATAACGCATCAATATAGTGAACTTTTTTTAGGAGTGAAGCACGCTTACCGCAGACCCTATACTAACGGATTTCCCTTTAGCTCTGCCATCCCTGCAGCATTTATCTCCAATCGTCCAGTATCGCTCACTCGTTGAACCAATGCCTGACAATGATAATCTCTATTCTGGTAAGCATTACTGGCAGGATTAGAAATCGTGTACATCGGTAACGGCCAATCAGAAGCCAGCTGAAAAGCTTTGGTGCCCATTCCCCTTTGTGCCAAATCTGTGTATATGCCTACTAAGTAATCATCGTAGCTATTGACTGCGGATATATACTCATCCAAATTGTTGATTTCTATTTTCATATCCATCATAAACTCATCGAAGTTCACTGCATAAAACTCAGTAACCGCTACAGTATAAGCATTCGAGCTAGCTGTTTCTCGCTTATAAAAGCTCTGTCCATAATGCTGGTCAGTAACCAAACTGGTCAGGCTTGCTTCTGCCTCTGAATATGCCTTATCTATCGTCTCTTGGCTCGCCTGTCCACTTTTCAGCATATCGTTCAGATATTTCTGATACCCATAAACACCAGTATCGTCTTTGAGCATTGCATCACTTAACAGATACTCACCAGCCGTTAAATGATCGACATGGTATCGATAGGCTCTCACTTGACCTTTCTTTAACTCCGTCACTCGATCATGAACGATAGGGTCTGTAATTACCGCTGTACCAGAAGTATCTGCAACAGTTGTTCCATCATCAACAATTGTTGTTTTAGCACTTGATGGCTTTTCGTTCGTGGGTTTACCAATAAAATACAGACCCACAGCCGCCGCTGCTATAATGAACACCCCAGACAAAACAATACTTACTAATTTCTTATTACGCCTACTTCTGTACAATTTAGCAGCCCTTATTCTCGCCTCCTGCTGCTCCAAATAAAATTTTTTCTCAATCTCATTCAACAGCGCTTGAAGTGCTCCACGTTTTTCCGGATTTGTCTCTCTGGCTATTTCCTTTTTCAGTTGAAATACCCTTTTCTCATGCCGTTCTTCTGGTGTATCACTCTTGTAAAACTGCTCTGGCATATTAGTAACTCCCCCATTTATTATAGATATATTTAATTTACAATAATTATATATTTATTACAATATCAAGTTGGCATATACATTTCCCTATTCAAAAAATGTTGTACTTCACGTAACTGAGCAATCACATTTTTTAGAATCATTTTCACTCTCCACTCAGCCACTTGCATACCAAACTACTTACTTCCATAAATCAGTTTAATAACCAACGTCCTCCCACTAGCTCATTTTATCTTCCCCAATGTATTAGGCTCTGTAACCAAGACATACAAAAAAAACCGTCCAAATTAATGGACGATTTTCGAGTATCCTTCAACAGCTAATAGCCGTGGACTAAACAACTTTATCACTAAACGCTGCTGAGTTAATTACGTATTCCTGATTTCCCACCTCAACTCTATAATACGGGTTGCCTTTCGTGGATGGATAGTAGCCAATAACATGAATAACCTTGTTATTTATGTCTAAAGTTTTGGTCGTTGTATGATTTGGTACTCGTGCAAAATAACGATTTACAAGGACATCATCATCTACAAGATAAACATTATAGTTCTTTTCACCCATCAATAAATACTGATCGACCACTTGTTTGGATTGAATATAATTCCCCTTGAAATCAAGCTCAGCACCATAAGGCACAGAGGAAGTGATGTCCCCATTATTATAAACAACTGAGGCGTCTTCCTCAGAAAACAGCCATGAAGCCAATTTTCTTGGCTGTTCCCAAGTTAAGCCGGCCATCGCCAAAGCGGCAGCATCTATTTTACTGCTCTTGACACCATTCACATTTTCCAGCGGACTTCCATACACCCCAACCGCCCAAGAACTCATGAACTCGGTACCTAAAACATTATCTCTGATTGCATTCTCTCCATCAACACCACCGCCCAAGTGAGTAATCCCCAAAGCATGACCAATTTCATGGATTAATGTCGCTTCTTTCCAGTTGTTTTTGAATGCTTCCGGCAATGTTGTCTCATCCAAATGCCAATGGTTTGGATAGAATAAGATTCCTTCACCACTATACGTTTGGCCGCCTAATGGGTAAATGAGTTTTCCATTTACCTCAACACCATTTGCATCACTATCACTGATTGTTTCATCACTTTCCGCTTGAGTATCAACGATTTCCACAATTTTAGCACCTGCTAAGGTGTTCCAATATTCTGCTGCTGATTGAGCCATCTGTGCTGTCATCATCTCAGAAGTGTTGTACAATTTCAAAATACCATCACTACCAACAAAGTTCGTTAGATTAGCCCCCATCAGCTGATAGACATAATCAGTGGATACAGTATCTAAGCTGGTATTCCCTGTATAAGTATCACCATGAGTGATACTTGTTAATTTTTCAAGTTCGGCTTGATGATAAATGTTCTTCGTGATTTTTCCGCCTACATTACAATATTGGGGTGTCAACTGATTTTCAGTTACTTGTTGATTTGCTGCTCCATTTTCAGCAAAGGCGTCTATTTTTCCAATAAATAAACACCCAGCAACAGCTAACATTGAAGATAAAATTAGACCTCTTTTTTTCATTTCCATTCTCCTCTACTTATAGTATGTACATAACAAATTATACTATTAATGTATCCCTCAGTACATGAATGGCAAAAAAAATATGGCGATTATCTCTACATCGTTTTTGATAACTAGCTACCAGCATTCTCAAATTGGGCTAGAAAATATCGTATGAATTACATCACTCCTTAGCAATAGCTGCGGCTCTTTCCCAAACACAAAAACACAGACTTGAGCTAATGTTGCTCCTCGTCTGTGTCTATTTCCCTACAATTCTCGATGCTATACTATTTCGTTCAGTTGCCTAAAATAGCAAGCAGCTCATCCAACTGCTTAATCTCATACGTCGGCTCAATCCCGGAAGCTTTTTCCAGTTTTGCAGGATTCAGCCAAACGGTTTGAATATCTGCTCTTTGTCCACCCGCGATATCAGAATTCAGCGAATCACCGATAATCAATGTTTTCTCCTGTTCAAAGGCAGGGATTCTTTCAAATACATAATCAAAATATTCCTTCATCGGCTTTTGATACCCGATTTCCTCAGATACAAAAATATCATTGAAGAAAGGACGGAGCTTGGAATCATCCAAGCGCTTGTATTGAATTTTCGCGATGCCATTTGTCACGACATACAGCTCATAGTCAGGCTTCAACTGCGTCAAAATCTGGCGGCTGTTCCCAAGAAGATCATGCCCTTCACTTAGAAACTGCTGATACTTCAAGCCCATTTCTTCGCCATCCACTTTTTTTCCGAATTGCTCAAACAGCTTTTGGAATCGAGTCTTACTAATTGTTTCTTTCGTGATGTTCCCTAGCTCAAATTCCTTCCAGAGATTACGATTAATCAGCTGATACTGCTGCTCAATCTCCTGCGTCAGCTCCAACTGTTCTTCGGAAAACAGCGTATATAGTGCCTGCCTCTCTGTTGCTCGAAAATCCAGCAAGGTGTCATCTACATCAAATAATAGTGTTTTAAATTTCATGCCATTCACTCATTTCTATTTTTCGTTTCAAAATAAGGCATTAGCTGCTTCAGCTCGGAAGCATTCAGCCTTCTATACATACCAGGTGCAAGCTCCGTCGTTAAGCTTAACGGTCCCATACTGAGACGCTTTAGAAAAACAACTTTTTTTCCTACCGATAAAAACATCTTCTTTACCTGATGGAATTTGCCTTCTTTTATATCTAGGTATGCGCGACTTTCCTCAGGGGAACTGGTCAAAATCGTTAGTTCTGCCGGTTGGCATTGTTCACCGCCAATAAAGGTTATTCCTTCTGCAAAACGCTGGTAATCCAATTCATCAAGCGCCCCATTGACAACGACTTCATAACGCTTTACGACTTTTTTTTCAGGATGCATCAGCTCATACCCCAGCTGACCATTATCTGTTATCAACAGCAAACCCTCCGTATCACGATCCAACCGTCCAACAGGATACAGCTTAGGCGTCCGCTCCTCTGCACGAATCAAATCAATCACAGTTGTATGCTCGCTGTCTTTCACAGCCGTCACCACTCCTTGCGGTTTGTTCAACATAAAGTAAGCGTGACCGGTGAAATCCAATTGTTTTCCGGCGACTACTACGGTATGAAGAGCAGGTTCCACATTGAACCCTTCCTCTCGAACTATCTGATTATTCACACAAACCAAACCACGCTGAAATAAGCGCCTGACTGCCTTTCTCGATCCTACTTGCTGCTGCTCCAATACCTTATCTAAACGCATCTTTCTTCTCCATCACAATAATCCTAAATTATACAGGAATCCCGTGAAAAAACAACTTTGATTGCTTTTTACCTATCGGATACCTCGAAAGCAACTCATAAAACCTCTCTTTCCTAAACACTACTCTTATTGTATAATTAATTTCGGTTGTTAAAAAAAGTTTACTAAATCAATTTTTTTAAAGGAGTAGTATATGATAGAGGTAAGTGCAGAAACAAAAGAGACTGTGGGAAAAATAATTTTAAAGGAAAGAATCATAAAGCTATCGATTTTATTCGTCTTAATCATTTTCGGGTATTTGGTTTTTCAAATTTATCCAAGCGACTATTCTTTGCTTGATACAATCGGAAGCTCAAGAACAACGATTGAAGACGTCGAACATATTTTTGGCCCACCAAAGCAACATTTTACAGAAGAGAATGCTTTAACGGAGAAGTTGACTATGCTACTGAAGGAAAGTGATCGTGACATACGGCAGCTTTCAGAAAAACCAGATGACTACTCTACCAAAGAGAGCGAAAGCATTCTGTACAGCAATCGAGTGTTATCGAGAGCTGAAAACATACTGAAAAACACCTTTGTTCCTGATGGTGAGTTGACTATTCTTGAATATGACTACAGAGGAACACCAGTCTTCATCTTTTTTGATCGTGGCTACTATCAAGGAGCCTATCCGGGATTTCCTAAAAAAACTAACAATGAGCAATTATTTTGGAAAAATCTTTTTAGAGAATACTATATCAGCTTTACCGAAACTTCAAGAGGGGGTATTCTTTCTTTACGCGGAAGCTTTTTAGCGCCGTTTCGCTAAGAAACAGCGTCACGTTATCAAATAAAATTGATAACGTGACGCTGTTTTTGTATTCTCGATTTCCTTAGCAATTTCACCTGCAATATGTTTCTCCCGACTGGTATGTAGCGACAGAACTATCGTGAAAAATAAGGTGGTGTGTTCCATTATTAAGCGCTGTACAAAACAGTTTAGAAAAACTCCCTTTTCAATAAAAACGTTCCAGATGAAAAGTAAAACGTTTTTGACATTCCTCAATCTTAAAACTGACACATAAGACTAAGAAACAGCTTTATATGATTAAACCATTTTTTAAGGTATAGACTCTATTATAGTTAAGTCATTGAGAGGCCACTCAAAAAACACGTTGAAAGGAAGTTCTAAATATGAAAAAGTTAAAATCAAAAGTGTTATTGGCGTTACTAGTTGCTTCGGTCATTATTCCTGTTCTGGCTCCTGAACAAGCTTCGGCTGAAAAAGGTGGTGGTGAAAACCAAGCAGCCCCAACATCAGAACGTGCACTTCTTTCTCCGGAAGCACGCCTGACTATGTATCGAGAATCCGGTAGGTATTATCCGGATCGGACGCGTCCTGTCAAAAACAGCCCTAGTATGTCAGCACCTACAGTAGCGAATTATTACAGAGGCGAAAGTCTATACTATGACTACTATTGCTACTCCGGCGGTTATGTTTGGTTAAGCTATCGCTCAGCCAATGGTACACGTCGCTATGTTCCTTGGAGAATTCAAAACGGTACTCGATTCGGCTATATTATCTGATAAACAATAAAGAAAGAGACAATCTAATCTTTAGACAGAAAAGTCAAAGATTAGATTGTCTCTATTTATCAGTCCAGACGTATTTAGTTACGCATTTATCATCAAGGTGTATTCCCTTTTAAAGAACAATCCATGCCAAAATCGCCAACAGCACATTTAGCACCAAGCTGATATATGTGGGAATAACGTATTTCTTTCGACCTTTAAGCCTGCTGTATATAAGTATTGCAATCGTTAAGACTTGAAGTCCCAAAGAAAAGCCTGGCGCCTCAAAAAGATTGGAAAAGGAAATAACAAAGCTGATATACGAATAAACCACACAGGTAAACAGCCAGGAATCATTCTTGAGGTTGTCAAAACCATTCTTACGCATACATTTGCTGAACTTTTTCAAGGCTCTCTTTGTGCCATGGCACACGCGCAATTTTCTTATTGATTTTGAAATGAAGCTTCTTTCCTTCTTTGTTCAAGATAAGCAGCTTGTCCTGCAAAATTCCCTTTTTAAATCGGATAGTCTGAATTTCATCATGATAGATAAAATTACTTTTTTCTGTCAAAAGCTCATTGTTCATCACGTTGCGTTGGATGAACAGTAGTCCTTCCTCTTCAATACTCAGATTATACATTCTCAGAGATAGACTCGACAGTGCGCCGAAAAGCATGACTTTACCAAATGAGCTGGGGTTATTCATCACAGAAAGATTCAATGACTCAGAGTCATACCCCATTTCTTTTTTTATACCATTGATATAATGCTCTTCAAACCATTTTTGTGTTTTTTTCATTTGTTGTACTCCTCCTTAATTACAAAATAAAAGTATAGCGAAGAATTAAGTCAGAAGCAAACACATTTTTTACATTATTCGTAGTTTCAGCAGTAACGGTTTCGTTCCATTTCATTCTCCGAATCGGCTACTTTTTTCCTTTTCGATAATTGAACGCCATTTGCAGACAAACCTTCAGCTCTTCAACCGGCAGCTCTTCGTGTACAGAAAACAGGATTGCTCGATTCCCTGAAAAAGTTAAACGGTCACCAAATAAGCCACGCCATTGCTCCACTAGCGTTGTTTGACAATGGACAAAGAGAGCTACCTCTTCTTCTGAATAGCGATCAATTCGAACCGGGGTGCCGTTCTTTGCAGCAAAAGACAGCTGATTCCATTTCAAACTTTGGTTAAGCGACTCTTCCCCACTAGTCGTAATCAGCTCGTACAGCTCTGACAGCTTAGCCTTTTGCAGCTCTGAATATTGTCCATATAGCTCTAGAATCGTATATTTTTGTTGCATTTCCAGTCCCTCTTTCTATGTTCAACTTGACTATTTCAACGAAATTATCGGCTTACTTATTCCCCGGGCATACCGTCAGCCATTTTGCCTCAGCCTGCATCACACCATTATCGTCCAGCCCCCATTCTCCTTTATAATCTAAATCAATCATGTCGCCTTCTTTCAAACTGGTTATCGGAAATGCTCTGCCATCTAAATAGCTGCTGGAAATCTTAGTAGAGGCCTTTATCTCTGCCTTTGCTTCAGAATGAATCACATTTGCATAGATTGTTACGACATTATTATCTGAATCAACAGTTACCTCATTCACGTACCCTCTAAAATCTAATGTCTGCGCCTTAGGAAATAATCTATCTGGCAGATAGACGATGGCCAGTATTAGACCAACAGACAGCAAATACAAAATAAGTGTTTTCCCCGATGTCTTTTTCATTTCATGCCTCCCATATAATCTTCTCTCATTAATTTATTGCCTATCAACCAATATAACTATTTATTTTTAAGCATAATAAGGAGGAATTTCTTCTTCCTTCGGCTCACGGACATACTTGGCAAGTCGCTTTTGGCAGGCACCAAAAGCTATAAAATTCTTTTCACCTTCCTGCAAGGTCATTCCATGATTGCAAGCACTCTTATGTGTATCCTTTTTCAAAAATACATCATTCTCCCAAAAACAGACCGGACAAATGTATCCGATTGCTTCTCTATCCGGCACCGGTAAAGTCAAATAACCACAACACAAACAACGATACCCCATCTACTCTTCCTCCTGTCTTACTTACTATGTCCATTATACCTCACTAAAACAGCCAGCTGAATTCTTCTCTGAAGAAATAGTAATCGTCTTTTGATTTCAACCTGTTTTTACTCAATTCAACCTTAAGAATTTTGTAATACCTCTACCTATAAAAAAGACTTCTAGCCGCTTTCCTTGACTTCATGTCAAAACCGCGTTATGGTTGAATAGTAAAGTGAATATCATAGGTTTCTCAAAAACAGCGTAATGACCTGGAAGAGAAAGGTATCATAATGGAATTTCCAGGGGACGATTATGTTGTAATCGCCCTCTTTTTGCATTCTGTGAAATCTCCTTTATGTTGCATTTTTGTTTAGCCAAATAAATTCACTCACTATTGAAGGAGGAATTTAGGTTATGTCAGTTTCATTAGAAGTTCAAGAAAGAGCCGTCCGTCCCCGTTCACTTAGAAATGAGCTACGTCACTCCGGAAAAATCCCTGCTGTTGTTTATGGCTATCAAGTTGAAAGCACACCCATCACAGTGGATGAAAAAGAGCTAACAAAAATCCTGCGTGATAATGGTGCCAACACAGTAATTTCACTAAGCGTTGGCGGGAAAAAAATCAATACCTTGGTTTACAAAACACAGCTTGATACCTTTACCAGCAAAATCAAGCACGTAGAATTTTTAGCGGTAAACATGTCAGAAGCAACAGAGGTTGAAGCAGAAATCGTGTTGACTGGTGAGTCAGCAGGTGTGAAGTCAGGTGGCGTCCTTGCGCAAAACCTATATTCTGTCATCGTCTCCGCAACTCCGGAAAATCTTCCTGAAAGCGTTGAGGTCGACATTAGCGGCTTAGCAATCGGTGATGCTTTAACGGTTGCAGATATTTCGAAAAATGACAAATTTACCATTGTTACTGATGGCGAAGAACAGATTGTCAGTGTCGTAGAAGCACAAGAAAACATTGAAGAAACACCAGCAGAAGCTGCAGAGCCGGAAGTTATCGGTGAAGACAAAGAATAACAAGGGCACTTGCCTCAAGATAAAGATTGAATAAAGGCTTTACGCAGCTGACTCACCAAAAACTATCGGTGAGTCAGCTGTTTCTTTTTTGATTTGTATCCATAATTTACCAATTGTATCCGTTTTATTTTACTATATTAAAAAAATAGGCTTCTTTAAGCGTTTCCAACTTACTTTTTACTAAAATAATCCTCCCGAGACTTAATGTGTTATGGTAAAATTTAAACATTGCACTGAAAGGAGGAGTAAAATGTTTGTTGGTATTTTAGCGTTGGCTTGGTATATTATTGTAATTGTTCAAGAATTTTTGTCTTTCGGAACTGCTTATCGTAAGACGAAAGCAAATGGTGACAATGGTGTGTCTCTTTATGGCTGGTTTATCGTTTATGGCCTTGCTGCACTTGTTCCATATCTAGGTTTTCACCTTTGGAAAAAAAGTCAAGAATATGACTTTAAATAAGCCGCTTTACTGGCTTGCTTAATAATGTGAATGAAATGACCACTACACTAACAGGTGAGTGGGAATTTCATTCACTTTTTCTTTTGTCGAACGGTCAGTTCTTATATTCGCTTCAGCTTCATGCCTCACGGCAGCCAAGTATAAATGTCTTCTTTTCATCTTACACGTTCCACCTAAACATACTCTTTCAATAGAGAAACAGATGTGGGGAATCTTCTTTCGATTTGGGGTATACTAACAATAAGCTAATAAGGAGGGGTTTTTATGTTTGAAACATTTGACAGAAGCCGCAGCCGCTACGCTTCACTGGGGGTTGTCTCCAGTCTACCCGGAGAGCTGATTGACAGCATCTGGCTGATTATTGATTTGAATTTGAAGGGTGTGATACCTTTAACAAACATGCTTGCTTTTGACGTAACGAACAATAATGGTTGGGTAACACTTAGATTTTCTCAAGAATTCAGTGATGTGGAGATGGCGGTTGATTTGGCTTATGCCTACTCAACAGAATTTCCAGAACGAGTCTTTGCTTTTGATGATGGAACGAGAGAAACGATTCTATTGCCGACAGAGATATCTGAACATTCCTAATTTCCATTTGAGAATCTCTTTTAAATCCAAATAAAAACTGTGGTTCGATGATGAACCACAGTTTTTCATTTTCATATTGTCATTCAACTATTCCTCTACATAAGCGGTTCGATAAGAAACGGTTCTGCCGAAAGAGAAGACCTGTAAGTCCTTCAAACGGTCAGATTTCAAGTACCCAATCGCACCTTGATACAACGGTAATACTGCTGCATCCTCCTGGACAAGCGTTTTTTCAAGTGCCAGTAATTTTTCCCAACGTTTTTCCGGCTCGTTTGCCAAGGTGATTCGTGCATCATTCAAGCCTTTATCATAGTCAGCATTATCATAGCCGGCAGTATTCAAGCCGCTCTTTGAATCGTAGAATTCTAAGAAGTTGATTGGGTCAGCGTAATCCGGTGTCCAAGTTCCGAAAACCAAATCAAAGCTGCCTTCTGTTTGTAAATCCAATCTGTTTTGTAAGGGAATGGATTTCAGTTTGATGGTCAAACCGGATAAATTTTCCTGCAGCTGACCTTGAACATATTCGATGGTCTTTTTCGCAATCGCTGAATCTGCGGACATCAGCTCCAGCTCAATCTCATCTTTGCCAAGCTCTTCCTTCGCCAGCGCCCATTCCTTCTTCGCTGCATCCAGATCATACGGCAGCAGATTGCCATTTTCTTCTCGGAAATCCTCCCCGCTATCTGGGTCTTTCGCAAAATCCTTAGGAACAAAGCCATTTAAGGCTGTCGACCCATCACCCAAAATATCCGTTGCAAAGGCTTCTTTATCAATTGCTTGAAGAATCGCTTTACGTGCATGAATATTTCCAGTGACTTCTCTTTTGTGGTTTGGACTTAAGTAGCCAACCATTGCTTTAGGAATGAAATACGCTTGTGGTGAATCCTTGTATTGTAAGGCATAGGTATCTGCCAAAACAGTATAATCTAAATCGCCACTATCAAATAAATTGGTACCTGTTGCAATCTCTTTCAAGACCTGTACATTTATTGTATCCAGCTTTACATTCTTTTGATCCCAATAATCAGGATTTTTCGTCAGCTTCCAGCTTTCTGTCGTACCATCCCAACCCGAAATCAGAAACGGACCGTTCCCCACAAAATCATCGGACGAAGTGCCATACGCGGTTCCCTTTTCCTCTGCAAATGTCGCATTTTTCGGCATAAACGGTGTACCGACCAATGCCTGAGAAAGATAAGGAGCCGGATATTCTAATGTTAGCTCTAAGGTCTGGTCATCGATGGCTTTCACACCAAAATCGTCTAAGGATAGTTCACCATCACGAATCTTTCGACCATTTTTAAAGATATCCATTTGATTACTGCTACTGGAGCCATATGCCGGATCAACCACGTTTTTAAACGCATAAACAAAATCATCAGCTGTCACGGAATCTCCATTTGACCACTTGGCATCTCTCAATTTAAATGTATACACAAGGCCATCATCACTAACAGTTGGCTCTTCAGCCGCCATCGCAAGCTCCGGGTCTTGATTCTTGTTTAAGCGATAAAGACCTTCAGCCAGCTGACCAATCATGTCTGAGCTGTAAACATCTGTATAGTGGGCACTATCTAACGTGGACAATTCTCCACCGGAAGCCACATTAATCTCCTGCTTTACTTCCTTCGTCTCACCGGAAGAATCACTGCTGCTCTGGCCTCCGGTACTGCAAGCACTAAGCAGCAACGCTGACACGACCAATAATAAACTAAATTTTTTCATTTTCTTTCCTCCCTCTATTCCTTTACTACCATTCACTTTTTAACGATGTTTCTTTCCAACCATCAACAGTCAATTTTACTCTCCAGTTATTACGAAAGGATAACAGTATAAAAAAGCGAAAGTTAAGAACGTCACAAAAGTATTTTTATTTTTGCTCTTCCTACTATTTTACCTGAAAAGAAACGAATTCTTAACTTATATGCCTGAATTTTTCTTCTATTTTCCAGTTGACAGAATCGAAGGTCGGTGATAAAGTAATACAAAACAAAGAACAGAAGAGTAGCTTAATTATTTGTCTATAGAGAGTCTTCGGCTGGTGGAAGAAGACACAAATCAAAGTGAACCACATCTGGGAGTTGATATACTGAATACGTAGTAGGTATATCCGGGTTGGCCCGTTACAGCAAAAGTCTAAGACTTTACGAGACTGTTATTGTGAGATAGCAGTAAACAAAGGTGGAACCACGATTCTTCGTCCTTTGGCATAACTATGCCAAAGGACTTTTTTATTTCTACACATTCTATAAAATATATGAAAACAAATGGTCGGAACAAGTAACTGCTCTCCCTTTTCTGAACAGAGAATGCTTCAAACGCTGAAAGAAGCATCAGAAAGCCAGTAGTGAACACACCCGTACCTGTCAGCTTCTGAACAGGACAATTCAGTAAGAAGCTGCGGTACTCTCCGTTATCAGAGGAAGCATTCACTCATTGAATGCTCATGAGACTGCTCTCGTAAGACGGCAGTAAATTGAGGTGGAACCACGGTTAATCGTCCTCTTGGCAGAAATGCTGAGAGGACTTTTTTTATTTTTCGTTGGAAAGCTACACCTTTTCAACAACGAATTATCAAATGATATTGGAGGAAGTAAGATGGATTATGTATGGGAAATTTTGCCCGCCTTATTAAGCGGGGCTGGGATGACAATCAAGGTGTTTATCTTCACCTTACTTGGTTCGATTCCTTTAGGGATTTTAGTTGCTTTTGGTTTGCAAACACGATTCAAACCATTGACTTACCTGATCAATGTGTATGTATGGCTGATGCGGGGAACGCCATTATTACTGCAGTTGATTTTTGTCTTTTACGGCTTGCCGCTGGTAGGCATCGTATTTGAACGGTACGATGCAGCATTATTTGCATTTATTCTTAATTATGCTGCTTACTTTGCAGAAATCTTTCGTGGTGGGATTCAATCTATTCCACAAGGTCAGTACGAAGCAGCCAAAGTTCTTCGCCTGACAAAGCTGCAAACGATTCAGAAAATCATTTTGCCTCAGGTAATTAAAATTGTTTTGCCGTCTATCGGAAATGAAGTAATCAATTTAGTCAAAGATACCTCCTTGATTTATGTCCTCGGACTTGGTGATTTACTAAGAGCCGGGAAGATTGCCATGAGCAGAGATGTGACCATTCTACCGTTAGCCTTAGTGGGCGTCATCTATCTTTTGTTCACAGCTTTCCTAACACTACTTTCAAAAAAAATCGAGAAATATTACCAATACTACAGATAACAAGGAGGACACTACTATGTTAACTATCAAGAATCTAACAAAAAGCTTTGACGGGCGAACAATTATTGATCGTTTGAATCTGGAAATACCTGACGGAGAAATTTTAACAATTGTTGGTCCTTCCGGAGGTGGGAAAACAACATTGCTGCGCTGTCTCGCCGGTTTAGAAACAATCGATTCAGGGGAATTATTGGTTGACGGGACAGCCTTTGACCCGGTTTCGATGGATAACGCCGATCAAGTAGTCGGAATCGTGTTTCAAGATTTCCAATTGTTTCCACATCTATCTGTGCTAGACAATATTACACTTGCACCTACGCTATCATTAAAACAGGGAAAACAAGAAAGCATTGATGAGGCTCTTAGTCTCCTTGAAAAATTCGGCTTATCAGGAAAAGAGTCTCTTTATCCCTACCAGCTTTCCGGCGGGCAAAAGCAACGTGTTGCACTAGCTCGCGCATTAGCCATGAAGCCAAAGGTTCTAGGGTATGACGAACCAACCAGTGCCTTGGACCCGGAACTGCGTCAACAGGTCGAAGCAGTCATTCTAGGGCTAAAGGAACAAGGGATTACCCAAATCGTTGTTACCCATGATATGCAGTTCGCTGAAAACATTGCCGATCAACTACTAACTGTCGCACCGGTTCAATAGAAAGGAGCACATAATGAATAAAAAAAGCTATTGGCTGCTGCCAACCATTCTGCTGCTCTTCCTGAGTGTCGGCTGTGGCCGAAAAAAATCAGACACTGACCAATGGAACAGAATCGAAACAGATAAGCGAATCATTGTCGGACTGGACGATTCCTTCGTTCCTATGGGCTTTCAAAATAAATCAGGTGAAATCATCGGCTTTGATGTTGATCTTGCCAAAGCCGTATTTGCTCTTTATGACATTGAGGTGGATTTCCAACCAATCGACTGGTCAATGAAGGAAAACGAGCTGCAAAATCAAACGATTGACTTAATCTGGAATGGGTACTCCAAAACAGCAGAGCGTGAAGAAAAAGTACTGTTCAGCGATGACTATATGAAAAATGAACAGGTGGTTGTTTCTCTTAAGAAAAATGGTATTACTCAATTTTCTGATATGAAGGACAAAATACTCGGTGCTCAAAACGGCTCCTCCGGTTATCATAGCTTTGAAGATCAGCCGGAAATTCTGAAGGATTATGTAAAAGATCAGACACCTATACTCTACGATGGATTCAATGAGGCTTTTATGGACTTGAAAAGCGGACGAATCGACGGACTTCTAATTGACCGAGTATACGCCAACTACTATCTATCCCATGAAGATAACCTAGCAGATTATTCTATCGTTGTCGGTGACTTTGAAAGTGAAACCTTCGCTGTCGGTATTCGAAAAACAGATTCTCAGCTTGCAGAAAAAATTAATGAGGCTTTTGCTGTATTGCGTAAAAACGGTGAGCTGGAAAAAATCTCCGAAACCTGGTTTGGCGAAGATGTCACAGCCATCCGCTAACATAAAAAAATACTGTCAATAATTAAAAACATCCAGTCGACTAACCGCTTATTCGCGGATTCGACTGGATGTTTTCTACTTTTCTAATGTAGAGATATCTGAATAATTTCCACTTAATTTTGTCACTTGTTGCTCATCAATCAACAGGAAATGCTGAAACATCTTTTCCAAGAAAAAGCGGTCATGGGACACGGTTAACAACGTACCTTCGAATTCTTCCAAAATTTCCTCAATTTCTTCTCGCGTCTCAATATCCAAGTGATTGGTTGGCTCATCCAACAGTAGAAAATTAACTTGTTTCTGCATTAGCTTAGCCAGTTCAAGACGAACCTTCTCGCCACCGCTTAAAAATCGCAATTGAGTCATCACATCATCTTTATAGAAGGAATAGCCGGCTAATAATCTGCGACTTTCCTGTTCACCTAAAGAGCACTCATACATAAACTCCTGTAGAATCGTGCGTTGAGGCTGTTCAAAAGCAATCATTTGGGGCAGATAGCCAATCGTCACTTTACTTCCCAGCTTCAATTCGCCACTATCCAACGCCTCTTCTTCCATAATCAGCTTCATCAGTGTTGTTTTTCCAGTACCATTTTCACCAATGATTGCTAAATGCTCCTTCCAATAAATAGCAAAATCACTTTCTGCAAACAATTGTCGGGAACCAAAGTTCTTCCTAATTTTTTTCGCCAATAGAACCTCTTTACCTGAACGATCACTCTTTTGAAAATTCTTACTTCCCAGCTTGCTGGTGTCCTCTTTTGGTTTAGGAATCTTCTGTATCTTCTCTAAGCGACGTTCCAGCTCCTTAGCCTTCTTGAAGAATTTCTCATTATCACCTTCGTGCCCCCATTGACGAAACCGTCGTATTGCCAGCTTCATCTTTTGAATTTCCTTCTGCTGTTCTGCAAAATCTTTACGCAGTTTTTCTATCCGTGCTTCCTTTTGCTCCTTATAAGCCGTATAATTTCCGGAATAGGTCCATGCCTGACCATCCTCGATTTCAATAATTTTTCCTACTACATTATTTAAAAACTGACGGTCATGGGAAACAATCACACAGGCTGTCTTTTCATGAACCAAGTAGCCTTCCAGCCAGCGAATTCGCTGAACATCTAAATGATTGGTCGGCTCATCCAACAGCAGCACATCCTTTTGCTGAAGAAGAATACGCGCTAGATTAATAATTGTCTGCTCTCCGCCACTCAAAGCATTGAAGGACTGATCTAATAAATGAGCGACCATCAATCCGTTTGTAATCATCTCTAAGCGACTCTCAACCTCGTAACCGCCCGCTGTTTCAAATTCTTCCTGTAGTTTCCCATATCGACCCAGCGTTTTTTCCAAATCCTCTTCCGGGTCACACATCTTCTGCTCCAATACCTTTAACTGCTTGTGTAGATGATTCACTCGGTCAAAGGAAGCCAGCAAATATTCTCTGACCACCGTTTCTTCTGTCTCAGGTACCTGTGCCAAATAACCAACCACCGCATTTTTTTGAATACTGACCGTTCCTTTATCTGCTGATTCCAAGCCAATAATCATTTTTAGAATCGTTGATTTACCGGAGCCATTTGTTCCGACAATTCCGATACGTTCCCCTGCTTCGACCTTTAGGCTCACATTTTCAAATAGCGGATATGTGCTGTAATTTTTTTCTATTCCTTGTAATTGTATTAACATTTTCTTCCTCTTCCCGCCACTCAGTCTCTCTACAGGAATCTTGTTGAAGTCAATTTTCGTTCAAAAAAAGCCATAGGAAATACTACCCATGACTTACTTTGTTATTTAACTCATTTATAGAATTCAAATGAATAAGTCTGAATGGTCTCTTTATTTGATTTTTTCTTCACTTTTAGACACACTGGTACCTTGAACGAAAAAATCGGAAATAATGTTATAGCAAAAATAAATAAACCCAAGAAAATCAAAAACTCTATATGTTATTTTTGACATAACGACCATCACGCTTATTCACCACCTTTTTCTTTTTTTGTTATTGTATCATGAAGTGTGCGGCTCTGCAATCTGTCTATTTACAATAACGGGCCAAGCGCTCTTCAAGTGTTCCCGTATGCAGCTCGAATAAGTGATTGTCATAGTCATAAAAGTAAATCGACTGACCTTCCCCAGAGACACGTGCACGACCGTCCTTAATTTCCAAACCAAGCGAACGGATTCTATCCAGATAGTCATCTACTTCCGTTGCATCAATTTTAAATGCGATGTGATTGTAAGTCCTTGTTGGCAAGCTCTTCCCCTCCATGATTGCTATCCATAAATCATCAATTAAGAAAAATTTTTCCTTTGCGACAGAGAAGGTCTCTTCTCCGCTGGAATAGACTTCTTCCGCAGTAAAAACTGTTTTAAAAAAAAGAGCTGCCTTGTTCAAATCATGAACAATAAATGTCATGTGACTGATTCCTTGCATTAGCTATCCTCCTATTAAAATTCGCTTCGTTTTTTCATTATAGGTCACTTCTTTTTTTTCGTCCAGATTATTAGAAAAACTGAACGAGCTTGGGCAGCTTCCTCGATACCACAAAATTATTCTTATAAAACGCAGTATAACCAGACATGCTATAATCATTCTAAAGGATGAAAAAGGAGAAGCATTAATGAAAAGAAAGCGTTGGTTCGTAGGAATTTTTTTACTTAGCATGCTGCTATTGTTAACAGGCTGTTTTTTAAAGAACAACAGTCGGGATATTTTACAAGCTCTAAAGGCTAAATATAATGAAAAATTTGTCATCGTTGAACATCCTGATAGAAATAATGGATACTTCAAAATATCACCAAAGGGAAATCCCGATTTAGTCTTTGACGCACGTTACCGTTTTTCAGGAGATGGCAGCGTTATTCCCAAATTCAAAAACCGCTTAACTGACAATTATGATCATCTATTGCTGGAAAATTACGCCGAATGGCTGCGGAATAAGTATCCTGAGTTGGGTTTGTCTATTAATGACAGCGGGGTTCGGGTTATTGTGTCCGTCAATTCCTATGAAAATATCAATCAGGTCTATGATTTGCTGCAGCACTTTGATGAAAGTGAACACCCCTTAGTCCCACACCAATCATTTGATGTCTATAAGGAATGGTTTTTCGCAAGTATTCTATTTTCCGATGGTACTCTTTTACCGGTAGACAGCTTTATTGAGAATAGTGATTACACTAGTTTTTACGATACAGTTTTCCCAGAGTATTTATGTTCTGAACGTACAGAGGGAAATGATTTATCAAATATTCCGGAAAAGGAACTGGCTCAGTATCCTGCGAATTATCTGGCAAGAGTCCATGTGAGTGACGCCCTCGATGAACAGCTATCCACTCGGCCATCCGCCTTTTCCTGGATTCGTTTTGACGATGATGGTGCTTGCTATGTAAGAAAAGAAAACCTTATCGATATGCTGCATACATTCGACCTTACTGTCTATTTAGAACAAAAAAAAGAAGCAGTTGACTTGTTATACTCTGATGGAGAATTGAAAGTTAAAACTTTTGAAGGGGAGCTTGTTACAGTCTCAGAGGACACCACTCTTACTTGGAATAATCAGGATAATACACAGATTTTCTATCCTCTTACCGGAGAAATACGAAGCAATGAAAAAACCTATCTAATAGCGCAGGAAATGATGGAATACCAACTACAGCGGCAAGGCTATCCCTTGAACGACATGGCAGATTTGCTGGACTTAGAGATGACCTTCGACAAAAGAACAGGTCTTCTCTCTATACAATAAATAGAAAGATAGTCTGTATTGTTTTAATATATTGACACACAAAGTGTCAGCTAACGGCAGTCGATAGGCACGGAGCATTGCCTACCTTCATACAAAAACAGGAAGCAGACGGACATAGGTCCACCAGCTCCCTGTTTTTGTAATTTAATTTGCTACAATATTTACCAATTTATCAGGTATAACGATAACCTTACGAATCGTCTTCCCTTCAAGGAATGGCTTCATATGCTCGGAAGCCTTCGCTTTCTCTTCCAGCTCTTCCTTGCTTAAGCCACGTGCTACAGTTGCCTTGTCTCTGACTTTTCCGTTCACTTGGAAAACAACTTCAATTTCGTCTTCGACCATTTTGCTTTCATCATAGGCTGGCCATGGTACATAAGTCAGGCTTTCTTCATTACCTAGAATAGACCATAGCTCTTCACTGATGTGCGGAGCAATCGGTGCTAACAATTGAACGAATCCTTCTACATATTCATACGGAAGTACTTCCGCTTTATTTGCCTCATTAACAAAAACCATTAGTTGAGAAATTGCCGTATTGAAATGCAGCTGTTCATAATCCTCTGTAACCTTCTTCACCGTTTGATGATAAACCTTCGTCAGCTTGTCATCGTTCATCGTTGTAATACGGTCACGCATTTTACCGTTTTCGTCTACAATTAGACGCCATACACGATCCAAGAATTTACGGCTGCCTTCCAGACCATTCTCACTCCAAGCAATCGCTGCTTCCAGAGGTCCCATGAACATTTCATACATACGCAGTGTATCTGCACCATACTTTTCAATGACATCATCAGGATTTACTACGTTTTTCAGAGATTTACTCATTTTTGCCGGTGCTTCCTCAAGCTGCTCACTGGTTTCGATATTTACCCAAGCACCATCACGTTTTTCAACCATGTTTGTTGGAACCAATGCTCCGCGAGAATCACGGAAGCTTTGTCCTAAAATCATCCCTTGGTTGAACAGTTTTTGATAAGGCTCTTTGGTTGGTACAACGCCAATATCATACAGGAACTTATGCCAGAAACGGGCATAAAGTAAATGCAGCACAGCATGCTCTGCCCCACCAATATAGATATCTACCGGCAGCCAGCGTTCCAGTTTTTCCGGATCGGCAATTGCTGTTTTATTATGTGGATCAATATAGCGCAGATGATACCATGAGCTGCCTGCCCATTGCGGCATTGTATTGGTTTCACGACGGCCTTTCTTTCCTGTTTCAGGATCAACCACATTAATCCAGTCTTCAATATTTGCCAGTGGTGATTCCCCTGTTCCACTTGGTTTGATATCGTCTGTTTTAGGTAATGTCAAAGGAAGCTCAGATTCCGGAACGGTCGTTGTCGTTCCATCCTCCCAATGAATCACAGGAATCGGTTCCCCCCAGTAACGCTGACGAGAAAACAGCCAGTCACGCAGGCGATAGCTGGTTTCTTTTTTACCAAAGCCTTTTTCTTCCAGCCATTCATTCATTTTCTTGATGGCCTCGTCCTTGTTCAAGCCGTTTAGGAAATCAGAATTGATATGCGCACCGTCACCAGTGTAAACAGCCTCTTCTACATTACCGCCCTCTACAACAGGTGTAATCTCAAGACCAAATGTTTTCGCAAACTCATAGTCTCGCTCATCGTGGGCAGGAACTGCCATAATCGCACCTGTTCCATAAGAAGCCAATACATAATCAGCAATCCAAATAGGAATTAATGCGCCGTTGACCGGATTTACAGCATACGCGCCTGTAAAGACTCCTGTCTTTTCTTTGGCAAGGTCTGTCCGATTCAGCTCTGACTTTTTAGATGCTTCATCGATATAGGCAGCTACCTGTTCACGCTGCTCATCTGTAACGATTTCCTGTACAAGCGCCAACTCAGGTGCCATGACTGCATAGGTTGCGCCAAACAGAGTATCAGGGCGAGTGGTAAATACCGTAAAATCTTTATCAGTGCCATCAATTTTGAAGGTTACATTTGCTCCTTCAGAACGGCCAATCCAATTTTTTTGCATTTCCTTGATATTATCAGGCCAATCTACCAGCTCCAAATCGTCCAATAGACGGTCAGCATAAGCAGTGATTTTCAGCATCCATTGGCGCATTGGCTTACGAATAACATCGTATCCACCACGCTCACTTTTACCATCAATCACTTCTTCATTGGAAATAACAGTTCCCAACTCAGGTACCCAGTTTACAGCTACCTCTGCTTCATATGCTAAGCCTTTTTCATACAGCTTTGTAAAAATCCACTGTGTCCATTTATAATACTCCGGATCAGTTGTATTGACTTCACGATTCCAATCATAGCTGAAGCCCAAAGAATTGATTTGACGTTTAAAGGTCTCAATGTTTTTCTTTGTAAAATCAGCCGGATCATTCCCGGTATCTAATGCATATTGCTCCGCCGGCAAACCAAACGCATCCCAACCCATTGGATGAAGCACGTTATACCCTTGACTTCGCTTCATACGTGACAGAATGTCTGTTGCCGTATAGCCTTCCGGATGCCCTACGTGAAGCCCTTGTCCTGACGGATAGGGAAACATATCCAACGCATAGAACTTTTTCTTGCCCGGCTCATCATGCGTATTGAACAGGTTGTTTTTTGCCCAATACTTCTGCCATTTCTTTTCAATCTGTTTGTGATCGTAATTCATGTTCTTCCTCCTGTTGTCATTTATCTGATGCTTTAAACATGATGTGCTATTCCCTAAATACGGCACCGCCTGAGTCGTCATACTTACACACCGATACTATAGGCGTCTAAAAATAAAAAAGTCCTACGGGAAGAATCCCATAGGACGTTCTAATCAACGTGGTACCACCTAAGTTCATTCGCTGTCTGTACAGACGAATCTCCAGCGTTCTAACAGCCGCCGCCGTCTTCACTTACTAAAAAATTTCAGTAAAGAACAACTTCAAGGCGAGTTCAAAAGCTTCTGTGCGTATTTCCACCAACCATACGCTCTCTATCACAGAGTTCTTTCTACTACTCCTCATCATCGTTGTATTCATATACGAGATTCATACTAACAAATTTCTTAGGATAATTCAATCGTTTTGACGAATTTCTCTTGAAAACAACGATTAATGTTTGAGAACCTTCAACATTGTTCGCAGCTCTTCCACAGGCACCTGTCCCGGAGCAGAAGCCTTAGCTGCCGCTCCAAAGGTGGCAGCAGAGCCAAAGGTCTGACCAGCTACACGGCTAACCATCCCTAAAGCCCCCATTGACATCGTGATTAATGGTCGATCAGCATATTCACGCTTCATCTCTTCTGTTGCCGCCAACAAAGTCAGAACATCAGCAGGATTTTGAGGCATAACGGCAATCTTACAAATATCCGCCTGTTTTTCCTGCATTTTTCTTAAGCGGCTGACAATTTCAGCCTGTGTTGGTGTGGCATGAAAATCATGGTTGCACATCACAATTTTGACGCCCTTTTCGTGCGCCTTTGCAATCAGCTGAGCAGATGCCTCAGCAGGCATAAACAGCTCAACATCAATCAAATCAGCTTTCCCAGATGCAATCACTTCTTCATAAATAGCAAAATATTGGTCATCAGGCAGCTCCAGCTCTCCGCCTTCTTTTTTAGTACGGAAAGTAACTAATAATGGCTTGTTTAGTTGTTCTCTTAATTTTTTTGACAGCTCAGCAACTTTTTTTTCATCTGTTACTTCTTCAAAAAAATCGATGCGCCACTCAATAATATCGCAATCCAGTTGGGCAAGTGTCTTTGCCTCTTCCAGAATTGCTGCTTCTTTTCTTCCCACTAAAGGAACAATAATTTTGGGCAAGCCTTCACCAATGACAACATCGGCTACTTGAACAGTTTTCATCTAATTATACGCCTCCTATGTTCGGTAACATCCTTCAAATCCATCGTTAGTTTTTATTATACTCGATTCATTGTTTTAAGATACAGCTTTACTTGATTCTGAGATAGATTCAGTCGTTTCACCGGTATCTACTGTTTGACGATAACGGATAAAGATGACTACGGCGAGAACAAAGCCAATCCCTGCAATGATTGTATCAAACAGCATGATATTACGAACACTGCTTTTCGCAATTTGAGCAGCGGCTACCGGAATAACGAAGGAAGCAATACTTCCGAAGGTATAAAAGATTCCTGTGATTGTTCCTTTTCCGGTCGGGAACATTTCTCCCATAACCGTTAATCCAAGCTGCATAACACCACCCGCAGCAAAGAAACCAACCAATGCAGCGCCAATCGTACAAACCATTGGTGTTGGGAACATCCACATCACCAAGATGGTTGCAAAGGAAACCAATGTATAAACTAACACCAAATATACAGGGCGAACTTTTGCTGCCACAATCGCAGTGAATGCCACACAGGCTAATGAACCCATTGAATAATAGGAAACGAGAACACCTGCATCAGCAGCGGCCATACCTGCTGCCTTTTCTCCATAAGTTCCGATAAACTGACTGATTAAATAGAAAGTAGCCTGAGAAATAAAGCCATAAATAACAAAAGCGACACCTTCAACAGCCATTTTTGGTTTTGATTTGAATGTGACAGTCGGTGCTTGTTCTGTCGTGCTCTCTGTTGCTTCTTTTTCATCCTGATCCGGGAATGAACGTTTCCATAGATAGATGCTGTTCAATACCAGCAGTACAGAAGCAATGATGAAGGACCAACCAAACCATAGTCCTGAAGACATCAGGAATTTAATCATCAACGGCAAAGCAAACTGACCAATTTGTACAAATGCTTTAATCAGAACATTCGCTGTACCCGCTGTCTTAGGAAATGATTCCATCAGCGCCGGATAGGTTCCTGAGTCTAGGAACGAATTAGATATTCCGGCAATCACTGCAAAGAACATCGCCAGTTCAACACTCGGACTGAATAGGATACCAAAGAAATACGCAATGTAGGTCAGCATACCTAAATAAACAAACGGTTTTCTGCCAAACTTATCAGACAGACGGCCCGAAATCATGATAGCAATCAAACGGCCGATTCCCAGCATTGAAATTACCTTTGCAATCCCCATTAAATCAGTGTTCCATTGGTTCATCAGCGCGTTTTGGTTTTGAGAGATGATAATAACGCCCATCCCGTGAACAATGTAATTGATGTACAGCCCAACAGCTGTCGGCATATATTTGTTTTTCATTTTCATTCCCCTTAATCCTTAAATAGCAACTCTTTGATATAGTCAACAGGCATTTCTTCCCCAGTGAATAGATTGAATGCTTCAGCACCTTGGTAAAGCATCATTCCCAAGCCGTTAACTGTCTTCTTCGCACCATTTGCTTCTGCAAATTTCAACAGCTTTGTTTCCTTTGGTATATACACCACATCGAAAACAACTAATTCATCATGAATCATTGCCGGATCATTGATTAGGCTTTCGTTTTCCAAAGGCTTCATCCCGACACCTGTTGCATCAATGTAAATACTGCTCTCTGCAATCGATTTTTTAAACGCTTCTTGGTCACTCAACGGAGTCAGCGTCGCTTTGCAGTCTGTTTTCTCATTGATTTTTTTGACTGTTTCTTTTGCATTTTCAAAGGCCGCATCTTCGATATTGAAAATACGCAGTTCCTTTACGCCGTCTAAAGCAGCCTGAATCGCAATCGCTGTTCCCGCACCACCAGCGCCGGTCATCGTCACGATTTGTCCCTTAACCTCTACACCTTCTTCACGTAACGAGCGCATTGCTCCAGTTCCGTCAGTGATATGGCCGACTAGATGCCCTTTTCCATCTTTATTGACAACTGTATTGACTGCACCTGCTAATTCAGCTGCGGGTGACAGTTCGTCCAGATAAGGAATAATCGCCTGTTTGTTTGGCATAGAGACATTTGAACCGCGAATGCCTAACGCCCGAATGCCTTTTACCGCATCTTCCAGTTCTTCATTTCCGACTTCAAAAGCCAGATAAGCATAATCCATTCCTAACTTGGCAAACGCCTCGTTGTGCATTGTTGGTGACAAACTATGTCTGATTGGAGTCGCAATCAATCCAATCAATAATGTGTGTCCGCTTAATCTTTCTGTCATGCTCAGTTCCTCACTTTTATGTTTATTTTGATAGGACATGGAAAAACAGTATCTCTTTTTCTAAAAGAGAGAGAAGAAGCAACACACTGAGGTGAACACTTCTTTCTTCGCTCTTTCGTTTATTCGATACTTTCAGCATTTCCTGCCGCTTCTCCCTGTCCCTATTTCCTGATTTAAGCCTCTTTAATTTTGGAAAAGACTGCTTTTTGTGTAAGATCATATTCGACCTTTTCAATTGTTTTGAGGATATCTCTTGCTTCTTTTGTTCCTTCAATGATTCGACGAGCAACCTTACTGTCTCCGATATTCACAAGCTCTGCCTCATTCAGACGTGCATACTGTCTCAGCTCGTCCATCAATGGTGCTTCAGCTTTCATTCCCAGACAGACAAAGCCTAAATCAAAGAATAAGTCTTTTGTTTCACCGGTTGGCAGCTCTACTTTAAAGTGATCGGCATTTACTTGCATTAACTTTGTAGAGGTGTAGACATTCACATCGTACTCTTTAACAATTTCCATCATACTCAGCTTAGTAATCAAATCCAAATCCTTTGCCAGCTCCGGCTGCATTTCAACAATGCTGACTGCTTTCGCCCCACGTTCGGCGTAATACTCGACCATGTCCAGACCAACAGCTCCGCCGCCGATGACCACGACTTCTTTTCCTTCAAACTCATTGAACTTCTCCATGTTTCCAAGAACATCAAAGATAGAGAAGACTTTTCTGTCATCTTCAGCAAGTACTTCATGCAAGCCATTGATTGGTGGCAATAAAGGTTTTGCACCACTGGCATTAACAATGATATCGACATCCTTACCGGCCAAATCAGCCATTGTAAAGGAATGGTTCAAATGAATGGTCAGATTGTCCAGCTCTTTACAGCGATTTTCCAAATAGGTAATGAAATCATTGATTCTATTTTTATCAGGTAAGCGGGAAATCTCTTGCCCTAATCCGCCAAGGTAGCCTTTTTGTTCATACAGCTCAACAGATACACCAACCTCTGCAGCAGTTGCTGCCGCTTCAAGTCCAGCCGTTCCACCACCGATAACCACCATTTTCAATGGCTGTTTTACCTGATGCTGTTTGTATTCATCTTCATAATAAAGATCCGGATTTACCGTACAACGGATGGGTCTTGACTTATTAATCCGATGATCCGCACAACCAATATTGCAGGAAATACATTTTCTCAATAGATTTTCCTGGTTGTTCTCTACTTTATTGACCCAATTTGGTTCAGCGATTAGACCTCGTCCCATAGCTAACAGATCCGCTTCACCATTTTCCAATATCTCCGCTGCTCGTCTAGGACTACGAATATTTCCCGAAGTAACGATTACCTTTTCCGGATAACGCTCTTTTACTGCCTTCGCCATATATGAGCGCCAGCCATCTTCTAAGTTCATCTTATCAATCTGATACTGTAAATTATCATTCAACGCCGCCGATACATTCAAGATATCGACCTCTTCTGCGAAATACTTAAGAATATCAATCGAGTCATCCAGTGTATTTCCTCCCGCCAATAATTCATCGGCACTGAACCGAAGAGAAATCGGGAAGAATGGACCGACAGCCTTACGAACTGCTTCTATTACCAGCTTCGTAAAACGTGCTCGGTTTTCTGCTGAGCCGCCAAACTGATCGGTTCTTTTATTGTATAAAGGTGATAGGAATTGGCTTAACAGATAAGAGTGGCCTGCATGAATCTCCACACAGTCAAATCCGGCACGCTGTGCGCGAGAAGCTGCTTCACCATAGCGAGCAACAATATGATAGATTTCCTCCTCTGTCAGCGGTCTTGGCGTTGGGTTACCGGTTTTGCTTGGTACATCCGAAGCAGAAACTGCTTGTTGACCATTCAACCGCAAGCCATATGCAGAGGCACCCGCGTGGTTAATCTGTACCGAAGTAGCAGCACCATAAGCATGCATCACCTCATTAAATTTCCACAAACCGGGAATGTATTGATCATTGTCTATTCTAAGCTGAGACGTTCCATTTGTTCCCATTGGATAATCAAAGCAGACATTTTCTAAGGTAATCAAGCCGGTACCGCCCTTGGCTCTTTGTTCATAATAAGAGAGATGCTCCTTATTGAACGTTCCGTCCATATTGGCAAAATTTGTTCCCATTGGAGGCATAATCACTCGGTTTTTCAGTGTCATACGTCTAATTGTCAATGGTTCAAAAATCGCTTGATAGTTATTCATGAGTATCCTTCTTTCTTCAAATTAATAATTTCACAATCTAGTCACCTATAGTGTAATACATCCATTCGATAAAAACTAATACTTTATTATTGAATATTTGATAAATGAAATTTATCAAATAGACAAAAAAACACAGGAAATAATTTCCTGTGTTCAACTATTTTATTATTACTCGCTCTCCCAACTAATCATCCAGTTGTAAGGCATGCGTTCCTTTTACAATGCTTTTATAGCGAACAGCTATCACAATTGTCGCCATCAAACCAATCAATGTCAAACTGGCATTATACCAAAATACTGTTCGTATATCTGACTCTGCCATTATCCCTGTAATATAAGGGGTTATCATGACAGATACTGATGTTGCCAACGAATACAGACTGGTGATACGGCCTTTTCTTTGAGGAAAAAATTCTAAAATCAACGCTAATCCCAGCTGCCAAATACCACCCGCAGCAAAGATACCAACACAAAGCGAAGCAATAACCAGCCCGATAAAGGATGGCTGTAAAATCATATAAATCAAGGATAGCGCCGTAATTCCTGTACAAACAACCATCAAATGAGTGACACTGGCACCTTTTTTTACGATCATTGAAGTTAGGAAAACCGAAACAAAAGAACCTACACTAAAGACACTCACGAAAATCAAGCTGTCCTGCTGATTGACAATATTCATTTGTTCTCCGAATTTCGGAATCCATAGAATAAAAATATTGAACATTGATACAGATACAAATGAAAATACCAATAGCGCAATACCGTCAATCTTGAATTTCACACCCTCCGGCCCTTTTACCTGTGCCTCTGTTGCCTCGTCCTTCACTGTTGTTAAAGGTGGAAATGGCTGTTTTCTAAGGACCAATAAATTCGCAAACAGACAGACAATACACAAAATAAACGGCCAACCAAAATAAAGGTTTTCAGTAATAATTATTCTTGTCAGAAAAGGAAGAATGAACTGCCCTAAAGAAATGAATGCTTTATTCAATACACTCAGTGAACTGTTGTCCTTTTCACTTGGATAGGCCTCTACCAACGTCGGATAGGTGCTGGTATCCAAAAACGCATTACTAAATCCGCCAAACATCGCCAGAACAACTGCTATCTGGTAATTAGGACTTAGAAGAATCCCTGCAAAAAAGATAAAGTAGGAGACGATAGCGATCAATACCGTTTTCTTCCTACCATATTTATCAGAAAAATAACCGGAGAAATAAAGACTGACAATCCGCCCCAAACCAATGGCACTCATGACTAGCGTCACTTGAGTGGTCGAGGCCTGCCATTGCAGCTTCAAGGCATCCATATTTTGAGATAAGATGATTGCGGCCATTCCCTGAAAAATATAATTAAAATATAAGCTGCAGATTAATGGGAAATAACGATTTTTTCTGCCGGCTTCCTTCAACATTGTGATGTTTTTCACTTTAAAACCTACTTTCAAACGCTGTAACTTTACATTAGGATACCTCAATGGACATAGAAATACCAATGCTTTTTTTATCTTTATATGATAAAATTCATTTATCATTTCAAAGGAGAAGATAAATATGAATTTTCGACACCTGGAATATTTTGTCAAATTGGCAGAAAACGAGCACATGAGACTTACTGCAGAACAGCTGAACACCTCACAGCCCAATCTAAGTCATGCCATTTCTGTCTTGGAAAAAGAACTGGGTGTAGAGCTATTTGAAAAAAAAGGGCGGAATATCTATTTAACCAGATACGGAAAAATTTTCTATGATTACGTTTCTTCCGGTCTTTATCAGCTATATTCCGGCAAGCAGATGCTTCAGGAAATTGCCAGTCCCGAAAATGGTCAGATTCAGCTAGGCTTTATCTATACCATGGGTTCTGCGTTAACGCCTAAGCTGGCAAAGGACTTTCTAGCAATAAAGAACAACGAAAAAATCAGATTCAGCTTCTCTCAAGGAAATTCCAGCGATATCCTTCAGCAGCTGAAGAATGACGAAATCGACATAGCCATCTGCTCAAAAATCGATGAAGATACCGACATTCATTTTGATATCCTAACAGAACAGAAAATCGTTATCGTCGTTCCAAATACACATGCTCTTAGCCAGAAGAAAGCCGTCACGCTGAATGAGCTTGCGGAATACTCCTTTGTTTATTACAACAAACAAAGTGGGCTTCGTCCATATATTGATGAAATTCTTCATACTAGAGATATTCAGCCAACCATTACCTGTGAGGTTGAGGAAGACCATAGTATGCTGGGCTTTGTCGGCTGTGATTACGGTATCTCCATTATGCCCGATATTCCTTCAATTTCTGCTTATCCTGTAAAAAAGCTGTTGATTGCTGATGACATTCCCGCCCGCTTCATTTATCTTGCAACAAAGAAGAATAAGAAAAAGACACCCGCTGTTCAGAAATTCTATGATTACTGTCTGGAAAAAAGCCTGACACCATATACAGAATCATTCAATTAAAAAGGAGCCGACACCGCTAAGCGTATCACTTAGCGTGGTTGGCTCCTTTTGGATTCAAAATAATTTAAGCAACCTTCAGCTGCTGTCCAATAAAGATAACATCACCAGATAAATTATTTAACTGCTTCAGTTGATTGATAGATGTAGAGTACTGAATCGCCAGCCCCCACAAGGTATCTCCACTCTTTACAGTATGAGTTTTTCCACTAGTGCTGCTGCCAGTACTTGAGCTGCCGCCGCTGCTGTTTGAAGAACCGCTGCCCTTTTTCACAATCAGACGCTGTCCCGGATGAATGATATCTCCACTGATATTGTTCCAGCTGCGCAGATTCGCGATACTCACGCCGTTTGCGCTTGAGATTGCCCATAAGCTATCCCCGGATTTTACTGTATAGTAGGAATCCGTTGTACTGGTTGAACCGCCGGAGCTGCTGCCTCCTGAAGATGAACCACCCGTGCTGCCTCCCGTACTTCCACCAGATGAGCCGCTGCCCTTCTTCACAATCAGACGTTGTCCCGGATGAATGATATCTCCACTGATATTGTTCCAGCTGCGTAGGTTTGCAATACTCACACCATTTGCACTTGAGATTGCCCAAAGGCTATCCCCGGATTTTACAGTGTAGTACGTATCTGTTGTCCCTGTCGAACCGCCAGAGCTACCTCCTGAAGATGAACCACCCGTGCTGCCTCCCGTACTTCCACCAGATGAACCGCTGCCTTTTTTCACAATCAGACGTTGCCCTGGATAGATGATATCTCCACTGATATTGTTCCAGCTGCGCAAGTTTGCAATACTCACACCATTTGCACTTGAGATTGCCCACAGACTATCCCCAGATTTTACAGTGTAGTACGTATCTGTTGTCCCTGTTGAACCACCGGAGCTACCACCAGAGGACGAACCACCTGTGTTGCCTCCGGTATTTCCACCGGATGAGCCGCTGCCCTTCTTCACAATCAGCTTTTGACCAATATAGATGGTATCACTGGAAAGATTATTCCAGCTCTTGATATTCGCTATTGTTGTTCCGTATCTGCTTGCCAAAGCCCACAAGCTGTCACCGGAAGCGACTGTATGAATCGTGTCATTCGTACTACTTCCTGTTGAACCGCCGGTATTCCCGCCTTCATTTCCACCGGTGTTTCCGCCAGTACCGCCACCAGATGATGGTGTGTCATACTGCGTCAGATTATTTGCAGCAATCAAAGAGTTCAGCTTTGTTCCATAATTAGGATCGGTTGCATATCGGCCTGTCAGCCATGCTGTTGCATCCGTATAGGAATTTGTATTGCTTTTCCATGTTCCGGAGTAGAAATAAACACCTGATTGGAAAGAGGTATTTCTCAAAACATACGCGTTATCATAGAAAGATTCTGTATAGGATGGATACTTTCTAAATGCTGCATTAACAATAACGTTCTCTCCATTAATTACTTCCCAAGTGTTCATATAAACACTTTGTCCATTATAAGAGCCCTTAATACCGAATAAATTGTAATTAGGTGCCTGAGATAGCGTACTCGCACCTGAGCCGCTCTCAAGAATTGCCTGAGCAATCATAACAGAAGCATATAAATCATTTGCTGCTGCCACGGTTTGTGCTTGTCCGGCGATACTGGCGATAAATGAAGCTGTGCTGACGCCGCTTCTTGCTGATGCAGCAAATGACTCGATTCCAACAATCTCATCTACTATTGAACTATCTGAAGTTTCTGTTTCTTCTGATACATCCTCAGAAGAGATAGTGCCCGAATCTTCCTGAGTACTTTCTTCCGTACTCCATTCTGTTTCAGATGAATCTGTTGTTTCTTCAGTCTGACTTGATTCTTCTGTTGTCGTTGTATTCTCGTTGTAGTTTTCTTGCGTATTGACCGTTCCATCCTGCTGTTGTTCCATGTATGTACCCACAGATGGAGTGATTTCAGCGCTGACTGCACCGTCTTCGGTTGCCTCAACAAGGAGCGGTCCCAGTACAGTTGTACCGGCGATAGATGAAACAGCTAAAGCTGAACTAAATACAGTGGTTCCCTTCTTCAAATGCATAGAAGCCTTCTGATATTGTTCTGCTTTCCTTCTTTCTTTACGTGATCGCTTTTCCATTATTAAGTCCTCCGTATGTTAATAAAAGCGTAAAATTGCTCAATAATAAGTATACCTCTTTTCAATATAAAATTAAAGTTATATCACAACATAACACTAATTATTTATTTTTTATATTTTTTACATTAAAAAAGAAAATATCCGCTATTTGTCGTTTCATATTTTGGGGATTTCCAGTCAAATTTTTCTTCTCAGACTTTAGACCGATTCGCCTCTTTACCTTAGACTGATTTTACTAAAAACCCCTTGTTATTCCCTCAATAAATATTTATAGTGTACATGAGAGAAAGACAAAAGGAAGAACAGAAATGAGGGAAAAAAAATGAATAAAGAGCACTTTTTGATTGAACTTAAAATATATTTAAAGCCTCTTTCCTATCAACAACAAGCTGCCATTTTAGACAAATATGAAGAAATATTTAATGATCGAACAGCTGCCGGAGAGTCTGAAGAACAGGTGGCTAAAAGCTTGGGCAAACCTCGCTCGATTGCCGAAGAGATTCTTCAAGAGTTTGATATTGATGTTCCGGAAAAACGCTTGACCAGAGACGGTTGGCAGGAAATCTCTTCCTCACAATCCTATGAAGAGTATGAGCAATATGAAAATGAGCATCCATATGACTACTACGATGAAGACCCTTACTATAAAAATAGGCCGCAAAAACCCGGCTTCCGAGCATTAAAGATTTGCGCTTTATTAGCGTTCGATTTTCTATTTATGTTTTGGATGTTTTTCGCCTTTGCAGCCGTCGTTTTCTCCCTATGGCTTGCAGCGCTGATTTTCCTCCTGTCACCAATTCTAGGAGCCTACTCAGTGATTGTCGGATTCAATGATGCCGGACTGTTCCAGCTCTTCTTCAGCATTTTCCTATGCGGAGCAGGGATTATCGGTACAATGATCTTATTGCCGCTGACAAGACTATTCTTTTCATCAGTAAAACGGTACATTGCTTGGCATGGTGCCGTGTTTGGAGGGAGAGTTTAAAATGAAAAAGACAACAATTATCTTTTCGCTTATTGGTATAGTAACAATGGCTGTCGGCGGAGTCGGCAGTGCGGTCTTCTATCAGCGGGCTGAGTCCTCTATGGTAGAAAGCATGGAAGAAAACTACACAATTAAAAACAAAGAAAAAATCAAGAAGCTTGATTTAAAGTTATCAGGAAATACGGACTATGTTATCCAAGGAACTTCCGGTAATACAATTTCCATGGAAGCCCGCAGCAGTGTCACTGAACCATTGAAGGGCTCTCTGGATGTTTCTGAATCAAGCGATACATTGACTGTTTCAGTCAACGGAAAACAGAAGAACGGGACTTTTGATCAATTCCGTTTTGGTTTCCATCTGGAAAATTCTCAAATTACACTGATGGTTCCGGACGATATTGATGTTCTTACAGTTAGTGATGACGCATCCGGATACATCGACCTATCTAATTTCTCTAATGAGGAAATCAAGGTTGATATCAAGCATTCAGACATTTCTTTCAGCTCCATTTCTTCAGATAAAATGTCTGTTACCGGAAGCAGCAGCAGTATCAACTTCTGGGGCGATTCGACTGTTGATGACCTATCTTTGAAAACAGAGCACGGACAGATTGACTTAAACAATTTTGTCGGCAGCTCCCTAGACCTTTCTTCATCGACAGGAGATATCTACCTGTCGAATGTCAAAGCAGCAACATCGACAATTGCTTCAAAAAATGGTGATATTTCAATCAATAACCTACGTGGCGAAGCTGAAATTTCCGGAAACAACGGATCAATCTATATGTATGGAGAGGAATATCCCGACAAGCTGAAAGCAACAATGGAGCATGGTGATATCGACATTTCTCTTTATGGAGAGGTTAAAAATCTGAAAATCAATGCAGACACCGGCCTTGGAGATAGAGACCTTTTTGGAGAAGATAAAGGCTCTTATACTATCGGAAATGGAAAAAAAGAGTTTAATTTAAAAACAAAAACAGGGAATATCAACGTTTACGGAGATTATTATGCCGAAGCTGAAGAATACATCGACGAAGATTAACAACGAATAGATACTATAAGAAAACAAAAGGGTGGGATTAGCATATCTCAGCCTTTTTGTTTTAAATTTTCTACATCATTTTTTCTCCCTCTTCTCTACTTACTAATTCCTTCATTAACATTTCATTAAACGCACGATTCGTTAGTTTTTCTAAAATGCATCGTGAGGTATACTAAATAAGATACGCAATACAGACTTAATTTTTTTTGAAAGGATTCGACTGATGAAACACAAAAACTATTATCAATTCGCAGGCGCTTTTTTTCTGTTGCTATTTATTTTTATAGGCGCAATTGTCAAATTTTCACCTGCACTTTTAAACAGCTTTGATCAAAGTATTACTGCATTCATACGTACTCCCTATCCTGAGCTGAACCAATTTTTCATCTGGTATACCAAGCTGGCAAATCCAATGACCGTAGCTGCCCTTGCTGTTATCCTTGCAGGAGTGATGGCAGTGAAAAAATATTATATAGAAGCATTTTGGCTACTGCTAAACACGGGCTTTACTGCCGGCATTCTAAATTCACTTATCAAGCTCTTCTTCATGAGAGAAAGACCAACATTGGAGCATCTGGTAGTCGAGCATAGCTACAGCTTTCCAAGCGGCCACTCTACAGGTAGTATGCTGCTTTATGGTACAATCATTATGCTGTTGCCTTTGTTTATTAAAAAGAAAACACTTTGTCGCGTGCTGCAGCTATTGTTAGGTATCGGTATCCTATTTATCGGTATCAGCAGAATCTATCTAGGTGTCCATTTCCCAAGTGATATTGTCGGCGGCTTTTGCTTCGGCTTATCTTGGCTGCTGTTGACTTATCCGCTGTATCAAAAAACACAGCTCAGCTGGTATTCAAAACATAAACATTCGAAGAAAGAAGAATCCTGATGAAACCATTTAATTTTACAGATGATCCAAACAAACGTTATCATACATGGAACTATGCACTTCGCCAGCAATTTGGCGGAAAAATCTTTAAGGTGCCTGTGGACGGCGGCTTTGACTGTCCCAATCGAGACGGCACTGTAGCAAAAGGCGGTTGTACCTTCTGCAGCGTTTCCGGATCCGGTGATATGATTGTTGCCCCTCACGATCCACTACCGGTTCAATTTCAGAAAGAAATACAAATGATGCACGGTAAATGGCCAAATGTAGAACAATACATTGTCTACTTCCAAAATTTTACAAACACGCATGCGCCTGTTGAAGTGATTCGTCATCGTTTTGAGCAAGTGGTTAACGAGAAAGGTGTTGTTGGGTTGGCCATCGGAACAAGACCGGATTGCCTGCCGGATGACGTCGTCGATTATCTTGCTGAATTGAATGAGCGTTATTATTTATGGGTCGAGCTAGGACTTCAAACAACCTATGAGGACACTAGCACTACGATTAATCGTGCCCATGATTACCAAACATACCTTGACGGTGTTGAGAAATTGCGGAAGCACAATATCCGTGTATGTACTCATTTAATTAACGGTTTGCCGGGAGAAAGCATGGAGATGATGCGGGAAAATGTCCGAAGAACCATTCTTGATTCTGATATCCAAGGAATCAAGCTGCATCTGCTCCATCTTATGACCAACACAAAAATGATGCGGGACTATAACGAAGGTCGGCTGCAGCTGATGACTCGTGAGGACTATGTAACCGTCATTTGCGACCAGTTAGAAATGATTCCACCGGAGATTATTATTCATCGCCTTACAGGTGATTCACCCTACGACGCATTAATCGGTCCAATGTGGAGCCTCAAAAAATGGGAGGTTCTAAACGCCATCGATAATGAACTAAAAAGACGTGACAGCTACCAAGGAAAACATAATATTCGATTAGCTAAGAAGGTGCTTGTCTGATGCTCCAAACAGCCCTTCATTTCAGCCACACATTATTACGTGAAATCGTTCAGCCAGCTGACCAAGTCATCGATGCAACTATGGGTAATGGTAATGATACTGCCTTTTTAGCAGAGCTTGTTGGAAAACTTGGCAAAGTATATGCCTTTGATGTTCAAGCAGCTGCTATCCAAAACACTGAAAAACGACTACAGGAGAATCAGCTATCTGAACAAGCGCTCCTTTTCCATCAAGGGCACGAAACAATTGCTGAAATAATCTCTCCTGAGACACCAATCAAGGCGGCCGTGTTCAACCTTGGCTATTTGCCAAAAAGTGACAAAGAGATTATTACCATGCCTGATACAACACGAACGGCCATTGAAGCGATACTTGAGCGTCTGGTTGTCAAGGGACGAATTATTCTGGTTGTTTATTATGGACATGAAGGCGGTGAGCAGGAGTTGACTATGGTCAAGAATTTCTGTAAAGCACTTCCCCAGAGACAATTCAATGTGCTCAGCTATCAATTTGTGAATCAGGCGAATCAACCACCGATTTTATATTGTATTGAGAAGAAATAGCTATATAGCAAAAAAGAGGTTGTGACAAAAGCGTCTAGCTCCGAGAAATAAGCTGGAGAATCTGAAAATAGCTTTCCATGTTTTTGAGATTCTTCGGCTTATTTTCGAGAGAACTGCTGTTGGAACACCGTTTATTCGCTTTTAAGGAGCTGTGACATTAAAATGTCACAGCTCCTTTTTGTTCTATTCATATCATACCATTGCCTATTTCCACACAATCGGGATAATTGCTGTGCCATTAACAGAAGCCGTATTATCAGTAGTAGAGGTGTTAGAAGCCGCGTTCCAGTAGAATCTCAATTCAGTCATTTCAGGTGACAAATTCGTCCAGGTCAATTCATCATCTGCAAATGAAAAATCTTCATTCGTCGAACGAACTTCTAATTGACTTTCCTCCGTGCCAATCACATTGCCCTCCTCATCCACTACATCTTCAATAAATTGTTTTGATAAGAAGATAGGATTTGCCATAGTGTAGCTTGTCTTTCCTGTTCTCAATGTAATTGCCGGCAGATAACCTTCTGTCCCAATATAAACTTCTTCTAACGAATCTAAATGATTCAATACTGTTAAATCAACAAGCGGTAAAATCGATTTATCCATTCTATCCAGCTCTTCATAGCCTCTTTGTCGAGGTGTATTATCCAATCCCAAGATTTTTAAGCTTTTTAGATTTTTTAGAAATTCAATAGAATAGAAATTACTGTCCAAGCTTAGCTCTTCCAATTGAGCCAGCTTCGTCAGTGGTCTTGGGTCCGCGCCTATCGACCCTTCGTGTTCCCCATAGCTTTTAAGGTTTGGCAAATATTGATACCCTTCAAGGGACATAATATTTCCTGAGCTGTACATCGTTTCCACACTCCCTAAATACCTAGGGGAAAATAAGTGGTACTCATCATACAACGCCTGTTCCGCCTCATTCATCACAGCTTCAGTATTCTCCTCTATCGACATCCGTAAATCATCATTAAGAATCTGAATATACTCACTTTTTTGCTCCTCTGCACTACTTACACTTTGGAAAGAAACCGCCATAAATGACGCAGCTAAAACACTCAAAACTACTGTCCACTTTTTCATCATCATTCGCTCCCTCTTTATTATTTGTTACATAATCATTATATCGAATAACATATGACTGATAAATAGAAAATAAAATAAATCATAAAAATGTAAGTTAAAAACAAAAAAACAATAGTATCCTTCTATCTCTCGATATATTTTTCTATTTTCTAATCAATTTTGATGAATTCATTTATTTCATCTTCATATTTCTTTCTTTATGAAAATCATTGGATTATAATTAATATGGATCAATTGATTCAATAAAAATTAGGAGGGACAACTATGAATAAGTTTGTGGAGTTTATGGAAAAACATTTTATTCCTGTTGCATCAAAAATCGGTGCACAACGTCATTTGGTTGCGATTCGTGATTCATTCATGATCAGTATGCCATTGATGATTCTGGGCGCACTGGCAGTCATGATTAACAACTTGCCAATTCCCGGTTTTCAGGAACTAATGAATTCCATCTTTGGCGGAGAAGCCTGGAAAGGATTTGGTGGTGCCGCGTGGAACGGAACGTTTGCTATTCTTTCTGTACTGATTGCATTTTTACTTGCTTATAACCTAGCAAACCATTACCGTAAAGACGGCGCAGCAGCCGGTGTTATCTCACTGGGCTCATTCTTCGCATTGGGCGGAGCTCTGGGAATGAGCTCTACCGGATTGTTCATTGCTATTATCGTAGGGATTATTTCAACTGAAATCTACGTTCGTTTAGCTGACAATCCAAAATTAATCATCAAAATGCCGGAAGGTGTACCACCTGCAGTAGCGAAAGCTTTTGCTTCATTACTGCCTGCGATGATTACAATTTCACTGTTTGCCTTAGTTGCAGCGATTTTCGCCGGCTTTGGTGTAACAGACATCGTTGGTTCTTTCTACACATTGGTTCAAGAACCATTCATGGGCTTGGCGAATTCTTATCCATCAGCTCTGTTGTTGGCATTTATCGCACCATTCCTATGGTTCTTCGGTCTTCATGGAGCGAATATGATTGATCCGCTTATGCAGACAATCAATGCGCCGGCGATTGAAGCAAACGTTAATGCTATTTCAGCAGGTAAGGAAGCACCATTCATCGTTAACAAGCCTTTCTTTGACAGCTTTGTCAATTTAGGCGGAACAGGTGCAACAATCGGTTTACTGATTGCTATCTACTTAGTAGGACGCAAGAGCAAAGCCAACATGATTATCGCTAACCTGTCTATTGGACCTGGTATCTTCAACATTAACGAACCGGCAATGTTCGGTTTGCCAATCGTGTTGAACCCAATCATGTTCATTCCATTTATTTTGACGCCAATCGTTCTGGTAACTGTTGCTTATTTTGCAACAAGCTTAGGCTTAGTACCAGTGGCTACGGTTATGCCGCCATGGGTAACACCGCCAATTATCGGTGGTGCACTAGCAACAAGCAGCATCTCCGGAGGCGTTCTGGCAGCAGTGAACGTAATTCTTTCAGTACTGATCTACATGCCTTTCGTTAAAATCTCTGTTATTCAAGAGGAAAAAAGAATGGCCGATGAAGAAGCTTCAGTAAAAGCACAAGAAGCTTAAACAGAAAATCCCTTGTCCAATTTCGGACAAGGGATTTTTTTATAGTAAAGGTATTACAAATTTTTCAATTAGGGGATTAACGTTCCCTTCCCAGCTCACCAAATAGATATTACTGGATAGGTGCAAGTTTTTGGGTCTTCCCTATCTCAAGTCTAGATACTTCCTTTTTAGAGATTTATCCAAATAAAGCTCCTGTAAAAAAACTTGTTATTCATAAACCGACATCAATTTGTCATAACTGACTACTGTTCTTTCAGACTTCTCTTTCTGAGTTCTCAGAGCTTTAACGCTAATTACTGCAGAATTAACTCTTAATGCTTCTATCTTGCCTGTTCTTATTTCCTTTTTTAAGATAAAAGATACTTCTTGTCCTTCATGAAATGCATTGCTTTTCTTAGAAAGTTCTTCTTTTTTTCCCCAATAGTAACTCATACATATAGCCTCTTTTCTTTATGCCTATGAATCTCATCGAAACAACTATACTTCCAATAAAAAATTAAAACAGATGACCCAACTGTTTTGATCATCTGTTTATCCTTCTTAAATATTTCCTAAAAGAAGCTATTGATATTTATTCTATATCACATTAGACAAGTTGCATTGAGTGATTGCCCACTCGACCTTTGGAAATGATAAGAAGTTTATATCATATATAAATTTTCTGTCTGACAGCTGCCTGATCGTCTTTAACCCAGCTACGATATATCGAACAGTGACCAATTTGTTTGGTTGCTTGCTCAGCATCGCTTTTCTTTCTGTAGAGTATAATCTGAAACCAGATGCATACACTTTTACAGGATACAAATTTTTCATAGTATTACCTCTTCCTGTCACTATCTTAGTATAGCATACAATTGTGAAGACATTAAGTCGGCTAGTGTTTCTTGAAGATGATGTTCAGGTGAAAAAATACAACCAGTAATATTATTCAAGACAGGCTAGATTATTATTATTTTGGAAAAAAACTATCATATAACTATGTAATTTATCTTAAAACATTCACTGGCATGATATTCAAATTTACAAATAAGCGATTATGGACGAAGTAGGACATGAAGATTCCAAATTAAACGAATAAAAAAACTCCTAACCCTCGTATTTAAAGGGTTAGGAGCATTCTTATTCCAAAACAAATTGGTTGTGGTACAGCTCGGAATAGAAGCCATGCTGCTTCAACAGCTCATGATGATTTCCTTCTTCAATCACTTCACCATTGCGTAAGACAACAATGCGGTCTGCGTTCAAAATGGTTTTCAATCGATGGGCGATTACGAAGCTGGTTCGTCCTCTAATTGCCTCATCCATTGCTTTTTGAATTTTCGCTTCTGTCACCGTATCCACGTTACTTGTCGCTTCATCTAAAATCAACAGAGACGGATTCGTCAGTATGGTACGGGCAATGCTTATCAGCTGCTTCTGACCTGTACTGAATACATTGTTTTCCTCAGTAATTTCCGTGTCATACCCTTTTTCAAGCCCAACAATGAAATCATGAATGTTGGCCTGTTTCGCCGAGGCAATAATTTCTTCCTCACTCGCTTGCGGATGACCAAATGAAATGTTTTCTCTGATTGTTCCCGAAAATAAGACGGAATCCTGCAAAACAATCCCTACATGAGAGCGCAGGCTGCTGAGCTCAATCTCACGGATATCTGTTCCATCAAACGTAACGGAACCGCCATTCACATCATAAAAACGATTTAACAGATTCATAATCGTTGTTTTACCTGAACCCGTTGGTCCGACAAGTGCCACCATTTCTCCCTTATTCACATTGATGGATACGTCCTTCAGAATGGGAATTTCCGGATCATACCCAAAATCAACGTGATTCAATGATACAGATTCATGAACGCCGGTAATCTCTTTCCCATTTTCAGGATTGATTTCATCGGGCTCATCAAACATTTCATTCAAACGACGCGCACCTGTTACGGCAAGCTGAATCATACTGTAGCCAGATGAAATCTGCATCAATGGTTGATAATACTGCTGGGAGTACTGGACGAACATCACAATCAAGCCTAAGCCAGCTGCTCGCTCTACGTCACCATTCAGCGCCAACCAGCCACCAAAGAAAATCACGATTGCTGTATTGACTAAGGACATACCTTGCATCATAGGGAACAACAGACCTGAATAGACCTGTCCTTTAAAGGTTGCTTCCCGTACTTTTTTATTATGCTTCACAAAGCCGTCAATTGTTTCTTCCTGTAAGCCATACGTAATGATTACTCGCTGACCGCTGATTTTTTCATCCATATATCCGTTCAGCTTACCAACCTCATCCTGCTGGATATCAACATATTTTCTCGCCTTCTGAATAATTACAACTGCAATTAAAACAGCAACCGGTGTCGAAGCAATCGTTGCCCACGCCAGTTCAACATTTTGACGGAACATCATAATCAGTACCCCGACAATCAAGGCAGCATTCGTCAATACCTGCAGCAACGCTTGATTCAAGCTGTTTTGGATATTATCTAAGTCACTGGTAAAACGACTAAGAATCTCTCCATCCTTATGAGAATCAAAAAATCGAATCGTCAGCTTTTCCAGTTTATTGAACAACCCGATTCGCATACGGTTGGTTGATTTTCCTACTACCTGCGTAAAAAGAATACTGTAAATGAAGTTGGCTGCACTAGTCAGCACATAAAAAATCAACAGCTTTTGCAGTACACTGATGAAGGCACTCTTATCATCGACACCCTGACTTAATGCGAATACATATTTTGTCAGCTCTTCAATCGCCTCACCGATAAATTGAGGTGCTTTTACCTGCAAATAAGTCGCTGCAACGATTGTAATAAATATGATTAGAAAGGACAGCTTGTATTTCTTCAAATAATGATAAAAGAATTTACTTGCTTTGATTAAATCAGTCATTCCACCTCATCCTTTCCTCGTTGAGTTTCGTAGATTTCTTTGTATACGTCGTTCGTTACCGATAATTCTTTGTGGGTCCCCTCACCTACAAGATGCCCCTTATCCAGAACCAGTATTCGGTCTGCATTGACGACAGAAGAAATTTTCTGCGCAATGATGATGGTTGTTGTCTGACCTAAATCATTTTCCAAAGCATCCTTTACAAGACTCTCAGAACGCGCGTCTAAGGCACTGGTACTATCATCAAGAATTAATATCTTCGGTTCCCCAATCACACCACGGGAAATTGACAGTCGCTGCTTCTGACCACCGGAGAAGTTCGTGCTTCGCTCTTCAACAGGCGCTTCATATTGCAATGCCAGCTTCTCGATAAACTCTCTTGCCTGAGCAATCTGAGTTGCACGAGTCATATCCTGTTCATCTGCATCTTGTTTTCCGTGACGCAGATTTTCGGAAATTGTGCCGGAAAAAAGAATCGCTTTTTGCAGCACAAAAGAGACTGCTTTACGCAGACTGTGTTCATTCACATCATGCAAATCTACTCCGCCAACTTTTACTTTTCCCTCTGTCGGGTCGAATAATCGTGGAATCAGCTGAGCCAAGGTTGATTTACCGGCACCTGTCGCGCCAACAATACCAATCTGTTCACCTGGCTTAATGGTGAAAGAAACATCTTTTAACGTATCTGTATCATCACCGGGATAACGGAAACTGACATGTTCAAATACAACACTTCCATCCAGATCCTGCTCCGGAACCTCCGGATAGGTGATTGCAGGAACAGCATCCATCACTTCTTTAATCCGTTTGATTGAAACGGCTGCACGAGAAGTCATCATCATCATCATACCGCCGATAATAATCGCCATCATAATCTGCATCAGATAATTCATGAAGGAAGCAATGCCGCCGATTAGGGTCGGATCGTCCTTTGCCAAATCGCTAACGAAGAAAATTGCTCCTGCGACAGCCAAATTGGCTACCAGCATAAATGATGGAATCATTACAGAAAACAAGGTACCAACGATTACATTATGTGTTGTCAGGTCATCACTGACTTTGCTGAAGCGTGCCAGTTCATTTTTTTCCTGAACAAATGATTTCACTACGCGAATCCCTAACAGGTTTTCTTTCGCCAGACTGTTAACCTTATCAATCAGGTTCTGAATAATCATGAAATGTTTACCCATTTGAGAAAACGACAGCAAGGTAATAATAATTACTGCGACAACTAACAGTACAATAATCCACCACAGCTGCGGCAATGTCGTCATCGCCAACGCGAAGCTTCCGATAAAAAGAATCGGTATTCGAAATAACGACTGCAAAGCAATCATTATTGCATTTTGAATTTGAGTAATATCATTTGTTAATCGAACTACAAGATTTCCGGCAGAGAATTCTTCAATATTCGCAAATGAAAAGGTTTGTATTTTTCGGAAAGCCGCTTCTCGAATATCAGCACTGACTCCTTGTGCGACTTTTGCAGAAAATATCGTGTTGAAAACTCCGGCAACCAATCCTAGTCCGGCAATTACAATCAGATAAATCCCCAATGAGTTCATTTGATCACTGTCTTCTTTAATGATCGCCTCAAGTACCTGCTGCAGCAGCTTCGGCTGCCATAGAGCAGACATGACCATGATGACTACTGTAAACAAAGCTATAGCAGTCTCTTTTTTATACTTTTTTACATGGTCCATAACAATATTCATTTTATCCCCTACTTTCCATTATAACTAGTCCATTTCCCCTAATCAGGCAACTCTTTTATTCAATGGGGAATGTGTTATTATAAAGAGGAACAGACGACCCGTGAGACACAAACGGATCGTTCAATTACTACTTATTTAACACTGTAAAATAGACTGACCCATAATTTACCATATTTTCTATAGAAAATACAAGTCATTTAACCAAAATTCAGACTAAAGGATGAAAAAAATGGATACGAAACTCTCCCGAGAAAAAATCATAGAAGCAGCTTTTCAGCTTTTAGAAGAAACGCCTGATATCGAAAAACTGTCAATGCGTAATATTGCTAAAAGAATCGGTGTTCAAGCGCCCGCTCTATACTGGTATTTCCAAAATAAACAAGCATTGCTTCAAAGCATGGCTGAAGAAATTGAACAGCATTTTGAAACACCGGAGGAATCGTCTGATTGGAAAGAGACCCTCTTCTCCTATATGGAAAATTACTATGATCTTTATCTGAAGTTTCCCTGTGCGCTCGAAATCGAAATGAACACAATTCCTTCTTCTTCACTTCGTCTAACACGTTACAATACAATGCTTGGTATTCTTCGTACAGCAGGCTTTTCAATTGAAGCAAGCTATACAGCGGTCAACGGACTGCAGCATCTGCTTTTCGGGCTGCTCATTGATATTTCTGAAGAAAAACAGCTGTACAGTAAAATCTTTGAGGGCGATAAGTACCTGAATCAACAGGTTGTCTTAATGAAGCAATACGTCACAGACAATGAGCTTACGTATGTTGAAGAAAGCTTTGCCTACCGCCAGCAGAAAAAGCAGAAGGATACCTTCAAGCGAATGATTACACTGTTCCTTGATTCTCTGGATGGTGCCCATCATTCAGACTAAATGCAGATACCGTTAAGAATAACAGGTGTCGATTACAAAAAAACATCCCGTCAGAGCTAGTAATTTCACTCTCTGACGGGATTTCTTGTACTGGATAAATCAAGCTGCAACCAGTTCTCTAAGTACAGCGGCTCTAAATGAATTTAGCGTGCTGCTGCATTGAATAGAGCAGTACAACGTGTCTATTATTTTCTTCCAACAAAGAAAGAAACCACAGCAACCAATATGACCGCACCAATAATGGAAGGAACTAAAGCCATTCCTGCCAAGCTAGGTCCCCAGCTACCTAATAAGGCTTGTCCAATCGCAGACCCGATTAAACCGGCAGCAATATTTGCAATCCAGCCCATTGATCCGCCCTTATTTGTAATTGCTCCTGCTATCACACCAATTAAGGCACCAACTAAAAGTGACCATATAAATCCCATTTCCAATTCCTTCTTTCTTCTATTATATATATCCTACGAGCTTCACTTGTTTTATTGAACTCGCGGTTCCATTTGCTCTTTTGCTTTGTCGGCTCCTTTATTTAAAGCCTTTTTTGCTTTATCCGTTTGGTTAGAAGCAAATTCACCTGTGCTTTCAGCGACATTTCCTACTCTGTCTTGAACCGTTACAGAATCTTTTTCATATTGTTCTCTGGTCTTGATATCCACAACGTTTACGTTGACTTCAATCACTTCCAGACTGGTCATTTTCTTCACTTCTTCAACGATCAGCTTTTGAATATCTGTAAACAGCTTCGCAATATCTTTGCCATATTCAGCAACAATATCCAAATCAACTGCTACTTGTTTTTTGCCAACTTCCACATCGATACCGGAAGTAACATTGTCCGTATTAACTAATTTCTCTGCAATATTAGAGAAAAAGCCGCCATCGACTGTTAACAATCCGTCAATATTTTCTAAAGCAATTCCAATGATTTTTTGAATCACTTTGTCATCATACGTTAGTTCGCCTTTTACCTCTTGTACTGGTGCATTTGGTGTTGTTACTGGTTTTGTTGTATCCATTTCTGTTACCTCCTATTTAATTAATATATTATTATTATATTATAACCATTTCAATATTGAAATTATTATGATTTATCATCAAAAAAATGTTCAGCAATACCTGAGCGTTTCAAGTAGAGACCTGCATAAATACCTGCCAATGTTAGAATAAGAATCAAAAGTGTTTTAAAAAAACCTACTGTTAGAAACAATATTGCTAAAATAAACCCGCTCAATCCACCGATAATCGACCATCTATAATTTTCAAAAATCTCTTTCATCATTATTCACCTCTCTACTCAACTCTTGATTTTTTCTTCTTCTCTTCCGCATAGTCGATAAAATCAACAACCACATCAATCGGTCGATCCTTTATACCCAAAAGATTTTGTATATCCTCTTTAACATCCACTATCATCAATTCTGTACTTGGAACAATGCCGTCATGTGCCTTAAAACGCCCTAAAATAGTAACCGCTATTTTATTTTTAGTCATGCGTACCTTAATTTTCGGCTGTTGAATGAACTGGGCACGATCCAAATTCGCTGCAACATAACTCTCAATACTTTTCCTTTCTATTTTCAGTTCACCATGCTCTTCTTTAACAATCACAGCTTTTTCCTTTTTGGGTAAAAAAAGAACGGCAAAAAACGCACCTACCAGCATTACAAACAAAATGACACTTGCCCAAAATAAATATAGATTAAGTGCCGGATGAATGAATAAAGAGTAATTCGGATAGGCTAGCGGTAAGGAAAGCACACCTGCTTGATTATTGAAAAAAATCAACGGTGCCAAAAGTGTCAGCCCAACAAGAATGATTAAGCACAAAACAAATTTTTTTAATTTACCCAATGCCTCTCCCTCCAATCGTAATAATTTAACAAATACCTTATATTCTTATTCTAAGGAGCCTCCAATTCTTTTTCAAAAGTAATGCACTTTTATTTTTTGCAGTATCTATAAATAAAAAAATGAGCTAAGCCTTTGTTATACTGGCTTAGCTCAAAAAAATATCATTATTTTATCTCTATTTGTTTATCTAAAATTACTTTTTAGATAGCGGGAGTTACTGTCGCTGCTTATCCGCAAGTTGTGTTTTTATACCTATTTATTGTCATCGATTGGCAGCCAGTTCAAAACCGTCTGAATCCACTGATCCCAAAACGTCCAGTCATGACCGCCGGTTCCGGTTTCAAAGATATGTGGAATTTTAAATTCGCTCAGAACCCTGGAAATATCCTGACTCGCATGAAGTAATGGGTCCTCTTCTCCACAAGCTAAGAAAATAGCTGGCAGATTCTTCTGTGCCTTCACCGACTCTTTCAAAAGAAACATCAAGTCATGCTCAGATTCTTGAAATTCGCTTAATGGACCAAAGACACCCTCCCAATATGCTTCTTTGCGCAACAGCAGCAAGTCCTCTGTACGCGCCGCTATGTTCAGCGGACCCGAAAGTGAAGCAACTGCCGCAAAACGATTCGGCTGACGCAAGCCTAGCTTGAATGCACCGTAACCACCCATTGATAACCCGGCAGCAAAGGTTTTTTCTCGCTTTTTGCTGAGCTGTGGAAACAGCTCATGACAAATCTCAGGCAGCTCTTCCGATAAAAATGTCCAATAATTCATATCATATTGCGTATCCGCATACCAGCCTAAATCAGTGGATGGCATAATTACAGCCAAGCCATAATCAGCAGCATAACGCTCAATATTCGTTCTGCGCTCCCAAACACTATGATTTCCTCCCATACCATGCAGCAAATAGAGAACAGGTACATCCTCACTGCTTGCCTTTGTGCTGGTACCAATCAGCTTTTCCGTTCGCTGCGGCAGCACCACATTCAGCATAACTTCCATTCCCAACACGTTCGAATAAATATTTGCCTGTAAAAATGCCATTGCGACCCCTCACTTTTTTTCATATTACCCTATTTTAACACTATTCCGTTGTTTGGGTCTTGATAAAAATAAGAGTAATAATAAGGAAAGAACAATTAAACCAATTCCGACTAGAAAGACCATATGCAGACCACTAAATAAAATCCCTCTCAAAGGCTTCAATAGCTCTGCAGAGATATCATTTGCTGTATGGGGATTGACCAGTTGGTTCATAATGGTTGCTTCTACCTGTAAACCGCTTTGTGCCAATTTTGATGCCATAACAGAGTTCAGCAGCACGCCAAAGATGGAAATCATGACTGTCTGACCAATGGTTCGAGAAAGTGTATTAAATGAAGTGGCCACCCCTACTTCGCTATGGGGTACACTGCTTTGAGCAGTAACCGTCGTTGTTGTGATTGTGATACCAAACCCAATCCCCAAACCGGCGGCAATCAAGAAAAATAGATACACAGGCGCTTTAACAGAAACTAAGATTAGACAAATACCGCCTGCTAAAATGATGCTCAAGCCTATCATCAAGACTTTTTTTACAGTTGTTTTTTCAAGCATATTACTGGCGATAAAGGAACCTACCATCCATAACACAGACATAGGTGCCAACGCCAGTCCTCCTAAACCCGCAGCCGTTCCCAGAACACCTTGCAGCCACATTGGGATATAGACTTCCACCCCCATCAAGAAGCCGCTGACGAAGGCCGCAATCAGATTGACGAATACAAAGGTTGGATTTTTGAACAAATGCAATGAAATCACTGGGTCCTTCGCTCTCTTTTCAACCGCTATAAAACCAAACAATGCACAGATTGACCCTACGAAAAATAATAAAATTTTAACTGAAAATCCATTGTCACCAATTAGTTGAAAGCCCAGCAATAAAAGCAGTAACGAAACCATCAACAACATACTGCCAAGAATATCCATTGGTTTGCCTGTCTTCTCTCGTTTTGGTTCAATGAGATAGACTGAAATAAGCAGTAACAAGGCCAAGCCAATAGGAACATTAATAAAGAATATCCAGTGCCAACCGACTGTATCTACAATAAAGCCCCCGGCTAACGGGCCGAAAACACTGGCAACACCCCAAGCAGCACTATTCAGCCCAAGGATTTTTGCCCGCTTCTCCATTGGATAAATATCAGCAATAATCGTTAATGCAACAGGCATCACCGCACCTGCACCAATTCCCTGAATTGCTCTGGCAATAATCAAGGTTTCCATGCTCGGCGCAAAACCACATAATGAGGAGCCCAGTATAAAAATAGAGATACCAATAAGAAACACTGGCTTGCGGCCAACCTTATCCGCCAGCTTCCCATAAATAGGCGTCAGCATCGCATTAGTAAGCAGATAAATCGAGAACACCCAATTCATGATTTCCATTCCCTGCAGTGAGCCGACAATTGTCGGCATTGCCGTAGAAACGATCGTTCCTTCGATTGCCGTCATAAAGGTCGCTGTAAAAACACCGAATGTGACTAATTTTATATTTGTTTGCTTTTCCATACTACTTCCCCTTTTGCCATTTTTTTCCCAGCTATGGCTGATTTTGCGCAAAGAAAAAGAAGCGCCCTGTCAATGAAATGACAGGGCCGCCTCTTTATTCCTTCAAACTTGCCTTCAGTGCATCGACCTTATCAGTCTGCTCCCAAGGTAGTTCAATATCTGTACGACCAAAATGTCCATATGCTGCTGTTTGTTTATAAATTGGACGACGAAGATTCAACATCTCGATGATTCCCGCCGGACGCAAGTCAAAGTTTGCACGTACCGCTTCAATCAATTTGCTTTCAGCAATCTCGCTTGTTCCAAAGGTATTGATGGAAATAGAGACTGGCTGCGCTACGCCGATTGCATAAGCCAATTGAACCTCAACCTTCTTAGCTAAACCGGCTGCAACAATATTTTTAGCAATATATCGAGCGGCATAGCTTGCCGAACGATCGACTTTTGTTGCATCTTTTCCTGAAAATGCCCCGCCACCATGTCGTGCATAGCCGCCGTATGTGTCAACAATAATCTTACGCCCTGTTAATCCGGCATCCCCTTGAGGACCTCCGATAACAAAACGTCCCGTTGGATTAATGAAATACTTCGTTTCTTCGTCCAACCATTTTTCAGGAATCACGTAATTGATTACATGTTCCTTTATATCCTTTTGAATTTGTTCCAGCGTAACATGCTCATCATGCTGGGTACTGATAACAATTGTATCTATGCGCTTCGGCTGACCTGCTTCATCATACTCCACAGTGACCTGAGATTTTGCATCCGGTCGAAGATATGTCAGCTCTCCGTTCTTTCTAAGCTCTGCCAAACGTCGAACCAGCTGATGACTTAAAGAAATCGGTAAAGGCATTAATTCCGGTGTTTCATCGACTGCAAAGCCGAACATTAACCCCTGGTCTCCCGCGCCAATCTCATCCTTCTCATCTGTTCCGCCGCGAACCTCCAGTGCTTCGTCGACTCCTTGAGCAATATCCGGCGACTGCTCATCAATTGCTGCCAAAACCGCAACTGTTTCACCGTCAAAGCCATACTTCGCTCGCGTATACCCAATATCCTTGACTGTCTGACGGACAATTTTCTGAATATCGACATACGCTGTTGTTGAAATTTCACCAAAGACTAATACCAGCCCTGTTGTTACAGATGTTTCGCAGGCTACTCTGGCTGTTGGATCCTGTTCCAAGATTGCATCTAAAATTGCATCACTGATTTGATCTGCAACCTTATCGGGATGCCCCTCTGAAACGGATTCTGATGTAAACAAATGTTTCTCTGCCATAATATAATATTCCCCCTAATTACTATTCGGTTACAAGGCATCTTTGCGCAAAACTGTTACCTATTTTAGATAGAGTCTCTCATGCAAATCCTTTCGGGAACTTGTAACGATATCAGTATAGCAAACTATCTTGAAAAAAGCTCATTTTATCTTCAAATAAACCTTAAGTATTTCATAAGCATAGGCCAATATGCTCAATTTCTTGATAATCAAGAGAACAGCCGAATCGAAAATGAGTGAAGCTGAACTCGGTCAACACATGATAGCTCTTTTTCTGCGCCGAAGATTTTTCACGAACCGCGTTTACCTTTAGTACCAATGGTTTTATTGACGAAAAAAAGAAGAGGCTGCATAAATAGCTGCTTCTTCTAAAAACAATCAGTTGTTTTGGACAATAAAAAAATAATACCATTACATCTTATGCACACTATGGGCGCTTTCAATCCCACCACATGCTTCTTTGCATGCCTGATTAATCAGCTCAAAGGATGATTGAATACCGCTTTGCCCCAGTTCATATTTGACTGTGTCGACAACCTCACATTGTTCATCCATTGCATCTAACCACAGATAGACTCCTTGTTTGTACTCATCCAAGCCTTGGCATAAAAGTAAAGTTGCAGCTTTTTCTTCATAAGGATTCAGTACCTTTCTGAAATTCGCGTCCTCCACGAACAAGCGATTGATATTGTTCCTACAAAAGACATAGGTATCTTTCTTTTTTCTGTCTGCAATCAGCTTATATCCTTCTTGTTGGATTTCCTTGGAAATTGTCGCGAAAATTTCGTTATATACCTCAACCCTCTGCATTACTGATAGAACCGTATCTGTATAATCAAACATAAAAATCTCCCCTTCCAAGCAAGTCAAACGAACTGCTCATAATGTTATTATAAGGGGTAGCCAAGGATTCTATCAAGTAATATGGTCGCTCAGGCAGGGGAATAACGAAAAAAGTCTGACCTTTCTGTTCATAAATGTCTAAGCATTTACAAACAAAGAAGATAGTTATTCTAACGTGCGTTATGCTCCTTCACAACCTCCATCTGTTCCTGCAATTCTCCCAAAAGCTCCAGCTGAATATTTTGAATTTCCACCAAGTGCTGCCATTGCTCATTCAGTAAATAATCCACCTTTTCATGCAATAGGTTAATCTCAATCTCTGCCTTCAGATTGACCCTATAATCGTTTTTTGCCTGTTCCCGGTCTCTGTCTTCCTGACGGTTTTGACTCATCATGATTATCGGTGCTTGAATGGCAGCCAAACAAGACAAGGCCAAATTCAACAGAATGAATGGATACTTATCAAACGGTTGAAAAAAAACAGCAAACGTATTTAGCAAAATCCATACTATAAGAATCGCCATAAAAAGAAAAATAAACGGCCAGCTGCCGCCGAATTTAGCAATTCCGTCCGCTGTTTTCTGCCCTAATGTCAGTTTTTCGGCCATCGTTTTATTCAGATTATCAGCTACTACTTCATTATCATTCAGCTGCTTATCAATTAACTGATTCAGCTGCTCGCTTTTCAATGTTTCATTCTTCAACAAAGAACGGACATATTCCAATCTATAGCTCAACAATTGAGGATAGCTGATTAATGATTGCTCTGTCAGATGAGGCTCATTCTGCAAAATAAATGTTCGAACTTCTATTTCTATATCTGCTAGTTTAATTTTGTCCAATGTTTCTACTTTTCTTTTCGTCATTTTGTTCAACTCCCCTTACCCTTTTTCTATATAGTACCCGTTCTTAGTGATTTTCGACACTAATATGATTTTTTACCATTCGACTCTGCCGGCGATAAAATACTTCAGCCGAGCTATTGAACAAAAACAGCTGAAAGAACCTGAGGTATAAGTAAACCTCAGGTCGTTTCGTCTATATAGGAACGAATAATCGGAGCCAAACGTGCCTAGCATAATTGCTAAAATGAACATATGCCAGCGCGTATTTCCCTATTCCCTTTTCTCTACTGCTCTTATTTCCAGCTTCAATGCAGTGAAATCCCCTGTAAGCCGCTGCCCAAGATACAAGCCGAAATTCATCAGCTCTGCCCCGGACAAGACCATTCCTTCCACCTCATAAAAAGTCGACGGATCTAAGCCAAGCAAACGGATTTTTTTCAATGGCTTTGATGCCTGCGATAATATCTGAAAGACCATTACAACAGCATGCTTGCGTTCCTCATCGACAAACATCCAGCTTCCATAGTTGCCCGTATAAGGGTTTTCCAATCGGTAAAAGCTGCCAAATTGAATCAGTTGACGATTCGCTTGATACCACTGGATATACATCGCTATTTTTTTCAGTTCTTCTTCTGTCTTTTTCTCCAAATTCATCATCAGTCCAAAGTTGGCAGACATTGCGACAAGCGCACGTGTGTCCATGTCGGTTGATCGTCCAATCTGATGATTAGGTGAATCTGACAGCTGGGCACAAGTCATCACTGGTGGAAAAATCATGCTGGTGCTGTACTGAATTTTCAAGCGCTCAATAGCATCTGTGTTATCACTGGCCCAGCTTTGCGGCATATAGTAGCACATACCTGGATCAAAACGTCCACCGCCACCGGAACAGTTCTCGAACAGAATATCAGGATAACGAGTCGTCAGCTCTTCCAGCATTTCATACAAACCAAGGATGTAGCGGTGAGCCGTTTCCTGCTGCTGCTTAGGCAATCGTCCCTGAGAGCCGACCTCTGTCATGTTTCGATTCATATCCCATTTAATATAATCAATCGGCACCTTATCTAAGATTGCTGTGAGTTGCTTCATGATTGCCTCACGAACTTCTTTTCTGCTGAAATCAAGAATCAGCTGGTTTCTTCCTAAAGAAGTTGGGTAGCCTTCGACATGCAAATGCCAATCAGGATGCGCTCGAAACAGCTCGCTTTCTTCAGAAATCATTTCCGGTTCAAGCCACAAGCCAAATTTCAGCTGCTGCTTCTGCACCTTTTCGCTCAAACCCAGCAAACCATCCGGCAGCTTTTCCTTGTTCTCTATCCAATCTCCTAATGACGTCGTGTCAGAATGGCGTTGACCGAACCACCCATCATCCAAAACAAATAGCTCGATACCAATCTTCCCGGCATCTGTTACCAGCTTCAACAATTTCTCTTCATCAAAATCAAAATAGGTAGTCTCCCAGTTGTTGATTAGCACAGGACGTTCTTCGTCTCTATACCTTCCCCTTGCCAAATGCTTTCGGTAAAGGTGATGAAAATGCTGAGACATCCCATTCAGCCCTTCATTCGAATAAACCATCACAACTTCCGGTGTTTGAAAATCCGCTCCCGACTCCAACTGCCAACAAAAATTGAACTCGTTAATGCCAACTAAGACACGTGTCTGTTCATACGTGTCAACCTCGACCTTCATGGTAAAGTTACCACTATAGACAAAGTGAAAGGCACGAACCTCACCACTGCGCTCCGTCGTTTCCGGTGAAGCCAATGCCAAAAACGGCTGCTGTGTCACACCGCTGGCTCCTCGTTTACTATTCAACACATGCTGCCCCTGAACCAGAGAATCTCTTCGAAGCTGTTTTTCCCTTGCCCAAGCACCCGGCATTTGAATCAGCTCATAGTCCGAATCCGGCAAATCAAGACACATACTCAGAGCCTTATTTAGTGAGATTGTTGCTGTCCCGCAATTTACATAGCGCGCAGACTTTGTCATAACAGAGTGGTTTTTAAATAGCGTATAGAGGAGGATAACCTCTAACCCTCGTTTTTCATCTGCTAAGACAATTTCCAGTGACTCTGCTTCTTCCTCCGTATCTGTATATGTCGCGGGAAGTCCTGTCAGCTTCTTTTTCCCTTTCGTTATCTGATACCCTTTGTACTTCAAGCTAGTTGCTTTTGTACCATCAGGATAGGTGATATCCACCATGCCTTCACGATAATCACCCGTATCATAACCTGGACATTCCTGCAATACTGTATCGAGTGAAAAACCGCTGTTAGAAAGCTCATAGGGATTAGGCGAAAATGATGAACGGTCGATTCTTGGATAGACCAAGCGTTGCTCGAAGCTCTCCAGACGTTCGCCATAATAAACCTGCAGCAGGTAACCTTCCTCTGTTATCTCCATAATATAGCTGAAATAATCATTTTTTAAATGAAACTGTTTTTTTGCTTCACTGAATTCAATCCCCATCAGTAAGATTGCTCCTTTCACTTCTGATTAATTTTTAGAGCCGGTTGATGCCACCCCTTGAATAAATTGTTTTTGGAAAATCAAGTATAGAATAATCATCGGCACTGTCGCCAATACAGCTCCGGCCATCAACTGTGGATAGTTGGTGGTATACTGCCCTTGGAGTAAGGCTAAACCGGAAGATAGCGGCATTTTATCAGGAGAACTGTTTACGATTAACGGCCACATCAAGTCCTTCCAGGCAAATAACGCTGTAAAGATAGACAAGGATATCAATGGTGCTTTTGCCAGCGGCAGCATCACCTTTAAAAAAATCTGTCCATAGTTACACCCATCAAGAATCGCAGCCTCTTCAATTTCCTCAGGAACACTCATAAAGAACTGACGCATCAAAAAGGTGCCAAAGGTGCTGGCAATTCCCGGAATAATCAGAGCTGTCAAAGTATTAGTCAAACCAGCCTTTGAAATCAGCAGATACTGCGGCAAAATAAACACCTGCCCTGGTACCATCATCGGAAGCAGAACCAATAGGAATAGCAGATTCATCCCCTTTACCTTGATTCTTGCAAATGCGTAGCCGGCCATCGCACTAAGAATGGTTGATGTAATCACACGAGCAACGACCATTACAACTGTATTGAAGAAGAACTTAGGAAACGGCAACGCTTGCCAAACATCTAAATAGTTTGTCAGCTGCCAGCTGTTCGGTAGGATTTTTGGTGGAAATGCCAACGACTCGGTCAGTGTTTTGAATGAGGTCAGAATACTCCAGATAAACGGAAAAACCATGATGATTGCTCCGATACTCAAACAAACATAAATAATGATGTAGCCCTTTCCTCTTTTTTTACTCATTGCTTTCCGCCCCCTCATTTATAATGTACCCATTTCTTTTGCAGCTTCATTTGAACCGCCGTACAAACCAAAATCAACAAAAGGAGCAAAACAGCAATAGTTGCACCATACCCCTTATTGTTAGAATCAAAGGTTTCCCTATAAAACAGGTATACAATTGATTCAGCCGATCGTAATGCCGGATTCTTTTTGTCGACCATCATGAAAATCGTGTCAAATACCTGCAACGAGCTGATAAAGGTTGTTGTAACCACAAAGAAAAGGGTCGGGGAAAGCATTGGTATCGTAATATTGAAGAATTGTCGGATTGGACCGGCCCCATCCATTTCCGCTGCTTCATAATAGGTTTTAGGTATATCTTGAAGTCCACCGAGCAAAATAATCATATTATAGCCCAGCGCTGACCAGATACCGACAATCATAATTGCAATTAATACTACATTACTATCTGCAATCCAGTTTGGGCCTGAAATCCCGATTAATGACAATAAATAATTGATTAACCCTGAATCGTAGTTATACAGCCAACGCCATACCATTGCTACAGCAGCAGGCGCTGAAACCACAGGAATGAAGTACAGCACTCGAAAAAAAGATTTGAACTTGATTTTACTGTTGAGAAAAACTGCGGTTACTAAAGAAAGAGCTGTTCCCACAGGTACAGTAACAAGCGTATAGACAAATGTATTCCAAAGCGCTCTTCTTAAATCCGGGTCTTGAAACGCCTTAGCATAGTTATCAAGTCCAATCCATTTTGGCTGTCCAAGCCCCTTGATTTGGTTGAAGCTGAAGTAAACGGATTGTATGATTGGCCAAACATTCATAATACAGACATACAGTACTGTTGGCAGAATGAATAGACCCGCCCACATCATCTTCTGTTTTTTTAAATTAGACAGTGAATTCATAAGAAAGTCCCCTCTTCTCAGAAAGAGGCTGCTAAATTTTCCAATCATTCAGCAGCTCTCTCCTGTTTATTTTCAGAAGCTGCTTACCGCAGCTTCAACTGTCATCTAGTCAATACGAAAACTAACTGCCGTTACTCATCCAAAGCCTCATCTATTTCTGCTTGAATTTGTTTTGCCATCTGTTTACAGCCTTCTTCAACACTCAGCTCTTTACTAAATATTTTCAGAATATATTCCTGTTCTGTCTTTGCCCAGGCATCTCGTGTAGATACATGCATCGAGTTATGTCCGTAGGCTTCTGCATCGACAAATACCTGTGCATCAATAGTCGGGAAAGTGTCTACCCAAGGCTGCTGCGTATCCTTCAAGGCTGGGATTGCTGCACCTGACTCTGCCTGAATCAGATTCGCTTCCTCACCCGCCATGAAATTCACAAATTTCCATGCGGCATCTGCCTTCTTAGTATTAGCGGAAATTGCGTACCCCATACCGGAAGAGACGCTGCCTCGATCAACATTTTTCGGCATCGGTGCCACATCAATATTTAACCCATCAATTGCTGTATATTCACTTGCCATCCATGATCCCGCAATCATCATCGCAGCTTTTCCAGACTCAAAGTACTGGTCTGGTGTCGTATTGGCTTGATCGGAAGCCGTTGGTGAATAGCCCTTATCAATGAAAGATACCCCATACTTTATTGCTTCCACGGTTTTCTTGTCATTGAGCATAATTGTTTTGCCGTCCTTGGAAATCAAATCCGACCCATTTTGCCAAACCAGGTTGTACCAGAAGTTTTGTCCATCCGGCTGAGCAATCATTCCATAGACTCCTGCATCCTTATCTGTCAGCTTCTCTGCTGCTTCCATCCACGTATCCCAGGTCCAAGTATCGTCAGGATAGGAAACACCGGCTTTATCAAATAAATCCTTGTTGTACCATAGCCCCAACGTACCATAGTCTTTAGGAATCGCCAGTTGTTGCCCATCGACAGAAAACCCGTCAACAATATATTCCGGGAACAACGACATATCTAGATCACTCTCTTTGATTTGATCGCTTAAATCCAGCAGCGCTTCACCGTTGGCAAAGTTATAGACTTGATCGGGGTGCATCCAGAAAACATCCGCCATTTCCCCACCGGATGCGGATGCTTGGAGCTTCGTCCAATACTGATCCCAAGGCGTTACCTCTACTTTTATTTTGATGTCAGGATTTTCCTCAGTAAAAGCTGCTGCCATTTTTTCCATCCCCGGCTGCTGATTTTTATCCCAAATTTGAAAAGTAAGAGTGGTATCGCCGGAAGACTCTCCTTCACTTGAACCACAGGCCGTAAGCATTCCAACAGCTGCTGCTGCAGTTATTCCCAGAGCAAGCTTTTTAAGTATTGGTTTCATCATTCATCCATCCTTTTTCATTTGTTGGTATTTCTCTTTGAATCCAGTATAATATAGCGCTTTCAATTCTAGAATGGACGATAAATCAGAAAGATAGACTTTCTTACACTGAATCATCCAGCAAACCAAAAGTCCATTCTGTCCAGCTTGAGAATATCTGACCTCGTTTCAGCTTGATTTCCTGTCCCGTCTTTGACTCACTCATCGCCTGATACAACTCCTGTGTTTCCAACGCAATTCCTCCGTGAAAGGCTGGTTCCTTGCCAGTTTCAAAATGATTCCCTGTATAGCAGATAACAAAGGAATTACTTGTTTGAATGCTTAACCTTCTGCCAGATTCAGGATGCCAAAGCTCAATAGGCAGCTGCGCTGAATGTGCTTCCCTCTTCAAAAAAAATGGATGATTCAGTCCTTTTTCTTGTACTATCTGATGATTTTTACTGTCAAAAATATCTCGTAATAGTATAGGTTGATTCATATCAAATATTGTTTGGGTGGATACTGCCAACGGGAAGCTAGGAACATGTGCCTGATCCAGTAATGCAAATCGTTCGCTAGGTATTTTTAAGTAATGCTTTGCAACGGTTGCGTCTGCTCCTCCTGATAAATTGAAATACGTATGGTTTGTTGGATTAAGCAGCGTATCCTTATCAGACAGTCCTTGGTAGCTAATTTTGACTCGCTTATCTGAGAAAATAGTATAGCTGATTGTCATAGACAAATTTCCGGGATAGCCATTCGCTCCATCCTCAAAGGTATGAGAAAAAACAACAGTGACTGCTCCTTCCTCCTGGCTGATTTCATAAGACCAGCAAACTGTGTTAAAGCCTTTACTACCGCCATGAAGATGATTTTCCCCTTCGTTCTTTTCCAATTGAAGCTGTTGCTTAAAAAGAGGATAGACGCCCCCAGCAATCCTGCCGGCACAACGCCCAACGGAAGCACCTAAAAAACTGCGCTCCGCTAGATACCTCTGCTTATCCGGAAATCTCAAAATAACGTTTTCCAGTTTTCCTGTTCGCCTCGGTAGATAAAGCGCAGTAACCGACGCGCCATAGTTGAACAGCTCTATGGAAAAATCTGCTTTACTTATTTTGATTGTGCTCAATTTTTTCTGACCGTTTCTTTCTTCGGTTACCTCTACGCTAAATTCTGTCTTTTCGATTGTTTCCCTCTCCTTTCCAAAGTCGCTCCCAGCTTAGCATGACCGCTGACCGGTATGCCAAATTGAAGCCTCTTTGCATCGTTTTTGCTGCGCCGGAACAAGTATAACACTGACTCACCGCTCATAGTAGTCACAATGGCACTAAGCATAATTGCTGGTTAACATACATTAATCTGTCTGCCGACGCAACAACAGAACAGAAGCAGCAGCCCATGCTTTTACACATTGGGGCCACTCTTCTGTTCCATCCTTCTATACTTTTTTACCCTTCCTGTTGAACCATTGCCAAATGTCGAATAGCTCCTTGATGATCTGGCACCTCAAGCAAAATTTCCTGCAGCAGCTTTTCAGCCTTTTCATTTTCCTTTAGACCGATATTCCCTAACGCAATCAAATATCGGCAATATACTTGATTATTTTTCGTCAAATCATTCTTAAATACCACTGTCTCCGGCATAGATACCGCAAAGAAATCATAGGCAACCTCTTCAAACAAATGCTTCTTCCCATAGCGAATCAACTGATAATAACAGCTGTGTGCTGCCTCTTCATGCCCGAGCGCTTCATGGGCCAAGCCCCGATACAAAATAGAGTCTGCCGGCTGATCATAATAATAAAGAACACTCTCCGGCTCATTTGTACCACAGCCGGCCATTTCGTAATAGGCAGCTGCTTGTTGGGTATCCCCAAGCGTCTCGTAGGCTTTTGCAATGTAGTAGTTAGATAAATTGTCTTCTACATTCGGCAGCTTGCCTTCGCCCAGATTTTCCGGATACGTCTGTGACTCCAGTAAATAGTGAATCGCCTGTTTCGGATTAGTAAGCAGCAGCTCTTTTGCCTGTTCAATTAAACTGTACATATACTGTGCACTGACTTTGCCTTCGCCCCCCTCCCATGGATGAAAACGGCGAGCTTTTAACAGCTCCAAGGCTTCCTTGTAACGCTTTTGATTGTTCAGCAAACTGATATATACAATGAACAAATCATCCCGATAAGCGGTTGTCTCCATCCGCGACTCAAGCGTTGCCAGTCTCTCACTTACACTGATACCCAGTTTCTGAGCAACTAAATCTCTTTCCATCAAAATCCGTGCGTCCGTCGGGTCAATATCTGAAGCCTGCTTGATAAGCTGCCAAGCTTGCGGCAGATTAGCCAACTGATTGAAATAGGCAAAGGACAGATTTCGATACACTGTTGGGAAGTCTGGCAGCTGTGCTCGGCTGTTTTCCCATAGCTGAATAGCTTCCTCATACCTGCGTTTATCATAAAACAGATTTCCTAAATAGTACGACGCATAGCCCGTCTCGTTTGGCAGCAGATTAATTGCCGTCTGTAAAATATGAATCTCTGCCAATTTATTTGGGAAGCAGTAATCCGGACAGCCTAGCTCTCCCTTGCGGATGGCCTTAATGGCTTTTTCTTTTTCTCCCTGCTTAAGATAAAAATATGCCTGATAGTAAGACAGCAACGGCGAATCTGATGGACACGCCTCTAAAATAATCTGTGCCTCACTATATAAGCCAAAATGATAGTAATCCAATGCCAGCTCCAAGTAGTTGTTTAAACTGTTTCTCATAACCTTATTCCATGTTGTATCCACAGTAACCAGATAACGCTCGAAATGACTGGCTAAGTCCAACGGATCGATTGATAAAGTTTCTGATAACCATTCTGTTGAATCCAACCCTAGTTTCCGCTGAATCGCAGCCTTTAAAGCTCTTGCTCTCATGTTATATGCATTACGTACCAAAGATTTCTCTACAAAATCCAAAGCCTCCTGTATCTTGCCTTGCTTCATTTCCAAACAAGCCAGCTGAAAGAATGCAGCGCTTTGCGTATCAGCATTCCATGTTGCTTTATAAAAGCTGTCATAGCTTTCTGCATAGTTACCAAGCTGCAGCTGAACCAAGCCCAAGTTAAATAGCGGTTCTCCATACAACGGATTAGGTGATTTCCATTTTTGCTTTTGGACGGCCTGTTTCAAATAAGAGATGCTCTTGGTAAATTCACCACGCTTATATAAGAACATGCCATAGCCATTATTCAGGCGAATGTCCTCCTGATCCCGTTTCAAGCCTTCCAGATAGTACGCTTCTGCATCAGAGGTTGCGTGACGGTACTGTTCAATATGTGTGGCCGCTAAAAACAGCTCCTCTGTAGTTTTGACTTTTTCCGGTTTCGGCAGCTCTTCCGCTGGTTCGGGCAGTTCCTGCTCTTTTGAAGTGAACCCTTGGTACGCAACGATTAGCTGATTTTCCTGATTCACCACTTGAATCTCAAACTGTTCATCAAACGCTGCTGCAGCCACACCGGTCTTATTTTGTTGATAGCTTTCAGGCGATAAGTCTACTGTTTCGCTATATAGCAGCTCTTTGTCTTTAAAGATTCTGATAGTCGCTTGTGTCTGCTTTTCTGTGCTATACACCGTGTACTGAATCTCTCCATTAATAATTTCGACATTGACCGCTCCTTGAATCGTAGCATTTTTGACGCGCCCAACACCTTTATATGGCATAAAGTATTGCTTGAACTCCTTCTCTTCATATGGCTTGAGCCAAGTAAAGTCAGGCTGATTATCGGTAAATACCCCCGTCATCAGCTCAACGTACGGACCATCCTCATCTGTTAGATTTCGATCCCAAGCCTGTCCAAAATCGCTGTTCCCCCAAACCCATTGCTTTTTACCGGGAGAAATATGGTGATCGGCAACATGCAGCAGACCTGCCTGCAGCTGTTCGTCATAGTTGCCAATAAAGTCATAATCAGAATGATACGCCATGTAAGAGGTCGGTACCTTGATATTCTTATACTTGGAGATATCGACTCCTGCTGAATAGTCGTACTTATAATAGGTTCCTGTAGCAATTGGAAAATCTGAAACTGCTCGTTTTCCATGATCCATTACTGCATGTACATCCGGAGGGAAAACTGACAAGGTATGGTCATTCGCCGGAACTGCCGGATTCGCCCACCATAAAAAAGTCTGTGGAATATCTGTTCGATTGTATACTTTCCCTGTAATCTCGATATAAGCCTTATCCGGATACAGAGTAAAACCAGCCATCCCCTTGGTTCCGTACATCTGATCAATTTCGCTGACCCAGACTGTCTGGCTGCCATCAGTATTCTGCACAATTTGGTATTCCGTCGGCATAAAGGTTGTTGGTCGATGATGCTGCGGCCAATTGAACTCGATGCCGCCTGATATCCAGGGACCAATCAACCCAACAAGTGCAGGCTTAATCACGTGATTATAATAAACAAAATCATAGTTATTTGTTTTGTCTAAAGCTCTTTGAATTCGTCCGCCTAACGTCGGTAAGATGGTTACCTGAAGATAGTCATTTTCTAAAATCACCGCCGGGTACTCAACCTCGGTTTTTTCATCAAATATTTTCTCGGTTATCAGCAGTGGATAGACTTTTCCGCTGCTTCCTTGATATACACGCTTTTCAAAGAACAGTGGATTTTTATCCGGTTCAGAAGTTAGATATGTGGGGATGACTAGATTTTTTTCAATTGCAGTTACTTGTCCCTTCAACATTGATTCCTCCTATCAATTTATTAGCTTCATCATAATATGACAGCCCTTTCAAAAAAATAGGTTAAATCAATCAATCATGGACTATATTATTCTCTCTTGCTATAATGCTAAAATATAGGAGGAAATGTTTATGAACTTTATTAAGAAAAAAGACGGGTTCAAGGATGAGCGGCATATTATTATTCCCTATGACTCATCAACCGAACTGACTTCCCATCCTTTAATTTCCAATACCTTTTTATTGGAGCTTGGTTACTATCCTAATGCTAAATACCACTATCGGGAGCGCTCAAACGGTGTGGACGAATATATCCTGATTTATTGTATTGATGGAAAAGGACATGTCGAGCTGAGCACCGGACAGGCCGTAACACTCCAACGTGGAGATATTTTTTGTATCCCCAGAAGAACTGGACATTATTATTATTCAGACGAGTACGATCCCTGGTCCATTCTATGGATGCATTTCAGTACAGATTTTGCCGATGCTTTCCATCTCAATGATAAGAAAATGATTGAGGTTCGTTCGAAAGAAAAGAACTCTTTACTCCAAAAACATTTTATTGATTTATTCGATTTAGGAGAAACTGTCAGCTCTTTTGAGACAGTTATCTGTATGTCCCAACTACTTAAGCTGATACTATCTGAAATTTACTTTCTAAAGGATCATTTAACGGCGGATCAGCAAAACATCTATTTAACAAAAAGCATCCGCTACATGCATGAACATATTGAACAAGAAATCACATTGAACGATTTAGTCGCGCATCTAAAAATTTCAGCAAGCTATCTAAGCTCTTTATTCAAGAGATACACCGGAAAATCCCCAATCGATTATTTAATTGAAATGCGTATTGAGCAGGCATGTAAATACTTAAAGCTGTCAAAACTGAAAATTTATGAGATTTCAAAAAAAGTCGGCTATCAAGACCCGTACTATTTTTCCCGAATTTTCAAAAAAATTATGCAGATGTCCCCAAAGGAATACCGTGCCAAAAACCAGTCAAATCAAGATTTCCAAGATAGCCCTCCTTCTGTTACCTCACAATAATCGTCCTCTAACCAAAAGAAAGACTCAGGAGCCAAACAGTGACTGTTCAGCTCCTAAGTCTTTTTTACTATATCTTATTCAGCTTTGTACACATTTTTTAGGGTTAACGGTGCAGCAAAAGTGTGATAATTCAGCCCTTTGACGTTTGCATTTTGCAGGACAGATTGTTGATTCTGACTGATAATAATCATTCCAGCCGTTGTCTCAATCACTTCTTTTTCAGCTGCAATCAATGTCTCCCAACGTTTTTCAGGCTCTAATGCGTATTTCGTAGACGCATCATCCAGTAATTGATCATAGGTTGGGTTGGAATAGTTGCGATCATTTCCGCTATACAGCATTTTCAATGTAGAAATAGGATCTTTGTAATCCGGCGTCCAGTAAATCAGGAACATATCATAATCACTTTCTCTACCAAAATTCAATGCTGTTTCTGTCGGCAGTGCTTTAACATCGACTGTCAGTCCTTCAAACAGCTCCTGCAATGCTCCTTGGATACTTTCACCCATTTTCTTGTAAGAACCGTCGTCCGTTACCATCAGCTCTAAAGTGACCTTATCTCCCAATTCAGCCTGTGCTTTCTTCCAATAGGAAAGCGCAGCTTCCTTGTCATAGGTCATTAAATCTCCGGCTTCTGCACGGAAATCCTCTCCCGTTTCAGGATTCGACACAAAGCCTTCTGTCACCGCTCCGTATAACGGCTTAGAACCGTCAGCAATGATATTATTAACCAAGGTCTCCTTATCGATTCCCAGAGCCAGCGCCTTTCTCAAATTCTCATTTTTCAGCGGCGTGTCTTTACCGGCCCGCTCCTGATTCAAACGAATGTAATTCATCGTAGCAGTTGGATAAGAGTGGAAATCATCATTGTTTTGGTTCTGTTTGGCAATTTCCCCTGTGATTGTTGCGACATCCAGTTGACCATCCTCAAACAGGTTCAGAGCCGTAGAGGCTTCTTTTACCACTTCGTAATGAATCTCATCTGATTTCACATTTTCTTTATCCCAGTACTTCTCATTTTTTACCAAATCCCAGTTCATATCTGTCTGCTTCCAATTTTCCACGACAAACGGACCATTGTACACAACATCTTCACTAGTTGTTCCATAAGCATCCCCGTATTCTTCTACAGCCTTCTCATTCTGTGGGAAAAATGTTGGGAAAGCCAATAACGAGGTGAAATACGGCTTAGCATCTGTCAGCTTAATTTCAAGCGTATAATCATCAAGTGCCTTGACACCCAACTCATCCGGATCTTTCTCTCCATTGGAAATCTCAGCACCATTTTCAATCGTTTCAACAACTAAAAAGCTGTATACCAAGCCATTCGCCGGATCAATCATTTTCTTCCATGCAAATTCAAAATCATTGGCGGTCACCGGTTCATCGTTACTCCAGACCGCATCTTCCCGCAGCTTGATGGTATATGTCTTTCCATCCTCTGAAATTTCAGGCATCTCTTTAGCAACAGCCGGAATAACCTCGTCATTTTCATCCAAAGCATAAAGTCCTTCAAATGCAGCAGTCTGTACAATCGCATCTGGAAAATCCAGCATGACTGAAGTATTTAAGGATGTCAGCTCTGAAACAGACATCAGTTGTAGTGGTGTCGTCTCCTTCGTTTCTTTCTTATCATCATTCCCAGAACAGGCAGTCAGCATCAACCCCGCTGCGACAACTCCTGCTATCATCAATTGTTTTTTCATTTTCTTATCCCCCGTACCTTCTTTTTTACTCGCGTTCCACCAGCATCCAAACAACCACTGCTGGCTCGTCTCCATCGTTATAGTTAATGTGCCCTTCTCCTGCTTCAATCAGCTGAGCATCACCTGGTTTCCCGACCAAGTCCTGACCATCCTCTAAAATAGTGTGAGCAGCTCCTGAAATAACATAAGAGTATTCATCCTGATCGTGTCTGGAAAATCCTTCAAGCGGTCTCTTTTCTCCTGGTTGTAAGGTAATTACTCCCATTTGCACCCGTTTGTTTGGGTGATTCTCCTGATCAAAGAAGATGTTCATTTCCTGTGGTAATGTTGGTTTTATGATCATCTTATCTCCTCCTGTTCCTCAATCATTTTTACTGTGATAGTATTTATTATTGCTTTATTAAAAGTAGAAGTCAATGTTTTTTTAGAAAATTCAGAATTTTTAGTGTTTTATTGAATAAATAACTAGCTCATGCACTTCACCACAAAAAAATGTGTCTGGGACAGAAATAAACATCCAACTCTTCTTACACCTAAAATCCGAATAAACGGTGGTCCAAAAGCTGCACTACACTTCGTTTCGATCTCATCAAATGCTAAGCTCTAAAGAGCCAAGTCTTTGAAGCAAAACACTTTTGGCCCAACCTCACTTCAGATAACCATTTTTTAGTTCCAATACCCTTCATGAACAGCTGCTGCTTCCTTTTCCAGTTCTGGAAATGGCCCGATGACCTGTATCTCCTTTTGTCCTCTTGCCAAGATTTCTTTCGCAGGTAAATCAAAGGTTGGATTTTGCTCATTGTCTCCAGTTAGCTCCAACAGACGCTTCTCTGTCATCGCGTAAACAATACATCCGATATTCCCCCAATAGATACTTCCTGTACACATAGCACAAGGCTCGGCTGTCGTATATAAGGTACACTCCCAAAGGAATTCTTTTTCAAACTTCCTTGAAGCGGCGGCTACCAGCATTGTCTCCGCATGGCCAATACAGACATGCTCCGTGATTTCGACATTCTCCTGCTCCAGAAGTATCTTGCCATTTTTATCCGCTAAAAGAGCCCCAAAAGGCGTATTCCCATGGGCACGAGCATCTTTAGAAATCTCAATACATCTTTTTAATAAATCAATATGTCTGTTTTCCATGTAATCCTCCTAAACTTTTCCTTCTATCAAATCCTATACCTGTTATTGTACTATTTTTTATAAGAAAAAACAGAGGCTCGACATAAAATTGTCGCAGCCTCTGCAAGTCGAATGAACCGTATTTCGGAAAACGCTCCTTCGACACTTCGATAGTTATTTCTATTTTTGTCCAGCTTCTACATAGCTCAAATCATTAACTTTATCTAATGTATATTCACCATCTTTATATTGGATGGTACAAACGCTGGCATTTTTCAGTCCGCCTTCCGGAATCTTGAAGTCATCGAACAATGTATCTAACATTGCTGAAATACTCAGACCATGAGAAACAAGCAACACATTTCCAGAGCCTTCATTTTTCATTTCAGCTTCAACCAGGGCATCAAGACCTTCAGTCAAACGACTTGCAATTGTCTTATAGTCTTCTGCCGGCCAGTTTACACCTTCTTCATCGCGACCTTCATCTAACTTCGCAACACTATTGGCAAAGGATTCAGGTGTCATATTTTTCATGAACTCTTCTAATGTCACACCTTGATCGTCTGCAATATCCTGCCACATTGTATGATTCAAATCGCCTTCATACGTACCAAAGTTGAACTCTCTGAAACGTTCGTCTGTATTCAAGTTCAATTCAGAAGCTGTTTTATTTTCAGCAAGGATTAGCTTAGCTGTCTGCATCGCACGACCACTGTCACTGCTGTATGCACTTTGGAAATCAACGTCTTTCAAACCAATTCCGGCAGCAGTAACTACTTCTTCACCCGCCGGTGTCAATACTGCATCTGACCAGCCCTGCACACGGTCTGTTGTATTCAACATTGTTTTCCCATGACGAACAACGTAAATAGTTAATTCTTCCGGTGTTTCAGCTTTCTCTGCTGTATCTGTTTTCGTTGCACCATTTCCGCATCCTGCAAATAATAATGTTAATCCTAATATTCCTATCGCTTTAGCTATCTTTTTCATCTTCTCGCTCCTATTCTTTAGTGACGGTAACGAGTTGGTTGGCCCCCTAGACCCGCTCCATCTTTTTTACTTACTATCAAATTTTCTCGTATTATTTTGACAAATCTTCCCCATTTGTTGCGATTGCCTTTTTATACCAGTAAAATGAATCTTTTCTTGATCGCTTCAGTGTACCATTGCCATTGTCATCCATGTCAACATAGATAAATCCGTAACGTTTTTTCATCTCACCGGTTCCTGCACTAACTAAGTCGATACAGCCCCATGGTGTGTAGCCGATTAAATCAACGCCATCCAACTCAATCGCATCCTTCATTGCTTGGATATGCTTTTGGAAGTAGTCAATGCGATACTCATCCTTAATCGAGCCATCCGCTTCCAGCTGATCGACTGCACCAAAACCGTTTTCCACTACGAATAACGGAACATTGTAACGGTCATATAAACTGCTTAATGAGATTCTCAGTCCCAACGGATCAACTGCCCAACCCCAGTCGGATTCTTCCAAATATGGATTTTTAACAGCTGGCATTTGATTGCCGCCTACATATTTTACATCTTTCGGATCTGCACTTGAAACCGTAGACATATAGTAGCTGAAGCCAATATAATCTACTGTTCCTTCTTTAATAATTTCAGCGTCTCCCGGCTCAGTCTTAATAACAATTCCATCACGTTCAAATTCTTTCAGTTTATGTGCAGGGTAATAGCCCTTCACTTGAACATCAATATAAAATTCCTGCTCGCGATTGAATTGCAAAGCTTCCATGACATCTTCCGGACGGCAAGTCATAGGATAGCTTGGAATGTAGGCAACCATCATCCCAATTTGGAAATCAGGATTGATTTCATGTCCTAATTTTACAGCCTTCCCACTGGCAACAAACAAATGATGTGCTGCTTGATATTTTGACTGGCGGTCATTATTGTGGATACCAATCTGTGTCCAGCTTCTCAGGAAATTAATTTCATTGAACGTCATCCAATACTTTACTTTATCTTTATAACGTTTAAATAGGGTTTCACAGAAAAACAGAAAATAATCAATTACTTTTCTATTGGACCAGCCATCCAGCTCATCTGCTAAATACATTGGAATATCAAAATGATTAATCGTTACAACGGGTTCGATACCATGCTTTAATAGCTCATCGAATACGTCATCGTAGAATTTCAAGCCTTCTTCATTGATTTCTTCTGTTCCTTTTGGACAAATTCGTGACCAGGCAATCGACATTCTAAAGCATTTGTAGCCCATTTCAGCAAATAGGGCAATATCCTCTTTGTAATGACCATAAAAATCAGTCGCTACATGACTTGGATAATATCTTTCCGGATCGATATAACCAGTTGCTCCCTCAGGCAGCGCCTGCTCTCTTGTACAGGACGCAATAGCGCCATCTTTTGTCTTGTAAGTAATCATTCGCGGCTCAGTGTGGCTTCCCCCGGTAATCGCATCTAATGTGCTGAGACCTTTTCCCCCAGATAAATAACCACCTTCATATTGATTGGCTGCCGTAGCTCCGCCCCATAAAAAATCTTTTGGAAATGCCATGTTTTCGTCTCCTTCTAAATTCCTTTACGATTAGGTCTATCAAACCATACCACTCAATAGGAAATGTTTTTTTATAAAAAAGTAAAATATAAATCGGTTTCATTCCATCAAAACTAAAAGGCTGAAATCAACATCCGAAATCGTCTCAGCCTTTTATTCTATTTTTTTGTTCCTAGATTCCAGCAAATATCTTTTACCTGACGCATCTTTAGTAAACAACTTAAAAGACATCATGTAATAGACTATTCAATGAAATCTATACGCTTAAGTCTTCACCATTAGAGGCAATAACTTTTTTATACCAGTCAAATGATTTTTTCTTGGTACGTTTCAATGTTCCATTGCCATCATTGTCACGATCGACATAAATAAAGCCATAGCGTTTCTTCATTTCACCAGTACCGGCACTAACTAAATCGATACAGCCCCAAGTTGTATAGCCTAACAGATCAACACCGTCTTGTTCTACAGCATCCTTCATCGCTTGGAGATGGGCTGCAATATACTCGATTCTATAGTCATCTTCTACATAACCATTTTCATCTGGTGTATCTACCGCACCTAAACCATTTTCAACAATAAACAATGGTTTTTGATAACGATCATATAAATCGTTCATTGTGATTCTCAAGCCCAGAGGATCAATTTGCCAGCCCCACTCACTTGCTTCCAAGTATGGGTTCTTTACAGAAGCAAAGATATTCCCAGCTGTTTGCTCCAACAATTCCGGATCCGTTGTTGCAACACGAGAAGAGTAATAAGAGAATGAAATGAAGTCTACTGTATGAGCCTTCAGTAACTCTTTATCGCCTTCCTCCATCTTGATTTCGATGCCTTTACGTTCCATTTCTTTTAGTGCATACGCAGGATATTCTCCTCTTGATTGCACATCAATAAAGAAATAGTTTTCTCGGTCGTCTTGTTTTCCAGCCCACACATCTTCTGGTTTACATGTGTAAGGGTAGTAGTTTCCTGCAGCTAACATACAGCCCACTTGGTTTTCCGGATCTACTTCATGTGCAATTTTTGTTGCAACCGCACTCGCCACCAGTTCATGGTGCGCTGCTTGGAATTTCACTTGTTCTTCATTGTCGCCTTCTTCAAAGTAAAGACCCGCGCCCATAAATGGTGCATGCAAAATCATATTGATTTCATTAAATGTCAACCAATACTTAACCAGCCCTTTATAGCGGTTGAAAATCACACGACATAAGTTTTCATAGAAACCAACAAGCTCTCTACTACGCCATGCGCCATATTTTTTAATCAGGTGCATTGGACAATCAAAGTGAGTGATTGTTACCAATGGCTCAATACCATATTTACGGCATTCCTTAAATAGGTCTTCATAGAATTTCAAGCCATCTTCATTCGGCTCAGCTTCGTCTCCATTTGGAAAAATTCTTGTCCATGCAATAGATAAACGATAAGTCTTGAAGCCCATTTCACCAAATAAAGCAATATCTTCTTTATAACGATGGTACATGTCAATTGCTTCTTTCGCAGGATAGAAGTGCTCGTCATCAAAATCAAACATTTTCATCTTTCCGGCAATGATCGGGAATCTATCTTTTCCAATAGGAACAACGTCTACATTCGCAAGTCCACGTCCGCCTTCGTTATATCCGCCTTCACATTGATTGGCTGCTGTTGCGCCGCCCCATAAAAAGTCTTTTCTAAATGCCATCTACAAAATCCTCTCCTACTGTAAAAATGATTCGTTCCCGTCAACCAAGGATAAAAGCAAGTAACTCACTGCCTCTCATCCTCAGTTGTCGAGAGCTGTCATTCTTAATTTTAATAACTTTATATGATTAAGCTAAGGCTGTAATCAGTGTATCATCTGAAGTTACTTTTCCGTTCTGTGTTTCAACGATATCCAGATAGTCCCCTGTATTTGTAATAATTACCGGAGTCTCTACACTAAATCCAGCTGCTTTAATCGCTTCAATATCAAAGGTTACTAATACGTCACCTTTTTTCACTTTGTCGCCCTGTGCTACTTTTGCTTCAAAATGCTTACCTTCTAATTGAACTGTATCCATACCAATGTGAATTAATAGCTCCATCCCCTGATCAGAAATCAGACCAATCGCATGTTTTGTTGGGAACAATGTCATGACAGTTCCATCAAATGGTGCTCTAACGATACCTTCTGTTGGTTCAATCAGTACACCTTTACCTAATGCACCTTGTGCAAAGGCTTGGTCTTTACACTGACTTAATGGTAATACAGACCCCTTAACCGGAGAAGCTACTTCATCTTTACCAATTTTGTTTTGTTGACCTGTTGCTGCAAGCTTCGCTTCTTCTTTTGACATTGGTGCTGATACATCTTCATCATCCTTAAATCCAATAGCATAAGCTAATGCAAAACCAGCAATAAATGCAACAGCATCCAAAATCATGCTCCAAATTGCAAATTTGATATCTCCATCCGGAGAAATTTGACCTGTATATCTAAAGATACCTAAACCACCCATTTGGTATGCTGTAATACCTAAACTCATAGCGATTGCACCTGTTATACCACCGATTACACAAGAAGCCCAGAAAGGTTTCTTTTTCGGTAAAGTAATACCGTAGATAGCCGGTTCAGTTACACCAAAGATACCTGAAATAAATGCTGGAATAGATAGTTCTTTCAGCTTCGCGTTCTTTGTTTTCAACATTACTGCAAGAACCGCACCTGTTTGCGCAAAGGATACACCACCTGAAGCTACTAGAAGCTGTGTTGGTTGACCTTGAGACAACGCAATAATAACAAACGGAATGAGCGCCCAGTGCATACCGAACATAACGAGAATTTGCCAAGAGAAACCAAGAATAGCACCAAATAGAATCGGACTGAAGCCTTGCAACGCAATTAAACCATTTCCTAAAGCATCAGACACAACATTCATAATTGGACCAATTACCAAGAAAGTCAACGGCACTGTAATCAACGCTGCAAAAAACGGAACCAAGAAAAGCTTCACTACATCTGGAATAACTTTCCGTAACTGTTTCTCAAGTAACGCCGCAAACGCTGTGGAAGCAATAATCGGCATTACTGTTGAACCATAACCAGCAGTTGGAATAGAGAACGGGATACCAAAGAAATTCAATCCCCCGCTTTCAGCAAAAGCAGCCGTCGCTGATCCGTCAATAAATCCTGTATAAACCAAACTGGAAGCAATCATCATTCCTAAGAACGGGGATCCACCAAACTTCTTCATTGCTGTGTAACCAATAAAGATTGGTAAGAATAGGAATAATCCATCACCCATTGCATTGAAAACTGCATACGTCGGACCAGCTGAATAAGTAGCTCCCAAGGCAAATGCTAAAACAGCATTCACACCTTTTAACATACCGGCAGCAGACAAAGGAGCAAGAATTGGTTGAAAAATGGATGAGATCATATCTACAAATCGATCGAATAAATTGCCTTTGGGGCCATCATTAGCCACCGGTTCCAAAACTCCTATCACTTCATCTACCGCTTTACGTACATCGGGAACATGGTTTCCAATAACTACTTGGTATTGTCCACCAGCCTGCATTACCGTAACGATACCATCCATATTCTTTAAGACTTCTGTATTGGCTTTGCCCTCGTCCTTCAGTTTAAAACGAAGACGCGTGATACAGTTCGTCAAAGAATTGATGTTATCTTTACCTCCGACTTCTTTTACAATATTTTTTGCTAATTCATCATATTTACCCATTGTTTTTTCCTCCAAATTTATGTGTATTTTTTATTTAGAGGTTTCGCCAACTTAATGTCACGATCCAAAGCCATACCATTTTGGTATCGCAGGGGTATTCTCTTGGTGTACCTCGTCCCTCCTTCGGTTGATTAGATTTTAACTATTTTTAATGACTAAACGTGCAATATGAATAGTCAGATAAAGCTTTTCATCATTCGAGATTTTATAGTCATAAGCAGCAATTAGATACTTGTCGATTTTTTCAATACAGTTGTAGGCATTTTGATACTTAGTTTTAATGATTTCCAATAATTCCTGATCGGTCTCATCCTCAGATTGACCTTTAGAAAGCATCCGATAGGCAAAAAATTTTAAATGTGTCGTAAAACGATAGAAATAGACCGAGCTTTCATCAAATGAGATTTTAAAATAATATTTAATAATATTCATAATTTCCTGCATAATCTTTGTAATCTCATAAGTGTTTCCTGATCCATCGCCATCCTGCTGTGCATTCACAATATGTAATGCAATAAATCCAGCCTCATCCTCCGACAGCTCCACATCGTATCTTTCTTTCACTTTTTGGATAGCCATCATACCAACCTTAAACTCATCAGGGAAAAACCGTTTGATATCCCACAACAAAACATTTTTGACTTCGACATTCTTTTTGACACGCTCGATTGCTGTATGCAAGTGATCCGTCAATGATATATAAATCGTTTCATTCAGGTTCTCATTGATTTCCTTCTTGGCATACTCAATAATTTCATCGGATATCTCCAAATATTCCATTGGTAAGTCTTCCAGCAACTCTTGAAACTGTAGGGAAATTTTCTCATTTGTCAGCTGGTAGACCTTGTCAACATTGTCCTTGGAAATGAAATCACCGGGCTTTTTTCTAAACCCCAAGCCCTTTCCCATCACAATCAATTCACGATCATGTTCATCAACAGTGATGATTACATTATTGTTAAGTATCTTATGAATTAACATGTTTTCCCCCATTCTGAATAAAACAAATACTTATTTTACTCGTTTATTCAAAAAAAAACCTAACCACTTCAAAAAAGACGATAATTCATCTCCTTTGAAATAACTAGGTTTAGCTTGTACTTAAACAATCACTATCCAACACTATTCAATTGTGCACCGTCTATACCAATAGATTACATGATGGGTATAGATTTGTCAACGCTTTCAATAAAAATAAATGAAAAAGCGGTAACTATACCGCTTATGACCCGTACGGGACTCGAACCCGTGTTACCGCCGTGAAAGGGCGGTGTCTTAACCACTTGACCAACGGGCCAATCATAAAAAGTATTTCAATGGGCCTAAATGGACTCGAACCATCGACCTCACGCTTATCAGGCGTGCGCTCTAACCAGCTGAGCTATAGGCCCATAAAAAAAGCGGGTGACGAGAATCGAACTCGCGACAACAGCTTGGAAGGCTGTGGTTTTACCACTAAACTACACCCGCAGTAAAAAGGACGGTTCCGACGGGAATCGAACCCGCGATCTCCTGCGTGACAGGCAGGCATGTTAACCCCTACACCACGGAACCTTTATTCTTTTCAGAAGACGAACGGTGTTCCAAAAGCAACTCTCTCGGAAATAAGCTGCAGTTTTCTGAAAACCGAAGTGCGATTTTCGATAACTCCTACTTATTTCTCAGAGCTAAACGCTTTTTTCACAACCTCAATTGCGGGGGCAGGATTTGAACCTACGACCTTCGGGTTATGAGCCCGACGAGCTACCTGACTGCTCCACCCCGCGATAATTTTAAAAAGGAGGATAAGGGATTCGAACCCTTGCGTGCTTTTACACACCTGACGGTTTTCAAGACCGTTCCCTTCAGCCGGACTTGGGTAATCCTCCATGCTGGTAAGTTAATGCTATGACCCGTACGGGATTCGAACCCGTGTTACCGCCGTGAAAGGGCGGTGTCTTAACCACTTGACCAACGGGCCATGAAACGGAGAAGGAGGGATTTGAACCCTCGCGCCGGTTTCCCGACCTACACCCTTAGCAGGGGCGCCTCTTCAGCCACTTGAGTACTTCCCCAATGGGCCTAAATGGACTCGAACCATCGACCTCACGCTTATCAGGCGTGCGCTCTAACCAGCTGAGCTATAGGCCCATTAAAGCGGGTGACGAGAATCGAACTCGCGACAACAGCTTGGAAGGCTGTGGTTTTACCACTAAACTACACCCGCATAAATGGAAATGGCGCGGGACAGAATCGAACTGCCGACACATGGAGCTTCAATCCATTGCTCTACCAACTGAGCTACCGAGCCAAAACGGTTCCGACGGGAATCGAACCCGCGATCTCCTGCGTGACAGGCAGGCATGTTAACCCCTACACCACGGAACCTTTATTCTTATTTCAATTGCGGGGGCAGGATTTGAACCTACGACCTTCGGGTTATGAGCCCGACGAGCTACCTGACTGCTCCACCCCGCGATAATTTTAAAAAGGAGGATAAGGGATTCGAACCCTTGCGTGCTTTTACACACCTGACGGTTTTCAAGACCGTTCCCTTCAGCCGGACTTGGGTAATCCTCCATAATAGCTGATAGTCTAATCTATTACAATGTCACGATGGACCTTGTAGGACTCGAACCTACGACCGGACGGTTATGAGCCGTCTGCTCTAACCAACTGAGCTAAAGGTCCTGGCTCTAAGCAAAACAATCGCGGCAGAGGGGATCGAACCCCCGACCTCCCGGGTATGAACCGGACGCTCTAGCCAGCTGAGCTACGCCGCGAAAATATGAAAATGGAGCCTAGCGGGATCGAACCGCTGACCTCCTGCGTGCAAAGCAGGCGCTCTCCCAGCTGAGCTAAGGCCCCAAATCACAAATTAAAATCGGGAAGACAGGATTCGAACCTGCGACCCCTTGGTCCCAAACCAAGTGCTCTACCAAGCTGAGCTACTTCCCGTATAAACCTAATGCACCCAAAGGGAGTCGAACCCCTAACCTTTTGATTCGTAGTCAAACACTCTATCCAGTTGAGCTATGGGTGCAAGTTATTCTCATGCCGAGGACCGGAATCGAACCGGTACGGTGATCACTCACCGCAGGATTTTAAGTCCTGTGCGTCTGCCAGTTCCGCCACCCCGGCTAGGTTGCCGAAAGCGGAAAACGGGGTTCGAACCCGCGACCCCCACCTTGGCAAGGTGGTGCTCTACCACTGAGCTATTTCCGCATTTCTATGCCGGCTAAAGGACTTGAACCCTCGACCCTCTGATTACAAATCAGATGCTCTACCAACTGAGCTAAGCCGGCTTCTATGCGGGTGAAGGGACTTGAACCCCCACGCCGTAAGGCGCTAGATCCTAAATCTAGTGCGTCTGCCAATTCCGCCACACCCGCATGTTATGAGTCGTACAGGGCTCGAACCTGTGACCCTCTGATTAAAAGTCAGATGCTCTACCAACTGAGCTAACGACTCATATGGAGGTTAACGGGATCGAACCGCTGACCCCCTGCTTGTAAGGCAGGTGCTCTCCCAGCTGAGCTAAACCTCCATAATTACAACAATCGCGCGGCGGCGTCCTACTCTCACAAGGGGAAACCCCTCACTACAATCGGCGCTAAGAAGCTTAACTTCTGTGTTCGGCATGGGAACAGGTGTATCCTTCTCGCTATCGCCACCACACTGGTGT